>CAWJLX010000009.1:0-145671 GCA_963843815.1 uncultured Actinomycetota bacterium | reverse complement strand
CTGCGCTTGGCCATCCGGTAGGTCTGCATGATCTGCGCCCGGCGCGAGGAGGGGGCAGTGGCGGGGGTCGCAGGGGTCGACATGAGGTGGCCTTGTCCAGCTAGGGGTGCAGTGGGGTCGGGAGGAGCAGGTGGTGCGGTCAGACGGCCGCGGCGGCGCGCGCGTCCATGGCCTGACCGTACAGCCGTCCGGCGCGGTAGGACGAGCGGACCAGCGGTCCCGAGAGGGCGCCGGCGAAGCCGATCTCGTCGGCCTCGTCCTTGAGCTCGACGAACTCCTCGGGCTTGACCCAGCGCTCGACGGGGTGGTGGCGAGGGGACGGACGGAGGTACTGCGTGATGGTGATCAGCTCGCAGCCGGCGTCGTGGAGGTCGCGCAGCGCCTGGCTGACCTCCTCGCGGGTCTCACCCATGCCGAGGATCAGGTTGGACTTGGTGACCAGTCCGAAGTCGCGCGCCTGCGTGATGACGTCGAGCGAGCGGTCGTAGCGGAAGGCCGGGCGGATCCGCTTGAAGATCCGCGGCACCGTCTCCACGTTGTGGGCCAGCACCTCGGGGCGGGACTCGAAGACCTCGGTCAGCAGGTCGGGCTTGCCGTTGAAGTCGGGGATCAGGTTCTCGACGCCGGTGCCGGGGTTCATCTCGTGGATCACGCGCACCGTCTCGGCGTAGAGCCAGGCGCCGCCGTCGGGCAGGTCGTCGCGGGCGACGCCCGTGATGGTGGCGTACTTGAGCTGCATCTTCTGCACCGACTCAGCGACCCGGCGCGGCTCGTCGCGGTCCAGGGGCTGCGGCTTGCCGGTGTCGATCTGGCAGAAGTCGCACCGTCGCGTGCACTGGTCGCCGCCGATGAGGAAGGTGGCTTCCTTGTCCTCCCAGCACTCGAAGATGTTGGGGCAGCCGGCCGACTGGCAGACCGTGTGCAGGCCCTCGGACTTCACCAGGTTCTGCAGCGCGGTGTACTCGGGACCCATCTTGGCCTTGGTCTTGATCCACTCCGGCTTGCGCTCGATGGGGGTCTCCGCGTTGCGGATCTCCAGTCGGAGAAGCTTGCGTCCTTCGGGAGTGGCGGCGGCAGTCACGCGCCTCACTCTACGACGGTGGGCAGGCACTCCCAACTCACGGCCGGACGAGCTCGATGCGTGGGGTGCGACCGGGTTCGGGACGCGCCTCGTAGTCCGGGGTCGGGTCGTAGGGCTGCCAGGCCAGGTACGCCGACAGGTGCCGGCGGACGCTGGGCAGCACGTCGCCGACAGGGACGTCGCGGCCCAGCTCCTCGGACAGCGACGTCACGCCTGCGTCGGCGATCCCGCACGGCACGAACCGGTCGTACCAGCCCAGGTCGACGTCGCAGTTGAGGGCGAAGCCGTGCATCGTCACGCCGCGGCTCACCCGGATGCCGATGGCACCGATCTTGCGCTCGGGACCACGCTCGTCCGCCCGCAGCCAGACGCCGCTGCGACCCGGGACGCGGGCGGTCGCGACACCGAAGTCGGCACAGACCGCGATCAGCGCCTCCTCGACGCGGCGGACGTAGTCGACCACCTTCACGTGGTCGGGCAGCGTGACGATCGGATATCCCACCAGCTGGCCGGGGCCGTGGAAGGTGATCTTGCCGCCGCGGTCCACGTCGATGACGGCGGCGCCGCCGGGATCGAGCGGTCGCTCGTGCGGGTCGGTGCGCTTGCCGGCGGTGAAGACGGGCGGGTGCTCGAGGAGCAGGACGGTGTCGGGGCGGGAGCCCGACACCACCTCCCCGTGCACGCGGCGCTGGACGTCCCAGGCGGCGAGGTAGTCGACGGCGTCGTCACCGAGGCCGGCGATCTCGTAGTCCAGTGCGTGCTCCAGCGGCATGGCTCGACCCTACGCCCAGGGCGCTGCCTCCGTGCCTGTGGATGAGCCCGGACGCGACGCTCGGAAATCAGGGAGGGTGGCGAGGTGGACCCTCGTCGCCTGCTCCCCGTCCTCACCGCGCTGGCGTGTGCCTGCGTGGTGGCGACCCTGGTCGTCACCCTGGCACGACCGGGAGCCAGCGGTGACCCGGCGGAAACGCCGCGACCGCCGGTGCCGGCGCCCCCACCCGGACCGGCGGGGATCCTGACGGCGTGGGACGAGCGCCGCGCGGCGGCGTGGGCCGAGAGCGACGCCGAGGCCCTGGCGAGCCTCTACGTCGCCGGCTCGCGCACCGGCAGGGCGGACGTGCGCCTGCTGCGTGACTACCGCGACCGCGGCCTCAGGGTGGAAGGGCTGACGACCCAGGTGCTCGCCCTCGAGGTCGTCGAACGCTCGGCGGCGCGTCTGGTGCTGGTGGTGACCGACCGGGTGGTCGGAGGGGAGGCGGTCGGCGGTGCTTTACCGATCGCGCTGCCGGCCGACCGCGCGTCGAGCCGCCGGATCGTGCTGGTGCGCGAGGGCAGGGAATGGTTCGTGGCGGAGGCCCGCGATCAGGCCAGCGCGGCGGCCAGCACCTCGCGTACGTCCTCGTCCTCGAAGTCGTAGCCGGCCCGCTCCAGCGCGGCCGGACGGGCGTTGATCGAGCCCAGCAGCTCGGGCGCGAGGTCACCCGCGGCCGGCCTGAGGATGGCGGACGGCACCGCGAGGAACGCCTTGCGGTGCACCGCACCGGCGAGGGCCTGGGTGAACTCGGCATTCGTCGGGGACTGGGGGCAGCACAGGTTGAAGGCGCCGGAGACGTCGCGCGACTCGGCAAGGTAGCTCACCGCGCCGATCCAGTCGCGCAGCGAGATCATCGGCATGTACTGCTCGCCCGAGCCGAGGCGCGCGCCACCGCCGAGCCGGAAGAGCAGCCGCAGCTGCTTGAGCGGCGGAGACGTCCGGTCCATCACCGGCGCCGTGCGGAGCAGGCAGACGCGAGCCCCGGCGTCGCGGGCCTCGTCGGTGGCCGCCTCCCAGTCCCGGGAGACCCGGGTGAGGAAGGCGCCGCCGAGGCTGTCGGAGTCCTCGGTGACAGGGGCGCTGCCGTGGTCGCCGTACCAGCTGATGCCGTTGCCGGCGAGGAACGCCGGCGGCCGCTCGGCGGCCGCGATGGTCCTGGACAGCAGGCCGGTGGTCGAGACGCGGCTCTCGAGGACCGTGGCGGCCCACTTCGTCGAGTGCGGGTTCCCGGCGATGCTCGCGCCGGCCAGGTTGACCACGGCGTCGGCGCGTCCGACGAGGTCGGCGTCCACCTGACCGGTGCTCGGGTCCCACCGCGACTCCCGTGACGAGGAAGGCTCCCGTCGGACCAGGGCGGTGACCTCGTGACCGTGCAGGCGCAGGTGCGCGGTCAGATGGGTCCCGAGGAAGCCCGTGGCTCCGGCAATGACGACACGCATGTGTCCACCCAACCATTGGGCCCCAAAGCCGTCGGCGCCCGTGGTCGGGACGTCAGCCGGCCAGGTGGGCCCAGCGGGACGACAGCTCACGCCACGGGCCGTGGTCGACCACGCGCCCGGAGTCCAGCACCACGACCCGGTCGGCCTGGGCCAGGGCAGCAGCCTTGCTGGTGGCACCGATGACGGCGGCGCCTCGCGCACGCAGCGACTGCCACAGCTCGACCTCGGTGGTGGCGTCGAGGGCGGAGGAGACGTCGTCGGCCAGCAGCACGTCGGCCTCGGTCGCCAGCGCCCGCGCCAGGGCGAGCCGCTGCACCTGCCCACCCGAGAGGCGTACGCCACGGTGCCCGACCAGGCCGTCCGGGCCGCCGGCCTCCGAGACGTCGCGACCCATCCGCGCCGCCTCGAGCGCCGGCACGACCGAGCGGTGCGGATGGTCGAGGGCGACGTTGCCGGTGAAGCTGCCCGAGAGGACCCGGGGCACCTGCGCGACGTGCGCGACCCGGGCCGGACGCAGGCTGGTCTGCGGGTCGGTGACGACCTCGTCGTTCCAGAGGATGTCGCCGGTGCTGCTCACCAGCCCGGCCAGGGCCCCGAGCAGGCTGGACTTGCCCGATCCCACCTGCCCCAGGAGCAGGACCAGCTCGCCGGCGTGGACCACCAGGTCGACGTGCTGGACGCCGAGCGTGCCGTCGTCGTGCACGGCGGAGAGGTCGCGGACGGTGAGGGTGCGCAGGGGGTCGCGCTCCGGCGTGGCCGGGTCGGGACCCGTGCCGCGGACGAGGTCGACCCCGGGTGGGAGGTCCATCAGGTCGCCGCCACCGGCGAGCCTGCTCGTGGCGTTCATCCAGGCGCGCACACCGGGAGCCTCCGTGACCACGGAGCCCGCCACCCGGCCGAACCAGTCGAAGCCGCTGACGGCGTTGGCCACCAGCAACGCGGTCGCCAGACCCCAGTGGCCGGTGAGCAGTCCGCCCCAGGCGGCGACGACGCCGAACTGGACCATGACGACGGGCACGCCGTCGAGCAGGGCCTGGACGCGGTGCTCACGCACCGCTGCGTCGACGCGACCACTGTCGACGTCGCGCAGGTGCGCGTGCACCTGGGGTGTCGCCGCGGCGAGCTTGACCGTGCGGACCGACTCCAGTGCCGAGACCAACGACTGGCCGAACCGGGCGCGCGCGGTGGACGCCGCCGCAGCCGAGCGTCCCGCCACACGACGGCCCAACGTCGAGGCCAGGGCGGAGACGACCATGACGGTCATCAGGACGGCACCGGCGACCCATGTCTGGGCGATGATCGCGGTCATCGCGGCGACGACGAGCCCGTTGACGAAGTCGACCCAGCGGTCGGTGTAGCGCGCCAGCCGGTCGGCGTCCATGGTGCGCGCGACCACCTCGCCGGGAGGGGTGCGGACCAGGCGCCGCTGCGCGGTCTGGCCGCGCAGCACCGAGGCGCGCACCCGCAGCCGCACCTCGACCCACCAGTGGGGATAGGTGCGGAAGGCCTGGGAGAGGAGCAGGGGGCTCGCGACCAGGGACGCCACCAACGCCACGACCAGCAGGCCGGGGTTCTCGCCCCGCTGGAGGTCGGTGACGATGTGACCCCACACCCAGCCGGTCACTGCGCCGAAGGCGCCGGTGAGCGAGGCGAGCAGGAACAAGGAGGCGCCGAGCAGGCCCCACTGGGGCTGGATGCTCACGGCGTGGAGCACCTGCCGGGCCAGGCTCGGCGTGGGCGCCAGCTCGGGCGGCAGCGGGGGAGTCGTGGTGCGGCGCACGGAGCCGATCGTGGAGTCGTCGTGGTGGTGCTCCTCCACGACGGCCTCGTGCGCGGCTGCCTCGAGCAGCTGACGGAACGGCCCGTCCTCCGAGGCGAGACGGGCTCGCGGCCCCTGCTGGACGACCCGGCCGGACTCCAGAACCGCGACCTGCTCGGCACGCTGGGTCGTGGACAGCCGGTGGGCGACGAGGATGCCGGTGCGCCCGGAGATGAGGCGGTCGGCGGCCCGGACGACGCGCGCCTCGGTCACCGGGTCCATGCGGGCGGTAGCCTCGTCGAGGACCACGACGCTGACGTCGCGCACGAGCAGTCGTGCGAAGGCGACGAGCTGCTCCTCGCCTGCCGAGAGGCTGGTGCCACCGGGGCCGAGAACCGTGTCGAGGCCTTCGGGGAGCCCGGCCACCCAGTCGGACAGGCCGAGCTCGGCGACGGCCGCCTCGACGCTCGCGCGGGAGACCTTGTCGAACAGGGTGATGTTGTCGGCGAGGCTGCCGGCCAGCACCTCGGTGCGCTGGGTGACGACGCCGACGGCGGACCGGAGCTGCTGGAGATCGAGGTCGAGCACGTCGACGCCGCCGAGGAACACCGCCCCCCGGGGCGGCTCGACGGCCCGGGAAAGCAGCGAGGCCAGGGTCGACTTGCCCGAACCGGTGCGACCGACGAGGGCGCAGGTGTGGCCTGCGGAGAGCAGCAGGTCGACGTCGCGGAGGGCGAAGCTGCCTGTGCCGTAGGTGAACTCGAGGTGGCGGAACTCGACGTCGAGAGGGCCCTCGGGCACGGGGAGGCCGCCGGTCGGCTCGGCGGGGGAGGCGAGCATGCCGCGCAGCCGCAGCACGGCTCCGAAGCCCTCCTGGAGGTCGGGGAGGTGCCGGGCGAGCATGTCGACGCCGCCCACGAACATCGTGGTGACGAGGAACAGGGTGACCAGGCGGGCGGTCGACAGGTCGCCGGCGAGCACCAGCGCGATGCCCACCAGGCCGACCGCTGCCAGGGCGCCGTGGAGCAGGCCGCCGCTGCGGCGGGTGATCTGGACCTCGACGGCCAGGACGGCGTCGAGGGTGCGGTGCACCACCGAGGCCAGGTAGGCGTTGCGGCGCAGGACGTGGGCCTGGCCGAGGGACGTTCGGAGGTCGTCGCGGGCGGCCACGCCCTCCTCGGTCGAGGCCGCGTGGTCGGTCCAGGCAGCCTCCTCGATGACCTTCTTCTGCGCGACCTGCGGGAGCAGGCGTCGTACGACGAGGAACGTCGCGACCGCGGTCACCGGGAAGAGGAACGCCGCCGGCCACCAGGTCAGGCTGGCGACGACCCACAGCGGGCCGGAGGCGAGGAAGGTGCGCGCGGCCTGCCACACGCCCCAGCGCATCAGCTGTCCGACCTCCCAGGTGTCGTCGTCGATCCGGTCGAGCACCTCGCCGACCGCCTGCTCGGAGAGCTCGGACAGTGGCTGCGCCATCGCGGCGTCGAGGAGGTCGGAGCGCAACCGGCCCTCGGCGCGGTCGCAGATCGTGGCCCAGATGGTCTTGGCGACGGTGTCGATCACCGCGCCACCCACCACGCTCAGGCCCAGCAGCACCAGCAGGGTCTCGGTGGGGCCGTCGGCGAGTCGACCGGCGACCATCGAGCCGAGCGCGGTCGCGACGGCGCCGAGGAACGACATGGAGAAGCAGAGGTACGTCAGCGGGCGCCGCACGCGGCGCCAGTCGACCGGCTGACGCTCGGCAGGGAGAGCCGGCGTCGCCGCTGCGGCGTCGGTGGGACGGGAGGTGTCGGTGATGGTCACGGTTTCTTCAGGCTAGGTGGTGGGACTGACAGGCCGCCTCCCGTTTTCGCCGCGCGCGGGCGCCCCGGGGTAGTCCGCATCAAGTAGCTCCTCGCGGACGCTCGCGAAGGAGTCAACTGATGCGGACTACCGGGCAGGCCGTGGCGGGCGGGGACGCCCAGACGCCCCGCCCGCACACGGCGGACGGGGCGTCGGTGGAGCCGGGTTCAGATCTCGAACTGGCCCGCCTCGAGGCGCTTCTTGACCTCTTGCAGGAACCGACCCGCGTCGGCCCCGTCGACGAGGCGGTGGTCGTAGGTCAGCGACAGGTAGACCATGTGACGCACCGCGATCGTCTCGCCCAGGTTGGCGTCGTCGATCACGACAGGACGCTTGATCACGGCACCCGGACCGAGGATCGCCACCTGCGGCTTGTTGATGATCGGGGTGTCGAAGAGGGCCCCGAAGCTGCCGAGGTTGGTGATGGTGAAGGTGCCGCCGGACAGCTCGTCCGGAGTGACCTTGTTGGTGCGGGTGCGCTCGGCGATGTCGGCGATCTTCTTCGCCAGGCCGGCGATCGAGAGGTCGCCCGCCTCCTTGACGACCGGCGTCAGCAGGCCCTTGTCGGTGTCGACGGCGAACGCGATGTTCTCGCGGTCGTAGTAGGTCACCTCACTCTTCTCGGCGTCGATCGCTGCGTTGAGCTTGGGGTGCAGCTTGAGCGCGTCGATGGCGGCCTTGGCGAAGAAGGGCAGGTAGGTCAGCTTCACGCCCTCGCGCGCCAGGAAGTCCGCCTTGGCGGCCTCACGCAGCCGGGCGATCGAGGTCACGTCGACCTCCATCACCTGCGTCAGCTGGGCGGACTCGGTGAGCGACTCGACCATGCGCGTCGCGATGACCTTGCGCAGTCGCGAGAGCGGCTCGGTGGTGCCACGCAGCGCCGACGGGGTGGAGGACGCGCTGGCTGCCGGAGCCTTGGCGGCCGGAGCGGCTGCTGCAGGCGCGGCCGCGGCCGGGGCTGCGGCCTCCTTGGCAGCGGCTGCGGCGTCGAGGACGTCCTGCTTGCGGATCCGGCCACCGACACCGGTGCCCTGCAGGGCACCGAGGTCCACACCGTGCTGGTCGGCCATCTTGCGCACCAGCGGAGTGACGTACGTCGTCTGGTCGCGGCCACCCTCGCTCGCGGCGGGGGCTGCCGAGGCTGCGGGCTGCTCCTTCGGCTCATCCTTGGCGGCGGGCTCGGGCTCGGGCTCAGGCTCCGGCTCCGGCTCGGGCTCCGGCTCGGGCTCCGGCTCCGGCTCCGGCTCGGGCTCGGGCTCGGGCTCGGGCTCGGGCTCGGGCTCGGGCTCGGGCTCGGGCTCTTCCTTGGCCTCCGGCTCGGGTGCGGCCTCTGCAGGAGCGGCATCGCCGGAGCCGATGATGGCCAGCTCGGCGCCGACCTCGACGGTCTCGTCCTCCTCCGCCTTGATCTCGAGCAGCGTGCCCGCGACAGGCGAGGGGATCTCGGTGTCGACCTTGTCGGTGGAGACCTCGAGCAGCGGCTCGTCGACCGCGACCTCGTCGCCGACCTGCTTGAGCCAGCGCGTGACCGTGCCCTCGGTGACGGACTCGCCGAGCGCGGGGAGGGTCACGGGCGTGCCGGATCCGCCGCCGGATCCGCCGCCTGATCCACCTTCGGATCCACCTCCGGCCTCACCGGAGGACTCGCTCGCAGCCTGCTCAGCAGCAGGCTCCTCCTGGGCAGGGGCGTCGTCCTTCTCGGACTCGGGCGTGGAGTCGCCCTCCGGGAGCTCGCCGGTGTCCTCGGCCACCTGCTCCTCCTGCTCGGCCTTCTTCTCCGACTCCGCGTCGTCTGCGGGCTGGGCCTCGGGCTCGGCGGACTCGGACGCGTCACCGGCGGACTCTCCCTCCTCGCCGATCACACCGAGGACCGCACCGACCTCGACGGTGTCGTCCTCGTTGGCCTTGATCTCCAGAAGGGTGCCTGCGACGGGGGAGGGGATCTCGGTGTCGACCTTGTCGGTGGAGACCTCCAGCAACGGCTCGTCGACGGCGACCGTGTCACCGATCTGCTTGAGCCAGCGGGTGACGGTGCCCTCGGTGACGGACTCGCCGAGTGCGGGGAGGGTGACTTCGGAGGCCATGGGTGTCCTTCGCTCGCGTGTGGTTGTGGGGAATCTCGGGCTGGTCAGGAATGTGCGTGAAGGGGCTTGCCGGCCAGGGCCATGTGGGCCTCGCCGAGCGCTTCGTTCTGGGTGGGGTGGGCGTGCACGAGCGGCGCGACGTCGTCGGCGTGCGCCTCCCAGTTGTAGATGAGCTGGGCCTCGCCGATCAGCTCGCCGACCCGGTCGCCCACCATGTGCACCCCGAGCACCGGACCGTCGGTGAGACCGACGAGCTTGACGAAGCCCTGGGTCTGCAGGATCTGGCTCTTGCCGTTGCCGCCGAGGTCGTAGGTGATCGTCGTGACGGCGTCGCCGTGCAGCTCGCGGGCGGCGGCCTCGTCGAGACCGACCGAGGCGATCTCGGGGTGGGAGTACGTCACCCGCGGGATGCCGGACTCGTCGACGGGACGCGGGTCGAGGCCCGCGATGTCCTCGGCCACGAAGATGCCCTGCTGGAATCCGCGGTGGGCCAGCTGCAGGCCGGGCACGATGTCGCCGACGGCGTAGACGCCCTCGACGTTGGTGCGGCAGCGCTCGTCGGCGAGCACGAACCCGCGGTCCATCTCGATGCCCTGCTCGGCATAGCCCAGTCCGTCGGTGGAGGGGCCGCGGCCGACAGCGACGAGCAGGATCTCGGCCTCGATCACGTCGCCGCCCTCGACGGTCACGGCGACACCGGTGTCGGTGGCCTTGACGCTCTGGAAGGGAGTGCCGGTGAGGAAGGTGATCTTGCGCTTGCGGAAGGCACGCTCGAGCGCCTTGGACGAGGCCTCGTCCTCGGCGGCGACGAGGCGCGGCAGGGCCTCGATGATGGTGACGTCGGCGCCGAAGGACTTCCAGACGCTGGCGAACTCGCAGCCGATGACGCCGCCGCCGAGCACGATGGCCGACGCGGGCACGCGGTCGAGACGCAGCGCCTGCTCGGAGGTGATGACCTTGGTGCCGTCGACCTCCAGGCCGGGCAGCGTACGGCTGTAGGAGCCGGAGGCGAGCACGACGTGCGAGCCGGAGTAGGGGGTGCCGTCGACGGTGACCTCGCGGGGCCCGGTCAGGGTGCCGGTGCCCTCGATGACCGTGATGCCACGCGACTTGATGAGGCCGGCGAGGCCCTTGAAGAGCCGGTCGACGACCTTGTCCTTGTAGGCGTTGACGCCTGGCATGTCGATGCCGTCGAGGGTGGCCGAGATGCCGAACTGGCCCGCCTCACGTGTCGAGTCGGCCACCTCCGCGGCGTGCAGGAGCGCCTTGGTCGGGATGCAGCCCACGTGGAGGCAGGTGCCGCCCAGCTTGCCCTTCTCGACCAGCCCGACCTTCAGGCCCAGCTGAGCCGCCCGCAGGGCGCAGGCGTAACCGCCCGAACCAGCCCCGAGGACGAGGACGTCGAACTCACCGTCCGTCACTGATAGTCCCTCCACACACTCGATCGCTTGCCCCATTCTTGGGTCCCGCCCATCCTTGCACTCTTTGTGAGGCTGTCCACACCGGGTCAGTGCCGATCCCTGAAGCCCGATCGGTGGGCACGCTGAGGGGCACCCCGGCACAATGTGTGCCATGGGTCTGTTCGATCGTTTCCGGCGCAAGGGGCGCACCAGTCGACCGGCGCGTGATGCCACGCGCACCGGCTCCACCCGCGTGCGCGCATCAGACGGCGAGGACGTGCGGCACCTCGAGAAGTTCGTCACCACCCGCCAGGGGGTCGAGGGCTTCGTCGAGCCGCGTACGGCCGTCAGCGACGTGACGATCCTCCTGGTCGCCCACGACGGTGAGTGGACCCGGCGGCGCGTGCCGAGCGTGAAGTGGGCGCACGAGTTCGCCAACCAGCACCGGGTGCCGTCGTACGACGCCGCGGTCGTGGGCGTGCCCCAGCGGATGCGCGACTACAACGCCCGCAAGAAGGCCGAAGGCATCTAGCCCTGTCGTGCCCGGTCCTCCGCGAGCGCCCGGGCGAGCTCGACCAGCGTGGTGACGCCGAAGCCGGTCGCGCCCGAGGGGACGTGGCCGTAGGGAGCTCCGGTGTTGATCTCCTTGCCGGCGATGTCGAGGTGCGCCCACGGCAGGCCCCCGGTGAACGTGCGCAGGAATGCCGAGGCGTAGAGGCCACCACCCCAGCGCACCCAGTCGTGCTGGAGGAGATCGGCGACCTTGGAGCTGGTGATCCGCTCGGACATCTCCTCGGGGATCGGCATCCGCCAGTGCTGCTCGCCGGCGGCGACACCGGCCGCGAGGACGGCGGGCACCTGGTCGTCGGTGCCCATCACGGCGCCGACCTTGTCGCCCAGCGCGAGCTGCATGTGGCCGGTCAGCGTCGCGATGTCGATCACGATGTCGGGCTCGTCCTCGACGGCGAGGGAGAGCGCGTCACCGAGCAGCATCCTCCCCTCGGCGTCGGTGTTGGCGATCTCGACGGTCGACCCGTTGTGCATTGTGATGACGTCGCCGGGACGCGTCGAGGTGGCCGACACCATGTTCTCGGCCATGGGGGCGAACGCCGTCACCCGGATCGGCAGGCCCAGGCGGGCGATGGCCAGGGTGGCGGCGACGACGCTGGCCGCACCGGCCATGTCGCCCTTCATGTTGGTCATGCTCGACGAGGGCTTGATGGTGAGGCCGCCGGAGTCGAAGGTGACGCCCTTGCCGACCAGCGCGAGGTGGGTGACCGCGTCCTTGGGCGCCCACGTCAGCTTGGCGAGGCGGGACGGCGACTCGGAGGAGTTGCCGACGCTGAGGATCCCGCCGCAGCCCATCTCCGCGAGCTGCTCGTGGTCGAAGACCTCGAGGGTCACCCTGGGTGCGCCGCGTCCCTTGGTGACCTCCTTGTGGGCCGCGGTCACCAGGTCGGCGAAAAGCGGGGGAGTGCAGTCCCGGGGCGGCGTGTTGACCCAGTCGCGGCACAGCACGACCGCGTCGGCCAGCACCTCCGCGCGCTCGAGGGCAGCGACGGCCTCGGCGCGGCGGGCGATGGCGCTGAGCACCACGACGTCCGTGGGCTCGGTGGTCTCGCTCTGCTTCGACTTGTAGGCAGTGAAGGTGTAGCCGCCGAGCCGGTGGCCCTCGACGACGGCCTCGATGAGCTCAGGCGACTCGCTCGGCAGGGCCAGAGCGACCGAGGCAGCGTTGGGGACGCTGCGGGCCGCGACCCCGGCGGCACGTCGTACGGCGATGGGGTCGGTCGGGTCCTCGCCCAGGCCGACGAACACCAGCAGCGACGCGTTGACCTCGTCGCGGGTCGGCGTCCTGACCGCCTCGCCCGCCTTGCCGGTGACACCCATCGTGGAGAGGAAGGGCCGCAGCCTGCGGCCGTAGGCCCGGCTGACCTCCTCGGCCGCGTCGCACAGCCGGGGTCCCTGGGCGCCGGCGACGACTCCCACCACCACTGCGTCGACACGGGTCTTGGCGGGGCTGGCGCTGCGCAGTGAGTACGAGGTCATCCGCGCATGTTAGGCGAGGGGTACCGAGACAGAGGCTGGGGTAGGTTTCGCGGCATGGCCGCAACGCTCAAGCAGTCGCCCCTCCATGACCGCCACGAGGCCCTCGGTGCGAAGTTCGCCGAGTTCGGCGGGTGGTCGATGCCGCTCGAATATTCCAGCGGCGTGGTCAAGGAGCACACCGCAGTTCGTGAGTCCGTCGGCATCTTCGACGTGAGCCACCTCGGCAAGGCGATGGTGTCGGGTCCGGGGGCGGCCGACTTCGTCAACGCGACGCTGTCCAACGACCTGGCCAAGATCCACCCCGGCAAGGCGCAGTACACCCTCTGCCTCGACGAGTCGGGCGGCATCGTCGACGACCTGATCGCCTACTGGCACGACGACGAGCACGTGCTCCTGATCCCCAACGCGGCCAACACCGCCGAGGTCGTCAGGCGCCTCCAGGCGGCCGCGCCCGAGGGGATCAAGGTCGTCAACCACCACGATGAGTACGCCGTGCTGGCCGTCCAGGGCACCCACTCGGACGAGGTGCTCGAGAAGGTCGGCCTGCCGACCGGTCACGAGTACATGTCCTTCCTGGAGGCCGAGTTCGGCGATGACGGCCTCGGTGTCGTCGTCTGTCGCACCGGCTACACCGGCGAGCGGGGCTACGAGCTCGTCGTCGCCAACTCCGCCGCCGGTCGGCTCTGGGACGAGCTGATGGTCGCCGGTGCCGACTACGGCATCGCCGCCTGCGGCCTGGGGGCACGCGACACGTTGCGCACCGAGATGGGCTACCCCCTCCACGGCCAGGACATCAGCCTCGACACCAACCCCGTCGAGGCCGGGCTGTCGTGGGCCGTCGGCTGGAAGAAGGACGCCTTCTTCGGACGCGACGCGGTCATCAGGGTCAAGGAGGAGGGCCCGAAGCGACGCCTGCGCGGCCTGGTGGCCGTCGGTCGTGGGATCCCGCGACCCGGCATGGGCGTCACCCTGACCCAGGACGTACCTCTCGCCGACATCACCTCCGGAACGTTCTCGCCGACGCTCAAGAAGGGCATCGGCCTGGCGCTGATCCCGGTGATGGTCGCCGAGGATGCGCAGGTGGGCGTCGACGTCCGCGGCCGCCGCGAGATCTTCCAGCTCGTCAAGCCGCCGTTCGTCGACCCGTCTGTGAAGGAGTCCTGACGTGCTGCCCGGACAGCCGCCGACCTTCCGCCCGCCGTCGACGGCCGAGCGGCCGTGGTGGTGGCGCCTCGAGGACGCTGCTGGTGAGTCGGTGGACATCGCCGTCTACGCCGACCAGAGGTTCGCCACCCAGGGTGACGCCGAGTCGTGGGTCGGGGAGATCTGGGCCGAGCTCGCCGAGCACGGAGTGTCGGCGGTGACGCTCTTCGAGCACGATCGACAGGTCTACGGCCCGATGTCGCTCAGCGCCTGACCCGCCCATCCGCGGGTCCCGCTGGCTCCGAAGCACCAGGCATGACGGATGGCGGGAGGTAGCGATGGCGACGGATGCCGACTTCGCGCGCTATCTCGACGCCCGCTGGGCCGACCTGGTCGGTGCCCTGGAGGACGAGGACGTCGCGCCTGACGCCGCCCGGCTCGCGGTGGCCGAGACGCTGCTCGCGAGCCGTCGCTCCTGGTCGCGGCGGGTGCGCGACGAGCAGGTCGACGTCAGCCTGTGGGCCGAGCTGCGCGAGCGCACCGGGCTGCCCGCCCGGCCGGGCGAGGCGGCCCCCCACGGCGTACGCCGGTTCGATCCGCGCGACACCCCCGAGGAGTGGCTGGACACGGCGGAGGAGCTCCGTTCACGGCGCCGACAGCGCGGTCTGCGGCGGGGAGTCGCGTGGCTGGCGGTCGCTGTGGTCCTCGCGGTCGGCTGGACGTGGTGGGCCGCCCAACCCCCGACCCCCGCGGTGCGGGAGGAGGCCAACCCGCTGCCGGTGATCTGGTACGCCGCGGGTGAGCTGCACCTCGAGGAGGTGGTCGTCGAGCTGCGCTCGGTCGACGAGTTCGTGGCCTCGGGTCCGGGGGCGGTGGCACGGCTCGGCACGGGGGAGGTGGTGTCGATCGACGCGGACGGTGAGGTCCACGAGCTGGACGACCCACCATTTGCCTTGACGGCTCCGATGCGTCCTCCGCCCTACCGGGAGCTCGGCCTCTACGACGTCCTCGTCCAGAGCGTTCCGCTGCCCGGCGGCGGATGGGTGCACCTGCTCGACTCCTCGCGCCGAGGGGGTCCCCAGGACGCCGTGCGCCGGTCCGAGTCCGGGCGGCGCGCCCTCGTGGTCTGCACCTCGGACGTCGTCTGCGGCCCGCCCCGCACGATCGTCGACGCGGACGGCTCGATCCGGCTGCGGTGAGGCGGGCGCGGGCTGTGCCGCCAACACCAACCCACCAACTGACGAGTAGCGAACGGGGGTCGGTAGCCTGCGAGCAATGGCCGAAAAGTTGTGGTCCGGGGTGGCGAAGGCCTATGCCCAGAGCTTCGCCGGACTGTGTGCGGGGGCCGTCCCGCCGTTGATCGCCGGGCTACCCGCCGGCGGTCGGCTGCTCGACGTCGGATGCGGCACGGGGGCGCTCGTGGCCGCCGCGCGCGAGGCTGGCCTCGAGGCGATAGGGGTGGAGCCCGACCCGGAGATGGCCGACCTCGCGTCCGAGCTGCTCGGCGACGAGGTCGTCGTCGCCGGCCTGCCCGACCTGCCGTACGCCGACCACGGCTTCGAGGCGGTCACGGCGAACTTCGTGCTCAACCACGTCGACGACCCGCGGGCAGGGGCTCGCGAGCTGGCGCGCGTCGCCGCCCCGGGCGGCGTGGTGCGCGCGACGATCTGGGGGCGTACGCCGCCACCACAGGCCCTGATGTGGAACGGACTGCTCGACGCCGAGGAGGCCGTGCGCCCACCCTCGCCACGACTGCCGGCCCATCGCGACTTCGACCGGTCACCGGAGGGGCTCGCGGGGATCCTCGAGGAGGCTGGTCTGGCGGTGACCTCGTCGGACACGCGGTCCTGGCGGTGGCGGGTCACCGGCGACGACCTCTGGGCGGGACTCACGTCGGTCGGCAACTTCGGCGTTCTCTGGCGGGCCCAGTCCCGGGACGTGCAGCACCGCCTGCGAGAGGCCTACGACGACCTGGACGCGCAGTGGCGCGACGGCGACGACCCCGACTCCGAGTTCGCCTTCGAGGTCGAGTGCGTCGTGGCCGAGGCGCGAGTCCCCAGGTCGTAGAGTCCTCCCGTGCGCGTCTACCTCGACCTCCTCCAACGGATCCTCGACGAGGGAGTGGAGAAGACCGACCGCACCGGCACCGGCACGCTGAGCGTCTTCGGGCACCAGATGCGCTTCGACCTCGCCGAGGGCTTCCCGCTGGTGACCACCAAGAAGGTGCACACCCGCTCCGTCTTCGGCGAGCTGCTGTGGTTCCTGCGCGGCGACACCAACGTGAAGTGGCTGCAGGACCGGGGCATCTCCATCTGGGACGAGTGGGCCGACGACAACGGCGACCTCGGCCCGGTCTACGGCCACCAGTGGCGATCCTGGCCGACCCCGGACGGGCGTCACGTCGACCAGATCTCCCGGCTGGTCGAGGGCATCCGCGCCAACCCCGACTCGCGCCGCCACATCGTCTCGGCGTGGAACGTCGCCGACGTCGACGACATGGCGCTGCCGCCGTGCCACACGCTCTTCCAGTTCTACGTCGCACCCTCCGGGACCGGGCCGGGCAGGCTGAGCTGCCAGCTCTACCAGCGCTCGGCCGACAGCTTCCTCGGCGTGCCGTTCAACATCGCCTCGTACGCCCTCCTGACCCACATGGTCGCGCAGGTGACCGGGCTCGAGGTGGGGGAGTTCGTGCACACGATGGGGGACGCCCACCTCTACCTCAACCACGTCGATCAGGCCAGGCTCCAGCTCTCCCGCGACCCGCGGCCGCTGCCGCGGCTGGTGCTCGACGCGGGTGTCACCGAGATCGACGGCTTCGACCTCGAGCACATCGCGGTCGAGGGCTACGACCCGCACCCGGGGATCAAGGCCCCCATCGCGGTCTGAGGTGGCCACATGAGCGGAGTGTCCCCGAGGCCGGACCAGCGGGTCGTGCTCGTCGCCGCCCACGCCCGCAACCGGGTGATCGGCCACGCCGGCCGGATCCCGTGGCACCTGCCGCACGACTTCGCGCACTTCAAGCGCGAGACCCTCGGCCACACGCTGGTGATGGGACGTCGTACGTGGGACTCGATCGGACGGCCGCTGCCGGGTCGGGCGACGATCGTGGTGACCCGCGACGAGGCGTTCGACCCCGGCTTCGACGGGGTGCTGGTGGCCCACTCGCTCGACGAGGCATTCGGACTCGCGTCCGAACTGCCCGGTGACGTGATGGTCGCCGGTGGCGGCGAGATCTACGCCCTCGCGCTGCCCTTCGCCACGCACCAGGTGCTGACGGAGGTCGACATGTCGCCACCCGGGGATGCGTTCTACCCCGACTACCCGCTGGACGCGTGGACGGTCGTCCGCCGCGAGGCGGGCGAGGGCTGCGAGTGGCTCTGGTTGGAGCGGATGGACCCCGCAGCATGAACCTCGCCGTCGATCCGTCGTCGGGCGTACCTCCCTTCGAGCAGGTGCGCGAGGGGATCCGCGCGCAGGTGGACTCCGGTGCGCTCGTCCCGGGCTTCCGGCTGCCGCCGGTGCGGGCGCTGGCGGCCTCGCTCGACCTGGCGGTCAACACCGTCGCGCGTGCCTACAAGGAGCTCGAGGCGCTCGGCGTCGTCGAGACCCGGGGGCGGGCCGGGACGTTCGTTTCGGGGCGGGGGGTGGAGCGCTCGCTACGTGCCGCGGCCGCCACGTACGCATCCGACGTGCGGGCTCTCGGCGTGCCCGACGACGAGGCGCTCCAGGCCGTACGTCGGGCGCTCGGGCAGTGAGGCGCTGAACCAGCGCGGTGAGTAGCGTGCACCCGATGTCGGAGACCCCAGCGAGCTCCTCGCCGATCGTGGTGCGTCGAGCAACCCAGGTGGACAGGGATGCCATGGCGCAGGTGGAAGCGGCGGCTCACGAGCTGCTGCGGGCGCAAGGCGTCGACCTGGCGTCGCTCAGCGTGCCTGCCGGCGTGGAGGAGCCGATCGACTGGTCGCTGGCATTCGTCGCCGAGGTCGAGGGCACGGTGGTCGCCGTGGCCAGGCTGACCGAGGTCACCAGCGAGGTGGTCTGCCTGGACCAGGTCTCCACCGCCCCCCAGTCCGCGGAACGCGGTCTCGGCCGCCGGCTGCTGGAGGAAGTCGCCGTCGCCTGCCGGGCGCTCGGCTACTCGGCCATCACGGGCACCACGTTTCGCGACGTCGCGTTCAACGCGCCCTTCTATGCACGCCTGGGGTGCGTCGAGGACCACGATCCGCACCCGGTGCTGCTTCACCGGCGGCGTGTGGAACGGGAGCTGGGCCTGGACCGGCTCGGTCCGCGGCTCGTCATGAGGTTGCCGCTGTAGCCGAGCGGATAGGCAGAGGCTCCACTGGTGGGTAGCCCCTTCACCTCCAGACAGGTGAGCGCACTTGGTCCTGAGCGGCATCGTCCTGCGATGGACGATGGTCCATGGCAGGAGGTTGGTGCGGCGGACCAAGTGCGCGGACACCCGGGGGCGACGGCCATGTCGGCCGAGGCGCATCGCGATGGCCCGGACTCGGAGTCCCCCGGGAATGATCACGGCCCCCGACCGGTTGAGCCGGTCAGCTGATTCCGCATCATGCCCCCGGGCCTCACCCCTAGCCGCTACGAGCGGCCATACGCCGAGAGGCGGCTGACGGGTCAGCGAGCAGCATCATGCAGCCACCCGCGGGTAAGCCCCGTCAGGGTGGCTGTGTGCGTCCGGGGTGACCGTGGCAGGCTCGCCGCATGGAGCAGCCCGCCGCAGACATCGTCGTCGCGGCCGTGGCGCTCGTGCGCGACGGCTGCGTGTTGACGGTCCGCAAGCGGGGGACCGAACGCTTCATGCTGGTGGGCGGCAAGCTCGAGCCGGGGGAGTCTCCTCGCGACGCGGCGCTGCGCGAGACGTACGAGGAGGTCGGCCTCGAGATCGAGTCGGCCTCCCTGTTGGGAGAGTTCTTCTCCGAGGCCGCCAATGAGCCCGGCCACACGTTGCACTCGACCGTCTTCTGGGTGGAGTCGGACGCGGCGCCCGTGGCCGCGGCCGAGATCGCGGAGATCCGGTGGACCCCACTGCGCGGCCACCCGGACGACCTGGCGCCGATGCTCGAGCACCACGTGCTCCCGGTGATCCTGGCGACGTTCACCGTTCACTGAATTTTCGGCACCGGGCTGGTCCATGATGTGGCCTCTGCTCGATAGCGAGCAGTGCCGCCCTCGCGGGCGGAAGCACTCGTCACGTGAAGCAAGGAACTCCTCGCCGTGTCCGTCCTGCCCCTCCCCGCCGTGCTGGCGCGCGGCCTGCTGGCCGGCGGGCTCGTCGCGTCCGCGCTGATCGCGAGCCCGCCCGCGCTGGCGCGTAGCGGCTCGATGCCCGGCATCACGTGCGCCGACACCGCGCTGGCGAAGCCGCTCCGACTCGACGCCGCGCTCGACGCCGGCGTCAGCAAGGCGGTGGTTCGCGGGCAGAACGACCTCACTCGCGGCGAGCTCACCCGCCTTCGCAAGGACAGGAGCTCGTGGCTCGACGAGTGCGGCCAGCTCTTCGTCGTCGACGAAGCGGCGCCGCAGCGCCAGCAGGACGCGGTGAGCTCTGCGGCTTCGGAAGGCGTGCCCGCCGATGTCTTCGACCTCTCGTCGCGGCCGACCTCCAACCGCACCGTCTACCTCGACTTCGACGGAGCCACCTACTCCGGCACCCGGTGGAAGAACGGCGCCGAGATCGTGTCTCCCGCCTACTCCATCGACGCGGACCCGGCGACGTTCAGCGAGACCGAGCGAGCACAGATCTACCGCGCCTGGCAGGTCGTCTCCGAGGACTTTGCTCCGTTCGACGTCAACGTCACGACCCGCCAGCCGGACCCGTCGGCGCTCAGCCGCACGACCACCTCCGACCAGACCTACGGCATGCCTGTGGTCATCACGCCCACGAACTCGGTCGGCTCCGGTTGCTCGTGCGGTGGAGTGGCGTACGTCGGTGTCTTCGGCGTTGTCGGCGCCACCGACTACCAGCCGGCGTGGATCTTCACCTCGGGTTCCGGCACGAGCGGGGACAACATCGGCCAGGTGATCAGCCACGAGGTCGGCCACTCGTTCGGGCTGAGCCACGACGGGACCAGCCAGGTCGCCTACTACGCCGGTGCCAAGGGGTGGGCGCCGATCATGGGCTCCGCCTACCGCCAGCGCGCCTCCCACTGGTCGAGCGGTGAGTACGCCGACGCCAACAACACCGAGGACGACGTCGCGATCATCGCCAGTGCGGCGCCGGTGCTGGCGGACGACCACGCCAACGGTCCGATTGCCGGCACCCGCATCACCGCTGACGTCGTCACCCCGGGCATCATCTCCTCGCGCACGGACACCGATGCGTTCACCTTCACCGCCAGCGGGCCCACGACCCTCAGCGTGGCCGGACCGAGCGGCTACTCCAACCTCGACGTGGGACTGACCGTCTACGACTCGCTCGGCTTCGAGGTCGCGACGGTGGACCCGACCGCCGAATCCGCCAGCGACGCATCGATGAGCGCCGCCTGGACCGCCGCCCTGTCCGGCGTGGCTGCGACCTACACCGCAGTCGTCGACGGCGTCGGGTTCGGCAACCCCGTCGAGGCCGGTCGCTACAGCGACTACGACTCGATGGGCACCTACACCGTGAGCCTCGCGACGGACTCCACCAGCCCGACCCCCACACCCACGCCGACCCCCACGCCGACCCCCACGCCGACCCCGACACCGACGCCGACCCCCACACCGACCCCCACGCCCACCCCCACACCGACGCCGACCACGACCACCTCCCCGGCGACGTCCGCACAGATGAGGTTCGTGACGACCAGGCTTCCCCGGGGGCGCGTCGGCGTGCGCTACCGCGCCGTCATCCGCTTCAGGGGGCCCGTGTCCGAGGCGCGCGTCAACAGGCGGCTGCCCCCGGGGCTGAAGTGGCGGGTCGTGGGCAACCGCATCCGCATCCGCGGCACCGCGCGCCGGGCCTCGGTCACCAGGTTCACGACCGTGCTCTCCGGCGACGGCCCCTCGGTGCGCCAGCGCTTCCGGCTCGTCGTACGCCGACGCTGAGACCCGGCTGGGCGACCCTCACGAGCCCTTGGGCGGAAGCGTGCGGACGTACTCGGCGCCGCGATCGACCCAGACCTGCAGCTGCTCGTCGTCGGCGAGCGCCTCGCGGTCGACCAGGAGCCACCCGTTCATCGTGCGTCCGTGCATCTCCATCGGTTGCACCTGCTCGGAGAGCCAGTCCTCGGCCTGTGTCGGGTCGACCCGCACCATCAGGCTGCCGGCGCTGGCTGCCGCGACGGCCATGTGGCCGTCGAGCATGAAGCCGAGGCCACCGAACATCTTGCGCGACGTCAGCCCCTCCTCGCCGTCGAGCATGTCGTGGATCCGCTGTGCCAGCACCTCGTCGTAGGCCATGCCTGAGGGTATGCCCGTGGGGAGGCATGAGGGGAGACACGAGGAGAGGCATGAGGGGAGGCACGAGGAGTGGCGAGGAGCGCGCGGCTCGGCGCTGACGTCTCGGCCGGGGAAGGGCGATAACCTTGTCGCATGAGCTCCAACGTCCCGTTCGGCCGCCTGCTCACGGCGATGGCCACCGCGTTCCACGAGGACGGCAGCGTGGACCTCGACGCCACGGCACAGATCGCCGCCCACCTCGTCGACCACGGCAACGACGGCGTCGTCGTGAGCGGCACGACGGGGGAGAGCCCCACCACGTCGGTGGCCGAGGACGGCGAGATCCTGCGCGCGGTCCAGGACGCGGTCGGCGACCGCGCCACCGTCATCGCCGGCGTCGGCACCAACGCAACGGCCCACTCGATGGAGCTGGCCCGGCAGGCGGAGAAGATCGGCGTGGACGGGGTGCTGCTGGTCAGCCCCTACTACAACAAGCCCGGCCAGGTCGGGCTGCGCCACCACTTCGCGTCGGTGGCCGAGGCGACCGAGCTCCCGGTCATGCTCTACGACGTCCCCGGCCGCACGGCCACCCTGATCGAGCTCGACACCTACGAGGCGATGCGCGGCTACGACCACGTCGTCTCCGTCAAGGAGGCCTCCGGTCTCCTGCCGCGCACCGCACAGCTGGTCGACATGGGCTACGCCGTCTACTCCGGGGACGACGTGGCCACGCTCGGCTATCTCGCCTACGGCGGGGTCGGGCTCGTCTCCGTGGTCGGGCACGCGGCCGGCCAGCAGCTCGCGTCGATGATCGAGGCGTGGGTGCGCGGAGACCATGCCGAGGCGCTGCGGGTCCACACCTCGCTGCAGCCCGCCTTCGACGCCGTCATGGGCGTCCCCAACTACGGAGCCACCACCGCCAAGGCAGCCCTCGAGCTGCTCGGCGTGATCGACAACCGCCGCGTCCGCGGCCCGCTGGTCGCCCTGGACGACGACGAGGTCGCTGCGCTCCGCAGTGGCCTCGCCGCCGCCGGCCTCCTCTGAAATCCGTCTGTCACCAGACCTGTCCCACGAACCGAGGAACACCTTGACTCATTTCCACCCCGACCTGAGCGCACCCGCCCCCCTCCCGGCCGGAGGCCTCCGGGTCATCCCGCTCGGTGGGCTGGGCGAGGTGGGTCGCAACATGACCGTCTTCGAGTACGACGGCAGGTTGCTGATCGTCGACTGCGGCGTGCTGTTCCCCGAGGACCACCACCCCGGCGTCGACCTGATCCTGCCCGACTTCGACCCGATCCGGGACCGCCTCGACGCCGTCGAGGCGCTGGTGCTGACCCACGGCCACGAGGACCACATCGGCGCCACGCCGTACCTCCTGCGCGAGCGCGGTGACATCCCGCTGGTCGGCTCCAAGCTGACCCTGGCTCTGCTGGGCTCCAAGCTGCGCGAGCACCGGCTCAAGGAGACCGCCCAGTACGAGGTCGCCGAGGGGCAGACGATCACGTTCGGGCCGTTCGTGCTCGAGTTCATCGCGGTCAACCACTCCATCCCCGACGCGCTCGCGGTCGTGATCCGCACCGGCGCCGGCGTCGTCCTCCACACCGGCGACTTCAAGATGGACCAGCTCCCGCTCGACGGGCGGATCACCGACCTCAACGAGTTCGCCCGCCTCGGCGACGAGGGGGTCGACCTCTTCCTCGTCGACTCGACCAACGCCGAGGTTCCGGGGTTCACGACGTCCGAGAAGGACATCGCGCCGGTGCTCGACCGCGTGTTCGCCAAGAGTGAGCAGCGGATCATCGTGGCCTGCTTCGCCTCCCACGTGCACCGCGTCCAGCAGGTGCTCGACGCCGCGGTCGCGCACGGCCGGAAGGTCGCCTACGTCGGGCGCTCCATGGTGCGCAACATGGCCATCGCCCAGGAGCTCGGCTACCTCACGGTCCCGCCGGGCACCATGGTCGAGGCCAAGGAGCTCGCCGACCTGCCGCCGCACAAGCAGGTCCTGATCTCGACCGGGTCGCAGGGTGAACCGCTCGCCGCGCTGAGCCGGATGTCCCAGAGCAACCACCACTTCGTGCACCTCGAGCCGGGCGACACCGTCGTCCTGGCCAGCTCGCTGATCCCCGGCAACGAGAACGCGGTCTACCGCGTGATCAACGGCCTCTCGCGCCTGGGCGCCAACGTCGTCCACAAGGGCAACTCGCTCGTCCACGTCTCCGGCCACGCGAGCGCCGGCGAGCTGCTCTACTGCTACAACATCGTCAAGCCGCGCAACGTGCTGCCGGTCCACGGCGAGGTCCGCCACATGCGCGCCAACGCCGACCTTGCTCGCGCCACCGGTGTGGAGAACGTCGTGCTGGCCGAGGACGGCGTGGTCGTCGACCTGGTCGACGGCGTGGCCAAGGTGGTCGGCAAGGTCGAGGTCGGCTACGTCTTCGTCGACGGCACGACCATCGGCGACATCTCCGAGGCGTCGATGAAGGACCGCCGCATCCTCGGCGAGGAGGGCTTCTTGTCGGTGATCGTGGTGGTCGACTCGGTGACCGGCAAGGTCGTCTCCGGTCCGGAGATCCACGCCCGCGGCTTCGCCGAGGACGAGACCACCTTCGAGGACGTACGCCCGCTGGTCATCGAAGCCATCAACGCCGCGATCCAGGACGGTGCCACCGACTCCTACCAGCTCCAGCAGACCATCCGCCGGGTCGTGGGTCGCTGGGTGAATCGTGCCCACCGGCGCCGTCCGATGATCATCCCGGTGGTGATCGAGGCCTGACACGCCTACAGTCACGCAACAGATCGTGGGGGACCGGGGGACCGGGGGGCCCTTTCCGGAGGTGGACATGCCGCGCAACCAGGGGGCGCTGAGTCGTCTGGCGGAGCTGATGCGACGCGTCAACTCCTCCACCGACACCGAGGTGATCCTCGAGGAGATCGCGCACGGTGTCGTCGACGTCCTCGGCTACGGCGTGGCCGCGATCGCGCGGCTCGAGGGCGACACGCTGGTCATGACCAACGTCGTGGGGCCACCGGAGGTCGTCGCGGAGATCCTGCACCGTCGTACGCCCGCCGAGCAGGTCCTCGACGAGTTCCGTGAGGCCGACAAGTGGGGCATCCTCCGCTTCATCCCGGCCGGTCGCATGTCGCCGGAACGGGTCAGCGCCGCATGGGTCCCGGAGTTCGAGCCCCAGGACGATCCCGACGCCTGGCATCCCCAGCACGCGCTGTACGCCCCGCTCTTCTCCGCAGGCGGCGAGCTGCTCGGCAACATGGCCGTCGACCTCCCGCCCGACTCGCGGGTGCCCGACGAGGCCGACCGCGAGCTGCTGGAGATGTTCGCGGTGCAGGCCGGCGTGGCACTGTCCAACGCCCGCGAGCGCGAACGCCTCACCGATCGACTCCGCCTCGACCAGATGCTCGCCACGGTGGCGGGCGCCGGCACGCCGGACCGGCTCCCCCAGGCGCTGGGCAACGCGATCGAGGCTGCGGCGGAGTCGCTGGGCACGGCACAGACGTGGGTGCGCAGCTTCTCCGGCGATGCCCAGGGAGCTCACGTCGGCGTCGGCACCCCGCACTCGTTCCTCCCCGAGCACGACGTGCCCGAGCTGCGGACCGACCTGGGGGAGCTCGAGGTCAAGGCGACCCTGATCGAGCTCGGGGTCGATGACGCCGACTCCGCACACCTCCCGCGCAGCCGTGAGCCCCTCCAGCAGCTGATGCGTGAGGTGCAGGTCGAGCGCGTGATCGTGTGCCCGCTCGTCTCGCAGGGCGAGCTCGTCGGCTATGCCGTGCTCGGCTTCGCCCGCAACGCACGACCACTCACGCTGAGCGAGGCCGACGCCGTGCTCGAGGTGGGGAGGCTGCTGGGACAGATCGTTCGTGCCTCCCGCGTCCTGGAGACCGAGAAGCGGCTGGTCCAGGAGCTGCGAGAGCTCGCTCGCTACCGCAGCGAGCTGATCGCGACGATCTCCCACGAGCTCAAGACGCCGCTGACAGCGATCCTCGGTCACGCCGAGCTGATTGCCGACCGGCACCCCGACCTGACGTCGATCGACGCGATCATCCGCAACGCCCAGCGCCTCAACCACCTGGTCGCCAACCTGTTGCACTACTCACGGTTGCAGGGGCGTCGGGAGACCGTACGCCGTGCGGTCGACCTGTCCGAGCTGTGCGAGGCCAGCGTCGACCTGCTGGGCATCCGCGCCAAGCAGGCGGGCGTCGGCCTGACGTTCCGCCCGCACGGTGCGTCGCCGGTCGTGGTGTTCGGTGACCCCGAGGAGCTTGCGCGGGTGATCGACAACATGGTCGACAACGCCGTGAAGTACACCCCCGAGGACGGGTCGGTCGTGGTCTCGATGACGGTGAGCGACGAAGAGGTCAGCGTCGATGTCACGGACACAGGCCTGGGCATCTCGGTGACCGACCAGGCGCACGTCTTCTCCGCGTTCCACCGCTCCACCAACCCCAATGCGCTCTCGATCCCGGGCACCGGCCTGGGCCTGCCCATCGCGCAGCGCATCGCGGAGTCCCACGGTGGTGCCCTGTCGCTGACGTCCGTGCTCGGGACGGGCAGCACGTTCAGGTTCACCCTGCCGCTGCGCTCCGGACGAGCATCGGCGGACTGACCTCCGCCACGGTGCCGGCGTCGAGCCGGACCACGCGGTCCATCGCGTCGAGGTCCACGGTGCCGTGGGTGATCCACACGATCGACCGTCCGGCGCGGGCGGCCGAGTCGATCATCTCGCTCGCCACGGCTCGCGCCGTGGCGCCGTCGAGGTGAGCCGTCGGCTCGTCCAGCACCAGGATCGGAGGGTCGGCCAGGAGCGACCGGGCGAGCGCGAGCCGGGCACGCTCGCCGCCCGACACCTCGCGCCGCCCCGTGCCCACATGGGTGTGGATGCCGTCGGGGAGCGCGTCGATCCACGCGCCGAGCCGGGCGCGGTCCAGCGCCGAGCGGACGTCCTCGTCCGTGGCGTCCGGACGGGCGAGGCGGATGTTCTCGGCCACCGTCGAGGCAAACACGTGCGGGTCGTCGTCGACGAGCCCGACCGTGCGGCGTACGTCGTGCAGTGCCAGCCGGCGCAGGTCGGTGCCGCCGAGGACCACCTCCCCGGAGACCGGGTCGACGAAGCGCACGAGCGTGGCGGCGAGGGTGGACTTGCCCGAGCCCGAGGGCCCGGTGACCCCGAGGTGCTCACCCGGACGCACCGCGAGGTGCTCCAGGGCCACCACGGGACGATCGGTCCAGCCGAGGTCGACCCCTTGGAGCTCGACGCCATGACTCCCGGGCAACGACGCCGGAGATCCCGGGTCGGTGACCGCAGGCGCGGTCGTCGCGAGCAGGTCGAGGCGTGCGCCGGCCGCCCGCGACCGCACCGAGAGCGCACCGGCCTCGGAGAGCCCGGAGGTGGCGTCGGCGAGCGCCAGCGGGACGAGCAGGAGCAGCGCCAGGATCGCGGGTGTCACGGTGCCGGGATCGACCGCGGCGGCGACGGCGACCACGCCGAGGCCGGCCGCGGCGCTGGTCAGGGCGGTGCCGGCGGCCACCGTGCGTGACGATCGGCGTACGGCGCGGGCGAGCGCGGCGGACTCCGCGCGCACCGCTGTCAGGGCCCGGTCGGTCGCCCCCCACTGCTCGAGCTCCCGCAGCCCGTGGGTGACCTCCTCGACCCGGGTGCCCAGCGAGGCGCGCCTGGCCACCACCTGCGACTCGACGCGTGACGCGCCGTGCCGCGCCAGCACGAATGCGACCGCTCCTGCAGCCGCCACCCCGAGCACCACGAAGCCCGCGGCAAGGCTCACCAAGCCGGCGAGGGCAGCGGCCCCGACGCAAACGAGCGCAGCCGTCATGACCGGTTGGCGCACGCGGAGCCGGTCGTCGAGCAGTGCGTCGACATCGTCGACGACCCGGGTGAGCAGGTCGCCCCGGCGCGGGCCGAGCCGTCCGGGGACGAGCGGGACGAGCTCGGCGAAGACCTGCGCGCGACGCTCCGCGAGCTCGCGGAGCACCACGTCGTGGCTCAGGACGCGCTCGGCGTGGCGGAGCACAGGCCGGGCCAGGCCGAAGAGCCGGACCCCGACGATCGCGACCATCAGGTAGAGCACCGGGGGCTGCTCGCTGGCCCGGGTGATCAGCCACCCGGCGGTCGCGGTGAGCGCGACCCCTGAGGCGGTGGACAGGGCCCCGAGCAGGGTCGCGGTGCGCATGCCCCGGCGCGGGCGCGGCTCGACCTGCGCGTCATCGGTGACCGGTGCGGGGCCCGTCGGTGCCGCACGCTGGCGGCGTACGACGTCCGCCGAGCCCCGTCCGATGTCGTTCGCCGCCACCCTCGCAGCGGCCGGCTGGAGGTCGACGACCCGGTCCGCTGCGGCCAGCACTGCCGGACGGTGGGCGACCACGACCACGAGGCACCTACGGGCCAGGGCGGCGACCGTCTCCAGGAGCACCTGCTCGGTCTCCTCGTCGAGGTGGGCGCTGGGCTCGTCGAGCAGCACGACGGGGCGCTGGGCCAGGACGACCCGGGCCAGGGCCACTCTGGCCCGTTGGCCGGCGGAGAGGCCGGCTCCGTCCTCACCGAGCACGGTGTCGAGCCCATCGGGGAGGCCCCGGACCACCTCGTCCAGCCCGACGCTGTGCAGGGCCTTCCACACCTCGTCGTCGGTGGCGGAGGGGCGGCCGAGCCGGACGTTGGCCGCGATGGAGTCGGCCAGCAACCATGGGCGCTGCGGCGCCCAGGCGACCTGGTCGCGCCACCAGCCCGGGTCCACCTCGTCGAGTGGCGTTCCCCCGACGAGCACCTGCCCGGCGAGGGCGGGCAGCTCGCCGCGCAGGGTCGCGAGGAGCGTCGACTTCCCGCACCCCGACGGCCCGGCGATCGCCACGAGCCCGCGCTCGGGGAGGGCCAGGTCGAGCGGAGCCGTCAGCGGCGAACCTGCGCCGTAGCCGATCTCCAGCGCGACCGCGGCGAGGCGGTTCGAGGGCGGTCGATGCGTGCCGGGTGGGCGCGCAGAGCCGCGCGCCAGGAGCTCGTCGGCGTCCGCCAGCGCGGCCGTGCCCTCGGCGGCCGCATGGAACTCGGCGCCGAGCCGGCGCAGCGGCCAGTAGGCCTCGGGAGCCAGGAGCAGCACGGTGAGCGCGACCCGAAAGTCGACCGAGCCCGACGCGAGTCGGAGTCCGACGGTCACCGCGACGAGCGCGACGGACAGCGTGGCCACCAGCTCGAGGACGGTGGATGAGGCGAAGGCGACCTTGAGGGTGTCGACGGTGGCCCGGCGGTAGCGGTGGGTGACCGACCGGATGGTGCCGACCTGGGCCTCGGCGCGACCGTGCGCGACCAGGGTCGGCAAGCCACGGACGACGTCGAGGAAGTGCCCCGAGAGCGCCTCGAGGGTTCGCCACTGCACCCGGGCGCGGTCGCGGGTGGTCAGTCCGACGAGGATCGCGAAGACGGGCACCAGCGGCAGGGTGAGCACCACGACGAGTCCCGAGAGC
The DNA here is from genome assembly GCA_963843815.1 of uncultured Actinomycetota bacterium. Taxonomy (GTDB): domain Bacteria; phylum Actinomycetota; class Actinomycetes; order Propionibacteriales; family Nocardioidaceae; genus Nocardioides. The sequence goes on along the minus strand of CAWJLX010000009.1, from coordinate 117,194 downwards.
GGGTCGAGCCAGGTGATGGCGGCCAGCGTGACGACCGGCAGCACGGCGGCCGGCACCAGGGCGGGGAGATAGCGCGTCACGTAGGGCTCGACCCCGGCGACGCCACGCGTCGCCAGCACGGTGAGCCGCGACGGGGAGACGTGCTCGAGGTGGCGTGCGGCCTCGAGGAGGCGGTCGCGCAGCGCGGCGGAGACCTCGGTGGCCGCACGCGTCGACGCCCGCTGGCCGACGTACGACGTCGCCGTGCGCAGCAGCACCAGGCCGGTCAGCCACCAGGCCGCGCCGTGCCACCCGCCGGCGGGCGGGGTGACCGCGGCGACGACGAGTGCGCCGAGCGCGAACGCCTGGGCCACGGTCGCGAGGCCGCCGACCACCCCGCTCGCGACGACGACCGCCAGCGCGCCGCGGGCGGGGCGCAGGTGCTGCACCGGCAGGGCGGGTCGTCTCACGGGGCGTCTGCTGGAGCGGGCGTCGGGATGTGGTGGACCGAGATGCGCCGGCGGAACACCCAGTAGCTCCACGTCTGGTAGCCGAGGACGAGCGGGGTGAAGATGACGGCGACCCACGTCATCACCTTCAGCGTGTACGCCGTCGCGGCGGCGTTGGTGGTGGTGAGCGAGAAGGCCGGGTCGGTGGTGGAGGGCATCACGTCGGGGAACAGGGCCAGGAACAGGCCGGCGACAGCGAGCGCGATCGTGAGGAAGGTGCCGAGGAAGGCCCAGCCCTCGCGACCGGCGCGAGCCGCGACCAGGCCGCTGACGAGGGAGATGGCGGCCACCACGAACACGGCCGCGGTGAGGGCGGTGCCCGTCTTCGCCTGGGTCCAGGTGAGGAACACCACGGCCAGCACGGCGGCCAGCGAGCCGATCTTGACGGCGAGGGCGCGGGCGCGGTGTCGGATGTCGCCGTCGGTCTTGAGTGCCACGAACATCGCGCCGTGCGTGGCGAACAGGGTGAGGGTCACCAGGCCTCCGAGCAGGGCGTAGGGGTTGAGCAGGGTGAAGAGGTTGCCGGTCACCTCCTTGTCGGCGTCGATCGGCACCCCGGCGACGATGTTGGCGAAGGCGACGCCCCACAGCAGGGCCGGCACCGCCGAGCCGATGATGAGCGCGAGGTCCCAGCGTCCGCGCCACGTGTCGTCGTCGCGCTTGTGCCGGTACTCGAAGGACAGGCCGCGCACGATCAGCGCGAGCAGGATCAGCAGCAGCGGGAGGTAGAAGCCGCTGAACAGCGTGGCGTACCACTCCGGGAAGGCTGCGAAGGTGGCGCCACCAGCGACGAGGACCCACACCTCGTTGCCGTCCCAGACCGGGCCGACCGTGTTGATCATGACCCGTCGCTCGGTGTCGTTGCGGGCCAGCACGGGCAGCAGCATGCCGACGCCGAAGTCGAAGCCCTCCAGGCAGAAGTAGCCGACCCACAGCACGGCGATGAGCGCGAACCAGACGGTGGTCAGTTCCATGTCGATGTCCTCAGGAGTGGTGGAGGGTCAGTAGGCAGGGTCAGTAGGCAGGGTCAGTAGGCAGGGTCAGTAGGCAGGGTCAATAGGCGAAGGTGAGGGGGCGGTCGTCGTCGGACCCGCCCACCGGCACCCGGGGTGGTTCCTCGAAGGGGTCGACGCCCTTCTTGATGTAGGTGATGAGGAGCTTGACCTCGACCACCGCCAGCACGGCGTACAGCACGGTGAGCACGATGAGCGAGGTGGCCGCCTCGAAGGTCGAGACGCCGGGGGAGACCCCGGACTCGGTGGTCATCAGGCCGAAGACGACCCACGGCTGGCGGCCCATCTCGGTGAAGATCCAGCCCCATGAGCTGGCCAGCGTCGCGGCGATGGGCAGGCTCAGTCCGAGCACGCCGAGCCAGCGGATGCCGGGTGTGCGGCCCCGCCGGGTCAGCCAGAGGATGAGCGCGGCTCCGCCGGCGGCGAAGAAGCCGAGGCCCATCATGAAGCGGAACGACCAGTAGGTCACGGGGATCACCGGCACGTAGTCGCCCGCGCGTTGGGCGGGGTCCGCGCTGTCGAGCCGGCCGTAGGTGGCGGCGTACTCCTCCTTGAGCGGGTTGATGCCCTCGACGGTGCCGTCGAAGGAGCCGGTGCCCAGGAACGACAACAGGCACGGCACGGTGATCGCGAACTTCTCCTGCTCTCCGTCCGGGGTGCCGACGGTGAGGATCGAGAACGGCGCACAGCCGTCGCTGGTCTCGTAGAGCCCCTCCGCGGCGGCCATCTTCATTGGCTGCACCTCGGTCATCACCTTGCCCTGCAGGTCGCCGGTGATGCCGACGCCGAGCCCGGCGAGCAGCGTCACGGCGGCACCGATGCGGATCGCGCGGTGGTGGAGCGGCCGGTCGGCCTCGTGCTTCTTCTTCATGTAGAGGTAGGCCGAGACGCCGAGCAGGAAGGTGCCGGCAGTCATGTACGCCGCGAGGATCACGTGCGGGAACGTCACGAGCTGGACCTTGTTGAACATCACCGCCCAGAAGTCGGTCATCTCGGCGCGGCCGGTGTCGGGGTTGAAGCGGTAGCCGACGGGGTGCTGCATCCAGGAGTTGGCCGCGAGGATGAAGTACGACGAGGCCAGCGTCCCGATGTGGACCAGCCACATGCAGCCGGCGTGCAGGCCGCGGGGGAGCTTGTCCCAGCCGAAGATCCACAGGCCGAGGAAGGTGGACTCGAGGAAGAAGGCGAGCAGACCCTCGACGGCCAGAGGGGCGCCGAACACGTCGCCGACGAAGCGCGAGTAGTCGGACCAGTTCATCCCGAACTGGAACTCCTGCACGATCCCGGTCACCACGCCGATGGCGAAGTTGATGAGGAACAGCTTGCCGAAGAACTTCGTCAGCCGGAGGTAGTCGTCCTTGCCGGTCCGCACCCACGCGGTCTCCAGACCCGCGATGACGGCCGTGAGCCCGATCGTGAGCGGGACGAACATGAAGTGATAGACGGTGATGATCCCGAACTGCCAGCGGGCGATGTCGAGGACGTCCATGGGCACCCTTTCGGCGCAGCGTTACTACAAATTGTAGTAGATACTAGGCGGTGTCGTGATCGCGCGAAAAGGGGCTCTAGGCTTCAGTCCCATGAGTCCAAGGTCCCGGATGGGCGAGCTCGAGCAGGCGGTCCTCGAGGCCCTGTGGGACCTCGAGGGCACGCTCCGTGGTGAGGAGGGCCACGGCCCGCGCGGGTCCAGCGGCCGCGACGTGCACGAGCGTCTCGTGGGTCGCGACCTGGCCTACACGACCGTGATGACCGTGCTCGACCGACTTGCCCGCAAGGACGTCGTGGTGCGCGAGCGCGACGGCCGCGCCTTCCGCTACTCGCCCCGCCGGACGCGCGCGGAGATGACGGCCGAGCTCATGCACGAGGCTCTGGGCGTGACCGGTGCCGACCGCGACCAGGCGCTGGTCTCCTTCGTGGGGGAGGCGAGCGCGGACGACCTCGCAGCGCTGCGCCGCGCCCTCGACGCACTGGCCTGACGAGCACAACCGGTCATGCACACCCCTGCCCTCCTGGGTGCGCTCGCCGTCCTGCTGGCGGGCCCGGTCCCGTGGGCGCTGTCACGCTGGTCCCGCACGAGGCGTACGCCTGCCGCCGCGATGTTGCTCTGGCAGAGCACCGCGCTGGCTGCCGTGCTCGCTGCGCTGGGTGCCGGGCTGTCATTGGCGACGGACCGCCTGTGGCAGCCGCCGGTGGCGATGGTGGACGTCGTCGTGGCGGCCCTGGCCGGCACCCTGACCGTGGTGGTGGCCGCCCGCCTCCTCCTCAGCGGCCATCGCACGGGCACGGCCCTGCGCCGGACCCGTCGCCTGCACCGGGAGCGCGTCGACCTCGTCGCCCGGCTCGACCACGGGGTGTCGGTGCTCGAGCACCACCTGCCCGTGGCCTACTGCGTGCCCGGCATGTCCGGCTCGCGGATCGTCGTCTCGCGCTCGACGCTCACCGCCCTCGCCCCGCCCGAGCTGCGAGCGGTGCTCGAGCACGAGCGGTCGCACCTGCGAGCGCGGCACGACCTGGTCCTCGAGGCCTTCGCGGTGCTTCACCGTTCGTTCCCCCGGTGGGTGGCCAGCGGCGCTGCCCGGCGCGAGGTGGAGATCCTGGTGGAGGTGCTGGCCGACCGGGCCGCTGCCAGGGACGGGGGCCGGCGAGCGCTCGTGTCGGCGCTGCTGGCGCTCGCCGGATCGACGGCGCCCCCAGGCGCCCTCGGCTCGGCCGGGCCGTCGCTGGCGGCCCGGGTGGAGGTGCTGCGCGACACCGGCTCCCACCACATCCAGGCCGGAGCGCTCCTGGCGCTCGCGGCTGCGATCCTGGCCGTACCCACGCTGATGGTCGTGCTGCCGTGGCTGGTGGGCCTGCGACACGCAACCCTGTGATCCATGTGACTGGTGGGACGGAGCCGTAGGGTTCGAGCATGGCGACCCGTACGTCTTCCCCGCCGCGGTCGCGGAGCTCGAGCACCCCGAAGTCGAATGCAGGCAGCAAGGGTTCGAGCACCCGATCACGGAGTACCAGCAAGCGCCCCTCCTCTTCATCGAAGAGCCGGAGCCGATCCAGCGCGTCCAAGCGCCGGCCTGGAGCGCGTCCGGCGCCCCGTGCCGTGCGCAACGGGCCAGGACCGGTCTCCCGGGCCTTCGGAGTGATCGGGCGGGGGATCGCCTCCGTGTGGCTGGGCCTCGCCCACGCCCTCGGAGCCCTCGCCCGCTCGATCGGGCAGTCGGCGCGTGACCTCGACCCCGAGCACCGCCGCGACGGCGTCGGCCTGTTCATCTTCGGCCTCGCCACGGTCGCCGCTGCCGCTGTCTGGTGGCAGCTGCCCGGTGGCGTCATGGACTTCGCACGCTCGCTGACCTCCGGCGCGGTCGGCAAGGTCGGCTGGCTGGTCCCGCTGTTCCTCGTCTACGCCGGGTGGCGCACCCTCCGCGACCCCGAGCGCAACGGCCCCGCCGGACGCCAGGTGATCGGCTGGTCCGCCTTCTCGCTCGGCCTGCTCGGCATCGTGCACATCGCCAACGGCAACCCGCAGCCCGTCCTCGGCGACGCCAGCAACCTCCAGGAGGCCGGTGGAGCGGTCGGCTACGTCACCTCGAGCCTGCTGCTCGACCTGATGCAGACGTCGTACGTCGTGGTGCCGCTGCTGGCACTGCTGGCGCTCTTCGGCGTCCTGATCATCACGGCCACACCGGTCTACCAGATCCCGGCGCGCCTGGCCGCGCTGCGTGACAAGGCCCTGGGCCGTGCTCCCGCGGAGCCCGGCGCCGAGTCGGACGAGCCGACCCGCCCGGTGCGCACCCGTCGCTCGATGCTCGACGACGAGGTCGACCCCGAGCTCGGAGACCCGGCCTACGACAGCCCGGTGCTGGCGGACCGCGAGCTCAAGAAGCGACGCAAGAAGAAGGCCGACCAGGAGCCCTTCGAGGACTTCGGCATCGACCTGTTCGCCGACGCGCCCACCGAGGTCACGCCGGCTGTCCCCGCAGCCGTGCCCACGGCCGACACCGGCACCGTCGAGCCGCCGCCGCACACCCCGCTGCCTGCACGCGTGGAGCAGCTCTCGCTCTCCGGCGACATCGCCTACTCGCTGCCCGACAACTCCTCGCTCAAGCCGGGCTCGCCGCACAAGGCGCGCTCCAAGGCCAGCGACGCGGTGGTCGAGCGGCTGATGCAGGTGATGGAGGAGTTCAGCATCGACGCCGCCGTCACCGGCTACACCCGCGGCCCGACGGTCACCCGCTACGAGGTCGAGCTCGGACCTGCCGTCAAGGTCGAGAAGGTCACCGCGCTCTCCAAGAACATCGCCTACGCCGTCGCGTCGGCCGACGTGCGCATCCTGAGCCCGATCCCCGGCAAGTCGGCGATCGGGATCGAGATCCCCAACATCGACAAGGAGATCGTCTCCCTCGGTGACGTGCTGCGGTCCACCACCGCCCGCTCCGACCACCACCCGATGGTGTCCGGGCTCGGCAAGGACGTCGAGGGCGGCTTCGTGGTCGCCAACCTCGCGAAGATGCCGCACCTGCTGGTCGCCGGTGCGACCGGCTCGGGAAAGTCGTCGTTCATCAACTCGATGATCACCTCGATCCTGATGCGCTCCACACCCGACGAGGTGCGGATGATCCTGGTCGACCCCAAGCGGGTCGAGCTCAACGCCTACGAGGGCATCCCGCACCTGATCACGCCGATCATCACCAACCCGAAGAAGGCCGCCGAGGCACTGGCGTGGGTCGTGCGCGAGATGGACATGCGCTACGACGACCTCGCCAACTTCGGCTTCCGCCACGTCGACGACTTCAACAAGGCGGTCCGAGCCGGCAAGCTCGAGGTCCCGCCCGGCAGCGAACGGGTCCTGTCGCCCTACCCCTACCTCCTGGTGGTGGTCGACGAGCTCGCCGACCTGATGATGATCGCCCCGCGCGACGTCGAGGACGCCGTCGTACGCATCACCCAGCTCGCCCGCGCCGCCGGCATCCACCTGGTGCTGGCCACCCAGCGTCCCTCCGTGGACGTCGTCACCGGCCTGATCAAGGCCAACGTGCCCTCGCGGTTGGCGTTCGCCACCTCGAGCGTCACCGACAGCCGGGTCATCCTCGACACCCCCGGAGCCGAGAAGCTGGTCGGCCAGGGTGACGGGTTGTTCCTCCCGATGGGCGCGAGCAAGCCGATCCGCGTCCAGGGGGCGTGGGTCACCGAGGCGGAGATCCACCAGGTCGTCAACCACTGCAAGAAGCAGCTCGAGCCGACCTACATCGAGGACGTGACGGCTCCGCAGCAGTCCAAGCGGGAGATCGACGACGACATCGGCGACGACATGGAGCTGGTCGTGCAGGCCGTCGAGCTCGTCGTCTCCACCCAGTTCGGCTCGACGTCGATGCTCCAGCGCAAGCTGCGCGTCGGCTTCGCCAAGGCCGGCCGCCTGATGGACATCATGGAGAGCCGCGGGGTGGTGGGTCCGAGCGAAGGATCCAAGGCCCGCGACGTCCTCGTGAAGCCCGATGAGCTCGATTCCGTGATCGCCACGTTGGAGGGGGGAGCCTGATGGGCGCCAGGTTGGAAGAGGCAGTGCAGGAGACCGACGTCCACGACGGCACCGCGGGGGAGAGCGGCGAGGTCCTCGGCAGCACCCCCGATGCGGTCCCCACCCACCTGGAGGTACGCCGGCACGCCGGCGTCGCCGCCGGTGTCGGCCTGACCGCCTCGGCGGTCGCCATCGCCTACCTCGGACGGGCCACCCAGTCCGGCTCCGCGCTGGACTGGGCCTTCGTCGCCGTGATGGGCCTGCTGGGGGTCTACTGGCTCGTCAGCCTCGTCGACGCCCGAACTCCGCTGCTCGTCGCCGACGCGCAGGGGATCCGGATCCGCCTGGGTCGCGCCTGGCGCGGCCTGCCCTGGACGGCGGTGCACCACGTCGAGCACACCCCACGACGGGGCCTGCTCCGCGACGGTCGCCTGGTCGTGGTGCCGCACAACCTCGAGCTGATCGAGGCCGAGCTGACCGGTGCCGGCAAGCGCCACGTGAGCATCTCCCGCGTGCTGCACGGCGCCCCGTTCGCCGTCCCGCTGGGGCTCTCGACGCGCGTCGTCGGCGCCGGCGACGACCTCACCGAGGCGCTCGGCCGCGTGGCCCGCGACGCCAGCCAGGTCGTCGTGCTCGAGCCGTCGGTGGAGCCCGAGACCCTCGACCACGATGACGCGCACGACCTGGAGCAGGACCTCGAGCACGACGTGGCCGAGAGCGACGTCGCTCCGCTCGAGCCCTCCGCCAGCCCCACGCCGTCCGCGCTGCGCGAGTCCTCGACGGGTCGCCGCTCGGAGGTGACGCGTGAGGTCACGCCCGATTCCGACGACGACCAGCCTGAGGGTCGCGAGCTGCGCCGCCCGGGCCGGGTCAGCCTCGTGGAGGAGACCCAGTCGTGGGGCGACCGTGTGCGCGCCATCGCGCGTCCCGGTGAGCCGGTCGAGCCGCTGGTGCTCGACGAGTTCGAGGTGGAGCCCGCCGAGGACCCGGTCATCGGCCCCGAGCTCGCGGCGGCCCGCACCCGCCTGGGCCTCACCGTCGACCAGCTCGCCGAGCGCACCCGCATCCGTCCCCACGTCATCGAGGCGGTCGAGGTCGACGACTTCGAGCCGTGCGGCGGCGACTTCTACGCCCGCGGCCACCTGCGCACCCTGGCGCGCGTGCTCGGCATCGACGTCGCGCCGCTGCTGGCGTCGTACGCCGAGCGCTACGCCCACGCCCCCATCAACCCGCGCCGGGTCTTCGAGGCCGAGCTGGCGACCGGTGCCAACGGCTCGATCCGCGGCACGCGCGGCGGACCCAACTGGTCGGTGCTCGTCGCGGTCGTGATGGCACTCGTGCTCTGCTGGTCGATCGCGCGCCTGGTCATGGACACCCCGCCGGAGCTGCGCGGCGCGACGCCCGTGCTCAACGGCTCCGGCGGCCCCCAGGGCGCCGGCAGCGCACCTCTCGCCGACCCCGTGGCAGTCGTGGTGAACGCGACGTCGGGTGGCGCGCGGGTCGTCGTACGCGACGGTGCGGGCGAGTTCGTCTTCAAGGGCAACCTCGCCGCCGGTGAGACGCGCGAGCTGAAGGCGTCGCCGCCGGTCCGCGTGGAGTCCACGGACGGCGCCGTCACGGTCGCCCTCGCAGGCGGCAAGGCCCGCGCGGTCGGCGAGCCCGGCGTGCCCGGCCAGGGGACCTTCGTCGCCGACTGACCCGGCGCCCGTCCGCCGTCTGTTCATCATGGGATGTCGATGAGCAGTCACTTCCCGGCGTCAATTGACATGGGGAAGTGCGGATTGGTCAACATCCCATGGTGAACAGTCAGCCCAGAGATCTGCTGCCATCAGCACCTCGCGACAGGCCGCGGATGGCAGCAACGAGCCCCGCAACCGGCATACTCACGGACCGATGACCACTGATTCCGCCACCCAGACCCACGCCGATCCTGCCGCCGCGCTGCAGGTCGCCGTCATCACCTTGGGCTGCGCCCGCAACGAGGTCGACTCCGAGGAGCTGGCCGGTCGGCTCGAGGCCGGCGGGTTCGTGCTGGTCGCGGACCCCGAGGACGCCGACACGGTCGTGGTGAACACCTGTGGCTTCGTCGAGGCGGCCAAGAAGGACTCCGTCGACACCCTGCTGGAGGCGGCGGACCTCAAGTCCTCCGCCGGCCACGGTGGGCGTGCGCAGGCGGTCGTCGCCGTCGGCTGCCTCGCCGAGAGGTACGGCAAGGACCTCGCGGAGTCGCTGCCCGAGGCCGACGCCGTGCTCGGGTTCGACGACTACCCCGACATCGCCGCCCGGTTGCGCTCGATCGTGGCGGGGGAGACCCACCACGCGCACACACCCTCCGACCGCCGTCGCCTGCTGCCGATCTCCCCGGTGGACCGTGACGCCTCGGCGATCTCGATCCCGGGCCACCAGAACGACGGTGCCGCCGAGGCAGCCGTTGACCTGACCACCCCGGCCGACCTCGCGGAGATCGGTGCAGGTGCACCGGCGACAGGCCCGCGCGCCGTACGCCGTCGCCTGGACGCCGGGCCGATGGCCCCGCTCAAGCTGGCCAGCGGGTGCGACCGACGCTGCTCCTTCTGCGCGATCCCGAGCTTCCGCGGCTCCTTCGTCAGCCGCCGCCCCAGCGACGTGATCGGTGAGGCCAGGTGGCTGGCCACCGAGGGCGTCAAGGAGCTGTTCCTCGTCAGCGAGAACTCCACGTCCTACGGCAAGGACCTCGGCGACCTCCGCCTGCTGGAGACGCTGCTGCCCGAGCTCTCCGGCATCGACGGCATCGAGCGCGTTCGCGTCTCCTACCTCCAGCCTGCCGAGACGCGTCCGGGCCTGATCGAGGCGATCGCCTCCACCCCCGGCGTCGTGCCCTACTTCGACCTGTCGTTCCAGCACGCCAGCGCCACGGTGCTGCGACGGATGCGCCGGTTCGGCGACCCGGAGAGCTTCCTCGGGCTGCTCGAGCAGATCCGCTCGCTCGCCCCGCTGGCCGGCGTACGTTCCAACGTCATCGTCGGCTTCCCGGGCGAGACCGACGAGGACCTGCAGGTCCTGTGCGACTTCCTCGAAGCTGCCCGGATGGACGTCACCGGCGTCTTCGGCTACTCCGACGAGGACGGCACCGAGGCGGCCGCATTCGCCGAGGAGATCAAGCTGGACGAGGACGAGATCCGCGCCCGCACCGAGCACGTCACCGGCCTCGTCGAGGAGCTCAACGCCCAGCGGGCCGAGGAGCGCGTCGGCGAGGAGGTCGTCGTCCTGGTCGAGTCCGTCGAGTCCACCGACGAGGGGATCGCAGTGGAGGGCCGTGCCGCCCACCAGGGCCCCGAGGTGGACGGTACGACGCTGCTCGCCGATGCGACCGGCGCACGGGTCGGCGACCTGTTGACCGCCACCGTCACCGGCACCGACGGGGTCGACCTGATCGCGCGAGTGAACGGAGCGCCACGATGACCGCCGAGCAGCGTGAGGTGTCCAACTTCAACATCGCCAACGTGCTCACGACGCTGCGCATCTTCCTGGTGCCCGTCTTCGCCTGGGCGCTGCTGCACGATGGCGGCGACTCGGCGACGTGGCGCTGGGTGGCGTTCGGGATCTTCGCGGTGGCGATGGTCACCGACAAGGTCGACGGGGACCTCGCTCGCAAGCACAACCTGATCACCGACTTCGGCAAGATCGCCGACCCGATCGCCGACAAGGCCATGACCGGGATGGCCCTGATCGGTCTCTCGATCGTCGGCGACGTCTGGTGGTGGGTGACGATCCTCGTGCTGGTGCGCGAGTGGAGCGTGACCCTGCTGCGACTCTCGGTCCTCAAGCAGGTCGTGATCCCGGCCGCCCAGAGCGGCAAGATCAAGACCGTGCTCCAGGCCTTCGCGTTGGCCGGCCTGACCTGGCCGCTGCCGCACGGCGACGCCCACGGGGGCGCCTTCGACTTCTGGCCCGGGCCGCTCGGCGAAGCGCTGTTCTACCTCGGCCAGATCACGCTCGCCGGGGCGGTGGCGATGACGATGTGGTCGGGGTACGAGTTCTTCCGAGAGGTGTGGAAGCAGCGGGGCCAGAGGGACCAGCGGGACGCGTGAGGCGTAGAGGTCTGATCTCGACAAAGTGAGCAGTGAACTTTCGTCAACACTCGCAAAAGTTCCCTGACGAGTCCATCACTTTTTCCCCAAGTTGTGGGTGAAGATGCGGCGTACATCACTCGCCCCATCACCCCCGGAGTAAATATGCGCACACCTGCGCTCCCGTCGCCGCGTCGCCGCGGTCTCGTCGGCCTCACGGTCGCCTCTCTCGTCGCCGCACCACTTGCGCTCGGCCTTGCCGCCCCGGCGAGTGCAGTCAGCCCCAACGTCGTGATCTCCGAGGTCTACGGCGCAGGCGGCAACAGCGGCGCGGTCTACAACGCCGACTTCGTCGAGCTGTCGAACCCGACGGGCGCCGCGGTCAGCCTGGCTGGGAAGTACATTCACTACCGCTCTGCAACGGGCACCAGCGGGGGCTCCACTTTCGCTTTGACCGGCTCCATCCCGGCAAACGGCAAGTACCTCGTTCAGATGAGCAGCACGGGTGCGGGCGGCGTGGCGCTCCCGACTCCCGACGCTGGCCCGGCCGGCTTCTCGATGGCCGCTGCGGGCGGGCAGGTCTTCGTCCTGAACAACGCAACCGCGATCACGACGACGGGTGACCAGGCTGGCGTGGCCGGCATCATCGACATGGTCGGAGTCAGCGGCTCGACCAGCTTCGAGACCGCAGCCGCCACCGTGGCCGCGACCGCCACCAACTCGGTGAACCGAACCGCCGCCGACAACGACAAGAACAACCTCGAGTTCGGTCTTGCGGCACCGAGCCCCGAGAACTCCGGCCCCGTCGCGCCGACGGCACTCGAGGCCACCCAGCCGGGTGACAAGTCCGGCCAGGTCGGTCAGGCCATCACCGGCTTCACCCTCGCCGCCACCGGTGGAACGTCGCCGTACACCTGGACCGCCACCGGCCTGCCGGGCGGCGTCACCGTCGCCACCAACGGCGCCGTGTCCGGCACGCCCTCGGAGTCCGGCAGCTTCACCGTCACCGCGACGGTGACCGACTCGGCCACGCCGACCCCGGCGACCAAGGACGTGACCTTCGCGTTCACCATCAGCCCGGCCGCGGCGCTCATCCCGATCGCCGACATCCAGGGCACCGGCGCGACCACTCCGCTGGCGAGCCAGAGCGTCAAGACCCAGGGCGTCGTCACCGCGTCGTACCCGACCGGCGGCCTCAACGGCTTCTACATCCAGACCCCGGGTGCCGACACCCCCGACGCCTCCGACGCGATCTTCGTCTACGGCGGTTCCGGCGGCTTCACGACCTACCCGGCCGTGGGCGACTCCGTGCAGGTCACGGGCACCGCGACCGAGTTCGGCGGCGCGACGCAGATCGCCGCCACCGACTCGGGCGTCACCCCGATCGCGGCGCTCGGCGACGTCACGCCGAAGACCACGATCCCCGGCACCACGTGCGCGCTGCCCGGCGCCTCGTGCGACACGCTGGCCACGTTGGCTTCAGCGCGCGAGACGATGGAGGGTGAGCTCCTCAAGCCCACGACGTCCTTCACCGTCACCGACAGCTACGACGGCAGCCCCTACTGGCCCGGCAACTCCAACTCCTCGGGCATGTTCGGCGAGATCGGCCTGGCGGCCGAGACCGACAGGCCGCTGGTGACGCCGACCGAGCTCTACGACGCCCAGAACGAGTCGACGCTCATCGCCCAGCGGACCGCCTACAACAACGCCCGGCGCATCGTCCTCGACGACGCCTCCAGCACCAACTACGCGGTCACCGCCGGCAACACCGGCCAGGCCTTCCCCTGGCTGACCGCGACGCACTCGGTCAGGGTCGGGGCGGCAGTCACGTTCCCCGAGCCCGTTGTCTTCACCGAGGGCTTCAACACCTGGCGGCTCCTGCCCACCACCCGCGTGGTCGGCGCGCCGACGGCGACCCAGCCGCAGATCGAGCAGACCCGCTCGGACAACCTGGCCCCCCAGGAGGTGGGCGGCGACGTCAAGCTGGCGACGTTCAACGTGCTCAACTTCTTCCCGACCACCGGTGAGGAGTTCGTGAGCTCGAGCCTCGGCACGTGCACGTACTACAACGACCGCGCGGGCAACCGCATCACGGTCAACTCCTGCAACCCCAACGGTCCTCGCGGCGCGGCGAACGCTGCCAACCTCGAGCGCCAGCGGGACAAGATCGTCGCGGCGATCAACACCTCCGGCGCCGACATCGTCTCCCTCGAGGAGCTCGAGAACTCGGCCAAGTACAACAAGGACCGCGACTTCGCGATCGGCCAGCTGGTGGACGCGCTCAACGTGGGCAACGCCGGCAAGTGGGCCTTCGCGCCCTCGCCGACCGGTGGCGACATCCCGCCCCTGGCCGACGAGGACGTGATCCGCACCGGCTTCATCTACCAGCCGGCGACCGTGGCGCTCGTCGGTACCTCGAAGATCCTGGTCGGCAACGCGGCGTTCGGCAACGCACGTGAGCCGCTCGCCCAGGCGTTCAAGCAGGTCGGCACGGATGACGCGGACGCGTTCGCCGTGATCGTCAACCACTTCAAGTCCAAGGGTTCGGGCACCAACGACGGCACGGGCCAGGGCAACGCCAACCCGGACCGCGTCAACCAGGCGACCGCTCTGGTCTCCTTCGCCGAGCAGTTCAAGACCGACCGCGGGATCTCCCGGGTCTTCCTCGCGGGTGACTTCAACGCCTACACGCACGAGGACCCGATCCAGGTCCTCAACGACGCGGGCTACACCAACCTGGAGTCGTCCAGCGACCCCGAGGAGGAGAGCTACAGCTTCGACGGCCAGGTCGGCTCGCTCGACCACGTCCTCGCAAACGCGGCAGCACTCGCCGTCGTCGAGGACGTCGACATCTGGGACATCAACGGCGGCGAGTCGGTCTACTACGAGTACGGCCGCTACAACAACAACGTCACCAACCTCTACACCGCCACCCCGTTCCGCTCCTCCGACCACAACCCGGAGATCGTCGGGATCAACACGGCGGTGCCCGGTCCGACCACCACCGACGTGCAGATCATCGGCAGCAACGACTATCACGGCCGTTTGGCCGCGGGCCCGCGTCTCGCGGCCTACGTCAAGGCAGCTCGCGCGGCCAACCCCGACACCGTGTTCGCGGCGGCGGGTGACCTCGTGGGTGCCACGACGTTCGAGTCGTTCCTCCAGCACGACAAGCCGACCATCGACGTGATGAACGAGGCCGGGCTGGACGTGTCCTCCGTGGGCAACCACGAGTTCGACGCCGGCTACGACGACCTGGTCAACCGGATCATGGCCCCCTACGACGCCACCACCAACCCTGAGGGTGGCGCGGAGTGGCAGTACCTCGGTGCCAACGTCAAGTTCAAGGCCGACGGCAGCGACGCGCTGGAAGGCACCTGGATCAAGGACTTCGGCGACGTCGAGGTCGGATTCGTCGGTGCGGTCACCGAGGACCTGCCTTCGCTGGTCGCGGGTGCGGGCATCGCGGACATCGAGGTGACCGACATCGTGGACGCCACCAACGCGGCTGCCACGGACCTCAAGGCCGCGGGCGCCGACGTGGTCGTCCTGCTGGTCCACGAGGGTGCGACCAACACGTCGTACGCCTCGGCGACCACGCCGGGCACCGCGTTCGGTGACATCGTCAACGGTGTCAGCGAGGACGTGGACGCGATCGTCTCCGGTCACACCCACCTGGCCTACAACCACTCGGTCCCGGTCCCCGCGTGGGTGACCGAGGGCAGGGACGTGACCGAGCGCCCCGTCGTCTCGGCTGGCCAGTACGGAGAGAACCTCAACAAGCTGGTCTTCACCGTCGACAACGCCACCGGCGAGGTGCAGGCGAAGACCCAGGAGATCGTTCCGTTCGCCAGCTTCCCGGCCACGGGTGACGCGGCCACGAAGGCCATCGTCGACGACGCCAACGCCAAGGCGGCGGTGCTCGGTGCTCAGCCGCTCGGCAAGATCAAGGCCGGCTTCTCGCGGGCCAAGTTCGTGGGCGGTGCCGAGAACCGTGGTGGCGAGTCCACCTTGGGCAACCTGGTGGCTGAGGTCCAGCGCGACGCGACCGGCTCGGCGATCGCGTTCATGAACCCGGGCGGTCTGCGTGCGGACATGCTCGGCACCGGCACGGACTACCCGCGCACGGTGACCTACAAGAACGCGGCCGATGTCCAGCCGTTCGGCAACACCATCGTGACGATGGGCCTCACGGGCGCGTCGATCAAGAAGGTGCTGGAGCAGCAGTGGCAGCGGACCGCGGGCGGCACCGTCCCGGCTCGCCCGTTCCTGAAGCTGGGTGTGTCCAACGGGTTCGAGTACACCTACGACCCGACGCGCCCCGAGGGCGACCGGATCACGGGCATGTGGCTCGACGGCGTGAAGATCCTGGCCGGCGCCACCTACACGGTCGCGGCCAACTCGTTCCTGGCGTCGGGCACCGGAGACAACTTCTTCGCGTTCTCCGAGGCCAGCAACAAGCGCGACAGCGGCAAGGTCGACCTGCAGACCATGGTCGACTACATGGCCGAGAACGCACCGAGCTCGGACCCGCTCGGAGTCGACTACCGCCAGCGCGCGGTCGGCGTCTCGGGTGTTGCCACTGACTACGCGGTGGGCCAGATGGTCACGCTCAACGTGTCGTCCCTGGCGATGACCGGCATCGGTGACCTCACCGATGCTCAGGTCACGGTCGAGTTCGATGGCGCGTCGGTCGGGACCTTCCCGGTCGACAACACGGCCAACGTTGCCGGTGACGGCAACAGCAACGACGAGGCCGGCAAGTCCACGGTGTCGTTCCGGGTTCCCGCGGTCGACGCGGGTGGGACGTACGACGTGGTCGTCACAGGCGCTAGGACCGGCACCAGCGTCACCGTGCCGGTGACGGTCCAGGCGCCCGTCAAGGAGGACTCCACAGTCTCTGCGACGGCCACGCCGAGCACTATCCAGGCGCAGACCGAAACCTCCACGATCGCCGTCGAGGTGACCGCTGCCAGCGGTACGCCGACCGGCACCGTGGCAGCGCTGGTCGACGGCAAGGTGATCGGCGGCGGTGTGCTGTCCGGTGGCAAGGCCGACGTCGCAGTGGGTCCGTTCACCAATGACGGTCCCAAGTCCATCACCATCCACTACTACGGCGATGCCGCAACCAAGGCGGGGGAGACCACGGTCGACCTGACGGTCACCCCGGCTCCCGCCGTGGAGAGGGCAGCGGCGACGGTGAGCACCACCGTGACTCCGTCCTCCGTCACGGTGATGGACGGCCAGGCCACGGTCGCGGTCACGGTGTCCAAGGCGACGGGCGTGCCCACGGGCGCGGTCATCGCGCTGCTCGACGGCCAGGTCGTCGGTGCTGGACAGCTCTTCGCCGGCAAGGCCGACATCACGCTCCCGCCGTTCACCACGGTGGGCACGCAGTCGGTCGAGATCCGCTACTACGGTGACGCCACCACCAAGACGGCCAGCGCAACCGCGTCGGTCGACGTGGTCAAGGCGGAGCCGCGCATGCGGGTCAAGGCGCCGAAGAAGGTCAAGAAGGGCAAGAAGGCCACCATCGTGGTCAAGGTGCGCACCACTGGCTTCGACCCCAGCGGCACCGTGACCATCAAGGTCCGGGGCACGAAGGTCACCGAGACGCTCGAGGACGGTCGGGCGACCTTCAAGATCCGCCTGACCAAGCTGGGCAAGAACAAGGTGAAGGTCAGCTACAGCGGTGACGACCTGACCGAGTCGGCCCGCACGAAGAAGAACATCTGGGTCCAGCGACGCTGATCCCAGGTCAACAAGGACGGCCCGGTCACCCCTAGGGGGTGGCCGGGCCGTTTGTCCGTGTCTCGCACGTCGGGGTCGGGTTAGGGTGATGCGACTCACGTTCCCTGACGAAAGGCACCTTCGTGTCAGCATCACGACCAGGTCGCAGTCTTGGCATCGCGGCCACGTTGACGGGGCTCCTCGCAGCCCCGCTCGCTGTCGTCACCATGGCGGCACCCGCGCACGCAGCTCCGACCACGATCCAGATCCTTGCGACCAACGACTTCCACGGTCGTCTGGTGGCGGAGGGCACCTCGGCGACGTCCGTGGCCGGTGCAGCCCAGTTCGCGGGCGCCATCGAGCAGTACCGCAGCGACCCCACCGTCGGCGGCACCGTCTTCGCCGCTGCGGGCGACCTCGTCGGCGCCTCGACCTTCGAGTCCTTCATCCAGCAGGACAAGCCGACCCTCGACGCGATGAACGCGATGGGCCTCGAGGTCTCTGCCGCAGGCAACCACGAGTTCGACGCCGGCTACAGCGACCTGGTCAACCGAATCATGAAGCCGTACGACGCCACCTCCAACCCCGTCGGTGGGGCCGAGTGGCAGTACCTCGCAGCCAACGTCCGCAAGAAGTCCGACAACAGCTACGCGCTGCCGGACGTCGCAGCCTCCCCGGGCACCTCCGACGGCGCCACCTGGATGACCACCGTCGACGGGGTGGATGTCGGCTTCGTGGGCGCCGTGACCGAGGACCTCCCGTCGCTGGTGTCCCCGGCCGGCATTGCTGACATCAAGGTCACGTCCATCGTGAACGAGGTGAAGACCGGAGCCGCCGCGCTGAAGACTGCCGGCGCCGACGTGGTCGTGATGCTCGTGCACGAGGGGTCCGCGACCTCCAGCTGTACTGGTGTCTCCGACGACAGCGCCTTCGGCAAGATCGTGAAGGGCGTCGGCACCGACGTCAACGCGATCATCTCCGGACACACGCACCGCGCCTACGACTGCAACGTCGCCGGCGTGCCGGTGGTCTCCGCCGGTCAGTACGGCACCAACTTCAACGTGCTCAAGTTCACAGTCGACACCACGGTGCCTTCGGTCTCCGTCGCGTCGCACGCGATCGTCTCGGCCAACTCGGTCGCCCTGACCGACCAGAGCGCGATCGACAAGAAGGCCGAGGTCAAGGCGATCGTCGACGATGCCGTCGCACAGTCCAACGTGCTCGGCGCCAAGGTCCTCGGCAAGATCGCCGGACCCTTCAACCGCGCCAAGCTCGCCGACGGTACCTCCGAGAACCGCGGCGGTGAGTCCACCCTCGGCAACCTGGTCGCGGAGGTCCAGCGCTTCGCGACGTCGACCCCCGAAGCCGGTGCCGCGCAGATCGCTTTCATGAACCCTGGTGGCCTTCGCGCCGACATGACCGGTGCGGCCGGCGGCTACCCCGCCAACCTGACCTACAAGCAGGCCGCGCTGGTGCAGCCGTTCGCCAACACGCTCGTCAACATGAAGCTCACGGGCGCCCAGATCAAGACGGTGCTCGAGCAGCAGTGGCAGCGCGACGACAAGGGGGCGATCCCCAGCCGCCCGTTCCTGCGCCTCGGCGTCTCGGACGGCTTCTTGTCCACCTACGACCCGACGCGGCCCGAGGGTGACCGGATCACGAGCATGTCGCTCAACGGCAAGGCGATCGAGCTCGCCACCTCCTACTCGGTGACGGTCAACTCGTTCCTGGCCAGCGGCGGTGACAACTTCCGCGCTTTCGCCACCGGCACCGGCGCGCGGGACACCGGGAAGATCGACCTGCAGGCCTTCGTCGACTACATGGCGACCAAGGCCGGCACCACGCCGCTCGCGGTCAACAAGGAGCAGCGCCAGGTCGGCGTCACGTGGCCGGCCTCGGCACCCCGCTTCTACCGCATCGGTGGGGACATCGACCTCGACCTGTCGTCGCTGGCGATGACCTCGCCGGCCGACGCGCGCGACGCGCTGCTCAACATCAAGGCGGGCGACCGGACGCTCAACCCGACGCCGGTCGACAACACGATCGGCACCACGCCGTTCGACGAGAGCGGCAAGAGCGCGGTCTCGGTCAAGCTCAAGGGCAAGACCCGGACGGGCAAGCAGATGCTGACCTTCACCGGTCCCACCACGGGTACGACGTTCTCGCTCCCGATCGACGTGCGCAAGGCCAAGGGCATCCTCAAGGCCCGCACCAAGCCCGGTCGCATCGTCAAGGGAAAGACCCGCACCCGCGTGAAGATCAAGACCACGGCCCTCGGCATCTCCAAGGTCACCGGCAAGGTCACGGTCAAGGCCGGCGGCAAGAAGTACACCGTCAAGCTGAAGAAGGGAAAGGCGTTCGTGCGCCTCGACCGCTTCAACAACGCGGGCACGAAGCGGATCGTGGTGATCTTCCAGGGCAACCGGAAGATCCGCGGAACGCGCGAGTTCGTCGCCATCAAGGTGCACCGCAACTGATCCACAGCACCTGATCCGCACAGCCCGGAGGCCCGATCACCGTTCGCGGTGGTCGGGCCTCCGGCATGTCACGCGAGCATCGTCACCGCAGTGACAGCGCGGCCTGCACCAGGGCCAGGTGGCTGAACGCCTGAGGGAAGTTGCCCGCCATCCGCCCCTCCGTGACGTCGTACTCCTCCGAGAGCAGGCCGACGTCGTTGGCCAGCCCGCACACGCGGTCGAGCAGCTCCTCGGCCTCGACGCGCCGGCCCGCGGCCGCGAGCGCGGACACCAACCAGAACGAGCACGCCAGGAACGGGTGCTCGTCACCGGAGAGCCCGTCGACACCGCTGTCGGTGCGGTAGCGCAGCAGCAGGCCTCCACGCATCAGGTCTGCCTTGACTGCGTCGATCGTGCCCAGCACCCGCGGATCGTCGCCGGGGAGGAAGCCCACGAGCGGGATGGTGAGCAACGAGGCGTCCACCTCCCGGGTGTCGTAGTGCTGGGTGAAGGTGTTGCGCGCCGTGTCGAAGCCCCTGTCCAGGATCTCCTCGCGCACCTGGTCCCGCAGCTTGCGCCACTGGTCCACCGGCCCCTCGAACCCGTGCTCGTCGACGGCACGGACGGCTCGGTCGAAGGCGACCCAGACCATGACGCGGGAGTGGGTGAAGTGGCGCTGTGGGCCGCGTATCTCCCACAGGCCGTTGTCGGGCTCGTCCCAGTGCTCGGCCAGGTCCTCGACGAGGCACCGCTGGAGCGACCAGGAGTTGTAGGTCTCGTCCAAGCCTGCGTTGCGGGCCAGCTCGAGCGCGATCATCACCTCGCCGAGCACGTCGTTCTGCCGCTGCGTCGCCGCGCCGTTGCCGATCCGGACCGGCCGGCTGTCGGCGTAGCCGGGCAGGTGGGGGAGCTCCCGCTCGGCCATCTGCCGGCCACCGTCGATGGTGTACATGATCTGGAGATCCGCCGGGTCGCCGGCAACTGCGCGCAAGAGCCAGTTGCGCCAGCGCAGGGCCTCGTCCTCGTAGCCCGCTCCGAGCAGCGACTCGAGGGTGAGCGCGGCGTCGCGCAACCAGCAGAAGCGGTAGTCCCAGTTGCGCTCGCCCCCGAAGTCCTCCGGAAGCGATGTCGTGGGGGCAGCCACGATGCCTCCGGTCTCTGCGTGCGTCATCAGCAGCAGCGTCACCAGGCTGCGCCGCACCATGTCGGCGTGGGGGACGTCGCGAGGTGAGCGGTCCGACCAGGCCCGCTGGACGTCGGTGGTCGCATCGATCCGCTTGTCGAAGCCCAGCGGCTCCGGGACGGGGTGCCACGAGCGCACCCACGTGGTCGAGAACGTCAGCTCGTCACCGGCTGCCATCTCGAACTCGTCGCTGTGGTGGCCTGCGTGGCCGCGAGGCAGCCGGGGCCCGCGCAGCACGAGCTTGTCGGGTCCTGCGACGGCGACGACGACGTCGTTGCCGTGCGCGATCTGGCGGGTGACCCACGGCCGGACCTTGCCGTAGTCGGTGCGTACGACCCAGTCGTGCCGGATGCGCACGTTGCCGCGCGTGCAGGTGAGTCGCCGTATGACGTCGGCCCGCCCGTCCCCGGTCGGCATCACGTCGAGCAGCACGACCTCGCCGTCCGCGGTCGTGAAGGTCGTCTCCAGGAGCGCGGTGCCGTCGACGTAGCGACGGCTGGTGTGCTCGACCGGATCGGCGGGCGCCAGCAGCCAGCGTCCGTGCTCCGGTGTGCCGAGCAGGGCCGCGAAGCACGCGGGGGAGTCGAACCGGGGCAAGCACAGCCAGTCGATCGATCCATCGATGCCGACCAGGGCTGCGGTGCCGTGGTCGCCGATGAGTGCGTAGTCCGCGATGGGGAGAGCCATGCGACTAGTCTCGCCGATGTGACCACGGACGCCCACGACGCGCTTGCTCGGAGAGTCCTCGAGGCGCTCGCCGCGCGCCGTGAGTCGGTGGCGACGGCGGAGTCGCTCACCGGGGGACTGCTGGCAGCGAGGCTGACCGACGTGCCTGGCGCCTCGCGCAGCTTCGTGGGCGGTGTCGTGTCGTACGCCACCCGCGTGAAGCAGTCCGCACTCGACGTGCCCCCGGAGGTCGTCGAGGAGCACGGGGTGATCTCGGAGGAGTGCGCGACGGCCATGGCCCGGGGCGTACGAACGAGGCTGGACGCGACGTGGGGCGTGGCGACGACGGGCGTGGCAGGGCCGGACTCCCAGGAGGGTCGACCGGTCGGCACGGTGTGGGTCGCCGTGGCCGGGCCGGACCGTGTCGAGACGCGGTTGCTGGCGCTGCAGGGTGACCGGGCGGCCATCAGGGAGGCCTCGTGCGAGGCCGCTCTGTCGGTCCTCGACGGCCTCCTCGCCCAGGAAGTGGCGGTCCTCACCCGGGAAGAAGGAGCTCTCGGGTAGCGTTGGCCCAGACGTCTCCCTCCGCCCAGAGTAAGGACCTCGCGCATGGTGCTCTTCCGACGACTGCTCGGTGACGTGCTGCGCGGCGCCCGGATGCAGCGTGGGATGACGCTGCGTGAGCTCTCCGCGGACGCCCGGGTGAGCCTGGGCTACATCTCCGAGATCGAGCGCGGCCAGAAGGAAGCGTCCTCCGAGCTCCTGGCGTCGTTGTGCCAGGCGATGGACCTCCCGCTGTCCGACGTGCTGCGCGACGTCGCCGACGCGGTCGCCCTCGAGGAGGCGGCGATCAGGGTCGTGGCCAGCACCCCGATCACCTCGGCACGACCCGCGCGCGACGTGGTCGCCTCCGCTGCCTGAGCGAACCTCAGCAAGTCGGCTGGCAGCTGGGGCACCAGTAGGCCGCGCGCTCGCGGCCAGGCTCGCCGAGCATGTCGACCAGCACAGGAGTGCCGCAGCGCCGGCACGGCGACTTGTCGCGGCGGTAGACCCACATCCGCTCGCGGGGTCGCAGGTCGCCCGTCGTCGTCTGGATCGCCCGCTCCTTGTTGGCCTCCAGCATCAGGCGGGCCCGGCGGACCAGCCGCGGCAGGTCCTCGACGGAGCCGATCGGCGACCCGGGGAACACCCCGCTCGTGAAGCAGAGCTCTGCCATGTACATGTTGCCGATGCCGGCGAGGTTGCGCTGGTCGAGCAGCGCCTGCCCGATCGGACGCTCAGGCTCGCTGCGCAGCCTGGCCACAGCCTGGTCGACGTCCCAGTCGGGGCCGAGCAGGTCGGGACCGAGGTGGGCGGTGAGGGCAGCCTCGTCGTGCCGGGGCACGACCTCGACGACACCGAGGGAGAACCCGACCGCCGAGCGGCCGTCGATGCCCAGCACCACCCGCACCTGGTCGGCGGGGCGGCGCCACTTGTCGTTGGGCGCGTAGATGTGCCACGAACCCTCCATCTTGAGGTGGGTGTGCAACGTCCAGGCGCGGTCGTGGTCGATCCGGGTGAGCAGGTGCTTGCCCCGGGACAGGGTCCGGACCACCGTGCCGCCGGTGAGGTCGAGCGTGGCGAACGCCGGCACCCGGAAGTCGGTGACCGTGAGCTGGTGCCCGGTCAGTGCGCGGTCGAGCGTGGCCGCCGCACGGTAGACGGTGTCTCCCTCAGGCACGAAGCCTCAGTCCCTTCGGTGTGGCCACGAATCCCGCGGCAGACAGAGCCTGCCGTATCGGGGTGTCCCCGCCACCCCCAATGAGTGGTTGTCCATCAACTTTTTCCACGGTCAGGCGTCCCAGGGCGCCCCGACGCGCGGCGTCGGCGAGGGCTGACATCGCGGGGGCGAGCACGTCCTGGTCCTCGCTCCAGGTCAGCAGCGTGCGCCCGCCACGCTCGACGTAGACCGTGAGCAGGCCGTCGACCGTGACCACGAGTGCGCCGGCCTTGCGTCCGGGCCGGTGGCCCGCCCGCTCGTCGTCGCGGGGCTCGGGCCACGGCAGGGCGGCGCCGAAGACGTTGGCCGGGTCGGTCGCAGCCAGGGCCACGACGTCGGGCTTGGACCCGGAGGCCGAGGCGGGCTCGGAGAACGTACGCAGCCGGTCGATGGCTCCGGCGCTGCCGAACTGCGCCGCACCCAGGCCCTCGATGAAGTAGCCCCGCCGACAGCGACCGGTGTCCTCGAAGGCGCTGAGCACCTTGTAGACCCCGGCGAAGCCGCCCGCGACCCGTTCGCTCATCACGGCGCCGCGGGTGACCACGCCGTGTCGCTCGAGGAGGTGCTCGGCGCGGGCCTTCGCACGCCGGGTCGGGTCCGCGTCGCGTGCGGGCAGCACGGCCCAGCGGCCGGCGGTCTCGGGCGGTCCGGTCCGCGCCGGCATCCGGCCGAGCCGCGGCGGCGTACGACGGCTTCTGTGGGACGGTGTGCCGCTGCGGACCAGCGCCCGCAGGGGCGTCAGGGTGTCGTTGGTGACCAGGCCGCGCCAGACCAGCTCCCACAGCGCCGCGGTGAGCTCGGCGTCGCTGGTGGAGCCGACGCGCTCGGACAGCTGGCGGAAGAACCACGCGCCGCCGGGCTCGAGGGCATCCAGGACCGCGCGATGGAGGCCGTCGGGCTCGGCGGACTCGATCTCGGGGAGCGTGAGGTGGGCCTGGTCGGCGAGGTGGAGGCTGACCCAGCCGTCACTTCCCGGCAGGGGGGCATGGCCGGCCCAGATGACCTCGCCGGACGCAGTGAGCTCGTCGAGCATCGCCGGCTCGTAGTCGCGCACTCGCGCCGAGAGGACCAGCGGCTCCAGTGCGCTGGCCGGGACCGGGCAGCCGGCCAGCTGGTCGATGGCGGCAATCACGCCGTCCAGACCGCGCAGCGACCCGCCGACCCGCTGCCAGGCGGGCAGGAAGCGGGCGACCGAATCGTGGCCGACGGGCTCGATCTCCTGGCGCAGCCGGGCGAGCGAGCGTCGGCGCAGCTTGCGCAGCACCTCGGCGTCGCACCACTCGGTGCCGGAGCCGGACGGCCTGAACTCGCCGTCGAGCACCCGGCCCCGGTGGGCGAGGCGCTGGAGGGTCTGGCGCGCGACGGCCTCGCCCAGCCCGAGCCGGGTGGCGACCTCCGCGGTGGTGAAGGGGCCGTGGCTGCGGGCGTAGCGGGAGACGAGGTCGGCCAGGGGGTCCTCAGGGAGCTCGAGGAACGCCTCGGGCGTGCCGACCGGCACCGGGACGCCGAGCCCGTCGCGCAGCCGGCCGATGTCCTCGATGGCGGTCCAGCGGTCCTCGCCCGCCATGCGCACCTGCACGACACGTCGTACGTCGGCGAGCGAGGCCATCCAGCCCTCGACGTCGGCCCCGTCGATCGCGCGCTCGCGGATCTCGGCCTCGGAGAGGGGGCCCACCAGCCGCAGCAGGTCGGCCGCGGCCTCGGCGTCGCGGGCGCGCCGGTCGGGGGCGAGCCACTGCAGCTCGGCCTCCACCTCTGCGAGCACCTCGGGGTCGAGCAGCTCGCGCAGCTCGGCACGACCGAGAAGCTCGGCGAGCAGCCCCTGGTCGAGGGAGAGTGCGGCGGCGCGTCGCTCGGCGATGGGCGAGTCGCCCTCGTAGACGAACTGGGCGACATAGCCGAAGAGCAGGCTGCGGGCGAACGGGCTGGGCGAGGTGGTGGCGACGTCGACGACCGAGATCTCACGCTTCTGCACGCGACCGAGGAGGGCGACGAGCGCCGGCAGGTCGTAGACGTCCTGGAGGCACTCGCGCACGGCCTCGAGCACGATCGGGAAGGACGGGTACTGGGAGGCGACCTGGAGCAGCTGGGCGCTGCGCTGGCGCTGCTGCCACAGCGGGCTGCGGCGGCCGGGGTCGCGGCGGGGCAGGAGGAGGGCACGGGCGGCGCACTCGCGGAAGCGGCTGGCGAACAGTGCCGATCCGCCGACCTCCTGGGTGACGACCTGCTCGATCTCCTCCGGCTCGAAGACGATGACCTCGCCGGTCGGTGGCTCGGCGTCGGTGTCGGGGATGCGGATCACGATGCCGTCGTCAGAGGCGACGGCCTGGCCGTCGACGTCGAAGCGCTCGCGGAGCCGGGCGTTGATCGCCAGCGCCCACGGCGCGTGGACCGGCGTGCCGTAGGGGGAGTGCACGACCAGTCGCCAGTCGCCCAGCTCGTCGCGGAACCGCTCGACCACTATCTGGGTGTCGTGGGGCACTACCTGGGTCGCCTCGCGCTGCTCGGCGAGGTAGGTGACGAGGTTGGTGGCGGCGTTGTCGTCGAGGCCGCGCTCGCGGACCGAGGCGATCGCCTTCGACTGGGGGGCGGCGGCGAGCTCGCGGGTGAAGGCGCCGACGGCTGCGCCGAGCTCGGCGGGACGGCCGAGGGCATCGCCCTTCCAGAACGGCAGCCGCCCGGGGATTCCCGGAGCGGGCGTGACGAGCACGCGGTCGTGGGTGATGTCCTCGATGCGCCAGCTCGTGGCGCCGAGGGCGAAGACGTCGCCGACGCGCGACTCGTAGACCATCTCCTCGTCGAGCTCGCCGACGCGGCTGGCCTTCTCGCCGACGAGGAAGACGCCGAAGAGGCCGCGGTCAGGGATGGTGCCGCCGCTGGTCACCGCGAGGCGCTGGGCACCGGGGCGGCCGCTGAGGGTGCCGGTGACGCGGTCCCACACGATCCGCGGGCGCAGCTCGGCGAACTCGTCGCTGGGGTATCGCCCGCTGAGCAGGTCGAGGGTGGCGTCGTAGGCGGCACGGGGGAGCTGGGAGTACGACGCGGCGCGGGTCATCAGGGCATACATCTCGTCGACGTCCCACTCGTCCATCGCGAGCATGGCGACGACCTGCTGGGCGAGCACGTCGAGGGGGTTGGCCGGGACGGACAGCTTCTCGATGGCGCCGCTGCGCATCCGCTCAACGGACACGGCGGTCTGGGCGAGGTCGCCGCGGTGCTTGGGGAACAGCACGCCCCGGCTGACCTCGCCGACCTGGTGGCCGGCGCGACCGACGCGCTGGAGGGCGCTCGCGACGCTGGGCGGTGACTCGATCTGGATGACCAGGTCGACCGCGCCCATGTCGATGCCGAGCTCGAGGCTGCTGGTGGCGACGACGCAGGGGAGTCGACCCCGCTTGAGGTCGTCCTCGATGATCGCGCGCTGCTCCTTGGAGACCGAGCCGTGGTGGGCCTTGGCGATGATCGTCGCGGCCCCGCCGCTCTGCCCGGACTGGGCCATGACCTGCGCGGGCGGTGCGGTCTCCGCCGGTCGGCGTCCTGCGTCTTCTCCGTCGACCTCGTCCGACCCTGAGCGCTCCGTCGCGATCTCGTTGAGCCGAGCGGTGAGCCGCTCGGCCAGGCGACGCGAGTTGGCGAAGACGATGGTGGAGCGGTGCTGCTCGACGAGGTCGACCACATGTTCCTCGACGTGCGGCCAGATGCTGGTCGCCCGGCCGGGGTCGCCCGACTCCTCGTCGTACTCACCGGGCATGGTCATGTCCTCGACCGGCACCACTACCCGCAGGTCCCACTCCTTGGTGCTGGGTGGGGAGACGATCTCGACGGGCTGGGTGCCACCGAGGAAACGCGCCACCTCGTCGAGGGGGCGGACGGTGGCGCTGAGGCCTATCCGCTGGGCCGGCTGGTCGAGAAGGGCGTCGAGGCGCTCGAGGCTGAGGCCGAGGTGGGCGCCGCGCTTGGTGCCGGCGACGGCGTGCACCTCGTCGATGATGATCGTGTCGACGCTGCGCAGCGTCTCGCGCGCCTGACTGGTGAGCATCAGGAAGAGGGACTCCGGCGTCGTGATGAGGATGTCGGGCGGAGACGTGCCGAGCTTGCGCCGCTCGGCCGGGCTGGTGTCGCCGGAGCGCAGCCCGACGGTGACCTCGGGGACCTTCTCCTGGAGTCGTTCGGCCGTGTTGCGGATGCCGGTCAGGGGAGCACGCAGGTTGCGCTCGACGTCGACTCCGAGGGCCTTGAGAGGGGAGATGTAGAGGACGCGGGTGCGCCTGGTCTTGTCCTTCGGCGGCGCGGTGCTCATCAGCCGGTCGATGGCATGCAGGAAGGCGCTCAGCGTCTTGCCGCTGCCGGTGGGCGCCACGACCAGCGCGTGCTTGCCGTCGGCGATGCTGGACCACGCTCCGTCCTGCGCCGGCGTCGGGCCGGCGAAGGAGGCCTCGAACCACGCGCGGGTGGGCGCGCTGAAGCGGTCGAGGGCGGTCATGGGGTGCAGTCTGTCACCGAGGTCCGACATCAGGGCTCGCCCTCAGGGGCCGTTTGTGCTCCCGTGCACCGATCGGCCCGCGTGCAGTCGTCCGGAACGGTTCCCTCCAAATGGGGCAACTTGCGTCGTTTCCACCGCGGGGCCGCGTCATGTCGGGCACCCTCGGATGATGACGGTGGGGACAGTCGACGAGAGGACAGCGGTGATCTGCGTGCTCACTGACGCGGCTGATGCCTTCGCGGCGCGGGCCGAGGACCACGAGTCACTCCGCGACAAGGCACGGGCGGGCACGGCGGTCCAGCAGCTGCACGCGCGCTCGGCCACCCTCTGGCGACAGGCGGAGGGCAGCCTCAGGATCCGGATCAGCGATCTGGAGCTCGAGTCAGCGCATCCCTGAGAAGCCATGGCACTGGTGGTCGGCACCAGTTCGGGTCAGCTCAGCTGGGCTCAGTTCAGGCGTGCTCATCCGAGGAGTGCTCATCCGGCTGGACGGACCACTCGGGCGGCTCGTCGGCACCAGACTCCTCGTCGCGCTCGGCGTCGTCGGCGGTCGCCTGCAACGCACCGGCTGAGTGGTGCACTGGTGCGTACACGGTGTACAGGCGCATCGGCTCGTCGCCCATGTTGGTGACGTTGTGCCAGGTGCCGGCGGGGACCATGATCGCCCAGCCGTCCTCGACTTCCTGGTCGAAGTCGAGCTGGTTCTCGGTGGGGCCCATCTGGACGCGGCCACGCCCGCCGTCGAGGCGGAGGAACTGGTCGGTCTCCGGATGCGACTCGAGGCCGATGTCCTCGCCGGGCGGGATCGACATGAGCGTCAGCTGCAGGTACTTGCCCGACCAGGCGACCGTTCGGTAGTTGTCGTTCTCGAGCGTTGCCTCCTCCAGGTCGAAGCTCTGGGGTTGAGGTCCGATGTCCTTGATGGTCATGTGGTCTCCTGATCGACGACAGTGTTCCGGGCGCTTTCCACGCTAGGGCACGAGCGCCCCCAGCGAGGCCCCGCCCTGGTCCTGGCCCGCCGGGTCACCGCGACATCCTCCCTCGGTCAGCATGGCGACCGGGGGCCTCGCGGGAACGAAGGCCTCACGGTCAAGGCCGAAAGACCCTCGGAGACGGGGCTGGACCCGGCTAGGTTCTGGGTGTGTCCATCCCCGCACCGACCGAGTACCGCATCACGGCCACCGCGCGACCGAACGGTGCCGCGAGCGTCACGGCCGGTGAGGCGTCCCTCACCATGGACACCCGTTGGGGTGCCGAGGGTGTCGGTGAGCCCGGACCTGCCGAACTGCTCGCCGCAGCCTTCGCGGCCTGTCTGCTCAAGAACCTCTCCCGCTGTCACGAGCTGCTCGGGTTTCGCTATGTCGAGGCCCACGCCGAAGTCGTCGCACGGCGCCAGGACTCTCCGCCGCGTTTTGTCGGTATCACCTACACCTTGCGGGTCGCCACGGACGAGTCAGACAGGCGCGTCGAGCTCGCTCACCAGAACCTGCGCAAGTTCGGGACCGTGTACAACACTCTTGCCGCCGTCTGCGACGTCCATGGATCAATGGAGTCCTACCCTGTCAGCGAGCAAGCGGGGTTGGCATGACACCACCGGCACACGTCTAGTGCGATCACTCGCCCGTCATCTGCTCCTGCATGAGGCGAGCCGCGCCCACGGCAGCGGCGATCCGTTGCTCGACCACGCCCCTCAGCGTGTCCACGGACGGGGACCCTGTCCCCGACCCACTCCGCGTCGCTGAGGTCCGGGAGTCGCACAGTGATGCCCGGATCCTCCTGAGGTGGTCCATAACGGGGAGCTGCCAGGCTCGTCAGAGGCTGGCTTCGCGGACGTGGTGTAGTCGCAGCACGCTTCCCTTCCAGGGAAGGGGTCGAGGTTCAAATCCTCGCGTCCGCTCCATACTTCGACGCAGCAGCCGTCGTCAGCCGTGACGCCACTCCGTCACGTCGTCGGACTCCGGTGGCGCCGTGCCGAGGTCGTCGCCATCGGTCGTGATGCCCAGGCCGAGCACGGTGCGGTTGGCATAGGCGAAGTAGGCCGCCACCTGGTTGATCTCGAGGATCTCGCCGTCGTCGAAACCAGCGGTGCGAAGGACTTCGACGTGGGCCTCGCTGACCGATCGAGGCGACTCGGTCAGGCGCCGGGTGTAGTCGAGGGCGGCCAGCTCGCGCCCCTCGAAGGCCTCGTCCAGGCGATCAGCTGTGATGGCCGACACGATGGTGGCGTGACGCTCGTCGTCGCCGAGCAGCTTGCGCAAGCCGGCGGAGTGGTGGTCGACGCAGTACGCACATCCGTTGAGGTGGCTCACCTGGACGCCGATGGTCTCCAGGAATGACACGGGCAGCTTGTTCTGCGAGTGGTGCAGCACGGCCTTGTAGAGGCCGAGGTGCCCGGTCAACGTGTGCGGACGCAGGCTGTGCGCCAGCAGGATGTTGTCGATCGAGCCGTTCGGGCCGGCGATGCGGTCGTAGGTCTCGCGCAGGCGCGGGGGTGCGTCGTCGCGGCCGAGGGTCTCGATCCAGGTCATGGCCGGACCGTACCAAGGCTCCCGAGGTCCGGACCGGGGTCCGGGCTGCAGGTCACGGACCACTGACCGCCAGGTGCCATGGCCGCGTGTCGTTCCGCAGCAGCGAGTAGAGCAGCACGTCCTGGTTGCGGCCGTCGTTGAAGAAGGCGCCCCGCACGGTCCCCTCGAGCATGAAGCCGCACTTCTCTGCGATGCGTCGGGAGCCGCCGTTCTCCCCGACGATGACCAAGTGGATGCGGTGCTCCTTCTTCGTTCCGAACAGGTAGTCCACCATCAGCTGGACCGCTTCCGTCGCGAACCCACGTCCGGCGTAGTGGTCGGCGTAGAGCTGGTAGGACAGCTCGAAAGCGTCCCAGTAGGAGACCGGGCGGAAGAACTCGATGTGGCCGGCGATCTCGCTCTCGGGGGACTCGATGACGAGCATTCCCTCGGTCGCCTGCCAGAAGCCGTGGTCCGCGAACTGGCCACGAAAGGCCGGTTGCGACATGACCCCGAGGGGGAAGTAGGCACCACGGTTGCGGATGTTCGTATGTGCGTCGTACAGCGCGTCCAGATCCGCCTCGCGGACCTGGCGCAGCGTCACGACCTGACCGGCCAGCACGGTCCCAGCCTAGACCTCGCAGACGCGGAGCGGTCCTGCTTCGGAGGGGACGTCAGCTCAGCCGGGCCCTGTCCCGGGCTCGGCCAGCACGTCCCGCCAGGAGTGGTGCGGCTCGAACCCGACGAGGTCGCGCGCCTTGTCGATGGCGTAGAAGGTCTCGTCGCGGCCCATCGCGCGACGTACCTCGACTCCGTCGTAGAAGCAGTCCTGGATCTCCTGGGTCGTCGCGGCGACGGACATGTCGGCGTTGGCGACGTTGAACACCTCGTAGCCGAGGCCGTCGGTCTCGAGGCAGCGCTGCACCATCTGCCCGAGGTCCCGGACGTCGATGTAGGCGAAGATGTTGCGGCGACGCAGCGATGGGTCTGCGAGGAAGGGAGGAAACATCTCGGCGTACTCGTGCGGCTCGATGACGTTGTTGATCCGCAGGCCGTAGATGTCTGCTCCGGTGCGCGCGTGGAACGAGCGTGCGGTCACCTCGTTGGCGACCTTCGACATCGCGTAGGAGTCCTCGGGAACCGTCGGGTGCTCCTCGTCGACGGGCACGTAGAGCGGACGTCGCTCGCCCTGTGCGAAGCAGACGCCGTACGTCGTCTCGGAGGAGGCGAAGACGACCTTGCGCACGCCCAGCCTGGTCGCGGCCTCGAGCACGTTGTAGGTGCTGAGGACGTTGGCCGCGTACGTCGCTGCGTCCGAGGTCAGCAGGATCGCCGGCACCGCGGCGAAGTGCACCACCGCGTCGTACGTCGGCTTCTCGGGCAGGTCCAGCTCGTCGAAGGTCGCCAGCCCGGCGAGTGCCGAATAGGTCTGACCGGCATCGGTGAGGTCGACGCGGAGGTCGGCGACCGCCGGGTGCTTCAGCGGTACGAGGTCGGCGTTGGTGACCTGGTGGCCCTGCTCGGCGAGGTAGGGCGCCACGTGCCTTCCGGCCTTGCCGCTGCCACCGGTGAAGAAGATGCGCATGTGCCTTTCTACCCCGACGGCGCCGATCGCACTCACCTGCCTCAGGAGGAAGGAGGGACCACGGGCACGACCACTTCGTTGTGCCTGAGGAACCACGGTGTCCAGGGCGGGTCGAAGCGCGCGAATCTCGGCGGACCGGTCGCCTCGATCTCTGCCGTCTCCAGGTCATCCAGGAGGCGTCGTGCGTGCTCCTCGAACCGTTTGCGGGTCCAGCGGCCCGAGAAAGGCAGGACGGCCGCCATGTGGGGTGGAACGCTGCGAAGAGCGACATCGGGGTCCGTGGGTGCGGGAGCGCGCTGCAGGTCGAAGCCCGCCGGCATCACGAAGCTCACGACGTAGCTCCCGACCTCCTCGTCCTCGGACTGGAGGACGGGGGCCGTCATGGCGACCTTCTCGGACTCCTTGTTGCTGCCGCCGATGTAGCCGACCAGCCTCCTGAACGACGTGGTGCCGACACCCTCGAACGATCCCTTCACGCGCGTCTCGGCCACCACGTGCTCGGGGTAGGACCGCAGCTCGAAGCCGGGGTGCTGCTCGACGAGCTCGTAGCGCTGTTGCTGGGTCATGCCCTCACCCTCACACGACGGTCGACCATGCCCTCAGCGGGACGGGTCCCCAGGTTCAGTCTGGCGACGCGAGGACGTACGACTCCGGGGTTGGCACCTCCGCGCAGGATGGAGGCATGAAGTCAGCGGCTCTCGCCCTCGCCGGACTCGTCGGCGCACTCACCACTGCGTGCTCCTCCGGCACCGCCTCCTCCGGAGACCTGGGCCCCACGACAGGCGAGGACGACCGCGCCTGGCCGTTCGCGGTCGAGGAGGTCGACCGGTTCGACGAACCGTGGGCGATGGCGTTCCTGCCGGGCAGCGGCGACCTGCTCATCACCGAACGCAGCGGCATCCTGCACCTGCGTGACGGCGACAGCGGCGAGAGGGTCGAGGTCGAGGGCGCTCCAGCAGTGGTCGACGCCGGTCAGGGCGGCCTCGGCGACGTGCTGCCGGGGCCGACGTACGCCGAGGACGGGCTGGTCTTCCTGAGCTGGGTCGAGGCGGGCGAGGGGGGGACAGGTGCCGCGGTGGGTCGTGCCCGACTCGACACCACAGGTGGCCGGGCGAGCCTGGCCGACCTGGAGGTCATCTGGAGGCAGACGCCCAAGACGGGCGGTGACGGCCACTTCGGCCACCGGCTCGCCCTCTCGCCCGGCGGGGACCACCTCTTCGTGTCCTCGGGCGAGCGCCAGCAGAAGGACCCGGCCCAGGACACGACGAACACGTTGGGCTCGATCGTGCGCCTGACGTTGGACGGCGAGCCGGCCCCGGGCAACCCCATGGCGGACAAGGGCGGACCGACTGCGGAGATCTGGAGCTGGGGGCACCGCAACCCGCTCGGCCTCGAGTTCGCTGCCGACGGGACCCTCTGGTCCTCCGAGATGGGTCCCGAGGGTGGCGACGAGCTCAACCTGATCGAGGCCGGCGCCAACTACGGCTGGCCCGAGGTGTCCAACGGCAGCGACTACGGCGGTGGGGAGATCCCCGACCACGCGGACGGCGACGGGTACGCCGCTCCGGCCAGGTCGTGGACCCCGAGCATCTCCCCGGGCAGCCTGCTCATCTATCGCGGCGACCTGTTCGAGGACTGGCAGGGCGACGCGTTCCTCGGCGCGCTCTCCGGTGAGGCGCTGGTCCGGGTCGACCTCGACGGCGAGACCACCGGGGACACCGAGATCTTCGACATGGGGGAGCGGATCAGGGCGGTGGAGGAGGGGCCCGACGGGGCGATCTGGCTGCTGGAGGACGAGGGCGCGGGGCGGTTGCTGCGGCTCACACCTTCCTCCGCCACGTCTTCCTGACCGACGCTTCGGACTCGCTAGGATCCGGTCTCCCACACGCGGACCCAGTCGACGTACATGTGCTGGGGAAGGTGGCGCTCCTTGATCTTCGGGATCTCGTAGTCCGCGGCGATCAGGCTCAGGATGGGGAACTGCCGGACGTCGGAGATGTGCCCGCGCATCCGGCCGGTCTCCAAGCCGTCGATGCGGAAGATGACTGTGCGCGGCGTCCACTCGACCGAGAAGACGTGGTAGTTCTTCGACCAGCCGTCGCGCCGGCTCCGGAGGTACGACGCCTGGCGTGGGATCCAGCCGCCCGTCGAGACGCGGCGCTTGCCGTCGTAGCGGTGCATGAACGTGGCCAGGCCGCCCTGCGGATGGTGGTCGCCGAAGTACTCGACGACGTCGATCTCGCTGCCGGCGGCGCCGGGATACATGCCGTCGACCGGCTGCATCCAGAAGGCCCCGTGCTGGCCGCGCCGCCGCTGGAACTTGACGCGGGCCGCCGCGACTCCGTACCGGAACGAGAACGCGCCCTGTGTGCCGATGTGACCGCTGAGGCGGTAGGCATACCTCCGCGGCGTCGCGTCGCGTCCGCGGACCTTGCACCGGGTCGTGGCTTCCGGGTCCTTGATGACGCTGAGGCGCACGGCACCGCCGCCGACGCTGACCGCGCTCGGGTCGCCCTTGGAGCACGTACGACGGCTCGTGCTCGCGTGCTCGCGGGCGCGGTGGTTCCACACGGGGTCGAGGTCGGAGCCGGCGAACTCGTCGGTGAACGTCGGGTCGAGCCAGCGCGCGGTGCTCACGGGGGCGCTCTTCAGAGCTCGGAGGCCTCGGGAGGCCATGGCCTTCACGCGGTAGGTCAGTGCGCGTCCCTCCGCCGACGCGGGCGCCGCGAACTGGGCTCGACCGCGTCTGTCCTGCCGAGCACTGGTCACCGCCTGCCACGCGACGCCTTGCTGCACCTGGAGCTGCACGCGCCGGCCCGCCTTCACCGGGCGGATCGTCGCGGTGATGGCCGCCCGTGCCGCGTCAGGACTCGCGACCCGTCCTCCTTGCTGGACGATCGGGGGCAACGCCTCCAGCCTGACCCGCTGGGTCCGCGTGATCCGCACCGAGACGCTGGCCGCCGACGCGTCGACGGAGTCGGCGGCCGAGCTGTGCTCGGACGGGACGAGGAGGGACGCGGGCGTGAGCAGCGCGAGGGCGCTGCAGGCGAGGAGGCGGCGAGCAGACATGTGTGGCCTTTGCTTCGTGTCGAGTCGTGGAGACGCACCCCGGACCAGTGATGGGTGTTGCCGTCCTGGTTGGGACGCCGCCGACGTCGAGTTAGTTGTCGGCCAGCAGGACCCGCGCCCGGTTCTCCTCGGCGCGACGCTGCAGCACGGCCCGCTCGCCCGCGTTCCGGGTGCGCCCAGCCGCGTCGGCGAACGCCTCACTCGCCTGTTCGTGCAGCCCGGTCCGCTCGAGCAGGTCCCCCCGCACGCTCGGCACGAGCGGGGAGTCGCCGAGCGCGTCCGCGTCCAGCTCCGCCAGCACGGCGAGCCCCGCGTCCGGGCCGTACGCCCGCCCGTGGGCGACTGCCCGGTTCACCTCGACGACCGGGCCCGGTGCGGTCTTGGCCAGGACGTCGTACAGGGCTGCGATCCGGCGCCAGTTCGTGTCCTCGGCGCGCCCGGCGCGCGCGTGCTGCGCGGCGATCGAGGCCTGGAGGAAGTACTTCCCGACCGGTGTGCCGCGCGCGGCGAGCTCCTCGGCCTTCTTCAGGGCGGCCAGCCCGCGCCGGATCTTCAGCTGGTCCCACCGGGTCCGGTCCTGCGCCTCCAGCAGGACGGGGGAGCCGTGCTCATCCAGCCGGGCCGCGGTCCGCGAGCCCTGGATCTCCAGCAGTGCCTGAAGCCCGAGCACCTCCGGCTCGTCGGGAGCGAGCACGGCCAGCATGCGGGCGAGCCGCGTCGCCTCGTCCGCGAGGCCGGGACGCATCCAGCTGTCGCCGGCGGTGGCCGTGTAGCCCTCGTTGAAGATCAGGTAGATCACGGCCGTGACGTCGTCGAGCCGTTGGGCCCGCTCGGTCCCGGTCGGCAGCTCGAAGTCGGCGCGCCCCTCGGACAAGGTCTTCTTGGCGCGCGAGATGCGCTGGCCCATCGTGGACTCGGTCGTCAGGAACCCACGCGCGATCTCGGCGGTGGTGAGCCCTCCCACCAGTCGCAGCGTCAGCGCGGCGCGGGACTCCGCGGTGAGGGAGGGGTGGCAGGACAGGAACACGAGTCGCAGGACGTCGTCCTC
Source organism: uncultured Actinomycetota bacterium (assembly GCA_963843815.1). Taxonomy (GTDB): domain Bacteria; phylum Actinomycetota; class Actinomycetes; order Propionibacteriales; family Nocardioidaceae; genus Nocardioides. Next base: position 81,649 of record CAWJLX010000009.1, on the reverse strand, counting down.
GATGTGGTCGACCTGGCCGACGAGGTCGGGCATCTGAGCCGCCTCTCCTCTGCGGGCGTCCTCGAGCTCCCCGACCTTGCGGCGGAGGTTGTCGGCGCGCCGGAAGTGGTCGATGCCGCGTCGCTTGGCGGTGGTCATCAACCATGCCGTCGGGTTGTCCGGGACACCGGTGACGGGCCACTGCTCGAGCGCGGCCACGAGTGCGTCCTGTGCCAGGTCCGCAGCGAGCTCGACGTCACGGGTCATCCGGGTGAGTGCCCCCACGAGGCGGGCCGAGTCGGCCCGCCACGCGGAGTGGACGGCCTCGATCGGGTCGTCCGCAGTGGTATCTGCCGGCACCGGGCCAGCGTAGTGAGTCCTGATCAGCCGACGGACTCCTCGGGAGCCTCGGAGATCTGACGCAGCGTCGCGACGACCGTCACCTCGGGCCAGTGCTTGGCGTGCAGCGCTGCGAACTCCTCCTGATCGGCCACGGCCTCCTCGACGGTGTCGTACTGCAGGAGCGACCAGCCGCCGACGATCTCCTTGGCCTCGGCGTAGGGCCCGTCGACCCGGCTGACCTCCCCGTCGCGGACGACGAAGTTCACGGCGTCCTCGGTCCCGTAGAGGCCGCCGCCGTCGATGAACACGCCGCTGGCGGCACGTTCACCGATGTAGACGTCCATCGCGTCGAACATCGACTGCGGCGGCGTGCCGATGTTCTCCTCCATCCTGACGAATCCCATGAATCGCGGCATCGTGATCACTCCTGTTGGTTGGTCGGTGAGCTGCTTCTCGCACGTACGTCGAACGGCCGGCAGGCTCTTCGACATCGACGACGGAAGTTTCCTTCCAGACCGAAGGTCTAGTGCACGGCGGAGGTCCGGCGCGCGGTGCCACGGTTGAGTGCCAGGTGCCCGCCGAGGACGCCAGCCCCCGTCATGACCACGTTTCCCGCCAGGCCGAGCCTCGAGCCTGCCGCGTGCCGACCCCGCACCCGGGCGACCAGGGAGCCGAGGAACAGGAAGGTGGCGACGTCGGTGCCCACGGAGTGGATGGCGCCGATCCTGCGGTCGCTGCCCGACATCTCGGCCCAGTCCGCTGCGCCTGCGACCGCGGTGGGCACCGCCGCGACCAGCCCGGCCGCCACCAGCATCTCGGCGCTGCGACGAGAGCCGTCCCCACCCGCGACGTCGAGGATCGACGCGCTGATCCAGCACCCGAGGGTGACGTCGGTGAGCATGGGATGCACCGAGTGGCCGAGCGTGTCGGTGTGGAGGGGGCTGCGGCCGGCCCACTCGAGCACGGGCCGGTAGATCCTCTCCTGCGCACGGGCCACCCGCTCCGCTACCGAGCTCTCGCCCACCGTCCGGAACGTCCGTTGTGCCAGGGACGCTGAAGACACCTCCTCAGCGTACGCCGATCCGACCGGATGTGGACCGGCGAGCAGGGTCCCGTCCCGGGACGGGATCAGCGCGTCACTGCCCGGGCGCGCGGCGCGGCTTCACCGACGAGATGGCGTGGATGACTGCGTCCCGCCGAGCAGCTCTGACCTCGTCGAGCTTCGCCTGGCAGCTGGTGCACCGGGCAGCGTCCTCGCAGCAGCCGGCCTCGCGCACCTCGGCCTCGAGCTGGTCGGCGTGCTCGCTGCCTCTGGCAACCGTGTTCATCATCTGTCCCTCCCCAGGGAGATGGCGTGGCTCTCAGTCTGCCTTCGCGTCAGGCTGGTGGCATCCGCAGATCTACTGATCTCTCGATGCGGACGTCAGCGTGGCGAGCCTCGGGTCAGCTGGGACGTACGACGGTGCTGTCCTCGGTCGGCATCAGGATCCAGAGCACCGGGTAGATGAGCAGCTGGCTGCCGGGGACCACCATCAGCAGCAGCACGAACAGCAGCCGGGCGATCCACGGAGTCAGGCCGAAGCGGTGTCCGAGCCCGGCGCAGACACCTCCCAGGATCCCGTCGTCGCGGGACCTCACGAGGCCCTGGCGGGCGAAGGCGGAGCGGATGTCGTCCATGGTCTTCCTCCGATGTGCTGTGACTGGTGCCTCCAGCATGCGCCGCCACAGCCGGGTCCGCCATCGGGACAAGCCCCGGTCCCACCCTGATGTCGCCCCTGGGAGCACGTGCCAGACTCGCCGGCATGGAGGTCTACCGCACACCCGACGCCTCGTTCGATGATCTGCCCGACTTCCCCTGGGAGCCGACGTACGCCGAAGTGGCCGACCCCGACGGCGGGACCCTGCGCATGGCCTGGGTCGAGGCGGGACCGGCCGATGGGCCGGTGGCGCTGCTGCTCCACGGTGAACCTTCGTGGTCGTTCCTCTACCGACACGTGGCACGGGTCCTCGCCGACGGAGGGATTCGGTGCGTGATGCCCGACCTGGTCGGCTTCGGCCGCTCGGACAAGCCGGTCCACCAGGCCGACTACTCCTACGCCCGACTGGTCGAGTGGACCCGCGAGCTGGTCTTCGACCATCTCGACCTGCGCGACGTGACGCTGGTGGGCCAGGACTGGGGCGGGCTGATCGGGCTCAGGCTGGTCGCCGAGCACCCGGACCGCTTCGTCGGGGTGGTCGCGGCCAACACGGGCCTGCCGACCGGCGACTTCGACATGCCCGAGGTGTGGTGGCAGTTCAGGCGGGCGGTCCAGAGCACCGAGGTGCTCGACGTCGCTCGGCTCGTCACGGCCGGCTGCGTACGGCCGGTGGCCGAGGAGGTGCGCGCGGCCTACGCCGCGCCGTTCCCCGAGGAGCGCGCCAAGGCCGGCGCCCGAGCCATGCCCGGCCTGGTGCCCACCCGCCCCGACGACCCGGCCAGCGAGGCCAACCGGGCCGCCTGGCAGGTGCTGACGACCAGCGAGCTGCCGTTCCTGACGGCGTTCAGCGACAACGACCCCATCACGGGTGCGATGGCACCGATCATGCGCAAGCTCATCCCCGGCACGCGGGGCATCGACCATGCGACCATCCGCCACGCCGGGCACTTCCTCCAGGAGGACGCCGGGGACGAGCTCGGCCGGGTCGTCGCCGACTTCATGCGTAGGTGGGATCGTCCGTTGCCCGAGGATCCTCGGGCAACGGACCAGCTTGACCGGGAGTCGCTACACCTTCCCGCGCAGGATCCTGCGGAAGTAGGTCTGGGGGAGGGCATACCGGTCCACGAACCACGTCAGGGTCCGAGGCTTGACGAGGTCCGGGAAAGGAACGGTCGGTGTCAGGTCTCCGGCCCGGTCGACCTCCACGAGCATGAGCTGGTGGCGCGAGGTCGTGATGGGCATGACCGTGTAGCCGTCGTACCGCTTCGGCAGGCGTGCCCTCTGCCCTCGTGAGGTTGTGGGCGAGGACGTCGACCTGCTTGCGGAGCGCACCGCCCGAGGGCCGGGTGGCGACATCGGCGGCGTCACCGATCGCCCAGACGGACGGGTGTCGCCGGTGCTGAAGTGTCTCCGGGTCGATGTCCACCTGACCGGTGGCCCCGGCGAGGTCGGCCTCCGCGATCCACTGGGCGCTCGGTAGTGAGGGACCACATGGGCGTACGACAGCTCGTCGAGCTCGTGGTCGCCGTCGTGGGTGCGGACGGTGAGGCGCCGATCCTCGACGTCGACGACATGGGCACTGCGCAGCACGCCGACGCCGTACGACGAGAGGATCGCCTCCAGCCGGTCATCGGCCGCCGGGACACCCAGGGGCGAAGGGCCGGGCAGGACCAGGCGGACGTCCAGGTCGGCCAGGACGCCGGCACGTTACCAGTGGTCGCAGGCCATGAGGAGCCGCTTCAGCGCGGTGGCAGCGCAGGGTGCTGGCTCGGAGGGCATGGTGAAGACGACGCCGCCCGCCGTCAGGTCGCGGAGAACGGGCCAGACCTTCGGGGCGCTCTCCACGAGGAACGTCGACCCGGCCCACCCGGCGACGTACGCCTCCCTCAGGCCAGGTGTCGCGTCCCAGTCCTCGTCGAGGCCCGGACAGAGGACGAGGGTCGAGCAGGTGATGCGGCGTCCGCTCGCGGTGGTCACGCTCGGCCCGCGCGCATCCACTGCCACCACCCGATCCTCGACCCACGTGCAGCCGTCGGGGACCACGTTGGCGGCCGGGCGTTCGAGGGCCGACATGGTGGCCTCACCCGATCCGACGTAGTTGAGGAGCGGCCGGTAGCGGTGCACGCTCTCGGACTCGACGAGGGCGACATCCTTCACGCCGTCCCTCAACAGGCGGGCAGCGAGCGAGATCCCCGCGTTGCCACCTCCGACGATCAACACGTCGTGATCCATGGGCGCCTCCGAGCTGGTGCGAGTGGTTCCCTGACCGTAACCCCGGCTCCATGAAATCGAGGGCCGCAACCATGCAGTCCCCTAGGCTCCCGCCATGACGAAGCCGGGGGAGAACGACGACGACTTGCGCGCCGCGCTGAGCACTCTGTTCCGGCAGCTCGTCAAGGAGGTCCCCGCCGACCAGCGGGGCACGCCGATGTTGCCGGTGCTGGATGCGCACTTCGGTCAGCCGGCCGACGAGCTGCCGGTCGTCCAGGAGGCAGTCGAGGCGCACCGCAGTGTGGACGTGGACATCGCGCTCGAGGAGATCGTCGCGAGGGACCCCCAGGGCCGGCTGCTCGGCATCGGTGGCGGGGACCAGCGGCACCACAGCTCGCTGAGCGACCTGATGGCCCAGGCCGGGTGGGGACAGTTCCGTCAGGGGCAGGTGGACCGGCTCAACCTGGCGACCGGTCCGGACAGCGAGCGGGCCACGGTCGCCTTCGGTCTGCATCTCTTCACCTTCGGCGGGTCGCCCGTCGCGGTGCTCCAGCGGGCAGGCAACCCGCAGTACCACTCGCAGGCGCGTCTCGAGGTGCTGACACCGACACCGGACGTGGCCAGTGCGCTCCTCGCCGAGGTGCGCGATCTGTCCCTGGCCAGGAGCGTGCTCCGCGGGCAGGTGATCACCTTCAGCGGCAATGCCTACGAGCACTCCCTGAGCGGCATCACGTTCGTACGCCGGCCGGACCTGACCGCTGACAAGGTGATCCTGCCGGAGGGGACGCTCGACCAGGTGCGGGCCCACGTGGTCGGGCTGGCCGAGCATCGCGATCGGCTGCGCAGTCGGGGCCAGCACCTCAAGCGGGGCGTCTTGCTCTACGGTCCGCCCGGCACCGGCAAGACACACACCGTGCGGCACCTCATCGGGGCCGTGACGGACACCACGGTCGTGCTGCTCAGCGGCACCCAGCTGGCCTTCGTCGCGCACGCTGCGCAGATCGCCCGCGCCCACGAGCCCGCGATCATCGTCCTGGAGGACTGCGACCTCATCGCGGAGGACCGCGACCACGGCCACTTCGGTGGCGGGCCCTCGCCGCTGCTCTTCACCCTGCTCGACGCCATGGACGGGCTGGACGCGGACGCCGACGTGGTCTTCCTGCTGACGACCAACCGGGCCGAGGCGCTGGAGCGGGCGCTGGCGCAGCGACCCGGACGTGTCGACCTGGCAGTCGAGATCCCGCTACCCGACGAGGCGGCGCGGAGGGCGCTCATCAGCCTGTATGCGGAGAAGGTCGAGTTCTCCGGCGCGGCCATCGCCGATGCGGCGAGCGCCGCAGCGGGGACCACGGCGTCGTACGCCAAGGAGCTGGTGCGTCGGGCAGTGCTGATCGCCGCGATGGAGGACCGGGACCCCGCTGATGCCGACCTTGCAGCGGCCAATGGAGCCCTCCAGGCGGACGGTGCCGCTCTCACGCGTGCGTTGCTGGGCAGCGCCGGGAGGATCGCGACGACCTGAGCGGGTGAGTCCCGCTCAGCCCTTCCTTGGGCGCCGAGCATCGCCGGGGAACCCGAACTCCGTGAACACGCCAGGGCTGAACCCGACGTGGTCGGGCGGACGAGAGGCGAGGCCGGGCAACCCCACCGACGCCACCAGCCCGTCGTCCAGCGCGAGCACCTCGGCGTCGTGGACCGGCCAGGCCTCGTGCGTGTTCGGGACGTACAGCGTCCGGCCCCACCAGCGCACGTGCAGTCCCCACCGGGCGCTGAGGAAGTCGTCGAGCTCGGTGCTCTCCCGCCGAGCGCCGGCACGGACCGCGACGTGGCTCGAGGCGGGCGCGCCGGGAGTGCGGAGGCGGGCGTCGTAGGTGTGCACGTCGCCTGTACGGCGGTAGCGCATCCGCGCCCAGCGGTAGGGGAGCCCGAACGCCGCCCGGGCGCCGAGCACCACCGCCGCGCGGTCGGCGTCGAGGCTGAGGAAGACGATCCCGCGGCGGCCCGTCTCGTCGACCGAGTAGAGCCGCACGTTGGTCTCCAGGAACGATCCGAGCCACGGGACACCCGGGCCACGGCCGACGCCCGCGCCGACCATGCGGAACGGGATCAGCCCGACGTAGGTGACGCCGTCGAGGGTGTCCGGGCGTACGCCGGGCGGCATCCGGTGTGCGACCTCGGCCGGGTCGACGGCCCAGTGCAGGAACGTGAGGTCTCGCCAGCCCTGGTTCATCATCACCGGGCCGGTCAGGGCCGGCGCCTGCGGTGAGACGGGCTCGACGACAGGGTCGTTCACGCCTTCAGCCTAGGCGTGTGGAGGTAGAGGCTGCGCCGCTGACCTCGGGGCGGGGAGATGGACCCGGAAGACGCCGTGACGCATGCGGAAGCCGGCGCGGCGGATGACCGCCTGCGCGGCCACGTTGTCGGGCTCGGTCGAGCACAGGGGCGTCAGGGCGCGCTCGAGGCACACCCGGGTCAGGGTGTGCATGAGGCGGGTGCCCAGGCCCCGGCTGCGCAGGTCGGGCTCGACGACGAGGCCGAGGTGGGCGTTGCCGGGTGAGCGGGTGTCCACCCGGCACTCGCCGGTGGCGATGATCCTGCCCGCCTCCTCGACGAGGTAGAGCTCGCGGAGCTCGATGCGCCTGGCGAGGTAGGGCGTCGCGAAATCGTCGGGCGAACCGCTGGCGGTCCGGACGAACGCCACCGCGGCCGCGTGGTCCTCCGGGGTGGCGAGGCGGACCTCCGCTGACTGGTCGCTGGTCGGACCCTCCACGTGCTCGTACATGAGCGCCACCGGCGCGGCCACCCCGCCGGCTGTCAGCGCGAGCGACAGGAACGTCGGGTCGACCGTCGAGGCCATGGCGGCGCGGAGGTCCAGCTGGTCGACCACGTGCGCGAACAGCTCACCTGCCACCGCCTCATGGTCGCCGCGGACGTGGAACGCGTGCACCTGACGCTCGTCGTCGACGGAGAACCTGCCCACGAGCCGTCCGCCGAGCGTGAGCGAACAAGGCCGCGCGAGGTCCGCGAACGTCGCCCACATGTCGTCCTCGGGTGCCACGAGCGTGCGCTGCCGGTCGTCCCGCAGGCACTCGTAGGCACCGGGCGTGTCGACACGGACCTCCGCATCGGTGGCGATGTCCATCGGCTCAGAAGACCGTCCAGTCGGAGTAGGTGGTGAATGCGTCCAGCGCGGCCAGTCCCGCGGCCGAGCTGCCGGAGGGGCCCAGTGCGGGGCTCCACACACAGGCGACGCCCCGGTCGGGGATGACCGCGAGGATGCCACCGCCGACGCCGCTCTTGGCCGGCAGCCCGACCCGGAAGGCGAACTCGCCGGCGGAGTCGTAGGTGCCGCAGGTGAGCATCACCGCGTTGACCCGCTTGGTCTGCCGTGCGCTCAGCAACCGCGTCGCGTCGGAGAGGACGCCGTCACGGGCCAGGAAGAGCCCGGCGAGGGCGAGCTCGCGGCAGGTCATCGACAGGGCGCACTGGGCGACGTACTGGGCGATCACCTCGTCGACGGAGCACTCCAGGTTGTCGTAGCTGGCCAGCAGGTGCGCCAGCGCTGATGTGCGGTGACCGGCCTCGAGCTCCGAGCGGGCCACCTCCGGGTCGCTGTCCACGTCGGCGCGGCCGCTCTCGCGGCGCATCAGGTCGCGGAGGGCTCCGGACGCATCACCGGTCAGCGCGTGCAGCTGGTCGGTCACGACCAGCGCCCCGGCGTTGATGAACGGGTTGCGTGGACGGCCTGCCTCCTGGTCGAGCTGGAGCAGGGAGTTGAACGGGTTGCCGGACGGTTCGCGGGACACCCGTCGCCAGATGTCCTTGCCCCCGGCGGCGATGACCATCGCGAGTGTGAAGACCTTGCTGATGCTCTGCACCGAGAAGCGCACGTCGGCGTCACCGACGACGTGCACCTCGCCGTCGCAGGAGGCGATCGCCATCCCGAACTGGTGCGGGTCCACCGCTGCCAGGCTGGGGATGTACTCGGCGAGTCGGCCGCGACCCACCTCAGGGGCGGCGGCCTCCTGCGCGCTCAGCAGGGCGTCCTCGATCAGCACGCCGGCCATCCTCGCGCAACGCCCTGACGGCCGGACTGCCGGGCCCGACCCGGCGCCCGGCACGCAGCGGCCGTCCACAGTCAGGGACTATTCGGTTTGGGCGCGGTGCCGGCGGGGCATCTGAACGCCAACCCACCACGACGCCCTCGGCGCAGGAGACGTAGATGTACGGAGACACCGGAGTCATTCGCCGGCTCGCCACGCAGATGAGTGACCAAGGCAGCGAGATCCGGGACGACGCCGATCAGCTCGTGAAGGCTGCCCAGCTCGTCGTGTGGGAGGGCCGGGCCGCGCAGGCGATGCGCGAGCGGATGGCCGAGCGGGCGGTCGCGCTCCGCAAGACGGCCGACGAGCACGACGACGCGGCGCAGGCCCTGCGCCACCACGCCGACGAGGTCGACCGGCTCAAGGACCTGATCCGCGAGATCGCCCATCGGGTGCGAGGCCTCATCGAGGGCGCCAGGTCCCGCCTCGCGGACCTGGCCGACAAGGCACTCGACCTGATCAAGAAGGTCACCCCCGATCCCATCGACGAGATGCTCTCCAGCTTCCAGCCCCCGCCCGAGGGCCACAAGGACTGGCTCGACGTGCCCGACCAGCTGCCGGGAGGCGGACGATGAGCTCGATCCTGCTGGACGCCGAGGGCAACGAGGTCGAGCAGCGCACGATCACCCCGCGGCGCGTACGCCTCTCCCGCGCGACCGTCGACCGCTTCGCCGAGCTCGCCGGGGTCGAGTCACCTGCCGCGCAGATGGTCGCCTCGACCGGCTCCCTCGACAGCCTCGGCGACCGGCTGGGCACGCTCGGCCGGGACTCCGAGCCGGCGATCCCGCAGGACGGGGCCGCGGCCGAGGCGGGGGAGAGCGACCTCGACGAGGTCCTTGCCGCCGCCGGACTCGTCGACGACGGCGAGCCGACCGCGGAGGGTCGCGCCCTGCTCACGGTGTGGCACGCACCGGTGCTGGCGATCGAGCTCGAGATGCTGGTCTCGCTGCGGCGCAGCAAGGTCCGCGTCCGCAGCTGGCACCGCAACCTCGACGACTGGGTGGTCTGCCTCTCGACCGCCGACGGCCGGACCTTCGAGCTCTCGTGGCTCTCTGCCGACGACTGGTGGCTCGAGCTCGGTCGCGCCGCCTACGTCGACACCCGTCAGCTGAGCCCGGCGAGCGCCGACGAGCCGATCCCCGACGTGGTCGAGACGCCCTGGGACCTCCTGCTCGCCACCGGTGAGGCCGTCCAGCGCCGGCGGCTTCGAGCTCCTCGACCAGATGGCGTCCGACTACTCCGGGATGACGTCGACCGGCGACGCGCTCGAGTCGCTGGAGACCGCCGACGACGCCGACGTACGTCGGTGGCACGAGCAGCTCGAGAGCACGTCGCGCGGTCGACTGCACGCCGCTGTGATGGGACGCAGCGAACGAGGCCGTCCCGGGGCCGGGATCGTCGAGTGGGTGCTGTTCCACGACGGGTGGCGGGCCCTCACGCCCTTCACGCGCGACGGCTGGACCATGGTCAGGATCGAGCGCAAGAGCGTCGTCGACCTGCCCCGGGAGCTGGCTGTCCGGGCAGCGGAGGTGACCTCATGACCAGCGGCACCCTGCCCCCCATCGAGTCGGTGTCGGGCGGCTCCCACGGCGTCGAGGCCGGCTACGAGCAGATGCTGGCGCTGGCCGAGCGCTACGAGCGCCAGGCCGGCGACTTCGTGGAGATGGCCGGCCTCGGAGCCAGGATCATGGCCAACGGCGACCTGCTGGAGTCGTCGATCCTCTCGCCGGTCTCCTTCGGCGACGCCGAGCTGCAGGTGCTCGACGCCACCACTGGCGCCAACGGCCTGACGGTCCGGGCCATCGGGATCGAGGCGGACGCGCTCGGCGTACGAGCCGTGGTGGCGGCCTTCAAGGCAAGCGACTCGTTGTCCAGGCACGCCATCGAGATGCTCGACAACGCCCTCGGCAGGCTGCTCTTCGCCTCGCTCCCGGTGGCGCTGCCCGCGCTGCTCGCCGTGGGCGGCATCAGCTACGCCTACTACTCCACGCTCTCGCCGGAGGAGCAGGCGGCGCTCAAGGCGCAGCTCGCCGACGACCTCGGCCAGTTCCTCCACGACCACCCGGAGGTGGCGCAGCACCTGATCAACGGCGGGGGAGGGCTCCTGGAGTCGCTCGTGCCCGGACTCGGGCTGCTCAACCCCGGTGACGGCCCGATCGACCAGGCCACCACCAACGACGCAGCCCGGCTGCTGGCGCTCCTGCTCGGCAACGACACGGACTTCGACGTCAACCAGCTGGACGGCATCGACGCCTCGCAGTCCCAGTCGCACTCGCCCACGTCGCTGGCCGACCTGATGAGATCACTCAACGACACCAACGAGCTCGACCAGGACGATCCGTTGCATCACGGAGCCATCCAGATCCAGCGCATCGAGGAGAACGGCCAGGAGCGCTTCGTCGTCTACATCCCCGGCACCGACGACATGAGCCCGATCCCCCAGGACGGGGAGCACGCCCGCGACATGGAGGCCAACTACCAGCTCATCGGCGGCATGGACAGCGCCTATGGTCGAGGCATCGAGCAGGCCATGCTCGACGCAGGCCTCGAGGGCAAGGACGTCATGCTCGTGGGCCACTCGCAGGGTGGGATGGTCTCCACGTCGCTCGCGGCCGACGCCGACTTCGCGCGGCACTTCAACGTGCAGCACGTCGTCACGGCCGGCTCGCCGACCGCGCAGGTGCCCGACCTCCCCTCCCACACGAGCGCCCTCCACTTCGAGAACCGCGGTGACGCGGTCCCGCTGCTCGACGGCGAGGACAACCCCGACCAACCCAACCGCACGACGGTGAAGTTCGACCAGGGCACCAGTGACGTGGGCGGCAACCACGGCATCGACCGCTACATCACCGGCGCGAGCGCCGCTGACGCCTCCGCCAATGGGTCCATCCAGGACCAGATCCGGCAGATGCAGCAGGATGGCTACCTCGGTGCCGGCACGGTCACCGGCGTGGAGACCTACCAGATCACTCGAGGATGAGCATGCGGTGGATCGCGACGACCCTGGTGTGGGCAGTGGTGATGGGCGCGTCGACGGCGTGCGCCAGCGCCGGAAGCACGGATCCCGGCTGCGGCGAGTGCGTCGACGAGCTGGCCCAGGTGCGCAAGCAGATCACGGCACTGCCCGACGTGAAGCAGCTGCTGACCTTGAAGAAGTACGGCTCGTCACCGACCAATGGGGCCACGGTGCGGGCCGAGATCGTCTCGAGCGCCACAGGTGACACCGGGGTCGCTGATGAGGTGGCGCGGATCGTGTGGCAGAGCGAGCTGGTCCCCGTCGACGTCGTCATGGTCACGCTCGAGGACGCGACAGGCGAGCTGGTCCCGTCGCTGCCCTACGACTTCCGGGACGACAGCCGCGACTTCGCGACGTACACGGAGCTGTGGGGCGAGAGGCCCGTCGAATGATCCTGAAGCCGTTCGGCCCGCGGCCCCTTGCCGAGTAGTGGTTACCGAGATGGCCGGGCCTGATCTAGGGTCGGCCGACGTGACGGAATCCATGATCTCGGCCCGAGGGCTCCGCAAGTCCTTCGGGGACTTCGAAGCGGTGAAGGGCATCGACGTCGAGGTGCGCAAGGGTGAGGCTTTCGGCTTCCTCGGCCCCAACGGCGCCGGCAAGTCCAGCACGATGCGGATGATCGCGTCGGTGAGCCCGGTGACCTCGGGGGAGCTGCGGATCCTCGGCATGGACCCGGCCACGGACGGGCCGGCCATCCGCGGGCGCCTCGGCGTCTGCCCGCAGGAGGACACGCTCGACAACGAGCTCAACGTCTTCGACAACCTCTACATCTACGGCCGCTACTTCGGCATCGACCGCGCCACCTGCCGCGACCGCGCCCACGAGCTGCTCGAGTTCGCGCAGATCACCGAGAAGGCCAGGTCCAAGGTCGAGGACCTCTCCGGGGGCATGAAGCGACGCCTCACGATCGCCCGCAGCCTGATCAACAACCCCGAGGTGCTGCTGCTCGACGAGCCCACGACCGGCCTCGACCCGCAGGCCCGCCACGTCCTGTGGGACCAGCTCTTCCGCCTCAAGCAGGCCGGCGTGACGCTGGTGATCACCACCCACTACATGGACGAGGCCGAGCAGCTGTGCGACCGGCTCGTCGTCATGGACAAGGGACTGATCGCCGCCGAGGGGTCCCCACGCCAGCTGATCGACAACCACTCCACCCGCGAGGTCGCCGAGCTGCGCTTCGGCGTCGGGGAGCACGAGGCGCTGGCCGAGAAGGTCGCCGACCTCGGAGAGCGCGTCGAGGTGCTGCCCGACCGGTTGCTCGTCTATAGCGACCGCGGCGAGGAGGTCGTCAGCGCCGTGCTCGAGCGCGGGCTGCACCCGATCGCCACGCTCGTACGACGCTCCACCCTCGAGGACGTCTTCCTGCGCCTCACCGGCCGGAGCCTGGCGGACTGATGGCGACCACGGAACGGCCCCCATCCAGCGCCACGACCGGATCCCCGGGAGGTCTCTCGGTCCGCGAGGGCATGGCCCGGCAATACGACTACTGGCTGACCGTCTACAAGCGCACCTGGCGCGGGGGAGTGGTGAGCTCGTTCGCGGCCCCGCTGTTCTACGTCGTCGCGATGGGCGTGCTGCTCGGTGGCTTCATCGATGCCGACCCAGACCGCCTCGAAGGAGCCACTTCCTACCTCGCCTTCATCGTGCCCGGCCTGGTCGCTGCCCACGCGATGACCCTAGCCGTCAGCGAGTCGACGTACCCGGTCATGGGTGCGATCAAGTGGCACAAGACCTTCTACGCCCAGCTCGCCACGCCCCTGGCCGTGCGCGACCTGGTCAACGCGTTCGTGGCGTTCGTGATCGTCCGCGTCGCCTCGGCGTGCGCGGTGTTCATGCTCGTGCTGGCGCCCTTCGGCGTGTTCGAGACGTGGTGGGGGCCGTTCCTCGCCTGGCTGTCCCAGGTGCTGGTCGGCACTGCCTTCGCAGCGCTCACCTTCGCCTACAGCGTGCGGCTGAAGTCTGAACAAGGGTTCGGGGTGCTCTTCCGCCTCGGCGTGCTGCCGTTGACGCTCTTCTCGGGGGCGTTCTTCCCGATCACCAACCTCGGTCCCGTGCTCGAGTGGGTCGCGCGCCTCACGCCGTTGTGGCACGGCGTCTCGCTGTCGCGGATGTTCTGCCTCGACACCGTGGACTGGTCGCTGGTGCTGGTGCACGTCGTCGTCCTCGGTGGCCTCTCCGTCCTCGGGTGGCGCTGGGCCATCACCGGCCTCGACAAGCGGCTGGAGGTCTGAGGTGGCCCTCGTGACCGGCATCCCGGCACCCCTGACCCCCGTGGGCGCCGCCCGCCTCCTCGTGCTGCGCAACTTCGTCGTCTACAAGTCGGCGTGGAAGCTCTTCCTCACCGGCTTCCTCGAGCCGGTGCTCTACCTCTTCTCGATCGGCATCGGCGTGGGCCAGCTGATCGACACCTTCGAGTTCCACGGCGAGGCGATCCCCTACGCCACCTTCGTCGCGCCGGCGATGCTGGCCACCTCGGCCTTCAACGGCGCGCTGCTCGACTCGACGTTCAACGTCTTCTTCAAGCTGCGATACGAGAAGCTCTACGACCAGATGTTGGCGACGCCTCTGACGACGGGTGACATCGCCCGCGGCGAGATCGCCTGGGGGCTGATGCGCGGCTCGGTCTACTCCGCGGCCTTCCTCGTCGTGATGCTCGTGATGGGGCTGGTCGAGTCGTGGTGGGCGGTGCTGGCGCTGCCCGCTGCCGTGCTGATCGCCTTCGCCTTCTCGGCCGTGTGCATGGCGCTGACGACCTGGATGACGAGCTGGCAGGACTTCGACAAGATCACGCTCGCCCAGATGCCGTTGTTCTTGTTCTCGGCGACCTTCTTCCCCGTCGAGGCCTACGGCGACGGGGTCCTGAGGTGGATCGTGGAGGCGACTCCGCTCTACCGCGGGGTGGTGCTGTGTCGCGAGCTCACCACCGGTGTCGTGACCTGGGAGTCGGCGGTGTCGGTCGTCTACCTCGTCGTCATGGGACTGATCGGCCTGCTCGTCGTACGTCGTCGTCTCGACAAGCTGCTGCTGACCTAGGGACGGTCCCCTCACGAGCCGTGGCATGGCCGAGAGCGGCGGGTCTAGTATGACCGGCGTCACATTGGCTCGGGCCTCGGGAGTTGCCGTGCAACCGCACGTTCATGGATCCACCGTTCTGCTCGCCACGCTCACCACCGCCTTGGCCACCGGCCTCGGCAGCCTCGTCACTGTCGGGGTCGTCACGACGACCGCCGCGCCGGCGTACGCCGCTCATACGGACGCCCCGACCCGGGTGACGGTGATGGGCACCCTGATGGACGAGCTCGGGTGCGCGAGCGAGTGGGACGAAGGCTGCTCCGCGACCGACATGACCGCCGACGGGACCGAGTGGGACCTCGAGGCCGAGGTGCCAGCCGGCAGCTATGAGTGGAAGGTGCGGCTCAACGGCAGCTGGGACGAGAGCTACGGCGTCGACGGCGGGCAGTCCAACGCGACCTTCGCTCTCCAGGAGCCCGCGCGGCTGCGCTTCACGTACGACCACGCGAGCCACCAGGTCGCCGTGGCGCCCGCCGACCCGGCGGAGCCGCTCTCTCGCGCGGACCGACAGCTCGCCGGCAGCAGCCTGCGCAACGACCTGACCCGCGAGCGCCTCTACTTCGTGATGGCCGACCGTTTCGAGAACGGCGACCCCACCAACGACGACGCCGGGCTCGGCGCGGACCGCCTGGTGTCCGGCTACGACCCCACCGACACCGCCTTCTTCCACGGGGGCGACCTGCAGGGCGTCATCGACCGACTCGACTACATCGAGGGCCTCGGCACCACCGCGATCTGGCTGACGCCGTCCTTCACCAACAAGCCGGTCCAGGGCGCCCCGGGCAGTGAGTCGGCCGGCTACCACGGCTACTGGATCACCGACTTCACCCAGATCGATCCCCACCTCGGCACCAACGACGACATGGCCCGACTGGTCCGCCTCGCCCACGAGCGCGGCCTGAAGGTGTTCTTCGACATCATCACCAACCACACGGCGGACGTGATCGGCTACGACCAGTCGACCTACGGCGCGGACGGCAACCTGCCCTACGTCAGCACCGGGGTCCAGCCCTACGTCGACTCCTCCGGGCAGCCCTTCGACGACCGCGACTTCGCCGACGGCCAGCGTCCCTTCCCCGAGGTCGACCTCGACTCCTTCCCCTACCGGCCCGAGGTGCCGGCGGGGGAGGAGGACGCGAAGGTCCCCGCCTGGCTCAACGACCCCACGCTCTACCACAACCGCGGCACGTCGACCTTCGCCGGCGAGTCCAACACCTACGGTGACTTCCCCTCCGGCGCCTACTCCGCCCTCGACGACCTGTGGACCGAGAACCCCAAGGTCGTGGAGGGCATGACCGACATCTACGAGACGTGGGTCGACGAGGTCGGGATCGACGGATTCCGGATCGACACCGTCAAGCACGTCAACACCGAGTTCTGGCAGGAGTTCTCCCCGGCGCTGCTCGACCACGCGGCCGCCCGGGGCAACGACGACTTCTTCATGTTCGGCGAGGTCTACGACGCCAGCCCCGAGTTCATGTCCCGCTACACCACCGAGGGCAAGCTCCAGGCCACCGTGGACTTCGGCTTCCAGGCCGCCGGCACCGGCTTCGCCCAGGGCGCTCCGACCACCAAGCTGCGCGACTTCTTCGCCTCCGACGACTGGTACACAGACACGGACTCCAACGTCTACGAGACTCCCACCTTCCTCGGCAACCACGACATGGGCCGGATCGGCAGCTTCCTGCGCGCCAGCTCCGCCGCGTACGGCGAGGACGAGCTGCTGAGGCGCGACGAGCTCGCCCACGCCCTGATGTTCCTCAGCCGCGGCCAGCCGGTCGTCTACTACGGCGACGAGCAGGGATTCTCCGCGCCACGCGGCGTCGCCAACGGGATCGGCGACCAGCGGGCGCGCGAGGACATGTTCCCCAGCCAGGTCGACCTCTACAACGGCTTCGACCTGATCGGCAACGACGCCACCACCGCGGACTCCAACTTCGATCCCAGCACGGCGCTCTACCGCGCCATCGGTGGGCTGGCCGCACTGCGTGAGCGCTACCCGGCCCTGGCCGACGGAGCGCAGGTGCACCGGTTCGCCAGCGACCGCGCGGGGATCTACGCCTTCAGCCGGGTGTCGGCCGACGGGCGCGAATACGTCGTGGCGCTCAACAATGACATCGCTGCCCGCTCCGCGACGATCGACACCTTTGCTCCGCGCACGACCTACCGGGAGATCTACCCCGGTGGTGGGAGCAAGCGCCAGGCCAAGGGCGATAGTGTTGCCGTACGGAGTGACCACGAGGGTCACGTCGACCTGCAGGTGCCTGGTCTGGGCGTGCGCGTGTGGCGCGCCGACCGCCGGATCCCGTCCAGCCGGACAGCGCCACGGCCGGCGTTCGAGAGCCCGACGGCCGGCGGGATCGTCGGCGGACGCGCCGAGATCGGGGTCGGGGTGCCCGGCGACGACTTCAACCAGGTCACGCTGGCCTGGCGGCCTGTGGGCGGCGAGGACTGGCAGGTGCTCGGCACCGACGACAACGCGCCCTACCGCGTCTTCCACGACGTCACCGACCTGCCCGAGGGCACGCTCGTGGAGTACCGCACGATCGTCCGCGACTCCGACGGCGACCTCGGGGTGGCCCAGACCTACGCCAAGGTCGGGACGCCCGCCGAGGACGGCGACCCGGGCACCGACGGCCCCGTGACCCAGCCCGACTCGGTCTCCCTGCCCGGCACCTTCCAGGACGAGGTCGGGTGCCCGACCGAGTGGACGCCCGAGTGCCCCGACGTCGACCTGGCCCTGGCCGCCGACGACCTGGTGTGGTCGCGCACGTTCAGCGCCCCGGCGATCCCCGCCGGCACGTTCGCCTACAAGGCGGCGATCAACGACTCCTGGGACGAGAACTACGGAGCCGGAGGCGTGCGGGGCGGCGACAACATCGCTCTCACAGCCACCGGCGACCCCGTCACCTTCTGGTACAGCCACCAGACGCACTGGGTGACGAACAGCATCGACACGCCCCACCTGTTCACCGCGGCCGGCAGCTTCCAGTCCGAGCTGGGGTGCCCGGGTGACTGGCTTCCCGACTGCCTGCGATCCTGGCTCCAGGACCCCGACGGGGACGGGGTGTGGACGTTCCGCACGACCCAGGTTCCGGCCGGCAGCTATGAGGTCAAGACGACCCAGGACCAGTCGTGGGCCGTCAACTGGGGCGCCGGGGGCGTGCCCGACGGGCCCAACATCGGCTTCGCGGTCGAGACCGGCCAAGGTGTTCAGTTCTCCTTCGACGAGCAGAGCAAGGAGCTGACCGTGTCGACCTTCGCGGCCGGAGGCGGCCAGTCGGCGCCGACCGTGGACCTCACGCAGCAGCGCGCGCACTGGCTGACGCCGGAGCTGATCGCCTGGGACCTCCCCGCCTCGGTCGGCGACCGGTGGCGCTTCCGGTTGCACGGCGCACCGGATGGCGGGCTGGTGACCGACGCGGAGAGCATCGACGGCGGACGCTCGGTGATGCTGGAGCGGGTCGCGGAGAGCCTGCCGCCCGACCTCGCGGCGGCCTACCCCCACCTCGCGTCGTACGACGTGCTGAGGGTGCCGCGCAAGGCGTCCCGTGACGCCGACGAGTGGCTCCGGGGACAGCTCGCCGTCGGCGCCTACGACGGCCTGGGCCGGCTGAAGATCGCCACCGGCCTCCAGCTGCCGGGCGTCCTGGATCGCGTCCACGCCCGCGCGGCGGACCGTGACCTCGGGGTGACGTGGCGCGGCGGTCGCCCGTCGGTCGCGGTCTGGGCTCCGACGGCCCAGCGCGTGGACCTGGTCCTCGGCACCGGTTCGTCGGCCCAGCGCGTGCCGATGCGTCGCGAGCGTGACGGCAGCTGGACCGTCGCTGGATCACGGGCCTGGCGCGGTTCGGCGTACGCCTTCGAGGTCCGGGTGTGGTCGCCCGACGCGCAGGAGGTCGTGACCAACACCGTGACCGACCCGTACGCCGTCGCCCTGACCGTCGACTCGCAGCGCTCGGTCCTCCTCGACCTCGAGGACCCCTCGACGAAGCCGTCGGACTGGTCCACCGAGCGCGGACCGCGCGTCGCCCAGCCCGAGGACCGCACGATCTACGAGCTGCACGTGCGCGACTTCTCCATCGGTGACCAGACCGTGCCGGCGGCCGAGCGCGGCACCTATCTGGCCTTCACGCGGAGCGGCTCCTCCGGGATGCAGCACCTGGAGGAGCTGGCGGACGCCGGGCTCAACACCGTGCACCTGCTGCCCGCCTTCGACATCGCCACGATCCCCGAGCGGCGGGTGGATCAGGTCAGCCCGGACTGCGACCTGCCGTCGCTGCCGCCTGACTCCGAGCAGCAGCAGGCGTGCGTGGCAGCGGTCGCGTCCGACGACGGCTTCAACTGGGGCTACGACCCCTACCACTGGACCACGCCCGAGGGCTCCTACGCGGTCGACCCGGATCGGCGTACCCGGGAGTTCCGAGCGATGGTCCGGTCGCTGCACAGCGCCGGGCTGCAGGTGGTGATGGACGTGGTCTACAACCACACGACGGCCGCTGGGCTGGCGCCGCTGTCGACGCTCGACAAGATCGTGCCCGGCTACTACCACCGCCTCGACGCAGACGGGGCGGTGACCACCTCGACCTGCTGCTCCAACACCGCGACCGAGCACCTGATGATGGGCAAGATGATGGTGGACTCCGTGGCCACCTGGGCCCGGGACTACCACGTCGACGGCTTCCGCTTCGACCTGATGGGTCACCACACCAAGCAGAACATGCTCGACGTACGGGCCGGGCTCGACCGGCTGACCCTGCGTCGCGACGGCGTGGACGGTGCGCAGATCTACCTCTACGGCGAGGGCTGGAACTTCGGCGAGGTCGCCGACGATGCCCGATTCGTGCAGGCCACGCAGGCCCGCATGGCCGGCACCGGGATCGGCACCTTCAGCGACCGGCTGCGCGACGCCGTGCGCGGCGGCGGACCCTTCGACGACGACCCCCGCCTCCAGGGCTTCGGCACCGGACTCGCCACCGACCCCAACGCCTCACCGGCCAACGGCACGCCGGCCGAGCAGCAGGCCCGGCTGGCCCACCTCGAGGACCTGGTCAAGCTGGGGATGGCGGGCAACCTCGCCGACTTCTCCTTCCGGGCCGCCGACGGCTCGACGGTGACCGGCCGCGACGTGGACTACAACGGCCAGCCCGCCGGGTACGCCGCCGACCCCAGCGAGACGATCAGCTACGTCGACGCCCACGACAACGAGACGCTCTTCGACGCCCTCCAGCTGAAGCTGCCGAGGGACACCCCGATGGCCGACCGGGTCCGGATGAACACCGTCGCGCTCTCGACCGTGACGCTCGGGCAGGGGGTCTCGTTCTGGCACGCCGGTGCCGACCTGCTCCGCTCGAAGTCGCTGGACCGCAACTCCTACGACTCAGGCGACTGGTTCAACCGGATCGACTGGACCGGCCAGGAGAACACCTTCGGCTCGGGCCTCCCGCCCGCACCCGACAACGCGGCGAAGTGGGACTACCAGCGGCCGCTGCTGGCCGACCCCGCGCTCGTGCCCGGACCGGACGACATGGCGACCGCGCGGGAGGGGGCCCTGGACCTGCTGCGGATCCGGACGTCGAGCCGTCTCTTCCGACTCGGTTCGGCCGACGCGATCCAGGCCAAGGTGTCGTTCCTCGACGCGCCGCCGGGAGTGGTAGCGATGCTGATCGACGACACCCGTGGCGGTGGCCTCGATCCGCGTCTGGACGGTGTGCTCGTGGTGGTCAACGCCTCGGTGGAGCCTGCCGACGTCACCGGTGCGGGTGGCGGCTGGCGACTCCACCCCGTCCAGCAGGAAGGCTCGGACCCCGTGGTGCGGACCTCCACCGCCACGGCGTCGCGAGTGGCCGTCCCGCCGCGCACGACGGCGGTGTTCACCCGCTGACCCGGGCGCGACGAGGTGCCCCGCTGGCTCCGCAGGCCAGACCCACCTCTGGCGGCGGGTCGCGCGCGCACCGTAGGTTGGCGAGCCATGGACTCCCTCTCCACCTCCTACGCCCAGGGCGAGACCACTCCGGCGCTGCTGGAGGAGACGATCGGAGCCAACCTGGAGCGGACCGTGGTGTCGTACGGCGACCGCGAGGCGCTGGTCGAGTGTGCGAGTGGTCGCCGCTGGACGTGGCGCGAGCTCGACCGCGAGGTGAACGTCCTCGCGCGCGGGCTGATCGGTGCCGGCATCGTGCAGGGGGACCGGGTCGGCATCTGGGGGCCCAACAGTGCCGAGTGGACGCTCGTGCAGCTCGCCACGGCCAAGGTCGGCGCGGTCCTGGTCAACGTGAACCCGTCCTACCGCACCCACGAGTTCGCCTACGTCGTCAACCAGAGCGGCATGCGGCTGCTCGTGTCCGCGACAGCGTTCCGGACCAGCGACTACCGCGGCATGGTCGAGGAGACCGCTGCGCAGAACGCGGCGCTCGAGCGCGTCGTCTACCTCGACGACCCGACGAGTTGGGCCGGACTGATCGCCGAGGGAGAGGGAGTGAGCGAGGCCGACCTCGCGCGGCGTCAGGCCGAACTGTCCCCGGGGGACCCGATCAACATCCAGTACACCTCCGGCACCACCGGCTTTCCCAAGGGCGCCACCCTCAGCCACCGCAACATCCTCAACAACGGCTACCTCGTCGGCGAGGTCTGCGGCTACAGCGAGGAGGACCGGGTCTGCATCCCGGTGCCCTTCTACCACTGCTTCGGGATGGTGATGGGCAACCTCGCCTGCACCTCCCACGGCGCGACGATGGTGATCCCGGCGCCCGGCTTCGACCCGGCCCTCACCCTGCGCGCGGTCTCCGACGAGAAGTGCACCTCGCTGTACGGCGTGCCGACGATGTTCATCGCCGAGTGGGCGCTCCCGGACCTGGCGACCTACGACCTCTCGACCGTGCGCACCGGCATCATGGCCGGTTCGCCGTGCCCCGAGGAGATGATGAAGAAGCTCATCGAGGCGGGGATCGACGAGATGACCATCGCCTACGGCATGACCGAGACCTCGCCGGTGTCGACCCAGACCCGGACCGACGACTCGCTGGAACGCAAGGTCGGCACCGTCGGGCGGGTGACCCCGCACCTGGAGGTCAAGATCGTCGACCCGGTCACCGGGGACACCTTGCCCCGGGGAGCAGCGGGGGAGTTCTGCACGCGCGGCTACTCGGTGATGATCGGCTACTGGGACGACGAGGAGAAGACGCGGGAGGCGGTCGACGCCGAGGGCTGGATGCACACCGGCGACCTCGGCGTGATGGACGACGACGACTACGTCCGGATCACCGGGCGGATCAAGGACATGGTGATCCGCGGCGGGGAGAACATCTATCCCCGCGAGATCGAGGAATTCCTCTACACCCACCCCGACATCGAGGACGTGCAGGTCGTCGGCGTCCCCGACGAGAAGTACGGCGAGGAGCTGTGTGCGTGGCTGCGCATGCGCGCGGGCGTCGATGCGCTGGACGCCGACGGGGTGCGGGCGTTCGCCACCGGCAAGCTGGCGCACTACAAGATCCCGCGCTACGTCATGGTGGTCGAGGAGTTCCCCATGACGGTCACCGGCAAGGTGCGCAAGGTCGAGATGCGCGAGGTCTCCACGCGCGACCTCGGCCTGTCCTGACCGACCCCTCGGCTCCGTGGTCCCGGGGCTCAGTCCAGCACTCGTTGCAGCCAGGTCACGTCGATCCACCGACCGAACTTGTGCCCGACCTGCCTCATCGTGCCGACCTCCGCGAAGCCGCAGGCCCGGTGCAGGGCCAGGCTCCCGGGGTTCGGGAGGGCGACGGCAGCCACGACCAGGTGCACGCCGTCGTCGAGCAGGCGACCCAACAGGTCGTCGTACAGGGCACGGCCGGCGCCGCGCCCCTGGTGACCGGGAGCGACGTAGACGGTGCTCTCCCGGGTGTGCAGGTAGGCCGGCTTGGGCCGGAACGGCGTCGAGGTGGCGTATCCGGCCACCTCGCCCTCGTGCTCGGCGACCAGGAAGTGCTCGCCCGTGCCAGTGGCAGCCAGGCGCTGCTCCCACAGTGACATCGGCCGCGGCTCGAGGTCGAAGGTGGCATGGCCCTGGAGGGCCTCACGGCCGTAGATCTCGGCGACCCCGGGCAGGTCGGCGGGAACTGCGCGGCGGATGTCCATTCCCCGCATTGTCCTCTGTCGTGGGGCTGGTTGGATGGCGGGCATGAGCGTTGCACCCGACGGGATAGTGCCCGACACCAAGGACTGGACCTGGGTCCTGGCCCGCAGGTGCCCTGACTGCGGTTTCGACCCCTCGGCCCAGGCGCTGGCGGACCTCCCGGGGATCTTCCACGACACGGCCATGGCGTGGGCCGGCGTGCTCGCGCGCGCCGACGTGACGGTCCGGCCGCAGCCCGGTGTGTGGTCCGCGCTGGAGTACGCCTGCCACGTCCGGGACGTGCACGCGCTCTTCGCCACCCGGGTGAGGTCGATGCTCGAGGAGGACGAGCCGATCTTTGCCAACTGGGACCAGGACGCGACCGCGATCGAGCGGGACTACCCCAGCCAGGACCCCGATGTGGTGGCTGTCGAGCTGATCGAGGCCGCCGGCACGGTCGCGGGCGTCTACGCCACCGTCACCGCCGAGACCCGCGTTCGACGCGGCATCCGCTCCAACGGCGACGAGTTCACCGTGGAGACGCTCGGCAGCTATCACCTGCACGACATCGTCCACCACCTCCACGACGTGGGGGCCGCGTGAGGCACACCGAGTTCTGGTCGCGGCTCGACCACACCCTGGGGCGTGCCTACTCGCGCAGCTGGGCCGAGCTGACCGTCGTACGCGAGCTGGACGGCCGGACCACGCAGGAGGCCCTCGACGCGGGGGTGCCGCCCAAGCAGGTGTGGGCGGCCGTCCGCAGGCACCTCGAGCTGCCCGAGAGCGAGCGGTGACCACCCAGTCGGGCACCGCGCTGGACCTGGCGGTCGTCCAGCGCCACACCGTCCGGACGCTGGTGGTCTCGCAGGCCGTCGGCGCGGTCGGCGTCACGATCGGCGTGGCGACCGCGTCGCTGCTGGCCCGTGACATCTCCGGCAGCGAGACGCAGGCGGGGCTGGCGCAGACGTTCCAGGTGCTCGGCACGGCGGCAGCGGCGTACGGCCTGGCGCGAGTGATGCGCCGCCGGGGACGTCGTGTCGGCATCGTGCTGGGCTACCTCACGGGGGCGACGGGGGCGATGCTCGCAGTGGTTGCCGGGGTGGTCGACTCGATGCTGGTGCTTCTCGCCGGCGCGGTGCTGCTGGGTGCGACGACGGCGGTCAACAGCGGGTCGCGGTATGCCGCGACCGACCTCGCGACCGAGAGGCACCGGGCGCGCGCGCTGTCGGTGGTGGTGTGGGCGACGACGATCGGCGCGGTGGTGGGCCCCAACCTCACGGGCGTCGGCGGCGCACTGGCGAGGTCGCTCGGCATCCCGGAGCTGACCGGCGGCTTCGCGATCGGAGCGGTCGTGCTCGTCCTGGCGGCCGGATGGGTCTGGGTGCGCCTGCGCCCCGACCCGCTGCTCCTCGCGCAGCAGACGGCCGGGATCACCCCGGGCACCCTCCCGGAGCCCCGGGGCCGCTCGTGGCAGCGGTTCGTCGCCGTCGTACGCGACGTGCCTGCGGTCAGGGCCGCGGTCGTGGCGATGGCGTGCGCCCACGCGGCCATGGTGACGGTGATGATCATGACTCCGTTGCACATGGAGCACGGCGGTGCGCACCTGGAGGTCATCGGGTTCGTGATCTCGATCCACGTGCTGGGCATGTTCGCCTTCTCGCCGCTCGTCGGGTGGGCCACCGACCGGTTCGGGCGCAGCACGGTCCTGGTCACCGGGGGACTGGTGCTGCTCGTGTCGCTCGCCCTGTGCGGGTTCTCGCCCGAGGGGTCGTCGTGGCAGATCTTCGCCGGGCTCTTCCTCCTGGGCCTGGGATGGTCGTGCGCGACCGTGGCCGCCTCGACGGTGATCGCCGACCGGACCCCGATCGGGGCCCGCACGGACGTGCAGGGCATCTCCGACATGGCGGTGGCGCTCACCGCTGCTGGCGGGGGAGCGCTCGCCGGCGTGATCGTGGGCCTGCTGGGCTATTCAGCCCTCGCGGCGTTCGCCGCACTGCTGGCCGGGGCGGTCGTGGTCGCCGGACGGCTCACCGGTCCGCCGTCCTGACGATCGGGGACACCGGCTGCGACACGCCGCGTCCGAACCCTCCGTCGAACACCTGTTCGGGCTACTGTTCCTCCACAGGTACGACGGTGGGCGAGGTTCTCCACAGCACGTGAGGGTCCTGATCAGGGACTGTCGGTGGCTCGCCCTAGCGTCGCAGATGTACCTACACACACGACGAGAGAACGGGACTCAGCAATGGCTGGTGCAGACCGCGAGAAGGCCCTCGATGCCGCGCTCGCACAGGTGGAGAAGCAGTTCGGCAAGGGCTCGGTCATGCGACTGGGCGACGAGACACGTGCCCCGCTCGAGGTGATCCCCACCGGGTCGATCGCCCTCGACGTGGCCCTGGGCCTCGGTGGCCTGCCGCGAGGTCGGGTCGTGGAGATCTATGGTCCGGAGTCGTCGGGAAAGACCACGGTCGCCCTCCACGCGGTGGCCAGCGCGCAGGCCGCGGGCGGCATCGTCGCCTTCATCGACGCCGAGCACGCGCTCGACCCCGACTACGCCAAGGCCCTCGGCGTCGACACCGACGCCCTCCTGGTCTCCCAGCCCGACTCCGGTGAGCAGGCGCTCGAGATCGCCGACATGCTGGTCCGCTCGGGTGCCCTCTCCCTGATCGTCATCGACTCGGTGGCCGCGCTCGTGCCCCGGGCCGAGATCGAGGGCGAGATGGGCGACAGCCACGTCGGCCTCCAGGCGCGCCTGATGAGCCAGGCGCTGCGCAAGATGACCGGTGCCCTCAACAACTCCAACACCACCGCGATCTTCATCAACCAGCTGCGCGAGAAGATCGGCGTGATGTTCGGGTCCCCCGAGACCACGACCGGTGGTCGTGCGCTGAAGTTCTACTCCTCGGTCCGCCTCGACGTGCGACGCATCGAGACGCTCAAGGACGGCACCGACATGGTCGGCAACCGCACCCGCGTCAAGGTCGTCAAGAACAAGGTGGCCCCGCCGTTCAAGCAGGCCGAGTTCGACATCATGTACGGCAAGGGCATCAGCCGCGAGGGCGGCCTGATCGATGTCGGTGTCGAGGCGGGCATCATCCGCAAGGCTGGCGCCTGGTACACCTACGAGGGCGACCAGCTCGGCCAGGGCAAGGAGAACTCGCGCAACTTCCTCAAGGACAACCCCGACCTCGCCAACGAGATCGAGAAGCTCATCCTGGAGAAGCTGGGCGTCACTCCGAGCGTCGACAAGCCTGCCGACGACCTGAGCGACGAGCCCATCGGGGTCGATGACTTCTGAAGGCGAGTCCCGCCCGGCCCCCTCGTGGGCCGGTGACGTCGGACTCGGAGTGAAGGCGTGGGTGGGGGAGGCCCCACCCACGCCGGACACCCCTCGTCGTGGCGAGGGCAGGGGAGGTCGGCGCAAGGGTGCTCGCGGCACGAACGGCGGGCGCGGTCGCACCCGTAGCCCGGCCGAGCGTGCGGAGGCCAAGGCGAAGTCAGCCGCTGCGGCAGCTGCTGCCGTCGAGGCCGACCCCGAGGCCGTGGCCCGCACGATCCTGCTTAATGCGCTCTCGGGCCAGGCGCGCACGCGCAAGGAGCTGGCCGACAAGCTCGCGGCGCGTGACGTGCCGGACGACGTCGCCACCGAGCTGCTCGACCGGTTCACCGAGGTCGGACTGATCGACGACGCTGCACTGGCCCGCCAGTGGGTGGAGAGCCGGCAACGGACCCGCGGTCTCGCTCCGCGTGCCCTGGCGCAGGAGCTGCGACGCAAGGGCGTGGGCGACGAGGAGACGAGCGCTGCGCTGGAGCAGATCGATGAGGGCGACCAGCGATCGGCCGCGCGGGCGCTGGTGGACAAGAAGCTGCGGTCGATGAGCGGTGTCGACACCACGACTGCGACCCGGCGGCTGGCCGGTCTGCTGGCCCGCAAGGGCTACTCGGCGGGCCTGGCCTTCGCGGTCGTCCGCGAGGCGTTGTCAGAGGTCGGCGAGGCCGACGACCTCGAGCCGTACTCCGACGAGTGAGCGGGCTGGGTCTCGTGGCCGCGGTCGTGAGCCGTTCGCATCAGGGCTCTGCGCGCTACGACGTTCGGGTGAACAGATAGGCGAACGGCGACCTGGTGTAGCCGATGCCCCGACCGGATTCGTGGAGCGCGTCGATGGTGAGGCGCTGAGCACGCTGGGGCACGAGGTAGGTGTCGAGCCGCGTGGCGTCGACGCTGTAGCTCCCCGCCCGGGCCTTGACGACGCAGGTCAACTCGTAGCGCGGGTCGATGGAGGCCATGGCGGCATCGCCGTGGCTGGGATTGACCAACAGCGTGCCTCCGACCCTGAGATGCCGGGTGCAGTGCTCGGAGACGAATCCTGCGTACAGGGAGACCAGCAGGTCGAAGCGCCCGTCGGGGAGATCGAGGCCGCTCGTGTAGTCGGCGTGGATGAAGGTGATGTCGGGATCTGCAGGACCGTCGTGTCGAGCCACGATCTCGTTCACGCCAGCCGTGTCACCGAAGAACTGCGGCGTACGCCTGTCGGTGTCGAGGTAGGTGACCGACTCGAACACGAAGGAAGGTGCGATGTCGACGTAGCAGCCGGGATAGAACACGGACTTCGCGGGGACCGCCTCGGCCACTGCACGGAAGAGGCGCCACCGGTCGCCCTCGTGCTGGTCGTGCTGGGCCCAGAGCGCGGCGGTCCGAGGCTTCATGTCGCGGCGACCTCATCTGCACGCACGTGGGTCAGGCTAGCGTGGGCCATGATGTGCGCATGAGCGACGACATCACCGCCCACCTGCGGCTCCCGACCGGCCCGGTCGACCTGGCCGCGATCGAGACCGACGCGTCTCCCGGCTTCGACGGCAAGAAGAGCGATGGCAAGAAGGCCCTGGCGGGCCTCGCCGACGAGCTCTCCGACCTGCAGGAGCGGTTGTGGGCCGAGCGGACCGTGGGATCCGAGCGCCGGGTCCTGCTGGTCCTGCAGGGCATGGACACCAGCGGCAAGGGCGGCGTGCTCCGTCACACGATCGGGCTGGTGGACCCCCAGGGCGTGCAGATCACCAGCTTCAAGGCGCCCACCGAGGAGGAGCTCGACCACGACTTCCTGTGGCGCATCGAGAAGGGCCTGCCGTCGGCGGGTTTCATCGGGGTGTTCGACCGCTCCCACTACGAGGACGTCCTCATCGCGCGGGTCCGCGAGCTCGCCGAACCCGACGAGCTCGAGCGTCGCTACGACGCGATCAACGACTTCGAGGCGAAGCTCGCCGGCGAGGGCTTCTCGATCATCAAGTGCATGCTGCACATCAGCGCCGACGAGCAGAAGGCCCGGCTGGCCGAGCGGCTGGCCAACCCGGAGAAGCACTGGAAGTACAACCCCGGCGACCTCGACGAGCGGACGTTCTGGCCGGCCTATCGCGAGGCGTACGAGATCGCGCTCGAGCGCACCAACACCGACGTCGCGCCGTGGCACGTCATCCCCTCGGACAAGAAGTGGTTCCGCAACCTCTCCGTGGGCCACCTCCTCCTGGAGACGCTGCGCGGGCTCGACCTGCAGTGGCCGGAGGCCGACTTCAACGTCGACGACGAGACCCAGCGCCTGGAGCAGGAGCCTCCCTTCCAGTGATCCCGCCTGTCCTTGCGTCCGCTCTCCCCGTCGTCACGGTCACGCGCTACGTGACTCCGCTGCGCGAGGGCGGCAGCCTGCCCGGAGTCGTCGAGGGAGACGATCTCGGCACCTATGTCTGCAAGTTCCGGGGAGCAGGCCAGGGGGCAAAGGTGCTCGTCGCCGAGGTCATCGTCAGCCGCCTCGCCACCCGCCTGGGACTGCGCACTCCGCGGCTCGTGCTCCTCGACCTCGACCCCGAGCTGGCGCGCTACGAGGCCGACGAGGAGGTGCAGGACCTGCTCAACGCCAGCGCCGGGCCCAATCTCGGCATCGACTTCCTGCCGGGATCCTTCGGGGTGGACGGGCAGGCGGCCGCGGCCGACGAGGAAGGCGCGAAGGTGCTGTGGCTGGACGCCTTCACGGCCAACGTCGACCGCTCGTGGCGCAACCCCAACCTGCTGCTCTGGCACGGCGACCTCTGGGTCATCGACCACGGCGCCTCGCTCTACTTCCACCACGGCTGGCGCTCCGGCATCACCGCACCGGAGAAGTTCGCCGCACAGCCGTGGGACGTCAGCGGGCACGTCTTCGAGGAGTGCTCGCACCGGGCCCAGGAGCTCGACCCCGAGATCTCCGCCGCGCTCGATCGGGAGGTCCTCGTCGACGTCCTCGCCGGGGTGCCCGACGTGTGGCTGGAGCCGGTCCCGGGTGCGGAGAGCCCTGAGGAGCTGCGCACTGCCTACGTCGACTTCCTCACCGCCCGGTTGGGCACCCGCCAGTGGCTGCCGGGAGGTCCGTGATGAGGCAGGCCTACCAGTACGTCGTGCTGCGGTGCGTGCCGCGACCCGACCGCGAGGAGTTCCTCAACGTCGGGGTTGTCCTGCACTGCCAGTCAGCGGACTTCCTCGACGTCGCGTGGTCCGTCGACGCCGCTCGGTTGCGAGCGCTCGACGTGCACGTCGACGTCGACCAGGTCTGCCAGGCACTCACCTTCGTCGACCGGGTGTGCAGCGGCGACGAACGCGCAGGGGAGGCCGCGCGCCAGTCCCTGGGCCAGCGGTTCGGCTTCCTCAAGGCGCCGCGCAGCACGGTCCTCCAGCCGGGCCCGGTCCACGGCGGCGTCACCGACGACCCGGCCCGCCAGCTCGAGCACCTGCGCGAGCGGCTGGTGGGATGAGCACAGCGGGATGGGCACAGCGGGATGGGCACAGCGGGATGGGCACAGTGCGGATGGGCACAGTGCGGATGAGGGCCGCGCGTTGAACCGGGCACGATGACGTACGTCGGTGCCGTGCGCGCGGCACTGGCCGCGACCGGTGATCCGGCGCGTGCTGCCGCACAACAGGCCTACATGAAGTCCGAGCTGCCCTACGTCGGCCTCGGCGCCCCTGCGCTCAAGGCGCTGTTGAGGCCTCTGCTCGTCGAGCACCGCTTCATCGACCGAGGCTCGTGGGAGGCCGCGGTCCTGGAGCTGTGGGACGACGCCACGCACCGTGAGGAGTGGTACGCCGCGCTCGCCCTCCTGCGTCACCGCGCCTACCGCGAGTGGGTCGACCCCGACCTGCTGCCGGTGCTCGAGCACCTCGTTCGCACGGGCGCGTGGTGGGACGTCGTGGACGAGATCGCCGCCCATCCGGTCGGGCAGGTGCTGCTCGACCATCGCGTCCACGTCACGCCGATCATGGACGCCTGGTCCGTCGACGACGACAGCCTCTGGATCCGACGTACGGCCATGCTGGCCCAGCTGCGGCACCGCGAGCGCACCGACACCGACCTGCTCGAGCGGGTGCTGGTCGCCAACCTCGACGACACCGCTCACGGCAAGGAGTTCTTCATCCGCAAGGCACTCGGGTGGTCACTGCGCGAGCACGCCAGGACCGACCCGGCGTGGGTCCTGTCCTTCGTCTCGACGTACGCCGATCGGCTCAGTGGTCTCTCGCGGCGGGAGGCGCTCAAGCACCTCGCCTGACACCCGAGAAGAGGCAGGTCATGCGCGTCCCGTCGCGATCACGGCCGGGTGGGGGAACTCCACGCCACCGCCGGGAAGCACGAACTCGGCCAGGCGGTCTCGCGCCGCGGTCAGCACCGAGGCGTACTGCTCATCGTCGATCGACCCGGCGAGCGTCCACCCCCGGATGTCGGTGTGCACCCATGCCTCCACCGAGTCGAAGTGGGCGGTTCCGGCGACCTGCCTCGCCGTCACGTCGTCGAACGAATCCTCGACGAGGGCCGCCACGTCGGTGGCGTCCCCGAGCGAGTAGGGCACCTCGAGGGAGCGCGCCGCCTCGGGGCCCAGCACGTCGTGGAGCAGCTGGTGCATGGCGGCGTACCCGGGCGTCTGCGACAGCGGCGCCCACGTGGCCACGGCCACCCGCCCACCGGGTCGGACCACACGGGCCATCTCGGTCAGCGCAACGGCAGGGTCCGGCACGAACATCAGCATGAACTGGCTCAGGGCGACGTCGACGTCGTCCGGGGGAAGTGGCACGTCCTCTGCACTTCCCGTACGCCACTCGACCCGGGCATCGAGTCCGCGAGCCACCGCGAGCATGCCTTCGTTCACGTCGACCCCGACGACTCGGCCGGTAGGTCCGACGCGCTCTGCCGCCGCCCGCGCCAGGACCCCGGTGCCGGTGCCCACGTCGAGCACGTGGTCTCCTACGGACACCTCGGCAGCGTCCAGCACGACGGGTGGCCAGCGTCCGAAGAGCGCGGGAACGAAGAAGTCCTCGTAGACCTGGGCCGCTGCGGAGACGACCGAACCGCTGTCGTGTGCGTCCATCTGTCGAATGTCGTCCCGCCGAGGTGATTGCGCAAGTCCCCCCGTCCGAGGGGCTTGCACGATCCGTTGCTCCTTCAGACCGGGACCAGCTCGACCGCGCCCACGGCGTAGCGGGCGAGGACGGCGCGCGCGACCGCCGGGTGGGCGCCGAGCGGGTCCGAGACCGCCACGGCCCCGGCCTCGAGGGCGAGCTCGCCGGCCCGGTCGGGCAACCGTCCCGGAGCAAGGAAGAACGACGCGACGGCGACGTGACGCTTGCCCTGGGCGCGGAACGCGCGGACGGCTTCACCGGTGGCCGGCGGTGCGGCCGAGGCGAAGGCTGCGGTGACCGGCAGCTTGTGACGGGCACCCCACGTGCGGGCGATGCGGGCGACGGCCTGGTTGGCGAGCGCGTCCGACGAGCCGGCCGCGGCCAGCACGAGAGCGTCGAGCTCGCGCACGCGGGCGTCCTTCAACGCCTCGCGCAGGCGTACGTCGAGCACCTCGAGGAAGGCGGCCTCCATGCCGAGGATCCGGCTGGCCTGGATCTTGAGCCCCTCGTGGCGCGCCATGGCGGCCGCGATCACCTCGGGGACGTCGACCTTCGCGTGGTAGGCCTCGGTGAGCAGCAGTGGCACGACGACGATCTCGTCGAAACCCGCCTTGACCAGGCGGTCGACGACCGTGTCGAAGGACGGCTTGGCGAGGTCGAGGAAGGCCGTCTCGACCCGGAGGTCGGGACGTGTCGCCTTCACCTCGGCGACGAGCGACTTGATCGTCGCGGCCGAACGTGGGTCCCGGCTTCCGTGGGCCAGGGCAACCAGAGCGGGGGCAGTCATCAGGGGTGACTCCGATCGTGCGTAGTGGTGCGGTGGTGCTTCGTCAGGGGTCCTGCGGGTGCGACGACGGTGTCGCTGAACTCGAACGGCGAGCTCTTCAAGAGTGTCGGGGTCCCCGTGGCGTTGTTCGGGGGAGCGCAGCGGAGGAGACGTACGTCGTGGAGTGACCTCATTGGTGGATCCCGCACTCGGTCTTGGTGGTGCCGGCCCAGCGGCCGCTGCGCGGGTCGTCGCCGGGTGCGACGCGCCTGGTGCAGGGCCAGCAGCCGATGCTGGGATAGCCGTCGTGCAGGAGCGGGTTGACGAGCACGCCGTGGTCGGCGATGTAGCGCTCGACCTGCTCGTCGCTCCAGCGGGCCAGGGGAGAGACCTTGACCTTGCCCTTGCGTGCGTCCCATCCGACGACGGGTGCGATCACCCGGTTGTGGGTCTCGGCCCGCCGCAGGCCGGTGGCCCAGGCGTCGTACGCGGCGAGGGTGTCGGCGAGCGGCGCGACCTTGCGCAGCGCACAGCAGAGGTCGGGGTCGGTCTTGTAGAGGTCCACGCCGTGCTCGGCATCCTGCTCGGCCACGCTCTGGGCGGGCACGATGGTGCGCAGGTTGACCGGCAGCGTCGCAGCGACTGCGTCGCGGGTCCCGATGGTCTCGACGAAGTGGTAGCCGGTGTCGAGGAAGACCACGTCGATGCCGGGGGCGACCGTGGAGGCGAGGTGCGCCAGCACGGCATCGCCCATGGACGAGGTGATCGCGAACCGATCGCCGAACGTGGCGATCGCCCACTCGATGATGCCCTCCGCGGGGGCCAGCTCGAGCTCGGCGCCCACGTGGGAGACCAGCTCGCGCAGCTCCTCCGGAGTGCGCCCCTCGGTGTGGGTGCCCTTGAAGTCGCGGGCGGCACGGGTGGAGAGGCTCATGTCGCACCTCCACCCGGTCGGATCATCCCCGTCATCCGGACGCTGAACGCGCGCAGGCACGAACGGCACTCCCAAGCGCCTGCACCCTCCTGGGGGAACAGGTTCTCGTCCCCGCAGTAGGGGCAGTGGAAGGGAACCGCTCGCTCGCTCATGCGAACACCGGCTCCCCACGCAGGAGGGTCTCGTCGGCGCGCGCCACCCAGGCGGCGAACCGCTCGCCGTCGGTGCGGTCGGAGAGGTACGCCGAGACGACGGCCGAGACGTAGTCGTCGAGCCCGTCGCTGGTCACCTTGTGGGCGCGCAGCTTGCGGCCCATCGCGGGGTCGAGGCCGAGGGCGCCGCCCAGGTGGACCTGGAAGCCCTCGACCTGCAGTCCGTCGGAGTCCATGACCAGCTGGCCCTTGAGGCCGATGTCGGCGACCTGGGTGCGGGCGCAGGCATTGGGGCAACCGTTGACGTTGACCGATATCTGGGTGTCGAGGTCGGGGAAGCGCTTCTCCAGCTCGGACACCAGACGCCGTGCCCGCTCCTTGGTGTCGACGATGGCGAGCTTGCAGAACTCGATGCCCGTGCAGGCCATGGTGGCGCGCCGCCAGTTGCTGGGACGCGCAGTCAGGCCGATCTTCTCGAGGTCGTCGGCGAAGGCGGCGGTGTCCTCGCCCGCGACGCCGATCACGACCAGCTTCTGGTAGGCGGTGAGGCGGGCCCCGCGAGCGCCGTACGTGTCGACCAGGGTGCCCAGCGCGGAGAGCGTGGAGCCGTCGATGCGGCCGACGACCGGCGCAGCGCCGACGTAGAACCGGCCGTCCTTCTGCTCGTGGATGCCGATGTGGTCGCCCTGGGTGAGCGGCGCCTCGGGGGAGGGGTTGTCGACCAGCGGGCGACGGAGGTACTCCCTCTCGAGAACCTCGCGGAACTTCTCCTTGCCCCAGTCGGCCAGGAGGAACTTGAGCCGGGCCTTGGACCGCAGCCGGCGGTAGCCGTAGTCGCGGAAGATTCCCGCGACGCCCTCCCAGGCGTCGGCCACCTCGTCGAGCGGGATCCACACGCCCAGCTTGTGGGCCAGCATCGGGTTGGTGGAGAGACCCCCGCCGACCCAGAGGTCGAAGCCAGGACCGTGGACGGGGTGGACGGTGCCGACGAACGACACGTCGTTCACCTCGGGCGCAACGTCGTGGCTGGGGTGCCCGGTGAGCGCGGTCTTGAACTTGCGGGGGAGGTTGGCGAACTCGGGGTTGCCCAGCACCCGGCGCTTGATCTCGGCGAGGGCCTCGGTGCCGTCGATGATCTCGTCCTTGGCGATGCCGGCGACCGGGGAGCCCAGGAAGGGGCGCGGGCTGTCACCGCACGCCTCGAGCGTGGTGAGACCGACCGACTCGAGTCGGTCCCAGATCTCCGGGACGCTCTCGATCTCGATCCAGTGGAACTGGATGTTGTTGCGGTCGGTGATGTCGGCGGTGTTCCGGCCGAACTCCGTCGAGCACTCGCCGAGCGCACGCAGGGCCGGGCCGTCGAGGACCTGACCGTCGGTGCGCACCCGCATCATGAAGTAGCGGTCGTCGAGCTCCTCCTCCGAGAGCTGGGCGGTCTTGCCGCCGTCGAAGCCGGGAGCGCGCTGGGTGTAGAGGCCCATCCAGCGGAACCGGCCGCGCAGGTCGGCCGGGTCGATGGAGTCGAATCCGCGGTGCGCGTACGTGTGCACGATGCGGTCGCGGACGTTGAGCGGGTCGTCGTCCTTCTTGGACTGCTCGTTCTTGTTGAGGGGCTCGGAGTAGCCGAGTCCCCACTGACCCTCGGCGCGCTTGGGGCGCGGGATCGCGGTGTGCTGGGCGGCCTGGGGCCTGAAACGGAGGTCGGGCATGATCAGGAAGTTCCTGTTCGCTGAGGGGTGCCGCGCGCAACGTCGAGCGCGGAGGGAGTTCTGGCGGCGTCAGCGATGCCAACAGGTCGCGCTGTCCACACGCATGAGGTCGACGTGACGTCGAACCACGAGGTGCGTGTGGGTGGAAACGGTGACCATGTCAAGAAGTCTCAGGGAATGGACTTCCGTTCCACAACTCGGAATCTCGACAAGTGAGACGGCCCGCCAATATGTGAGACACGGCGGAGGTCATGCGCCTGCGCACCAGTCTCGATGCGGTCCAGGTCACACCATCGACGCCCAGCCGGCCTCGTGACGCCTTCCGTGGCAGGGCATCTAGGCTGTCGACCATGACTGACTCCCTCATCAGCAGCGCCTATTCGCAGGCCCTCGAGGTGATCGCCTCGGTCGAGCCGCGGATCGCCGAGGCCACCCGCCAGGAGCTCACCGACCAGCGCGGCTCGCTCAAGCTGATCGCGTCGGAGAACTACGCATCGCCGGCGGTCCTGCTGACGATGGGCACCTGGTTCAGCGACAAGTACGCCGAGGGCACCGTCGGCCACCGCTTCTACGCCGGCTGCCAGAACGTCGACACGGTCGAGAGCCTGGCCGCCGAGCACGCACGCGAGCTCTTCGGTGCCCCCTACGCCTACGTGCAGCCCCACTCCGGGATCGACGCCAACCTGGTCGCCTTCTGGTCGATCCTCGCCAACAAGGTGGAGACCCCCTACCTGCAGAAGATGCAGGCCAAGAATGTCAACGAGCTCACCGAGGCCGACTGGGAGACACTGCGCCACGAGTTCGGCAACCAGCGCCTGCTGGGCATGTCGCTCGACGCCGGCGGCCACCTCACCCACGGCTTCCGCCCCAACATCAGCGGCAAGATGTTCCACCAGCAGCAGTACGGCACCGACCCGGACAGCGGGCTGCTCGACTACGACGCCGTGGCCGCCAAGGCAAGGGAGTTCAAACCGCTGGTCCTGGTCGCCGGCTACTCCGCCTACCCGCGCCGGGTGAACTTCGCCAGGATGCGCGAGATCGCCGACGAGGTCGGCGCCGTGCTGATGGTCGACATGGCGCACTTCGCGGGCCTGGTGGCGGGCAAGGTCTTCACCGGCGAGGAGAACCCGGTGCCCTACGCCCACATCACCACGACCACGACCCACAAGTCGCTGCGCGGCCCGCGCGGTGGCATGGTGCTGGCGCAGGAGGAGTTCGCCGCCGACGTGGACCGTGGCTGCCCGATGGTGCTCGGCGGGCCGCTGTCGCACGTGATGGCCGCCAAGGCCGTGGCATTCGCCGAGGCCCGCACGAGCGAGTTCCAGGACTATTCGCAGAGGGTCGCCGACAACGCCAAGTCCCTGGCCGACGGCTTCCTGACCCGCGGCGCCGACCTCGTCACGGGCGGCACCGACAACCACATCGTCCTGCTCGACGTGTCGTCCTACGGACTGACGGGCCGCCAGGCCGAGTCGGCCCTGCTCGACGCCGGTGTGGTCACCAACCGCAACTCGGTCCCGGCCGACCCCAACGGCGCCTGGTACACCTCCGGCATCCGGCTCGGCACGCCCGCGCTCACCACCCGGGGCTTCGGCCACGACGAGTTCGACAAGGTCGCCGAGCTGATCGTCGACGTGCTGACCCACACCGAGGCCGGCACGACCAAGGCCGGTGGCCCCAGCAAGGCGTCGTACGTGCTGGGCGACGGAGTCGCTGACCGGGTCACCTCGCAGTCGAGCGAGATGCTCGACAAGCACCCGCTCTACCCGGGTCTCGTCCTCAGCTGACCCTGACACGGAGACGCGCGGACATTGGTCCGCGAGAGCGTCACGCTCACGCAGCGACAGTCCGGTCGTGGTCGACCAATGTCCGCGCGCGTGCGGCCACGGCGCGTGCCAACACGCCCTGCACCCAGTCCGACCTGAACATCACGTCCTCCCAGGTGAACCTGAGCACCAGCCACCCCGATGCGCTGAGCAGTGTGTAGCGACGCACGTCCTTGCGGAAGCCGGCGCGATCACCGTGCCACTCGTAGGACTCGCACTCCACGACGATCTCGAGGTGCTGATCCCCCAGGTCGGTCCGCGCCCAGACGTGCGGGTCGGAGATGACGAGCTGGGGCTCCACCCGCAGTCCCGGCACCTCGTGGCAGATCGCTCGGGTCACAGACTCGAATGCGTTGGCCGAATCGGCGCGCGCTTCTGCGGCCACACGTGCTGCCTGTCGCTGGCCCCGTCCGCGCACCAGCGCCGCGGCGCGGGCGAGCGCGGCGTGCTCGCCGTGGCGCAAGGCCGAGTCGGCGATGACGAGGGCCTCGTCGTAGGGCAGCAGCCTCAGGCACTGCTCGAGCGTCACTTCCCGGCTGGTGGCGACTCCGGCTGACACCTCGTCCCCGTCCAGGTCACGCCGGTGCAGGACGACGCCGCTGCGGAGGTGCTGCGGCACGTTCCGCTTCCTCGGAACCAGGACGTGGGGCTTCTCCGGAACGGCCTTGACCTCCCAGCCGTGGTGGAGCGCTGCGCTGGTCAGGCACAGGACGCCGTTCATGCCGTGGGCGGTCCTGGCAGCCGCGTCCACCTCGGGCGCCACGTAGCGCCCCTGCCCGGCGCGCACCAGCCGGCCGCCCGCGAGTGCGGTGTCCACCTCCGCCCGTGAGGTGGCCCGGATGAGGGCAGCGCGCGTGGACACACCTCCGTGTCGCGCGATCACCTGCTCCAGGTCCACGAGTTGAGCATGACCGGACGAGGAGTGGACCGTGATCCATCTTCCACAGGCCCGTAGGCGCGCGGACATCGGTGACCGCTGGAAGGTCCGTCCCCGCTCGGCAACCTGACGTGGAAACAACCAATGTCCGCGCGGCTACGGCCCTCAGGTCAGCGAGCTGTAGATCTCGATCGTCCGACCAGCGATGGTCGCCCAGCTGAACGACTCCTCCGCACGCCGACGACCGGCCACGCCGTACGCCCGGGCGCGCTCGGGGTCGCTCACCGCGTCGGTCAACGCTGCCCCGAGGTCCGCGACGTAGCCCTCGGGGTCGAGCGGGGTGCCGGTGCCGTCGGTGGCCTGCTCGATCGGCACCAGCCAGCCGGTCTCGCCGTGCACGACCACCTCGGGGATGCCGCCGGTGGCGGTGGCGACGACGGCGGTCTCGCAGGCCATCGCCTCGAGGTTGACGATGCCCAGCGGTTCGTAGATCGACGGGCAGGCGAAGACGGTGGCCGCGGTCAGGAGTGCGACGACATCGGGGCGGGGGAGCATCTCGTCGATCCACACCACACCGGAGCGGGTCGCGGCGAGGTCCTCCACGAGTCCGCGCACCTCGGCCTCGATCTCGGGGGTGTCCGGCGCGCCGGCGCACAGCACGAGCTGCACCTCGGGCGGCAGTGCCGCGGCAGCGCGCAGGAAGAGCGGCAGGCCCTTCTGCCGCGTGATCCTGCCGACGAAGATCACGCTCGGCCGGTCGGGGTCGACACCGAGCTCGCGCACCCGGTCGGGGTTGGGCACCGGGGACCACTGCGTGGTGTCGATGCCGTTGTGCACCACGTGCACCCGGGCGGGATCGACGGACGGATAGCTGCGCAGCACGTCGTCGCGCATGGCAGCGCTCACGGCGATGATCCCGGCAGCACCCTCGTACGCCGTCCGCTCGACCCAGCTGGACAGCGCGTAGCCGCCGCCGAGCTGCTCGGCCTTCCAAGGCCGCATCGGCTCGAGGGAGTGGGCGCTGACGACGTGGGGGATGCCGTGCATCAGGCCGGCCAGGTGCCCGGCCATGTTGGCATACCACGTGTGCGAGTGGACCAGGTCGGCTCCGGCGCAGTCATCGACCATGGCCAGGTCCACACCGAGAGTGCGGATCGCGGCGTTGGCGCCGGACAGCGATTCCGGCTCGGCGTAGGCGGTTGTCCCTGGTTCGGAACGCGGGGCGCCGAAACAGCGCACCTGTGCCTCCACATCGACCAGTCCGCGCAGCGCGCGCACCAGCTCGGCGACGTGCACACCTGCTCCGCCGTAGACCTCCGGGGGGTACTCCTTGCTGAGGACGTCAATGCGCATAAGTCGAACCTATGCCCCGTCGGAGGTCGACCGCGCCCCCCAAGGACGGCTAGTTTCGTCATATGGCCATCACGTCTCCGCGCAAGAAGGTCCTCGCTGTCGTCCTTGCCGGAGGTGAGGGCAAGCGCCTGATGCCGCTCACCGCCGACCGAGCCAAACCTGCAGTGCCCTTCGGCGGCATCTACCGCCTGATCGACTTCGCGCTGTCGAACGTCGTGAACTCGGGCTACCTCAAGGTGGTCGTGCTGACGCAGTACAAGTCGCACAGTCTTGACCGCCACGTCACGACGACCTGGCGCATGTCCAACCTCCTGGGCAACTACGTCACCCCGGTCCCGGCCCAGCAGCGCGTGGGCAAGCGGTGGTTTGCGGGCAGCGCCGACGCGATCTTCCAGTCGCTCAACCTGCTGACCGACGAGCAGCCTGACATCGTGGTGGTGGTCGGTGCCGACCACGTCTACCGGATGGACTTCTCGCAGATGGTCGCCGACCACGTCGAGTCCGGCGCCGGCTGCACGGTGGCGGCGATCCGTCAGCCGATCAGCCTGGCCGATCAGTTCGGAGTCATCGACGTCGACCCCGCGAACCCCCAGAACATCCGCGCCTTCCTGGAGAAGCCGACCGACCCCATCGGGCTGCCCGACTCCCCGGAGGAGGTGCTGGCCAGCATGGGCAACTACGTCTTCACCGCCGACGCGCTGCGCGATGCTGTCACCCGCGACGCCGCGTTCGAGGAGTCCAAGCACGACATGGGCGGCGACATCGTGCCGTGGTTCGTCGACAAGGAGGAGTCGTCGGTCTACGACTACAAGGACAACGAGGTCCCCGGGTCCACCGACCGCGACCGCGGCTACTGGCGCGACGTCGGGACCATGCACTCCTACTACGACGCCCACCAGGACCTGGTCTCACCGCTGCCGGTCTTCAACCTCTACAACAACGCCTGGCCGATCTACACCAGCTATGGCCCGCACCCGCCGGCCAAGCTCGTGGAAGGGGCCAGCGGTGCGGGGGGCTCGACCTTCAACTCGATCCTGTCGCCCGGCGTGGTGGTGAGTGGCGGCACGGTCAACCGGTCGGTGCTCTCGCCCGCGGTCCGGGTGAGGGACGGCGCCGAGGTGTCCAGCTCGGTGCTGATGGACGGCGTCGAGATCGGCGAGGGCGCGATCGTGCGCAACGCGATCCTGGACAAGGGAGTAGTCGTGCCACCAGGGGCGCGGATCGGCGTCGACCACGAGGAGGACCTGGCCCGCGGCTTCGTCGTCGACGAGGGCCTCACCGTGCTGGCCAAGCAGCAGCAGGTCCCCACCGGCAAGGCCTAGGACGCGGGCACCTCGGCGCGCCGCTCCACCAGGAAGGCGCGCTCGACGTCGTTGCGGCACGCCGCGATCGCCTGGTCGTAGGCGGCGCGCGCAGCGTCGACCTCGCCGGCTCGCGACAGCAGCTCGGCGCGGACCGCGGCGGGACGATGGCTGTCGGGGATCTCCACGCCCTCCAGCGCGGCCAGGCCGGCGACCGCGCCGAGGTCCTCCGCCACGGCCACCGCGCGAGCCAGCCGTGCGGAGGGGGACGGTGCCACCTGCAGCAGCAGGTCGTACCACCCGACGATGTGGTTCCAGCGCGTCTCCTCGGCGGACCGCGCCGTCGCGTGCTCGGCTGCGATCCGAGCCTGGACGACGTACGACGCCGCGAGCGGTGTCAGGGGGCCGGTGAGGCAGGGCGCGGCGACCAGCCGTGTGGCCTCCGCGATCTCGTCGTGGTGCCACCGGGAGCGGTCCTGGTCGGCCAGCAGCACCAGGCGTCCGTCGTGGACCCGGGCGTCGCGCCGAGAGTGCTGGAAGAGCATGAGGGCCAGCAGCGCGATCAGGGCAGGTTCGTCGGGACGCAGCCCCAGCACGACGCGCACCAGCCGGATCGCCTCACCGGAGGACTCCGCACGCAGCAGGTCGGGCCCGGTGCCGGGGGAGTAGCCGGCGGTGAAGGCCAGGTAGGCGGTCTGCGCGACCACGTCGAGTCGCTCCGGGAGCACGGAAGCGTCCGGAACGGCGAACGGGATGCCGGCCCCCACGATCCGCTTCTTCGCGCGCGTGATGCGGGCCGCCATGGTGGTTTCGGGGACGAGGAAGAGCCGGGCGATGTCGGCGGTAGGGACACCTACGACCAGACGCAGGCTCAGGGCGCTGGCCGACTCGGGGGCCAGCGCCGGGTGGGCGCACATCAGCACCAGGCGGAGGACGTCGTCGGCCACGAGGTTCCCGCTGTCGGCCATGGTGTGCGCGCCCTCCTCGTGGCGTTCGACGTCGGTGAGCAGGAGCGGCAGCTTGCGCCGGGCCACCTCCTCGGTGCGCAGGCGGTCGAGGACCCGTCGCCGCGCGGCGGTCATCAGCCATGCGGATGGGTTGGCGGGAGGGCCCTCGACGGGCCAGGTGCGGCTGGCGGCCTCGACGGCGTCGCCCAGCGCGTCCTCGACGAGGTCGAGGCGTCGGAACTGCGCCAGGAGCAGGGACACGAGCCGGCCCCACTCCTGACGCACGACCACCTCGAGGTCGTCCACGGCGTTCAGTACGGGTCCGCGGCCGGAGAGACCTGCATGTCGTAGGCGGGCAGGATGCGCAACAGCTCCAGCAGCACGTCGAGATCGGGCGCCTCGACGAGGTAGAAGCCGCCCATCGCCTCGATGATCTCGGCATAGGGGCCCTCGGTGAGGGTCATCCGACCGTCACGCGTCCGGACGGTGGTCGCGTGGCTCGACGGGGCGAGTGCCTCGCCGGCGAGGATCTCGACCCCGTCGCGCTCGCGGCAAGCCGTGTCGAAGGCCTCGAACCGGCTGATCACCTCCGCCTGCTCGTCGTCGGTGTGGTCGGACCACGCCTTGAGCTCCCCGTCGCCGACCAGCAGCACCAGGTACTTCACGAGGCACGATCCTCGGTAGTGACGCAGCGGCGTACCTCGACGGCGTCACCCGTCGCGGCCAGCATCTTGCAGCACTCCACCAGGTCGTCGAGGTCGTCGGACTCGACCAGGTAGAAGCCGCCCACCTGCTCGGTCGACTCGGCGAAGGGGCCCTCGGTGACCGTCTCCGACCTCGCAGCGATCGACCGTCCCTCCGAAGCCCGGTGGAGCTCCGCGCCGCCGGTGATCGCGTGACCCCGACCCACCAGCTCGCGGGAGAACCGGTCGTGGACGGCCATCGTCCTCGCCTTCTCCTCGTCGTCGGCCTCGGTCCACCAGCGCTCGGTGTCGCCGATCAGCAGCACCATGTATGCAGACATCTCGATCTCCTTCACTCGGACAGTCGTCGGAGCTCGATGTGCTCACCACGACCCGCGAACCGCTCGCACGCGGCCCGCAGGTCGGCTTCGTCATCGGTCTCCACGAGGTAGAAGCCGACGACCTGCTCAGCGGTCTCGCTGAACGCCGTCTGACGTGGGCACCGCCGTCGCCGTCCGGGCGCATCGAGGTGGCCCGCTCAGAAGGCTCCAGCGGGCTCACCGTGACGAGGGTGTGGTCCCCAGCGCTGAGGTCCTGGTGGAACTGCCGGTGGGACGCCATGCCCTTCTCGTGCTCCTCGGGCGGCAGGGCGGCCCACTCGGCCTCGGGTGCGGGCAGCAGGATCAGGTAGCGGCTCATCGCCGATGAACTCCTTCGACGTTCGTGGACCGCCGGTTGCGGTCTCACCACTCTGACGGACCAGCGCTGCCCTTTTCGACAACCGGGGCCGTTCCTTCCTCGACGGAGCCGGCTCCGGGCACCAAGATGGGGGTATGGCCATTCACGAAAGAGCCGGACGTCCCGCCAGCACCGAGGACCTCATCGACGTGTCCCACCTGGTCACGGCCTACTTCGACCTCGAGCCCGATCCCGACGACGTCGCGCAGCAGGTCGCCTTCGGCACGAGCGGTCACCGCGGCACATCGGTGAACACGTCGTTCAACGAGGTGCACATCGCCGCGACGACCCAGGCGATCTGCGACTACCGCCGTGAGCAGGGCTACGACGGTCCGCTGTTCATCGGCCGTGACACCCACGCGCTCTCCGAGCCCGCCTGGGCCACCGCGCTGGAGGTGCTGGTCGCCAACGACGTCACCGTGCTGGTCGACGACCGCGACGGGTTCACCCCGACCCCCGCGGTGAGCCACGCGATCCTCCGCGCGAACCAGGGGCGTACGACGGGTGCCGGGCTGGCCGACGGGATCGTGGTCACGCCCTCGCACAACCCTCCGGGGGACGGCGGCTTCAAGTACAACCCCCCACACGGCGGACCCGCCGACTCCGACGCCACCTCGGTCATCGCCGCACGCGCCAACGAGCTGATCCGCGCGAACATCGAGGGCGTCCGCCGGGTGACCTTCGCCACGGCGCGCGCTGCGGTCGGTTCGTACGACTTCATGGGCACCTATGTGGACGACCTGCCGCAGGTGGTCGACCTCGACGTGGTCCGCGACGCCGGCATCCGCATCGGCGCCGATCCGCTGGGCGGCGCGAGCGTGGCCTACTGGGGCGA
The DNA here is from genome assembly GCA_963843815.1 of uncultured Actinomycetota bacterium. GTDB lineage: Bacteria > Actinomycetota > Actinomycetes > Propionibacteriales > Nocardioidaceae > Nocardioides. The sequence continues at coordinate 38,603 of CAWJLX010000009.1, read as the reverse complement.
GATCGCGGAGCGCCACCGCATCGACCTGTCCGTGGTCAACCCGCTGGTCGACCCGACGTGGCGGTTCATGACCCTCGACTGGGACGGCAAGATCCGGATGGACTGCTCCTCGCCCCATGCGATGGCCTCGCTGGTCGGGCGCAAGGACGACTACGACATCGCGACCGGCAACGACGCCGACGCGGACCGCCACGGCATCGTCACCCCCGACGCAGGCCTGATGAACCCCAACCACTTCCTCGCCGTGGCGATCGCGCACCTCTTCGGCGGTGCCCGCCCGGATTGGCCGGAGTCGGCCCGCATCGGCAAGACCCTGGTGTCGAGCTCGATGATCGACCGGGTGGCCGAGTCGATCGGCAAGCCCCTCGTCGAGGTCCCGGTGGGGTTCAAGTGGTTCGTGCCCGGCCTGATGGACGGCTCGTTCGGCTTCGGAGGAGAGGAGTCGGCCGGTGCCTCCTTCCTGCGCCGCGACGGCTCGACGTGGACCACCGACAAGGACGGTCTCCTGCTGGCGCTGCTCGCCAGCGAGATCCTCGGCGCCACGGGTCGTACCCCGAGCGAGCACTACGCCGAGCTGGTCGCCCAGCACGGCGACCCGGCCTACGCGCGCATCGACGCCCCGGCCGACCGTGAGGAGAAGGCCAAGCTGGGGGCGCTGTCGCCCGGCGACGTGAGCGCCACGACGCTGGCGGGTGAGCCGATCACCGCCAAGCTCACCGAGGCACCGGGCAACGGAGCAAAGATCGGCGGGCTCAAGGTGACCACCGAGTCCGCGTGGTTCGCGGCACGCCCCAGCGGGACCGAGGACGTCTACAAGATCTACGCCGAGTCGTTCCGTGGCCCCGAGCACCTGGCCCAGGTGCAGGCGGAGGCGCGCGAGGTCGTCAGCACGGCGCTGGCCTGAGGAGCGGGCGACCGGCCCACGAAGCGGTCAGCCGCCGACTGGTCCGGCCTCGATGGGGTCACGACGTTGCTGACCTTGCGTGCGGGCACCGTGGTCGTCGGCCTCCTGGCCGGGATCGTCGATGTCCGTGCGTGAGAAGCTCACCGCGACGATGGCCTCCAGGCGCACCAGCACCTGCTGGCCGTTGCCGTCGTCGAGGACCGTGCCGAGACCGTCGGCCCCGACGATGCGACCGTCGAGCCAGGTTCCCTGGACGAGGACGCGGACAGGCGCATTGGCGTCCTGCGCGTGCCTGAGCAGCGTACCGACGGTGAAGAGCGTGCTGGACTTGGACACGGCGTGGGGCCCCCTGGGATCGAGGGCACACGCTAGTGGCCGCGCACGCTCTGCGTGGGCTGTTGGGTAAAGACGTCGCGCCGAAGCTCAGAGACCCGGTGTCGACCGGTGGACGATCTCGCGCAGGGACCCACTGGTCAGGATGCCGAAGGTGCCGCCGTACGACGTGCCGAACCGACTGCCGCAGAAGGCGTCGGCGACCTCAGCGGGCGCGAACCGCACCAGCAGCGAGCCCTGGAGGCACGCGGCCATCTGCCCGGCCAGCCGGCGCGCCCCGGCCTCCATGCCGGCGGAGTCCCCGAGCAGGGCCAGGGTGTCGTCGACGGCCCGGTCGAGCCGGGCGTCGGCACCGCGGGCGGCGCCGACCTCGGTGATCCACGCCTGGAGCACCTCGGGCTCGCGGCCCAGTGCGCGCAGGACGTCAAGGGCGTTGACATTGCCGGAGCCCTCCCAGATGGAGTTGAGCGGTGACTCCCGGAACATGAGCGGGAGCCCCGACTCCTCGACGTATCCATTGCCCCCCAGGCACTCCAGCGCCTCGGCGACCATCGCAGGAGTGCGCTTGCACACCCAGAACTTCGCGAGCGGGAGGGCGATCCGCCTCAGGGCGACCTCGTGCGGGTCGCCGGGGCGGTCGACGGCCGAGGCCAGGCGCATCGCCAGGGCTGTGGCCGCTTCCGACTCGACCGCGAGGTCGGCCACGACGTTCTGCATCAGCGGCTTGTCGGCGAGAAGACCGCCGAAGGCCGAGCGGTGGGCGACGTGCCAGGAGGCCTCCGCCAGCGCGTGCCGCATCAGGGCGGCCGAGCCGAGGACGCAGTCGAGCCGGGTCGCGGCGACCATCTCGATGATCGTCCGCACCCCTCGCCCCTCGTCTCCCAGCCGCTGGGCGAGGGTGCCGTCGAGCTCGAGCTCGCCCGAGGCGTTGGACCGGTTGCCCAGCTTGTCCTTGAGCCTGACCACGTCGATCCGGTTGCGCGTGCCGTCGGCCAGCACCCGCGGCACGACGAAGCACGTCAGTGCCTGTTCGGCCGAGCGGCCCTCGGCCTGCGCGAGCACCAGGAACAGGTCGTTCATCGGGGCGGAGGTGAACCACTTGTGCCCGTGCAGGGTGTACCAGCCGTCCTCGGTGGTCGGCACGGCGCGCGTCTGGTTGGCCCGCACGTCGGAGCCGCCCTGCTTCTCCGTCATGCCCATGCCGGCGAGCGCGCCGGCCTTGTCCGACCTCGCGCGGACCCCCGGGTCGTAGGACCGGGCAGCGAGCAGCGGCGTCCACTCCTTCGCGATGGCGTCGTCCGCCCGCAGTGCCGGCACAGCGGCGTACGTCATCGAGATCGGGCAGCCGTGCCCCGGCTCGGTCTGGGACCAGGCGAAGAAGCCGGCGGCTCGTCGCAGGTGGGCGTGCGGGTCGCCGCCGTCCTGCTGCTCCCACGGCGCTGCCTGGAGGCCATGGCCCACGGCGCGCTCCATCAGCCAGTGCCACGACGGGTGGAACTGCACCTCGTCGATGCGGTTGCCCCACCGGTCGTACGGCGTCAGCTCGGGATGGTGGCGGTTGGCGAGCATGCCGTGCTCGCGGGCCTCCTCGCTGCCGGCCTCGGCCCCGAGCGGCGCGAGCTCGTCGACGAGCCCGGGCGACCCGTGGCGGACGATCGCCTCGGTGAGGGCATGGTCGGAGGTGACCACGTTGTGGCCGACCAGGGCTGGCGCCTGGTTGCTGGACTCCCGTGGGTCCGTGCGATCGGGGAGGTCGGTCATGGCTCCACGTTAGGCGTTGCCGCCACTGTGCGGTCGGACCGGCTCGTGTGCGGGTGGGCTGTCGCGGGAGGGAGCCTCAGTCGAGGGTCGTGGCGACCGGGACCGGGAGGCGCTGGAGGTCCGGTTTGCGGCTCGAGCGCAGCGGGCGGATGCAGCCGGCCTGCAGCCCGACCTTGCTGAAGCCGTTGAGGTCGCCGGCCTGGTAGGAGAGCGGCAGGTTGTAGAGCTCGGGGCCGGGGGTCATGTACTGGTCCTGCGACGAGACGTGGCCCAGGCCCATGGCGTGGCCGAGCTCGTGGAGCGTGAGCTGCTGGAACTGTGCGGCGGTCATGGTCGCGGTGTCGTCGAGGTCGTAGAGGACGCCACCGTGGATGGTCTGGAGGATCCGCTTGCCGCGGGCGTCGCGTGCCCAGCGCGTGCGGTCGGAGCCTCCACGCGCAGCCACGCTCGGGCCGAGGTCGAGCTTGGTCTCGGCGTCCGTGGTGAACCCGAAGACGAGCTTGGGGTCCTTGCGGCGGAACCTCTTGTCGAACGGCATCGCGTTGGTCTCGCCGGCGAACGTGAACCTGACGCCGGTGGCCTGCGCCACCAGGGCGAGCGTGTGGTGGATGCCTGCAGACACGGTGCCGGCGTCAGGGGTGGCCCGGGAGGTGTTGATGCCGTAGGTGATCGTGCGACACGGGTCGAAGCGGTCGCCGTAGCGGCTCAGCCTGGCCCAAGCGCTCCTCGACCCGAGCGGGGTGTAGTCCGGGATCACCCTCATCCGGCGTGCGCGGGAGACGTCACCGCGGAACGTGCGCGTCTGGACCACACGCGCCCGGAGCTTGGTGGAGTAGAACCACGTCGTCGGAACCGTGACCGCGTAGTCGCCCGACCGGCTGGACTTCGTCCTGTCGACCCTGCGCCAGCCCGACGCGATCTTCTGCTCGATGACCACGGTGCGCTTGTGCTTGCCCTTGTCCTTCACCCGGCCGGTCATCGCGACCGACCCCCCGGGGTTGGCGACGCTCGCAGTGAGGGTGCCGGACACGCGCGTCCTGCGAGGGCCGGCTTCGGCGGGGGCCGCGAGCAGCGAGATGGTCAGCACGCCGGTGCCGAGCATCGCGACCGCTGTCAGGACAGGTGTGCGGATGGGTCGAAGCATGTCGTGACGCTACCCACGCAGCGGACAGGGAAACCCGCCGCCGGCATTCGCGCCCACGGGCGACCCAGTGGATACCGTGGCGCCATGGTCGAGGCGCGAGAGGACACCCCTGCGCCTCGAGGGGTGGACGTCGTCGCGCGCCGCTGGGGCGATCACCTGTGGCGGATCGTCGTGACGACGGTCGGGTCGTGCCTGCGCAACCGCGTGACCGGCCTGGCCGCGGAGGCGGCGTTCTTCGCCGTGCTGTCGGTGCCGCCGCTCGTCTTCGCGCTCGCGGGCGCGATCGGATTCGTCAGCGACGAGTTCAGCGCAACCCAGCTCGACGACATCCGCGGCGCCGTGCTGGAGATCTCCCGTCAGGCGCTGACCGAGCGCGCGGTCGACAAGATCATCGCGCCGACGATCGACACGGTGCTCAACGGTGGTCGCTACGACGTGATCTCCATCGGCTTCATCCTCGCGCTGTGGTCGGGCTCACGCGCGCTCAACGTCTTCGTCGACACCATCACGATCATGCACGGGCTCGGGGGGCACCGGGGGATCGTCGCGACCCGGGCACTGTCCTTCGTGCTCTACGCCCTGGCGATGGTCACCGGAGCCGTGAGCATCCCGCTCGTGGTCGCCGGCCCCACACTGGTGGACCGGATCCTCCCGCCACGCCTGGACCTCCTCAACAACCTCTACTGGCCCGTGGTGCTGGTCGTGTGCATCTGCTTCCTGGCCACGCTCTTCCACGTGTCGGTGCCGGTGCGTACCAAGTGGAGGTTCAACCTGCCCGGGGCGACGTTCTCGCTGTTCTGCTGGGTGGCGGGCTCCTACGTCCTGCGCTGGGTGCTGACGGTCACCGCCGCCGAGTCGCGCTCGATCTACGGCCCGCTGGCCGCGCCCATCGCCGTGCTGCTCTGGCTGTACCTGCTGGCGCTGGCCGTGCTCATCGGCGCTGCGGTCAACGCCGCCTTCGACACCGTGTTCCCGCAGAAGAACACGACGCGGGCCCGCCTCGAGCTGATGCAGCGCCTGCGCGGGCGCATCAGCGTGCGAGACTCCTGACCGTGTCGATGTCCAGCCACCAGCCCAGCGTGGGCACGGTGTCCCTGCCCGAGCGGAACCGATCCCCGTGGTGGGAGCTGGGTCGGCGCCTCATGATGGCGTTGGGGATCCTGAGCGGCACCGTCCTGATCGTCTACCTCGACCGCGGCGGGTACCGCGACGCCAACGACCCGACGAACCAGCTGAGCCTGCTCGATGCGTTCTACTACACCACCGTCACACTGAGCACGACCGGCTACGGTGACATCGCTCCTGTCTCCGACCAGGCCCGGCTGGTCAACGCCCTGGTCATCACTCCGGCGCGCATCGCCTTCCTGGTCCTGTTGATCGGCACCACCCTGGAGGTCCTCGCCTCCCAGGGACGCGAGATGATCCGGGTCTCCCGGTGGAGGAGAAAGATGGATCAGCACGTCGTCGTCGTCGGCTACGGCACCAAGGGCCGCAGCGCGATCGAGACCCTCGTCAGCAACGGCGCCGATCGCGCCTCCATCGTCGTGGTCGACCCGGGACCGGTCGCGGTCGCCGACGCCAACCGCGACCAGCTCGTGGCCATCGCCGGGGATGCCACCCGCCGTGGCGTGCTGCGCCAGGCGGGGGCCGAGAAGGCCACCCACGTCATCATCACCACCGACCGCGACGACTCCAACGTGCTCGTCACGTTGACCGTGCGCCAGCTCAACCCGGACGCCTGGATCGTGGCGTCGGTCCGCGAGCACGAGAACGTCCCGCTGATGCGCCAGTCCGGCGCCAACTCGGTGATCACGTCCTCCGACGCCGTGGGCCGACTGCTCGGCCTGTCGTCGATCGCGCCGACCCTCGGCTCGGTCATGGAGGACCTGATGACGTACGGCGAGGGACTCGAGGTCGCCGAGCGGGACCTGCTCGTCACCGAGGTCGGCAAGCAGCCGCAGTCACTGCCCGACCAGGTGATCGCGGTGGTCCGCGACGAGAAGGTGCACCGCTACTTCGACCCCGTCGTGTCCCTGCTGGCCCGTGGCGACCGGCTGATCGTCGTACGACCGGCGAAGGAGATGCCGTGGGCGCCCCGACCGGGCACCCACAACGAGGACATGGCAGACGAGGACGACTAGCCGTGGTCGTGACGTCGTGATCGCCTCCCACGCCCACCGGTTCGTGTTCGTCAAGACCCGCAAGACGGCGGGCACCAGCCTCGAGATCGCGCTCTCGAGGCACTGCGGACCGTCCGACGTGGTCACCAGGATCAGCCCGGAGGACGAGGAGCTGCGCGCCGCCGCCGGGGGAGTGGGCCCCCAGAACGACGACACCGACCCGAGCTCGTACGCCCACATGGGCGCGCGCCGCGTGATCAAGGTGATCGGCCGCGAGACCTGGGACGCCTACTTCACGTTCGCGGTCGAGCGGAACCCCTACGACGTGGTGGCCTCGTCCTACCGCTACAGCGCGCGCAAGCCGTCCTTCACCAAGACCTTCGCCGAGTTCGTGCGTACGCCTCGGCGCCTCGACCGGCTCGCGCTCAACGAGCGGCTCTACCGGCTGGGCGGTGAGGTCATCGTGGACCGGGTCTACCTCTACGAGGAGCTGCCGGCCGCGGTCGAGGACATCTCGGCACGGCTGGGCATCGCATTGGACCTGCCGCACGCCAAGCAGGGGAGCGGGCCGCACTACCGCGAGCTCTACGGTCCGGGGGATGCGGAGATCGTGGGGGAGCGGTTCAAGCGGACGATCCGGGAGTTCGGCTACACGTTCTGAAGCCGGCTCGGAGCCTGTTCGCTGGCCGTACGACGACGCTCCCGCCGGCCCCGGCCGGCCCAGTGGCCCAGCTGGACGAGACCGAAGCCGACGACGAAGACCGCCAGCGCCACCAGACCGTAGGCCAGAGGGAACTTCGAGGTCTCGAACGCCGGGTTCCTGCCCCCGGCGAGGGAGTCGAGCATCAGGTAGATGCCCTGGAACACGAACGCCCACAGATAGGCGATGGCGTACGTCGTGTTGGCGGCCAGCCGGCTGCTCAGGAGGAAGCCGAGCGGAAAGGCGCAGAGGATCGTGACGACGGCGATCATGGGTGCGGCCTCAGTCGGAGATCGGCGCGGAGCGCCGGTCGCTGGAGAACATGAGCACGACGGCCAGGACGGTCAGGAGCACCGACACGGCAACCAGGGCCTTGATGAACATCGGCACACCGACGAAGAAGGCGGGCAGGCCGGTCAGGGTCACCACGATGATCGCTCCTGCGGCGACGCGCATGGCGACCCGGTTGCCGCGCCACGCCATGACCACGGCCAACACGCCGATCACGCCCAGGACGCTGCCGACGACGAGGATGGCCATCGGCGGTCCCACCTGGCCAGGGTCCGGTGCGCCCAGGAAGCCGGGGATGTTGGCCAGTGAGTACAACCCCGCGATGACGAGCCCGACCTTCTGCTTGGTCGTGATGAGGGTCTGATCCGGGGTGAGGGTCGTGCTGGACATGGTTTCCTCCAAAGGATGTGTGGAACGGGATGGCTCCACCCTCCGGCCCGGTCCCTTCCCTGTCTCAGAGCATCTCCTCCCGCACGGGTCCCGACCAGTCCCGGAACCCGGGAACTTCTTCCCGAGCCTGGGGGTCGTGGCTACCGCGATACTGGGAGGGTGCCGATCCGAGTGCTGCTGGCCGACGACCATCCGGTGGTCCGGCGCGGGCTCGCTGCGCTGCTCGGCACGCTGGACGACTTCGAGGTCGTCGGTGAAGCAGTGGACGGTGAGTCCGCGGTCCGCGAGGCGCACCTGACCAAGCCGGACGTCGTCCTCATGGATGTGCGCATGCCGGGGATGGACGGCGTCGAGGCAACGCGTCGGATCCGCAAGGCGGTGCCGGACGTCGCCGTCCTGATCCTGACGATGTACGAAGAGGACGCGACCGTCTTCACGGCCATGCAGGCCGGAGCACAGGGCTACCTGCTCAAGGGCGCCGAGCAGGACGAGATCACCGATGGCATCAAGGCGGTCGTGCGCGGCCAGGCGATCTTCGGCCCAGGCATCGCCACGCGCCTGCTCGACCACTTTGCCAACCCGCCGGCCGAGGTGGCTGCGGACGAGTCGTTCCCGGAGCTGACACCGCGCGAGCGGGACATCCTCGGCCTCCTCTCCCAAGGGCGGCGGACGTCCGAGATCGCCGGGACGCTGCACCTCTCACCGAAGACCGTGAGCAACAACCTGACCACGATCTTCGCCAAGCTCGAGGTGACCGATCGCACGGCTGCCGTCCTGCGGGCGCGCGAGCGCGGTCTGGGCGCCTAGCACTGTGGACGCCTACATCGTTGCCGTCGCCGTCGTCGCGCTCTCGACTGCTGCGTCGGGCCTCGCGCTCCTGCTGAGGCGTCGAGCCATGGTGTCGGCCGTGCTCCTGGTGTGCGCCGGAGCGGCTGGCGGCGTGGCCGTGGCGCTCATGGTGGCGGAACGCGACCGATCCGGCACGGTCGCCCTGGTGGCCGCGGCATCCCTTTTCGCGCCCGCTGCACTCGCCGCCTTCCCGCAGCTGCGCTGGCGGCACCCGGTCGACTTCATCAGTCTCGTGGTCGTCGTCGGCTGCGGTGCGGTCGGCACGTCGTACGCCGACCTCGACCAGGGTGTGGTGGGGGTGATGGGACTGCTGCAGGGGTGCGTGCTGCTGGTCCACACGTGGTGGCGCATCGAGGTGACCACGGATCGCGAGCGCCGAGCCCTGGTCTGGATGGCGCTGGCCCTTCTCCTCGCCACGATCGTCTACTTCTTCTCGATCTTCTCCGCCGAAGGCTTCGACAACCCGGCCCTGCCCTCGATCGGGACCGCTGCATTCGCGCTCGTTGCGCCGGCCATGTATGTCGGGGCCACGCTTCCCGAGCTCGTCGACGTGCGTGCTCTCGTGGTGCGCACAGTGGTCCACTCCGTCGCGCTGGTGACGGTGATGGCGGTCTTCGTTCTGGCGCTGGGACTGCTGGACGCCCTCGGCGCGCACGAGCTCAATCTTGGTGCGCAGGCCCTCCTCGCCGCGCTCGCGGCGACCGTCTACCACCCGATCTGCGTCATCCTCCGCGGCGTGATCGACCAGCTGCTGTTCGGGCTGCGTCCCGATCCGCTGGGCGCCGCGTCTGCGGTGGCAGGCCGGATCGGTACCGACCCGGTCGTCGCGCTGCGGGCCATCCGGGAGGCGCTGGTCATCCCGTATGCCGCGATCGTCGTCGACGGCGTACCGCTCGCCTTCTCCGGCAGTGAGACCACGCACACGCGTTCCCTCGACCTCGACGGGGCAGGCGAGCTGGTGGTGGGCCTGCGCCCCGGCGACCTCGCCTTCTCCCGCGAGGACGAGCAGGTGCTCCGGCTGACAGTCCCACTGCTGGCGCAGACCTTGCGGGCACGGTCGCTGGCTGAGCAGCTGATCGAGTCCCGCGGCCAGACCATCGCGGCAGTCGAGGAGGAGCGACGCCGACTCCGCCGTGAGCTGCACGACGGCCTGGGACCCCGGCTGTCCGGAGTGGCATTCACCTCGGACGCGGCGCGCAACCTGATCCGCACCGATCCCGCGGCAGCCGAGGAGATGGTGTCCCAGCTACGAGCTGACACGGTCACCGCGATCGAGGAGATCAGACGGATGGTCTATGCGATGCGACCGCCGGCGCTCGATGAGCTCGGTCTGGTGCCGGCATTGCGGCAGCAAGCGGTCGGCCTGCGCAACCGCGACGGAGACCCGGTCGCGGTGGACGTGACGGCGCCGTCGGAGTTCCCCGACCTGCCCGCTGCGGTCGAAGTGGCTGCTTACCGCATCGTCACCGAGGCGCTCACCAACGTGGCCAGGCACAGCTCCAGCCCCTCGGCGTCCGTGCGGCTGCAGCAGGTCGCAGACGGTCTGCACCTCGAGGTGATCGACCGTGGTAGCTGCGCCGGGGCGTGGCGCCCGGGTGTCGGCATGGCCTCGATGCGCGAGCGGGCCACCGAGCTCGGCGGTGCGCTCGAGGCCGGGCCCGGTCCGACCGGCGGCCGCGTCTCGGCGCTGCTGCCGCTCTGAGGGACAGATCCCGGCAGGGACCCACGCCCGAGCGTCTAGGCCCGTTCGCGCGAGCGTTCGTTGTCGATGCGCGACAGCAACCAGGACGCTACCGACGCGGTCACGGTGCCCACCAGCCCGATACCGACGACCATGAGAACGACAGCCACGGCACGACCCTCCAGCGTGACGGGGAAGTGGTCGCCATATCCCACAGTGGTCACCGTGGTGCACGCCCACCACAGGGCATCGCCGAACGTCGTGATGTTGGCCGCGGAGGCGTCGGACTCGGCGTCGAGAACGGCCAGGGCACCGAGACCGACGGACATCACTGCGATGCCGCCTGCGTAGACGAGGACTCGTCCAGCCAGGTTGCTGGCGGCCGAACGGTCGAACATACGAAGCAGGATGAGGAGCCGCAGGAGGCGAAGGGCGCGCAGAACTGGGAGAACGACGAGCGCGACGTCGTACCAGTGAACGAGGGCGTACCGCCGCCAGTCATCTGCGAGCGCGAGTCTGATCGTGAGGTCGACGGCGAAGGCCGCCCAGATCGTCCACGAGACTCGCGTCAGTGCCTGCTCGAGGCTGGAATCCAGGTCAGGGTTCAGGATCGGCCAGGCGTAGGCGACGACGAAGGCGGCCGCGAGCAGGAGCAGCGGTACTTCGGAACGCTGCTCCCAACGCTCGACTCGGCTCACGGCGGTGAGTGTCGCATGACTTCCCGGACAAGCGAGGCCGGTGGACGGATCTACTGTGTGGGCATGACGGTCCTGTTAGGCGGTACGGCGTGTCCGCTCGGGGTGAGCGTGCAGTTCATCGAAGCGACAGTCGACGAGGTTGTCGCCGCGCTCCCGGCGACCTGGGCAGCGACCGCCACCGGCGCCCCGCTGCCGCAGTCGCTCGATGCGTTGCTGCCCCTCGAAGCCCCCTGGACACGGCTGCTCGTCGCCTCCACGGGAGCCTGGACTGCGCTCCTGAACAACTTCGTCTCCGGTGGCGACTCGTCTGCGCCGGGGCCGGCGATCGCCCGGTCTCTGGGCCGGCGCCTCGTCGTCGCGGTCCACGCCCCTCGCCACGGACCAGGGCACGCGTCCACCCAGCTCGAGGTGTTCGGCCCGGACGGCGAGCCGCCACTGATGTACGTCAGATCCTTGTCTGCGACAGCCACCGACGGACGCTGGGAGTGGTACGAGTCGGGGACGCCTCTTTCCTTCGAGGACACCGATCGCTACACGGCGCGGCTGAAGCGCGACCGCTTCGATCGCCCGATGCTCCTCCGATACCTCGGTGAGCTGGGTGTTCCGGTCAGCGACGACTCGTACGGTCCCGCCGTCCTGCTGCAACACCAGGTCGACCGGCCGACACGAACGGTCTCCCTGGCCGAGGCGCGTGCAGATTTCGAACAGGTGTGAGGTGGCGGCGGCGTCGCGGAAGCGTTCGAGGTCAGGGGAGGGACCTCAGCTCTCCCGCTGGAGCAGGATGGCGGTGAACTGCTGGCGCGTGCCCCAGGGCGTGACGTGGTCCTCGCCGCTGGTCGACACCAGCGAGTAGCCCGGGAACTCAGCCGCGAGCTCCGCATGGGTGTAGCGCACGATCGGCAGACCGCTGCAGGTCAGCGGCCCGTCGGGGCCGAAGGTCGCGACCACCACGAAGCCGCCGGGCTCGAGGCAGTGCTCGAGCGAGAGGCGGTAGTCGTCGCGCTCGTCCTCCTCGGTCAGGAAGTGGAAGACCGCGCGGTCGTGCCACAGCGCGAACTGACGCGGCGGACGGAAGTCGAGGACGTCGGCAACGTCGAGGTCGAGCCGCCCGGGCACCTCACCCACGCGATCACGGACCGTGTTCAGCGCGGTCTGCGACAGGTCGATCGCGGTCAGGTCGGTGTAGCCGCGCTCGACGAGGTGGTCGACCAACGTGGACCAGCCGGCGCCGACGTCGATCACGGAGCGGTCGATCCCCAAGCCGGTCTCGTCGACCAGCCCGAGGGACAGCTCCGGCACCGACTGCCACCACGAGACGCCGTCCTGGTCCTTGCCGTCATGGACCTTCTCCCAATACTCGGAGCGGGCGGCGTGGTCCTCCGGTCGGATCGGGGCATCAGCTGATTCCATGCCGCTGAGACTAGCTGCGCCGCGCTCGACCGCACCCTGCACGCGGACCCTGACCGGGGTCGTCGGAGTCCGTCACGGTTTTGTCATCTCTCGATCCGGGAGAGGACGCCGGCAAGCGCGTAGGTTGGAAAGATGGGTTCCTCCAGCAAGGCCCCGACGAGCACCCCGCTGGGTGAGGTTGCCCGACTGATCGATGGGGGCGACATGGATTGCGGCAGCGGACTGCTGCTGCTCATCACCCGCGCGATGCGGCGGCTCGAGAGCGGCGACCTGCTCGCCATCCGCAGCGCCGAGGCCAGCGTCGTGACAGACCTGCCGGTCTGGGCCGAGCTGGTCGGCCACGAGATCGCCGACGAGCTGGCCGAGACCGGGGCCGGACCCTGGTGGTTCGCGGTGCGCAAGGACGGGGCCGGCGCCGACGGGGAGGCCCGACCCGACGCGGGCACCGTCTTCAGCACCGGGAGCCGGACACCTGTGGGTCACCGCCTGTGGGCCTACACCAACTTCGACTGCAACCTCGCCTGCCTCTACTGCTGCGCGGAGTCCTCTCCCAAGGCCGCGGCCCGGCGCCTCGACCCCGACGTCGTCGGGCCCCTCTTCGCCCAGTTCCGCGAACAGGGCGGCAAGGAGCTGCTGCTCACCGGCGGCGAGCCGTTCATGCACCCCCAGCTCGGCGAGCTCGTCGACGCAGCCGCCGGACTCGAGCGCACGATCCTCACCAACGCGATGATCTTCGGCAGGGGACGCCGCCGCGAGCTGCTCGAGTCCATCGACCGCGACGTGGTGATGCAGGTCAGCCTCGACTCCGCAAGCCCCGAGATCCACGACAAGATGCGCGGGGCCGGATCGTGGGCCAGAGCACTCGACGGGATTGGTTTGGCCCGCTCACTGGGTTTCCGGGTCAAGATCGCCGCTACGCGGTTCGACGAGGACCCGGAGGGGGTGCGGGAGTTGCACGAGCGTCTCGACGCTGAAGGCATCGCCCAGGAGGACCGAGTCATCCGACCGGTTGCTGCCGAGGGCTTCGCCGACGGTGGCATCCACGTGTCCATCGACTCACTCGAGCCCGAGCCGGTCCTCACTGCCGACGGCGCCTGGTGGCACCCGGTGGCGGTCACCAACCCCCACATGAGGATCGCCGACGCGCCCCTCGACCTGGACGAGATCTTCGGGGTGGTGCGCGACACGTTGCAGGTGCAGGATGCCGCGTCCGCCGCCGGAAGAGAGGTGTTCCGCTGTGCGTGAGTCACTCATGACCACCGTCAGGGCGCCACTGCGATGGGCCCTCGACCCCGCGCCGCCCGACAACGCCCGGGCCCAGTCGATCGCCTTCACCGTGCTACGGGTCCTGCTGGGCCTCATGTGGCTCTACAACGTCTCGTGGAAGCGGGCACCCGACTTCGGCAAGGATGCCGGCAAGGGGCTCTACAAGTTCACCACCTACGCAGTCGACTACCCGGTGCTGGCGCCGTACGCCTGGGTGACCGACCACCTGATCCTTCCGGTCTTCCCGGTCTTCGGCTGGGTCGTGCTGATCGCGGAGACGGCGCTCGCAGTGATGCTGCTGACCGGCACCTACGTCCGCCTCGCCGCGCTCATCGGGCTCGCCCAGTCGCTGGCCATCGGGCTCTCGGTCGCCTACGCGCCCCACGAGTGGCCGTGGTCCTACTTCCTCATGATCGGCGCCCACCTCGTGCTGGTCTTCGCCGTCGCCGGTCGGGTCCTGGGCACCGACGGGGTCCGGGCAGGCACCACCTCGGCCCGCACCCTCGGCCAGGTCTGGGCCGGCGTGGCGATCGTCACCGGCGCCATCTCGCTCGCCCGGTCCCTCGACGACCCGTTCGCGGCCCGCGGCCCGACCCTGGGCTCCAGTGATCCGTCGCTGTCCCTGGGGGCCTACAACCTCGTCGGTTCCCTGGTGCTCATCGCCGTCGGCGTCCTGCTGGTGGTGGGCGTGCGTTCGGCCACGCCCAGGGTGCTCCAGGCTGCTGCCGCGCTCGGCGTGCTCGCTGGCCTGTCGCTCCACGCCCAGCTGGGCTTCACCGACCCGGTGCTCGGCGGCAACCCGACCTCGGCCGCGGTCTTCTTCTCCCTCGCCCTCGTCGCCTTCCTCCTGGGCCGTACGCCGTCACACGGCTCGGGCACGAGCAGCGCGCCCGCTGCACCCGCCGCCTGACCAGAGCCCCCACCCATGGCCAGAACCCCCACGCCGCACCCCTCTCGTTCCCGGGCCGTGTGCCGGGTCAGCGTGGTCTGTACGTCGGTGGCTCAAGCCTCGGCTGGCTGCTCGCGGAGAACCTGAGCTTCCTTCTTCCGCTTTCCGTCGTGATGACCCCGCTATGGCGGCGTCACGAGGTCCTTGCAGCAGGGAGCAAGTGGACCCCAAGTCGGTGACAAGTGGCGCGAAAGCGGGTGGAAGCACTGTGGCGTCGTATCGACCGACGACCTCTGAAGGAACACATCATGTCCCGCTTTCTCTACCGACTCGGCAGTGGCTCCGCGACCCATCCGTGGCGGACGGTCGTCGCCTGGGTGCTCGTCGCCGGGGCCGTCATCGGCCTCGGCTCGGCCTTCGGGGGCGAGCCCCAGGACGACTACGACGTCCCGGACGCTCGGGCCCAGGTCGGCATCGACCAGCTCCGCGAGCACCTGCCGGCCGCCGGCTATGCCAGCGCCCAGGTGGTCGTCCACGACCCCGACGGAGGTACGCCACCCCGCGTCGCTCTGACCACGCTCACCGAACGGCTGGGTGACATGCCGCACGTCGCCACCATCGCCGAGCCCCGGCTCTCCGAGGACGGCGACACCGTCCTCATCGACGTGGCGTACGACGTGCCCGTCACCGACCTCGACCTGATGGGCAACCTGCAGCCGCTGGAGACGGCGGTGGCGCCGATCCGCGACGCCGGTCTCCAGGTCGAGCTCGGTGGGGACGTCCCCGGGACCGCTGCCGCCCCGATGGAGGGATACGGCGAGCTCATCGGCGTCGGCGCCGCGCTGCTGATCCTGGTGCTCGCGTTCGGCTCCGTCGTCGGCGCCGGCCTGCCCATCGCCGTGGCCCTGACCGGCCTCGGTGTCAGCTCCAGCGGAATCCTGCTGCTCGCGGCGACCATGGACGTCAGCACGGCCGGTCCGATGGTCGCCAGCATGGTGGGCCTCGGTGTCGGCATCGACTACGCGCTGCTGATCGCCATCCGTCACGCTGAGTACCTGCAGGCGGGCCATCCCGTCGCGGACGCCGCGGGGCGCGCCGTGGCCACCGCGGGCCGGTCGGTCGTCTTCGCGGCCGCCACCGTCCTGGTCTCCCTGATGGGCCTGCGCCTCACGGGCCTGCAGACCTACGCCTCGTTCGGCTTCGCCACCGCGATCGCCGTCATCGCGGTGATGGCCGCTGCGATCACGCTGGTGCCGGCCCTGTGTCGGTTCGCCGGACGCCGACTCCTCCCGCGCAAGGTCCGCTCGGCGCGCACCTCGCGGGTCGCCCGCCCGCCCCTCACCGCCCGCTGGGCAGCCCGGGTCGGCCGGACCCCGCTGCCGTGGGCGATCGGTGCCGCGCTGGTGATGGTCGCGCTTGCGCTGCCAGCACTCGACATGCGCACCTGGCCGCAGGACCCGAGCACCCAGTCCTCGGACCTCACCACACGCAAGGCGTTCGACCTCGTCGCTGCCGAGTTCGGCCCCGGCCACAACGGCCCGCTGCTCATCGTCGTCGACCGCGAGCAGGTCGCCGCCGGGGGCACCGAAGACCTGGCCGCCGCGCTCCAGGCGCGCACCGACATCGCGGCGGTCACCCCTCCCGTCGTGTCGCCCGACGGCGCGATCGCGATCTTCTCGGCCGTGCCGGCGTACGCCCCGACCGACGAGCGCACGCCGGGCCTGGTCGCCGATGTCCGGGCGATGATGCCCGACGGCGTCGAGGTCACCGGCACCACGCCGATGTTCTCCGACATCGCTGAGCTGCTCGCGAACAGGCTGTGGCTGGTGATCGGCTTCGTCGTCGGTGTCTCGGTCCTGCTGCTGGCGATGGTGTTCCGCTCCATCGTGATCCCGCTCAAGGCGGCAGCCATGAACCTGCTGAGCATCGGGGCGGCGTACGGCGTCGTCACCGCGGTCTTCCAGTGGGGTTGGGGGACCGGACTGCTCGGGATCGACCACACCGTGCCGGTGTCGAGCTGGATGCCGATCTTGATGTTCACCATCCTGTTCGGGCTGTCGATGGACTACGAGGTGTTCCTGCTCTCGCGGATCAGGGAGGACTACGAAGCCACGGGGGACCCCCACGGCAGCGTGGTCCGCGGCCTGGCCGCGACCGGCAAGGTCATCTCCGCTGCCGCCGCGATCATGGTCGCCGTCTTCCTGGGCTTCGCGACCGAGGTGGACGTCCTGCTCAAGATGCTCGGCCTCGGCATGGCTTCCGCGATCCTGCTCGACGCCACGATCGTCCGCATGATCCTGGTTCCGGCCACGATGTCGCTGCTCGGCCGCTGGAACTGGTGGATGCCCGCCTCTCTCGACCGGGTCCTTCCCGGCGTCCACGCGGAGATCACCGACGCCGATCTGGCCCTGCTGGCCTCGTCCGCCGACACCACCCCCGGCACCCGCACCACCCCCGGCACGACCGACATCGCCGGCGTGCGCAAGCCCGTCGGCACCCACTGAGAGGAAACGAGCATGACCCGCATGGAGATCGACCCCGCCTGGCCGACACCGATCCGGCTGCCAGGTCAGACAGCGGCCCACCCGGGCCCCGTCGACATGACGATGATGTACGTGATGCACCACGCCTTCCGGCGCGACCTGACCGCGTTCGCGGCGGCCGCGGTGGCCACCCCGGTGGCCGACCGAGAGGCCTGGGTCGCCCTGGCCGACCGCTGGGAGGTGTTCTCCGACGCCCTGCACCACCACCACAGCGCTGAGGACTCCGGGCTCTGGCCGCTGCTGATGGAACGCACCGATGACGCCGGCCGGGCCGTCCTTCAGGCCATGGAGGACGAGCACGCCCAGATCGACCCGATCCTGGAGGCCTGTGCGGCCGGGTTCGCTCGACTCGCCAGCCACCCGGAGGAGGACACGCGGGCGGCGCTCGCCGTCCGCCTGGTGGCCGGCCGGGAGCTGCTCGGGGAGCACCTGCGCCACGAGGAGACCGAGGCGATCGCGATCATCCAGCAGGTGATGACGGCCGAGGAGTGGCAGCGGCTCGACGAGGAGGTCTTCAAGGAAGGCCTCACGTTCAAGAAGATCATCGGGCTCGTGCCCTGGGTGCTGCACGAGGTGCCCGGCGCGGTCCGGCGGCAGCTGTTCGCCGAGCCCGGCGGGCGGATGCACCAGTTGGTCTGGGCGCTCACCCGGCGCGGCTTCGACCGCCGTCAGCAGGTGGCCTTCCGGCACCTGCCCTGACCGTGCCTCGTGATCGACCCGATCAGAACGAGTAGCGGTCCCGTTGGTCGCGCAGCCACTGCGCGACCAGCGGGATCTGCCAGCTCTCGCACAGCCGCAGGGCATCGTCGGCGTGCCGGCCGGCCAGGTCGCGATCACCGACCGCCGCTGCGCCCAGGGCCAGGAAGGCGTCGACGGGTCCCATCGCGTTCCCCGACCCGGCGACGACGGTCCGGCCCCTCAGGGGCGCGAGGCGCTCGTACGCCGACGCCGCCATCGCCGGCTCCTCCAGCGCCAGTGCCGCCTCGGCGGCGCACGCCCAGTTGACCAACGAGAACCAGTCGTCGTCGTCCAGGACCACCGGGTGCTCGGCCAGGTGTGACCGAGCGTCCTCGAGGCGGCCTGCGCGGATCATGAAGACAAGCACGGTCGACGTGATCGGCAGCGGCCCGGACTCGAAGGCCATGATCGTGTCGATCACCTCGCCGGTCCGGCCCGCCCAGCTTCGTTGGGTGATGAGGGCACCAGCAGCGGCCTCGTCGGTCTGCCGCAGGGACATCGTCGGCGCGAGCCGTAGCACGCTCGCCAGGCGTTGCTCTGCCTCCTCGGACCGCCCGGCCATCGAGAGCCAGGGCAGCTCCAGGGTGTCGAGGACGACGAGCGCGTACGGGAGGTGCAGCCGCAGGGCCGGCTCGCGAGCCACCGCAGCGAGCTCCCACATCCGGTCCGGATCGCCCAGCTCGCCGTGCACGACCGCGGCCTGCGCGGCAGCGATGACGAAGGCCCGCTCGTTCCCGGTCCGCTCGGCCAGCGTGACGGCTTCGGTCGCCAGCTCGAGCCGCCACGGCGCCGTGTCGGCCCGCCAGATCGACACGTAGCCGATCTGGCAGGCGTCGAGGACCAGCGCGTCGTCATCGAGTCGGCGAGCCATGGCCAGTGCCTCCTCGACCAGCGCCCTCCGCTCCTCGAACGTGGCCGAGTAGTAGAGCTCGTTGGCCAGGCTGAGCATCACCCGGCACCGCAGCCGGTCATCGTGTTGAGGGAGCTCCTCGAGGGAGCGGCGCAACGCGGCGACCACCGCTTCGTGCGTCTCGCCGTGGGGCGGTGACTGCCAGAGCGCACCGACCGTCATCCCGGACGCGGCTCGGGCCAGGAGCTCGACGTCGCCGATCTGGTCAGCGACCACGATCGCGCGCTCCATGGTCTCGAGCAGCTGCGACCAGGCGCCGCGCCACCGCTGGGCGTCGCCGAGGTCCATCAGCAAGTCGTAGCGGTCGCGGGCGGTCCCGGCCGGGTCCTGGTCGAGGCAGGCGAGAGCGGCCACGATCAGGTCGGCCGCCTCCCCGTAGGCATGCACCCGGCGGGCGACCCCGGCGGCTGCCGAGGCCGCCCGCCAGGCCCGGCCGGAGTGACCTGGTCCGGCAACCAGCCAGTGCCGGGCGACCTCGGTGTCGCGGTCGGCGTAGTCCTCCAGGACCTCGGCGACCCGGGCGTGCGCGCGGGCGCGCCGAGTGGCACTGAAGCCGCTGTAGGCGGTGTCCCGGACCAGCGCGTGCCCGAACAGGTAGCGGCCGATCCCGTCCTCGCGGAGCAGGCCCGCCTCCAGTGCGGGATCGAGTCGGTCGAGCACCTCGTCCTCCGTGACGCCGGACGCCTCGGCGAGGACGGGAAGCTCGAACTCGCGGCCGATCACCGCCGCCCAACGGAGCAGGGAGCGGCTCTCCTCCGGGAGCCGGTCCAGCCTGCGGGCCAGGACGTCGCTCACCGCGGTCGGGGGGTCGGTGCCCGACATCAGCGCACTCAGGTCGCCTCCCTCGTGGGCGAGCCTGGCGTACTCCACGAGGAAGAACGGGTTGCCGTCCGTGCGGGCGGCGAGCTGGTCGGCCTGCTCCCCGGTCGGAGCCATCTCGGACACCGCGGCCACGATCTCCGCGGCCTCGGCGGTGCTGAGGCCGACGAGGGACAGCCGCTCCGCGTGCCGTCGGGCCAGGGATTCCGCGACATCAGCGAGGGCCCCGGTGGGTTCCGGGTGGCGGCGCCAGGTCGCCAGCACCAGGAGCCGCTCGGTGTCGACGAGCTCGATCAGCAGCCGGAGGACACGCAGGGTGGGCACGTCCGCCCAGTGCAGGTCGTCGAGCACCAGCACGATCGGCTCGAGCGCGGTTGCTTCGCGGACCCGCCGCACGACCCATTCCCAGATCCGGAACTCGGCCCCTTCGTCCTCCGTGGGGGAGACCGGAAGGTCTGTGCCGAGCGCACGGAGAACCTGCTGCCATGGCCACAGCGGCGGTGCGCCGTCGTCCTGCGAGCAGCGGCCCAGCAGCAGCCGGGCGCCACGGTCGGCAGCGACGGCTTGCAGCTCGGCACACAGTCGGGACTTGCCGATCCCGGGGTCTCCGGTCAGCGCAACGAACGTGGCAGTGCCGGCGGCAGCCCGGTCATAGGCGCCGGTGAGCGCATCGAGCTGCTCGTCCCGCCCGACCAGCGGCCAGGCGGGCAGCGTAGGTGCCGCGACCCGCGGGGCCGGCGGCTCGGCGGCCGGCCGAGGGGAGGCCACCGTCTCCCGGACCGCGACGGCGGTGGCACCGGTGGGAGGCGTCCACACCAGCGCCGGGTCCTGCCGCAGCACCGCGGTCTGCAGGTCACGCAGCTCGACACCCGGCTCGAGGCCGAGCTCGGTGTCCAGGACCTCGCGGACCTGACGCAGCGCGTCGAGAGCGTCTGCCTGACGACCCGCCCGGGCGAGTGCGAGCGCCCGCAACGCCCACAGCCGTTCACGGAGTGGGTGGGCCGCGATGAGCGCCTCCAACTCGGCAGCGACAGTGCCGGGCTCGCCCAGGGCGAGGGACGCGACGGCGCGGTCCTCGAGCGCGACCACGCGCAGCTCCTCGAGCCGGCCCCGCTCCGCCACCGCCGCAGGCGCCTCCTCGAGCTCGGCGTACGGTCTGCCGCGCCAGAGCGCGAGCGCATCGTCGAGCTCGGTGACGGTGGCGGCGAGCTCCGTCCCGGACAGGACGGTTGGCGACCAGACGCGGTCACGGTGGCCCATCCGGCGGTGCACGTCATTGACCGTGCGGTCGAAGCGCGTCGCGTCGAGGGCGTCCGCCGGCAGCTGCAGGGCGTAGCCCGGCGTCACCGTTGCCAGCACGGTCGAGACAGCGCGGGGCGCGCGTTCCGGCTCGAGTGCCCGGCGGAGCCCGGAGACGTAGACCTGCAACGTGCCTGCCGCCCCTTCCGGGGGCGCGTCGCCCCACAGCAGGTCGGTCAGCGCGTCGACCGAGACCGGTCTCCCACCGGAGAGGGCGAGCGCCGCCACCAGCATCCGCCGCTTGCGCGTGCCGAGCTCGATCCGCTGTTCGCCGCGCCACACCTCCGTGGCACCGAGGACGCTCACTCGCACGAACCGAGCATAGGGGCGATAACGCGCCGCCAGCTGCCTCCAGGGTCACCCGAAATCGGCAACCCGGACCAGAGAGCCCCCGGCGACTCTCTGAGTGTTCCGGAAATGGGAAAGAGGCCCTCGAAAGGGCCTCTGACCTGCGGTCATCTGGTGGGCGATACTGGGTTTGAACCAGTGACCTCTTCCGTGTCAAGGAAGCGCGCTACCGCTGCGCCAATCGCCCGTGTTGAATTGTGATGCGATGCGAGGTGGGTACGGGATTTGAACCCGTGTAGACGGATTTGCAGTCCGTTGCCTCGCCTCTCGGCCAACCCACCGTGGAGGCCCGAACGTTACGGGGGAGACCTTCCGAGCGGACAACGAGACTCGAACTCGCGACCTCAACCTTGGCAAGGTTGCGCTCTACCAACTGAGCTATGTCCGCCTGCATTTTCCGCCGTTCTCACGGCGTCAAGTGCGAGTGGAACAGTAGCCCATGCCCTTCGCGGCGCCAAAATCGACCCCGGGCTGGCGTGTTCCGGTGGCGTGGGCGGGCTGGCTCCGACCCCTAGAGTGACGCCATGCGCGCGTGGCTGAACGGTGACCTGATGGCTGATCCGACCCAGGGGGCCGTGGCGGTCACCGACCACGGGTTCACCGTGGGCGACGGAGTGTTCGAGGCCGTCAAGACCCTCGACGGCCGGCCCTTCGCGCTCACCCGCCACCTGGACCGGCTGGAGCGCTCGGCAGCCGGGCTCGGGCTGCCCGCCCCCGACCTCGACGACGTACGACGCGGGGTGGAGGCGGTCATCGAGGACGACCCGATCGGTCGGTTGCGGATCACCTACTCCGCGGGCCCGCACCCGATGGGATCCGGGCGCGGCGGCGGGCCGCCGACGCTCGTCGTCGCCTACAGCGGCATCCAGGCAGCCCTCGACGCGGCCTCTGTGGTGACCGTGCCGTGGACGCGCAACGAGCACGGCGCGACAGCCGGGCTCAAGACGACGTCGTACGCCGAGAACGTGATCGCGCTGGCCCATGCCGCCGAGCGCGGCGGCACCGAGGCGATCTTCGCCAACACCGCCGGGCACCTCTGCGAGGGGACGGGAACCAACGTCTTCTACGTCGTCGACGGCGAGCTCCGGACGCCGAGCCTGGCCACGGGCTGCCTCGCCGGTGTGACCCGCGCGCTCGTCATCGAGTGGTGCGGTGCACGCGAGGTGGACGAGCCGCTGGCCGACATCCTCAGCCGGGCGAGCGAGGCGTTCCTGGCCTCCACGACCAGGGACGTCCAGGCCATCGCGCGCTGGGACGATCGCGACCTCCCCGCACCGGGGCCGGTCACGAGGACCTGTGCGGAGACGTGGCGCACCCGCGAGGCTGAGACCATGGATCCGTGAACACCCCCCACTCCTCCCTCGACCCCGCGATCTCCGCCCGGCTCCATCACACCGCCGAGGGGCTGGTCCCCGTGGTCGTGCAGCAGCAGGGCTCCGGGGAGGTGCTCATGCTCGCGTGGGCCGACGACGAGGCCCTGGCGCGCACGATCGGCACCGGCCGGGCGACGTACTGGTCGCGCTCGCGGCGTGAGTACTGGGTCAAGGGCGACACCTCGGGCCACGTGCAGTGGGTCAAGGAGATCCGCCTCGACTGCGACGGCGACACGCTGCTCTTCGTGGTCGACCAGGTCGGCGGCGCCTGCCACACCGGCGACCACACGTGCTTCGACGCCGACGTCGTCCACCGCGTCGATGGCTGACCCGCAGAAGGCGCGCCGCACCTTCGGGCCGGTCGTGCTGCTCGGTCTCGCCTCGGCGGGGCTCGCTGCCGTGGCCGGCACGAAGGCCTGGGTCGCCGGGGCCGGGACGGACTCGGCGCCGGGTGTGACGACGACGGCCTTCGGTGTGGTCACCTCGTCTCCGCTGGGCACGGCACTCGCCCTCGTCCTGCTGGCGTGCTGGGGCGTCCTTTTGGTCACCCGGGGCCGCTTCCGGCGCGTCATCACCTGGCTGGGCGTGCTGGCTGCGATCGGCTACGCCGCCACCGTGGCGGCGGCTCCGTTCACCCTGCCCGACCACCTCGTCGAGCAGGTCCGACGCCAGACGGGGGCGGACCTGGACGAGACGACCCTCACCGCGTGGTTCTGGCTGGCGGTCGCGGCGGCGGTGCTGGTGGTGGCCTCGACCGGGCTCGCGCTGCGCCTCGTCCGCCACTGGCCCGAGATGGGCACGAAGTACGACGCCCCGACGGGCGCGCGGACCGCCGAGGGGGCCGAGGCCACGACGACTCCGACGGAGAACATCGACATCTGGAAGGCCCTCGACGAGGGCCGGGACCCGACCGCCTAGACTTCATCACGCACTCGCTGAACCGACGAAGGAGCACTCACCATGGCTGCTGGCCACGGCAACACCCCCGCTGCTTGGACCGCGGTCGGAGTCGCGATGCTCGGCTTCGTCATCGGCAGCGTCGCCCTGCTGCGCACCCCGATCAGCGAGAGCATCCTGTGGGTCGGCATCGTCATCGCAGTCATCGCCTTCCCGCTCTTCCTCGTGCTGTCCCGGCTCGGTTTCAACGAGTCCGACCACTGAGCCCACGCCGAGTCCGACCGCTGGGCACCGCCCCCGAGCGGGCTGGGCCCGGGTGAGAGGCTGAACTCATGCCTGCGACCGGTTCCGTGCTCGACGACATCGTCGCCGGAGTACGAGAGGACCTCGCTCGTCGCGAGGCCGCGCTGCCCCTGTCCGAGCTGCTCGCGCACCTCGCTGACGCCCCGGCGCCACGGGACCCGATGCCGCACTTCCGCGGCCGCGGATCGAGCGTGATCGCCGAGGTCAAGCGTCGCAGCCCCAGCAAGGGTGCCCTCGCCGACATCCCCGACCCGGCAGCGCTCGCAGCGGCGTACGCCCGCGGTGGGGCCGCGGCGATCTCCGTCCTCACCGAGGAGCGACGCTTCGGAGGGAGCCTGGCCGACCTGCGCACGGTCCGTGCCGCGGTCGAGACGCCGATCCTGCGCAAGGACTTCATCGTCGAGACCTACCAGCTCGTCGAGGCCCGCGCTGCCGGTGCCGACCTGGCGCTGCTGATCGTCGCCGCCCTCGACGACGACACCCTGCGCCGCCTCCACGACGAGGCCAACGAGCTCGGCCTCACTGTCCTGGTCGAGGTCCACGACGAGGACGAGACCGAGCGTGCCCTGGCCCTGGACGCCGAGCTGATCGGCGTCAACAGCCGCAACCTCAAGACCCTCGAGGTGGACCCCGGCGTCTTCGGTCGCCTCGCTCCGCAGATCCATGCCGATGTGGTGAAGGTCGCCGAGAGCGGTATCGCCGGCGTCGACGACGTCCAGCGATTCGTCTCCGAGGGCGCGGGCGTCGTGCTGGTCGGCGAGGCGCTCGTGAAGGACGGGGACCCCGAGGCCGCCGTACGTGCGATGACAGGAGTGACGGCACCGTGAGCCAAGAGATGGGCCAGCGCAGCAGGTACGACGCAGACGAGCTCGGCTACTTCGGTGAGACGTGGGGCGGGCGATTCATGCCCGAGGCGCTCGTCTCGGCGCTGGACGAGCTCACCGAGGCCTGGCAGGACGCGATGGCCGACGCCGCCTTCGTCGGGGAGTTCGAGAGGGTGCTGCGCGACTACGCCGGCACGCCCAGCCGGCTCTACCACGCCGAGCGTCTCTCGAAGACCGTCGGCGCCCGGGTGCTGCTCAAGCGCGAGGACCTCAACCACACCGGCGCCCACAAGATCCGCAACGTGATGGGCCAGGCGCTGCTCACCCGGCGGATGGGCAAGACGAGGGTGATCGCGGAGACCGGGGCCGGGCAGCACGGAGTCGCCAGCGCGACCGCCGCCGCCTGGTTCGACCTCGACTGCACCGTCTACATGGGCGCCGTCGACACCCGGCGCCAGGCGCTCAACGTCGCCCGGATGCAGCTGCTCGGTGCCAAGGTCGTCCCGGTCGAGTCCGGCAGCGCCACCCTCAAGGACGCCATCAACGAGGCCCTGCGCGACTGGGTCGCCAGCGTCGACCACACCGCCTACCTGTTCGGCACCGCCGCCGGCCCGCACCCCTTCCCGAGCATGGTGCGTGACTTCTGCCGGGGGATCGGTGACGAGGCTCGCGAGCAGTGCCTCGAGCAGTACGGCGTCCTCCCGGACGCGGTCGCGGCCTGCGTCGGCGGCGGCTCCAACGCGATCGGCCTCTTCACGGCCTTCCTCGAGGACGAGGGCGTCGAGATCCACGGCTTCGAGCCGGGCGGTGACGGCGTGGAGACCGGACGCCACGCGGCCACCATCCATGCCGGCGAGGCCGGTGTGCTCCACGGTGCGCGCACCTACGTCCTGCAGGACGAGGACGGCCAGACCGTCGAGTCGCACTCGATCTCGGCGGGCCTCGACTACCCCGGCGTGGGTCCGCAGCACTCGTGGCTCGCGGCCGCCGGGCGGGCGTCGTACACGCCGGTCACGGACGCCCAGGCGATGGAGGCCATGGCGCTGCTGAGCCGGGTCGAGGGCATCATCCCGGCCATCGAGTCGGCCCACGCCGTCTACGGCGCGCTGGACGTGGCCCGGCGGCTCGGTCAGGAGAAGGGCCCCGACGCGACGATCATCATCAACCTCAGCGGTCGTGGCGACAAGGACATGGGGACCGCGATCGAGTGGTTCGGGCTCGGCGATGCCGAGGGCGAGCCGGAGGCCAGGATCGCCGAGATGCCGGGGGAGGAGGCCTGATGCCGTCGACCAGCGTGGCCTTCGCACAGGCGCGCGCCGAGGGCCGCTCGGCCCTGATCGGCTACCTGCCCGCCGGGTTCCCGAGCGTCGAAGGATCGATCAAGGCCCTGCGCGTGATGGTGGAGGCCGGGTGCGACGTCATCGAGATCGGCCTGCCCTACAGCGACCCGGTCATGGACGGACCGACGATCCAGGCGGCAGCCCAGCAGGCCCTCGACGCGGGCGTCCGCAGCAAGGACGTGCTCGAGGTGGTCGGGGCCGTCGCCGAGACGGGCGTGCCGACCCTCGTGATGACCTACTGGAACCCCATCGAGCGCTACGGCGTGGAGCGCTGGGCCGCCGGCCTCGCCGACACCGGGGGCGCCGGCATGATCACGCCCGACATCACTCCCGACTACGGCGCCGAGTGGATCGCGGCCGCCGACGCCCACGACCTCGACAAGGTGTTCCTGGTGGCGCCCAGCTCGACCGACGCGCGGGTCGCGATGACCGCCGCGGCCAGCCGCGGGTTCGTCTATGCCGCAGCCGTCATGGGTGTGACCGGCGCCCGCGACGCCACGTCCGACCTCGCCGGCCCCCTCGTGGGACGGGTGCGCGCCAGCGGCGACATCCCGGTCGCGGTCGGCATCGGCGTCAGCAGCGGCGACCAGGCGGCCGAGGTGGCCGCCTTCGCCGACGGCGTCATCGTCGGCTCGGCCTTCGTCCGGACCCTCCTCGACCACGCCGGCGACGAGGCTGCGGGACTGGAGGCGCTGCGGGCGCTGACCGCGGACCTGGCTGAGGGCGTACGACGTGGCGAGAGGTAGGACCGCACTGGCGCTCGCCCTGCTCGGCCTGCTGACCGCCTGTGGTGGAGGCGCGGAGCCGGCAGAGTTCACGGGAACGCCGCTCGACCCGCCGTTCGAGGTGTCGTCGACACCGTTGGTCGACACCGACGGGTCGGCGTACAGCCTCACCGAGGACACGGACAAGGACCTCACGCTGGTCTTCTTCGGCTACACCCACTGTCCTGACATCTGCGGCCAGGTGATGGCGACCCTGGCCGGCACCCTCACCCGGCTCGACGACGACCAGAAGGACCGGCTCGACGTGGTCTTCGTGACCACGGACCCGGCGCGCGACGACGAAGCCGTCGTCGAGGAGTACGTCGATGCCTTCGACCCGACGATCGTCGGCCTCACCGGCGACCTCGACGACATCGTCGAGGTCGCCCTCAGCATGGCGGTGGCCGTCGACCAGGGGGAGAAGCTGCCCAGCGGCGGCTACGAAGTCACCCACGGCACCCGGGTGATGGCGATCGACGCCGCAGACGAGACCCCCATGATGTGGGACCAGGACGTGTCGCAGGCACAGCTGGCCCGCGACGTCACGATGTTGCTCGACGAAGGATGATGCTCCCCATGCTGTCTGTTCCGTCCCCACTGGTGACCCTGATGTCGATCCCGAGCCCGTCGCAGGGCGTGTGGCACATCGGACCGGTCCCGATCCGCGGCTACGCGCTCTGCATCATCCTCGGCATCGTCTTCGCGATCTGGCTGGGCGAGCGGCGCTGGGTCGCCCGCGGCGGCAAGCCGGGTGAGATCAGCGACCTGGCGATCTGGGGAGTGCCGTTCGGCCTCGTCGGCGGTCGGCTCTACCACGTCATCACCGACTGGCACCTCTACTTCGGTGAGGGCAAGAACCCGGTGACCGCGTTGTACGTCTGGCGCGGTGGCCTCGGCATCTGGGGTGCCGTCGCGCTCGGGATCCTCGGGCTGTGGATCGGGGCGCGGTTGCGAGGCATCAAGCTGCTGCCACTGCTGGACGCCCTCGCGCCCGGGGTGCTGGTCGCGCAGGCGCTGGGGCGCTGGGGGAACTGGTTCAACCAGGAGCTCTACGGTCGGCCGACCGACCTGCCGTGGGGTCTCGAGATCGACGTCGCGCACCGGCCCGCGCAGTACCTCGACGTGGCGACCTTCCACCCGGCCTTCCTCTACGAGTGCCTGTGGAACCTGGCTGCCTTCGCCCTGCTGATCTGGCTGGACCGTCGCTTCCGCCTCGGTCACGGCCGGGTGGCGGCCCTCTACGTGATGCTCTACACCGCGGGTCGCGCCTGGATCGAGAACCTGCGCATCGACGACGTCCAGATGAACGACGTGTTCGGCCTGCGGCTCAACGTGTGGACCTCGATCGTGCTCTTCGTGGGTGCTGCGCTCTTCTTCGCCTGGTCCGCCAGGCGTCACCCGGGCCGCGAGGAGATCGTGCGCACGAAGGACGTGGAGTCGGACGCGGAGGCCGACGTTGAGGCCGACACGGAATCCGACGCCGCGTCGGACGCGCCGGACGCTGACGCCCGGTCCACGACCGATCCCACGGCCTGAAACCCGCCGCACCGGACGCATCCGCCGGTGATAGATTCGCGTCTCGCTCGGGCCAACGTCGTCCCCAGCGGTAACACCCACCCCTCTGCCTGCCCGGGACTCGTCCCGATCGCGGCGAGACGACGACGGGAGAACCAGTGTCCCTGGCACACGCGTTCCCGCCGAACTTCCCTTCTCCCCAGGGTCTCTACGACCCTCGCTACGAGAAGGACGCATGCGGTGTCGCCATGGTGGCGACCCTCACCGGTGAGGCCAGCCACGACATCGTGGCCAAGGCCCTCACCGCCCTGCGCAACCTCGACCACCGCGGCGCCGCGGGCGCCGAGGTCAACTCCGGTGACGGCGCCGGGATCCTGCTCCAGGTGCCCGACGCGTTCCTGCGCGAGGTCACCGACTTCGAGCTGCCCCCGGCCAGGTCGTACGCCGTCGGCACGGCGTTCCTGCCCGGCGACGCCGACGCGGTCGCCGCGACTCGGCAGCGGATCGAGGAGATCGCCGACGAGGAGGGCCTGACCGTCCTCGGGTGGCGCGAGGTCCCGGTCGACGACTCCACGCTCGGCGCGACCGCGCGCAGCGTCATGCCGACCTTCGCCCAGCTGTTCGTGGTCGGCAAGGGCGCGCGGGTCAGCGGCATGGGGCTGGAGCGCCTGGCCTTCTGCCTGCGCAAGCGTGCCGAGTCCGAGACCGAGGTGTACTTCCCCTCGCTGTCCTCGCGCACCCTGGTCTACAAGGGCATGCTCACGACCGACCAGCTCGACCATGTCTTCCCCGACCTGACCGACGCGCGGATCGCCTCGGCGATGGCGGTCGTGCACTCGCGCTTCTCCACCAACACCTTCCCGAGCTGGCCGCTGGCGCACCCATTCCGGTTCATCGCCCACAACGGCGAGATCAACACCGTGATGGGCAACCGCAACTGGATGCGGGCACGCGAGGCCCTGCTCGAGAGCGACCTGATCCCGGGCGACCTCGAGCGGATCTTCCCGATCTGTACGCCGGGGGCGTCGGACTCGGCATCCTTCGACGAGGTCCTCGAGCTGCTGCACCTGGCGGGGCGCTCGCTGCCCCACGCGGTGCTGATGATGATCCCCGAGGCGTGGGAGAACCATCGCGAGCTGGACGCCCAGCGCCGCGCCTTCTACGAGTTCCACGCGGCGCTCATGGAGCCGTGGGACGGGCCGGCCTGTGTCGTGTTCACCGACGGTACCCAGATCGGCGCGGTGCTGGACCGCAACGGCCTGCGCCCCTCGCGCTACTGGGTCACCGACGACGGCCTCGTGGTGCTCGCCTCCGAGGTGGGGGTGCTCGACCTCGACCCCGCCACCGTGGTGCGCAAGGGCCGCCTGCAGCCCGGTCGGATGTTCCTCGTCGACACCGAGGAGCACCGGATCATCGAGGACGAGGAGATCAAGAGCCAGCTCGCCTCCGAGCAGCCCTACGACGAGTGGCTGCACGCCGGCCAGATCCACCTCGACGACATCGACGACCTCGAGCACATCGTGCACACGCACGCCTCCGTCACCCGCCGCCAGCAGATCTTCGGTTACACCGAGGAGGAGCTGCGGGTGCTGTTGAGCCCGATGGCCAACACCGGTGGCGAGGCGCTCGGCTCGATGGGCACCGACACCCCGATCGCGGCCCTCAGCGACAAGCCGCGCCTGCTGTTCGACTACTTCTCCCAGCTGTTCGCCCAGGTGACCAACCCGCCCCTCGACGCGATCCGCGAGGAGCTGGTCACCTCCCTGAGCGGGTCGATCGGTCCCGAGGCCAACCTGCTCGCGCCGACGCCCGCCTCCTGTCGTCAGATCGTGCTCCCCTTCCCGGTCTTCTCCAACGACGACCTGGCCAAGATCCGGCACATCAACCGCAACGGCGACATGCCGGGCTTCCAGGTCCACATCGTGCGCGGTCTGTACGACGTCGCCGGGGGAGGGGAGGCCCTCTCCGCGCGCCTCGACGAGCTGTGCGCCGAGGTCTCCGCGGCGATCGCCGACGGGGCCCGGATCATCGTGCTGTCCGACCGCCACTCCACCGCCGACCTCGCACCGATCCCGTCGCTGCTGCTCACCGGAGCCGTGCACCACCACCTGGTCCGCGAGAAGACCCGCACCCAGGTGGGGCTGCTGGTCGAGTCCGGTGACGTGCGCGAGGTGCACCACGTCGCACTGCTGGTCGGCTACGGCGCGGCCGCGGTCAACCCCTACCTCGCCATGGAGTCGGTCGAGGACCTCGCGCGCGAGGCCTACTACGTGACGGTCGACCCCGAGAAGGCGGTCGCCAACCTGATCAAGGCGCTCGGCAAGGGCGTGCTCAAGGTGATGTCCAAGATGGGCGTCTCCACGGTCGCGTCCTACACCGGCGCCAAGATCTTCGAGTCCGTCGGACTGTCCCAGGACGTCATCGAGCGCTACTTCACGGGCACGGCGGCCAAGCTCGGCGGCATCGAGCTGGCGACGATCGCCGAGGAGGTGGCCCGCCGCCACGCGATCGCCTACCCGCGCGGCGGCATCGCGCCGGCGCACCGCGAGCTGACCATCGGCGGGGAGTACCAGTGGCGCCGCGAGGGCGAGCCGCACCTGTTCGACCCCGAGACCGTGTTCCGGCTGCAGCACTCGACGCGCACCGGCAGCTACGACGTCTTCAAGCAGTACACCGACCGGGTGAACGAGCAGTCGCAGCGGTTGATGACCCTGCGCGGACTGTTCACCTTCAAGGACGGGGTCCGCGAGCCCGTCGACATCGACGAGGTCGAGCCGGTCTCCGACATCGTGAAGCGCTTCTCCACGGGTGCGATGTCCTACGGCTCCATCAGCCAGGAGGCCCACGAGACCCTCGCGATCGCGATGAACCGGCTGGGCGCCAAGTCCAACACCGGTGAGGGCGGCGAGGACGCCGACCGGTTGTACGACCCGGAGCGCCGTTCGTCGATCAAGCAGGTGGCGTCGGGTCGCTTCGGGGTCACCTCCGAGTACCTGACCAACGCCGACGACATCCAGATCAAGATGGCGCAGGGCGCCAAGCCCGGCGAGGGCGGCCAGCTGCCCGGCCACAAGGTCTACCCGTGGGTCGCCAAGACCCGGCACTCGACGCCCGGCGTGGGCCTGATCAGTCCGCCGCCGCACCACGACATCTACTCGATCGAGGACCTGGCCCAGCTGATCCACGACCTCAAGAACGCCAACCCGTCGGCGCGGGTCCACGTGAAGCTCGTGTCCGAGGTCGGCATCGGCACGGTCGCGGCGGGTGTGTCCAAGGCCCACGCCGACGTCGTGCTCGTCTCCGGGCACGACGGCGGCACCGGCGCCTCGCCGCTGACCTCGCTCAAGCACGCGGGCGGTCCGTGGGAGCTCGGCCTCGCCGAGACCCAGCAGACCCTGCTCCTCAACGGGCTGCGTGACCGGATCGTGGTGCAGGCCGACGGCCAGCTCAAGACCGGACGCGACGTGATCATCGCCGCCCTGCTCGGTGCGGAGGAGTTCGGCTTCGCGACCGCGCCGCTGGTCGTCAGCGGCTGCATCATGATGCGGGTCTGTCACCTCGACACCTGCCCGGTGGGCGTGGCGACGCAGAACCCTGTCCTGCGCGAGCGCTTCAACGGCCAGGCCGACCACGTCGTGAACTTCTTCCAGTTCATCGCCGAAGAGGTGCGCGAGCTGCTGGCGCAGCTGGGCTTCCGCAGCCTCGACGAGGCGATCGGCCAGGTCGGCACCCTGGACATCGCGGAGGCGATCGACCACTG
The DNA here is from genome assembly GCA_963843815.1 of uncultured Actinomycetota bacterium. GTDB lineage: Bacteria > Actinomycetota > Actinomycetes > Propionibacteriales > Nocardioidaceae > Nocardioides. The sequence goes on along the minus strand of CAWJLX010000009.1, from coordinate 6,734 downwards.
GAAGGCCTCGGGGCTCGACCTCACCCCGATCCTGCACCAGGCCGCCCGGCACGGTGAGTTCGGCCAGTTCGCGGACCAGGACCTGCGCAACACCAAGACGCAGGACCACGGCCTGGACCGGGCGCTCGACAACGAGCTGATCGCCATCGCGGCGCCGGCCCTGGAGTCCGGCGAGCCGGTCCGCGCACAGGTGACGATCCGCAACGTCAATCGCACCGTCGGCACGATGCTGGGCCACGAGGTCACCAAGCGCTACCGGGGCGAGGGCCTGCCCGACGGCACCATCGACATCACCCTGACCGGTTCGGCCGGACAGTCGTTCGGTGCCTTCGTGCCGCGCGGGATCACGCTCCGCCTGGAGGGCGACGCCAACGACTATGTCGGCAAGGGCCTGTCGGGGGGTCGGCTGATCGTGCGCCCGGACCGTGCCGCGACCTTCGCGGCAGGCGAGCAGATCATCGCGGGCAACACCATCGGCTACGGCGCCACCTCGGGACAGATCTTCCTGAGCGGACGTGCCGGCGAGCGGTTCTGCGTCCGCAACTCCGGTGCGAGCGCCGTGGTCGAGGGCGTGGGGGACCACGCCTGCGAGTACATGACCGGCGGCGTCGTCGTCGTGCTCGGTCCGACGGGTCGCAACATCGCGGCCGGCATGTCCGGCGGCTACGCGTTCGTCCTGGACCTCGACGAGTCCCGGGTCAACTCCGAGATGGTCGAGCTGGCTCCCGTGACGGGCAAGGCCGCCGACGAGCTCAGGTCGCTCGTCGAGCAGCACGCCGAGGAGACCGGGTCCGCGATCGCCGCAGCCCTGCTGGCCGACTGGGATGCGGCACTCGCCCGCTTCACCGAGGTCATGCCGAGCGACTTCAAGCTCGTGCTGGAGGCTCGCCACGAGGCCCTCGAGGAGGGACTCGACGAGGACGAGGCCAACGCACGGATCATGGAGGTGCTCCATGGGTGAGCACCTCGAGCACGAGTCGTCCGATCGCGAGCCGCGACGCTCCCACATGAAGAAGGTGACGCAGGATGGCTGATCCCAAGGGTTTCCTGAAGCACGGTCGTGAGGTCGCCTCGCGACGTGAGGTCGCCGAGCGCGTCCAGGACTGGAACGAGGTCTACCCCGACGGCATCGGCCGGGCGCTGCTGCCGATCATCAACACCCAGGCCGGGCGCTGCATGGACTGCGGCATCCCGTTCTGCCACCAGGGCTGCCCGCTGGGCAACATCATCCCGGAGTGGAACGACCTGGTCTGGCGTGACGACTGGGACGGCGCGATGGATCGCCTCCACGCGACCAACAACTTCCCGGAGTTCACGGGTCGGCTGTGCCCGGCGCCGTGCGAGACGGCGTGCGTCCTGGGCATCAACCAGGATCCGGTCACCATCAAGAACGTCGAGGTCTCGATCATCGACCGGGCCTGGGGCTCGGGTTACGTCCGACCGCAGCCGCCGGAGTGGCTCTCGGGCAAGACCGTGGCCGTGATCGGCTCCGGTCCCGCCGGTCTTGCCGCCGCCCAGCAGCTCACCCGGGCCGGCCACACGGTGGCGGTCTACGAGCGGGCGGACAAGATCGGGGGCCTGATGCGCTACGGCATCCCCGAGTTCAAGATGGAGAAGAAGCACCTCGACCGGCGCCTCGACCAGATGCGTCGCGAGGGGACGGTCTTCCGTGCCGGTGTCGATGTCGGCGGGTCCCTCACCGGTCCGCAGCTCCTCGCCCGCTACGACGCCGTCGTGCTCGCGATGGGCGCGACCGACGCCCGCGACCTCCCGGTGCCCGGCCGCGAGCTGGGCGGCATCCACCAGGCCATGGAGTTCCTGCCCCAGTCCAACCGCGCCTCGCTGGGCGAGGCCCCGACCTCCGACGGCTCGGACCAGATCCTCGCCACCGACAAGGACGTCGTCATCATCGGTGGCGGCGACACCGGCGCCGACTGCCTCGGTACGTCGATCCGTCAGGGCGCACGCTCGATCACCCAGCTCGAGATCATGCCGCAGCCCGGGGAGGAGCGCCCCGCCGGGCAGCCGTGGCCGACCTACCCGATGACGTTCCGCGTCTCCTCGGCCCACGAGGAGGGCGGCGACCGGGTCTACGCGGTCTCGACCCAGGAGTTCCTCGGTGACGGCGACGGCAACGTCGCGTCCCTGAGGCTGATCGAGGTCGACGCGAAGTTCCAGCCGATCGAGGGCACCGAGCGCGAGATCCCGGCCCAGCTGGTGCTGCTGGCCATGGGCTTCGTCGGGCCGGAACGGACTCGCCCGGACGGGCCGGGTCTGATCGAGCAGCTCGGCGTGGAGCTCGACGAGCGCGGCAACGTGCGCCGCGACGAGTCGTACGCCGCCTCCGTGCCGGGCGTCTACGTCGCCGGCGACGTGGGTCGTGGACAGTCGTTGATCGTGTGGGCGATCGCCGAGGGCCGCAGCGCGGCCGCCTCGGTCGATGCCTACCTCACCGGCTCGACCGCGCTTCCTGCTCCGATCAAGCCCCACGAGCGCCCCCTCGTCGTGTGAGCGGTGAGTGGGGCAGGATTCTCCGCACTGCGAACCTGGCCCACACACCGACCCGACGCGGCGGGTAGTTGCTTGGATCGTTCCAACCTCCGCTAGGCTGGAGCACGTGCGAAGAGCCAAGATTGTCTGCACCCTCGGCCCCGCGGTGAACACGCCGGAGGGGATCCGAGCCCTCGTCGATGCCGGCATGGACGTTGCCCGGCTCAACATGAGCCACGGGTCGTACGCCGACCACGAGGCCGTCTACCGGTTGGTCCGCCAGGCCTCCGACGACACCGGTCACGCCATCGGTGTCTTCGCCGACCTGCAGGGTCCCAAGATCCGGCTGGAGACCTTCGGCGACGGCCCGGTGAAGCTGAAGCAGGGCGCGACGTTCACCATCACGACGCGCGACGTCGTCGGCGACGCGGACCAGTGCGGGACCACCTACAAGGGCCTGCCGGGCGACGTGCAGGTGGGCGACCCGCTGCTCATCGACGACGGCAAGGTGCGCCTGAGGGTGACCTCGGTCGATGACACCGACGTCGTCACCGAGGTCGTCGTCGCCGGCAAGGTGTCCAACAACAAGGGGATCAACCTCCCGGGTGTCGCCGTGTCCGTCCCGGCGCTGTCGGAGAAGGACACCGACGACCTGCGATGGGCCCTCAAGCTCGGCGTGGACTTCATCGCGCTCAGCTTCGTGCGCAGCGCCAGCGACGCCGAGGACGTGCGCGTGATCATGCGCGAGGAGGGCATCTCCGTGCCCATCATCGCCAAGATCGAGAAGCCCCAGGCCCTCGACAACATCGACGAGATCGTCGACGCCTTCGACGGCATCATGGTCGCCCGCGGCGACCTCGGCGTCGAGTGCCCGCTCGAGGACGTGCCGATCCACCAGAAGCGCATCGCCGAGAAGGCCCGGCGCAACGCCAAGCCCGTCATCGTGGCCACCCAGATGCTCGAGTCGATGATCACCTCTCCGGCGCCGACGCGCGCTGAGGCGAGCGACGTGGCCAACGCGGTGCTCGACGGCGCCGACGCGGTCATGCTCTCCGGCGAGACGAGCGTGGGGGAGTACCCCATCGTCGCCGTGGAGACGATGGCCCGGATCATTGAGTCGACCGAGGACCACGGGCTGAGCCACATGGCTGCCGTCACCTGGAAGCCTCGGACACGCGGCGGCATCGTCGCCAAGGCTGCTGCCGAGGTGGCCGAGTCCGTCGGAGCCAAGTACGTCGTCGCCTTCACGGTCAGCGGTGACTCGGCCAAGCGGCTCTCCCGCTATCGCGGCTCCATCCCGATCCTGGCCTTCACGGTGCATGCGCGGACGCGCTCGCAGCTGGCCCTCACGTGGGGTGTCGAGACCTTCCAGGGCGCGGAGGTCGAGCACACCGACGAGATGGTGCGGCAGATCGACGAGGCCCTCCTGCACATCGGCAGGGTCACGAAGGGCGACCTCGTGGTCCTCATCGCGGGGAGCCCGCCCGGCATCCCTGGTTCCACCAACGCGCTGCGCATCCACCGGATGGGCGACGCGATCGACGGGGCCGCGCCGGCCTACCGCCGTTCGCGCTGACCACCGCCCGCGAGGGGAATCGTGGTGCCCCGGGTGAGATTCGAACTCACACTGAATGCTGTTTGAGAGCATCGACTCTGCCGTTGGTCTACCGGGGCCGACCTGGGAGAAACGGTACCCGACTAACCTTGCCCCCGTGACGCAGCCCGACGACTCCAGCCCCACCTCCGACGTCCGCCGCGTCGTGATCGCCGAGGACGAGGCCCTCATCCGGATGGATCTCGCCGAGATGCTCGGCGAGGAGGGCTACGACGTGGTCGGCCAGGCCGGCGACGGCCAGAAGGCGATCGACCTGGCTCGCGAGCTGCGGCCCGACCTGGTGATCCTCGACGTGAAGATGCCCGTGCTCGACGGCATCGCCGCCGCCGAGGCCATCGCGAGCGAGCGCATCGCGCCTGTCGTCATCCTCACCGCCTTCTCCCAGCGCGACCTGGTCGCGCGAGCGCGCGACGCGGGAGCCATGGCCTACCTCGTGAAGCCGTTCCAGCGAGGCGATCTGGTGCCGGCCATCGAGATGGCGGTGAGCCGCTACGCCGAGATCACGGTGCTGGAGCGCGAGGTCTCCGACCTCCAGGAGTCGCTGGCCACCCGCAAGTCGGTCGAGCGGGCCAAGAGCGTCCTGCAGGAGAAGCTCGGGCTCAACGAGCCCGACGCCTTCCGGTGGATCCAGAAGACGGCGATGGACCTGCGCCTGTCCATGAAGCAGGTCGCCGACGGCGTCGTCGAGCACGGCGTCACCGAGGTCTAGACCGCGCCCCACGCGTGGCGAGCCCCGTTCCCGGGGACATTCGCGGGTGTGTCAACGCACCGCAGGCCAAGGTTGCGTCACAAATGCGTCACGGCACGGAAACTGCGGCCGCAACAGTGATCCGGCGCACATTTGTGGTGCTAGGTTTCCGTCCACCCGACCATGCGCATTCAGCATGGCCCGAATTATGACGGAGGACCCATGTTGCACACCTCGAGGCCCAAGCGCGCGATCGTCGCGCTGATCGCCACGGCGGGACTTGCTCTGAGTGCCTGCGGCACCACCGACGACGGTGACGGTGGTGGCAGCAGCAGTGGCGGAGACGGCGGCGCCGCCTGCGACCTGACGCTCGCGTTCTTCGGACCCCAGACCGGCCCCGCAGCCGGCCTCGGCGAGCCGATCATCAACGGTGCCCAGCTCGCCATCGACCAGTACAACGCTGACGCGGAGTGCGAGGTCGGCTACGAGAAGATCGACTCCCAGGGCAGCCCCGACCAGGCTCCGTCGCTCGCCACCGAAGCAGCCGGCAACGACGCCATCATCGGCATCGTCGGCCCGGCCTTCTCGGGTGAGTCCGCTGCCGCCGGCCCGATCTTCGCCGAGGCCGGCCTGCCGACCATCAGCCCGTCCGCGACGAACCCGGCGCTCGCCGACAACGGGTGGGAGACCTTCCACCGGGTCCTCGGCAACGACGCCACGCAGGGTCCGGCCGCTGCGCGCTACATCCAGGACACCGTCGGCGCGAAGTCCGTCTTCGTGATGGACGACGCGTCCGAGTACGGCGCCGGCTTGGCCGACATCGTCAAGAACGACCTCGGCGACGCGGTTGTCGACACAGACACCATCCAGACCGGCCAGACCGACTTCAGTGCCTCGGTGACCAAGGTCCGTTCCTCCAAGGCCGACGCCGTCTTCTTCGGTGGCTACTACGCCGAGGCGGCACTGATCGTGCGCCAGCTGCGCTCCTCGGGCTTCGAGGGCACGTTCGTCGTCGCCGACGGCGTGAAGGACCCGGGCTACCTCGACGGGGCCAAGGCCGCGGCCGAGGGCACCATCATCACTTGCCCCTGCATCCCTGCCGAGGACCCGGCCGTGGCCGAGTTCGCCGCTGCCTACGAGGCCGAGTTCGGTGGTGCCCCGGGCACCTACGCCGCCGAGGCCTACGACGCGGCGTCGATCTTCCTCGACGGCATCGCCGAGGGCATCGACAACCGCGAGGACATGCTCGCGTTCGTCAACGACTACGACGAGCAGGGCGTGACCAAGCAGCTCACCTTCGACGAGAAGGGCGAGCCGGCCGATGTGAAGGTCTACGCCTACAAGGTCACCGGTGGGGAGATCGTCTCCGACTCCGAGATCGAGTGAAGCTGAGCATCACGTAGTTCGACCACGAGATACGGCCGGGGGACTGGTTCCCCCGGCCGCATCTCGATGCCACCCCGCTCCTGATCTGGAGGTTCGGTGAACTTCGATTTCCTGTTCGGCAACTTTGCTGAGCTGACCGTGACCGGTCTCGCCTTCGGCGCCATCTATGCACTCATCGCGCTGGGCTACACCATGGTCTACGGCGTCCTCCAGCTGATCAACTTCGCCCACTCCGAGGTCTTCATGTACGGCACCTTCGCCGCGCTGTGGACCGCGATGCTCCTCGCCGGGGACAGCGACGTGAGCACGATCAAGGCCATCGGGGTCCTCCTCGCGGCGCTGCTGGCGGCGATGGCGATGTCGGCATCCGTCGCCCTGGTGCTGGAGCGGGTGGCCTACCGTCGCCTGATCCAGAACAACGCCCCTCGCCTGATCGCCCTGATCTCCGCGATCGGGGCCTCCTTCGTGCTGGCCGAGCTCATGGGTCTCCGCGACCGGGTCGCCGGCTGGTTCGGGCTCGAGGACTCCCTGCGCGCCTACGTCGGCAACGCCCGC
>CAWJLX010000008.1:0-193204 GCA_963843815.1 uncultured Actinomycetota bacterium | reverse complement strand
GGCTGCTGGAGCAGGAGAACGAGGTCCTGCGCCGCGCGGCGGCGTATCTGTCGCAGGCGAACCTGCCGGGAAATGATGTACCCGCTCGTCCGCGAGCTGGCCGCCAGGACGCCGATCAGACTTCCTGTCGCGGTGACGTGCCGGGTGCTCAAGATCGCCCGCCAGCCCTACTACCGCTGGCTGGCCAGCCCGGTCACCGACGCCGACTCGAGCGAGGCCTACCGCGCGAACGCCCTGTTCGACGCCCACCGCGATGACCCCGAGTTCGGCTACCGGTTCCTGGTCGATGAGGCCCGGACGCCTGCGAGCCGATGGCTGAGCGACCGCATGGCGGATCTGCCCGCAGCGGGCTGGTGGTTGGTATTCGGGAAGCCCAAGCGGGGAAGGCCAAGAAGCCCGGCCCGCCGGTCCACGACGACCTGTGCGCCGTGGTCGACGATAAAGGACGGGTCCGGCACGAGTTCACCGCCGATGCCCCGAACGAGTTGTGGCTCACCGACATCACCGAGCACCGCACCGGCGAGGGCAAGCTCTACGTCTGCGCGATCAAGGACGCCTACTCCAACCGGATCGTCGGCTACTCCATCAGCGACAGGATGAAGTCCCGACTCGCAGTGGCGGCGCTCAACAACGCCGTCGCTCGCCGCCAGTTCGAGGGTGGTGACGTCGCCGGCTGCATCGTGCACAGCGACCGCGGCAGCCAGTTCCGCAGCCGGAAATTCGTCCACGCGCTCAACCGCCACGCCATGGTCGGATCGATGGGCCGCGTCGGGGCGGCAGGCGACAACGCGGCCATGGAGAGCTTCTTCAGCCTGCTCCAGAAGAACGTCCTCGACCGCCGCTCCTGGGCCACCCGCCAGGAACTGCGGATCGCGATCGTGACCTGGATCGAGCGGACCTACCACCGACGTCGTCGACAGGCCGCTCTCGGGCGATTGACCCCCATCGAGTTCGAGACCATCATGACCGCGCCAGCCACTCAGGCTGCGTGACCCAACCTGTCACCTGTTCGTGCAGCAGTCCCATTCGATCAGTCGGCGTTGCACTGCGTCGCTGAGGATCGTCCTCATCAGGCCGTAGGCGTGCGCGTTGGCGGTCGGGGTCGAGTCGCCCATCCGGTAGTGCCAGTCGTCGATCAGGTCGGCCGTCACGTGCTTCAACGCAACGTCGCCGAACGTCGGCAAGATCCGCGCGTCGAGGATCTTGCGATAGTGGTAGCGCGTTCGCGGCTTCAACTGGCGGTGAGTGAGCCAGCGCTCAGCGTGCTCCCCGAAGGTGAGTGGCTGCTTCGTGGTCGGCGGTGTCCAGTCCTCGTTCTTGATCTCGCGGCGTCGATCGGTAAGCCACGCCTCGGCATCCTCGGCCGTCTCGAACGTGCCCGGGGCCATGTGCCGGATCGTGTCGGGACCGAGGTAGGACGCCTGATAGCGCTTGCTGGGAAGCTTCCTGATCGCACCGAATCCGCGCCTGCGTGGCATGTCCGCTCCCCTCGTTCGTGCAACAACGTGCAACTAGGATGGCAAAACATGCGTGCTTCTGTCCACGCGCCTGAGCGATACAGGATGTTGTTTTCGCAGGTCAGGGGCGTTCTCGCCGCTTTTGTCCAGTATCGCCGCATACGCTGGAATAAGATTCGAACCCAGTATCGCCCACCGAGCACACGACCGCCTCTGACCTGCGAAGACAGCAGCTCGGAGGCGGTTCTGATTTCGGTCGCCCCTGCCAGCAGGCGGGCCCGACGAGCTGGTCTGCGACTGGCCGGGTACGGCTCAGAGGAGGACCTTGGCCGCCGCAACCAGTGCAGTGCACACGAGGCCTGTCAGGACCAGTCGACGAAACGTCTGCTCGGCTATCGCCCGGAAGGCTCGGTCCCCGAGCCACCAGCCGATCGGGACGCCGGCCAGGCCGCCGGCGGTGATCGCGAAAGCCAGGACGGAGAGCTTGCCGATCAGCGCGAAGCCCAGCACAGCGACGACATCCTGCACGCAGAAGGTGACCTGGAGAGTTGCCCTGAAGCGTCGCGGTGACATCCGTGCACCGTCCAGGGCCACGACGAGTGGCGGCCCGTTCATCCCGGTCGCGGTCAACAGAGCTCCACTCATGGCACCCGCGGTCCACAACGTGGGCCTGGTGATGGGGACCCGCACGTTGTTGGCGAGCACAACGACCAGCACGAGCAACACCGCTGCCACCAGCAGGACGAGCTGATCCGGTGGAAGAAGGATCAGGGCCAGCAGGCCGATCGGCATCCCCACGATCCCCGTCCACGCCAAGGTGCTCGCCGTGGCCCGATCAATGTGCGCGGATTCACGCGTCGCCGTGACACCTGTCAGCACCATCCCGACCGTTGTAGTGGCAACGACCGCGGCGACAGGGTCGACGACGAGAGCCAGCAGCGGCACCGCGACCAGCGCCAGCCCGAACCCGGTAGCCGCTTGAGCCGACGCCGCCAGAACGAAGATGGCTGCGGCACAGAGCGCAGGCACCAGCAGATCTGACACGTTGGCTCGTTTCGGTCCTGGTCAAGCGCTCGCCGGCAGACCTTGACGGGTCTGGAACCTACCGCGGCGTGTCACGACATCGGGACCAACGCCTCTGTCGCTGCCTCCCGGTGAGCACAGAGGCTGAGAACACGCCAGGTGCGAGAGGGAGGATCCGCGATGACAGAGCGCAGGTCGTTGACGTTCCTCGGCGCGGCCCGGACCGTGACCGGGAGCAAGTTCCTCGTCGACACCGAGGAGTTCCGCGTCATGGTCGACTGCGGCCTCTTCCAGGGCGAGCGCCTGTGGCGCCGGCGCAACTGGGAGCCGCTCGCCGTCGACCCGGCCAAGGTGGACGCCGTGGTGATCACCCACGCGCACCTGGACCACAGCGGGTACCTCCCGCTCCTGGTCAGGAACGGTTTCAACGGGCCGGCTTACTGCACCCCCGATACCGCAGACCTGGCTGCAATCATCCTGCGTGACTCGGCGCACATCGCGGAGAGCGAGGCAGTCCATGCCGGCGAGCGGGGTTACTCCAAGCACAAGCCTGCGCTGCCGTTGTACGACTCCCGTGATGCTGAGAAGGCGATCGCCCTGCTCACGACGGTGGAGCACGACACCCCGATCATGATCGGCGGAGAGGTCGGCCTGGAGCTGCGCTCTGCCGGGCACATCCTCGGATCTGCCTACGCAGAGCTCGATGTCGGGGGCTCCCGACTGCTCGTCAGCGGTGACATCGGCCGTCCTGGCCACCCGTTGCTGCTGCCTCCGCAGGCACCCCACGATGCCGACACCGTGGTCGTGGAGTCGACCTACGGCGACCGGTTGCACGAGGCGGAGGACGACGATCTCCTGGCCGACGTCATCACACGCACGGTCGGTCGGGGCGGTGTCGTGCTGATGCCGGCTTTCGCCGTGGACCGCACATTCGTGCTGCTGATGATCCTGGCGCGGTTGGAGGCCGAGGGCCGGATCCCATCGGTTCCGGTGCATGTGGACAGCCCGATGGCCCTGCGTGCGCTCGAGGTCTACACGTCGGCGATCGCGGAGCACGACCACCAGCTCCGACCCGAGGTGACCATGGCCAGCACGCAGTACCGGCCGTCACAGCTGAGGCTGGCCCCGAGCGCGATGGAGTCGGAGAAGCTGAACCGGCCCGGTGAGGCGTGCATCATCGTGACGGCCTCCGGGATGCTCACCGGTGGTCGGGTGCTGCACCACCTGGTGCACCAGCTGCCCAGCGCCCGCAACAGCGTGATCCTGACCGGCTTCCAGGTGCCGGGAACCCGAGGCCGTGCTCTGGTCGATGGCGAGAAGCAGATCAAGATCCACGGCCGCTACGTCCCCGTGCGGGCGGAGATCCACATGACCAACGCCTATTCCGCGCACGCGGACGCCGAGCAGATGGTGCAGTGGCTGTCGGCGATGAAGCCCCCGGACACCGCCTACGTCGTGCACGGCGAGGAGGACTCCGCGCGGGCCCTGGCAACGCGGCTGGCCGACGAGCTCGGGTGGAACGCCGTCGTCCCGCGGTATCTCGAGCGCGTGCGCCTCTGACCGGAGCCCACGTCGACGTCCTCCGGCCGCATCGAAGGTCAGGGGGCACTCCGGTGGGGCCCTTCGGGACCTTCGACACTGGGGCGACCGGCGCGAGCGTGCTGCGATGGAGACACAGCCACCCTGAACTGGAGCAACGCCCATGACCACGCTCGGCAGCGTCCTCGGGCCGTCAAGCCGGACACCCCCTTCGGTCCCAGATGTCGCGGAGGACACCGTTGGGGCGGTCAACCCCGCCATGCGCACGTGCCTGGTCGCCGTCGACGGCTCCGTGGGCAGCGTTCGCGCACTGGTGTGGGGATGTCGGTACGCGATCGATGTCGGGATGCGGGTCGAGGTGCTGACGGTGTGGCCCCCGCACCGCGGCCCCCTCATCCACGAGGTCCCCGGACACTTCAGTGCTGCGCGGTGGAGCGCGCGCACGGCTCAGGACGATGCGGTCCGGGCGGCCGTCGAGGAGGTGCGGGACGGACCGATCGCCGCCGTACGTCTGGAGAACGCGGATGTCGGCACTGCGATCGTGCGCGCCTCGTCGCGGTGCGACCTCCTCGTCGTGGGAGCGGATGCGGGCGACAGCAGTCACTCCCTCACTGCCCGGATCGCGGAGGGGGCAGCGTGCGATGTCGTGGTGGTGGTGGGATCGGCGGGCCCCTCCGGGGCGAGCCAGAGGCGGGCGACCGTGCACCCCGTGGGGATGCATGCCACGGGCGTCCCCGGGTAACGTCGTGGGAAGCAGCACACGGATGGGTGCTCTTTCGCCCCCCGTACGGGGCTCCGACGTGAAGGGATCCCATGTCCGCAGTGGCCGCTCACCGGCCGGGTCCGCCCGGGGCTGGAGTCCGTGGCCTGCTCGGCGCCGCGCACCTCGGCCCGACCCTGGCCGTCACGGTGCTCGCGGGTCTTCTCGCCCACGCGCAGGGGATCGGCGGCTGGAGGAACGTCCTCGTCGTGCTGGCCGTCCTCACCGGGCAGCTGTCGATCGGGTGGAGCAACGACCTCATCGACCTGGCGCGTGACCGTGCCACGTCGCGCACGGACAAGCCGCTCGCGACGGGTGCCGGGTCGGTGCGCGCCGTCCGGATCGCGTGCGGTGGTGCGGTCCTGGCGACCGTCGTCCTGTCCCTTGCCGTCGGGCTCGTCGCCGGGCTCGTCCAGCTCGGTCTGGTGGCGTGCGGGTGGGCCTACAACCTGGGACTGAAGGCAACCGTGTGGTCCTGGCTGCCCTACGCGGGCGCGTTCGGCGGGCTGCCGGTCTTCGTAGCACTCGCGGACGGCTCGCTGCCCCCGTGGTGGTGGCCCGTCGGTGCCGCCCTGCTCGGCGTCGGCGCCCACCTGGTCAACGTGCTGCCCGACGTCGACGACGACCTCGCGACCGGCGTTCGTGGGCTGCCGCACCGGCTCGGGCCGCAGCTGATCGCCCCGGTCGCAGCCGCAGTGCTGGCCCTGGCCTCCGTGGTCGTGCTGGTCGGGGCGTCCCCGCCACTACCTGTTGCTGCGACCAGCGCCGTCGTGGTCGCCGGGCTGTCCGCGCTCGTGGTCATGGGCCGTGATCGGTTGCCGTTCCTGGCTGCTGTCGCCATCGCTCTCGTCGACGCGGTCCTGCTGGTGGCGGTCGGCTGATGACGGCACCGGAGTCCTGGGACGTCGTCGTGGTCGGCGCCGGCCCCGCAGGAGCGTCAGCGGCGCTCGGTGCGCTGACCGAGGATCCGACCCTGCGCGTCCTGCTGCTCGACCGCAGCGACTTCCCCCGCGACAAGTCGTGCGGTGACGGGATCGCGCCGCACGTGCTGGACGCGCTCGCCGGGGTGGGTGCAGGCGACGTCATCGACGACTGGGCCCCGCTCAGGCGCCTGGAGCTCTCCCGCGGTGGGACCCGCGTCGAGGGCACCATGGCCCGCGAGGTGCGTGTCGTCCCGAGGAAGGTCTTCGACGCTCGCCTGGTGGAGCGCGCCGTCGCCGCCGGAGCGGTCCTGCGTCGCCACCGGGTCAGCTCCGTCACGACCGAGCACGGGCACCTGACGGTCTCCGGCACGATCACGGCACGCGTGGTGGTCGGTGCCGACGGCGCCCACTCGCTCGTACGTCCTGTCCTGCTCGGTCGCCGCCGGCAGGACCGGGCGATCGCGATCCGCGGCTACGCCCCGGCGACGCCCGAGCTGAGCGGGCGGCAGGTCATCCGCTACGGCGAGCGCAACCAGCCGTCGTACGCCTGGGCCTTCGACCGTGGCGACGGGCTGGTCAACGTGGGGTACGGCGAGCTGCTGCCGGGCGTCGGGGACCGCCGGTCGACGCCGAGCCGCAAGCTCCTGCTCGACCAGCTCGAGACCCTGATCCCCGGGACGGCGTCCACGGGCGGGAACTGGCGAGGCCACCACCTGCCGCTGAGCGGGTGGCGCTGGCACCAGCCCGACGGTGCTGTCCTGCTGGCCGGGGACGCCGCCGGACTCGTCAACCCGATGACGGGGGAGGGCATCTACTACGCGGTCGCCACGGGGATCGGTGCCGGTCGCACCGCGGCCCGCTGCCTGGCGGCCGGCCGGACGGAGGCGTCGGGGGAGATGCACCGCCGCGACGTACGACGCCTGCTGGGCAGGCACCTCAAGCACACGTGGGCAGCCTCGCGCCTGTCACGCTCACCCACCGTCGTCGACGCCGGCATCCGTGCGGCAGCCCGTGACACCCGGGTCTTCGACACCCTTGTCGAGCTCGGCCTCGGCGACGGCCGCATCAACCCCCGGCTGGCGACCGGACTGTTCCGCAACCTGGCCCCCGGCGCCCGCGCGGCCCGGTCACCCATGATGGAGACACCATGAAGATCCTCACCGTCCGCAGTGCGCTGCCGACCCACTCCTATGCCCAGAGCGAGATCACCGAGGCGTTCTCCGAGGTGATCTCGCAGCGCAGCCTCGACCGGGCGCTGCTGAGGCGCTTCCACGCCAACGCAGGCGTCGAACGCCGACACACGGTCCTTCCTCTCGAGGACTACGCCGCGATGGGTGACTTCGGCGAGTCCAACGACCACTTCATCGAGCATGCCGTCGAGCTGGGCTCGCAGGCCCTGGTCGACGCCCTCAAGGCCGCCGACCTGACCCCCTCGGACGTCGACCTGATCGTGACCGCCACGGTCACCGGGCTCGCCGTGCCCTCGCTGGACGCGCGGATCGCCGGCGTGGTCGGCCTGCGCGAGGACGTACGCCGCGTGCCACTCGTCGGGCTCGGCTGTGTCGCCGGGGCGGCCGGGATCGCCCGGGTGCACGACTACCTGCTCGGGCACCCCGGGGACACGGCTGTCCTGGTCGCGGCGGAGCTGTGCTCGCTGACCCTGCAGCGCGACGACGTCTCGGTCCCCAACCTCGTGGCGAGCGGCCTGTTCGGTGACGGTGCCGCAGCCGTGGTCGCCGTCGGTGACGCTGGTCCGGACGGTGTGGCACACGTGCTGGACTCCCGCAGCCGGCTCTACCCCGACAGCGAGCGCACCATGGGATTCGACGTCGCCAGCACCGGGTTGCGGATCGTGCTCGACGCCGCGGTGCCCGACCTGGTCGCCCGCTACCTCCGCGGGGACGTCGACGCGTTCCTCGCCGACCACGACCTCACCCGGGCCGACATCGGGTGGTGGGTCTGCCACCCCGGTGGCCCCAAGGTGATCGAGGCCCTGCAGGACGCGCTCGAGGTGCCGCGCGAGGCCGTACGCCTGACGTGGGAGTCCCTGGCCGCCGTCGGCAACCTCTCGTCGGTGTCGGTCCTGCACGTGCTGGAGTCGACCCTGCGCGAGCGTCCCCCGGAGCCGGGCAGCTACGGCATGCTGCTTGCGATGGGCCCCGGCTTCTGCTCCGAGCTGGTGCTGCTGAAGGCCGCTTCGTGACCGGGCTCATCGCCTTCACCGTGCTGGTCGGGCTGGTCGGCGTCGAGCGCATCGCCGAGCTGGTGGTCTCCACCCGCAACGCCGCCTGGAGCCGCGAGCGCGGTGGCATCGAGACCGGTCAGGGCCACTACCCGTTCATGGTGGTGCTCCACACCGGGCTGCTCGCGGGGGCGCTGCTGGAGGCGTGGGTGCGCCGTCCCGACGTCCCCTCCCTGTTGGCGTGGTCGATGCTGGCCCTGGTGGTGGCCTCGCAGGCCTTGCGCTGGTGGTGCATCTCCACCCTCGGTTCCCGCTGGAACACCCGCGTCATCGTCGTACCGGGGCTGCCTGCCGTCGGCGGCGGCCCCTACGCGTTGTTCAAGCACCCCAACTACGTCGCCGTGGTCGTCGAGGGCTTCGCGCTGCCGCTGGTGCACGCCGGCTGGATCACCGCGCTGGTCTTCACCGTCCTGAACGCCGGCCTGCTCGCGGTCCGCATCCTCGCCGAGGACGCCGCACTGGCGACGCTGCCCAGCGCGCAGGAGGCAGCCGGTGCGTGACCTCGTCGTCGCCGGTGGTGGTCCCGTCGGCATGGCGGTGGCCCTGCACGCCCACCGCGCCGGGCTCGACGTGGTCGTGCGCGAGCCCCGGACCGGACCCATCGACAAGGCCTGCGGCGAGGGCCTGATGCCGGGGGCAGTGGCCGAGCTGGGCGTCCTCGGCGTGGACCCGCGTGGCCACGAGCTGGCCGGCATCCGCTACCTCGACGTCGCGGACGCTGGCACGGGAGTCTCGGCACCCTTCGCTGCGGGGCCGGGTCGTGGCGTACGACGCACGGTGCTGCACGCAGCGCTCGCCGACCGGCTGGCCGAGGCCGGCATCGCTGTCGAGCCGCGGCCGGTCGCCGGTGTGCGTGTCACGGAGGACCACGTCGAGGTGGACGGCGAACGCGCTCGCTACCTGGTCGCAGCCGACGGCCTGCACTCACCGACCCGTCGCCTCCTCGGTCTGGAGGCCACCGCCCGCCCGAGCCGTCAGCGCCGTTTCGGCCTGCGCTGCCACGTGCAGCAGCAGCCCTGGTCGTCCTTTGTCGAGGTGCACTGGTCCGCACATGCCGAGGCCTACGTGACTCCCGTCGGCGACGACCTCGTCGGCGTGGCGATCCTGTCCGAGGCCGGCTCGAGCTTCGACGACCTCCTGGCCGGCTTCCCCCTGTTGAGCGAACGACTCGTGGGCGAGCGGTCGCGGGTGCGGGGTGCGGGCCCGCTCCGCCAGCGGGTGCGCGCACGATCCACAGGGCGGGCACTGCTGGTGGGCGATGCCGCCGGCTACATCGACGCACTCACGGGGGAGGGCCTCTCGCTGGGTCTCGCCCAGGCACGCGCCGCCGTGGCCTGCCTGGCCGCCGACCGTCCCGACCGCTACGAGCGGCAGGCGCGTCGCCTCGGACGGCGCCAGGAGATCCTGACGCATGCGCTGCTGCTCGCCACCGAGCACCAGGCCCTGCGTCGACGGCTGGTGCCCGCCGCAGAGCGCCTTCCCTGGGTCTTCTCCGCCGCGGTCAACCAGCTGGCCCGGCCGATGGCTGTGTCCGCGTGAGCGGGACGTCCGCCTCGGCCCGGTCCTCGGAGTCCGTGGTCCTGCTCGATGAGGACGGCCGCGCGGTGGGCACGGCCGACAAGGCGGGGGTCCACGACGCCAGCACGCCCCTGCACCTGGCCTTCTCGTGCTACCTGTTCGATGCCGACGGCGCCGTGCTGGTGACCCAGCGTGCCCTGCACAAGCGCACCTTCCCCGGTGTGTGGACCAACAGCTGCTGCGGGCACCCCGCGCCGGGGGAGTCGCTCGACGACGCCGTACGCCGACGCGTCCGCCAGGAGCTGGGCATGACGGTCGACGACCTGCGCCTGGTGCTGCCGCGCTTCCGCTACCGCGCCGAGCAGGACGGGGTGGTCGAGAACGAGATGTGCCCCGTCTACATCGGCACCGCGGCGACGGCCGTGGCACCCGACCCCGAGGAGGTGGCCGAGGCGCGCTGGGAGCCCTGGCAGGCCTTCCGCGACAGCGTGCTCGACGGCAGCCGCGAGGTGTCGACGTGGTGCCGGGAGCAGGTGGTCCAGCTGCCCGAGGACCCGCGGCACGCGGCCGCGGCGTCGTGGGAGGACCTGCCACCGGCCGCCCGGCACCCCTGACTCGCCGGGGACCGCGGAGGCGCGGCAGGCTGGGTCCATGGCGATCAAGGCAGTGGTGTTCGACGTCGGGGGAACTCCGGCCCCGGCGCACGTGAGCGGGAGCGCCCCTACGGCTTCGAGGACATCACCGACGACATCGTCTACAGCCACGAGGTCGGGGTGGCCAAGCCCGACCCGGCGGCGTACGAGCTCGCCACCCGCCGCCTCGATCCGGGAGCTGGAGCTGGCCATCGACACGGAGGCATGAGGCAGAAACCCGGGTGAGCGGGGCAGGGCACGGCCGATAGCATCGGCCGGGACATCCGTCCCACCCTCGAAGGAGCTCCCGTGTCCGACATCAAGGTCGTCCGCATCCACGCCGATCAGCGTGCGGAGACCACGGTCACGGCCGGCACCAAGGCCTGGGAGCTGTTCCGCGACGACGCCGACGTGATCGCTGCTCGCGTGGGCGGCGGGCTCAAGGACCTGGCGTACGAGCTCGGCGACGGCGACGAGGTCGAGGGCGTGGCCATCGACAGCGCAGACGGGCGCGACATCCTGCGCCACTCGACCGCCCACGTGATGGCGCAGGCGGTTCAGCAGCTGTTTCCCGCGGCCAAGCTCGGCATCGGCCCGCCGATCGACAACGGCTTCTACTACGACTTCGACGTCGAGACCCCGTTCGTCCCCGAGGACCTGGTCAAGATCGAGTCCGCGATGCGCAAGATCATCAAGGAGAACCAGCGCTTCGAGCGTCGCGTCACCACCGACGCCGACGCCCTAGACGAGCTGAAGGACGAGCCCTACAAGATCGAGCTGATCGGCCTCAAGGGCGGAGCCGGGGCCGCCGACACCGAAGGCGCGAGCGTCGAGGTCGGTGCCGGTGAGCTCACCATCTACGACAACATCGGACGCAGCGGCGAGGCCAAGTGGTCCGACCTGTGCCGTGGGCCGCACCTGCCCACCACCAAGCGGATCCCCGCCTTCAAGCTGATGCGCAGCGCCGCGGCGTACTGGCGCGGCGACGAGAAGAACAAGCAGCTCCAGCGCATCTACGGCACCGCCTGGGAGACCAAGGAGGCGCTCGAGGAGCACCTCCACCGGATCGAGGAGGCCGAGCGGCGCGACCACCGCAAGCTGGGCCGCGAGCTCGACCTCTACTCGTTCCCGGACGAGATCGGGTCGGGACTTCCGGTCTTCCACCCCAAGGGCGGAGTCATCAAGCGCGAGATGGAGGACTACGTCCGCCAGCGGCACATCGAGGAGGGGTTCGAGTACGTCGGCACCCCCCACATCGCCAAGGAGGGGCTCTTCTACACCTCGGGGCACCTGCCCTACTACGGCGAGGGCATGTTCCCGGCGCTCGACGTGGACGGGATGGACTACCGCCTCAAGGCGATGAACTGCCCCATGCACAACCTGATCTACCGCTCCCGCCAGCGCTCCTACCGCGAGCTGCCGCTGCGGCTCTTCGAGTTCGGCTCGGTCTACCGGCACGAGAAGTCGGGCGTCGTGCACGGGCTGACCCGGGTCCGCGGGTTCGCCCAGGACGACTCCCACTCCTACGTCACCGCCGAGCAGGCGCCGGACGAGATCAGGCACCTCCTGGACTTCTGCCTCGGCCTCTTCCGCGACTTCGGGCTGAACGACTTCTACCTCGAGCTCTCCACCCGCGACGACTCCAAGCCGGACAAGTTCATCGGCTCCGACGAGGACTGGGAGATGGCCACCGAGGTGCTGCGCAAGGTGTGCGAGGAGTCCGGTCTGGAGCTCGTGCCCGACCCCGGCGGCGCCGCCTACTACGGCCCCAAGGTGTCGGTGCAGGCGCGCGACGCCATCGGCCGGACCTGGCAGATGTCGACCATCCAGTACGACTTCAACCAGCCCTCCGCCGATCGCTTCAACCTCGAGTACGTCGCCGCGGACGGCACCCGCCAGCAGCCGGTGATGATCCACTCGGCCAAGTTCGGCTCGATCGAGCGGTTCATCGGCGTCCTGGTCGAGCACTACGCCGGGGCGTTCCCGCCTTGGCTGGCGCCCGTCCAGGTGCAGGGCATCCCGATCGCCGAGCGCCACAACGACTACCTCTTCGACATCGCGCGTCAGATGAAGGCGCAGGGGCTGCGGGTCGAGGTCGACGAGTCCGACGACCGGATGCAGAAGAAGATCCGCAACGCGCAGCTGCAGAAGGTGCCGTTCATGCTGATCGCCGGCGACGACGACGTCGAGAAGGGTGCGGTGAGCTTCCGCTACCGCGACGGCCGCCAGGACAACGGCGTGCCTCTCGCGGAGGCGATCGAGCGGGTGGCTGCCGCGGTAGCGAGCCGCGAGCAGGTCTGAGCCGGCGGTGGTGCGGGCAGCAGCGACTCGTGGGCCAAGGTCACGGTCAAGCCGGCGATTGACTTGAGCTCAATTCAGAGCACCCCGGCGTAGGGGGTGTTCGAGTGGAGTTCCGTCTGCCAGCTCAGACCCCCTTCACATACCTCCGACACGGCGACACGAACGTCTTCCCACCAGCACTGACCTCGTACGGCAGGTCGCCCTCGTCGCGCCATCCGCGCTTCTCGTAGAACCGGCGCGCCCGGGCGTTGCCCGCGACCACGGCCAGCCAGGCCTCGGGGTGCCCACCGGCGGCGACCCGGCGCTCGGCCTCGGCGAGCAGGAGGGAGGCCACGTCAGTGCCGCGCGCCGCCGGTGCGACGAAGAGCTGCTCCACCTCGTCTCCGACGACCATCGCGAAGCCGAGCAGCTCGCCCGAGTCCGTCACCGCCACGCTCGTGTCGGCCACGCGGGTCGGCGTGCGCTCGTGGAACGCCTCGAGCGTCCGGGCCGCGGTCAACCCCTCGGGGACGTGCCCGGCGTGTCCGGTGTGCCAGCCCTCGTGCCACAGGTCGGCGACGGCGGCCATGTCGGCGGCGCTGGCCGGTCGGATGGACGTCATGGCCCCACCCTAGGATCGCTGCCATGAGTGGTGGCGGTGGTGACGAGAGGGGGCCTGACGGACTCGAGCGCATGTGGATGCCGCATCGGATGGCCTACGTCCGCTCGGCCGTGGACGACGAGGGCTGCCCGTTCTGCGCGATCCCGGGGCACCCGGACCGCGAGTCGCTCGTCGTCGCGCGGGGGGAGTCGACGTACGTCGTGCTCAACCTGCACCCCTACAACCCGGGCCACCTCATGGTGCTGCCCTACCGCCACGTCGCGGACCTCACCGACCTCACCGCGCAGGAGTCGGCGGAGCTGATGACGATGACGCAGCAGGCGCTCCGCGCGATCCGCGCCGTCAGCCGGCCGCACGCGTTCAACGTCGGGCTCAACCTCGGCCGGTCGGCGGGCGGATCACTGGCCGACCACCTCCACCAGCACGTCGTACCCCGCTGGACGGGGGACGCCAACTTCTTCACCGTCGTCGGTGGCGCCAAGATCCTGCCCCAGCTGCTCGAGGACACCCGCGACCTGCTCGCTGCCGCCTGGCCGGGAGGCAAGACCGACGATCAGCCGACCGGGTAGGGGTGCTCCGGCGACCGTCCCTGGAAGGCGAGGATCGCCGGATTGCGGATGCGCCCCTCGCGGATCTCGATGGCACGCCTGATGGTCTCGTCGGCGTCCCAGGCCTCGGGCCCGCTGAGCACGGTCTCCAGGAACGGCATGAGCGCCTCGCTGTTCTCCCACGTGGCCGAGTTCCACAGATAGGACGGACTGTGGTCGACCGCGTAGTAGTGGACGCGGTCGCCGACGGTGAACATGGGGTCGTCGAACGTCGTCGGTGTCGCCCACGAGAAGCCCATGCCCTCGTCGCACGACACGTCCACGATGAGGCTCCCCAGCCGGAAGTCGGCGAGGTCCTCGGTCTCGAGGTAGGTGAGCGGCGCCGCGGTGTCCTGCAGCGTGCAGTTGACGACGATGTCGTTCTCCGCGAGGTAGGCCGCCAGGGGCTCTCGACCCCGGTCGGTGATCACGTGGCTGGCCCCGGGGGAGTCGGGGTGGTGGTCGAACTGGCGGATCCGCACCGAGTGGATGGGTGAGCCCACGGCGGCGACCCCGCGCGTGGTCAGGACCGCGACATCCCCCACACCGTGTGCCTTGAGGGCCGTCACCGCACCGCGCGCCGTGGCGCCGAACCCGATCACGACGGCACTGAGCCGGCGCCCGTAGTCGCCGGTGATCCCGATGAGCTCCATCGCCTGGAGCACGGAGCAGTAGCCGGCGATCTCGTTGTTCTTGTGGAACACGTGGAGTCCGACGTGGCCGTCGGCGGTCCAGTGGTTCATCGCCTCGAAGGCGATCAAGGTCAGCCCGCGGTCGATCGCGAGCTGCGTCATCTCGGTGTCCTGCACGCAGTGGGGCCATCCCCACAGGACCTGGCCGGCATGCATGGCGGCGACGTCCTCGTGCTGCGGCTTGGGAAGCACCACGACGTCCGCGTCGCGCAGGATCTCCTCGCGCGACGCGAACCCGGAGACGTGCGGGGCCAGGTCGGCATCGCTGAGGCCGAAGCGCTCGGCGTAGCCGTGCTCGAGCGTGGTCCGGGCGGCGATCTCCGGGGCGAGCCGCGACAGGTGCTCCGGGTGCAACGGGAGCCGGTGCTCGTTCTCCTTGGCGGAGGTGCCGATGACGCCGAGGCTGAGTAGGCTCACCGCTTCTTGGGCATCAGGGGCTCGGCGATGTCGCTCTTCCCCGCCGCCTTGGCGTGCTTGTCCGCACGCTTCTCCTTGATGGACTTGCCGGACTTCTTGGTCATGCCCTGCCGTGGCGACTTGTCGCTCATCGGGACTCCCTGGTCGGGAGCCTGGATGGCTCCGTGCGGCCACAGTACGCCGCGGCGCTAGCGTGGCCCGCGTGGATGACTCCCGACTGGCCGCCGACGCCGCCCTCGCCTCCGACCTGGTGCGAGAAGCGGCACTGCTCGCCGCCCGGATCCGCACCGAGGGACTCGATGTGTCCTACAAGACCAGCGGCTCCGACATCGTCACGCAGGCGGACACCGCCGCGGAGCGCCTGATCGTCCAGCAGCTCACCGCAGAGCGGCCGCACGACGCGATCCTCGGCGAGGAGGGCACCTCGCGGCCCGGCACCTCCGGACGCACCTGGGTCATCGATCCCGTCGACGGCACCTACAACTTCTCGCGGGGCAGCGACTGGTGGTGCAGTGCGATCGCGCTGCGCGACGAGGACGACGTGCTGCTCGGTGCCGTGCACCACGCTGCGACGCTGCGCACCTGGGTCGGTGGCCCGGACCTGCCCAGCACCTGCAACGGCACCCCGCTGGCCCCGCTGCCCGAGACGCCGCGCGAGTCCCGGTGCGCGGTGACCTACCTCCATCCGCCGTACTTCGGCGGCGAGGTGGGGGAGGTGTTCACCCGTGCCCTCGGCCAGGTCGGCACCCTGCGCATGCTGGGCTCGGGGACGATGGACGTGATGGCCATCGCCTCGGGCCTGTGGGACGTCCTCTTCCAGCACTCCGTCGCCGACTGGGACCGGCTGCCGGGCGCGGCGATCATCCGCGGCGCCGGCGGCGAGTCCTTCGTCGTACCTGCCGGGGGGGTGGACTGGACCGTCACCGGAGCGCCTGCGTCAGTGGGGGACGTCCGCTCCGCCCTGCTGGCGGGGTAGCCTGCGCCCGTGCTCGACAGGTTCAAGCAGTTCTGGCAGGGCGTCATGCTCGCCCCCTTCGTCAACCTCTTCGTCAGGCTCGGGATCAGCCCCGACGTGGTGACGCTCGTCGGCACGCTCGGGGTCAGCGCGGGGGCGCTCGTCTTCTTCCCCCTGGGCATGGTCTGGCAGGGCGTGGTGGTCATCACCGCCTTCGTCTTCAGCGACCTGATCGACGGCGCGATGGCGCGCAAGATGGGTCGCCAGGACGACTTCGGTGCCTTCCTCGACTCGACGCTGGACCGGATCGCCGACGGCGCCCTCTTCGGCGGCCTGGCGCTCTACTTCGCCTGGCACGTCGAGAGCAAGCTGTACCTCGCCCTGTGCCTGGTCATCCTGCTCATGGGCGCCGTGACGTCGTACGCCCGCGCCAAGGCAGACCACCTCGGCTACGACGCCAAGGTGGGCATCGCCGAGCGTCCTGACCGTCTCGTCGGCATGCTGGTCCCGGCCTTCTTCGCCGATGTCCTCGACCTGCCGTGGCTGCTCTACATCGCCCTCTGGGCGCTGGCGATCGCCGCCACCGTGACGGTTGTCCAGCGGATCTGGGTCGTCCGCGGGCAGGCGCTGGCCCGCGCCGCCTCGAAGGGCTGATCCCGGCGTCGATCCCGGGCTCGTCGAGCCGTAGGATCGAGGCATGTCTGAGCACACCCAAGAGACCCCCATCGAGCACGGCACCAGCCGCGTCAAGCGCGGCATGGCCGAGATGCTCAAGGGCGGCGTCATCATGGACGTCGTCACCGCCGAGCAGGCCAAGATCGCCGAGGACGCCGGCGCCGTCGCCGTGATGGCCCTCGAGCGCGTCCCCGCCGACATCCGCGCCCAGGGCGGCGTCTCGCGGATGAGCGACCCCGACATGATCGACTCCATCATCGAGGCCGTCTCGATCCCGGTGATGGCCAAGGCCCGCATCGGCCACTTCGCCGAGGCGCAGGTCCTGCAGTCGCTCGGTGTCGACTACATCGACGAGTCCGAGGTGCTGACCCCGGCCGACTACGCCAACCACATCGACAAGTGGCAGTTCACCGCGCCGTTCGTCTGCGGTGCGACCAACCTCGGCGAGGCCCTGCGCCGGATCACCGAGGGCGCGGCGATGATCCGCTCCAAGGGCGAGGCCGGCACCGGAGACGTCTCCAACGCGGTCATGCACATGCGCACCATCGGCGGTGAGCTGCGGCGCCTGCACGGCATGGCCGAGGACGAGCTCTACGTCGCCGCCAAGGAGCTCCAGGCGCCGTACGAGCTGGTCAAGGAGGTCGCGGCCGCGGGCAAGCTGCCCGTCGTCCTGTTCACCGCCGGCGGCATCGCCACCCCCGCCGACGCGGCGATGATGATGCAGATCGGCGCCGAGGGCGTCTTCGTCGGCTCCGGCATCTTCAAGTCCGGCAACCCCGCCGAGCGGGCCGAGGCGATCGTCAAGGCCACCACGTTCTACGACGACCCTGACGTGGTCGCCAAGGTCTCCCGTGGGCTGGGCGAGGCGATGGTCGGCATCAACGTCGACGAGATCCCGCAGCCGCACCGGCTGTCCGAGCGGGGCTGGTAGCCAGCGGCTGCTCGTGAATCCCACCATCGGCGTGCTGGCCCTCCAGGGTGACGTACGCGAGCACCTCGCGGCGCTGCGGTCCCTGGGCGCCCACCCCGTGTCCGTACGCCGCCCTGCCGAGCTCGCCGCCTGTGACGGGCTGGTCATCCCGGGCGGGGAGTCGACGACGATGATCAAGCTCGCGGCGATCTTCGACCTGCTCGGCCCGTTGCGCGAGGCCGTGCACGCCGGGCTCCCCGCCTTCGGGACCTGCGCCGGCATGATCATGCTGGCCGACCGGATCGAGGACGGGGCCGTCGGACAGGAGACGATCGGCGGCCTGCACATCACCGTGCGCCGCAACGCCTTCGGCCGCCAGGTCGACTCCTTCGAGGAGGATCTGCACGTCGACGGGTTGGCCGAGCCGGTCCGTGCCGTCTTCATCCGGGCGCCATGGGTCGAGGCCGTCGAGCCGGACGTCGAGGTTCTGGCGCGCGTCGAGTCCGGACCCGCCGCAGGTAGGATCGTCGCGGTCCGCCAAGGTCGGTTGATGGCGACCTCGTTCCATCCCGAGGTCGGCAGCGACGGCCGGGTCCACGGCCTGTTCGTGGACCTGGTGCGCTCGACCTGACCGCGGGCCGGCACCAGAACTGCGAGCGATAGAGGGACTCATGTCAGGCCACTCCAAGTGGGCAACGACCAAGCACAAGAAGGCCGCGGTCGACGCGAAGCGCGGCAAGCTGTTCGCCAAGCTGATCAAGAACATCGAGGTCGCGGCCAAGCAGGGCGGCGGTGACGTCGCCGGCAACCCGACGCTCTACGACGCCATCCAGAAGGCGAAGAAGAGCTCGGTCCCCAACAAGAACATCGATTCCGCGCTCAAGCGCGGCTCGGGTGCCGAGTCGGGCGGCGTCGACTACGAGACGATCTCCTACGAGGTCTACGGCCCGCAGGGCGTCGCGATCCTCGTCGAGTGCCTCACCGACAACAAGAACCGTGCCGCGATGGAGGTCCGCACCGCCGTCACCCGCAACGGTGGCACCATGGCCGACCCCGGTTCGGTCTCGCGCCTGTTCGCCCGCAAGGGCGTCGTCGTGGTGCCGAAGGCCCAGGACCACGACGGCGAACACCGTGAGGTCACCGAGGACGACGTGCTCGAGGCGACCCTGGACGCAGGTGCCGAGGAGGTCAGCGACCTCGACGAGGCCTTCCAGGTGCAGAGCGAGGCCACCGACGTCGTCGCCGTCCGCACCGCCCTCCAGGACGCCGGCATCGACTACGACTCCGCCGACGTGGAGTTCGTGGCGAGCCTCGAGATCCCGGTCGACGCCGACGGCGCCGGCAAGGTGATGCGGCTCGTCGACGCGCTCGAGGACCTCGACGACGTCCAGGACGTCTTCACCAACGTCGACATCCCGGCCGACGTGGTCGCGGAGCTCGAGGCCGCCGACGCCTGATCGCCGCGTGTCGTACGCCGTGCGGCTCGTGCCGCGGGTTAGCGTGGTCCGAACGAACAGGTGTTCGGACGGACCGGCTGGCGAAAGGCGTGTGGCGTGCGTGTGCTCGGTATCGACCCCGGCCTGACGCGCTGTGGCGTCGGCGTGGTCGACGGCAGCGTGGGCCGTCCGTTGTCGATGGTCGACGTCGGCGTGATCCGCACCAGTGCCTCGCTGCCGATCGCCGAGCGGCTGGTCAGCATCGAGCGCGGGCTGGACGCGTGGATCGAGGAGCACCGCCCCGACGCGGTGGCCGTCGAGCGGGTCTTCGCGCGCTCCGACTCCAGCACCATCATGGGCACTGCCCAGGCCAGTGGGATCGCCCTCGTCGTGGCTGCCCGCCGTGGCCTGCCGATCGCGATGCACACCCCGTCCGAGGTCAAGGCGGCCGTCTCCGGCAACGGACGGGCCGACAAGGCCCAGGTCGGCGCGATGGTCGTCCGCATCCTGCGCCTGAGCGAGCTCCCCAAGCCGGCCGACGCCGCCGACGCGCTGGCGTTGGCCATCACCCACGTCTGGCGCGGCGGCGCGCAGACCCGCATCGACGCCGCGGTCGCAGCGGCGCGGACCACCCGACCCGTGAGGACCCGATGATTGCCTTCGTCCGCGGCGAGGTCGCCGCCGTCACGCTCGACAGCGCCGTGCTCGAGGTGGGAGGTGTCGGTCTCGAGCTGATGTGCACACCCGGCACCCTCGCCACGCTGCGCGTGGGACGCCAGGCCACGCTGCCGACGAGCATGGTGGTCCGCGAGGACAGCCTCACGGTGTTCGGCTTCCTCGACGACGACGAGAAGCAGATCTTCGAGATCGCGCAGACCGCCTCCGGGGTGGGTCCCAAGGTGGCGCAGGCGATCGTGGCCGTGATGAGCCCCGACGACGTACGCCGCGCGATCACGACCGAGGACGTCAAGGCGCTGACGCGGGTCCCGGGCATCGGCCAGAAGGGTGCCCAGCGCATCATCCTGGAGCTCAAGGACCGCATCGGACCTCCGGTCGGCTCCCACCATGCGCCGGCCGCCGGACCCGCCGGCGCGCCGTGGCGCGACCAGGTGCACCAGGGCCTCGTCGGCCTGGGCTGGTCGGTCAAGGAGTCCGAGGCGGCGGTCGACGCGGTTGCCCCCGACGCCGGGGACACCCCCGACGTCGGTGCCCTGCTGCGCGCAGCCCTGCGCACGCTGAGCAAGGCCTGATCGGGGACACCATGGACTGGGACGACACCGATCTCGACACCGACCTCGACTCGGACCTCACGCAGGCCGAGAGCACGCACCTGCAGCGACTCACCGATGCCGACGCCGACGGCGACGACCGCGCCGTGGAGGCCGCGCTCCGCCCGCGCACGCTCGACGAGGTCATCGGGCAGGGACGCGTACGCGACCAGCTGGGACTGGTCCTCGAGGCCGCTCGTCGGCGGGGCCGGGCGCCCGACCACGTCCTGCTGTCCGGACCTCCCGGTCTCGGCAAGACCACGCTGGCGATGATCATCGCCGCCGAGATGAGCACACCCCTGCGACTCACCAGTGGTCCGGCGATCACCCACGCCGGCGATCTCGCCGCGATCCTGTCCGGGCTCAACGAGGGTGATGTCCTCTTCGTCGACGAGATCCATCGGATGTCGCGACCGGCCGAGGAGATGCTCTACATGGCCATGGAGGACTTCCGGGTCGACGTGGTCATCGGCAAGGGGCCGGGCGCCACGGCGATCCCCCTCGACATCCCGTCGTTCACGCTCGTCGGGGCCACCACCCGGGCCGGTCTCCTCCCCGGGCCCCTGCGCGACCGCTTCGGGTTCACCGCACACCTGGAGTTCTACGAGCCGCACGAGCTGGACCAGATCGTCCACCGTTCCGCGGGCCTGCTCGACGTCCACCTGACCGCCGAGGGGTCCAGCGAGATCGCGTCGCGCTCCCGCGGCACCCCCCGCATCGCCAACCGGCTGCTGCGGCGGGTGCGCGACTATGCCCAGGTGCGCGCCGACGGTGTCCTGACCCT
This sequence comes from uncultured Actinomycetota bacterium, assembly GCA_963843815.1. Classification (GTDB taxonomy): domain Bacteria; phylum Actinomycetota; class Actinomycetes; order Propionibacteriales; family Nocardioidaceae; genus Nocardioides. The sequence goes on along the minus strand of CAWJLX010000008.1, from coordinate 172,484 downwards.
GCCCGTCGCCCAGGCCGCCCTCGAGCTGTTCGAGGTCGACGAGTCCGGCCTCGACCGGCTCGACCGGGGCGTCCTCGACGCGTTGTGCCGCCGCTTCGGCGGGGGACCGGTCGGCATCTCCACCCTGGCCGTGGCGGTGGGAGAGGAGCGCGAGACCGTCGAGGAGGTCGCCGAACCCTTCCTCGTGCGCACCGGACTGCTCGCACGCACCCCGCGGGGTCGGGTCGCGACCCCCGCTGCCTGGCAACACCTCGGGCTCACCCCGCCCTCCGTGCCGACGGTCGACTCCGCCCTGTTCGACGAGGTGTGAACACCCGCCTGGGTGCCCCGTAGACTCCACGCGCTCACGCATGCCCACGACCCGAGGAGAGCCTCGCCCGTGAACGACTTCGCTGCAGTTCTGCCCCTCGTGGCCATCCTGGCCTTGTTCTGGCTGATGGTCATCCGCCCCGCCCAGCGCCGGCAGAAGGCTGTCTCCGCGCTCCAGGACAGTCTCCAGGTGGGACAGCGCGTGATGATGTCCTCGGGTGTCTTCGGCTCGATCACCTCGCTCACCGACGAGCGGGCCCGGCTCCAGATCGCCCCCGGGATCGAGATCGAGATCGCCCGCGCCGCGATCGCGAAGGTGGACCAGCCCGACATCGAAGGCGTCGAGGGTGCCTGACCTCCGGGTCGCCCGGGAGGCGCTGGAGCGCCTCACCGTCGACGTACCCGACTGGCCGGAGAAGGGCGTCACCTTCAAGGACATCACTCCGGCACTGGCCGACCACGCCGCCTTCTCGGCGATCATCGCCGCCCTCGCGGCCGCGGGTCGCGACGAGGACGGAACCGTCATGGTCGACAAGGTCGTCGGCATGGAGGCTCGCGGATTCATCCTGGCCGCGCCCGTGGCGTTGGCCCTCGGCGTCGGCTTCGTGCCGATACGCAAGTCCGGCAAGCTGCCGCGCGAGACCCACTCGGTCTCCTACAGCCTCGAGTACGGCGAGGCGACCCTCGAGGTCCACCGGGACGCCATCGCGTCGGAGGAGCGCGTGCTCCTGGTCGACGACGTGCTGGCCACGGGCGGGACCGCGGCCGCGACGCAGGAGCTCGTCGAGGCCTGTGGAGGTGTGGCCGTCGGTGTCACGGTGCTCATGGAGCTGGGCTTCCTCGACCCCCGCTCGGTCACCGGCGACCTGCCGGTCTCGGCACTCCTGACGATCTGATGGGCGACCGGCACCGACGGCGACGCGCTTCAGTGCCCGAGCCGTCACTAGACTGACCGGATGGCAGAGGAGCAGGCGCCCGCGCAGGAGCCGAAGGCGCCCCTGACCGCGCGCGGCATGCGCGCTCGTCTGGCCCGCGTCGGCACCCGGCCGCCGTCGTCCAACCCGGTCCTCGAGCCGCTCTTCCGCGCGGTGCGCGCCAACCACCCCAAGGCCGACCTCGCGCTGATCGAGCGTGCCTACGCCGTCGCCGAGCACTGGCACACCGGTCAGATGCGCAAGAGCGGCGACCCCTACATCACCCACCCGCTCGCGGTGACCACGATCCTGGCCGACATCGGCATGACCGAGCCCACCCTCGTCGCGGCCCTGCTCCACGACACCGTCGAGGACACGCCGTACACCCTCGAGGCGCTGCGTGCCGACTTCGGTGACGAGGTCGCGCTCCTCGTCGACGGCGTGACCAAGCTCGACAAGGTGCAGTACGGCGCCTCTGCGCAGGCCGAGACGATCCGCAAGATGATCGTGGCGATGTCCCGTGACATCCGGGTCCTCGTGATCAAGCTCGCCGACCGCCTGCACAACATGCGCACCCTGCGCTACGTCCCGGCCGCCTCGCAGGAGCGGTCGTCGCGCGAGACGCTCGACATCTACGCCCCGCTGGCGCACCGGCTCGGCATGAACACGCTGAAGTGGGAGCTGGAGGACCTGGCCTTCGCCACGCTCCACCCCAAGATCTACGACGAGATCGTGCGGATGGTCGCCGAGCGGTCGCCCTCGCGTGACCAGTTCCTGGCCGAGGTGGTGGCCGAGATCGACCATGACCTCAAGGCGTCCCGGATCAACGCGAAAGTCACCGGACGCCCCAAGCACTACTACTCGATCTACCAGAAGATGATCGTCGGGGGCCGCGACTTCTCCGACATCTACGACCTGGTCGGCATCCGGATCCTGGTCGACGAGGACCGCGACTGCTACAGCGCGCTGGGCGTCATCCACTCGCGGTGGAACCCGGTCCTGGGACGGTTCAAGGACTACGTCGCGATGCCGAAGTTCAACATGTACCAGTCCCTGCACACCACCGTCATCGGACCGCAGGGCAAACCGGTCGAGGTGCAGATCCGCACCTTCGCGCAGCACCGCCGTGCCGAGTACGGAGTTGCGGCGCACTGGAAGTACAAGGAGAACACCAAGGACGGTGTCGACACCGACCGGCTGGGCGACCGCGACGACCTCACCTGGCTGCGTCAGCTCCTCGACTGGCAGAGCGAGGTCGACGACCCGGGCGAGTTCCTGGAGTCGCTGCGCTTCGAGATGAACCAGGCCCAGGTCTACGTCTTCACCCCGCGTGGCGACGTCATCCCGCTGCCGGTGGGCGCCACCCCGGTCGACTTCGCCTACGCCGTGCACACGGAGGTGGGTCACCACACCATCGGATCGCGGGTCAACGGCCGCCTCGTGCCGCTGGAGTCCACGCTGGAGAACGGCGACGTGGTCGAGGTCTTCACCTCCAAGTCGCCGACGTCCGGGCCCTCACGCGACTGGCTCAACTTCGTCCAGTCGCCCCGGGCCCGCTCCAAGATCCGGCAGTGGTTCACCAAGGAGCGCCGCGACGAGGCGATGGAGCGCGGCAAGGACCAGATCGTCAAGCTGATGCGCAAGGAGGGCCTGCCGCTCACCCGGCTGATGACCCACGACGTGCTCGCGCTGGTCGCCGAGCACTTCCACCACGCCGACGTGTCCGCCCTCTACGCCGCGGTGGGCGAGGGCAACCTCAGCGCCCAGGCCGTCGTACGCCGCGTGATCGACCTCCACGGCGGCAACGACGGTGCCGCCGAGGACCTCTCCGAGGGCGTCACCATCACCGGGCGCTCGCGCGCCAAGCCCGCCTCCACCGACTCCGGCGTGGTCGTCAAGGGCGTCGACGACCTCTGGGTCAAGCTCGCCAAGTGCTGCACGCCGGTGCCGCCCGACCCGATCCTCGGGTTCGTCACCAAGGGCGGGGGAGTCTCGGTCCACCGCCGCGACTGCACCAACGCCTCCAGCCTGCTCGGCCAGCCCGAGCGCGTGCTCGAGGTCGAGTGGGCGCCGACGTCGCAGTCGACCTTCCTGGTCAACATCCAGGTCGAGGCGCTCGACCGCGCCCGGCTGCTCTCCGACATCACCATGGCGCTCTCGGACGCGCACGTGAACATCCTCAGTGCGACGCTGTCGACGACCCGCGACCGGGTCGCCAAGAGCCGCTTCTCCTTCGAGATGGCCGACGCCGCCCACCTCGACGGGGTGCTTCGTGCCGTACGCGCCGTCCCGGGCGTGTTCGACGCCTATCGCGTCACAGCCTGACCCCGACCGGGCACATAAGTCCGCGACAGCACCTCGACCGGGCGCGAAAGTCCCAGAGGCCGTCTCGACCGGGCACGAAAGTCCCTGAGGTCGACCTCGACCGGGCACGAATGTCCCTGAGGCCGTCTCGAGCGGGCACGAAAGTCCCCGAGGCGGTCTCGAGCGGGCAAGAAAGCCCCTGAGGTCGACCTCGACTTTTGCGCCCGGTCAGCGGCCGTGGTTGGACATTCGTGCCCGGTCAGCGGCTGTGGCGGACATTTCGCGCCCGCTCGGCGAGGGGGTCAGCTGAAGTCCGCAGCGGCCTTGCGCGCCATGTCGAGGAAGGCCTCCTGGTTGGCGAGCTCGCCCTCGAGGTCCTTGACCTTCCTGGCGTCGCCGGCAGCGGTGGCCTTGTCCAGCTTGGCCCGGGTCTCGGCGATGCCGGCCTCGAGCTTGCCGATCATGTCGTCGGCGCGGGCCGACTTCTCGGGGTCGCTGCGACTCCAGTGGTCGTCCTCGACCGCACGGATGGCCTGCTCGACCTTGCGCATCCGGGCCTCGAGGTCCTTCATCCGGTCCCGCGGGACCTTGCCGGCCGCGTCCCAGCGGTCGGCCAGCTCGCGGAAGGTCCGCTTGGCCGCGTCGAGGTCGGTGACGGGCACGAGGGTCTCGGCCTCGGCGAGGATCTTCTCCTTCACCTCCGCGTTGGCGGCGAACTCCTCGTCGAGCGCCGAGTTGGCGGCATCGCGGGCGCCGAAGAAGGCGTCCTGAGCGCCACGGAAGCGCTGCCAGAGCTTGTCGTCGACGTCGCGCGGGGCAGGGCCGGCGGCCTTCCATTCGCGCATCAGGTCGCGGTACTTGCCCGCGGTCGGTCCCCACTCGGTCGACGACGACAGTGCCTCGGCCTCGGTGGCGAGACGCTCCTTGACCACGCGGGCGCCGTCGCGGCGCTCGTGCTCCTCGGCGAAGTGCGCCTTGCGGTGGCGGGTGTACGTCGTCCGTGCGGTGGAGAAGCGGCGCCACAGCGCGTCGTCGGTGGCGCGGTCGAGGCGGGGGAGCTCCTTCCACGTCGTGAGCAGCTCGCGGAGACGGTTGGCGCCGTTGCGCCAGTCGCTGCTCTCGGCGAGGCGCTCGGCCTCGGCGACGAGCTTCTCCTTCTCCGCCTTCGACTCCGCGCTCTTCTGGGCGCGCTCCTCCTTGCGGGCGGAGCGCTGGGCCGCGATCACGGGCGCCAGTGCGTCCAGCCGCCCGGCGAGCGAGACCAGGTCGCCGACCGCGTGCGCGTCCACGACCTGCTCGCGCTGGGCCTTGATCGAGGAGATGGCCTCCTCGGGGGCCAGACGGCCCGAGGCCACCCGCTGCTCGAGCAGGCGGACCTTGCCCTCCAGCTCGTCGAAGCGCTTGGTGAAGAACTCCAGGGCCTCGGCCGGCGTGCCGGCCTCGTAGGAGCCGACGGATCGTTCTCCATCAGCGGTGCGGACATAGACGGTGCCGTCCTCGGCCACTCGACCCCACGGGTTCGAGTCGTCCCTGGACTGCTTGTCGGAGCTCATGGTCGCCCATCGTAGTCATGGTCCGCAGCGCCCTCGGTAGGGTTCCCACCGAGTGTTCGACTCGACCGGACGCTGACCGAGAACCGACCCGCACGACAAGCAAGGACTGACGCCTGTGTTCATCGCTGGCTTCCCCGCCGGACCCTGGGGGACCAACTGCTATGTCGTGGCGACGGGGCCCGGCGCCGAGTGCGTGGTCGTCGATCCCGGCAAGGACTCGGCCGCGGGTGTCGACGAGCTCGTCCGCGAGCACCGCCTCAAGCCGGTCAGCGTGCTGGTCACCCATGGGCACGTCGACCACATGTGGTGCGTGGCCCCGGTTGCCGGCACCTACGACGCCACTGCCTGGATCCACCCCAGCGACCGTCACCTGCTCACCGACCCGATGGCGGGCATGAGCCGCGAGACGACGCAGATGCTGCTGGGCGGCGACTACTCGTGGGCCGAGCCCGACGACGTACGCGAGCTCTCCGACCTGGCCGAGCTCGAGCTGGCCGGGCTGAAGTTCGTCGTCGACCACACCCCCGGGCACACCGAGGGCTCGGTGACGTTCCGTACGCCGTACGCCCAGCAGGACGTCTCGGAGGTGATGTTCTCCGGGGACCTGCTCTTCGCGGGCTCCATCGGGCGCACCGACCTCCCCGGAGGCGACCACGCGACAATGCTCCGGAGCCTGGCCGGCAAGGTGCTGCCCCTGGCGGACGACATCGTGGTCCTGCCGGGCCACGGCGAGCAGACCTCGATCGGTCGCGAGCGCGCCACCAACCCCTATCTCCAGGACCTTTGATGAACACCCCACGACGTTCTTCTCCTCAGCTCCGCTCCTCCGCACAACGCCGCAGGGACCCCGCATGAGCAAGATCAGCCCGCTGAGTGGGTTCCCCGAGCTGCTGCCCGCGCAGCGCACCGTCGAGCGCGAGGTCATCGCGTCGCTGTCGCACACCTTCGAGCTGCACGGGTTCGCCAACATCGAGACCCGGGTCGTCGAGCCGATCGAGCGACTGGCCAAGGGCGGTGAGATCGACAAGGAGATCTACGTCCTCCAGCGGATCGCGGCGGAGCCCGACGCCAAGGCCGAGCTCGGCCTCCACTTCGACCTCACGGTCCCCTTCGCCCGCTACGTCCTCGAGCACGCCGGCCACCTGGAGTTCCCGTTCCGCCGCTTCCAGATCCAGCCGGTGTGGCGGGGGGAGCGGCCGCAGGAGGGGCGCTACCGACAGTTCACCCAGGCTGACGTCGACATCGTCGGCCGCGACGACCTGCCCTTCCACCACGACGTCGAGGTGATGTCGGTGATGGTCGACGCGCTCGGCCGCCTGCCGATCCCGCGCCTCTCGTTCCAGTTCAACAACCGCAAGCTCATCCAGGGCTTCTACCGTGGCCTCGGCATCAGTGACGTCACCGACGCGATCCGGGTCATCGACAAGCTCGACAAGCTCCCGGCCGACGACGTCGCCGCGATGCTCGTCGAGCGGGTCGGTACGACACCGGAGCAGGCGCAGCGGTGCCTGGAGCTGGCGACCATCCGGGCGGCCGACGGCTCCTTCGTCGAGCGGGTCCGCGCGCTGGGGGTCTCCGACGAGCTGCTCGACGAGGGCCTGGCGGAGCTTGCCGCGGTCCTCGAGGGCTGTGCCGCCGTCGCCGGTGACCGGGTCGACGTCGAGGTGAACCTCCGCATCGCGCGCGGCCTGGACTACTACACGGGCACCGTCGTCGAGATCTTCATGAGCGGCTACGAGCGACTCAAGTCCGTCGGTGGCGGTGGTCGCTACGACGCCCTGGCCAGCGACGGCCGGACGACCTACCCGGGAGTCGGCGTCTCCTTCGGGGTCTCGCGCACCCTGGTCCCGCTGGTCGCCGACGGCATCCTCTCCGGCAGCCGCGCGGTGCCGAGCGCCGTGCTCGTCGCCCTCAACACCGAGGAGGACCGCGCCGCCAGCGCGTCGGTCGCCGCTGCTCTCCGCTCCCGCGAAATCGCTTGCGAGGTCGCACCCGTCCCCGCCAAGTTCGGCAAGCAGATCCGCTTCGCCGAACGGCGCGGCATCCCCTACGTCTGGTTCGTCCAGGCGGACGGGAGCAGTCAGGTCAAGGACATCCGCAGCGGCGAGCAGGTCGATGCAGACCCGTCCACATGGACCCCACCGGACGCCGACCTCCGGCCCCGCATCAGCAGCACCGCACGCACCACCACCAGTCCTATCGAGGAGAACCAGTGATCCGCACCCATGACGCCGGCGCCCTGCGCGCCGAGCACGTCGGCCAGACCGTCACGCTCGCCGGGTGGGTGGCACGACGTCGCGATCACGGCGGTGTCGCGTTCCTGGACCTGCGCGAGGCCAGCGGGGTCGTCCAGGTCGTGGTCCGGGACGAGGCGATCGCGCACAGCCTGCGCAGTGAGTACTGCCTGAAGGTCACCGGCGAGGTCGTGGCCCGCAAGGCCGGCAACGAGAACGCCAACCTGGCGACAGGTGAGATCGAGGTCGTCGCGCTTCCCGGGGAGGCCGGCGTCGAGGTGCTCTCCACCTCCGACCCGCTGCCGTTCCCGGTCGACGACGCCTCCGGCCACAAGGGCGGCGAGGTGGGCGAGGAGGCCCGCCTCAAGCACCGCTACCTCGACCTGCGCCGCTCCGGCCCCAACGCCGCCCTCCGCCTGCGCAGCAAGATCAACAAGGCGGCCCGCGACGTGCTCGACCAGCGCGACTTCGTCGAGATCGAGACGCCTACCCTCACCCGCTCGACCCCCGAGGGTGCCCGTGACTTCCTGGTCCCCGCCCGGCTCGCCCCGGGCAGCTGGTACGCCCTCCCGCAGAGCCCGCAGCTGTTCAAGCAGCTGCTGATGGTCGGCGGGATGGAGCGCTACTACCAGATTGCCCGCTGCTACCGCGACGAGGACTTCCGTGCCGACCGGCAGCCGGAGTTCACCCAGCTCGACATCGAGATGAGCTTCGTCGACCAGGAGGACGTCATCACGCTGATGGAGGACGTCCTGGAGGCCATGTGGGCCCAGGCCGGCCACACGATCGAGCGTCCGCTGCCGCGCATGACGTACGCCGACGCGATGGCGCGCTACGGATCCGACAAGCCCGACCTGCGCATGGGCCTCGAGCTCGTCGACTGCACGGACTACTTCGCCGAGACCACGTTCCGCGTCTTCCAGGCGCCCTACGTCGGCGCCGTCGTCATGCCGGGTGGCGGCAGCCAGCCGCGCCGCCAGTTCGACGCCTGGCAGGAGTGGGCGAAGCAGCGCGGCGCGAAGGGCCTGGCCTACGTCACCCTGGCCGAGGACGGCGAGCTCGGGGGACCGGTCGCCAAGAACCTCACCGACGCCGAGCGCGAGGGCCTCGCGGACCACGTCGGCGCCCAGCCGGGGGACTGCATCTTCTTCGCGGCCGGACCGGCCAAGAGCAGCCGTGCGCTGCTCGGCGCCGCCCGACTCGAGATCGGCCGACGCGGCGGGATGCTGGACGACGCTCGGTTCGCCTTCACCTGGGTCGTGGACGCGCCGTTGTTCGAGCCGAGCACGGATGCCGTCGCGAGCGGCGACGTCGCGGTCGGCGCGGGGGCGTGGACGGCGGTGCACCACGCCTTCACCAGCCCCAAGGCGGAGTTCCTCGACACGTTCGACACCGACCCCGGCAGCGCGCTGGCCTACGCCTACGACATCGTGTGCAACGGCAACGAGCTGGGCGGTGGGTCCATCCGTATCCACAGGGGTGACATCCAGAAGCGGGTCTTCTCGGTGATGGGCCTCAGCGAGGCCGAGTCGCAGGAGAAGTTCGGCTTCCTGCTGGACGCCTTCAAGTTCGGCGCGCCCCCGCACGGCGGCATCGCGGTGGGCATGGATCGCATCGTCGCGCTGCTCGCCGGCACCGACTCGATCCGCGACGTGATCGCCTTCCCGAAGTCCGGCGGCGGCTTCGACCCGCTCACCGCGGCCCCCGCGCCCATCACCCCCGAGCAGCGCAAGGAAGCCGGTGTGGACGCCGTCGCTGCGAAGGACGTCCCGACCGACGAGTGATCGCCGAAAGGTTTGCCGTCGCCTCGTCGCGACGGCGTCGTGACGAGATCGTTACGCGTCAGTGATCGTCCCTGCGGCGCGGGTCACATAGAGTCCCGTTCGGCGCGGCCACCGGGGGACCCCCGGACCACACCATGCAATTCCCGAACCAGATGGGGAGAGAATGTCGGCAGACACTGCAGGACCCGAGACACTTGGGCACTCCAACAAGGAGCCCGACCTCAAGGATCCTGAGAGCAGCGAGGTCGACGAGATCGCAGGCAAGTCGCCGCTGCGGATCGCGTTGGGCCGTCTGGCCCACGACAAGATCGCGGTCGTCTGCTTCATCGTCGTCGTCTTCTTCATCATCTGTGCCGTGTTCGCCGGCACGATCAGCAAGCTCTTCGGGGTCTCGCTGGAGACGGGACTGGCCAGCCAGTACGTCGACGGCCTCAACAAGGGCCTGCCCAAGCCCGAGATGGGTCCGCCCAACGGCCCGTTCACGTGGGCCCATCCGATGGGCGTCGCTCCCCGCACTGGTGAGGACAACCTCGCCTACTGGCTCTACGGCTGCCGCGTCTCCCTGCTGATCGCCACCACCGCGACCGTGTTCGCGAGCGTCGTGGGCGTCATCGTGGGCCTGGTCGCGGGCTTCCTCGGCGGCAAGGTCGACAAGGTGCTGTCGTTCTTCATCGACATGTTCCTCACGATCCCGTTCCTGCTGGCCGCGCTGACCCTGGCGCCGATCATCAACGACCGGTTCAACCTCAACGACAACTACGCGACGATCCAGAAGTTCGCGCTCGTGATCGTGCTCTCCATGTTCGGCTGGATGGGCACCGCGCGTCTCATCCGCGGCGAGGTCATCACCTTGCGCGAGCGGGAGTTCGTCCAGGCGGCCCGCGTGATGGGCATGCCGACCTCGCGGGTGCTCTTCAAGGAGCTCCTGCCCAACCTGGCGGCCCCGGTCATCATCAGCGTCTCGCTGATGCTGCCGGCCTTCGTGGCCCTCGAGGCCGGCCTGGCCTTCCTCGGCATCGGCGTCACCGACGGCGTCTCGTGGGGGCAGACGATCCTCAAGGCCACGAACCTCACGTTCTTCCGTGAATACCCGCAGTACCTGTGGCAGCCGATGCTCGGCATCGTCGCCCTGGTGCTGTCCCTCAACCTCTTGGGCGACGCGATCCGCGACGCCCTGGACCCCAAGACCCGACGCTGAGTCGCGGGTCGCTGTACGTCACCGGAGACGCCGTCCTCGGTGAGACCAAGATAGAAAGGCTGGACAGCATGAAGCGGAACAAGCCGCTTGCACTCGTTGCTGGTGCCGCGCTGCTGACCCTCGCTGCCTGTGGCGGCGGGTCGTCGGACGACGGAGACACCGGATCGGGAGGCACGGACAGGAAGTTCGGCGAGCAGGAGGGTGGTGGCAAGGACGCTGAGCGTCAGGGCCCCGCTGCCGACGTCGAGGGCGCAACCCCCGGCGGCACCATCACGGTGTACCTGCCGGGCGACCCGGGCCCCGACTCGCTCGACCCCACTGGTGGTTGGTCCGTGACGGGCAACTCGATCCAGCAGGCGCTCACGAGCCGCTCGCTGACCCAGTACACGCGCGACGAGAACGGTCAGCCGCTGCTGATCCCCGACCTCGCCACCGACCTGGGCACGCCCAACGACGACTACACGGAGTGGACCTTCACCATCCGTGACGACGCCACGTGGGAGGACGGCCAGCCCGTCACCGCGGACGAGGTCGCGTTCGGCATCTGCCGCTCGCTCGACTCCGACGCCTTCCCGTCGGGTCCGGGCACCGAGTACTCCAAGCCGTTCTTCATGGGCGGCGAGGACTACGCCGGTCCCTACACCGGCAAGGACCCCAAGTGCGAGAAGTGGGACGGTGTCTCGGTCAGCGGCCAGGACGTGACCATCAAGATGGCCGTTCCGTTCCCGGACATGGACTACTGGGGCGCCTTCATGGCGATGGGCCCGGCCCCGCTCGGCAACGCTTCCAAGCCGCCGAACTACGGCAACAAGCCCCTCGCCAACGGCCCCTACAAGGTCGACAGCTACAAGCCCAACGAGGAGCTCGTCCTGGTCAAGAACGACCAGTGGGCCGCTGACTCCGACCCGGGCCGTCACCAGTACGCCGACGAGTTCGTCTTCAAGTTCAACCAGGACCAGGCCAAGGTCGACGAGATCCTGCTGTCGGGCAACTCCGACAGCCAGACCGCCGTCTCCACCCAGCTCGGCTCGGACAAGTACGCCGACGCCAACAGCCAGCTGGGTGACCGCCTGGTTCAGCAGACGTCGCAGTGCGTGTCCACGCTGACCCCGGACTACTCGAAGATCACCGACATCAACGTCCGCAAGGCCCTGGCCTACGCGTACCCGTACGAGGACGTCTGGATCGCCGGCGGCGAGGTGCCGGGCGTGACCCGCGTCCCTGCCAACTCGGTCATGCCCCCCGGCATGGCGGGCAAGGTGGACTTCCAGCCGGACGGTGAGCAGATCACCTACGACCCGGAGAAGTCGAAGGAGCTGCTCGCGGAGGCCGGATACGGCGACAAGCCGTACCCGATCACCATGGTCTTCTACGAGGTCGACCCGCTGGCGAAGGCCGCCCAGGACCAGCTGACCAAGGGCTTCGAGGCCGGCGGCTTCTCGGTCAAGGCCATCCCGGTCCAGGAGTCGCCCTACAACGTGTGGCTCGACCCCGACAACAAGGTCAACAAGAAGCTGAACCTCCGTGGCGTCAACTGGTGCTCGGACTGGCCGGCTGGCTCGACCATGCTCCCGCCGCTGCTGAAGGGTGGAGCCGTCTACAACACCGCCGGCTTCGACGAGCCTTCGGTGAACGACGAGATGGACCGCATCAACACCCTTCCGCTCGACGAGATGGCCGACGCCTGGGGTGCGCTGGACGAGAAGATCATGACGGACTACTTCCCGATCATCCCGACCGCGTTCCGCAACGACCTGTTCGTCTTCGGTGAGAAGATCGGCAGCCCGAGCGGCGATGGCTCGATCGGTGCGCCGAACTACAAGGACCTGTTCGTGATGCAGTGATCCTGGTGCTCGCTCGTTCGAGCATCCTGTAGTTCCATGTAGTAACCACTGACGGGTGGGGGCTCCCTGACCGGGAGCCCCCACTCGCCAGCCCGGACCGGCACGGCGTCGCCGTGGGTCCGACTCATCCACCACCCCCGGAGAGTGACCTGCGATGTTCGCGTATGTCGTGAAGCGGCTGATCTCGGGAGTCCTCGTCCTGACGTTGGTCTCGATGGCGATCTTCCTGCTTTTCTGGTTCGGCCCCTCGAGTCCCGCGCAGCCCATCTGCGACCGCGAGACGAGCAACCGCTGCACGCAGGCGAAGCTCGCCGTCTACGAGCGGACCCTGGGCTACGACAACCCGGTCTACGAGGAGTACGGCAAGTTCGTCAAGGGCGTCTTCGTCGGACGTACGCTCACCATCGCCTCGAACCAGTACGAGTGCTCGGCACCGTGCCTCGGCGTCAGCTTCCGCACCAAGCAGCCGGTCAAGGAGGAGCTGGTCTCGCGCATGCCCGCGACCTTCTCCGTGGCCATGGGCGGCGCCTTCCTCTACCTGCTCTTCGGCATCCCCATCGGGGTCGCCGCCGCGCGCAGACGCGGCACCGTGGCCGACAAGGCCCTGGTCTCGAGCTTCCTGTTCATCAGCTCCATCCCCTACTACCTGTTCGCCCTGCTGACCTGGCTGTACCTCACGATCACGTTCGAGGTCCCTCTGTTCAGCAACACGGGCTACTTCTCGCCACTTCGGGACGGCCCGTGGGCGTGGTTCAGCGGCATGTTCCTGGCATGGGTGGCGCTCGGCATCTTCGGCTGCACCCAGTACACACGTTTCACGCGTGGCGCCATGGTCGAGGCCCTGAGCGAGGACTACATCCGAACGGCCAAGGCCAAGGGCCTCCAGACCCGGACGATCGTCTACAAGCACGGGCTGCGGGCCGCGCTCGTGCCGGTGGTCACCATCTTCGGTATCGACTTCGGCACGCTGCTCGCCGGCACGATCTTCACCGAACGCATCTTCGAGATCCAGGGCATCGGCTGGTGGAGCCTGCAGGCCGTCCAGGGCAGGGACCTGCCCGTGGTGATGGCCACCGCCCTGTTCAGCGCCGTGGTGCTGATCCTGTCCAACCTGCTCGTGGACGTCGTCTACAGCGTGCTCGACCCGAGGGTGAGGCTTTCGTGACCAGCGTTCCCATGACCGAGTCGCGTGCCGGCGACGCCCACGCGACCGAGGGTCCCTACCTGCAGGTCGAGGACCTGTCGGTGACGTTCCCGACCCAGGACGGCCCGGTCACCGCGGTGAAGGGCCTGTCCTACTCGGTCGAGAAGGGCAAGACCCTCGGCATCGTCGGCGAGTCCGGATCCGGCAAGTCCGTCTCGAGCATGGCTGTGATGGCCCTGCACGACGCCAAGTCGAGCCAGATCACCGGGTCGATCCGCGTCGACGGCACCGAGGTCGTCGGCCTGAGCGAGTCGCGCATGCGAGCCATGCGGGGCAACTCGATGGCGATGATCTTCCAGGACGCCCTGGCCGCCCTCCACCCGTTCTACAAGATCGGCAGCCAGCTGGAGGAGGCCTACCTCATCCACCACTCCAGCGCGTCGAAGCGCGACGCACGCCGCAAGGCCATCGAGATGCTCGACCGCGTCGGGATCCCGCAGCCGGACCGCCGTGTGGACGACTTCCCGCACCAGTTCTCCGGCGGCATGCGCCAGCGCGCGATGATCGCGATGGGACTGATCAACGACCCGTCCCTGCTCATCGCCGACGAGCCCACCACGGCCCTCGACGTGACGGTGCAGGCCCAGATCCTCGACCTGCTCCAGGACCTCCAGCGCGAGTTCAACTCGGCGGTCATCATCATCACCCACGACCTCGGCGTGATCGCCGAGATGGCTGATGACGTGCTCGTCATGTACGCCGGTCGGTGCGTCGAGTACGGCACCACCAAGGAGATCCTCACCAAGCCGGAGATGCCCTACACGTGGGGCCTTCTCTCGAGCATCCCTGACGTGACGGCCTCGACCGACGCGCGACTGATCCCGATCCCCGGCAACCCGCCGAGCCTGCTGAACCCGCCGTCCGGCTGCGCCTTCCACCCCCGGTGCGTCCACGCCAGCAAGGTCTCCGGTGGTCTCTGTGCCAGTGAGATGCCGGCGCTGGAGCCCGCCAGCTCCGGGACCGAACATCTCAAGCGCTGCCACCTTCCCGATCCGGCCCACGTCTTCCAGACCGAGGTGCTGCCCGAGATCGCGCCCGAGCTCGTCGAGGAGACCCGATGACCATGGACCCCAACGCCGAGTCCGTGTACGAGGCGACCACGCAGGACCACGAGATCGTCGAGGAAGGGGACGTCCTGTCCCCGAAGGACTCGTCGATCGAGAGCCTGGACTTCGCAAGCCTGGTGGAGCAGGGCCATGCAGCCTCCCGGCTGGACCCTGACGCACCGCCGGTCCTCACCGTCGACAACCTCAAGATGTACTTCCCCGTGAAGTCGTCGGGACTGATGCGGCGCACCATCGGCCACGTCCAGGCCGTCGACGGGATCTCCTTCGAGGTCCCCAAGGGTGGTTCGCTCGGTCTGGTGGGGGAGTCCGGGTGCGGCAAGTCCACCACCGGTCGCCTCATCACCCGGCTCTACACGCCGACCGGCGGCTCGATGATGTTCGAGGGCCACGACCTGGCCAAGCTCTCCACGCGTGAGATGAAGCCGTTGCGCCGCGACGTGCAGATGATCTTCCAGGACCCCTACACCTCGTTGAACCCGCGCCACACGGTCGGGACCATCGTCGGAGCCCCCCTCGAGGTGCACAACATCGTGCCCAAGAAGGACGTGCTGCCGCGGGTCCAGGAGCTGCTGGAGATCGTGGGGCTCAACCCCGAGCACTACAACCGCTACCCCAACGAGTTCTCCGGCGGCCAGCGCCAGCGCATCGGCATCGCCCGGGCGCTCACCCTCAACCCGAAGGTCCTCGTCGCCGACGAGCCGGTCTCGGCCCTGGACGTGTCGATCCAGGCGCAGGTGATCAACCTGCTGCAGGACATCCAGTCCGAGTTCGACGTGGCGTTCCTCTTCATCGCCCACGACCTGGCCATCGTGCGCCACTTCTGCCCCGAGATCGCCGTGATGTACCTCGGCAAGATCGTGGAGATCGGTGACCGCGAGACCATCTACGGTCGCCCGCACCACCCCTACACCCAGGCGCTGCTCTCCGCGGTGCCTGACGTGAAGCAGGCAGCGATCGGGGGTCGTCGCGAGCGCATCCGCCTCGAGGGCGACGTCCCGAGCCCGATCAACCCGCCGTCCGGGTGCCGGTTCCGCACGCGGTGCCAGTTCGCCCAGGAGATCTGCGCCAAGGTCGAGCCGCCGCTGCTGCAGATCGGCCCGCGCCACAAGGTCGCCTGCCACTTCGCCGGCGAGCTCGGGTCCCACCCGGCTGCGCCGGTGACGACGGCGCTGCTCGGTGTCGACGACCAGGGCAGCCCCGTGCCCGGCGCCGCACCCACCAACACGCAGCTCACCATCCCGGGCTACGAGAAGACCTGGTACGACCTGAAGACCAAGCAGACCACCGGAGCCTGACCGGGTCTGGCGGCACGGGGGTCGCAGGGGATACTCACCGTCGTGGACGGCTTGTTCGAGGTACCGGGCGCGGGGCACCCCGCGCCCGGAACCATGCCCGACCCCGGATCGGGCTCGCTCGGGGCGAACACGCACGCCTCGGCGCCCCTCGCGGTCCGGATGCGGCCCCGCACGATCGACGAGCTGGTCGGTCAGCAGCAGCTCCGTGCGGCCGGGTCGCCGCTGCGTCGGCTGATCGAGGGCGACCAGTCGATGTCACTGCTGCTGTGGGGACCGCCCGGCACCGGCAAGACCACGATCGCCGCGATCGTGAGCCAGCAGACCCGACGTCGCTTCGTGGAGGTGTCGGCGGTCGCCGCGGGCGTCAAGGAGGTGCGGGCCGCGATCGACGGCGCCCGGGCCGAGCTCGCCCGCGGTGGGCAGGAGACCGTGCTCTTCGTCGACGAGGTGCACCGGTTCACCAAGGCCCAGCAGGACGCCCTGCTGCCCGGCGTCGAGAACCGCTGGGTGACCCTCATCGCCGCCACCACGGAGAACCCCTTCTTCTCGGTGATCAGCCCCCTGCTCTCGCGCAGCCTGTTGCTGCGCCTGCAGTCGCTGACGGACGACGACGTGGCCGAGGTCATCGACCAGGCGCTGGCCGACGAGCGGGGACTGGCCGGCACGACCGACCTCGACGGCGACGCCCGCGCGCACCTCGTACGCCTGGCAGGGGGTGACGCGCGCCGCGCGCTGACCTACCTCGAGGCGGCAGCGGGCGCGGCCGCGAGCAACGGTCTCGACACCATCGACCTCGCCACGGCGGAGACCGCCGTCGACCAGGCCGCGGTGCGCTACGACCGCCAGGGCGACCAGCACTACGACGTCGTCTCCGCCTTCATCAAGTCGATCCGCGGCTCGGACCCCGACGCCGCGCTCCACTACCTCGCGCGGATGATCGAGGCGGGGGAGGATCCACGCTTCATCGCCCGCCGACTGGTGGTGCACGCCAGCGAGGACGTCGGGCTCGCCGACCCGACCGCGCTCCAGAGTGCGGTCGCGGCCGCCCAGGCCGTCCAGCTGATCGGGATGCCCGAGGCGAGGATCAACCTCGCCCAGGCCACCATCCACCTCGCCGTGGCGCCCAAGTCCAACGCCGTGGTCATGGCCATCGACTCGGCGATCGCCGACGTGAAGGCCGGGAAGATCGGTCAGGTGCCGTCCCACCTGCGCGACGCCCACTACGGCGGCGCGAAGGACCTCGGCCACGGCAAGGGCTACGCCTACCCCCACGACGAGCCGTTCGGCGTGGCCGAGCAGCAGTACCTGCCGGACGTCCTGCTCGACACGACCTACTATTCCCCGACCAGCCTGGGCGCCGAGGCCGCGGTCAAGGAGCGCTGGGAGCGGGTACGACGTATCGTCCGCGGCCGCTAGCTCGAGGAGGGGGAACAGCATGAGGGGGAACAGGTCGCTGGCCCTGGTTGTGGGCGCTGCCCTCCTGGTCCTTGACGCCTGTGGCGGTGGGACGACGGAGGATGGTGGCCCGCCGGACGGGGCCACGACCAGGACGTACGGTGAGCAGGGCGCAGGGACCAAGGACGCTGGACGCCAGGGTCCCGCTGCCGAGGTCGAGGGTGCCGCCGCCGGTGGCACCATCACGGTCTACCTGCCGGGCGCACCGGGACCGGACACGCTCGACCCCACCGGCGGCTGGTCCGTCACGGGCAACGCCATCCAGCAGGCGCTCATCAGCCGTTCGCTGACCCAGTACGCCCGCGATGCCGACGGGCAACCGGTGCTGGTCCCGGACCTGGCGACCGACCTAGGCTCGCACAACGACGACTTCACCGAGTGGACCTTCACCATCCGTGAGGACGCCACGTGGGAGGACGGCCGGCCCGTCACCCCCGAGGAGGTCGCCTTCGGGATCTGCCGCTCGCTCGACTCCGAGGCGTTTCCGTCGGGCCCCGGCACCGAGTACTCCAAGACGTACTTCGCGGGTGCTGCGGCCTACGAGGGCCCCTACACGGCCCACGACCCGGACTGCGACGAGTACGACGGCATCTCCGTCGACGGCCAGGACGTCACGATCACGATGGGGAAGCCGTTCCCGGACATGGACTACTGGGGTGCCGTCATGGCTATGGGCCCGGCTCCGCTGGGCGACGCCGCCGAGCCGCCGAACTACGGCCACCGACCGCTGGCCAACGGTCCCTACAGCGTCGAGAGCTGGGTGCCCGCCGAGGAGCTGGTGCTGGTCCGCAACGACAGCTGGTCCGCTGGATCGGACCCGGCGCGTCACCAGTACGCCGACCGGTGGGTCTTCAAGTTCAACCAGGACCAGGCCGCGGTCGACGAGATCATGCTCTCGGACAGCTCGGCCGGCCAGGCCGCCGTGTCGACGTCGCTGAGTCCGGGCCGCTACGTCGATGCCAGCCTCCAGCTGGGTGAGCGCCTGGTGCAGCAGACCTCCGAATGCGTGACGACGCTGGCGCCGGACTACACCAAGATCTCCGACATCCGGGTCCGCAAGGCGCTGGCCTACGCGTACCCCTACGAGGACGTGTGGATCGCGGGTGGTGAGGTCCCGGGTGTCACCCGCGTCCCCGCGAGCTCGGTGATGCCACCCGGCATGGCGGGCAGGAAGGACTTCCAGGTCGACGGGGCGCAGATCACCTACGACCCGGAGAAGGCCCGGGGGCTGCTCGCGGAGGCCGGCCACGGCGACGATCCGTACGAGATCACGATGGTCTACTACGCGCTCGACCCGCAGGCCAGTGCCGCCCAGGACCAGATCACAGCGGGGTTGGAGGCAGGTGGCTTCTCGGTCACGGCCATCCCGGTCCAGGAGTCGCCCTACAGCATCTGGACCGACCCGGACGACAAGGTCAACAAGCTCCTCAACGTCCGCGGTGCGAACCTGTGCCCGGCGTGGCCAGCCGGTTCGGCCCTGCTCCCGCCCATGCTGAGGGGCGGTGCCGTCTTCAACACGGCCCAGTTCGACGAGCCCTCGGTCAACGACGAGATGGACGACCTCGTGACCCTCCCGATCGAGGAGCAGCCTGACGCCTGGGGTGATCTGGACGAGAGGATCATGACGGAGTACTTCCCGGTCATCCCGATCGCCTACGTCAACCGGCTGTTCGTCTTCGGCACCAGGGTCGGCAACCCGAGCGGCGACGGCTCGATAGGCGCCGTGAACTACAAGGACCTCTACGTCATGCCGTGACTTCTCGCGCCTTCTATAGGGTGTCCCGGTGACGACGGAGCAGGTGTGGGTGGGCGCAGCAAGCGCGCTGGCACTCGTGGCGCTCGTCCTGGCGCTGTTCGCCCACAGACGTGCGAGCCGGGCCGAGTCGCTCCTGGCAGACGTCGTCGAGCGCGTCGGCGTGCTCGAGTCCCCGGTCGTCGACGCGCCCCGGCCGGTGGTCGACGACGCGCACGTGAGCACCTTCGTGATCACCGGGATGGGGGCCGACGAGGACCTCGCGGCAGAGGTGCCGGTCGCCAGGGACATCGACGGACGTCTGTTCGCCGACATCGTGGCCCGCGAGACCGTCGTGAAGGCCGCCTCCTGGACGCACGGACTGCGCCGGGCGCTCTCGGCCGAGAACCGCAACCGGATCCGCTTCGAGGTACGCCAGGAGACCAGGCGTGCCGGGCGCGACCGACGGGCGGAGACGAAGCAGGCGCTGCGCGAGTACCGCGCACGCGAACGGTCAGCCGCACGCCACCGTGCCGAGGTCGGGGTCGAAGCCAGGGAGGACGTCGCCTGATGGGTCGCCCACTCTGGTTCATGGCCGGGGCGGGGGTCGGGGTGTACGCCGCCGCCCGAGCCCGCCGTGCCGCCGAGACCCTCACCGCCGACGGGCTCCGCGACCGCCTGCGCGGCTGGCAGGTCGGCGCGCGCCTCTTCGCCGACGAGGTCCAACAGGGCCGAGCCGAGCGCGAAACCCAGTTGCGGGAGCAGCTCGGGCTGAGGCCCACTGACACCCGGGACGCCATCCCCGAGCTCACCAGACCCATCCCGACACACAAGGACCCGCACTGATGGACACCGCCGAGATCCGCCGCCGCTTCCTCGCGCACTTCGAGGCCGCCGGACACGCCGTGGTGCCCTCTGCCTCGCTGCTCGCCGACGACCCCAACCTGCTGTTCGTCCCGGCCGGGATGGTGCCGTTCAAGCCCTACTTCCTCGGCCAGGAGACGCCGCCGTGGCCGCGCGCCACCAGCATCCAGAAGTGCGTCCGCACCCCAGACATCGAGGACGTCGGCAAGACCACCCGCCACGGCACCTTCTTCGAGATGTGCGGCAACTTCTCCTTCGGCGACTACTTCAAGGAGGGCGCGATCGAGCTGGCCTGGAGCCTGCTCACCACGCCTGTCGCCGACGGCGGCTACGGACTCGACGAGGCGCGCCTCTACCCCTCCGTCCTGGTGGGCGACGAGGAGGCCATCGGCCACTGGACGAAGGTCACGGGTCTGCCCCGGGAGCGCATCGTCCAGCTCGGCAACAAGGAGAACTACTGGTCGATGGGCGTCCCCGGTCCCGGCGGGCCGTGCTCGGAGATCCTCTACGACCGCGGCCCCGAGTGGGGCCCCGACTTCGACGTCTCCACGCTGGGGCCGGACATGCCGTTCGAGCTGGAGGACCGCCTCCTGGAGATCTGGAACCTGGTCTTCATGCAGGACGAGCTCTCCGCGGTGCGGTCGAAGGAGGACTTCGACATCTCCGGCTCGCTGCCGAAGAAGAACATCGACACGGGCATGGGCCTCGACCGCGTCGCGCTGCTGCTGCAGGGCAAGCAGAACATGTACGAGATCGACGTCGTCTACCCCGTGATCGCGAAGGCCGAGGAGCTGACGGGCAAGCGGTACGGCGCGAACCCCGAGGACGACGTCCGGTTCCGCGTCGTCGCCGACCACGTGCGCTCCTCGATGATGCTCATCGGCGACGGCGTCACGCCCGGCAACGACGGCCGCGGCTACGTCCTCAGGCGCCTGCTGCGCCGCGCCGTGCGCTCGATGCGGCTGCTCGGGTGCGAGGGTCGGGTGCTGCCCGAGCTGATGCCGATCTCCCGCGACAAGATGGGGGAGACCTACGACAATCTCCTCACCGACTGGCCCCGCATCTCGCAGGTGGCGTACGCCGAGGAGGACGCGTTCCGCAAGACGCTCCAGTCCGGCACCCAGATCTTCGACCTCGCCGCGGGCGAGGTGAAGAAGTCCGGCGGGTCGACCCTGTCGGGTGAGCGGGCCTTCGCCCTGCACGACACCTTCGGCTTCCCGATCGACCTGACCCTGGAGATGGCCTCCGAACAGGGTCTGGCGGTCGACGAGCAGGGTTTTCGCGCCCTGATGGCCGAGCAGCGCGAGCGCGCCAAGGCCGACGCCCGCTCCAAGAAGGGCTCCCACGGCGACACGGGTGTCTACCGGGGCATCCTCGACGAGTTCGGTCCGACGGAGTGGCTGGCCTACGAGACCCTCGAGACCGAGTCCAAGCCCCAGGCGCTGCTGCGCGGAGGCACGGCCGTCGCTGGCCTGGCGCAGGGTGAGGTCGGCGAGCTGGTGCTGGACCGCACCCCCTTCTACGCCGAGTCCGGCGGCCAGGTGGCCGACGCCGGGACCATCGTCTTCGACGGCGGGCGCCTCGAGGTGCTCGACGTGCAGCGGCCGATCAAGGGCCTGGTGGTCCACCAGGTGCGGGTCGTCGACGGCGAGCTCGACGCGTCCCGTGCCGTCCACGCGCGGGTCGACCCCGAGTGGCGCATCGGTGCCCGGCAGGCCCACTCGGGCACCCACGTGGTGCACGCGGCGCTGCGCGAGGTGCTCGGCCCGACCGCCTTGCAGTCCGGCTCCTACAACCGCCCCGGCTACCTCCGCCTCGACTTCGGCTGGACCCAGGCGCTCACCCCGGACCAGGTCCGGGACATCGAGCTGGTCTCGCAGCAGGCGCTCCGGGCCGACCTGGCGGTCAGCTGGGACTACATGACGCTGGAGCAGGCCAAGGAATGGGGCGCGATCGCGCTCTTCGGTGAGACCTACGACAACACCCAGGTGCGCGTCGTCGAGATCGGTGGCCCGTGGTCGCGCGAGCTCTGCGGTGGCACGCACGTCGACCACTCCTCGCAGATCGGCACGGTCGTGGTGACCGGCGAGACCAGCGTCGGGTCGGGCAACCGTCGGATCGAGGCGCTGACCGGCGTGGAGGGCTTCGGCTACCTCGCCCGCGAGCGTGACGTGGTGGCGCAGCTGACCGGGCTCCTCAAGACCCAGCCCGACGACCTGGTGGGCCGGGTCCAGGCGCTGACCGAGCGGCTCCGCTCGGCCGAGAAGGAGCTGGAGAAGGCGCGGGTCGCGCAGCTGCTCGGAGCCAGCGCCGACGTGGCGGCCTCCGCGGCCCAGGTCGGCCCGGTCAAGGTCGTGGCGCACCGCGCGGACGGAGCCGCGGGCGCCGACGTGCGCCAGCTGGCCATGGACGTCCGCGGACGCCTGCCGCGGGGCGAGCCGGGCGTGGTCGTGATCATCGGTCAGGCCGACGGCAAGGTCTCCGTGGTGGCTGCCACCAACGACGAGGCCCGCGCGCGGGGCCTGTCGGCCGGCGAGCTGGTGCGCACGCTCGGTCCGCTGCTCGGCGGCAAGGGCGGCGGCAAGGACGACATGGCCCAGGGCGGCGGCACCGACGCCTCGCGCATCGACGAGGCTCTGGCGCTGGTCGCGCACGAGGTCGCCCAGCGCGCGACCCAGGGCTGAGGATGCGGTTCGGGGTGCGGCTGGGGATCGATCCGGGTGATGCCCGGATCGGCGTCGCCCGCAGCGACCCCTCCGGATTCCTGGCCACCCCGGTCGAGACCGTGCGACGCGGCTCGGGCGACGTACGACGCCTCACGCAGCTGGCCACCGAGCTGGAAGCGGTCGAGGTCGTGGTCGGGCTGCCGCGCTCGCTCAGTGGCGCGGAGGGTCCGGCGGCGGCGAAGGCGCGTGAGTTCGCCGCTCGGCTGGCGCGCCGAGTTGCACCCGTGCCCGTCAGACTGTGTGATGAGCGACTGACCACGGTGTCGGCCGAGTCGATCCTGCGCGACCAGGGGCGGCGCGGGGCCAAGCGACGTGCCGTGGTGGACCAGGCAGCGGCCGTGCTGATCCTGCAGACTGCGCTGGACACGGAGCGGTCGAGCGGCCGGGCACCCGGAGAGATCGTCGAGGTGGCAGATGAGTGAGCACGAGGACCAGCTGGACGTGGACTACGACTACGTCCCGGGAGGCAAGCGGCGCAAGGGCCGTGGCCTCAAGGGGTGTGTGGCCGTCCTCATCGCGCTGGCGGTGCTCGTCGGAGGCTTCTGGTTCGGGCTGACGCGTGGTGTGGAATGGGTCTCCGGCCAGTTCCAGGGCCCTGACGACTACCCCGGCCCGGGCACCGGCTCCATCGAGTTCACCGTCAACGAGGGCGACACCGTGGCCCAGATGGGTCGCAACCTCAAGGCCGACGGCATCACCAAGTCGGTCCAGGCGTTCATCGACGCCGCCGCCGGCGAGCCCGCCTCCAGCGGAATCCAGGTGGGCGAGTACGAGCTCCAGAAGGAGATGCGGGCGGCCGACGCGCTCGAGGTCCTCATCGACCCGGCCAACCTGATCGGGTTCCCCACGGTGACCATCCCCGAGGGTCTCCGACTCACCGAGATCGTCTCGACGCTCGCCGACAACACCGAGTTCGGGGCCGCGGCCTGGAACCGGGCGTTGAAGAAGCCCGCCAAGCTCGGTCTGCCCGACTACGCCGAGGGCAACGCCGAGGGCTACCTGTTCCCCGCGACGTACGAGATCAAGCCGGGCATGAAGCCGGTCCAGATCCTCAAGGCGATGGTCAGCAGGTGGCGCGACGCCGCTGACGCAGCCGACCTCGAGGCGAAGGCGGCCGAGCTGGGCCACACGCCTGCAGAGCTGATGATCATCGCCTCCCTCATCGAGGCCGAGGGCCGCGGCGAGGACATGCCGAAGATCGCGCGCGTCATCTACAACCGCCTCGACGGCCCCGGCGACAAGGGCGGCACCAACGGCACGCTCGGGATCGACGCCGCCATCGCCTACGGGCTCGGGCTCTCGCCGGGCTCGACGGAGCTGACCCCCGACCAGCTGGCCGAGGACACCCCCTACAACACCCGGATCAACGCCGGCCTGCCGCCGACGCCGATCGAGGCACCCGGCGACGAGGCCATCGCGGCGGCCGCCAACCCGGCGGAGGGTGACTGGTACTACTACGTCACCGTCGACCTCTCGACCGGTGAGACGAAGTTCTACGAGGACTACGACGGCTTCCTCGAGGGACGCGACGAGTACAAGTCGTACTGCGACACCTCGGACCGATGCTGAGCGAAGGATCAGGGCTGAGGTGAGCGGGGGACCGGGCGTGGTGTCGGGGGCTGCGCGGCGCTGTGGCGTGCTGGGCGATCCCGTCACGCACTCGCTCTCGCCGGTCCTGCACCGGGCCGGCTATGCCGAGCTGGGACTCGAGTGGTCCTACGACGCGCACCGGGTGCCGGCAGGCGGCCTGGCCGGCTTCCTGGCCGACCTGGACGCGAGCTGGCGCGGGCTCTCCCTGACCATGCCGCTCAAGCGGGAGGCGCTCGCGGTGGTCGACCGGCTGACCGACCGCGCCCGGCTGGCGGGCGCGGTGAACACGCTGCTCCTCGAGGACGGGGAGCGCGTCGGGGACAACACCGACCTGCCCGGTGCGTCAGCCGCGATCCGGGAGCGTACGACGATTCCGCTGACGTCCGCCGCCATCCTGGGCGGCGGCGCCACCGCCAGCTCGATCGGCCTGGCCCTGCTCGACCTCGGCGTGAGGAGCGTGGAGCTCCTGGTGCGTGACGAGGCGCGCGCGGGCGAGACCGTCGACGTGCTGCGTGCCCGTTCCGTCGGCGCGGACGTGCGCACGGGGCGGCTGGACGCCTCCGGGGACCTCCGCGCCGACATCGTGGTCTCGACCATCCCGGCGGCCGCCCAGACCGCTGACCTGGTGGCCCGGTGCAGCGACGTGCCCGTCGTGTTCGAGGCGCTCTACGACCCGTGGCCCACCCCCCTGGCCGCGTCCGCCGACGGGCGCACCCTGGTCGGTGGGCTGGACCTCCTGGTCCACCAGGCCGCCATGCAGTTCGACCTCTTCACCGGGCTCCGGGCACCTCTGGAGACCATGAGGGCGGCGGGCCGACAAGCCCTCGCCGAACGGAGCACCGCGTGAACGACACCGTGCTGGCGGCCCTGCTGGGCGCCCTCGTCGCCGGCCTCGGCGGCTTGATGGTGCCGATGCTGATCGGACGCGTTCCCGAGCCGGCGGCCAAGCCCTCACCCGAGCCCTCACCCGAGCCCTCACCCGAGCCCTCACCCGAGCCCGGGGACGAGCCGCCGAAGATGCTCTACGCCGACATCGCGGGCCGCCCGGGTCTCGGGTGGCGCAGCGCAGTGATCGCTGCCGTGTCCGGCGCGTTGCTCGGCGCCGCCACCGGGCTCGACTGGTCGCTCCTGTGGCTCATCCCGCTGACCCCGGTCGCCGTCGCGCTCTCGGTCATCGACTGGCACACCCGCCTCCTGCCACGGCGCATCGTCGTGCCCGCCACGCTGGCGGCGATCCTCGTGGTGGCCGTGGTCGGCCTGGCGACGGGGGAGCGCGACACGCTGGTCCGGGCTCTGCTGGGCATGCTCGTCGCGCGTTCGTTCTTCTGGGTGCTGTGGTGGCTGCGGTCGGCGGGCATGGGCTTCGGTGACGTACGCCTGGCCGCGCCGGTCGGACTGGTCCTCGGCTGGGTGGGCTGGGGTGCCCTGGCGATCGGGCTGTGGATCGGGTTCATCGTCTTCGCCCTTCCGGCGCTCGGCCTGACGATCGTGCGACGTGACCGGTCGCTGCTCAAGAAGTCCTTCCCGTTCGGGCCGTTCATGGTGATCGGCGCCCTTCTGGGTCTCGTCTGGGGGACCGCGCTCGCTGGGCGTATCTGGGGCTGAGAGACTGCACGCATGCTCCGATGGCTCACAGCAGGCGAGTCCCACGGTCCCTCGTTGGTGGCGATCCTCGAGGGGCTGCCCGCCCACGTCCGCGTCACCACCGACGACCTGGCCGACTCCCTGGCCCGGCGCCGACTCGGCTACGGCCGCGGCGCGCGGATGAAGTTCGAGCAGGACCAGATCCGCGTGCTCGGGGGAGTCCGGCACGGTGAGACGCAGGGTGGCCCCGTCGCCATCGAGATCGGCAACACCGAGTGGCCCAAGTGGGAGAAGGTCATGTCGGCCGACCCCATCGACCCCGTCGAGCTCGAGGCGCTGGCCCGCAACGCGCCGCTGACCCGGCCGCGGCCCGGCCACGCCGACCTGGTGGGCATGCAGAAGTACGCCTTCGACGAGGCCCGTCCGATCCTCGAGCGAGCGTCGGCCCGGGAGACCGCGGCCCGCGTGGCGCTCGGCCGGGTGGCGTCCAACTTCCTCGAGCAGGCCGTCGGTGCGCGGATCGTGTCGCACGTGGTCGCGCTCGGCGGGGTGAAGTCGCCGGCCGGCGTCGTACCCGCTCCCGACGACGTCGCGCTCCTCGACGCCGACGAGGTGCGTTGCCTCGACCCCGAGACCAGCGCCGCGATGGTCGCGCGCATCGACGAGGCCCACAAGGACGGTGACACCCTCGGCGGCGTCGTCGAGGTGGTCGTCCACGGCCTGCCCCCGGGCCTGGGCTCGCACGTCCACTGGGACCGTCGCCTCGACGCCAAGCTCGCCGGTGCCCTGATGGGCATCCAGGCGATCAAGGGGGTGGAGGTCGGCGACGGCTTCGAGCTCGCGGACACCCCCGGCTCGCTGGCGCACGACGAGATCGTGTCGACCGACGAGGGGTTGCGGCGTACGTCCGGTCGCTCCGGCGGCACCGAGGGCGGCATGTCGACCGGTGAGGTCCTCCGCGTCCGGGCGGCGATGAAGCCGATCGCGACCGTCCCGAAGGCGCTGCGCACGGTGGACGTCGCGACGGGCGAGGCCACGGTCGCCCACCACCAGCGCTCCGACGTCTGCGCGGTGCCCGCCGCCGGGATCGTCGCCGAGGCGATGGTCGCCCTCGTGCTGGCCGACGCGGTGATCGAGAAGTTCGGCGGTGACGCCGTCGCGGAGACGCGGCGCAACGTCGAGTCCTACCTCGACACCCTCAGGTTCCGCTGATGCCGCCACGTGTGGTGCTGGTCGGGCCGATGGGAGCAGGCAAGACCACCGTGGCCGGGATCCTCGCCCGGGAGTGGAACGTGCCGGTGCGCGACACGGACGCCGACATCGTCGCGGGCACGGGCCGGGAGGTCTCCGACATCTTCGTGGAGTCCGGGGAGGACCACTTCCGCGAGCTCGAGGCAGCTGCGGTGGCGAGGGCCGTCGCCGAGCACGACGGTGTGCTGGCCCTCGGAGGCGGCGCCGTGATGCGGCCCGAGACCCGCGAGCTGCTGGCCGACGTGCCGGTGGTGTTCCTCCGGGTCGGGCTGTCCGACGCGGTGAAGCGGGTCGGTCTCGGTGTCGGGCGTCCGCTGCTGCTGGGCAACGTCCGCTCGCGGATCAAGGCCCTCCTCGACGAGCGCACCCCGATCTACGAGTCCGTCTCGACCCACGCCGTCGACACCGACGACCGCACCCCCGACGAGGTCGCGGCCGAGATCCTGGAGCTGCTCCGATGAGCACCCCACGACGTTCTTCTCCTCCGCTTCGCTCCTCCGAACAACGCCGCAGGGACCCCGAATGACCGCGACAGTCCTGCACGTGGGCGGCGCCTCGCCCTACGACGTGGTCGTCGGGCACGACCTCGGCGCACGCCTGCCCGACCTGCTCGGCGAGTCGGTCGAGCGGGTCGCCGTGCTCTACGCAGGTTCACTCGGCGCCGTGGCCGACCCGATCGTCGATGCGCTCGTCGAGCACTACGACGTGCTGGCGCTCGGACTGCCCGAGGGCGAGCGCGCCAAGACCGCGCCTGTGGCTGCTGACTGCTGGGAGGCGCTGGGGGAGGCCGGGTTCACCCGCTCCGACGCCGTCGTGACCGTCGGCGGGGGAGCGGCCACCGACCTCGGCGGCTTCGTGGCCGCCACCTGGCTGCGCGGCGTACGCGTCGTGCACGTGCCCACGTCGCTGCTTGCGATGGTCGATGCCGCCGTCGGCGGCAAGACCGGCATCAACACCGGGGCCGGGAAGAACCTGGTCGGCTCCTTCCACGAGCCCTCCGGCGTGCTGTGCGACCTCTCCGTGCTGGCCGCGCTGCCCCACGAGGAGCTGGTGTCCGGGCTGGGCGAGGTCATCAAGTGCGGCTTCATCGCGGACCCTGCCATCCTCGAGATCGTCGAACGCACCGACCCCTCCGCGCTCACCCACGACTCCGCAGAGCTGCGCGAGCTCGTCGAGCGCGCGATCCGGGTCAAGATCGGTGTCGTGGTGGGTGACCTCAAGGAGACCGGCGGCGCCGACGGGCACCCGGGCCGCGAGGTGCTCAACTACGGCCACACGCTCGCCCACGCCATCGAGCGCACCAGTGACTACACGGTCCGCCACGGCGAGGCCGTCGCCATCGGCTGTGTCTTCGTCGCCGAGCTTGCCGCACGGGCCGGCTCCCTCGACCGCGGCGTCGTCGAGCGGCACCGCGCGGCGCTGTCCCGCGTCGGGCTGCCGACGTCCTACGCCGCCGCGTCCTTCGACGACCTGCACGCTGCCATGAAGGTCGACAAGAAGGCGCGTGGCTCACAGCTGCGGTTCGTGGTGCTGGACGACCTCGCCGTCCCGCGGATCCTGGCGGGGCCGAGCGAGGACGACCTGCGGGCGTCGTACGCGGCGATATCCTCCGCGAGTGACTGACTCGGACGTCCAGGTCTCCGCATCCGGAGGCACCATGACCAGACTGGTCGGACCCGCGCAGGCGCGCTCGGTCGACCTCGAGCTGCTCGAGCCCTTGCGCCAGGGCGAGGGTGCAGGCCCGTGGGCGATTGCGGGATCATCGCCCTTCCTTGCGCTCGGCGATGTGGTGCACTGGCGCTACGGGCGGAGGTGCGACCCGATGCGTGTCGTCCGCGACGACGAGCGGGGGTTGGTCGCGTGGCTGTCAGCCGATACCGAGGTCCTCGCGTCGGCGCCGGGAGACGGACTGGCTCTGCGAGACAGACCACTGGCCGAACGATTTCTGGGCGAACGCGTCCCGACACTCAGCACGTGGCAGGGAGGTGGGATCCTGCGCATCGCGCCGACCCACCGCCCGTGGTCGGTGTGGCTGTTCTGGGAGGACGGCGGCTTCAGCGGGCACTACGTCAATCTCGAGCTGCCCCACCGCCGGTGTGCTGCCGAGACGAATACCCGCGACCTGATCCTCGACCTGTGGCTCGAGTCGTCGGGTGAGCTGTGGCTCAAGGACGCCGACGAGCTCGAGGCAGCGGTGGTCTCCGGCCACTACACGCGCGCCCAGGCAGACGAGGTCCGCGCCGCTGCCGAGCTGGCGCGGGTCGACCTGGTCGGCGCTCGCGCGTGGCCGCTCGACGAGGAGTGGACGATGTGGCGCCCGCCCGCCGACTGGGAGGTCCCATCCCTCCCGGACACCCCGCTCGTCGCAGAGGCGCGGCGCACTACGCTGCTGCGATGAAGGTCCTCGTGCTCAACGGCCCCAACCTCGGCCGCCTCGGTCGCCGCCAGCCGGAGATCTACGGCACGACGACGCACGCCGAGCTCGCCCACCTGTGCGTCGAGTGGGGTCGTGACCTCGGGCTCGCCGTCGAGGTCCGCCAGACCAACCACGAGGGCGATCTCCTCGACTGGCTCAACACGGCCGCCGACGACGGGGTGCCGGTCGTGCTCAACGCGGGCGCGTGGACGCACTACTCGCTTGCCCTGTTCGACGCGTGCGCCCAGCTGAGCGCGCCGCTGGTCGAGGTGCACATCTCCGACCCCAAGCAGCGTGCCGAGGAGTTCCGGCACACCTCCGTGGTCGAGACGCACGCGGTGGCGACGATCGCCGGGCAGGGCGTCGACGGCTATCGCCAGGCGCTCGAGCGGCTCGCCTCCGACTCCTGAGGGGCCGTGGCAGGATCATTCGGGTGCTGCCATACCGTCAGGTCGATGTGTTCAGCGCCGAGCCCTGGCTCGGCAACCCGCTCGCCGTCGTGCACGATGCCGACGAGGTGAACGAGGGGCAGATGGCCCGCTTCGCCCGGTGGACCAACCTGTCCGAGACGACATTCCTCTGTGCGCCCACGGACCCGCATGCCGACTACCGGGTGCGGATCTGGACTCCCACTGGCGAGCTGCCGTTCGCCGGTCACCCGACCATCGGGAGCGCACACGCCTGGCTGGAGGCGGGAGGAGTCCCGCGCGGTGACGTGGTCGTTCAGGAGTGCGGTGCCGGGCTGGTCGACGTGCGTCGCTCACCCCGGCTCGGCTTCGCGGCGCCGCCGCTGACGCGGTCCGGTCCGGTCGACCCCGACCTGCGCTCGCGCGTGATGACGGCGTTGGGAGTCGATGAGTCGGCGGTGCGAGGGATGGCGTGGATCGACAACGGCCCCGGCTGGATCGGAGTCGACCTCGGGATCGCACAAGCCGTCCGGGCAGTCGCCCCGGACATCGCTGCCTTCACCGACCTCAAGGTGACGGTGCTGGGCCGGTGCGCATCGGCTGAGGTGTCGGACCTCGCCGCAGACGTGGAGGTGCGTGCGTTCTACGCCGACGAGGGCGATTTCGGGGAGGACCCGGTCACGGGCAGCGCCAACGCCGGCCTGGGGCAGTGGCTGATCGGCACCGGCGCCCTCCCCGAGGCCTACACCGCCCGACAGGGGAGCGTCATCGGTCGGGAGGGGCGCGTCCGGGTGGAGGCAGACGCGGGCCAGGTGTGGGTGTACGGCGACGCCGTCACGCGCATCAGCGGCGAGGTCCACCTCTAGGCCCGGTGTGCACGCCCCGTGACGTCGGGGCGCGTCGGTCGTACTCTGGGAGAGCCGCGGGTCTCTCGCGCGCCACCAGTTGGGTGTCGCCATCTTCGGTGGTCGAAGATCTGGACCTCGGGTCCGGGGGACCGACGCCATGAACCCGAACGTCCCGCTCGACCCCGTCGACTTCCACGACGCGCTCGGCGAGCTGCATTCCCTGATGCTCTCGGCTCCCGCGGTCGAGCTGTTTCTCGACGAGGTCGCGGGCCTGGCTGCAGCGGCGTTCGGGAACGAGGTCGCGTGCGGGCTCACCACCTGCTACGACTCCCATCCGTGGACGATGGCGGCCAGTGATGCCCGGGCCGCCATCGTCGACGAGGACCAGTACGGCGCCGGCCACGGACCCTGCCTGGAGGCCATGTCGACCGGAGTGGTCGTGGACGTTCGCGACCAGGAGGCCGACAACCGGTGGGGCGCGTATCGCGGGGCGGCACTCGCGCACGGCGTGCGGTCCTCGGTGAGCCTGCCCCTCTTCGTCGGCAAGCGGTCGGTGGGCGCCCTGAACTTCTACAACTTCGTCAAGGCCGAGGGATTCGACGGCGCGGCCCGCCAGCGGGCCGAGGTGTTCGCGGCACAGGCCGCCACGGCACTCACGCTGGCATTGCGGTTCGACCAGCAGGCGGAGCGGTCCCGCCAGGTGGTCCAGGCGCTGCACGCGCGGTCGGTGATCGATCAGGCCCTCGGGATCCTCATGGCGCAACAGTCGTGTGATGCCCGGACGGCGTTCGCCCTCTTGCGGCGGCGATCGCAGAGTGCCAACCGCAAGCTCCGTGTGGTGGCGAGCGACGTCATCGAGCACGCCACCGGGCTCCCGCCGTCGGGTCCCGCTCCCTTCGAGGAGCCCCCCGGGCCGGAGCGCGTCTGAGTCGCCTGACGCCCTATCGGTGCGCATCGATTGGTACTACGGTGAAGGTGGTTGGGAGGTCAGCCCGCGGTTGTTGAGTGGCCGCAACCCTCCGGACCGCAGGACCGACGATGGAAGACCGCAGTCAGCGCGACCTGGGTGCTCCCCGCCCGCTGGATCGTCTTGTTCGTGCCGTGCTCGCATGGGAGGACGTCGCCGACGCCGGCTCTGCCAGGCGCGACGAGCACCACTCCATCACCGTCGAACGTGCGAAGGGCGCCGTGATGCTGCGCTACGGCGTCAACTCGCACGTCGCGTTGGCCATGCTCTTGCGATGGGCGCGCGACGCCGACGTCCCGATCACCGAGGTGTCGGCGGCGCTCGTGGACGGTGCCGTGCGCGGCGGTCGGCTCCCGCACGACCACCACCAGATCGGTGAGTGGCTGCGAGCGCGGGACATGGACATCACCTGAGGGGGCGCCGGGGAAGGGGCCGCGACCCGGCTTGCGCAGTCTCGGGTCGCGGCCCTGCGACGCGTGGTCAGGCGAGCGACGACAGCCAGGTGTCGATCGGGACCTCGCCGGCGCCGAAGACCAGGGTCCGCCGTGAAGCCCGGTCGTCGGCGAGCACTGCCGCGGCGACCTGCGCGACCAGCTCGCGGGGGGATTCGTCGCCGTCCCGGGACGTGGCGTCAGGGTTGACGCGACCCTCTCCGGGGTCAGTCGTGAGAGAACCCGGGCCGAGGATGGTCCAGTCCAGATCGCTGGCGCGCAGGTGCTCGTCCGCGGCGATCTTCGCGTCCTGGTAGACCCGGAACGGGTTGTCCTCCGGAACGAGTGCTGCCGGGTCGGACCCGGAGAAGGACACCATCACGTAACGGCTTGCTCCGGCGATCGAGGCGGCATCCATCGACCGCATCGCGGCGTCACGGTCGACGGCGTTCGTCCGCTCGGGCGAGCCGCCTCCCGCGCCTGCCGACCAGACGACGGCGTCGGATCCCGTCAACAGCTCGACGAGCGTGTCGACGTCGGCGTCCTCCACCGAGGAGACCACCGCGGTCGCGCCGGTGGCCTCGACGTCCGGGACGTGGTCGGGATTGCGGACGACCGATGCGACCTCGTGTCCAGCATCGACCAGGAGGGGTGCCAACAGAAGCGCGATCTTGCCGTGTCCGCCGATGATGGTGATTCGCATGCGTACGACGTTACCGGGCCGCGCATTTCATGGCTCTCGCGGGCCGCGACTAGACTGCCGCGTCGGCACCGGGCTGTTCCAGCTCAGCGCCTGCACTCCTTGACATCTAGAAACTCGTGACGAAGGCGGAGATCGAGCACATGGCAAGCACCAACGACCTGAAGAACGGCATGGTCCTCAAGATCGAGGGTCAGCTCTGGGCCGTCGTCGAGTTCCAGCACGTCAAGCCCGGCAAGGGTCCGGCCTTCGTGCGCACCAAGCTTCGCAACGTCGAGTCGGGCAAGAACGTCGACAAGACCTTCAACGCCGGCACCAAGGTCGAGACGGCCAACGTCGACAAGCGCACCATGCAGTACCTCTACAACGACGGCACGTCGTACGTCTTCATGGACACCAGCACCTACGAGCAGCTCGAGGTCTCGCCCGAGATCGTCGGCGACGCCAAGAACTTCATGCTGGAGAACCAGGACGCGATCGTGGCGACCAACGAGGGACGTGTGCTCTTCGTCGAGCTTCCTGCCTCCGTCGAGCTGCTGATCGCCGAGACCGAGCCCGGCCTGCAGGGCGACCGATCCACCGGTGGCACCAAGCCCGCCACGCTCGAGACCGGCCACACCATCGCTGTGCCGCTCTTCATCACCACCGGCGAGAAGGTCAAGGTCGACACGCGCGACTCCTCCTACCTCGGCCGCGTCAAGGGCTGAGCGCGCCACGTGGCTGCCCGTTCAAAGGCCCGCAAGCGCGCGCTGGACATCCTGTTCGCCTCCGAGCTCCGCTCGGAGGACCCCGTCGTGGCGCTCGAGCGTGCGATCGAGGCCGGCGAGGGCCCGACCAACGACTACACCAGCACGCTGGTCCGTGGCGTCGTCGAGCACCTCGACCGGATCGACGAGGTCCTGACGACCTACAGCAAGGGCTGGACGCTCAACCGGATGCCGGCGGTTGACCGCAACGTGCTGCGGATCGGAGTCTTCGAGCTGCTCTGGGGTGACGCCGACGTGCCGGACTCCGTGGCCGTCAGCGAGGCGCTCCACCTGGTGCAGGACCTCTCGACCGATGAGTCCCCGACGTTCGTCAACGGTCTGCTCGGCTCGATCATGCGCGACCGCGCCAGCCTGGTCTGACGCCGCCTCACCCCAAGGGACGACACCGCTCGCGGCAACGCCACGGCGGGTCTAGGTTTGCGCCATGAACGCCGCCTCAGACGCCTCAGACGCCGCCGAGCAGGTCCACGACAGCGACTGGCTCGACCACGCGATCCGCGCCGGGCTGGTGGCGTACGGCGTGGTGCACCTGCTCGTGGCCTGGCTGGCGCTGCAGCTGGCGTTCGGCGAGCGCGAGGACAAGGCCTCCAACTCCGGCGCCCTGCGCTACCTGACTGAGCAACCGCTCGGCGAGGTGCTGGTGTGGCTGGTCGCCGTCGGCATGTTCCTGCTGGTCGTCTGGCGGCTGCTGGAGTTCGCCTTCGGCCACGACGAGGAGTCCGACACCACGAAGCGCTGGCGCAAGCGGGCCATGTCGCTCGGCAAGGCCGTCATCTACGGCGCCCTCGGCTGGAGCGCGGTCAAGACCGCTGTCGGTGAAGGTTCCAAGGGCGGCACCGACTCCACCACTGCCAAGCTGATGAACCTGCCGGGCGGTCAGCTGATCGTCGGGGCGGTGGGGCTGGCGATCATCGGCTACGGCGTCTCGCTCATCGTCCGTGGCTGGGCCGAGAAGTTCACCGAGCACCTCGACGCGAAGGGTCAGTCCGGCAAGGACGGGTCAGCGTTCGTCCTCCTGGGGAAGGTCGGCTACATCGCCAAGGGCATCGCGATCATGATCGTCGGTGGGCTCTTCGGCTATGCCGCCGTCACGCACGAGGCCAAGAAGTCCGGCGGGCTCGACCAGGCGCTTCAGACCGTGCTCCGGCAGCCTTACGGCCCGGTCATGCTGACCGTGATCGCCGCCGGGATCGCCGCCTACGGGCTGTTCTGCTTCGCGCGAGCCAGGCACCTCTCGCGCTGATCGCCCCGCTGCGCGGGCTGCCCGGCCTCAGCGAGGTGGGCCGGCGGCGACCGCCAGAGCAGTGGCGACCATGTGGTCGCGCACCTGGTCGGCGGTGACCCGGCTGATCCGGGGTACGCCCTCCTCCTCGGACACCAGCATCGCCACCCGGCCGAGCTGAAGAGTGCCGAGCCCGCTGGCGTAGAGCATGTTGGCCAGCAGACGCGGGTCCTCGACGCGGAAGGTCCCGCTCTCCGCGCCGGCCTCGATCGTGTGCGTGAGCACGGAGAGGCAGCCGCTGATCGCCTGGCCGAGGCGGTACATCGCGCTCTCGCTGACCTCTTCCAGCAGGTCACCGCCGGGGCGACGCATGATCGACTGGGCGCAGTCGACGAAGGCCGGGTGGGCCAGGCCGTACGCGACGAAGGCCTCGACCAGTCGCTCCAGCTGTGCCCGCGGCTCGGTCGTGGTCCGGGCAGCCTCCTCGAGCGCCACCCGCAGCTCGTCGAGGTACTGCACCAGCGTCAGGCTGAACAGCTCCTCCTTGCCGGTGAAGTGGCGGTAGATGATGGCGCGGTTGATGCCGACCGCCTTGGCGATGTCCTCGATCTGGGCGTCGCGGACGCCGCGCTCGTCGAAGAGCCCGCGGGTCGCGGTGATGATCTCGGTCTCGCGCTGCCGCCGCCGGGCTGCCGCGGTGCCGCCGCGCCCGGTGTCGGACGGCGTCGACGGCTCGGAGCTCATGGGGCCAGTCTAGGGAGGACTGCGCCGGGGGAGGGCCGCTGGGATCGCGTCGAAGGCCCGACACGGTGTGAGCCGCGCGCGACCCGCCGGGCTGGGGTCGTCCCCCGGCCGGGGATCGGCCCTCAGGACGTGACGTGCGCCCTGACCTGCTCGATCGTGTCGGCCTCGGACGCGGACTTGTCGTCGCGGTAGCGCAGGACACGGGCGAACCGCAGCCCCACCCCTCCCGGGTAGCGGGTGGAGCGCTGGAGGCCGTCGAAGGCGATCTCGACCACCTGCTCGGGTCGCACGTCGACGACATATCCCTCTCGGACGGTGGCCGGGGAGAGGGCGAGCTCGGTGAACCGCTCCGTCTGCCACGCGAGCATCTCGTCGGTCATGCCCTTGAAGGTCTTGCCCAGCATCACGAAGCCGCTCGGCGAGGTGTCGTCGCGGGCGCCGAGGTGGATGTTGGAGAGCCATCCCTCGCGGCGACCCGACCCCCACTCGACGGCGAGCACGACGAGGTCGAGGGTGTGGACCGGCTTGACCTTGACCCAGGCCGAGCCGCGGCGACCGGCGGCATAAGGAGCGGAGAGGTCCTTGAGCACGACGCCCTCGTGCCCCGCGGCCACGGTCTCGGTGGCGAAGGCGTCGGCAGCAGCCGTGTCCGCGGTGACGAGGCGTCGCACCCGGTGCGGCTCGGGAACCAGCGCGTCGAGGGCGGCGAGCCGCTCGTGGCCGGGGGAGTCGAGCAGGTCGCGCCCGTCGACGTGGAGCAGGTCGAAGAAGTGAGGAGTGACAGCGACCCCGGTGTCCTGGGCGGTGCGGCTCGCGGTGTCCTGGAAGGCCATCGGACGGCCGTCGTCGGAGAGCGCCAGCGCCTCGCCGTCGAGGACGAATCGGTCAGCGGGGAGGGACCGGGCGACCGCCACGACCTCCGGCAGTCGACCGGTGATGTCGTCGAGGCTGCGCGTGACCACCAGCACGCGGTCGCCGTCTCGGTGCACCTGGATCCGGATGCCGTCCAGCTTGGCGTCGATCGCGACCTCCGTGGACCCGGCGGGGGACAGTCCGGCCATGGCAGCACTCACGTCGGGTGCGCTGGAGGCGAGCATCGGCATGATCGGGCGACCCACCTCGAGGCCGATGGCGGTCAGCGCCTCCTCGCCCTCGAAGGCGGCGCCGGCCGCAGCGACCGTGCTGCCGGCGAGCATCG
Organism: uncultured Actinomycetota bacterium; assembly: GCA_963843815.1. Taxonomy (GTDB): domain Bacteria; phylum Actinomycetota; class Actinomycetes; order Propionibacteriales; family Nocardioidaceae; genus Nocardioides. The sequence goes on along the minus strand of CAWJLX010000008.1, from coordinate 135,876 downwards.
CGGCACGGCGTACGGCGGCGAGCGGGACGCCAGCGACCTGGGCCACGGCCTCCTGGGTCACGGCGTCGAGCGCGCCCTGGCGGACGTTGCCGGTCACGACCGCGCGCAGCCACGCCTGCTCGGCGGCGGTGGCGCGGCCGAAGAGCGTCTCGACAGCCGAACGTCGCGCCTGCTGCGAACCCGCCCCGGACAGGGCCGACATGGCCTCGAAGGCGTCGTGCACCTCAAGCACCGAGAGCGCGGGCGCCTCTGCCGGCGGCGGGAGGTCGCTCACGCCCCGCCACCCCAGGCCCGTGCGACGCTGGCGCAGCGCGCCGCCGAGGTAGGACACGACGATCTCGAGCTCGCCCGGCTCCACCCTGGCAAGGGTCTCGGCGAGCGCGGCGACCTTGGCCTTGCGCGAGCGGGTGGCCGCGACCTCGACGGACGTGGAGACCAGGTCGGCGAGCAACATGCACCCATCCTGCCGCCCGACACCGACACCGGCCCACCCCAACGGGCAGGATGGCCACGTGGAGAACCGTCCGACCGAGCCGCAGCTCTATGTCCCGCGCCCCAACCTGATGGCCGCCGACGACGTACGCCCGTTCGTCGACGCGGTGGCCACCGCCCAGCTGGTCACCGTAGGCCCCGACGGCGTGCCTGACGCGACCTTCCTGCCGGTCCTCTGGGAGGGCGAGCGGGTGGTGGGCCACCTCGCTCGCGCCAACGCACACTGGCGTCGGATCGTCAGCGACTCGCCGGCCCTGGTCGTCGTCACCGGTCCGGACACCTACGTCAGCCCGTCCTGGTATGCCACCAAGGCCGAGCACGGCAAGGTCGTGCCGACGTGGAACTACTCCGTCGTCCACCTGCGCGGCCGGATCACCGTGCACGACGACCCCGACTGGGTGCGCGCTCTCGTCACGCGACTCACCGACCGCCACGAGCAGCCGCGTGACGAGCCGTGGCACGTCACCGATGCCCCCGCGGACTACCTCGTCAAGAACCTGCGCCCGATCGTCGGCGTCGAGCTGGCCGTGGAGAGCGTCGAGGCGAAGGCCAAGCTCAGCCAGAACCGCTCCGACGCGGATCGCGCGGGGGTGGCTGCCGGGCTGGTCGCGGACGGGCAGGACCCGGACGGGCTGGTCGCCCCGTGAGCGCTCGGGTCCGCGAGCGCTTCACCGGCCGGATCGCCGGCATCGGCAGCACCAGCGGGACCCGGGTCGTCGTGGGTCGCTGGGACGACGGCCCGTGGGGCCCGTTCGCGGACGTGATGGTCGAGGACGCCGCCGGACACCGGGTGCTCCTGGCTCCCGACGGTCGCGTGCGTGACTTCGTCGCCGCCACCTACTCCTTCGACGAGCACGTGATCGAGCCGGTCGAGGTGAGCGACACCGATGACGGCTGGCGAGTCGTCACGCCCTCGCTGCAGCTCGAGCTGACGACAGGTCGTCGCACGGCCCTTGGCACGGCCCTCCGGCTGGTGCCGGCGCGCGTGGCCACGAGTCCCGCCTGGTGTGCGGTCGTCGACCCTGTCGCTCGCGTGGCACTGCACGGCGTACGCACCCGCGGCACGGCGGGCGGTGAGCGTCGGGAGTGGTACGGCGCGACCTCCGTCGCGGCCGTCACGGCGATCGACGGCACCTGGCGCGGCAGCGACCTGGGTGACCTGGCACCCGTCGACCCGCCCTGCCGGTTCGGGTTCTCCTCGACGCCGAGGCGCCCGTCGGTCACGAGCGTCGTGACGACCGTCGAGCGGCCGGGTCCTCGGGGGCGGTATCGGTCGGGTGGCTCTGGCGCAGCACGGCCAGCGTGGCGAGGGTGACCAACGGATTGCTGCGGCGCAGCCCCGAAGGTCCCCAGTCGGCGTAGCTGCCGCGGCTCACCACATGATCGGCGGCGACCGAGCTCGGTGCCTCGAGCGGGAAGCCGCCGTCCGGCAGCCACTTGGACTCCAGCAGCTCCAGCGCGTCAGAACACCGAGGGTCGCCGAGTCGCCCGAGGTCGGCCATCACCTGCAGCGCGAACAGCACGTCGAAGAACTGGATCGGGTAGTGGATCCGGTCCGGGCCCGGCTTGCCTGACCACTCGGGCACGATCAGGCTGCCATCGGACTGATGCCACAACAGACGCCTCGGCAGCATCAGGTCAGCCACCTTCTGGGCCGCCTCGAGTGCGGGCGGGTAGTCGTGGGCGCGCCCGTACGCCCACAGCCCTCGTGCCGGGATCAGCGACTCCTGGAAGGAGGAATGAGTGGCCTCGGGGCGCTTGTCGCAGTTCCAGCCGCCGTCCGGCCACTGCCAGTCGATCAGCCGATCCACCGCGTCACGGGTGCGGTTCTCCTCCAGCCCCAGCCGGACGGAGTACCAGATCACGTTGCCGTCCATGGAGGCGCAGTGCCGGACCCGGTCCTCCTGCCCGGGGAGGGTGACCGTCGACGGCGGCTCGAGGAAATGGCTCGAGAACAGCCAGTCATGGACACGGAGCACCAGCGGTCGCAGGCGCTGGTCGCCTGCCGGGTAGTCGATCATCGCCAGAGAGGTCAGCGTCCAGTGCGGGCCCTGCCACTTCCGGTACGTGTGGTGCAGGGTCTTGGCGTCCTGCTCGAACACCCGCAGCAACGCCTGCGCCATCGGGGAGCTGGGGATTCGCTCGAGGATCGCTCGGGCCGCTGCCGAGTCTCGATCCAGCCCGGTCAGCAGGCGCGACTTGTAGGCGATGACGGGGTCCTCCGACATCGCCAGCCGCTCGACCAGCGAGCCGGACGCAGCGAGCCGCTGCACGCGGAGCTCAGGCTCGCCCATGTCCCGGATCGTAGCGTCGCGACGTGAGGTCATTCCCCGATCCGGGTCCGCACCTCGTAGAGCTCGGGGAAGAAGGTCAGGTCGAGCGCGCGACGCAGGAAGTCGACCCCGGACGACCCGCCGGTGCCGACCTTGTGGCCGATCACCCGCTGCACCACCTGGAGGTGGCGGAACCGCCACTGCTGGAAGGCGTCCTCGACGTCCACGAGCTCCTCGCACGTCTCGTAGACCCCCCAGTGCTCGGCGGGCGCCGCGTAGACGCCGGCGAACACGTCCACCAGGTCAGGGTCGCTCGTGTGCGGCTGCGACCAGTCGCGCTCGAGCAGCCGATGCGGGACGGCGTACCCCTGGCGGGCGAGGTGGGCGAGGAACTCGTCGTAGAGGGACGGTTCGTGCAGCAGCGTGCTGAGGGTCTCGCGGGTGGCGTCGTCGTGGGCGAACACCTCGACCATGTCGGCGTTCTTGTTGCCGAGCAGGAACTCGACCTCGCGGTACTGCGAGGACTGGAAGCCCGAGCTGGTGGCCAGGAACGGTCGGATCTCGGCGTACTCGCTCGGCGTCAGCGTGGCCAGCACGGACCACTGGTCGGTCAGTGTGTGCTGGATGTGCTTGATCCGGGCCATCCGCTTCAGCGCGGGGGAGACGTCGTCGGTGCGCAGCAGCGCCCGGGCCGAGCGGAGCTCGTGGATCATCAGCTTCAGCCACAGCTCGCTGGTCTGGTGCTGGACGATGAAGAGGAGCTCGTCGTGCTGCGGCGGGTCCGACAGGGGCTGCTGGGCCGCGAGCAGCACGTCGAGGCGCAGGTAGTCGCCGTAGGACAGCGACCGCGAGAAGTCACGCTGGATGCCATCCTCGAGGTCGCGCTGGTTCGGTGTGTCACCCATGCGTGCAACCTAGTCGGTGGGCGGTCGGTGGGGTCGTCTAGGTTCGCAGCATGTCCCCCCTCGCTGGCGGCGAGCTCACCCGCACCTGGCAGCCGGCCTGGCCGTGCGCGGTCGGCCAGGTGCTCGGGGCGCAGCGGCGCGGCGCGGGAGATCCCACCCACCGCGTCGACGACGCGGGTCGTCACTGGCGTGCCATGCGTACGCCGGTGGGGCCTGCGTCGCTGTGTGTCCAGGCCAGGGCGGCGTCGGGCGACGTGCTCGCCCGGGCGTGGGGACCGGGCGCGGAGTGGGCGCTCGACCGGCTGCCCTCCCTGCTGGGGGCCGACGACGACCCCAGCGGCTTCGTGGCGCACCACCCCCAGGTCGCCGAGGGCTGGCGCCGGCACCCGCACTGGCGCATCGGCGGCACCGGCCTGGTGATGGAGTCGCTGGTCCCCTCGATCCTGGAGCAGAAGGTCACGGGCAAGCAGGCGTTCGGCTCCTTCCGCGACCTGGTCCGCCGGCACGGTGAGCCGGCGCCCGGTCCGGTGTCCGCCCTGCGGCTGATGCTCCAGCCGGCGCCCGCCGCGATCGCGGCGATCCCGTCGTGGGAGTGGCTCAAGCTCGGCGTCGACCCCGCCCGGTCGCGCACGGTCGTCACGGCGTGCCGACTGGCCCCCTCGCTCGAGCGCGTGACCGGGGTGCCGGTCGACGAAGCCGACAGTCGGCTCCGGTCGGTGCGCGGGATCGGCGTGTGGACGAGCGCCGAGGTGCGGCAGCGGGTGCTCGGGGACGCCGACGCGGTGAGCTTCGGCGACTACCACCTCGCCAACTGGGTGGGCTGGGCGCTCGTGGGGCACGACGTCAGCGACGAGGAGATGGCCGAGCTGCTCGAGCCCTACCGGCCCCACCGCGGCCGCGCCGCCGCGATGGCGATGGCCGGCGGCCGGTCCCGGCCGAGGCGCGGTCCGCGGATGAGCGTCCCGACGCACCTGCCCACCCGATAGGCACCCGCGAGGGCGGGAACGGACGCCCACACGCGCCCCCACAATGGGAGTCGCCGAGGCCCGTCCCCGGGAGTAGCGTCGAACCGCAGGCGAGTGCTGAGGGAGGCCGACATGAGCGATGTCGATCCCGTTCTGCTGCTGGCCACGACCGATGCGGCATCCCGGGCCGTGCTGGGGTCGGAGCTGCGGCGACGGTACGGAAGCGACTACGAGGTGGTCGTGTGCGCGGACTACGCCCACGCACGGGCAGTCCTGGAGGGGCTGCGACGCTGGCGGCGCGACGTCGCGCTCGTCATCGCCTGCTACGGCCCTGATGACCGCGACGGACTGGTCTTCCTGCGGCGTGCCTACTCGCTGCGCCCCTCCGCCAAGCGCGCTGCCTGCGCGGTGTGGGGCGACTTCGCCAGTACTCCAGATGTGTTCGCCGCGATCGGGCAGGGTCACGCCGAGCTGCTGCTGCTGCGTCCCGAGCGGCCGCGGGACGAGGAGTTCCACGGGACGATCGTCGATGCGCTCGATGACTGGCACCTGGCCCAGGGCATCGGCTTCGAGGCGGTCAGGATCATCGGCGAGCAACACGACGAACGCACCCACTCCCTGCGCGACTCGTTCGGACGCAACCACATCCCCGTCGGCTTCCACCAGGTCGGGACGGAGTCGGCGAACCGGCTGCTCGCGGGGCTTGGCCTGACCGACCCCGAGCTGCCGGTGGTGCAGCTCGCCTTCACCTCGCCTCCCACCACGCTGCAGGCGCCCACCGACCTCGAGATCGCCGACGCCTTCGGCCTGATGTCGCCATCGGCCCCGGAGCGCGTGTACGACGTCGTCGTGGTCGGCGCCGGACCCGGCGGCCTGGCTGCGGCGGTCTACGCGTCGTCCGAGGGGCTGTCCACGCTCGTCGTCGAGCGGCAGGCGGTCGGCGGGCAGGCCGGTACCTCGTCCCTGATCCGCAACTACCCCGGCTTCTCGCGAGGGGTCAGCGGTGCACACCTGGCCTTCCGGTCCTTCCAGCAGGCGTGGGCCTTCGGCACCGAGTACAGCTTCATGAGGTCCGTCGAGTCGTTGGGCACTGACGGCGAGCTGCGCACCGTCTCGATGGGCGACGGCAGCCTGGTGCGGAGCCGCAGCGTCGTGATCGCCACCGGCGTCGACTACCGCCGCCTGGCCGTCCCCGAGCTGGAGGCGCTGGTGGGTCGCGGGGTCTACTACGGGGCGGCGGTGTCCGAGGCGCCGTCGATGGAGGGGGAGGACGTCTACGTCGTCGGCGGCGGCAACTCGGCGGGTCAGGCCGCGCTGCACCTCGCCCGCTACGCGCGGAAGGTCACCCTCCTGGTCCGCGGACCGTCCCTGGCGGCCAGCATGTCCGACTACCTGATCGGCCAGCTCCGGGCGACCCGCAACGTCGCCCTCCGCTACCGCACGTCCGTGCGGGGCGGTCGCAGTGACGACGGGTGCCTGGTCGGCCTGACGCTGGGCGACACCGCGAGCGGGGAATCCGAGGAGGTGCCCGCGCGCGGGTTGTTCGTCCTGATCGGCTCGATGCCGCGTACCTCGTGGCTTCCCGACGAGGTGGAGCGCGACGAGGCGGGCTACGTCCGCACCGGACGTGGAGCATCGGCCCCCGCGGACAACACCCTGCGACTGTCCCTCGAGACCAGCCTGCCCGGCGTCTTCGCGGTCGGCGACGTACGAGCGGAATCCGTCAAGCGCGTCGCCACGGCCGTGGGTGACGGGGCGATGGTCATCGCGATGCTGCACGGCTACCTCGCCGCCCACCCCGCAGCCGCCGCCACGCCATGACACGGCAGAACGCCGGTCGACGCGATACCGCCGTGACCGGAACCATGCGCGCGATCCTCGTGCTGGCGGGGGCCCTGGTGTTCCTGGCCGGTCTGCAGCTGACCGTCTTCCCGCGGCGCACGCAGGACTGGTTCTCCTGGACCATCGACGCCCCCATGACGGCGGTATTCCTCGGCGCGGCCTACTGGTCGAGCGCGGTCCTGGAGATCGCGGGCGCCAGGTCGCCCGGGTGGGGGCGGGCCCGGCTGACCGTCTGGGCGGTGCTGGTGTTCACCACGTTGACGCTGGTCGTCACGCTGCTGCACCTCGACAAGTTCCACCTCGGATCGGCACAGCCGACGAGCGCCCGCGTCGTGGCGTGGGCGTGGATGGCGATCTACGCCGGGGTTCCGGTCGCCATGGCGGCGGCGCTCGTCCTCCAGGGCCGCAGCGTGGTGGCGGCGGGCACGGGTGACGCCGGGCGCCGATTGCCGCGCGGCCTTCGTTGGCTGCTCGTGGGCCTGGCCGGCACCCTGCTCGCGTCCGGCGTGGCCCTGCTGGTGGCCCCCGACTTCGCGGCTGGCGCATGGTCGTGGCCCCTCACGCCACTCACGGGCCGGGCGGTGGGCGCCTGGCTGGTCGGCCTCGGCTGGGCCGCCGTCCACGCGCGCCTCGTCGACGACACCCAGTGGGTGCGTCCGCTGGGACTCACCGGTGCCGTGTTCGTCGTACTGCAGTGCATCGCACTCGTCCGCTACGGCGACGCCGTGGAATGGTCGGGCTGGCCGGCAACCGCGTACGTCGTCGGGCTGCTGTGGATCGCCGTCGTCTCCGGGTGGATCCTGGGGCTCAGAGCAGCGGCCGCAGCGGCGCCAGGAAGCTCTCGGTGAACTTCCGGTTGAGGTCGCGGGCCTCCCACTCGTGCAGGGTCAGCTCGAGGCAGTTGGACTCGTCGGTGCGGAAGACGACCTCCATGACCGAGGCGAAGCCGGGGTCGATCACCTCGAGGTTGATCTCGTAGTTGCCCTGGAGGCTGAGACGGTCGATGTTGGCGGTGCCGACGGTGGCCCAGTTGCCGTCGATGGTGGCGGTCTTGGCGTGGACCATGGCGTCCTTGTAGCGCAGGATCCGGGCGCCGTCCCTCAGCAGCTGGCCGTAGTAGCCGCGGGAGATCCAGTCGGCCACGATGTGGTTGGACTTCAGCGGCAGCAGGATGCGTACGTCGACGCCGCGCCGCGCCGCCTCGGCGAGCGCGTCGACGAAGTCCTGGTCGGGCAGGAAGTAGGCGGTGGTCAGCCAGATGTTGTGGCTGGCCCGGTTGATCGCCTCGAGGTACATGCTGCGGATCGGGAAGTTCCACTGCCGCGGGATGTTGCGGTGGATCCGGATCTGCGGGTCCCAGTCGGAGGCGGTCTCGAGCAGGAGCGGCCGCTCGCTGCGGCGCAGCCTGTGGCGTCGGTTGAGGTTCCAGAAGTCGGCGAAGGCGCGCTTGAGGTCCCACACGCCCGGCCCGGTGATCCGCACGTGCGTGTCGCGCCACTCGGTCGCGTAGGCGGAGCCGACGTTGTAGCCGCCGAGGAAGGCGACCTCCTCGTCGACGACCAGCATCTTGCGGTGGTCGCGGCCGTAGCGGCGCAGGTCCCAGAAGCGGAACCCAGCCGTCCACACCGGATAGCGCAGCACCTTCATGGACGGCGAGAACCGCGTGAAGGAGGGGGACACCACCAGGTTGGCGAAGCCGTCGTAGATGCAGTGCACGTCCACGCCCCGGTCGGCGGCGGCGGTGAGTGCGGTCTTGAACCTCCAGCCGACCTCATCGCCCTTCCAGATGTAGGTCTCGAAGAGGATCTGCTTCTGGGCCCCCTCGATCGAGGCCAGCATGTCCTCGTAGAGGTCGCGCCCGAAGGTGTACGTCGTGATCTCGCCGTCGCCCACCGCGACGGTCTCGGGCGCGGTGACCGGGAAGGGCTTCGGCTTCTTCCCCCGGCGGCGGTAGGAGTCGACCAGCGAGAGCACGATCGCAACCCCGAACTGGAGACCGAGCAGCCCGAGCAGGCCCCGTCGTACGGCGGTCAGCAGGCGCGCGTGGGTCACGCGCACAATCTAGCGAGCCTGCGGTCGCTTCCTCCGCAGGACCGGTGCGTCGGCGATGGCCGCCACGCGCGAGGACAGGGCGGCGGCCAGGGTGACCCCTGCCAACACCAGCTGACTGCAACCCAGGGCGACCTGGTCGTCGGACACAGTCCAGAGGCCGAGAAACCCCCATGCGCCGGACATGACGAACAGCCACGTGCGCCGACCAGAGCTGGCGGCTTCGTCCCCCGAGGTCATGGAGGTGAGCCTAGCGATCCGTGAGCGTGTCGGACAGGACGCAGCCGGGTGCCCGCTCGCGAACGAGTGGTTGTCGGTGGCTGCCCGTACGCTCGACTCATGCGTCCGATCACCGATCTCGAGCGTCGTGTGGCGCCCTTCAAGGTCGTCTCCGACTACAACCCCTCAGGCGACCAGCCGGCCGCGATCGAGGAGATCGTCGAGCGGGTCAACGGCGGCGTCCAGGACATCGTGCTGCTCGGCGCGACCGGGACCGGCAAGACGGCCACGGTGGCCTGGGTGGCCGAGCAGCTCCAGCGTCCCGTGCTGGTGCTCCAGCCCAACAAGACCCTGGCCGCGCAGTTCGCCAACGAGCTGCGCCAGCTGTTCCCCGACAATGCCGTCGAGTACTTCGTCTCCTACTACGACTACTACCAACCCGAGGCGTACGTCCCCCAGACCGACACCTACATCGAGAAGGACTCCTCCATCAACGAGGAGGTCGAGCGGCTGCGGCACAGCGCGACCAACAGCCTGCTCACCCGCCGCGACACGATCGTGGTCTCGACGGTGTCGTGCATCTACGGCCTCGGCACCCCCCAGGAGTACGTCGACCGGATGCTGCGGCTCCAGGTCGGCGAGGAGCACGACCGCGACTCCGTGCTGCGGCAGCTCGTCGAGATCCAGTACACCCGCAACGACATGTCGTTCACCCGTGGCACGTTCCGGGTGCGCGGCGACACCCTCGAGATCTTCCCGGTCTACGAGGAGCTGGCGGTGCGGGTGGAGTTCTTCGGTGACGAGATCGAGCGGCTGATGACGCTGCACCCGATCACCGGCGAGGTGATCTCCGACGACACCGAGCTCCACGTCTTCCCCGCCACCCACTACGTCGCCGGGCCCGAGCGGATGGAGCGCGCGATCAAGGGCATCGAGCTCGAGCTCGACGACCAGCTCGCGACCTTCGAGAAGCAGGGCAAGCTGCTCGAGGCGCAGCGCCTGCGGATGCGCACCACCTACGACGTGGAGATGATGCGGCAGGTCGGCTCCTGCTCCGGCATCGAGAACTACTCGATGCACATGGACGGCCGCTCCCCGGGCAGCGCACCCAACACGCTCCTCGACTACTTCCCCGAGGACTTCGTCCTGGTGGTCGACGAGTCCCACGTGGCCGTTCCGCAGATCGGCGGGATGTACGAAGGCGACATGTCGCGCAAGCGCAACCTGGTCGACCACGGTTTCCGGCTGCCGAGCGCGATGGACAACCGTCCGCTGAGGTGGGAGGAGTTCCTCGACCGGATCGGCCAGACGATCTACCTCTCGGCCACCCCCGGCAACTACGAGCTCGACAAGGTCGGCGGTGCCGACAACACCGTGCAGCAGATCATCCGACCGACCGGGCTGGTCGACCCAGAGGTCGTCGTCAAGCCCACCAAGGGCCAGATCGACGACCTGATCCACGAGATCCGCCAGCGCTCCGAGAAGGGGGAGCGCGTGCTGGTCACCACCCTGACCAAGAAGATGTCCGAGGACCTCACCGACTACCTCCTCGATGCCGGCATCCGCACCCGCTACCTCCACTCCGAGGTCGACACCCTGCGCCGCATCGAGCTGCTGCGGGAGCTGAGGATGGGCGAGTACGACGTCCTGGTCGGCATCAACCTGCTCCGCGAGGGCCTCGACCTGCCGGAGGTGTCGCTGGTGGCCATCCTCGACGCCGACAAGGAGGGCTTCCTGCGCTCCGACAAGTCGCTCATCCAGACCATCGGCCGTGCGGCGCGCAACGTGTCCGGCCAGGTCCACATGTACGCCGACAAGATCACTCCCTCCATGGAGTCGGCGATCGGTGAGACCAACCGTCGTCGGGAGATCCAGGTCGCCTACAACAAGGAGCGCGGCCTCGACCCGCAGCCCCTGCGCAAGAAGATCGCCGACATCACCGAGATGCTCGCGCGCGAGGACGAGAACACCGAGGAGCTGCTGCGCACCTGGGCCGACGTCGGGCAGAAGGGCCGCGCCGGTGGGGTGAAGCCCGGCAAGTCGCCGACCCCCGCGCTCTCGCGGATCCACGCGGATGCGCCGGACACGGCCGGCATCCCGAGCACCGACCTCGCCGAGCTGATCCAGGAGCTCACCAACCAGATGAAGGCCGCCGCTGGTGACCTGCACTTCGAGGTGGCCGCACGCCTGCGCGACGAGATCTCCGACCTCAAGAAGGAGCTCCGCCAGATGATGGAAGCGACGAAGTGAGGAAGGGACGCTCAGCGAGGAACGAGCTCTTCAGCGCTCCTCCTCGCGGTTCCTGAGCTCCTTGCGCTCCTTCTTCTCCAGCCGGCGCGTCTCCTCCTCGATGATCTCGTCCTTCTGCCAGATCACCCGGCCGGCGTTGAGACCGGTGCCGAGCATGACGAAGAGCGGCCAGGGGAACTGGGCGTTGAACCCGTCCCCGCCGAAGCCGGTTGCGACCCAGATGACCCAGCAGATCAGCGAGGCCGACAGGAAGCCCCACATGGCCTGGCGGCGGTCTCGGACGTAGGCCCGCTGTGCCTCGTCCGGGATGGTGGAGCGTGGTGCGCTGGCGACGGGGAGGTCGACGACGAGGGGCATCAGGTCACCCAGGGTGCGGCTCGCCATCGCTGCGTCCGAGCGCTCGTCGTACTCCGGCCGGGTGAGGCGTCCCTCCGCAAAGGCATCAGCGAGCACCGTCTCGATGACCGCGCGGTCACGGTCGGACGCACGCATGGCCGCGTTGGCGGGGACACGCGGGTCGTGGTCGAACTGGTTCCACACCTCGATGCCTGGCACCACGCCATCGTAGGCGGCTCCCACCCCTGCGGAGGTGCGCGGAGTGCCGTCGTCCCGCCGTGCGGTTAGCGTCGGGGCATGAGTACTCCCATCGACCTCGGTCGCCCGATCTCCGGCGACGTCATCGACCTGATCCTCGAGGACCACCGGCGCTTCGAGACGCTGTTGCGTGACCTGCGCGACAGCAGCTCCGACCGCGATGCCGTACGCCACGCACTGGCGGCCCTGCACGTGGCGCACGCCGAGGCGGAGGAGAAGCACGTCTACCCCAAGCTCCGTCGCAAGGACGCGATCACCGAGCACGAGGCCGAGCACGGCGAGGAGGAGCACGCCGAGGGCCACGAGGCGATGCTCGCTGTGCTGGAGCTCGCGGGCACCGACACGCAGGCCTTCGACGACGCCGTCGAGGAGCTGGCGACGGCCCTCAACCACCACCTGACGGAGGAGGAGCTGACCATCCTCAACCCGGCCAGGGAGGAGGTCGGCGAGCAGGTGCGTGCCGACCTGGGTGTCGCCTTCGCGACCGAGCGCAACGCCCAGCTGGATGCCGACTGCGGTGCAATCGACAACGTGCGCCGGATCGTGAGGGCTGCCGAACGGGAGGGTCTCCTCGACGACGAGGACTCCGACGACGAGTGAGCAGGTGAGTCGTCACCGGCGACGGCGCAGGATGGTGAGGCCGACCATGCGTGACACGACCATCGCGATGTAGAAGACGCCGACCATCATCTCGATCATCAGGACCGAGCGCGCCTGGGCGCCGACGGCCACGATGTCGGAGAGGCCGACGCTCGTGAGGGTCGAGAACGACAGGTAGAGCAGCTCGAACCAGGTGTGGTCGTAGCCCTGCGCGTTGATGAACGAGCTCGGCCAGACCACCTGGACCACGGAGTAGGCGTAGGCGAAGCCCCACGCGACCACCGTGAAGGCAGCGCCGGTCGCGAAGAAGTCGTCGGTCGTGACCTCGTCGTCGTGCAGCAGGTAGCGCAGCATCGCGTAGGAGACGTAGAAGTAGAACGGGCAGTGCAGCAGACCCGAGATCAGGACGATGGGATCGGAGTCGGGGAAGACCGCCTCCAGCAGGGTCAGCACCATGGCCGGGGCGCCGAGGAAGAGCACCACCCGGCTCACGATCGGCGCACGCCGCACGGCAAGGACCGCCGAGCCGACGGCGAGCATGCCGATCACGCCGAGGAACGACTTCCCCACGACTGACACCGCGAGGAAGGGCCACGCCAGGACCTGGGCGAGCTGTGCGGCGAGCAGCATCGCGGACGGGTGTGTCACCAGCTGGTCGAGACGTTGCTTCACGATCACGCAGTCTAGGGACGGCGAAGAGGTGGGCGGATGAGCCGCGCACCGACCCGCGTCTGGGCTAGGTTCGCGACGTGGGCGCACGCGGCGGGAGATGGGTGATCGGTGGCCTGGCCGTCGTCCTCGTCGGCCTGCTGGTGGGCATCGGCGTGGTCGTGGCCACGCGGGGACACGTCGACGACGACCTCACCGCCGCCCAGCAGGAGGTCGCGGAGGCCGCGCGCACCGAGGCCATGGCCTTCCTGACCGTCGACCACACGGACATGGATCCGCTCATCGACGCGGTGCTGGCCGGCGCCACCGGCGACTTCGCGGAGCAGTACGAGTCCCAACGGAAGACGCTCACGAGCGAGGCGATCCGGACCGAGGCGACCTCGACCGGCGAGGTCGTCGCCCTCGGCGTCGGCCACCTCGATGACGACTCCGCCGACGTGTTGGTCGCGGCCAACAGCACCGTGACCAACACGAGCACCGGCAGCGAGGGCCAGGTCCGCTACTACAGGCTGCGTCTGGTCCTGGTCCGCGAGGGTGACCGGTGGCTCACGACAAACCTCGAGTTCGTGAGGTGAGGGTGTGACGACGCACAGGCGCATCATCCTGGGCCTGGTGCTGCTGGTCCTCGTGGCAGCCGTCGGCGTGGTCTGGCTCGCCCGGGACGTCGACGGTTCGGCCGTGGCCGTCACGTCCGCCGCGTCCACCGAGGCGACCACCGCGTCGGCGGAGGTGAGGTCCGACGTGCGCGACGCGGCGGCCGAGGCCGCCACGCGGATCTACAGCTACTCCTGGAAGACCCTCGTCGACGACAAGGTCCGCGCCCGAGCGTTGCTCACCGGCGACATGCTCCGCCAGTACGACCGCACGATGGCCGGCGTGGTCACCTCGAGCGCCCGTGACCACACGGTCGTCTCCGCCGAGGTGGTCGGCACGGGTGTCGTGACGGCCTCGTCGTCGTACGCCCGGGTGCTGGTCTTCGTGAACCAGAGCACCACCGGTGACGAGGTGGCCGAGCCGCTGGTCGACCTCGATCGCGTCCTGGTCACCCTCGAACGGGTCGGCGGGGAGTGGAAGGTCAGCGAGCTCGATGCCTTGTGAGCACACCTGCCGGAAGGAAGGATCGCGGCGTGGATGACGTGACGACCGACCTGCTGATCATCGGAGCCGGCCCGACGGGGCTCTACTCCGCCTACTACGCCGGGTTCCGCGGCATGAGCGTCGCCGTCGTGGACTCGCTGCCCGAGCTCGGTGGTCAGATCACGGCGATGTACCCCGAGAAGGCGATCCTCGACGTGGCCGGCTTTCCCAGCGTCAAGGGCCGTGACCTGGTCGCCGGCCTCGTCGAGCAGGCCGCCACCGCATCCCCGACCTACCTGCTCGACCGCACTGCGACGACCCTGGAGCACCGCGAGGACGATGTTCTCGTCACCCTCGACGACGACACCCGCGTCGTGGCGCGAGCCGTGCTGATCACCTCCGGCATCGGGAAGTTCAGCCCGCGTCCGTTACCGGCCGGCGAGGGCTGGGTGGGCAGGGGGATGGAGTTCTTCGTGCCGAGCTTCGCTCCCTACGCAGGCAAGGACGTCGTCATCGTGGGCGGCGGCGACAGCGCCTTCGACTGGGCACAGCACCTCGAGCCGATCGCCGCCTCGGTGACCCTGGTGCACCGGCGCGACGCGTTCCGCGCCCACGAGCGCACCGTGGCACAGGTTCGGGAGTCCAGCGTCGAGATCATCACCAATGCGCAGGTGACGGAGCTGCGCGGGGACCCGCACCTGGCGGAGGTCGATGTCAGCGTCGGCGGCGAGGAGCCGCAGACCAGACCGGCCCAGGCGCTGGTCGCGGCCCTCGGCTTCATCGCCGACCTGGGCGCGATCCAGCGGTGGGGCCTGGTCACCGAGAAGCGTCACGTCGTCGTCAACTCCGCGATGCGGACCAACCTGCCACGCGTCTTCGCCGCCGGCGACATCACCGACTACCCCGGCAAGGTGCGACTGATCGCGGTCGGGTTCGGGGAGGCCGCGACGGCGGTCAACAACGCGGCCGTGACCATCGACCCGTCGGCCCACGTGTTCCCCGGCCACTCCAGCGAGGGGTGAGGGCCTCCGGCCCTACCGGCGAGTAGGCATAATGGGGCACTCACCGAGCGCCACGAAAGGCAGAACACGTGCGCATCGCCATGCTGTCCTACCGGAGCAAGCCGCACTGCGGCGGCCAGGGCGTCTACATCCGGCACCTGAGCCGCGAGCTCGTACGTCTGGGCCACAGCGTCGAGGTGTTCTCCGGCCAGCCCTACCCCGACCTCGACGAGGGCGTACGCCTGACCAAGGTCCCCAGCCTCGACCTCTACCGCGAGCCGGACCCCTTCCGGGTGCCGAAGCTGCGGGAGTTCCGTGACCGGATCGACGTCGAGGAGTTCCTCACGATGTGCGCGGCCGGGTTCCCCGAGCCGAAGACGTTCGGCTCGCGGATCGCGCGGCTGATGCGGGACCGGGCGGCCGACTTCGACATCGCCCACGACAACCAGGTGCTCGCTCCCGGGATCCTGGAGCTGGAGTCCTTCGGGCTGCCGGTGATCGCCACGATCCACCACCCGATCACCGTGGACCGTGCGATCGACCTGCGGACCGCTCCCACCCGACGCAAGCGGCTGACGCTGCGCCGGTGGTACGGCTTCCTGCGGATGCAGGGCAAGGTCGCCAGGCGGCTGCGCAGGATCCTCGTGCCCTCGGAGTCGTCGGCCCGCGACATCGCCCGTGACTTCGGGGTGGACCCCGCCCGTATGCAGACCATCCTGCTCGGTGTCGACGACGTGTTCGCGCCGCCGAGCGCTCTGCGCGTGCCCGGCAGGATCCTGGCCATGGCGAGCGCGGACGCTCCGATGAAGGGGATCGCGACCCTGCTCGAGGCCTTCGCCAAGCTGGCCGTCGAGCGCGACGTCTCCCTGGTCCTCGTCACCCGCCCCGAGCCGGGCGGTCGCACCGAGCAGCTGATCGACCAGCTCGGCATCGCCGACCTGGTCACCTTCGTCAGCGGCGTCAGCGACGAGGCGCTGGTCGACGTGATGGGCTCCGCGGAGGTCGCGTGCGTTCCCTCGCTCTACGAGGGCTTCTCGCTGCCGACCGCCGAGCTGATGGCCTGCGCCACCCCGCTGGTGGTCTCACGCGCCGGCGCCATCCCCGAGGTGGTGGGCACCGACGGCGAGTGCGCCGACCTGGTCACCCCCGGCGACGTCGGTGAGCTGGCGGCGGCGATCGCGGCCCTGCTCGACGACCCCGAGCGTCGTACGGCGATGGGCGCGGCGGGCCGGGCCCGCGTGCAGGAGATGTTCAGCTGGCGTGCCGTGGCCGAGGCCACCGCCGCCGCCTACGAGGAGACGATCGCCGCCTTCGAGCACGAGCAGGACCGGCGTGAGCAGGAGGAGAACCATGCTGACCGTTGACTTCGACCGCCTCGGGCTGCGCCCGGGCGAGCGCGTGCTCGACATGGGCTGCGGTGCCGGCCGCCACGCCTTCGAGATGTACAAGCGTGGCGCCGACGTCATCGCCTTCGACCAGGACCCCGACGAGCTGGCGACAGTGCGCGAGTGGTTCGCCGCGATGCGTGACGCGGGCGAGGTGCCGGACGGTGCGGACGCCGACGTCAAGGAGGGCGACGCCCTCGCCCTGCCCTTCGCCGACGGAGAGTTCGACAGGATCGTCGCGGCCGAGGTGCTCGAGCACATCCATGCCGACGTGGCTGCCATCACGGAGCTGGTCCGGGTGCTCCGCCCGGGCGGCACCCTGGCGATCTCGGTGCCGCGCTGGCTGCCCGAGATCGTCAACTGGAAGCTGTCCGACGACTACCACAACGCCGAGGGCGGCCACGTCCGTATCTACACGGCCGAGGAGCTGGTCGACAAGGTCACCAAGGCGGGCCGCTCCAACGACGGGACCCCCGGCGACGCGATGGTCTTCGTGGGCAAGGACTACGCCCACGGGCTGCACGCGCCCTACTGGTGGATCAAGTGTGCGGTCGGTGTGACCAACGACGACCACCCGCTCGCCAAGGCGTACCACAAGCTCCTCGTCTGGGAGATCATGAAGAACCCCAGGTCGCTGCGCTACGCCGCGCGCGTGCTCGACCCGCTGATCGGCAAGAGCATGGTGCTCTACTTCACCAAGCCCGTGCCCGCCTCGGCACCGTCGGACGTATGAGCACCTCTCCGGCGCTCGCGCAGATCCTCACGATGGCGGAGGTCGAGCAGACCGCGGCCACCATCGCGGCCGCGCAGGAGCCCTCGGGAGCGATCCCGTGGAGCGCGGGCGAGCACACCGACGTGTGGAACCACCTCGAGTCGGCGATGGCGCTGATGGTCGGTGGCCAGCGGGAGGCCGCCGATCGGGCATTCGCGTGGGCCCGCTCGACGCAGCGACCCGACGGCTCGTGGCCGATGAAGTTCGTCGCGGGCGAGGTCGAGGACCACTCCGGCGAGTCGAACATGTCGGCGTACGTCGCGGTCGCCGTGTGGCACCACTGGCTGGTCGCCCGCGACGAGGCCTTCGTCCGCCACATGTGGCCCACCGTGCGGCGCGCGCTCGACTTCGTCGTGTCCCTCCAGCTGCCGTTCGGCGGTGTGGCCTGGTCGCAGGAGTGGCACGACGGCCGCCCGGCCACCGTCAACGAGGAGGCGCTCCTCGCCGGCTCGTCGAGCATCCACCACTCCCTGCGCGCCGGGGTTGCCCTCGCGGAGCTGGTGGGGGAGCCGCAGGTCGAGTGGGAGCTCGCCGGCGGACGCCTGGCCCATGCCCTGCGCGAGCACCCCGACCTGTTCCTCGACAAGTCCACCTTCTCGATGGACTGGTACTACCCGGTCCTCGGCGGAGCGGTGCGCGGGGAGGCGGCACACGCGCTGATCGCCGAGCGCTGGGACACCTTCGTGGAGCCGGCCCTGGGTATCCGCTGCGTCTCCGGCAATCCGTGGGTGACCGGTGCGGAGACCTGCGAGCTGGCGCTCGCCCTCGAGGCGATCGGTGACCGAGACCGCGCCCTCCGGCTCGTGGCCGACATGCAGCACCTGCGCACGGACGATGGGGCCTACTGGACCGGCTACGTCTGGCCCGAGCAGGTCAACTGGCCGGCGGAGCAGACCACCTACACAGCTGCCGCCGTGATCCTGGCCTTCGACGCCCTGTCCGATGGCACCCCCGGTGCCGACATCATGCGCGGGACCACGCTGGCGCCCGACTTCGCCGTGATCGGCCTGGAGTGCGGGTGCGGCTCAGCCGAGGGTGCGGCCGAGGGGTTGGCCGAGAGGGTCGCCGGCTCCGCCCGTCGTACGGCGTAGCACCCGCATCGAGCCGACCGCCTCCACCTCGGTGAACGCTCCGCTGGCCAGCGCCGGCAGGTAGATGTCCTCGAACGGCGGTCGGCCCCCGTCGGCGGGGTCCGGGAAGACGTCGTGGATGACCAGCACCCCGCCCGTCATCACCCAGTGCGCCCAGCCCCGGAAGTCGGCCCGCGCCGGCTCGACCCCGTGGCCGCCGTCGATGAAGAGCAGGGACAGCGGCGTACGCCACCAGCGGCTCACCGCATCCGACCGGCCGACGATCGCGACGACCTGGTCCTCCAGTCCGGCGGCAGCGATGGTGCGCCGGAAGGTGGGGAGCGTGTCCATCAGGCCGAGGTCGGGGTCGACAAGCGTGCCGTCGTGGTGCTCCCACCCTGCCTGGTTCTCCTCCGAGCCGCGGTGGTGGTCGACGGTGAAGACGGTGCCGCCGACCTCGCGTGCCGCGCCACCGAGCCAGATCGCGGACTTGCCGCAGTAGGTCCCGATCTCGAGCGCCGGGCCGTCGGCCAGGCGCTCGAGCGCCCATGCGTGGAGCAGGGCGCCCTCCTCCTCGGGCATGAAGCCCTTGGCCGCACGCGCGTGGTCGAGCAGGTCGGCAGGCAGGCCCATCGGCCTAGGCGCCCCGGTCGGCCGTGCGATCCGTGCGCAGGTCCTCCGGCTGGACGCCGCTGTCCGCCTCGACGCCGTACCGCCAGGTGTTCCAGTGCCAGGTGAGGTAGCGGTCGACGGCGCGGACCGCCTGGGCGCTGCGGATCGAGTGGAAGACGTCGAAGGCGTGCTGGGCGCCGGGCAGCTCGGCGTAGACCACGGACCTGTGCGACGTACGACGCAGCTCCGCGACGAACATCCGCGCCTGGTCGACCGCGACCAGGGTGTCGAGGTCGCCGTGGATGACGAAGAAGTCCGGGGCGTCGGAGGTGATGCGCAGGATCGGGGACGCGGCTTCGTAGACGTCGGGTGCGTCGGCCCAGGTCGTCTGCATCACCTTGGGGCCGAGGAAGGCGTCGCGCATCCCGATGGCGTTGGTCAGTCCGGTCGACCCGGCGAAGTCGTAGACGCCGTAGAAGGGGACCGCCGCCTGCACGCTGGTGTCGGCGTCCTCGAATCCCGGCTGGAAGGCGGGGTCGCCCGGCGTCAGCGCGGCCAGCGCGGCCAGGTGCCCGCCGGCTGATCCGCCAGTGATGGCGAGGTAGTCGGGATCACCGCCGTAGTCGGAGATGTTCTCCTTGATCCAGGCGATGGCGCGCTTGACGTCGACGATGTGCGCCGGCCAGGCGTTGCGGGGCGCGAGGCGGTAGTTGATCGCCACGCAGACCCAGCCCTTGGCGGCCATCTGGTTCATCAGGGGGCGACCCTGGTGCTCCTTGGCGCCGAGCGTCCACGCCCCGCCGTGCACCTGCAGCAGGACGGGCGCGTCCTTGATCGCATCCTCGCCGGCCGGGAGGTAGAGGTCGAGGTGGCCGCGCCGGCCGGCCTCGGAGTACGGCAGGTCGCGGATCACGCGCACGCCGTCGTCAGCGAAGTTGAACGGACGGGCCAGTCGTCGCCACGGCGTCGCCAGGTCGGCAGGGGTCGGCACCTGGTCGAGCTCCTCGGCGTAGTCGACCCCGAGCCCCTCGACGAGGGCTGCCTCGAAGTCGTCGCCTGCCTGCCGACTCTGCCGGACCATCCGGGCCAGGCCGAGGGCGCTGGCGCCGGCGAGGGCGAGCCCGACCTTGGCCCTGATGCCGGACCGGCGGCTGCGGGTGAGGTGGGTCGCCGCATCCAGCGCGGTGAGCGCGAGCATCTGCGGCGCGGTCTCGCCGAAGAGCCAGCCGGCGGCGAAGGCGGGGACCCCGACCTTGCCGCCGCGCGGCGGACGGAGGGCGTTGACGGTCAGCGCGGCGATGACACTCTGTCGACCTAGGAAGCTCACTCGCCCCATGCTACCGGCCGGTACATCTCGCTCGACGTCATACGGAGGGGGCAACCGTTCGCCCCATCCGTATGACGTACGGCCCGCCCGTGGCTAGGCGGTCGGGCGCAGGTTCTCCGCGAGGAACTCGAGAACCGCGTCCACGGCGGCCTGCTGTCGGTGCATGGTCACGGTGGAGTGCCCCTTGCCCTCGAGCTCGACCCTGATGAAGGCGTCGCCGAGCTCAGTGGTCAACGTGTCGAACCGCTTGCCCACCGCGGGGTCCGAGCGGTAGCGCAGTCCGAGCACCTGCTGCCCGGCGGCGCACCTGCCCTTGACGATGTCGAGGTCGCCGGGGGAGAGGTTGAGGTCACGCGAGCGAGCCGGCGTCACGGCGAAGGGTGCGCTGGGCTGGCACAGCACCGGGGCGGTCACGGCGTCATCGACCATCATCGCCAGCGCGAACCCGCCCGTGAAGCACATGCCCAGGGCCCCCACCCCCGAACCGCCGAGCTCCTCGTGGAGGCCGCGGGCCAGCGATCGCAGCCACCCCGCGACGGGGGTGGTCTCCCCGGTGCGGAGCTTGGTGAACTCCTTGCTGACGCACACCTGGCGGAACGCCTTCGCCGTCGACCCGGCCGTCATCGGCGCACCGTCGGTCCCGAAGAGGCTCGGCATGACCACGGTGTAACCGGCGTCCACCAGCTCCTGGCCGAACACCGCGACCTCCGGGGTGATGCCGGGGATCTCGTGGATGACGACGACGCCTGGTCCGCTGCCTCGCCGGTACGTCGGGTGGCTGACGCCGTCGTACGCGTGGGAGCCGCGGGTCCATCCCTCAGGGAAAGTCATGAGGGCAGTCTGACGCAGGCGGGCGGCGCTCAGGGGTCTACCGAATTCCTGACCGCTCGGTTAGGTTGCAGATCGACTTCACTCCCCCAAGACAGGTGACTCCTCGGATGCGACACTCACGTTCCCTGCGTTCCTTGGTGGTGGCCGGCTCGATGGCGCTCGCCGCCACGACACTCTCCGCCACGGCCGCGGTCCCCGCGACCGCCCTCGCGCCCTCGCCGAAGGCGGCTGCCTGCATCGACGGCGTGTCCGGCGCCGCGGCCAACGCCCGCGTGCGCAAGGGTGCCAAGCAGGTCGAGCCCAAGATGTTCCAGGGCACGGGCGACCAGTACCTCAAGCTCGACGACGCAGCCACCATGGCGGCGGGTGAGGTGACGGTCCCGACGTGGTTCCACATCGTCACGTCGACCACGGCCACTCAGGCAGACCGCGACCGCCTCACCGCGCTGGCACAGGCGCAGCTGGACGTCCTCAACGACGCCTATGCCGGACGCAAGGGCAAGGAGTCGTCGGTGACCACGCCCTTCCGCTTCGCCCTGGCCGGGTTCACCTACCCCGTCAACGACGAGTGGGCGAACGTGACGCCTGGTCGGGTCGAGAAGCAGATGAAGGCCGCCACGCGCAAGGGCGGCAAGGACACGCTCAACGTCTGGACCGCCGACATCGGCGACGGCCTGCTGGGGTGGGCGACCTTCCCGGCCAAGAAGCTCAACACCAACGACGGGGTCGTCATCCTCGACGAGTCGATGCCCGGCGGTACGGCAGGCAAGTACGCCCTCGGGGACACGCTGACGCACGAGGTCGGCCACTGGCTGGCGCTCTACCACACCTTCCAGGGTGGCTGTAACGGCCAGGGTGACCGGGTCGACGACACCCCCGCCGAGGCCGGTCCGCAGTTCGACTGCCCGGTCGGTGCCGACACCTGCGCGGCTCCGGGGCTCGACCCGATCCACAACTACATGG
This sequence comes from uncultured Actinomycetota bacterium, assembly GCA_963843815.1. GTDB lineage: Bacteria > Actinomycetota > Actinomycetes > Propionibacteriales > Nocardioidaceae > Nocardioides. The sequence goes on along the minus strand of CAWJLX010000008.1, from coordinate 113,980 downwards.
ACTACACGCAGGACTCCTGCATGTACCAGTTCACGGCCGGCCAGGCCGCCCGCATGAGCGACGCCTGGACGGCGTACCGCGCCAGCTGAGCGCACCCGCACAACCCCGGACACCGGGTCAGGCGACCGCCTGGCCCGGTGCTCGCACGTCCGGGCCGCCGAGGATCAGAACGTGTAGCCGAACGCCTCGAGGTCCGGGGCGTACACCTCGGCGATCCGGTCGCGAGCAGCTGCGGAGTAGTAGTCGCGATAGCCGCTGTGCGGCGACTTGTTGCGGTGGGGGACCGTGGTCGGCTCCCCGCCGAGGTGGCGCTCCACCTCCTGCAGGTCCTCGGCGAACGACTCGGTGCGGCCCACGAAGTCGACCTCGCGCCCGGGGGCGCGGAGGTAGTCGACCTGCGGTCGCCCGACCCGCGGCAGCTCCTCGGTGCCCCGCAGCACGAACTCCTCGAAGCCCGAGTACGCCGCGGCAGCGCGCCACATGTCGTTGCCGCGCATCTTCTCGGCGTCGTCACCCTGCGGTCTCCCGCTGGACGGTCCCCACTCCCGGTCCCAGTCCTCGATCATCGACCACCACGACACCATTCGGGCCCAGGGGTTGCGGACGAACGCGAAGGACCAGTAGTCCGCCGTCTGCGGCTCAGCGCGCAGGATGCGCTCGTAGGGTGCATGCCGACCCAGCGGGGGAGTCACGCCCGGGGCCTTGCTCCTGGCGTCGGGGCAGCAGCGGGTGAACGCCACTCCCACCGAGACCCCGCCCGTCTTGGGAACGTGCACGAACAGCGCGCGCCGGGAGTCGGAGATGAGCACGGCGCGAGGCTAGCCCACACCTGCGCAGCGGGATGTACCGATGGGGGATGATCGACCGGTGATGACGTTCCTCGGCCTCGGCCCCGGCCGGGACTTCGTGCTCCTTGCGCTGCCCAAGACGGCGAGCACCTCGCTGGAGCGCACGCTGTCGCCGTACGCCACCGAGGTGGTGAGCTCACCGCCGGCTCGCAAGCACCTGCCGGCGCGGGGCTTCGTCCACACCGTGGCCCACGAGCTCGCGGAGCAGGGGCACCCCCGCGAGTCCTACGAGCTCGTCACCATGTTCCGTGAGCCGATCGCGTGGCTGGAGTCGTGGTGGCGCTACCGCGCCCGTGAGGACAGCCGCCGGTCGACGGCCGACATGTCGTTCGAGCAGTTCGCGCAGCACTATCTCGCCGGCGACGACGACGCGCCCGTCCCGCAAGGGCGCCCTGCCAGGTTCATCCGCGCCCAGGGGGTGGTCGCGGTGGATCGGATCTTCAGCGTCGAGCACCCTGCGGTGTGGGCGGCCTGGTTCGGCGCCCGGGTCGGCGCCCACCTCGACTTCGAGCGCCGCAACGCGTCTGCCGTCGACCGCGGCACCCTGCTTCCGGCGACCCGGGAGGCGCTGGAGGCCCACTTCGTCCCTGAGTACGACGTCTGGCGCCGGCTGGCCGGGACAGGGGAGTGGTCAGGGGCTCGGGGCACCCGGCTGCTGGGGCAGGATCAGTAGGTGTAGCCGAACAGCTCGATGTCCTCGGCGTAGACCTCGGCGACCCGCTGGCGCGTCTCGTCGGTGTAGTAGTCGTGGTAGGTGCCGTGCTTGGACTTGTTCTTGTGCGGCGGGATGCTCGGCTCGAGGCCCAGCTGGACCTGGACCCGCTGCAGGTCCTCGACGAAGTTCTCCGTGCGTCCGACGAAGTCGGCCTCGCGCCCGAACTTGGGGGCGCGGAGGTAGATGATCTGGGGCGTCCCGACGCGGGCGAGCTCCTCGGTGCCTCGCATGACGAACTCGTCGAACCCCTCGTAGGCCGCGGCGGCGCGCCACATCTCGTTGCCGTCGCGCATCGAGTTGTGCTTGACGTCCTGGGGCTTGCCGCTGGACGGGCCGTGGCGGCGATCCCACGCGGAGATCATCGAGTACCACGAGACCATCCGCGCCCAGGGATTGCGGACGAAGCCGAAGGTCCAGTAGTCGGCCACCTGCGGCTCGTGCTTGAGGATCCTGCCGAGCGTCGCGTGCCGCCCCAGCGCGGGCCGCGCCTTGCGGGCGTCGGGGCAGGCCTCCTTCACGGTCTCCTCGACCGACACGCCACCGGTCTTGGGGACGTGGACGAAGAGGACCTGCCGAGAGTCGGAGATGAGCACGCGCCGAGGCTATCCCACGGCCCCGGCTCGGCTGCGGGTCGCCCGGGGGCTGCCTCCACGCTCAGAGCCAGCCAGTGGTCCAGACCAGTAGGGCAAGATCTGGCGTGAAACCGAGGTAATCCTCAAGAAGGACTGAACGTCCCCCCTCGGACCGCTCAAGCCCCTAGCGTGTGTCCCATCCATCGTGGGGATGGTGTCTCGTGTAGTGAATCTGAGGGGTTCTGCATGTCCCAGTACAACCGTCGCACGGTCGTTCGAGGGGCGGCATGGAGCCTTCCGGTCGTCGCCGTGGCCGCGCAGGCGCCAGCCTTTGCCGCCTCGACCGACGCACCTCGACCGACGGCGACGGTGTGCAAGGAGACCGCAGGCAGCAAGTGCTACCGATTCTTCCTGGCCTTCTCGATGCCGTCCTACAACTGGAACATCGTGCTGACCTCGCTCGTCGTGACCAACAACACGACCGGGTCGACCGGCGAGGAGCTCATCGCCCTCACCAATCCGAAGACGTTCACTGTCACGCCCGCCGGCGCGAATCTGGTCCAGCTCCAGGCGTGCACCACCGGCAACCTGGCGAGCAGCGCGGCCGTCGTGCTGAAGTACACCGCCACGTCCGCCACCGGCCTCATCGAGAACGTCACCGAGAACTACAACTTCCCGAGCATCAGCCCCTGCGACAAGTAGGACTGACGGCGCACCTTCAGGTCCGCCTGACCTGTGTCGTGCGCTGACGCGTCCTGGGTCAGTTCTCCAGCGGCCAGCCGCGCTGCGCCCAGCCGCTCGTCCCGCCTGCCACGTTGATCGCGGCGAGCCCCTGGGCCCGCAGGTGGTCGACGACCTGACGGCTGCGTCCCCCTGCGGCGCAGATGACGAAGACCGGGGTCTCGCGCGGCAGCTCGGCCATGCGCGTGGGCACGTCGTTCATCGGGATGTGGACGGCGCCGGGCACGCGCCCGCCGGTCAGCTCGTGGGCCTCCCGCACGTCGAGGACGTAGGCGCCCTGGCTGTGCGCAGCGGCGAAGTCGTCGAGGTCGATCTCGTCCTGCGGCCCGTTGGCGGCGGCCTCCTGGGCGGCCTGCGCCTCCTGGCGCACGGCGTCCATGTCGAGCTCACGAGCCTGCGCGATGACCCCGGCCAGCGCCTGGGGCGGCAGCGCGCCCGCCTGGTTGAACAGCAGGATGCCGTCGCGGAACAGCATCAGGGTCGGGATCGAGCTGATCGCGGCCATCTGGGACAGCTGCTGCTCGGCCTCGGTGTCGACCTTGCCGAAGACGATGTCGGGGTTGTCCTCCGCGGCCTTCTCGTAGACAGGAGCGAACTGCCGGCACGGGCCGCACCACGCCGCCCAGAAGTCGACCAGGACGATGCCCTCGCCGCTCACGGTCTGCTCGAAGTCGGCCAGGGTCAGCTCTCGGGTACTCATGCTCCAAGCCTGCCACGACGAGCGCCCGGACTCACGTCCGTGAGCGTGAGACCTGTCACCAGCCGCGAGCGCGCCACTGCTCGAGGTGCGGCCGCTCGGTGCCGAGCACGCCGTCGCCCCCGTGACCGGGGTAGAACCACGTCTCGTCGGGCAGCCGACCGAAGATCTTGGCCTCGACCTCGCCGATCAGCTGGGTGAACAGCCCGGCGTCCCCGCCGGTGGCCCCCACGCCGCCCGGGAAGAGCGAGTCGCCGGTGAACAGGTGGGCTGTCGGTGAGACGGTGCGGTCGTCGAGGAGCAGGGCGATCGACCCCGGCGTGTGGCCGGCGATCGGGATGACCTGCAGGCCGCAGGTGCCCACGGCGATCTTGTCGCCCTCGCCCACGCGGCGGTCGACACCCACGCCGGTCTGCTCCTCGATCGCGCCGGCGTCGGGAGTGCCCGCCACCACGCTCGCGTCGGGGTGCGCGGCCTTCACGGCCGCCAGGCCGCGGTGGTGGTCCCAGTGCTGGTGGGTGGTCACGATCGACGTCAGGGACCGGTCGCCGATCAGCTCGAGCAGCCGCTCGGGCTCCGCCGCGGCATCGATCAGCACGATCTCGTCGGTCTCGCTGCAGTGGAGGAGGTAGCAGTTGTTGGACATCTCGGGGTCGACCGCGACCTTCGTGAGGGTCAGGCAGCCGAGAGACCGGACGTCCGGCTCGCCTCCGGGCGAGACGTCGCCCGTGTAGCTCTCCTGGCCGCTCACCAGGACTCCACGTCCGGAAGGTCTTCGGTGTCGGCCGACAGGCCCTCTCCGGCGCCTCGGCCCGTGAGCCACCAGCCGAGCGCGGCTGCTGTACCGGTGACGACGGCTCCGCCCGTGGAGCCGGGCGCGACCTCTCCGTAGTGCCAGGTGCGGGCGAGGTCGGTGGGCCGGATGCTGAACGGCGCCGGGTAGGAGCGCTTGGTCATGGAATCGAGCAGCAGCGTCTGGAACTCCGGGGGCCAGTCGGCCGCCGAGTAGCCGGCGCCGAGGTCGGCGTGGTGGATCTCCACCTCGCGCAGCCTCATGAGGGGGACGTTGGCGACCGCGAAGTCCGGACCGCCGGGGGTCCGCTCGAACCGTCCGTCCCAGTCGCGCTCGTGCATCGCCTCGAGCTCGTGGGAGAACTGGGAGGTCGAGGCCAGGAAACGGTCCCTGAGCGCGGCGGGTCCGGCGGCGGCGAGCTCGGCGATGTCGGAGTCGCGCGCGTCGGGGGAGGCGTACATGGGCTGAGGCCGGCCGATGTGCGCGCCGTGCAGCACGCCGGCCAGGGCCTCGGCGTTGAGGGTCAGGTGCGCGACCACGTGTGCCCGCGTCCAGTTCGGGAGCAGCGAGGCGGCGGTGTAGTCCGCGTCGGCAAAGCCGTCCACAGTGCGTACGAGGGTGTGGTCGGCACGAGAGATCTGGTCGGCCGAAGGGCGCGGGACGTCGGTCACAGGCTCATCGTGCCACGTGTTCCCCGCCCACCCGAGCGGGTGATGGATGGGCTGGCTGTCGGTGCTGCGTGAGAAGGTGGAACGGTGCGTCGGCTTGACCGACTGCACGACCGAGACGAACATGTGTTCGACTCCATCGATCTGCCAGAACGAGGACGACAGTGGCCGACCAGCTCATCATCCGGGGCGCCCGTGAGCACAACCTCAAGGACGTCTCCCTCGACCTGCCCCGCGATGCGCTCATCGTCTTCACGGGCCTGTCCGGATCAGGCAAGTCCAGCCTCGCCTTCGACACCATCTTCGCCGAGGGCCAGCGCCGCTACGTCGAGTCGCTCTCGGCCTACGCACGCCAGTTCCTGGGCCAGATGGACAAGCCCGACGTCGACTTCATCGAGGGCCTGAGCCCAGCTGTCAGCATCGACCAGAAGTCGACGTCGAAGAACCCGCGCTCGACCGTCGGCACGATCACCGAGGTCTATGACTACCTCCGCCTCCTCTACGCCCGCGCCGGCCGCGCGCACTGCCCCACGTGTGGCGCGCCGATCGAGCGACAGACCCCGCAGCAGATCGTCGACCGCATCCTCGCGCTCGAGGAGGGCCGCCGCTTCCAGGTGCTCGCACCTGTGATCAGCGGCCGCAAGGGCGAGTACGTCGAGCTGTTCCGCCAGCTCCAGCAGCAGGGCTTCAGCCGGGCGCGCGTCGACGGCCAGGCGTACACGCTCGACGAGCCGCCGACGCTCGACAAGAAGCTCAAGCACACGATCGAGGTCGTGGTCGACCGCCTGGCGGTCAAGGAGACGTCCAAGCGTCGCCTCACCGACTCGGTCGAGACCGCGCTCGGGCTTGCCGGCGGGCTGGTGGTCGTCGACTTCGTCGACCTGGACGCCAAGGACCCGGGCCGCGAGATGCGGTTCTCCGAGAAGATGGCGTGCCCCAACGACCACACCATCGACACCGACGACCTCGAGCCCCGCTCGTTCTCCTTCAACTCCCCCTTCGGCGCGTGCACCGTGTGCTCGGGGCTCGGCACCAAGATGGAGGTCGACCCGGAGCTGGTGGTCCCCGACACCGGCGCCACGCTGGGCGAGGGCGCGATCGCGCCCTGGAGCGGCGCGCACGTCGCCGACTACTTCCTGCGGCTCGTCAATGCGCTCGGCGAGGAGCTCGGCTTCGACCTCAACACTCCCTGGGACGAGCTCACGCCGCAGGCCCGCACCTCGCTCCTCGAGGGCCACAAGACCAAGGTCCACGTCGTCACGCGCAACCGCTACGGCCGCCAGCGCGCCTACTACGCCGCCTTCGAGGGCGTCCGCCCCTACGTCGAGCGACGCCACCGCGAGGCGGAGACCGACACCAGCCGTGAGCGCTTCGAGGGCTTCATGCGCGAGGTGCCCTGTCCCGCCTGCGGGGGCACCCGGCTCAAGCCCGTCTCCGTCTCGGTGACGCTGGGCGCCAAGGACGAGGGTGGCAAGAACATCGCCGAGGTCTGCGCGCTGCCGATCAACGAGGCGGCCGACTACCTCCGCACCGTCGACCTGTCGGTCCGCGAGCGCCAGATCGGCGAGCGGGTGCTGAAGGAGATCCAGGAGCGGCTGCAGTTCCTGCTCGACGTCGGCCTCGACTACCTCTCCCTCGACCGACCCAGCGGGTCGCTGTCGGGCGGGGAGGCGCAGCGGATCCGCCTCGCGACCCAGATCGGCGCCGGGCTCGTGGGCGTCCTCTATGTCCTCGACGAGCCGTCGATCGGTCTCCACCAGCGTGACAACCAGCGGCTGATCGAGACGCTGATCCGGCTCAAGGACCTCGGCAACACGCTCATCGTCGTCGAGCACGACGAGGAGACGGTGCGGGTCGCCGACTGGGTCGTCGACATCGGCCCCGGCGCGGGTGAGCACGGCGGCCAGGTGGTCCACTCCGGCTCGGTGGCGGACCTGCTGACCCACCCGGACTCGATGACCGGCCAGTACCTCAGCGGACGTCGGGAGATCCCCCTCCCGGCCGTCCGACGCCCGCGCACGGCAGGCCGCGAGCTCTTCGTGCACGGTGCCCGCGAGCACAACCTCCGCGACGTCGACGTCAGCTTCCCGCTCGGTGTCTTCACCGCCGTCACCGGCGTCTCGGGCTCGGGCAAGTCCACGCTGGTCAACGACATCCTCTACACCTCGCTGGCCAAGCAGATCTACAACGCCCGGACAGTGCCGGGTCGGCACACCAAGATCACCGGTCTCGAGCACGTCGACAAGGTGATCCACGTCGACCAGTCGCCGATCGGTCGCACCCCGCGGTCCAACCCGGCCACCTACACCGGTGTCTTCGACCATGTCCGCAAGCTCTTCGCCTCCACCCCGGAGGCCAAGATGCGCGGCTACCTCCAGGGCCGGTTCTCGTTCAACGTCAAGGGCGGCCGCTGCGAGGCCTGCTCCGGTGACGGCACGCTCAAGATCGAGATGAACTTCCTGCCGGACGTCTACGTCCCCTGCGAGGTCTGCCACGGTGCGCGCTACAACCGCGAGACGCTCGAGGTCCACTACAAGGGCAAGACCATCGCCGAGGTCCTCGACATGCCCATCGAGGAGGCGGCCGAGTTCTTCGCGGCCGTGCCCGCGATCGCGCGGCACATGACCACCCTGGGCGAGGTCGGCCTCGGCTACGTCCGTCTCGGCCAGCCGGCCACCACCCTCTCGGGAGGTGAGGCGCAGCGCGTCAAGCTGGCCAGTGAGCTGCAGAAGCGCTCCACCGGGCGCACGGTCTACGTCCTCGACGAGCCGACCACCGGCCTGCACTTCGAGGACATCCGCAAGCTCCTCCACGTCCTGTCCGGCCTCGTCGACAAGGGCAACACCGTCCTGGTGATCGAGCACAACCTCGACGTCATCAAGACCGCCGACTGGCTCATCGACATGGGGCCCGAGGGGGGCTCGCGCGGGGGGATCGTCGTGGCGGAGGGCACGCCGGAGGAGGTCGCGGCCGTGCCGGAGAGCCACACCGGCGTCTACCTCAAGCCGATCCTCGAGGGGCGTGGCGCCGAGCAGCCGGGGAAGCCGCGACGGGCACCGACAGCCGCCGCGACCTCGACGCCCGCCCGCAAGGTGAGCGCGACGAAGAAGGCCACCGCGAAGAAGGCCACCGCGAAGAAGGCCACAGCCACGAAGGCGGCGACCAAGAAGTCGGCCTCCTGACAGGAGGCTCTCAGGCCGACTGGCTATTCTCTGGGTGCATGACCGCCATCAACAGACGTCGCGCACTGTCCGGTACAGCCGCTGTCGCGGTGGGTGTGCCTCTGCTGGCTGCCTGCGGCTCGGACGACACGGCCGATGACGGCGCCGCGTCCACCAGTCCGGACGCGGGCTCGGCGTCGCCGAGCGACGGCAGCGCGGGCTCCGGTGGCGAGGCGCTGGCCAGCGCCGGGGACGTCCCGGTGGGCGGTTGCTTCGTGGCGTCCGATGCCAAGGTCGTGGTGACCCAGCCGTCCGAGGGCGACTTCAAGGCATTCTCGGCCGTCTGCACCCACCAGGGCTGCTTGGTCGAGACGAGCGCGGACGGCGAGATCCCGTGTCCCTGCCACGGCAGCCGCTTCTCGCTGGAGGACGGTTCGCCCGTCTCCGGCCCCGCCACCGCGAGCCTGGCGCCGGTCGAGATCACGGTCGACGGCGACGCGATCTCCCGGGCCTGACTGCTTCTCCGGAGCCCGTGCAGGCTCCGGATGAGACAGACTGGCTCCGACGTGCCCTGAACGGGGCACTCGCAGGGGAGCACCACTTGTCCTTCCGGGCGGTTCGAGCAGGCATCACCGTCGCCACCGCGGCGGTCGTCACGGCTGCTCTCCTGACCCCGAGACAGGTCATCGCGTCCGCACCCGTGGCCGCTGCGCCCGACACCGTCCACGTCACCGGAACGGTCCTGGTGCTGGCGGGAGAACACGGCGAGTCGGACCGCTACTCCCTGCTGCTTCCCTCAGGCCGCACCATCGAGCTCGCGGACGGGTTCACCGCCGAGCCGATGTCGCGGCTGGTCGGCTCCCTGGTCGTCCCGGGGACCGGCACGGGCCGGAGGCTGACCGGGTCGAAGCGGGCCGGCACGCTGCGCCGGGCCGCCTCCTCGAGCACGCCCCTGAAGGTCGTCGGCGCTCGCGTGGCAGAGCCGGCCCCCTCACCCGGTCCGACGCACCACACGACGTACGTCGCCAAGGTGACCAACCTCGGTCCGATCGACCTCACCGATGCCCAGGTCCTGGAGACCGTCAACGCCTCCCAGGCCTACTGGGTGAGGGAGTCCGCCGGCCAGATCCCGTCGTGGACGACCTCCCCCAGTGTGGTTCCGATCGCCACCACCGCGGGGTCGGTGGCCAACGGCTGTGGCCTGGGCGCAGGCGGTGCGGACTTCGGGGCCGTCACCCGGGACGTGGGCAACCTGGCCTACCCGGGAGTCGACTTCTCCGGCTCGTCGCCCCACCACCTGGTCGTCGTGGTGCCACACGGGTGCGGCGGCGGCATCAGCGGCCGCGCGCGCATCGGCGCCTCGTTCGCCAACGGTGGTCCGGTCATCATCGACGCCCGGCCGCAGCCGCAGCCCACACTCGACCACGAGTACGGCCACAACGTCGGCCTCCAGCACGCCAACAACGGGGTCGAGTACGGCGACGTCTACGAGGTGATGGGCGCGGCCGAGGACGCCTATCCCAGCCCCGTGCTCGGAACCGTCTACCGCTGGGAGGAGGGCATCATCGGCGCCGGCGAGGTCGTCGACGGCACGGCCGGCGGATCGTGGACGCTGGCGCCGCGCTCGTCGGCCGGCGGGCTGCGCAGCGTCGCCTTCATCGACCCCGACACCGGACGCCGTCACTTCGTCGACCATCGTGACGGCAGCGGCGCCGACGCCGGTGCGTGCTACTCCTCCGGGAGCTGCGACTACACCCAGGGCTACGGCCAGACCTACACGCCGGGCATCACGGTCGAGCGGGAGGACGACGCCAGCGGCGCCTTCCTCCTCAAGCCCGACGCGAGCAACGACGGCGCCCTCCAGGGCGACGAGGCCTGGTCCAACGCCAGTGGCACCCTGACGGTCCGCGGCGACGGTGCAGGAGTCTCGGTCACCCGCGCCGCCGCACCCCATGGCACCGTCGCGGGCGGCGCCGCCACGATGGGCGCCCCCACGGCGTTGCGTGACGTCACGGCCACCCCGTCCGGCTTCGTCCCGACCCCTGCCGGCTACCGCTACCAGTGGACGCTCGACGGCCGGGCCGTTCCCGGTGCGGAGGATCCGACCTTCCGTCCCACCGTCGCCATGGCAGGAAAGGCGCTGAGCGTGGTCGTGACGGCGTACGCCGCTGGCTACGAACCCCTGTCTCGCACGGCGCCGGCGCAGACCGTCGCCCCGGCCACCTGGCACACCCGAGGCGCCCGGACGTCCCCCGAGATCACCGGCCTGACCCGCGTCGGCGGAACCCTCAGGGTGCTCGGCCTGGACTGGGTGAACTACCACGGCGCGAAGCCCGCGGACCTCACGACCACCTACCAGTGGAGCCGCAACGGCAAGACCATCCCGGGGGCCACGGCGGCCACCTACCGGCTCACGTCCAGGGACCACGGCACGACGATCCGGGTGAGTGAGTACCCCCGGGCCGCCGGCTATGGCACGACCAGCCTCGGACGTTCGCCGTCCTCCGCCACGATCCGTCTGGGCCGGCTCACCACCACCCGGACCTGGATCACCGGCAAGGTCAGAGTGGGCAAGCGCGTGGTCGCGCGGACCAAGGGCTGGACCCGAGGTACGAAGTTCCGCTACCGGTGGCTCGTCGGCAAGCGGGCCGTGCGCGGCGCCACCGGCAAGAAGCTGCGGATCACCCGGTCGATGAAGGGCAAGAAGCTCGTGGTGAAGGTGACCGGAAAGAAGACCGGCTACCAGAGGTCGTCGGCGACGTCGCACCCGAAGAGGGTGCGCGGACCGCGTCGTCCGTCGAAGACTGCCCGGGCGCTCTCCGCTGTCGGGGGACGCCCGTAGGGTTGACGGGTGGCCATGCCGAGCTCCTATCGACCCGCACCGGGGTCGATCCCGACCAAGCCGGGTGTCTACCGGTTCCGGGACGCCAAGGGCCGCGTGATCTACGTCGGCAAGGCCAAGAGCCTGCGCCCCCGCCTGTCGTCGTACTTCCAGGACATCGGCAACCTGCACCCGCGCACGGCGAGCATGGTGACCACGGGCGCGAGCGTCGAGTGGACCGTGGTGGACACCGAGGTCGAGGCGCTCCAGCTGGAGTACAGCTGGATCAAGGAGTTCGACCCGCGCTTCAACGTGAAGTACCGCGACGACAAGTCCTATCCGTGGCTCGCCGTCACGGTGGGCGATGAGTTCCCGCGGGTGATGGTCGGGCGCGGTGCCAAGCGCAAGGGCACCCGCTACTTCGGCCCCTACAGCCACGCCTGGGCGATCCGCGAGACCGTCGACCTCCTGCTGCGGGTCTTCCCCATGCGCTCGTGCAGCAACGGGGTCTTCAAGCGTTCGGCCCAGATCGGCCGCCCGTGCCTGCTGGGCTACATCGACAAGTGCTCCGCGCCCTGCGTGGGCACCGTGACGGCCGAGCAGCACCGCGAGATCGTCGACGACTTCTGCGACTTCATGGGTGGCAACACGACCGCGTTCACCAAGCGTGTGGAGCGTGAGATGTACGCCGCCTCCGAGGCGCTCGACTTCGAGAAGGCCGCCCGCCTGCGTGACGACCTCGGTGCGCTGACCAAGGCACTGGAGAAGCAGGCGGTCGTGCTGGGTGACGGCACGGACGCCGACGTGATCGCGCTGGCCGAGGACCCGCTCGAGGTGGCCGTGCAGATCTTCTACGTCCGGGGTGGCCGGATCCGCGGGCAGCGCGGCTGGGTCGCCGACCGGACCGACGAGGGCGCCACACCCGAGCTCGTGCAGGACTTCCTGCTCCAGCTCTACGGCGGCGTCGGTGTCGACGACGGGGGAGAGACCATCCCGCGCGAGGTGCTGGTGCCGGCCCTGCCGCCGGACGCCTCCGTGCTCGAGGAGCTGCTGGGCGAGCGACGCGGGAGCAAGGTCGCGATCCGCGTGCCCCAGCGCGGCGACAAGCGCGACCTCCAGCAGACCGTGGCCACCAACGCCGCCCAGGCCCTGGCGCTCCACAAGACCAAGCGGGCCAGCGACCTCACCACGCGCAACCGGGCGCTGGAGGAGATCCAGGCGTCGCTGGCGCTCGACGAGGTGCCCCTGCGGATCGAGTGCTACGACGTCTCCAACCTGCAGGGCACCGAGGTGGTCGCCTCGATGGTGGTCTTCGAGGACGGACTGGCCCGCAAGTCGGAGTACCGCCGCTTCGTGATCCGCGGTGTCGACGGCCAGAACGACGTCGCGTCGATGCACGAGGTCATCACCAGGCGGTTCAAGCGACTGCTCGACGAGCAAGCCAGGGTTGAGCTTCAAGATGCTCCTCGGGCGGCGCCGACGGGCGGGGATGCTTCGCAGGCTCAGCAGCCCGACCCGCAGGCGCCCCTCCTCGTCGACCCGGAGACGGGGAGGCCGAGGAAGTTCGCCTATGCCCCCGGGCTGGTGGTCGTCGACGGCGGTCCGCCGCAGGTGTCCGCGGCCCAGCAGGCCCTGTCCGAGCTCGGCATCACCGACATCCCGGTGTGCGGGCTGGCCAAGCGCCTGGAGGAGGTGTGGCTGCCCGGCGAGGAGGACCCGGTGATCATGGCCCGCACCAGCGAGGGCCTCTACCTGCTCCAGCGGATCCGCGACGAGGCCCACCGGTTCGCGATCAACCATCACCGCAGCCGTCGGTCCAAGTCGATGGTCGAGAGCATGCTCGACGACGTGCCGGGTCTCGGCGAGGTGCGCCGCAAGACGCTGCTCAAGCACTTCGGCTCGCTGAAGAAGCTGCGCGAGGCCGAGCCCGAGGCGATCGCGCTGGTGCCGGGCATCGGTCCACGGACCGCCGCTGCGATCAAGGACGCGGTCGCGCAGGCGGCGGCCACGCGCAAGACTGCATCCACGTCGCCGGCGGTCAACACGGCCACTGGTGAGCTCATCGAGGAGGACTAGGGCATGTCTCTCAACCCCGCCGAGACGACCCCCGGCGAGCTGGTCGTCGTCACCGGCATGACCGGGGCCGGTCGCAGCACGGCTGCCAAGGAGCTCGAGGACCTGGGTTACTTCGTGGTCGACAACCTCCCCCCGACGCTGGTGCGCGACGTCGTACGACTGGTCGACGACAGCCGGGGCATCCACGAGCCGATCGCCGTGGTCGTCGACGTCCGGTCGGGCTCGTTCTTCGACTCCCTCCAGGCCAACCGCCACCAGCAGGTGACCGGCCGACCGACGACGCTGCTCTTCCTCGAGGCCACCGACGAGGTCCTCGTCCGCCGCCAGGAGGCGGCGCGTCGCCCGCACCCCCTGCAGGGCAGCGGGCGGCTTCTCCACGGCCTCCAGCGTGAGCGCGCCGTGATGGCCGACATCCGCGGTGATGCCGACGTCCTGCTCGACACCTCCAACTTCAACGTGCACGAGCTCCAGGAGCGCATCGCCGATCTGTTCGGCACCGCTGCGTCCACCCGCCTCAAGGTGACCGTGATCAGCTTCGGCTTCAAGTACGGCATCCCGGTCGACGCCGACTGGGTGGCCGACATGCGGTTCCTGCCCAACCCCCACTGGGTCCCCGAGCTGCGTCCGCAGAACGGGCGCGATCCCGACGTTTCCGCCTACGTCCTGTCCCAGCCCGCGGCGGAGCCGTTCCTCACGCAGTACCTGCCGGTGCTCCAGACCGTGGCGCAGGGCTATCTCGCCGAGGGAAAGCGCTTCATGCAGGTCGCCGTGGGCTGCACCGGCGGAAAGCACCGCAGCGTCGCGATGACCGAGGCGATCGCGGCGCGGCTGCGGGAGTCGGGCTATGACGTGAGCACCGCGCACCGCGACCTCGGCAGGGAGTGACGTGGCCCGCGGGACCGCGCAGTCCGCGGTCGCCCTGGGTGGTGGCCACGGCCTGGCCGCCACGCTGTCGGCGCTGCGCCGTCTCAAGGACGACCTGACCCTCGACGACCTGACGGCAGTGGTGACAGTCGCCGACAACGGCGGATCGTCCGGGCGACTGCGCGGCGAGTTCGGCGTGCTCCCACCCGGCGACCTGCGGATGGCGCTCGCGGCCCTCTGCGGCGACGACGAGTGGGGTCGCACGTGGGCCGACGTCGTCCAGCACCGGTTCGCCGGGCAGGGGGAGATGCAGGGCCACGTCGTGGGCAACCTCCTGATCGTGTCGCTGTGGGAGCTCATGGGAGACCACGTGCGCGCACTCGACTGGGTGGGTCGCCTGCTCGGCGCCCACGGCCGCGTGCTGCCGATGGCGACCACCCCGATGGACATCACGGCCCGGGTCCGGGGTGCCGATCCGGGCGACCCGGCCGACGTGAGCGTCGTACGTGGCCAGGTGCAGGTCGCGACCACCGCCGGCCAGATCGAGTCGGTCGCGCTCGTCCCCGAGGACCCGCAGGCGTGTGAGGAGGCGGTCGAGGCGATCCGCACGGCTGAGTGGGTCGTGCTGGGGCCGGGTTCGTGGTTCACGTCCGTCATCCCCCACCTCATGGTGCCGGGCCTGCGTCGCGCGCTGGCCGAGACCTCGGGGCGTCTGGTCGTCGTGCTCAACCTGGAGGCACAGGTGGGGGAGACGACCGGGTTCGGACCCGCGGAGCACCTCGACGCGCTCTTCGAGCACGCCCCTGACCTCACCGTGCACGTCGTGCTCGTCGACGCATCGTCGCTGACTGGCGACCGTGACCAGCTGGAGCAGGCCGTGGCCGCGCGGGGCGCCCGGCTGGTCGTGGCGGACATCGCGGTCCCGGGGGAGCCCCGGCACGATCCGGACCGCCTGGCGGCCGCGTTCGGACGGATCGTCGGCGAAGCGGTCGAGGGTCGTTGACCAGCATGGCAGGATTCCGCTCATGGCAATGACGGCACAGGTGAAGGCCGAGCTCGCCTCCACCCAGATCACCAAGACCTGCTGCCGCAAGGCCGAGGTGGCCTCGATGCTCCGCTTCGCCGGCGGACTGCACATCGTGAGCGGCCGTATCGTGGTCGAGGCCGAGCTCGACACCGGCGCCGCAGCGCGTCGGCTGCGCAAGGACATCTCCGAGGTCTACGGCCACCCCTCCGACGTGGTGATGGTCCAGGGCAACGGCATCCGCAAGGGCAGCCGCTACATCGTGCGGGTGACCAAGGACGGAGAGGCGCTCGCGCGCCAGACCGGACTCCTCGACCAGCGCGGTCGGCCCGTACGCGGCCTGCCGCCCGCCGTCGTCAGCGGAGGCGGCTGCGACGCCGTCGCTGCGTGGCGCGGCGCCTTCCTGGCGCACGGGTCGCTGACCGAGCCCGGGCGCTCGTCCTCGCTCGAGATCACCTGCCCGGGACCCGAGGCCGCCCTCGCGATCGTCGGAGTGGCCCGCCGCCTGGGCATCTCCGCCAAGGCGCGCGAGGTGCGCGGTGTCGACCGGGTCGTGATCCGCGACGGCGATGCCATCGGCGCCCTGCTCACCCGTCTCGGTGCCCACGAGTCGCTGATGGCCTGGGAGGAGCGGCGGATGCGCCGCGAGGTCCGGGCGACCGCCAACCGGCTGGCCAACTTCGACGACGCCAACCTGCGGCGCTCGGCCCGCGCCGCCGTGGCCGCCGGCGCTCGGGTGGACCGGGCCCTGGAGATCCTCGGCGAGGAGATCCCCGACCACCTCCGCCAGGCCGGTCATCTCCGCCTGGAGCACAAGCAGGCCTCGCTCGAGGAGCTCGGCCAGCTGCACGACCCGGTGCTGACCAAGGACGCGATCGCCGGCCGTATCCGCCGGCTGCTCGCGATGGCCGACAAGCGGGCCGAGGAGCTCGGCATCCCCGACACGGAGGCGTCGCTGACGCCGGAGATGCTCGCCGACGAGGAGTGATCCCATTCTTGGATCGTTCCAAAGTTACCTGTCCGTACCGCGAGCCACCGCGACTGGCAGGTCTCCGGACAACCGATAAGGTCGGTGGTGGTCACCGAAGGCCAGAGTTGTCCACGGGGTCACGGAAGGCCCCACACCAAGGAGACATGCACTCATGACTGTTCGCGTAGGCATCAACGGCTTCGGCCGCATCGGCCGCAACTTCTTCCGCGCCGTCCGCGCCTCGGGCGCCGACATCGAGATCGTCGGGGTCAACGACCTGACCGACAACGCCTCGCTCGCGCACCTGCTCAAGTTCGACTCCATCCTCGGACGCCTCGACGCCGACGTGTCGAGCACCGACACCGCGATCCTCGTCGGTGACCAGGAGATCGCCGTCTCCGCCGAGCGCGACCCCGCCAACCTGTCGTGGGGCGACCTCGGCGTCGACGTCGTCGTCGAGTCCACGGGCTTCTTCACCGACGGCAGCAAGGCCAAGGCGCACATCGACGCCGGCGCCAAGAAGGTCATCATCTCCGCGCCCGCGTCCAACGAGGACATCACCATCGTGATGGGCGTCAACCACGACCTCTACGACCCGTCCGCGCACACGGTGATCTCCAACGCCTCGTGCACGACCAACTGCCTGGCGCCGATGGCGAACGCCCTCCACAACGAGTTCGGCATCGTCAAGGGCCTGATGACCACCATCCACGCCTACACCGCCGACCAGAACCTCCAGGACAACATCCACAAGGACCCGCGCCGCGCCCGCGCTGCCGCGCTGAACATGGTGCCCACCTCGACCGGTGCCGCGAAGGCGATCGGCCTCGTTCTCCCCGACCTCAAGGGCAAGCTGGACGGCTACGCCATGCGCGTCCCGGTCCCGACCGGCTCGGCCACCGACCTCACCTTCGAGGCAGGTCGCGAGACCAGCGTCGAGGAGGTCAACGCGGCGGTCCAGAAGGCTGCGGACGGTCGCTACCTCCGGTACTCCACCGACCCGCTGGTCTCCACCGACATCGTGGGTGACCCGGCCTCCTGCATCTTCGACGCACCGCTGACCAAGGTCATCGGCAACCAGGTCAAGGTGCTCGGCTGGTACGACAACGAGTGGGGCTACTCCAACCGGCTCGCGGACCTGATCACGCACATCGGCTCGACTCTCTGACGTCGATGGCCTCCTCTTCTGCAGGCATCGCCTCCCTCGGTGACCTGAGGGGCAAGCGCGTCCTGGTCCGCTCGGACCTCAACGTGCCCCTCGACGGCACCACCATCACCGACGACGGCCGGATCCGCGCGAGCGTGCCGACCCTCGAGCAGCTCTCGGACGCGGGTGCCCGGGTGGTCGTCACCGCCCACCTGGGCCGCCCGGACGGCTCACCGGACCCGAGGTACTCGCTCGAGCCGGTCGCCGCCAGGCTCAGCGAGCTGCTCGAGCGTCCCGTGGCGTTCGCGACCGACACGGTCGGGGCCAGCGCCACCGAGTCGGTCGCCGGCCTGCAGGACGGCGAGGTCGTCGTGCTGGAGAACGTCCGCTTCAACGACGGTGAGACCAGCAAGGACGACGCCATACGTGGCGCGTTCGCCGACCAGCTGGCGCAGCTGGCCGACGTCTTCGTCTCCGACGGC
This sequence comes from uncultured Actinomycetota bacterium, assembly GCA_963843815.1. Taxonomy (GTDB): domain Bacteria; phylum Actinomycetota; class Actinomycetes; order Propionibacteriales; family Nocardioidaceae; genus Nocardioides. The sequence continues at coordinate 96,401 of CAWJLX010000008.1, read as the reverse complement.
TTCGGCGTGGTCCACCGCAAGCAGGCCAGCGTGTACGACGTCGCGCTGCGACTGCCGTCCGCGATGGGCGGGCTGGTGGCGGCCGAGGTCGACGTGCTGCGCCGCCTCACCGAGCACCCCGAACGCCCCTACGTCGTCGTGCTCGGCGGTTCCAAGGTGTCGGACAAGCTCGGGGTGATCGACAACCTCATCGACAAGGCGGACAAGCTGCTGATCGGTGGCGGCATGGTGTTCACCTTCCTCAAGGCCCAGGGCCACGAGGTCGGCAAGAGCCTGCTCGAGGCCGACCAGCTCGACACCTGCACCCGCTACCTCACCGAGGCCGCGGACCGGGGCGTCGAGATCCTGCTGCCGACGGACGTCGTGGTCGACACGGCGTTCCCGACCGGCGACCGCGAGGCCGAGCCCGCCGTCGTACCTGCCTCCGAGATCCCGGCCGACGCACTGGGCCTCGACATCGGGCCCGACTCGGCCGCCGCGTTCGCTGCGGCCCTGTCCGACGCCAAGACGGTGTTCTGGAACGGTCCGATGGGCGTCTTCGAGGTCGATGCCTTCGCCGACGGCACCCGTGCCGTGGCGCAGGCCCTGATCGAGGTCACCGCCTCGGGCGGCCTCTCCGTGGTCGGCGGTGGCGACTCTGCCGCCGCCGTGCGCCGGCTGGGCTTCGACGAGGCCGGCTTCGGACACATCTCCACCGGCGGTGGCGCGTCGCTGGAGTTCCTGGAGGGCAAGGAGCTCCCGGGAATCGCCGTACTCGAGAGGGACTGACCAGTGGCTGACACCGCGAAGCACAACCGCACCCCGCTGATGGCGGGCAACTGGAAGATGAACCTCAACCACCAGGAAGCGGTGGTGCTGGTCCAGAAGCTCGCGTGGACGCTGTCGGACAAGCGGCACGACCACAGCAAGGTCGAGGTGGTCGTCGTGCCGCCGTACACCGACATCCGTTCCGTGCAGACGCTGGTCGACGGTGACCGGCTCTCCATCCGCTACGGCGCCCAGGACGTCTCCGTCCACGACAACGGTGCCTACACCGGCGAGATCTCCGCAACGATGCTGTCCAAGCTGGGTTGCTCCTACGTCGTGGTCGGCCACTCCGAGCGCCGGATGCTGCACAACGAGAGCGACGAGCTGGTCAATGCCAAGGCGCACAAGACGCTGCAGGCCCAGATGACTCCCATCGTCTGCGTCGGCGAGGGCCTCGACGTACGCCAGGCGGGGGAGCACGTCCCCTACACGCTCACGCAGCTCGACGGCTCGCTGGACGGCTTCACCGCCGATCAGGTGGCCGGCCTCGTCGTCGCCTACGAGCCCGTGTGGGCCATCGGCACCGGTGAGGTCGCCACTCCCGACGACGCGCAGGAGGTCTGTGCGGCCATCCGCGGACGCGTCCGCGAGGTGCACGGCGACGGGGCGGCCGAGGGCCTGCGGATCCTCTACGGCGGGTCGGTGAAGGCCGCCAACGTCGGCGGGATCATGGACAAGACGGACGTCGACGGGTGCCTCGTCGGCGGCGCCAGCCTCCAGGTCGACGAGTTCGGCGGCATCTGCCGCTTCTACGACATGCCCGTGCTGTGAGGCGCTCACAGGTTCTCGTCGGACGTGACGTAGGCTTCCGCTCGTGATTCTGCTGTTCACCATTCTGCTCGTTACTTCGAGCGCGATCATGATCCTGCTGGTGCTGCTCCACAAGGGACGCGGCGGCGGCCTGTCCGACATGTTCGGCGGCGGTGTGTCCAGCAGTCTGGGGGGATCGTCGGTGGCTGAGCGCAACCTCGATCGGTTCACGGTCGGCGTCGGCGTCATCTGGTTTGCCTGCATCGTTGCCCTGGGCCTGCTCTACGCCTACCAGGGCAACTGAGTCCCCCGAAGAAGGAGTCGTCGTGGCTGGTGCTGGAAACGCGATCCGAGGAAGTCGAGTCGGAGCGGGCCCGATGGGCGAGGCCGAACGCGGTGACGCCGCGCCGCGGCAGATGGTCACCTACTTCTGCAGCCACGACCACCGGTCGGTGGTGACGTTCGCGATCGAGGCGTCCGCGCCCGACTCCTGGGACTGCCCCAAGTGCGGCCTCCCGGCCAGCATGGACAGCGAGAACCCGCCTCCGGCGCCGAAGATCGAGCCCTACAAGACGCACCTCGCCTACGTGAAGGAACGTCGCAGCGAGACCGAGGCCGCCAACATCCTCGACGAGGCCGTGGCTCTGCTGCGCAGCCGTCGCAAGGCCGGCGAGATCATCTTCTGATCCACCCTGCCGACCGGGCACGAAAGTCCGCGTCAGGGTGCTGACCGGGCGCGAAAGTCCGCGTCAGGGTGCTGACCGGGCACGAAAGTCCGCATAGGTCGCTGCCTGTGGATGACCGCAGCGCGGAGCGCGCTGGTCGGTGCACCGTGGTGCCATGCCGATGCCGACCTGGTGCCGCGGAGCCCTGCTGGGGCCGGACGCACCGCTGCCGATCGACGGACCCTTCACCTGTGCCGAGGCTCGCGCGGAGGGCGTGGGGCCCAAGCTGCTCGCGTCGCTGGTCGACAGCGGACACCTGCGGCGGGTGCTCCATTCGGTGTACGTCGCGTCGCAGGTGCCCGACTCGCTGGGCATGCGGGCGGGGGCCCTGCGGCTCGTGGTCCCGGACCACGGCGTGGTGGTCGACCGCACTGCCTGCTGGCTGCACGTCGTCGACGCACTGCCCCGGAGGGCGGCGTACGAGATGCCACCACTCGAGGTCTACTCCACGGCCGCGAGCCGGACGCGCCGCAACGGTGTCTCTTCGGGCATCCGTGACCTGCGCCCCGAGGACATCCAGGTCATCGACGGCCTGCGGGTGACGACGAAGCTCCGGACGGCCTGCGACGTCGGGCGGCTGGTGTGGAGGTACGACGCCATCGGAGCCCTGGACGGGTTGGCCCGGGCCGACCTCTCCCGGGAGGAGCTGGCGGATGCCGTCGCACGGTTCAAGGGCTATCGAGGTGTGCTTCAGCTGCGCCGGCTGGTGCCGCTCATCGACCCGCTCGCCGAGTCCATGCCGGAGAGCGCGCTCCGCCTCCACTGGCACGAAGCCGACCTCCCGTGGCCCGAGTCCCAGATCTGGGTGCACGACGAAGACGGTCGTCCGGTGTTCCGGATCGACGTCGGCCACCGAGAGGTCCGCTACGGCGCCGAGTACTTCGGGGCGGAGTTCCACGGGGAGGAGAAGTCGGAGGAGGACGAGGCCCGGCTCGCTTGGCTCGAGCGACATGCCTGGGTCATGGACGTCTTCGACAAGGGGCAGGTCTACGGCATGGAGCCACACCCGGGGGACATCCTGCGAGCGGGATTCCAACGAGCCCGGGCAGCGGTCGGGGTGCGAGCCACCGCCTACGTCGACCTGAGCCGATGACAGCTCTTTGTGCCCGGTCGGCGATGGAGGGCGGACTTTCGCGCCCGGTCGGCGATGGAGGGCGGACTTTCGCGCCCGGTCGGCGATGGAGGGCGGACTTTCGCGCCCGGTCGGCGATGGAGGGCGGACTTTCGCGCCCGCTCAGCGGTGGGGGAGGGCGCTGGCGGACTCGGGGTCGAGCCACCAGAGGGTCTCGTGGGTTCCGCGCGGCACGCGGGCCGGGCACTCGACCGCCTCGGGGGAGCCGATCCCGGCCGGGCCGGACATGGCTGCGGCCAGGGCGTCGGCCTTGTCGGCGCCAGCGGCGACGAACCAGACGGCGTTGCTGCGGTCCATCGCCTCGAAGGTGAGCGAGATCCGCTCGGGCGGTGGCTTGGGCGATCCCTCGACAGGTACGACGATCGCGTCGCGAACCACCGCTGCCGGATGTCCCGGGAAGAGCGAGGCAACGTGGCCGTCCGGTCCGACCCCGAGCATCAGCACCTCGAAGAAGCCGGCGCCGTGCTCCCGCATCGACGCGCCGTAGGCCGCGGCGGCGTCGGCCAGGGAGAGGCCGGCGTCGCTGGGGGGCATCGGGTGCACGTGGGCCGGGTCCACCCCGAGCTCGGTGATGAACGCGGCGTGCGCCTGGACCTCGTTGCGGTCCTCTGAACCGGCCGGCAGCCAGCGTTCGTCGCCCCACCACAACACCACGCGCGACCAGTCGACGCCCGAGTCCGGCGAGAGGCGGGCGACCTCGCGGTGCAGCTCGTCCGCGATGCTTCCGCCGGTCAGCCCGATCTGTGGGACCTCACCGCGTGCCTGCGCTTCGACGAGGCGCTCCAGCAGGGCCACGGCGACGGAGGTCGCGAGCTCGGGACGGCTCGCCGCCTCCCGCACCTCCGACGTCGGGGTCACGGCTTCTTCCCCCGCAGCTTGACCAGCCGGGCGGCGGTGGCCGCGTAGACGTCGTCCTCGTCGAGCCGGCGCAGCTCTTCGGCCAGCAGGGCCGGGACCTCGCGCCGCTTGAGCGCTACGGGTCGGTCCGGGCGGTTGGGCGAGGTGAACGTGGCGAGGCGTCCGTCGGCGCGCGAGATGCGGATCGGACCCTCCTTGGTGTCCATGGTGACCTCCGTGATCCCCGGGCCGTCGGAGTGGCCACGCGTCACCTCGACCTTGAGCCGGTCCGCCAGCCAGGCCACGAGCAGGTCAGCGCTCGGGCTGACCCGTTCGGCCGTCACCTTGGCGCCCGTGACCTTCAGCGGGTGCTGGTCCAGCGATGCCGCCAGCAGGGCACGCCACGGGGTCAGCCGCGTCCAGCTCAGGTCGGTGTTGCCCGGCGCGTAGGCGCGGCACTGGTGGAGCATGGCGGTGGACCTGCCACGTGGGACCGTCGCCGAGTCGGTGATCCGCCGCTGCGCGAGGGCACCCAGCGGGTCTGCCGCAGGGTCTGCCGGCGCCGCCGTCGGCCACCAGATGGCGACGGGGGAGTCGGGCAGCAGGAGCGGCAGCACCACGGACTCGGCGTGCTTGACCACCTCGCCCTTGAGCCGGATCAGGGCCGTCTCTCCGCCCCAGCCGTCGCCGCTGCCGACCTGGGCGTTGACCTGCGCCGAGCCCCGGCCGTCGCCCAGGATGACCCCGAGCACGCGAGAGGGGTGCTCGCGCGAGGCCCGCTTGGCCGCGAGCATCGCCTCTCCGGCGTCCTCCTCGGGCGCGACGATGATGAGCGTCATCACCATCCCCATGGCCGGACTGCCGGCGCGGGTGCGGGCCTTGACGAACTCCGCGGCGATCTCGCTCGAGTTGGTGTCGGTGAGCTCTATCATCTCAGGGCCTCCGCCAGGTGCGTCCGTCGCGGGCGAGCATCGACTCCGCGGACTCCGGTCCCCAGGTGCCGGAGTCGTAGTCGTCCGGCTTGCCCTTCTTGGCCCAGTACGTGATCACCGGGTCGAGCAGCTTCCAGGAGAGCTCCACCTCGGCGTGCCGGGGGAACAACGGCGGGTCGCCGAGGAGCACGTCGAGGATGAGTCGCTCGTAGGCCTCGGCGCTGGCCTCGGTGAACGAGCTTCCGTAGGCGAAGTCCATGTTGACGTCGCGAATCTCCATCGAGGTGCCGGGGACCTTGGCGCCGAAGCGCAACGTCATGCCCTCGTCGGGCTGGACGCGGATCACCAGGGCGTTCTGGTTGAGGTCCTCGGTCGCGGTCTGCGCGAAGGGCAGGTGCGGGGCGCACTTGAAGACGACGGCGACTTCCGTGACCCGCCGACCCAGGCGCTTGCCGGTGCGGAGGTAGAACGGCACGCCGGCCCAGCGACGGTTGTCGACGTGGACGGTGATGGCGGCGAAGGTCTCGGTGGTGGAGGTCTTCTTGATGCCCTCCTCCTCCAGGAACCCGATGACCTTCTCCCCGCCTGCCCAGCCGGCGACGTACTGGCCGCGTGCGGTGGTGAGGTCGAGGCGTGGGGGCAGCTGCGCGGAGGCGAGCACCTTCTGCTTCTCCATGCGCAGGCTCTCGGCGTCGAAGGCCAGAGGCTCCTCCATCGCGACGAGTGCCATCAGCTGGAGCAGGTGGTTCTGGATGACGTCGCGCGCCGCGCCGATGCCGTCGTAGTAGCCGGCGCGCCCGCCGATCCCGATGTCCTCGGCCATCGTGATCTGCACGTGGTCGACGTAGTTGGCGTTCCAGATCGGCTCGAACATGTTGTTGGCGAACCGCATGGCCAGGATGTTCTGCACCGTCTCCTTGCCGAGGTAGTGGTCGATCCGGAAGATCGACCCCGAGGGGAAGACGCCGGCGAGGATGTCGTTGAGCTCACGCGCGGACTCGAGGTCGTGCCCGAAGGGCTTCTCGACGACCACCCGCCGCCAGTTGTCCGCCTCGCGGTCGGCGAGCCCGTGCTTCTCGAGCTGACCCACCACCGTGCCGAAGAAGCCCGGGGGGATCGCCAGGTAGAAGGCCATGTTGCCGCCGGTGCCGCGCAGCTCGTCGAGCTCCTCGACCGTGCGTCGGAGCCGCTCGAAGGCGTGGTCGTCGTCGAAGTCGCCGGGGACGAAGCGGAAGCCCTCGGAGAGCTGCTTCCACACCTCCTCGCGGAAGGGGGTACGGGCGTGCTCCTTGACCGCGTCGTGCACGATCTGCGCGAAGTCCTGGTCCGCCCAGTCGCGCCGCGCGAACCCGACGAGGCTGAAGCCCGGAGGAAGCAGACCGCGGTTGGCGAGGTCGTAGATGGCCGGCATGACCTTCTTGCGCGACAGGTCACCGGTCACGCCGAACAGCACCATCCCGCACGGACCGGCGATGCGCGGCAGTCGGCGGTCCTGTGGGTCGCGGAGTGGATTGGCGGCGGCGGACATCAGCCTCGGTGCTCCTGGTAGTAGCCGATCAGGGACTGGGTGGACGGGTCCTGCCCGGCCGCGACGGCCGCGTCGCCGCCCACCGCCGGGCGCAGCTGCTGGGCGAGCTGCTTGCCGAGCTCGACGCCCCACTGGTCGAAGCTGTCGATGCCCCACACGGCGCCCTCGACGAACGTGATGTGCTCGTAGAGCGCCACCAGCTGTCCGAGTACGCCCGGGGTGAGCGCCGGCGCCATGATCGACGTGGTCGGACGGTTGCCGGGGAATGTCCGTGCGGGGACCAGCTCCTCGGCGACCCCCTCGGAGCGCACCTCGTCGGCCGTCTTGCCGAAGGCGAGTGCCTGCGTCTGGGCGAAGAAGTTGGCGAGCAGCAGCTCGTGCACGTCGACGTCGTCGCCGTCCGGGGCCGTGTCGACCAGCGGGTGGGCCGGGTTGGCGAAGGCGATGAAGTCCGCCGGCACCAGCCGGGTGCCCTGGTGGATGAGCTGGTAGAAGGCGTGCTGTCCATTGGTGCCGGGCTCGCCCCAGAAGACCTCGCCGGTGTCGTAGCCGACGGGCGTGCCGTCCCAGCGGACGCCCTTGCCGTTGGACTCCATGGTGAGCTGCTGGAGGTAGGCCGGGAAGCGGTGCAACAGCTGCGCATAGGGGAGCACGGCGTGGGTGTGGGCGCCCAGGAAGTTGGTGTACCAGACGTTGAGCAGCCCCATCTTCAACGGGACGTTGGCGGCCGGCGGGGCCGTACGGAAGTGCTCGTCCATCGCGTGGAAGCCGGCCAGCATCCCGGCGAAGTGCTCGGGACCGATGGCGATGACCAGCGAGAGGCCGATCGCCGAGTCCATCGAGTAGCGACCACCGACCCAGTCCCAGAAGCCGAACGCGTTGTCGGTGTCGATGCCGAACTCGGCCACCTTGTCGAGCGCGGTCGAGACCGCCACGAAGTGCTGGGCGACCGCGGCACCCGGATCGCTGCCCTCGGGCAGGTGCTCGAGCAGCCAGGCCCTGCACAGCCGGGCATTGGTGAGGGTCTCCAGGGTCCCGAAGGTCTTGCTCGACACGATGAAGAGCGTGGTCTCGGGGTCGAGCCCGGCCAGCTTCTGCGCGGCGTCGGTCGGGTCGATGTTGCTGATGAAGCGGCAGGTGAGCCCGTCCTGGTGGTAGGGCTCGAGGGCCTCGTAGGCCATCACCGGTCCGAGGTCCGAACCGCCGATGCCGATGTTGACCACTGTCTCGATGCGCCGCCCGGTCACGCCGGTCCAGTCGCCCGACCGCACGCGCTCGGCGAACGCGTACGCCCGATCGAGCACCTCGTGCACGTCAGCCACGACGTCCTGCCCGTCGACCGTCAGCGCGGCGTCGGTGGGCAGCCGCAGGCCGGTGTGGAGCACGGCCCGGTCCTCGGTGACGTTGATGTGCTCGCCGGCGAACATCGCCTGCCGCCGCCCCGTCAGGTCGACCTCGTCGGCCAGCGCCAGGAGGGCGGACTCCACCTCGGAGTCGATGAGGTTCTTGGACAGGTCGACGTGGAGGTCGGCCGCAACCAGGGTCTGCTGCTCGACCCACGGCCCCGTCAGGGCGGCGCGCAGGTCAGGCTCGAAGGCGTCGGCCAGCTCGGTGAGCCGGGCCCACGCCTCGGTGGCGGTGGGGTCGACCGGCCCGGTGCTCATGTGCGTGCTCGCTTCGCTCCGTGCGCGCACGAGGCACATGTGGCGCTGTGCTGCGCGACTCGCTCGCTCATGCGCGCGCGGCCTCGAGCGATGCGGACAGGGTCGTCTGCAGCTGGTCCCAGGCGACGACGAACTTGTCGACGCCCTCCTTGATCAGTACGTCGATCACGTCGTCGTAGTCGATGCCCGCATCGGCCAGCGCCTGCATGTGGGCCGCGGCGTCGTCGTAGTACGGCCGGATCCGGTCCCCGCGCACCTCGCCGTGGTCGGCGACCGCGTCGAGGGTCTTCTCGGGCATCGTGTTGACGGTGTTCTCCACGACGAGGTCGACGACGTACATCGTGTCGTCGTAGTCGGGATTCTTCACGCCCGTCGAGGCCCACAGCGGCCGCTGCCTGCGGGCGCCCTCGGCCTCCAGAGCCTCCCAGCGCGAGCCGCCGAAGAACTCCTCGTACATCTGGAAGGCCAGGCGCGCGTTCGCGATGCCGGCCTTGCCTCGCAGGGCGGGGTCCGTGCCGGGGCCCTCGGTGATGGCCTCGAGCCGCTTGTCGATCTCGGAGTCGACGCGCGAGACGAAGAAGGAGGCCACGGAGTGGATGTCGGCGAGCTCGTGACCGTTGTCGAGCGCCTGCTCGAGCCCGGCGACGTAGGCCTCCATCACGTTGCGGTACTGCTCGAGCCCGAAGATCAGCGTGACGTTGACCGAGATGCCGGCCGCGATGGTCTCGGTGATGGCCGGCCAGCCCTCCGGCGTGCCGGGGATCTTGATGAGCAGGTTGGGCTCGCCCACGATCTTCCACAGCTCGGCGGCCTCGGTCACCGTCTGTGCGGTGTCGTGCGCCAGGCCGGGGGAGACCTCGATGGAGACGCGGCCGTCGACGCCGTCGGTGGCGTCGAAGACCGGGCGCAGGACCTTGCAGGCCTCGCGCACGTCGTCGGTGGTGATCGTGCGGGTGGCCTCGTCGACATCGGCGCCCGCTGCGGCGAGCTCACGGACCTGGGGGTCGTAGCGCTCCCCGTCGGCGAGCGCGGCCTGGAAGATCGCCGGGTTGGACGTCACCCCGACGACGTTGCTGTTCGTGACCATGTCGGCGAGGTTGCCCGTCTCCAGGCGCTCCCGGGACAGGTCGTCGAGCCAGATGGACACCCCGGCGTCGGCCAGGGCCTTGAGACGGTCGTTCATGCGTGCCTCCGTGTGAGTTGTCCGTGTGGTGCGTCCGGCTGACCAGCAGGTGCTCAGGCCTTCGCGGACGCGATGCTGTCGCGGGCCGCCTGGGCGACGGCCTCCGCAGTGATCCCGTACTCGGTGTAGATGCGCTGGTACTCGGCCGAGGCGCCGTACTGCTCGATCGACACGATGCGGCCGTGGTCGCCGACGATCTCCCGCCAGCCCAGCGCGATGCCTGCCTCGACCGACACGCGGGCCTTGACCAGCGGCGGGATGACGGTCTCCCGGTACGACGCCTCCTGCGCGTCGTACCACTCGCGGCACGGCATCGAGACGACCCGGGCGGCGATGCCGTCCGCGGCGAGGAGCTCACGGGCCCGGACGGCGAGCTGTACCTCGGAGCCGGTGCCGACCAGGACGACGTCCGGGATGGGGGCCAGGTCGGAGGGGCTGTCGAGCAGGACGTAGCCGCCGCGGTGGACGTTGCTCGTGTCGGACCAGTGCTCTCCGGTCTCGGCGTCCTCCCCACGCGGGAAGGTCGGCACGTTCTGGCGGCTCAGGCACAGGCCGGCCGGACGGTCGTTGTGCTCCAGGACGGTCTTCCAGGCAGCGACGGTCTCGTTGGCGTCCGCGGGGCGTACGACGTCGAGGCCGGGGATGGCGCGCAGGGACGCGATGTGCTCGATGGGCTGGTGTGTCGGCCCGTCCTCCCCGAGGCCGATCGAGTCGTGCGTCCACACGTAGGTCACCGGCAGCTGCATGAGCGAGGCCAGGCGGACCGCGGGGCGCATGTAGTCGGAGAAGGTCAGGAAGGTCCCGCCGAAGACGCGCGTGCCGCCGTGGACGGCGATGCCGTTCATGATCGCGCCCATCCCGTGCTCGCGGATGCCGAAGTGCAGCACCCGGCCTGCCAGCGGGTCGCCGGAGAACATCTTCGTGGAGCGGTCCTTGGGCAGGAAGGACGGAACGCCTTCGATCGTCGTGTTGTTGGACCCGGCCAGGTCGGCCGACCCGCCCCAGAGCTCGGGCATGGCCGGGGCGATCGCGTTGATGGTCTTGCCGGAGGCGACGCGCGTGGCGACGCCCTTCTCGTCGGCGTCGAACGTGGGCAGGCCGTCGGCCCATCCGTCGGGCAGCGTCCGGGTCTGCATCCGCTCGAAGAGGGCCTTGTCCGCGGACGGCTTCTTCGCCCAGCGGGCGAAGTCGTCGCTCCAGGCGGACTGGGCCGCCTTGCCGCGCGCCAGCGCCTCGCGGGTGTGCTCGATGACCTCGGCCGACACCTCGAAGGTCTGCTCGGGGTCGAAGCCGAGCACCTTCTTGGTGGCCGCGACCTCGTCCTCGCCGAGAGCCGAGCCGTGGCTCTTGCCGGTGTTCTGGAGTGTGGGTGCCGGCCAGGCGATGATCGTGCGCAGCACGATGAAGCTGGGCCGGTCGGTGACCTCGTGGGCCTTGCGGATCGCGGCGTACAGCGCCGGGACGTCCTCGGAGTAGTGCGTCTCGTCGTGGGTCCAGTCGACGGTCTGCACGTGCCAGCCGTAGGCCTCGTAGCGGGCCCCGACGTCCTCGCCGAGCGCGATGTCGGTGTCGTCCTCGATCGAGATGCGGTTGGCGTCGTAGATGACGGTGAGGTTGCCGAGCTCCTGCACACCTGCGATGGCGGAGGCCTCGGCGCTCACGCCCTCCTCGATGTCGCCGTCGCTGCAGATCGCGTACACGTGGTGGTCGAAGGGCGAGGCGCCCTGGGCGGCGTTGGGGTCGAGCATGCCGCGCTCGCGGCGGGCTGCCATGGCCATGCCGACAGCGTTGCCGACACCCTGCCCGAGCGGGCCGGTGGTGGTCTCGACGCCGGCGGTGTGCCCGTACTCGGGGTGGCCCGGGGTCTTCGAGCCCCAGGTCCGCAACGCCTTGATGTCATCGAGCTCGAGGCCCCAGCCGCCGAGGTAGAGCTGGATGTAGAGGGTGAGGCTGGAGTGGCCGCAGGAGAGGACGAAGCGGTCCCGGCCAGGCCAGTGCGGGTCGGCGGGGTTGTGGCGCATCACCTTCTGGAAGAGCAGGTACGCCGCGGGCGCCAGGCTCATGGCCGTGCCGGGGTGGCCGTTGCCCACCTTCTGGACCGCGTCCATCGCCAGCACGCGGACCGTGTCGACGGCACGGTCGTCGAGCTCGTTCCACTGGAGGGTGTCGGGCAGGGCGGACTTCTCGGTCAACGCAGTTCCTCTCGATGGAGTGCAGCCAGGATCACAGGTCCGATCCGGTGGCCTCGACTGCGACCCTATCCCCGTGGCCGAGTAGACTCGACCCCACCCGAGGGTGGCTCCGGACGCCGGTTTTGCCGCTGTTCCTCCCTCGGTTCCCGTGAACCCGCGTCCTGTCCCTGTCCCGTTCTCCTGCTCTCCTTCTGACGAGGTCCCCACCGTGTCCCAAGCCGGCCCGCACGCAGACGCGTCCGCCCGTGCGTCGACCGGTGACGACGGCGTCGGGGCCGAGACGGCGTCCCCGACGTGGCGGGACGTGGTCGCCGCCTACGTCGGGCTGACCAAGCCGCGTGTGATCGAGCTGCTCCTGCTCACCACCGTCCCGGTCATGTTCTTCGCCGCGCGGGGCATCCCTCCGCTGGGGCTGGTGGCGGCGACGGTCGTGGGTGGCGCCCTGTCCGCCGGGTCGGCGTCGGCCTACAACTGCGTCTACGACCGCGACATCGACGAGCAGATGCGTCGCACGCGCCGTCGGGCGCTGCCGCGTCACATCGTGTCGCCGGTGTCAGCCGTGGTCTTCGCCACCGTGCTGGCCGTGCTGTCGACGGTGGTGCTGGTGCTCTGGGTCAACTGGCTCTCCGCCGGCCTGGCGGTGCTCGCCAACGCGTTCTACGTCTTCGTCTACACGATGCTGCTCAAGCGTCGCACCACCCAGAACATCGTCTGGGGCGGCCTGGCAGGCTGCTTCCCCGCGCTGATCGGCTGGACCGCGGTCACCGGCGAGCTGGCCTGGACCCCGGTCGTGCTGTTCCTCGTGGTCTTCTTCTGGACCCCGCCGCACACGTGGGCGCTGGCCCTGCGCTACCGCGAGGACTACCGCAACGTCGACGTGCCGATGCTCCCGGTGGTCAGGCCCGCGGCCGAGGTCGGCCGCCAGGTCGTCGTCTACAGCTGGGTGATGGTCGCGACCTCGTTGCTGCTCTGGCCGGTCGCCGGGACGAGCCTCGTCTACCCGGTCGCAGCGGCGGTGCTCGGTGTGGTCTTCCTGGTCGAGGCGCACCGCATGTGGTCGCGCGCCAAGCGCTCCGACGTGTTGGGCGACATCAACCCGATGCGGCTCTTCCACGCCTCCAACCTCTACCTCTCCCTGCTCTTCGTCGCGGTGGCGCTCGACCCGCTGCTGGTCCGGTGACCTAGAACTCTCATCGCGTTGGCGTCTCACTGACGCGCCTCTTAACGCAATGCGCCGGTTTCGTCAGCGGACTGAGAAAGTCTAGAGAAGTTCTTGAGAAAGCCTTCCGTGTCCACGCTGTCGCCCTGGCGTTGAATTGAGGGCAGGGGGAGGTACAGGGCCTGCCCCGGCCACATTGGGGAGAACTGGCACCATGAATGCAGCGCGAGAAGAGCGACTGCCCGACGGATCGGGCAGCACGAACACACAGGCACCGGCCACGCGCGTGGGGCGCGCCGGCCACCGGGCAGTGAGCAGGGTGGTGACCCTGGTCCTCGCCGTGGGCTTCGCCGTCGTCGGAGTCGCAGGGGCCGCCAGCGCCCACCACAACACGATCTCCGGCACGGTGGCGTGCGCGACGGGTGGCGGCTGGTCCGTGACCTGGCGTGTGGTCAACAGCGAGAGGGACAAGACGGAGACGATCACGGCCTCGAACCGGCCTTCGGTCGTCCCGGTGGGCACGAAGCTGACCGCGGCGCAGACCCGTACGTTCCCCGAGACCGTGACCGCCAAGCCGACCTCCCCGTTGACGCTGACGCTGTCGGCGAAGTGGGACAACGGCGTGACGGCGACCAACTCGGGCAGCATCTCGGTCGCCTCGTTCGCCGACAACTGCAACGTCACGACCGCGACGCCCCCGACGGTGCCCGTGGTCGACAACTGTGGGCCGGGCAACGCCCACTACGGCCAGGTGCCCTCCGGGCCGTGGACGGCGGTCACCAACCCCGACGGCAGCGTGACCGTCACCGCCAACCAGGGCTACTCCTTCGGCAATGGCCAGACCGTGGTCACCTATCCCGTGCCGGCCGACAGCAACGTGCCCTGCGTCGTGACGACGGAGCCGCCCGAGGTGCTGCCCGCCGAGGTGCGCGTGGTCAGGGCCAAGGCCCGGAAGATCGACAAGTGCGGGCGCGCCAGCGACCTGTTCAAGGTCGCCAAGCGCTCCGGTGTCATCTACAAGTCGCGGGGCAAGGTCCTGCGCGAGGGCGTCTGGCTCAAGGCGAAGACCCGCAAGGTCGTCATTCGCGCCCGGACCACTGACGCGACGTACCTGCTCAAGGGCAAGCAGGTCTGGAGGATGAAGTTCACCCGCAAGGCGTGCGCGCAGGCTCCGCAGATCTCGCCCAACACAGGGTCGTGATGCGTCGCGCAGCGCTCACGCTGGTGATGCTGTGCGCGACGGTGCTGGTCGGTCAGGGTGCGGCGCACGCCGCCCCTGACCGGCTGCGGATAGCGCGGACGAGCACCGACGCCGTCATCGTCAAGGTGCCCGCCCGACGCAACACGCTGTCGGTGGGCTCCCGGCTCAACGGTGCCGTCTACACCTGGTCGAAGGGTGATCCACCCTGCGACCCGACCGGCAGCACGCTGTACGCCGGCCATGCCTGGCGGGGAGGCAACGGTGTGGCCGACCAGTGGGGCAAGCTGCGCCGTGGCGACAAGATCACGGTGGCCGGGTGCCGCTTCCGGGTCACCAAGCGTGAGTTCTGGCCGGCGAAGCGCCGGATGGGATCGCTCTACTCCGTCTCGGGCCCGGCCCGGATCGTGCTCGTCGGGTGCAAGGCCGACGACTACTCCAAGCGCACCGTGGTCTTCGCGCGCAAGATCGGACGCTAGCGGTTCGGGCTCCGCGGCAGGACGGCCAGGGCGACCCGAGCCAGTCCTGCCGCGAGCAGCGCGGCCCCGAGCATGTGCAGGGCGACCAGCCCGACGGGCAGGTCGAGTGCGTACTGCACCCACCCGAGCACGCCCTGCAGCACCTCGATGAGGAGCACCAGACCGGTCACCGTCGCCAGCCAACGGTGACCACCGCGCAGGGCGACCACCAGCAGCGCCACCGTGAGAGCCACCAGGACGTACACCGCGATGGCGTGGACGTGCGAGACCGTCGCAGGCGCGAGTCCGTTGCGCGGTGACTCGGTGTCGCCGGCGTGGGGGCCCGCGCCGGTGACGACGGTGCCCAGGTAGAGGACCACCCAGCCGGCGGCGAGCGTCGCCCGGGCCAACGCGCGGGCGAGTGGAGGTGCGGCTCCGCGCTCGGGGCTGCGCAGCACGTCGAGCAGTGCCACGCAGACCATGATCATCAGCATCGACAACAGGAAGTGCCCGGCGACGATCCACGGGTTGAGGTCGGTCAGCACGGTGATGCCACCGATGACTGCTTGCAGCGGGATGCCGAGGGCGACCACGAGCGCCAGCCGGGTCGCGCGACGGTGCCGCGAGCCGATGGCGGCGAGCAGGCACAGCACGGCGATGGCGGTCAGCGCAAAGGTCAGCATCCGGTTGCCGAACTCGATGGCGCCGTGGAGGCCGAGCTCGCCGTGCGCGACGTACGACGCGTCGGTGCACCGCGGCCAGGTCGGGCACCCCAGCCCTGATCCGGTGAGGCGTACGGCCGCGCCGGTCACCACGATCCCGATGTTGGCCACCAGGTTCGCGACCGCCAGCGGCCAGAGGTAGCGGGCGAGCCGCGCGAGAAGGGCGTCCATCATTCCCACCTGAAGGTTCGAGCCGTGAGGACCGTGCCGATCGCTGCCCATCCGGCCAGGACGAGCAGGGAGCGACCATCGATGCTGGCGTGCACCAGCGCCGCGCGCATCGCCTCTCCCAGCGCAGCCGAGGGCAGCCAGGCGATCGCCGAGGACGCTGCGCCGTAGGTGCTCGTCGGCAGGACGACCCCGCCGCCCGCCATGAGCAGCAGGTAGACGAGGTTGGCCAGGGCCAGGGTCGCCTCGGCGCGCAGGGCGCCGGCGACGAAGAGACCCAGCGCGGCGAAGGCCGCCGTGCCCAGGGCCACCGCGAGAAGCAACGCGAGCAGCGAGAGCGCGGGACGGGCCAACGTGGGTTCCCATCCCAGCGCCAGGCCCACGATCACGAGCACGACGAGCTGGAGCACGACGACGTTGAGCAGGGCGAGGACCTTGCCGAGCAGCAGCCCGTGCCGGGGCAGGGGAGAGGAGCCCAGGAGCTTGATCACGCCGTAGCGCCGCTCGAAACCGGTCGCGATCGCCACCGACGTGAAGGCGGTCGACATCACCGCGAGTCCCAGCACCCCCGGGGTGAGGATGTCGACGGGTCGGTGGCCGTCGAGGTCGATCCCGATCCGCCCGGCCGCGGCCACGCCGCCGACCAGCACGATGACGGGGATGACGATCGCGAGGAGCAGCTGCTCGCCGTTGCGCAGCATCAGCCGCGCCTCCATGCGGGCCTGGGCGAGCACCATCCGTGAGAGCGCGGCTCCGCCGGGGGCGGGCGTGAAGGTGCTCATGGCGCGAGCTCGCGACCGGTCAGCTCGAGGAAGACGTCCTCGAGGTTGCGCTGGCCGAGGTTGAGGGTCTGCGGCAGCACGTCGTGCTCCTCGCACCAGCGCGAGACCCGTCCCAGCGTCCTGGCGTCGGCGGGTCCGTGGATGAGCATGCTGACGTCGTCGAGCTGGCGCACCTCGGTGCCCGGTCCCAGCTCGAGGCGCAGGGACTCGGGCGCGCCCTCGGGGAAGGGCCGGTTGACGACGAGGCGGATCGTGGCCGAGCGGCCCCCACGCGTGAGCTCGGCCGGTGATCCGCTCACGATCACGGTGCCGCGGTCGATGATGTGGATCCGGTCGGCCAGGTGCTCCGCCTCCTCCATGTGGTGGGTGGTCAGGACCACGGTCACCCCGTCCGCGCGGATCTCGTCCAGCAGCTCCCAGGTCGTACGCCGTGCCTGCGGGTCCATGCCCGCGGTGGGCTCGTCGACGAAGACCAGCTCCGGGCGCCCGACCAGCGCGATCGCCAGGCCGAGCCGCTGCTGCTGACCGCCGGACAGGCGACGGTAGGGGGTCCTGCCGCAGTCGCCCAGGCCCAGGCGCTCGCTCAGCATGGCGGTGTCGAGCGGATGGGCGTGCAGGGCCGCCATGTGCTCGAGCATCTCGAGTGCGCGGACCCCGCTCCAGGCGCCGCCGGACTGCAGCATCACGCCGATCCGCGGGAGGAGGGCAGCGCGCTCGCGCTGCGGGTCGAGCCCGAGGACGCGGACGGTGCCCTCCTGGGGGGCGCGGTAGCCCTCGCAGGTCTCCAGCGTGGTGGTCTTGCCGGCGCCGTTCGGGCCGAGCACCGCGGTGATCGATCCGCGAGCCACCTCGAACGACAGCCCGTCGACCGCGACCTTGTCGCCGTACCTCATCACCAGGCCGTCGATCTCGACGGCGGGGGAGGCGGTTGACACGTCGCGAAGTCTAGGTCCGCGTCCGCGGGCGACCGGTGTCGGTCCCCGCCGCTAGCGTGTGCACCATGACGCGCACTCTCGCCATCGAGGCCGATGGCCTCGTCAAGCACTACGGCGACACGGTGGCCGTCGACGGCGTCTCGTTCGTCGTTCCCGAGGGGTCCGTGCTCGGCCTGCTCGGGCCCAACGGTGCCGGGAAGACCACGACGGTCCGGATGATGACCACCCTCACCCGACCCACGTCCGGCACCGGTCGCGTCGCCGGTCACGACGTCCTCTCCGACCCCGCCGCGGTCCGGCGCAGCATGGGCCTCACCGGGCAGGCGGCGACCGTGGACGAGCTGCTGACGGGGCGGGAGAACCTCCGCCTCATCGGCCGGCTCTACGGCCTGGACCCGGGCTACATCAGGCGCACCGGCGACGAGCTGCTCGAGCGGTTCTCGCTCGCCGAGGCCGGCGATCGGATCGCCAAGACCTACTCAGGTGGCATGCGCCGCCGCCTCGACCTGGCCGTCAGCCTGATCGCGACGCCGCCCGTGCTGTTCCTCGACGAGCCCACCACCGGCCTCGACCCGCGCTCGCGCGTCGAGCTGTGGGACGTCCTGCGGGAGCTGGTCGCCGACGGCACCACCCTCCTGCTGACGACGCAGTACCTCGAGGAGGCCGACCAGCTGGCCGACAACATCGTGGTCATCGACCGCGGCACCGTCATCGCCGAGGGCACACCCCTCGAGCTCAAGGACCGGTCCGGCGCTGCAGCGCTGGTGGTCACCGTCTCGCACGCCCACGACCTGGACGCTGCCGAGGCACTCCTGCGCCCCCACGTGCGGGAGGTGCACGTCGACGCCGGCGCCCGACAGCTGACGGCTCCAGCCGAGGGGGTGGGACACATGACCCGCGTCGCCGGCATCCTCGACGAGAGCGGCATCGTGCTCGACGACATCGGTCTCAAGCGCCCGAGCCTCGACGACGTCTTCCTGCACCTCACCGGACATCGCGCCGAAGCGCGGTCCGAGGACGCGACCGACGACGAGACCGCCGGGGACCCGGCAGGGGAGATGGCCCGATGACCACGCTCGAGCGACCCCGGATCCGCTCGACCGGACTGTTCACCCAGTCGTGGGCCATCGCGCGCCGCAACTTCCTCCACATCAGGCGGATGCCCGAGATGCTGATGGACGTGACCATCCAGCCGGTCATGTTCGTGCTGCTCTTCGCCTTCGTCTTCGGCTCATCCATCGACGTCGCCACGCCCGCCGGCTATCGCGCGTTCCTGCTCGCCGGGATCATGGCGCAGACCGTCGCCTTCGCCTCCTTCATCGTCGCCGTCGGGCTCACCGCCGACCTCGAGAAGGGGATCGTCGACCGGATGCGCTCGCTGCCGATCAACCCGGCAGCAGTGCTGGTCGGCAGGAGCATGTCGAGCCTGGCCCACTCCTCGATCGGGCTGGTGGTGATGTCGGTGACCGGGTTGGTCATCGGCTGGCGGATCCACACCAACGTGTTCGCGGCCGCCCTGGGCTACCTCCTGCTCCTGGGCTGGGGCTTCGCGATGATCTGGGTGGGCATCTGGGTCGGGTCGGCGATGCGCTCGGTGGAGGCCGTCAACGGCGTCATGTTCGCGACGATGTTCCCGATCACGTTCCTGGCCAACACCTTCGCCCCGACCGAACGGATGCCGACGGCGCTGCGATTCGTCGCCGAGTGGAACCCGATCTCCTCGCTGACCCAGGCGGTGCGCGAGCTGTGGGGCAACGACCAGCCCCTGGCCGAGGGTGCTGCGTTCCCGATGCACCACCCGATCCCGTTCACGATCGGGTGGATCATCCTCATCACGGCCGTGGTGGCCCCACTGGCGATCCGCACCTTCCGCAGGCGAACGGCCGACTGAGGGCCCCGGCCGCTGGTGACTTAGGCGACCCTTCCTTGAAGGAGCACCCGCAATAACGTCACACTGTCGTTGTGGAATTCACCAGGACGGCGGCGACCCCTGACGGGGACGCACCCACGCGCGAGCGCGTGGCGCGCACCATCCTGCAGAACGGGCCGTCCACCGCGGCCGACCTGGCTCGCCTGATCGACCTCACCCCGGCCGCCGTGCGTCGTCATCTCGACCACCTCGCCGACGAGGGGATCGTGGAGTCGCGCGAGCAGAAGGTCTACGGCACTCGCGGGCGCGGTCGTCCGGCGAAGGTGTTCGCCCTGACCGAGTCCGGTCGTGACAGCTTCGACCAGCAGTACGACGACCTCGCCGTGCAGGCCATGCGATTCATGGCCGAGACGCAGGGTGAGGAAGCCGTGGTGGCGTTCGCCCGCCGCCGGGTGGCCTTCATCGAGCGCGACTACGCCGCGGTGGTGGCGCTCGAGCCCGACCTGACCCCCGCGGAGGCGCTGGCCCGGGTGTTCACCCAGCAGGGCTACGCCGCGTCGGTGCGCGAACTTCCTCTCGCGAACGGGCAGAGCGCCGGAGAGCAGCTGTGCCAGCAGCACTGCCCCGTCTCCCACGTCGCCCACGAGTTCCCCCAGCTCTGCGAGGCCGAGACCGAGGCGATCGCCTCCGTGCTCGGCACCCACGTCCAGCGGTTGGCGACCATCGCCCACGGTGACGGCGTCTGCACCACGTGCATCCCCCAGACCCTCAAGAAGGAGCAGTCATGACCCAGAACCTGAGCATCGAAGACCTGAACCCGGAGCTCAAGGGCATCGGCCGCTACGAGTTCGGCTGGTCCGACAAGAACGACGCGGGCGAGGGCGCGAAGCGCGGCCTGAACGAGGACGTCGTCCGCGACATCTCCTCGAAGAAGTCCGAGCCGCAGTGGATGCTCGACCTGCGTCTCAAGGGCCTGAAGCTCTTCCACCGCAAGCCCATGCCCACGTGGGGCTCGGACCTGAGCACGATCGACTTCGACAACATCAAGTACTTCGTGCGCTCCAGCGAGAAGCAGGCGACCTCGTGGGAGGACCTGCCCGAGGACATCAAGAACACCTACGACCGCCTCGGCATCCCCGAGGCGGAGAAGCAGCGCCTCGTCGCCGGCGTCGCCGCGCAGTACGAGTCGGAGGTCGTCTACCACTCGATCCGCGAGGACCTCGAGGAGAAGGGCGTCATCTTCGTCGACACCGACACCGCGCTGAAGGAGCACGAGGAGCTCTTCAAGGAGTACTTCGGCACCGTCATCCCGGTCGGTGACAACAAGTTCTCCGCGCTCAACACCTCGGTGTGGTCGGGCGGCTCGTTCATCTACGTCCCGAAGGGTGTCCACGTCGACATCCCGCTCCAGGCCTACTTCCGGATCAACACCGAGAACATGGGTCAGTTCGAGCGGACGCTGATCATCGTCGACGAGGACGCCTACGTGCACTACGTCGAGGGCTGCACCGCGCCGATCTACTCGTCGGACTCGCTGCACTCCGCGGTCGTCGAGATCATCGTCAAGAAGGGCGGTCGCTGCCGCTACACGACCATCCAGAACTGGTCCAACAACGTCTACAACCTCGTCACCAAGCGCGCCACGTGCGACGCCGGCGCCACGATGGAGTGGGTCGACGGCAACATCGGCTCCAAGGTGACGATGAAGTACCCCGCCATCTACCTCATGGGCGAGCACGCCAAGGGCGAGACGCTCTCCATCGCCTTCGCCGGCGAGGGCCAGCACCAGGACGCGGGCGCCAAGATGGTGCACGCGGCCCCGCACACCTCGAGCTCGATCCTGAGCAAGTCGGTGGCGCGCGGCGGCGGTCGTACGTCGTACCGCGGCCTGATCCAGGTCAACGAGGGCGCCCACGGCTCCAAGTCCAACGTCCTGTGCGACGCGCTGCTGGTCGACCAGATCAGCCGCAGTGACACCTATCCCTACGTCGACATCCGCGAGGACGACGTGTCCATGGGCCACGAGGCGAGCGTCTCCAAGGTCTCCGACGACCAGCTCTTCTACCTGATGTCGCGCGGCATGGAGCAGGACGAGGCCATGGCGATGATCGTGCGCGGCTTCGTCGAGCCGATCGCCAAGGAGCTTCCGATGGAGTACGCCCTCGAGCTCAACCGCCTGATCGAGCTGCAGATGGAGGGCGCGGTCGGCTGATGATCCGCTGCGCACCGCGACGTCGCGAAGCGGCGTCAAGGAGCGCACCGGAAGACATCACCGCCTGTAGCCCAGCCAAGAAGAAAGTAGAGCTTTGACCGTCACCACCGATTCCGTTCGCTCCGCCCTGGAGCAGGCCCCGGCCGACAAGGTCGAGAGCCACCTCAACCCCGTTGGCTCCTTCGACGTCGCAGACCACCCCGTGCCCACCGGGCGCGAGGAGATCTGGCGCTTCACCCCGCTCAGGCGGCTCAAGGGCCTGCACGCCGACGCGGAGTTCATGCGCTCGGCCACCTCGTGCACGTGGAACACCCCGACCGGTGTCCACATCGAGGGCGTGTCCGGAGAGGAGGCACGGGTCCTGCGCGGGATCTCCGGCCTGGTGCCGAACACGCGGCACGCCGCCCGCGTCCTTGCCGAGGTCCCGTCCACGCTGCTGATCGACGTGCCCGCCGACACCGAGGTGGTCGAGCCCGTCGTGGTCGAGCTCAAGGGCGAGGACGTGACGGTCACCGAGGCCGGTCACGTCGCGATGCGCTTCGGAGCCCACAGCAAGGCCATCGTGGTGCTCAACCACACCGGCTCCTCCACCATCGCTGCGGTCGTCGAGATCGTCGTGGGTGACGGTGCTGACGTCACGGTCGTCTCGATCCAGGACTGGGCCGACGATGCCGTCCACCTGTCCCACCACCAGGCCCGGGTGGGTCGCGACGCGACGTACAAGCACGCGGCGATCTCCTTCGGGGGCGACCTGGTGCGTATGGATGCCAACGTGACCTACGACGGTCCGGGTGGCTCCGCCGAGCTGCTCGGTCTCTACTTCGCCGACGCCGGCCAGCACATCGAGCACCGGATCTTCGCCGACCACACCGCGCCGCACACCAAGTCCCACGCGATCTACAAGGGTGCGTTGCAGGGCGAGAAGGCGCACACCGTGTGGGTCGGCAACGTCCTGATCCGCAAGGTCGCCGAGGGCATCGAGACCTACGAGGAGAACCGCAACCTCGTCCTCACCGACGGCTGCCGTGCCGACTCCATCCCCAACCTGGAGATCGAGACCGGCGAGATCGAGGGTGCCGGGCACGCCTCGGCCACCGCGCGCTTCGACGACGAGCAGCTCTTCTACCTCCAGGCACGAGGCATCTCCGAGCAGGAGGCCCAGCGCCTGGTCGTGCACGGCTTCTTCAACGACCTGATCCGCAAGGTCGGCGTGCCCTCCATCGAGGACCGGCTGCTGACCACGGTCGAGGCCGAGCTCGCCAAGAACGTGCTGAAGGAGCTCTTCTGATGGCCTACGAGCGCGCCTGCGCGCTGGACGAGGTCCCCAGCGACGAGGCCCTGGCGGTCACCCTCGGGCGGTACGACCTCGCCATCGCCCGCGACGGCGACGAGGTCTTCGCCGTCGAGGACGTGTGCAGCCACGCCGAGGTCGCCCTGAGCGAGGGCGAGGTCGCCACCAACGACGGTGGGTGCCAGATCGAGTGCTGGCTGCACGGGTCGATGTTCGACCTGCGCACCGGCAAGCCCACCAACTTCCCGGCGACCGAGCCGGTCGCCACCTTCCCAGTTGAAATTCGGGACGTCGACGGCAGTGCTTCTGTCTGGGTCGACACCGAGACCACCCTGAACGGAGTCACCCCCGCATGAAGCTCGTGATCACCGACCTGCACGTCACCGTCGACACCGAGGACGGCCCCAAGGAGATCCTCAAGGGCGTCACCCTCACCATCAACGAGGGCGAGACCCACGCCATCATGGGCCCCAACGGCTCGGGCAAGTCCACCCTGGCCTACTCCATCGCCGGGCACCCGAAGTACACGATCACGAGTGGCTCGGTCACTCTCGGCGACCGGGACGTCCTGGCGATGTCGGTCGACGAGCGCGCCCGCGCCGGACTCTTCCTGGCCATGCAGTACCCCGTCGAGGTCCCCGGCGTCTCGGTGTCGAACTTCCTCCGCACGGCCAAGACGGCCATCGACGGCGAGGCCCCCAAGCTCCGCACGTGGGTCAAGGACGTCAACGCGGCCCTGAAGCAGCTCAACCTCGACCCGACGTTCGGCACCCGCAACGTCAACGAGGGCTTCTCCGGCGGTGAGAAGAAGCGTCACGAGATCGCCCAGCTCGAGCTCCTCGACCCCCAGGTCGCCGTCCTCGACGAGACCGACTCCGGCCTCGACATCGACGCGCTCAAGGTCGTCGCCGAGGGCGTCAACCGCTTCCGTGCGCGCGAGGGCAAGGGTGTCCTGCTGATCACCCACTACACCCGCATCCTGCGCTACATCGAGCCCGACTACGTCCACGTCTTCGTCGACGGCAAGGTCGCCGAGTCCGGTGGCAAGGAGCTCGCCGACCAGCTCGAGGCCGAGGGCTACGACAAGTACCTCAACCCGGCCTCGGCCTGACCCACACCGCGAATCGAGGTAGCACCATGGAAGGACTGCTTCCTGATCTGGAAGTCATCCGCAAGGACTTCCCGATCCTCGAGCGCGTGCTCGCGGGCGGGCGGCCGCTGGTCTACCTCGACAGCGCCAACACCTCGCAGAAGCCGCAGGTCGTCATCGACACGATGGTCGACCACCTCGAGCGGCACAACGCCAACATCGCCCGGGCCATGCACCAGCTCGGCGCGGAGTCGACCGAGGCCTTCGAATCGGCGCGCGACAAGGTGGCGGCCTTCCTCAATGCGCCCTCGCGCAACGAGGTGGTCTTCACCAAGAACGCCACCGAGGCGCTCAACCTCCTGGCCCGCACGATCGAGCTCGGACCCGGCGACAATGTCGTCATCACCGAGATGGAGCACCACTCCAACATCGTGTCGTGGCAGCTGGCGTGCGAGCGCGCGGGTGCCGAGCTGCGCTGGTTCGGCCTGACCGACGACGGCCAGCTCGATCTGTCCAACGCCGACCAGCTCGTGGACGAGCGCACCAAGGTGGTCGCCTTCACCTGGGTCTCCAACATGCTCGGCACGATCAACCCGGTCGTCGACCTCGTCGCCCGTGCCAAGGCCGCTGGAGCCCTGTCGGTCATCGACGCCTCGCAGGCCGCGCCACAGCTCCCGGTCGACGTACAGGCCGCGGGGTGCGACTTCCTGGTCTTCACCGGCCACAAGGTGTGCGGCCCGACCGGCATCGGCGTGCTGTGGGGACGCGAGGAGCTCCTCAACGAGCTCCCGCCCTTCCACGGCGGCGGCGAGATGATCGAGACCGTGACGATGGCACGCTCGACGTACGCCAAGGCGCCCGCGCGCTTCGAGGCCGGTACGCCCCCGATCGTCGAGGCGGTCGGCCTCGGTGCTGCGGTCGACTACCTCAGCCACATCGGGCTCGACGCTGTCCACACGCACGAGCAGACGATCACGGCCTACGCCCTCGAGGGGCTGCAGTCGGTCCCCGGCCTGACGGTGCTCGGCCCCCTCGACGCCACGCAGCGCGGTGGCGCGATCTCCTTCGAGCTCGCCGAGGTCCACCCGCACGACATCGCACAGGTCCTCGACTCGCGCGGGGTGGCCGTGCGGGCCGGGCACCACTGCGCCAAGCCGGCGCACGCCAGGTTCGGCGTCCAGAGCTCGACGCGGATGTCGTCCTACCTCTACACGACGCCTGCCGAGATCGACGCTCTCGTCGAGGCGCTCCACCACACCCGCAGCTACTTCAAGGTGGGCTGACCCCATGAGTGCCGAGCTCGACAACCTCTACCAGGAGATCATCCTGGACCACTACAAGCACCCGCACCACAAGGGCCTGCGCGAGCCGTTCGAGGCCGAGGTGCACCACGTCAACCCGACGTGCGGTGACGAGGTCACCGTGCGAGTGCACCTCGCGGACGGCCCGCAGGGGCGGGTGGTCGAGGACGTGTCCTACGACTCGGTGGGCTGCTCGATCTCGCAGGCGTCCGCCTCGGTGCTGACCGACCTGGTGATCGGCAAGTCGGTCGACGAGGCGATGTCGATCCACCAGACCTTCCTCGAGCTCATGCAGGGCAAGGGGCAGGTCGAGCCCGACGAGGAGGTCCTCGAGGACGGCATCGCCTTCGCCGGTGTCGCCAAGTTCCCCGCGCGCGTCAAGTGCGCGCTGCTCTCCTGGATGGCGTGGAAGGACGCGACCACCCAGGCCCACACTGATTCGGCACAGCCCGGAGGAGAAGCCCGATGACCGACCAGCCCCTCGACCACTCCGCCGACCACGGTGACCTTCCCGAGGTCCCCGAGGCCACCACCGGCGGCGGCACCTCGACCGTGACCGTCGACGACGTCACCGAGGCGATGAAGGACGTCGTCGACCCCGAGCTCGGCATCAACGTCGTCGACCTCGGCCTGGTCTACGGCGTGCACATCGACGAGGGCTCCAACGCCGTCCTCGACATGACCCTCACGTCCGCGGCCTGTCCGCTGACCGACGTGATCATGGACCAGACCAACTCCGCTCTGGAGGGCCTCGTCAACGACGTCGCCATCAACTGGGTCTGGATGCCGCCGTGGGGCCCGGACAAGATCACCGACGACGGTCGCGAGCAGCTGCGCGCCCTCGGCTTCAACGTCTGAGCCCACCTACCGCGCATCAGGACGAGACCTGGTCGACGGTCTAGGTTCTCGTCCATGACCCGCAGCCGGCTGACGATAGAGACCCCCGACGGCACGATGCCGGCGCACCTGTGGCTCCCGGAGGCGGGCACCGGTCCCGGGATCCTGCTGCTGCAGGAGATCTTCGGCATCAGCAGCTATGTCGAGCGCCGGGCCCAGGACCTCGCCGACGCTGGCTATGTCGTGCTCGCACCCGAGATCTTCTGGCG
Source organism: uncultured Actinomycetota bacterium (assembly GCA_963843815.1). Lineage (GTDB taxonomy): Bacteria > Actinomycetota > Actinomycetes > Propionibacteriales > Nocardioidaceae > Nocardioides. The sequence continues at coordinate 70,359 of CAWJLX010000008.1, read as the reverse complement.
CCTCGGCGTCTCGCGCGTCGAGGAGGGCCCCGACGCGCTGGAGGAGGCGCTCGGCCTGCTCCAGCGCACCGACTGGCCGGCCGCGGTGGCCGACGGCGTGCTGGCGCTCGATGCCCTGGCCGGCCACGACTCGGTGACGGGCCGCGTCGGGATCGTCGGCTTCTGCTTCGGCGGAGGGCTCGGCTTCCACGTCGCCGCCCTCAGGCCCGCCGACGCCCTGGTCAGCTACTACGGCTCGGCGTTGCCCGAGCTGCTGGGCGTCCTCCCGTTCGACGCCTCCGACGCCTCCCTCACCGTCATCGACCCCGCCCGCGTCACGACCCCGTCCCTCCACCACTGGGGCCTGGCGGACACCCTCATCGATCGCCCGGTGGTCGTGCAGATCTGCGCGCTGCTCGACGCCCAGCCGCACGTGGCCGTCGAGACCTACGAGGGCGGCGGGCACGCCTTCGACAACGCCGACTTCATCTTCTACGACGCTGACCTGGCCTCCCTGGCCTGGCAGCGGACGTTGGCCTTCCTGGCTGATCGGCTCCCACCGCAACGTTCCTGACCTCCTGGGCGTCACACCCTGCGTAGACACTTCCGAGGCGAGGAGCTCGACAGTGGGAGGTCGCAGTCGGACCTTGGTCCTGGTGACCGCGGCGGCGCTGAGCCTCGTCGCGTCGTGTGCCTCTGGCCCGCAGGGGGAGCCCAGCTCGCAGCAGTCCACCAGCCCCGAGGACACGAGGCCGACCCCACCGAGCCACGGGACACCCACCGTCGAGGCTGCCCGCGGTCTGCCGTCGTTCGCGACAGGGGCCGCCGTGCTGACCGACCGTGGCTCGGGGGAGTGGGACCTGGTGCTCCACGACGTCCGGGTCGCCGGGCACGAGGGCTACGACCGGGTCGTCCTCGAGTTCACCGGCACAGGTGTTGCCGGCTGGTCGGTGACGTACGTCGATCGGGCCAGGCTCGACGGCAGCGGCGAGGCCGTACGACTGGGTGGTGCAGCGTTCCTCGACATCTACGCCTCCCACACGACGTGGCCGTCACCTGACTACTACGGCGGCCCGCGGCGGCTCGTGCCCGAGGACGATTCCCACGTCGCGGAGGTCTATGTCGGCGGCACCTTCGAGGGCCACACCCAGGTGATCGCAGGGTTGAACGAGGGTGCCAGGCCATTCCGTGTCTTCACCCTCGCCCAGCCGTCGCGCCTCGTGATCGACGTGGTGCACCCGGGCGAGGGCTGAACGCCTCGGGCCGAGCGATAATCCGTGGCGGCCGTGGGCGGGCGGGCGCAGACTTCAACCGTGCAGAACCCCCATCCCACGCGGTACGCCGAGCTCAACGGCGTGCTCCACGACCTGGTGGCCGGCGCGCGGACCGCGTTGGGCGACTCGTTCGTGGGCGCCTACCTGCAGGGCTCCTTCGCGTTGGGAGCGGGCGACATGCACAGCGACTGCGACTTCCTGGTGGTGGTCCGCCAGCGCCCGGACGCGGACCAGGAGTCCGCTCTGCGCACGCTCCACCGCGACCTGCCGCACCGCGATGGCCACTGGAACCGCCACCTCGAGGGGTCCTACGCGGTGGCCGACGACCTCGTCTCGGTGGCGGGGCTGGGCGTCGAGTGGCTCTACGCCGACCACGGCGCGGACGAGCTGGTGTGGTCCGACCACTGCAACCAGCCGTGGACCAGGTGGATCCTGCGCGAGCACGGCATCACCCTCCTCGGGCCGTGCCCGGTCGAGCTCGTCGGACCGGTGCCCGAGGACGTGCTCCGCGACCGGGCACGAGCCGGGCTCGCCACGCTGGCGGACGACGTCCTGGCGTGGTGCCCGCCGCAGCTCGCGTGGTGCCAGCGCTACCTCGTGGTCCAGGCCTGCCGCAGCCTGCACACCGTGCGTACGGCCCAGGTGGCGAGCAAGCGTGATGCGCTGCGCTGGGCGATGATGCACGGCGACCCGCAGTGGCGCCCGCTCCTGCAGCAGGTGCTGGCCGACCGGGACCGCGGCCTCGATCCCGATGACCGTCCACGACCCGGCTCGCTGGACGCGGCGCGCGACTTCGCGGCGTACGTGGCTGCTGTGGCCTGACGGCTGCTGCTGTGGCCTGACGGCTAGGGTCGTGGCATGGAGCCGCCTGAGGTCGACCTGTCCGAGATCGAGTTCGACCACGAGGAGCTGCGGGTCTTCTGGGACCTGGCTCGCTTCCACGCCAAGCTCAACGCCGCACCGACCTACTTCGGGCCGACCACCCTGGAGTCCGTCCCGCCGCCGGCGTGGGCCTACGGCGAATCGACGGCAGAGTCCGACACGTTCGTCACCCAGGTGCTGGCCGACGGGCGGGGCGCGACGACGGCCCCGGTCGGTGACTACGCCGGCGAGATGCCGGAGGTGGGTGTGCTGTCCATCCTCTGTGACGGCTCCGGAGTGCCGCGAGCGCTGGTCGAGGTCGCCGGTGTGACGGTGTCCGGCGACGAGGTCGTCGAGTCGTTCAAGATCGTCTACCAGGCCTGACCCCGGTTCGTCACTCCGCACGGACCCCGTGTGGGAGAGTCCTCGCATGGCCGAGCGGATGACCTACCTCCTCGTCGACGGGGAGAACATCGACGCCACCCTGGGCACCTCGATCCTCGGTCGGCGGCCGCGGCCTGAGGAGCGTCCGCGCTGGGACCGTCTGCTCGAGTGGGCCGAGCGTGCCTTCGACCAGGACGTCACCGGCCTGTTCTTCCTCGCCGCGACCACCGAGATGCCCACGAGCTTCGTCCAGGCCCTGCTGGCGATCGGCTTCAAGCCGATCCCGCTCAGCGGCGAGGGCAAGATCGTCGACATCGCCATCCAGCGCACCGCCGAGGCACTGGTGCACCGCGAGGCCGATGTCGTGCTCGTCAGCCACGACGGTGACTTCGTCGACCAGGTCTCGGCGCTGTGCGACGGCAGCCGTCAGGTCGGCGTCATCGGCTTCACGGAGTTCGTCAACTCGCAGTTCCGCAACCTGCCGGGCCTGCGGATCTTCGACCTCGAGTACGACATCGCGGCGTTCAACACGCCCCTGCCACGGGTCCGGATCATCCCGATCGACGAGTTCGACCCCTTCGACTTCCTCTGAGGGTCGACGACATGCCGCTGGTCCTCGTCCCCACTGCCCGCTGGCAGCGCTGGGTCGACAACTTCACCAGCAGCCACGGCGACACGGACCTGTCCGTGTCCGACGGGGCGCTGGTCGGGAGTGCCGCGGACGGTTCGCGCTTCGCGGCCCGGCTGCCCTTCTCGACGTCGTACGACGGACCGGCCGAGGTCGCGGACTTCGTCGACGCCGCGGTGCCGCCCACGCAGTGGGGAGTCCTGCTGGTGCGCAAGGGCGGCTTCGCGATCGCCCGGCTGCGGGGCGAGGAGATGGTCGAGCACAAGATCGGCCAGCGGCACGTGCAGGGTCGCACCAAGGCCGGTGGACAGAGCCAGCAGCGCTTCGCCCGGCGACGCGACAACCAGGCGCGGCAGGCCTACGAGGCGGCCGCGGACCACGCGGCGCGGATCCTCGCCGGCGCCGGACCGGTCGTCACCGGCGGCGACCATGCCGCAGTCGATGCGGTCCTCACCGACTCCCGGCTCGCCCACGTCACGCCCGTGGGCCCGTGGCTCGCAGTCCCCGACCCCCGTCGCGTGGTGCTGGACCGGTCGATCGCCGACGCCCGGTCCCTCCAGGTCGAGGTCAGCAACGCGGGATGACGCGGCGCCCGGGCGCGCCGGAGTCGTACGGTGGACGGGTGAGCAACCCCATCGAGGTCCATGGTCTGGTCAAGGCGTTCGGCCGGACTCGCGCCCTGGACGGCCTCGACCTGCAGGTGGAGCAGGGGGAGGTGCACGGCTTCCTGGGGCCCAACGGTTCGGGCAAGTCGACGACGATCCGGGTGCTGCTGGGCCTCCTGCGGGCCGACGAGGGAGTGGTCCGACTGCTCGACGGCGACCCGTGGGCGGATGCCGCGGCCCTGCACCGACGGCTGGCCTACGTCCCGGGTGAGGTGACCCTGTGGCCGAACCTCACCGGGGGGGAGGTGATCGACCTCCTCGGTGGCCTGCGCGGGGGCCTCGACGAGCGTCGACGGGTCGACCTCGTCGAGCGCTTCGAGCTCGATCCGTCGAAGAAGGGGCGGACCTACTCCAAGGGCAACCGGCAGAAGGTCGCCCTGGTCGCGGCGCTGGCCAGCGACGTGGAGCTGTTGCTCCTCGACGAACCCACCAGCGGCCTCGACCCCTTGATGGAGGCGGTCTTCCAGGAGTGTGTCGACGACTTCAGGGCCAAGGGCGGCACCGTCCTGCTCTCCAGCCACATCCTGGCCGAGGTGGAGCGGCTGTGCGACCGCGTGAGCATCATCCGCGCCGGGCGCCGCGTGGAGTCGGGCACGCTGACCGACCTGCGACACCTGACCCGGACCACGGTGCGGGCCGAGACCACGAGCCCCGTGCAGGGCCTCGCCGACCTGCCCGGAGTCCACGACCTCGTGGTCGAGGGCCACCGCGTCGCCTTCGAGGTCGACACCCAGGACCTGGCCTCGGCGCTGGCCGAGCTCCAGGAGGCGGGGATAGGGACGCTCACCGCCACGCCCCCGACGCTCGAGGAGCTCTTCATGCGGCACTACGCGGACGACGTCGCGGCGAGCGGCACGGAGGCGGACCTCTCGTGACAGGAACCTGGCGGCTGCTGCGCCACTTCGTGCGTCGCGACCGCTGGATGCTGCTGGCATGGTCGATCGGCATCACTCTCCTCTACTGGTCCCAGGCGATCGGCGTGAAGGGCTTGTACGCCACCCAGGCCGAGTTCGACCGCGCCGCCGCAGCCATGGGCGGCAATGCCGCCTTCGTGGCGATGGCCGGCCCCGCGCGGGCGCTGAACACGATCGGCGGACAGGTCACCTGGCAGGCGACCGCGTTCGGCGCGATCACGGTGGGGCTGATGTCGATGTTCCTGGTGGTCCGGCACACCCGTGGCGAGGAGGAGTCGGGGCGCGACGAGCTGCTGCGCGGCGCGGCCGTGGGCCGTGAGGCGACGACCGCCGCGACGGTCCTGGTCGCGCTGGTGGCCAACCTGCTGACGGGGACCCTGGTCGCGGTCAGCCTGATCGCCTTCCCGCTGTCCGTGCCCGACTCGATCGCCCTCGGCGTCGGCCTGGCCGCGGTCGGCATGCTCTTCGCCGCGGTGGCCCTGCTGGCGTCACAGCTGACGGCCAGCCCGCGCGCGGCCTACGGGGCCACGGGTGTGGTGATCGGCGCCGCCTACGTGCTGCGCGCCATCGGCGACGTCGGATCACCGGTGCTCACCTGGATGTCGCCCATCGGGTGGTACCAGGCGATGCACGCCTTCTCCGGCCTGCGCTGGTGGCCACTGCTGCCCCTCGTGCTCGCCTCGGCGGCGGTGGTCGCCGCGGCCGGCTGGACCTTCCGCCGACGTGACCACGGGTCCGGTGTGCTCGCGGCGCGACCGGGGCCCGACCGGGCGGGGCGGTGGCTGGTCACTCCACTCGGCCTGGCCTGGCGCCAGCAGCGTGGAGCGCTGATCGGCTGGACGCTCGGACTGCTGCTGACCGGTGTCTCCTACGGCTCTCTCGGGAGCGACGTGGGTGCCGTGCTCGGCGACTCCGGGGCCACCCAGGAGATGTTCGCCCGGGGGAGTGCCGACCTGGTCGACGGCTTCTATGCCACGGCCATCTTGATGCTCGCGCTGATGTCCTCCGGATATGCCATCTCGACCGCCCTGCGGCCCCGGCACGACGAAGCGTCGGGCATCGTCGAGGTGCTCCTCGCCACCGGGCTGTCTCGACGTCGGTGGCTGCTGACGCAATCGGTGTTCACCGTGTGCGGGACGACCGTGGTCGTGCTGGCCGGCGGCCTCGGGCTCGGGCTGGGCTACGCGCTGACGACAGGCGACACGAGCGCCGTCGCGACCTACGTCGCGGCGGCGATGCCCCACCTCGCCGCCGTGCTGGTCCTCAGTGCGCTGGCGCGGTTCCTCTTCGGCCTGCGTCCACGACTGGCCTCCCTGGCCTGGATGGGACTGCTGTACGCCGTGGTGGTGATGCTGTTCGGCCAGATCCTGCGCATCCCGCAGGTCCTCCAGGACGTGTCCCCCTTCCACCACCTCGCCCTCGTCCCTGCCGAGGCCTTCCGGTGGGCACCGTTCGTGGTCCTGCTCACCGTGGCCCTCGCGATCAGCGTCCTGGGCCACGTGCTCTTCCTTCGTCGCGACATCGAGGTGCGCTAGGTTCGCGGCCATGGACGGGCCCCTGTGGCAACCCGAACCGGGATGGCGACCCCTGCCGGGAGCCGGTCCCGCCACGGTCGGCGTCTGGTCGGCCACGCACGGTGGACGCGAGGTCGTCATCAAGCGACTGCGGTGCCCGGACCCCCACGACGGGCCCGGCCCGCTCACGCCCGGTGACGTGAACTACTGGCGCCGCGCCGCCGACGTAGCCCTCAGCGGGGTCGTCGCCCACGCCCCGGGGCTCCGTGAGGCACCCGTGGTGCGGGTCGAGGAGGACGACGAGGGCATCACGCTCGTCCACGAGCGCGTCGAGCACCACGACGCTCCCGGCCTCTGGCTGGGCGCCTGCCTGGGCCGCTTCGCCGCGGTCGACCTCGGTCAGCACTCCTGGCTGGCCCGCGACCAGCTGCGCAGCCGGCTCGCGCTGGTCGAGCGTCGGGGTGGCTGGCGCCTCCTGGCCCGGACACCCATGGCGGACATCGCCCACCACCTCTGGACGCACCGGGCTCCGTGGCTGGACCGCTGCGACACGCTGCCGCAGGTGGCGCAGCACGGAGATCCCTCGGCAACCAACATCCCCGGTCGCGCGGGCGATGGCGCGATCGCGATCGACTGGGCACACCTCGGACGGGGCCCGGTGGGCTCCGACCTGGGCTACCTCTCGCTGGCGACCCGCGAGGGCATCGAGCCTCTCGTGGAGGCCTACGTCGCAGCGTTGCCGGACGGGCTCGCGACGAGCGACGAGGTCAGGACCGGTGCCCGGGTGATGGCCGTCTACACCGCGCTCACGCGGCTCGACTGGGCCCTGGCCAGGGTCGCCGACGGCGAAGGGGCCCTCGCCGGGAAGTTCCGCCACCCCAGCGTCGCGCCGTACATCCGCGCGATGCAGCGACAGGTCGACCAGATCGAGCTGCTGCTCGCCTGACCGGGCTCAGAGCCGGCTGGCCGAGAAGGTGTCGCAGGCCTCCAGCGTGCCTTCCTCGTAGCCCTTGGTGAACCACGCCATCCGCTGCTCCGACGATCCGTGCGTCCAGCCCTCGGGGTCCACGCCCTGGCCCGACTTCTGCTGGATCCGGTCGTCACCGACCGCCTTCGCGGAGTCGAGCGCCTCCTCGATGTCGCCCTGGTCGAGGCCGCTCAGGAGAGCGTCGCCGTCGCTGGCGTCCCTGGTCCACATGCCGGCGTAGCAGTCGGCCTGCAGCTCGAGGCGTACGGCGTCGGAGTCGGCACCCTGCTGCGTGCGGACCCTGCCCATCGTGCCGAGCAGGTTCTGGATGTGGTGGCCGTACTCGTGGCCGAGGACGTAGGGCTCGACGAAGTCGCCGCCCTGGCCGCCCAGCTGACCCTCGAGGACATCGGCGAAGAAGGTGGTGTCGAGGTAGATCTTCTGGTCCGGCGGGCAGTAGAACGGACCGACCTGTGAGCTGGCCTGGCCGCAGCCCGTGGCGACCGCGCCACTGAAGGTGCGCATCGATGCAGGGGTGAACGTCGTGTTCGACTGCTCCGGCAAGGTCTTCGCCCAGAACGCCACGAGGGAGTTCTCGACGCCCACGCGGGCGCAGTCCTCGTCCTCGTTGGCGTCCGCACCGGTCCTGCAGTTGGCGTAGCGCTCCCCGTCGTCCATGCGGCTGGAGTCCGTGCCCGACTGGCTCGTGCCGCCCCCGGGACTCGGGAGGCCGCCGCCGTCACCCATGCACTGGCTCAGGACCACGAACAAGATGATGATGATGACGGCGCCGATGCCGCCGCCGGCGCGCGTACCACCCGGGGTCGGGATGCGCATCCCGCCACCCCCGGCGCCCCCACCGCCACCTCCGCGGCCGCTGTCGCCCACGCGAGAGGTGTCCAGCCGGGCCTTCGGGTTGAACCGCATGGGAGTGCCTTTCCACAGGTCGTGACGCCGCCCTCGACGCAGGGGCGGAGCCTGCGCGCACAGTAGCGCCTGCATCGCCGATGGGGCTCTGAGGTTCACCCCTTCGTAGGATGTCGACCCTATGATCAACGCCCAGAAGCTCGAGGTCAGAGCCGGCGCGCGGCTCCTCATGGAGGACGTCACCTTCCGCATCGCAGCGGGCGACAAGGTGGGGCTCGTGGGGCGCAACGGAGCCGGCAAGACGACCCTCACCAAGATCCTCGCCGGCGAGGGCCAGCCCGCGTCCGGCCAGGTGCTGCGCAGCGGCGACATCGGCTACCTCCCGCAGGACCCCCGCGTCGGCGATCCGGCGATCCTCGCCCGCGACCGGATCCTGTCCGCCCGCGGCCTCGACGACGTCGTACGACGCCTGCGTGAGGCCGAGGTCGAGATGGCCAGCGAGGACACCAAGATCCACGAACGCGGCATGAAGCGGTGGACCCGCGCCGACGCCGAGCTGCACGCCGGGGGCGGCTACGCGGCCGAGTCCGAGGCGGCCCAGATGGCTGCGGCCCTGGGCATCGAGACGCGGATCCTGGAGCAGCCGATCGGTACGCTCTCCGGTGGTCAGCGGCGCCGCGTCGAGCTGGCCCGGATCCTCTTCTCCGGCGCCGAGATCCTGCTGCTCGACGAGCCGACCAACCACCTCGACGCCGACTCGATCGTGTGGCTGCGCGACTACCTCAAGGCCCACCGGGGTGGCTTCGTGGTGATCAGCCACGACAACGCGCTGCTGGAGCAGACGGTCAACAAGGTCTTCCACCTCGACGCCAACCGCGGCGTCATCGACGTCTACAACATGGGATGGAAGGACTACCTCTCCCAGCGCGAGTCCGACGAACGCCGCCGCAAGCGCGAGCGGGCCAACGCCGAGTCCAAGGCCAAGACCCTCACCGACCAGGCCAACCGGATGCGCGCCAAGGCCAGCAAGGCCACCGCCGCACAGTCGATGCTCAAGCGCGCCGAGAAGATGGTGGCGGGCCTCGAGGGCGAGCGCGCCGCCGACAAGGTCGCGCGGATCAAGTTCCCCGCCCCCGCCCCCTGCGGCAAGACGCCGCTCACCGCCCGCGAGCTCTCGAAGTCGTACGGCTCGCTGGAGGTCTTCACCGACGTCGACCTGGCGATCGACCGGGGGAGCCGGGTCGTCATCCTGGGCCTCAACGGCGCCGGCAAGACCACGATGCTGCGCATCCTGGCCGGCGTGGACCCCTCCGACACCGGTGAGGTCGTGCCCGGGCACGGGCTGAAGATCGGCTACTACGCCCAGGAGCACGAGACCCTCGACACCTCGCGCACGGTCCTGGAGAACATGCAGTCGGCCGCGCCCCAGCTCACCGACTCCGAGGCTCGCAGCGTGCTCGGCTCGTTCCTCTTCTCCGGCGACGACGCCCACAAGAGCGCGGGCGTCCTGTCCGGCGGCGAGAAGACGCGGCTGGCCCTCGCCAGCCTGGTCGTGTCGTCGGCCAACGTGCTGCTGCTCGACGAGCCCACCAACAACCTCGACCCCGCGTCGCGCGAGGAGGTGCTGGCCGCGATCCGCAGCTACGAAGGAGCGATCGTGCTGGTCACCCACGACGAGGGTGCGGTGCGCGCGCTCGAGCCCGACCGCGTGCTGCTGCTTCCCGACGGCGACGAGGACCTGTGGAGCGACGACTATGCGGACCTCGTGTCCCTCGCCTGAAGTTACCGGCGAGTAGTACCGTGGGGGCATGACTCCCGAAGACCTGGCAGCAGTCGGCCTCCGCCTCGAGATCGAGGGCCCCGTGGCGACCGTGACGCTCGACCGGCCCGACGTCCGCAACGCGCAGACGCCCAGCATGTGGCTGGCGCTCGGCGAGATCGGCCGCACCCTCCCCGACGACGTCGCGGTCGTCATCGTGACCGGCGAGGGGGAGACCTTCTCTGCGGGTCTCGACCGCGCCATGCTCGACCCCTCGACGGATGCTGAGGAGAGCGTCATCGGGCTGCTTGCGCTCAGCGACGAGGAGGCCTCGGCACGCATCGAGGAGTTCCAGCGCGGCTTCACCTGGTTGCGCGACCCCCGGTTCGTCTCGATCGCGAAGGTGCGCGGCCATGCGATCGGTGCAGGCTTCCAGCTGGCGCTGTCGTGCGACCTCCGGGTCATCGCCGACGACGCGAAGTTCTCGATGAAGGAGTCGGCGCTCGGGCTCGTGCCAGACCTCACCGGCACCCGGCCCCTGGTCGAGCACGTCGGCTACGCCCGTGCGCTCGAGATCTGCGCCACTGCGCGCGTCGTACCTGCCGACGAGGCCGTGGCGATCGGCCTGGCCCTGTCTGCCGTCCCGACGGCTGACCTGGACGCCGCCGTCGCCGACCTCGCCGCCAGTCTGGCGGCACCGATGCCGGGCGTGGTCCCGGAGACGAAGGCACTGCTGCAAGGTGCTGCTGACCGTGACCTCGACGAGCAACGGCGGCTCGAGCGGGAGGCACAGGTGCGCCGCTTCCGCGCGGTGGCAGCCGCCTTCGCCGGCTGAGGTTCGGCCCACGTCACTGCCGCCGGAACAATGCGTGGTGGCGGCGGGTTCAATGTGATGACCAAACGAAGGAGCAGGCATGTCGATGGGGCCCGGATCGGGTGGTCCGCCGTGGCGGCACCTGCGCAGCGACCGCAGCGTCGTCGACAGCAAGATCGAGGGGCGGACCGTACGCCGGGTGCTGGGGTTCGCCGGCCCGCACCGCAGGTTGATCGAGGCGTTCCTCGCGGTGACGGTCGTCGATGCCGCCCTGGTCGTCGCGCCGCCGTTGTTGCTCAAGCTGATCATCGACGACGGCGTCAGCAACGGCGACACGTCGCTGGTGGTGTGGCTCGCCGTGCTGGTGGCGGTCGTCGCGATCATCGACGCGGCCTTCGGGCTCATCACCGGGTGGTTGTCCAGCCGGATCGGTGAGGGTCTCATCTACGACCTGCGCACCCAGGTCTTCGCGCACGTGCAGCGGCAGTCGCTCGCCTTCTTCACCCGCACCCAGACCGGAGCGCTGGTCAGCCGGCTCAACAACGACGTCATCGGGGCCCAGCGGGCGTTCACGTCCACGCTCCAGGGCACTGTCTCCAACATCATCGCGGCCGTGGTGGTCGGTGCGACGATGATGTTCCTCAGCTGGCAGGTCACGGTCCTGTGCGTGGCACTCTTCCCGATCCTGCTCCTGGCCTCACGCCTGGTGGGCGCCCGGCTCGCCACCCTGTCCCGGCAGCAGATGGACGGCAACGCCGACCTCGGCAACGCGATGACGGAGCGGTTCAACGTCGGCGGGGCGATGCTGCTCAAGCTGTTCGGCCGTCGTGAGGCCGAGGACGTCTCCTATGCACAGAAGGCCGCAGTCGTGCGCGACCTCGGCATCCGGATCTCGCTGCTGACCCGCATCTTCTTCGCCGCGATGACCCTCGTCCCGTCGCTGGCCACGGCGCTGGTCTACGGCATCGGCGGGTGGCTGGCGATTCGCGGCGACCTGTCCGTGGGCACCATCGTCGCTCTCGGCGTGCTGCTGACCCGGTTGCTCGGTCCCCTCCAGGGCCTCTCCAACGTCCGCATCGACGTGATGACCGCACTGGTCAGCTTCGACCGGGTCTTCGAGGTGCTCGACCTGCCGTCGCTGATCGAGGAGAAGCCCGACGCCGTCGTGCTGCCGACGTCCGCGTCGAAGCTCGAGTTCGACCACGTCGCCTTCACCTACCCCCGCGCCGACCAGATCTCGCTGGCCTCCCTCGAGACCGTGGCGCGCACCGAGTCGCGCGACTCCGGCCGGGTGCTCCACGACGTCAGCTTCACGGCACAGCCGGGCCAGATGGTCGCGCTCGTCGGCCCGTCGGGCGCGGGCAAGACCACCGTCACGCACCTCGTCGCCCGTCTCTACGACGCAGAGTCCGGGACGGTCCGCGTCGGTGAGCACGACGTACGCGACGTGACGCTGCAGTCGCTGGAGGACGTGGTCGGCTACGTGACCCAGGACGCTCACATGTTCCACGACACCATCCGCGCCAACCTGCTCTACGCCCGTCCCGGTGCCGTGGACGCCGACGTCTGGGCGGCGCTGGAAGCCGCTCAGATCGCCGGGCTCGTGCGCTCCCTGCCCGACGGGCTCGACACGGTGGTGGGTGACCGGGGCTACCGGCTCAGCGGGGGTGAGCGGCAGCGCCTCGCCATCGCCCGCCTGCTCCTCAAGGCGCCCTCCATCGTCGTGCTGGACGAGGCGACGGCCCACCTCGACAGCGAGTCCGAGGCAGCGGTCCAGCAGGCCCTCGACGCCGCGCTGGAGGGGCGTACGTCACTCGTGATCGCCCACCGGCTCTCCACCGTCCGCAACGCCGACCTGATCCTGGTCCTCGACGGCGGCCGCGTGGTCCAGCACGGCACCCACGCCGAGCTGCTCGCCGCGGGCGGGCTCTACGCAACCCTCCACGCCACCCAGTTCCGCGAGGTCTCGACGGCCTCAACGCCTGGATAGATTCGTCCCCATGGACCTCCGCCTGACCGATCGCGTCCACATCGTCACCGGCGCGGCCCGTGGACTGGGCCGGGCCAGCGCAGAGGCGCTGGTCGCCGAAGGGGCACGCGTGGTGGTCTCCGGGCGCTCGCAGGGGTCACTCGACGAGGCCGTCGTCGCGCTCAACGACACAGCCGGCCGTGAGGCAGCGGTCGCCGTGGTCGCCGACAACGCCGACCGGGATGCCCCGGCGCGACTGCTGGCCGCCGCCCACGCCACGTGGGGCCGTGTCGATGGTGCCCTCATCAGCGTCGGCGGCCCACCCAAGGGGCCGGTCACGACGATCACCGACGAGCAGTGGAGCACGTCCTTCGAAGCAGTGTTCCTCGGAGCCGTGCGCCTGGCACGCGAGATCGGCGCGGCCCTCCCCGTCGGTGGTTCCCTGGCGCTCGTGCTGTCCACGAGCGTCCGCGCACCCCTGCCCGAGATGGCGATCTCCAACGGGCTGCGTCCCGGGCTGGCGATGGTCGCCAAGACCCTGGCCGACGAGCTCGGCCCGCGTGGGGTGAGGGTCAACGGACTGCTGCCCGGGCGCATCGGCACTGAGCGGGTTGCCGAGCTCGACGCGTCGACCGGCGATGCGGCAGCCGCCCGCAAGGCCGCCGAGGCCAGCATCCCGCTGGGGCGCTACGGCGAGCCGGAGGAGTTCGGCACGGTGGCGGCGTTCCTGCTCTCGCCCGCCGCGTCATTCCTGACCGGCGTGATGCTTCCCGTCGACGGCGGGCTGCTCCGCAGCATCTGACGCAGCCTCTGCTCCCGGTTCCGCGGCGGCACCTCGCGTCTGGCCCCACGGTCCGCGGCCGCCGCGCCACTCGTCGTACATCAGGTAGAAGAACCCGAAGATCGCGAGCGCGCCGAAGAACCACCACTGCAGGCCGTAGAAGAAGTGCGGGCCGTTGTTCAGCTCGGGCATCTCCACGGGCAGCAGGGGGGTCGCGGGCTCGGGGGACTCCGAGCGGAGGTCGATCCAGCCGCCCAGCACCTCGCGGTCGAGGGCTTCGCCGATGCGGGCGCTGTTCACGGCACGGGTGGACTGGTCGGTGACCTGGGTGCTGTCGCCCTCGGCGTCGCTCCGCACCCAGCCCGTCACCGTGACCTCGCCGGCGGGGGGCTCGGGCACGTCCTCGCTCGCCGCGCCGCGGTTGTCGGTGCCGAACCACCCGCGGTCGACCAGCACGCTCGAGCCGTCGGCGAGCTCGAGCGGCACCACCACGTCGACGCCTGCAGAGCCCTGGCGGGTGCGGTAGCGCACGATCACGGTGTCCTCGACCGCGTAGGTGCCGGTGGCTTCGACGATCCGCCACTCGTTCGTCCGGCTGACCGCCCGTCCGGGCGCCAGCACCTGCTCGACCGGGTCGGCGCCGGCCACCTCGTTGCGCTCGATGATCGCGTTGCGTTCCTTGCGGTCGTCCAACCGGTGGAACTGCCACTCGCCCAGGCGCCAGGCCACCCAGGCGAGGCCCACCACCACGAGCGCGAAGGCGATCCAGCGGCGCGAGACCAGGAAACGCATCTTGTGCACCCGGCGAGATTATCCGGGACGTCCTGAGCGTGTGAGGGGTGCCTCGTTAGAGTGGTCGACGTGACGACTCCTCTGGCAGACCGCTTCGGCCGCGTGGCCACGGACCTGCGGGTCTCGCTGACCGATCGATGCAACCTGCGGTGCAACTACTGCATGCCCGCCGAGGGCCTCGACTGGCTGCCCACCGAGCAGACGCTCACCGACGACGAGGTCGTCCGGCTGATCACGATCGGTGTCGAGAAGCTGGGCGTCGCCGAGGTGCGGTTCACCGGCGGAGAGCCGCTGCTGCGGCGTGGACTGGTCGACATCGTCGGTCGCACCCACGCCCTCGGCGTGGAGACGTCGCTGACCACCAACGCGCTCGGCCTCACCCGCACTGCTCAGGCCCTGGCGGACGCCGGCCTCGACCGGATCAACGCCAGCATCGACACGGTCCGCCCCGACACGTTCGCCACGATCACCCGGCGCGACCGGCTCGCTGACGTCGTGGCAGGCCTCGAGGCCGCCAAGGCTGCCGGGCTGGGGCCGATCAAGCTCAACGCCGTCCTCCTGCGGGGCACCAACGACGACCAGGCAGCCGAGCTCCTCCACTGGAGCGTCGAGCACGGCTACGACCTGCGCTTCATCGAGCAGATGCCCCTCGACGCCCAGCACGACTGGAGCCGCGCGGAGATGGTGACCGCCGACGAGATCTTCGCGGCTCTCTCCGCCGAGTTCACCCTCACCCCGCACGGCGCGCCCCGCGGCAGCGCCCCGGCCGAGCTGTTCGACGTCGACGGCGGTCCCGCCACGGTGGGCATCATCGCCTCCGTGACGCGACCCTTCTGCGGCGACTGCGACCGCGTACGCCTCACCGCCGACGGCCAGGTGCGCAACTGTCTCTTCGCCCGCGAGGAGTCCGACCTGCGTACGGCCCTGCGCTCGGGCGCGACCGACCAGGAGATTGCCGAGCGGTGGGTCATCGCGATGCTCGGCAAGCGTGCCGGCCACGGCATCGACGACGTGACGTTCCTGCAGCCCGATCGACCGATGTCGGCGATCGGCGGGTAGCTCGGGGCGAGCCAGTCTGCCTATCTGCGTCGGTGGAAGCGGAGATCGCCGTTGGGGAGGCGGTCGGTGCGGTGGCCGGTGTCGTGGGCTCGGTGGTGGTGGTGGCTGCAGAGCAGGATGCCGTTGTCGAGGTCGGTGGGTCCGCCGGTGTGCCAGGGGTCGAGGTGGTGGGCGTCGCACCAGGTGCCGGGGGTGTCGCATCCTTCGGCGCGGCAGGTCTGGTCGCGGATGAGGAGGGCTTTGCGCTGGGCGGGGGTGAAGAGTCGCTTCGCTCTGCCGAGGTCGGTGGGGAGGCTGGTGCCGTCGAGGACGGCGGGGAGGATCTTCGCCGTGCACGCGAGGCGCCTGGCCTGTCCGGCGGTGATCCGGTCGCCGGTGAGGTCGTCGCCGGGGACGAGGCCGGCGCCGACGAGGTCCGCGGTGGCGAGCTCGGCCTGCAGGGACGCCAGCGGGATGGTGACGATGACGGTGGTCGCATCGCCGCCGTGGACCGGCATCCGGGTGGGGTCGATGGTCTCGAGGAGCTGGCACAGGGCTTGTCCGAGGCGTTTGGGGTAGGGCAGCCGGGTGACCGCGTCGGCGGCCGGCGGGGCCCCGGCCTCGGTGTTGTCAGGACCGTCGCCGACTGCACGGTGGGCGCGGGGGTTGGTGAAGGCTTCGAGGTAGGTCGCGAACCGGGTGCCGATGGCGTCGGGGACGCGTGCGGAGATGCGGGTGGTGCCGTCGCCCAGGCGACGCATCGTCATCCGGGTCAGGTCGGCGGCGTTGGCTTCGAGGTCGGCGAGCCGGGCTGCCTCGGCGGCCTCGGCGATCTCGGGGGCGACGACGTCGAGGATCCGGCGGCCGAGGCGGCCGAGCTCCTTGGGCCCGAACTCCTCGGCGTGGGCGACGAGGTGGGCCTCGGCCGACGCGACCGTGTCAGCGTCCACCGAGGCGGGCAGGGCGGCAATCGCGCGTCGGATGACGTGGGCCTGGGCGAGTGTCGCCTCACCCGCGCGCATCGCGGAAGCCAGGACCGGGTGCTCACGATCCAGAGCCGTCGCCAGGGCAAGGTCGGCGCGCGCGTCCGCGAACCGCGTACGGGTGTGGTGGGCCAGCCACACGCCGGCGTCCTTCGCACCCGTCGAGTCGGCCAGATCACCGGCATCAGCGAGGACCCGCAGCCGCAGCTCGGCCAGCTGGGCCTCGGCGCGCACCAGCTCGCTCAGCGCGGTCGCCTTCTCCTCGACGCTCATGAACGTCGGGTTCGCCCCGGAGACACGCCCTTCAGCAACGCCCGGACGTCGGAGGCAGCAGCAACAATCGGATGACTCACCACTGGCCTCCTTCCGACGACGGGGAGCGTCACGCACACGCGTGACCCTCAACGATCGTCGCTCCTGGAGGCCCGGATCCCGGACTATTACTCACCCTCGCAACTCGCCCCACCAGCTCGGCATCTCGACTACCCGGTGACTACATGGAACGTGACACCGACCCTACCCGCCCACCACGCAATATAGAACACACGTTCGATCAAGAGAGCATCAAGAAACGGCGGGCCAGACGCCAGGGACCTAGGAACCGGCCGCGTGCGCCACGACGTCCTTGAGGAACCCCCGCGCACCGAGGAAGTCCGAGAGCGAGGCCCGGTGCTCCTCGCACGCGAGCCAGGTCTTGCGCCGCTCGGGCGTGTGGATCTTCGGGTTGTTCCACCGCAGGTCCCACACCGCATCGGCCTGGCAACCCTTGGCCGAGCAGATCTCGCGGTCGAGCTCCATCACGGGCCTTTCGGGAGGGCGGACATCGATCGGCGGGGCAGGCCGCCGGGCCCGGGAAAGAATAGAGGTGCCGGACAGCCACGGGGGGAAGCTGTCCGGCACCTCAAGTGCCAGCACAGACGGGGGATGCTGTGCTCGCGTGGGGAATCATTCCACGCGGGTGAGTGAAATCCAAACCTCTAGCGGGCACCAAAACGAGCAATTTTTCTTCAGTCTCCGCGGTCGCCAGCCGTCAGTTCATGGGCACCAGCGCCATCGGGAAGACTGAATCCGTCGTTGCGGTGGTTTCCGGCGTTCGCCATCACCACGGCCAGGAAGGGGAGGAACACCGCAGCCCCGACCAGCACCCATCGCAGGACCCCGTCCCCGACCAGCACGGCGGCCACGAAGCAGACGGTGCGGATGGTCATCGACACCGCATAGCGTCGCTGGCGCAATCTCATGTCGTCCGCGGCGCTGCTGCGCGCCGTGGTGATGCGTACGGCGTCGGGCTTGGCCATGCGGTCGAGTCTACGTCGCTAGGCTCGCAGAAACACGGGCCCGGCAGCGGCCCGCGAAGCAGCACGGCGAGCAGGAGGAACCATGTCCAACCGCACCTACCGCGTCACCGAGATCGTCGGCACCTCGCCCGACGGGATCGACCAGGCCGTCCGCAACGGCATCGAGCGCGCCGGTCAGACGCTGCGCCACATCGACTGGTTCGAGATCACCCAGATCCGCGGCCAGGCCAAGGACGGCGCGGTCGAGCACTTCCAGGTCGGCATGAAGGTCGGCTTCCGGCTCGAGGACGAGTAGGCACGCTGCACGACGGCCGAGTTTCGGTCTACCCCTCGGTAATCACTAGCGTGAGGGAGCGTGAGCGAGATTCCCGGAACCAGCACCCCCCGTTCCGTCTTGGTGACCGGCGGCAACCGCGGCATCGGACGCGCCATCGCCGAGGCGTTCCTGGCGCAGGGCGACAAGGTCGCCGTCACCACCCGCAACGGCGGGGCACCTGAGGGCGCCCTCGACGTCCGCTGCGACATCACCGACCCCGACGCCGTCGAGGCGGCGTTCAAGCAGGTCGAGGAGGCGCACGGGCCGGTCGAGGTGCTGGTCGCCAACGCTGGCATCACCAAGGACACGCTCCTTCTCCGGATGAGCGAGGAGGACTGGTCCTCGGTCATCGACACCAACCTCACCGGCACCTTCCGGCTCGCCAAGCGTGCCGCCAAGGGCATGCTGAGGATGCGTCGTGGTCGGATCATCCTGATCTCCTCCGTCGTCGGGCTCCTCGGCTCGGCCGGTCAGGTCAACTACGCCGCGTCCAAGGCGGGACTGGTCGGCATGGCCCGGTCGCTGGCCCGCGAGCTCGGCAGCCGCTCGATCACCACCAACGTCGTCGCCCCGGGCTTCGTCGAGACCGACATGACCGACGCGCTGACGGACGACCAGAAGGCCGTGATCAAGACGCAGGTCCCGCTCGGACGCTACGCCTCGCCCGCCGAGGTGGCCTCGGCCGTCACCTGGCTCGCCTCCGACGGTGCCGCCTATGTCACCGGGGCGGTCATCCCGGTCGACGGCGGCCTCGGCATGGGGCACTGACCACTCAGACTTCGCCACACCACCGGACTGGAAGGCACACGCACATGGGAATCCTCGACGGCAAGCGCATCCTCATCGCCGGCGTCACGATGGACAGCTCGATCGGCTTCGCCACTGCGAAGGTCGCCCAGGAGCAGGGCGCGACCGTGCTGATCTCCAACTTCGGGCGAGCCCTCGGCATCACCCGGCGTATCGCCAAGCGGTTGCCGCAGGAGCCGCCGGTGCTGGAGCTCGACGTCACCGACGAGGACCACCTCGCCGGCCTGGCCGACCAGGTGCGCGAGCACGTCGACGGCCTCGACGGGGTCGTGCACTCGATCGCCTACGGCAACCCGGAGACGCTGCTCGGCGGCAAGTTCCTCGAAGGTCCGTGGGACGACGTCGCGCAGGCGGTCCAGGTCTCGGCCTTCTCCCTCAAGTCCCTCGCGGTGGCGACCCGCCCGCTGATGACGCGGGGTGGCTCCATCGTCGGACTGACCTTCGACGCGACCACCGCGTGGCCGGCGTACGACTGGATGGGCGTCGCGAAGGCAGCGCTGGAGAACACCTCCCGCTACGTCGCCCGCGACCTCGGCCCGGAGGGCATCCGCTGCAACCTGGTGTCGGCCGGCCCGCTGAAGACCCTCGCGGCCAAGGCGATCCCCGGGTTCTCCGACCTCGAGTCGGGGTGGAAGGACCGCGCCCCGCTGGGCTGGGACGAGACCGACCAGACCCCGACCGCTCAGGCCGTGTGTGCCCTGCTGAGCGACTTCTTCCCGGCGACGACGGGCGAGATCGTGCACGTCGACGGCGGCTTCCACGCCATGGGGCTGTAGCCGCCACGCCTTCGTTCGGTAGTTTCCACCGGTGACTTCCCTCGTCGAGCTGCGCATCCTGGAAGGCCCCAACCTCTACTTCCCGCGAGCCGCGGTGAAGCTGACGCTGGACGTCTCCGCGATCAGCGAGGCCGACGACGAGGCCGTGCTGCGCCTCGCGCGTCGGATCGGGCTGCGCAGCACGCGCCCCGGTGCACCCGGGTCGGGCTTCCGGCAGCGGTTCGCGCTCCGGGCCGTGGAGCGCCTGGTGCGCGCCATCGCCGACGAGGCGGGGACCCGTCGCCTCGCGGTGCGCGTACGCCCGACGTCCGACCCGCAGGTGCTGGTGGTCGCCTTCCCGTGGCGCAACCGCGATCGGGCGCGGGCGCTGGGGGAGGCGGTGGCCCACGCCCTCGACGCGCTGCCCACCCCTGACGTCGAGTCGGCGGTGAGCGCGGCGGCGGCCGAGGTGGCCGCCGCGGAGCGCGGCGACCGGCCGACGACCATCACCCCCAGGATCCCCGTGGTGGCCGTCACCGGCACCAACGGCAAGACGACGACGAGCCGGATGATCGCCCACGTCGCGCGCACCAGTGGGCTGGTGGTCGGCTGGTCCAACACGGACGGCGTCTATCGCGACGGCGTGCTCGTCGAGGCGGGGGACTACTCCGGACCGTCTGGCGCGAGCCGGGCCCTGGGGCTGCCGGGCGTCCAGTTCGCCGTGACCGAGACCGCTCGTGGCGGCATCCTGCTCAAGGGCATCGGGATCACCCGCAACGACGTCTCCGTGGTCACCAACGTGACCGCCGACCACCTCGGCCTCCAGGGCATCGACACCGTCGACCAGCTCGCCGAGGTGAAGTCGGTCGTCGCACGGATCACCCGCAAGGACGGCTGGGCGGTCCTCAACGGCGACGACCCGCGCGTGCTGGCCATGCGGGCCGTGATCTCGGCCCAGCCGTGGGTCTTCAGCCGCGACCCCGACTCGCCCGCTGTGCGCGAGGTGCTGGGCCACGGAGGCGGACGCGCCACCACCGTGATCGACGGCTGGATCACCGTCCTGGCGCCGGGACACGACCCCGATCCGCTGGTCGAGCTCGTCGACGTACCGATGACGCTGGCCGGCCTCTCCCGCTTCAACATCGAGAACGCCCTCGCCGCCGCGTCGGCGTCGCTCGCCATCGGCCTGCCCCGTGCCGCTGTGATCGAGGGGCTCACCTCCTTCCGCCCGGACGCCGAGCACAACCCGGGCCGGATGAACCTCTTCTCCCTTCCCGGCGAGGTCTCGGTCGTCATGGACCTCGCCCACAACGAGGCGGGCCTCGAGGCGCTGCTCGAGATCATGGCCGGCGTACGACGTCCTGGTGGCCGCCTGATGCTCGGTCTCGGCGCCGTCGGCGACCGCACAGACGAGCTGATCGACGCGCTGGGGGAGATCGGAGCGAAGGGCAGCGACGTGGTGGCGATCGGTCACAAGGAGCACTACCTCCGCGGTCGCACGATCGGCGAGATCGATGCCCTGCTCCGCGCAGGGGCGGCCCGCGTCGGCGTGAACGACATCGACACCTACCCGACCGAGGTGGAGTGCCTGGCGGCACTCGTGGGTCGGGCCGAGCCGGGCGACGTGGTCGGCCTGATGTGCCACGCGGAGCGGCAGGAGGCCTACCGCTGGATCGCCGCGCACGGCGGGACGGCGGACACGCCCGAGACCCTGTCCGGGAAGGTCCGCGCGGCGGGAGTGGCGTGAACGCCGGCTGGCCCGAGGCCTTCGACGCGATGGCCCCGGGCTATGACGACCAGACCCGTGACGGGGGATGGCAGCCCAACGAGCGTGTCGCTGCGGTGCTCGCACCCCTCGGGCTGCGCGCCGTCAGGGTGCTCGACCTGGGGGCCGGCACCGGGCAGACCACCGAGACGCTGTCCGGCCTTTTCCCCGAAGCGGCGTTCACGTTGGTCGACCCGTCGACGGGGATGGCCGGCGTCGCCCGGACCAAGCTGCCGGAGGCCACGGTCGTCGTGAGCGATGCCGCGGAGTTCCTGCGTTCCACCGCCTCCACCTGGGACCTCGTCGCGGCGATCGGCTGCCTCGAGCTGGTGCCCGACCTGTTCGAGGTCCTCCGCCTGGCCGCATCCCGGTTGGCACCCGGCGGACACCTCGTCGTGACCCACGAGCCGCTGCTGGAGGGCGCCTCGGTGCAGGCGCAGCCGCGCAGCCACCTGAGCGACGGGCGGGTCGTGCAGCGGCACAGCAGCGACGAGGTGGAGCGTCGCGCGGCGTCGTACGGCCTCGTGCGTGTCGTGGCCGAGGAACTGGTGGCGTTCGGCCGATCCGGCGACGACGGCGACGCGATCTACGAGCTGGCCGTCTGGTCCAGGACCTGAGTCCCCGTCCGGGTCACACGTCCCCGGGGTCCACCTGTTCACCGGGCGCGCCGATGTCGAGGTCGCCCTCGACGATCATCCCCGTCATCCCGCCCGGTGAGCGTGTCTCGTGCATCTCACCGGGTTCCCAGACCGCGGCCTGCCCCGGCGCGAGGCGGCGTACGGCCCCGTCGGCGCCCCTCACGTCGGCCTCGCCGGTGAGCACGACCAGCAGCTGGCGTCCGAGGGCCGGGTGCGGACCGATCGCGCCGGCGGGCGTCAGCGAGACCGCGACGAGGTGGGCGTCGGCGCTGATGCCGAAGGCACCGACCGAGAACCCGCGACTGCCGTGGGCCTCGATCGGTCGGTGGGGGAGGTCGGACAGGTCGAGGACCCGCACTCAGGACTCCGTGGCCGGGGTGTAGTCGGGGTCGGCGGAGGGCGCGTCGGGGTTGGTGACCGAGCCGGCCTGGGCCACGTCGGACCACTGCTCCAGCTCGGCCATCACCTCGGCGTGCTTGTCGACGCACACGACGACGAGGTCGCCACGGTTGGCGCGGCTCATCGCATGGCGCACGGCCTCGATCTCCTCCACGCACACCTCGGCCTGCTTGCACCGGGCGCCCTCGTCCATGGCGGTGCGTACGCCGTCCAGCACGAGCTGGGCGGTGGCGCCCCGGTCGCGTCCGCGCAGGGCCACGTCCTCGCGGATGATGCAGACGTCGAAGTGCTGTGCCGCGACATGGCCGAGCTCGACCATGTCCTGGTCGCGGCGGTCGCCGGCGGTGGCGATGATGCCGATCCGCGAGGGACGCGCCAGGTCGTGCGACGAGGCGAGCGAGTCGCCGACGCGGTCCACGAAGTCGCCGAGCATCTTCATGCCGGGCGCGTTGTGGCAGTAGTCGACGATCACGTTGACGCCGTTGACCTCGACCTCGTTGAGGCGCCCGGGGGAGAGGTAGTAGTTGGTGGAGAAGGTGCGCAGGCCCTGGCGGATGTCGTGCAGCGGCGCACCGGCCGCGAATGCCGCGGCAGCCGCGGCCAGCGAGTTCTGGACGTTCATGCGGGCGCGGCCGCTGAAGGTGGCCGGCAGCAGGTGGGTCCAGGCCAGCTGCATCTCGCGACGGCCGTGCTGGACGACCATCATCTCGCCCCGCTCGGTGGGGTTGAGCACGATGGCCTTGCCGCCGCGTCGGCAGTGCGCATCGATCATGTCGCGCACCTCGCTGCCGGGCTCCTCCATCGAGAACCAGACGACCTGGCCCGAGCACTTGCGGCGCATCTCGCGCACCAGCGGGTCGTCGGCGTTGAGGACGGCGTGGCCGTCGCGAGGCACCGCCTCGACGATGACCGCCTTGACGTCGGCCAGCTGCTCGACCGTGTCGATCCCCCGGAGGCCGAGGTGGTCGGGCGCGACGTTGAGGACCACGGCCACGTCGTTGCGCTCGTAGCCCAGGCCCTCGCGCAGGATGCCGCCGCGGGCGACCTCGAAGACCGCGAAGTCGACGCGGGGGTTCTGCAGCACCATCCGCGCCGAGCGCGGCCCGGACGCGTCGGCCCGGATCACGAGGCGCTCGTCGATCACCACGCCGTCGGTGGAGGTCATGCCGACCTTGCGACCCATGCCCTTGAAGACGTGGCTGATCATCCGGCTCGTGGTGGTCTTGCCGTTGGTGCCGGTCACCGCCACGATCGGGATGCGTGACGGCGCGCCCGGCGGGAACAGCATGTCGACCACGGGCTTGGCGATGAACTGCGGCTCCCCGATGGTCGGGTGCGTGTGCATCCGGAACCCGGGGGCAGCGTTGACCTCGCAGATCGCCCCTCCGGCCTCGCGCACGGGTTCGGTGATGTCGGGGCAGATGAAGTCGATGCCGGCGATGTCGAGCCCGACCATCCGGGCGGCCTCCTCGGCGATCTCGACGTTCTCCGGGTGCGCCTCGAAGGTGCGGTCGATCGAGATGCCGCCCGTCGACATGTTGCCGGTGAGGGCCAGCTTGACCGTCTCGCCCTCGGCCGGTACCGAAGTGAGCGTGTGGCCCTGGTCGGCTAGCACCTCGATGGCGGCGTCGTCGACCTTGATGCGGGTCAGCACCTTCTCGTGCCCGACGCCGCGCCGCGGGTCGGCGTTGGTCAGGTCGACGAGCTCCTCGACCGTGGCGGTGCCGTCGCCCGTCACCGACGCCGGCACGCGCTCGGCGATGGCGACCATCCGGCCGTCGATGATCAGGCAGCGGTAGTCCTTGCCCGTCACGAAGGACTCCACGATGACGTTGCCCCGCCGGGACTGGTCGTAGGCGATCGGGTAGGCCTCACGCACCTCTGACTCGTCCTGCAGGTCGAGGCAGACTCCGCGGCCGTGGTTGCCGTCCAGCGGCTTGAGCACCACGGGGTAGCCGATGCGACGCGCGGCAGCGACGGCCTGGTCCTCCGAGCGGACGGACTCCTGCTTGGGGACAGGAAGTCCGGCGGCGCCCAGGAGCTTGGTGGTGAGGTCCTTGTCCGACGCGATGTCGACCGCGATCGAGGACGTCTCCGAGGTCATGGTGGCGCGGATCCGCTTGGCGTGGACCCCTTGGCCCAGCTGGACGAGCGAGGCCTGGTTGAGCCGGATCCACGGGATGTCGCGGGAGATCGCCTCGTCCACGATCGCCTGCGTCGAGGGCCCGAAGGCGGTGCGCTCGGCGCGCCGGATGAACTCGTCGCGCTCGATCTCCCAGTCGAAGTCCGGGTCGCCCTCGACGAGGTGGTTGACCAGGCGTACGGCCAGGCGTCCGGCGGTGAGGCCGACGTTCTCGTCGATGTAGCCGTAGATGATGTTGTAGTGGCCCGGCTGGCCCTTGACCTGACGAGTCTTGCCGCGGCGGATGTCGTGGCCGACCGTCTGCTGCAGCGCCAGGGCGGCGTGCTCGGCGACGTGCCCGAGCCAGGTGCCCTCGTTGAGCCGCTCGAGGAAGCCGCCGCGGCGCCCACGCGAGCACGTGTGCTCCCGCAGTCCCGGCAGCATGGCGACCAGGTCGTCGGTGAAGCCCGGGAGCGTGTTGGTCGGGAACTGCTCGAGCGAGCCGAGGTCCACCACGAGGTGGATCGACTTCTCGTAGGACCAGACGTTGGCGCCGCGGTAGACGCGCGTCTCGACGATCTCGAGGTCCGGGGTGGGGCGCTCGGTCATGAGTGGTTTCCCTCGGTCGGGGGCGGGGCGTACGTCGGGCTGGGGTCGACGGGCGCGCGGGTCGAGCGCCTCATCTTCAGGCGGCGACGGATCGCTGCCGGGGTGGCATCGGCGGCCGCGATGTCGCGGGCCAGCTGCCGCAGGTCGCGGCTGGCCTCGGCCAGCTCGACGGCGTCCTCGGGGTCGATCACGGGCTCGCTGGTCACCAGGGTTCGGGTCGAGAGGTTGAAGACCGCACCCTCGGGCAGCACGTGGAACAGCACGTTGCTCGCGAGCAGTGGCGAGGACCGTGTCGCCTCGTGGGCGTTGGAGACCATCCGTGAGCCGTCGAAGATCGTGACCGCGCCCTTGCCCAGCACGCGCATGACCATCTCGCCCGCGACGTCCTCGACGAGCCCGCAGGTGTCCTCGTCGACGCCGATGCCCAGCAGCTGCGGGCTCTGGGCCACGATCATCAGCAGCCGGCCGTAGCGGTTGCGCTGGTCGAAGTGCTGGTCGATCACCGTGGAGTCCACCAGCCCCAGCCCGGCCGCCACCTGGGTCATCCGTTGCTTGGGAGTGGCGCCGCCGACGCCGAAGGCCACCATGTGCGAGGACTGGATGCTGGCGCCGGCCGAGGTGCCGGCGACGACCGCGCCGCGCTGGTGGGCGCGCACGATGGCATCGCCCATCGGCGTGCCGCACACGATCGCGGACAGCTTGAGCTGGTTGCCGCCGGTCATGAAGATCCCGGTGGCCTCGTCGAGCGCCTTGACGAGCGCCGGGTCGTGCGCCTGCTCGCGGCTCTCGGGTCGTACGGCGTCGACGCGGGCGGCACCGAACTTGGTGAAGAGCGCGTCGTAGACGTCCACGACCTCACGGCCGAGCGAGGAGGCAGTCGGGATGACGGCGATGCGCGCGTCGTCGGCGCCGCTGAGGGCGACGAAGTGCTTGAGGATCGTAGGCTTGCGCACCTTGTCCTCGGCACCACCGATGATCATGAGTGGTCCGTTGGGCATGACAGGCAGGCTAGCGGCTGGAAAGGTGGACCAATGCAGCAGTCAGGGAGCGACGCGCCACGACGGATCGTCGTCATGCGCCACGCCAAGGCTGAGCCCACGGCACCGTCCGACCACGAGCGGGCCTTGGCGGACCGTGGTCGGGGTGATGCCGAGGAGGCCGGACGCTGGCTCCGTGAGCAGGGGATCGTCCCCGACGCGGCGCTCGTCTCCGGAGCCCTGCGGACCAGGGAGACCTGGGAGCAGGTCGCCGCGGCGACCGAGTGCGACGTCGCTCCCGACTTCTCAGCCGCCCTCTACGCCGCCGGCTGGGACACGGTCTTCGACCTGATCCGCGAGGTGGACGACGGGGTGCAGACCCTGCTCGTGATCGGCCACAACCCGACGATGGCCTCCATCGTCGAGCTGATCGATGACGGCGACGGGGACCCGGACGCCACCACCTGGATGCTGACCCGTGGGTTCCCCACCTGCGCGCTGTCGGTCTTCACCGTCGCAGGCACGTGGGCGGATCTCGGTCCGGGCACGGGCAGGCTGGACGCCTTCCACGTCGGGGAGGCATGACCGCTCCGACGACCGTGGGCCGGCTGAGGGCAGCCGGATGCGTGTGGGCCGAGGACGAGGCTGCACTGCTCGAGGCCGCCGCAACGACAGCGGCAGAGCTGGAGGCCCTGGTCGCTCGTCGGTCCGGTGGGGAGCCGCTCGAGACCGTGCTCGGCTGGGTCGGGTTCCTCGGACGCCGCCTCATGGTGGCCCCCGGGGTGTTCGTCCCGCGCCGTCGCACCGAGCTGCTGGCCCGTACGACGCTCACCCACGTCGCCGACCGGGAGGCGCGGCCGGGCGCGGGACCGGTCGTCGTGGTGGAGATGTGTTGCGGGGTCGCACCCGTCGCGGCCTGCCTGGAAGGGGGCTCGGCCATGGTGCACGCAGCCGACGTCAGCGCGGCGCCCCTCGCGTGCGCGCACGGGAACGCGCCGGCCGCGGCACTCCATCTCGGCGACCTGTTCGAGGCCCTGCCGACCGTCCTGATGGGCCGGATCGACGTGCTCGCGGCGAACGCCCCGTATGTCCCGACCGACCGGATCTCCTCGATGCCGCCCGAGGCTCGTGACCACGAACCGCAGGCAGCTCTCGACGGGGGTGCCGACGGTGTCGTCCTGCACCGTCGGCTGGCCGCTGGGGCGGCCGACTGGCTGGCACCCGGTGGAGTGCTGCTCGTCGAGACCAGCCCCGCCCAGGCGCCGCTCACCACGGCAGCCATGGCCTCGGCCGGGCTCCAGACCGATGTCGTGCTCGACGCGGAGATCGGTGGGTGCGTCGCTGTGGGCGTGAAGGACCGGTCAGCTCCGGTGGTCAGTCGATCACCGGAGGCGCCGGCGTGACGATCCCGACCTCGGCGTCGGCTTCCTCGATCTGCTCGCGGGAGATGCCGAGCAGGTAGAGGACGGTGTCGAGGTAGGGCACGTTCACCGAGGTCTGCGCTGCGTTGCGGACCATGGGCTTGGCGTTGTAGGCGATGCCGAGGCCGGCTTCGTTGAGCATGTCGAGGTCGTTGGCGCCGTCACCGATGGCGATCACCGCGTCGAGCGGCACGCCCACCTCGGCGGCGAACTCCCGCAGCGCGGTCGCC
Organism: uncultured Actinomycetota bacterium; assembly: GCA_963843815.1. Classification (GTDB taxonomy): domain Bacteria; phylum Actinomycetota; class Actinomycetes; order Propionibacteriales; family Nocardioidaceae; genus Nocardioides. Next base: position 42,833 of record CAWJLX010000008.1, on the reverse strand, counting down.
TTTCCGGCGCGGTCCACGACCTTGCCGACGATCCGGCCGGTCAGGTGGCCGTCGACGATCTCCAGCTCGTTGGCACGCGCGAAGTGGATGCCCAGGTCGGCGGCGAGACGGTCCGTGATCTGGCTGAAGCCCCCAGAGACGATCGCGAAGCGGTAGCCGAGCCGTCGCAGCGTTCGGACCATCGTGCGCGCACCGGGAGAGAACTCGATGGCGTCGTAGACCTCGTCGAGCGCCGAGACGGGCACGCCTGCGAGCAGGGCGACCCGCTCGCGCAGCGACTCCTCGAAGTCGAGCTCACCGCGCATCGCCGCCTCGGTCACGCGCGCGACCTCGACCTCCTGCCCGGCATGGGCGGCGATCATCTCGATGACCTCGCCCTGGATCAGGGTCGAGTCCACGTCCATGACGATCAACCGCACGCCGCGCCGGTGGAGGGTGTCGCGCTGGACGGCGAGGTCGATGCCGAGCCGGACGGCGTCGGTGGACAGCTGAGGACGCAGGGCGTCGGCGGCTGCGCCGGAGACGTGCAGCTCGATCGCGGTCACCGGATAGCGCGCCAGTCGCTCGATGCGGTCGATGTTGGCGCCGGAGTCGGCGATCCGGCCGGCGATCGCGGCCATGGCGGAGGCCTTGAGGGGGCTCCCGATCAACGTGATGTGGCACCGCTCGCCGTGCCGGCTCCTGTTGTCACCGGCACCACGGTCGACCTCGACGTTCATGTCGAGCTCCGCGGCGGTGCGCTCGATGACGTCGCGCAGCTTCTTCCAGTCCCGCGGTGCGGTGACCAGGATGCCCAGCAGCAGCCGGCGCCGCAGCACGATCTGCTCGATGTCGAGCACCTCGACGCCGGCCGCAGCCAGGGCATCGAACATCGCGGAGGTGACGCCCGGCCGGTCCTTGCCCGTGAGGGTGACCAGGAGGGTCTTCGGCTCGTCTTCCATCGTGGGACAAGGCTAGTCGCGCGCAGGGTGCCTCGGGCAGGCGGTCCGTACACCGATCGGCGCGCTGCCACGGACCGCGGTGCTGGATCGCGAACCTGCGGATGCCCTACGTTGCTGCCGTGGTGGCGCCGCCCGGCGCCGCCTCGAAGCAAGGGGTTTGCATGGACTTCATGACCGCGGTCCGCACGTGCCTGTCCAAGTACGTCGACTTCAGCGGCCGCGCGCGACGCTCGGAGTTCTGGTACTTCGCCCTCTTCACCTTCCTCGTCGCGGTCGTGACGTCCGTCATCGACACCGCCCTCGGCACCGACTACAACACCACCGGTGGCGGGGTCGTGAACTCGGTCGTGAGCCTGGCGCTGTTCCTGCCGTCCCTCGCTGCCGGCGTACGCCGACTGCACGACATCGGCAAGAGCGGGCTGTGGGTCCTGCTGATCCTGGTCCCGATCCTCGGCTGGGTCCTGCTGATCATCTGGTGGTGCCGGGACACGTGGCGCCGGGAGAACCAGTACGGCCCCGACCCCAAGCACGAACCGTCCGATCCCGGACGCGGTCGCTAGGGCGGCCACACCTCGGGCGAGCACGCCGCCACGACGGCGCGACGGGCTGCGCGGCCCAGCGGTTGCAGGAGTCCGCGGCGGTTCTCCACCTCGTACGACGACACTGCCCCGCCGTCGTCGGCGAGGGCGAGGTCGACGATCGCCCATGCCTGGAGACCTCGGGCCGCGAGGTCGACGCAGCGGGGCGGGGTGCCGAGTGGCGCCTCGAGGCCGGGCCGGTGGTGCAGGTTCATCAGGGCGTCGGCAGCCTCCGGGCGCCACCGGGCCACGTCGAGGTCGGCGAGGTCTCGGGCTGCGCCGAGCAGTGCCTCGCGCAGCGCCCGGTCGGCCTCGCCCACGTCCGGCAGCTGTCGCGGGGCCGCGTCGAAGACGCTCCACTGCACGGTGTCGCCGCTCTCGACCGGCACCAGCCCGAGCGGCCCGGCCACGACCGCCTGGCCGGCGTCCAGGGCCGCGAAGTTGAAGGCGGGCGGCCCGCCGAGGCCCAACGGGTCGCCGTCGACGGGGAGCGCGAGTCCGGCGTACGACGCCCCGCTGGCCCGCGAGCGCGTCAGGAGGTCGAGGGCAGACCCGCCCTCCAGGAGGTGGGTGTCGTCGGCCAGGGCATCGAGGACGTGGTCGGTCTGCTCATGCCCACGCAGCCAGGCAGTGACCCACCAGGCGAGGACCGCCGAGTGGGGCAGGGCGAGCGAGGAGGGCGACATGGCGGGGCGAGGCTACTCGCTGCTGCACGTCCGACGTGTTGGGCCCGGACACGCGGGCGCTGCTGGATAGGGTGAGGACCATGGTCGCCGTCATCGAGTTCGCAGGTGTCACGGTGCGCCGTGGCCAGTCCCTGCTGCTCGACGACGTCAGCTGGGAGGTCGAGGAGGACGAGCGTTGGGTCGTGCTCGGACCCAACGGGGCCGGCAAGACCACGCTGCTCCAGGTGGCTGCCGCCCAGCTCCATCCGACCTCCGGAGTGGCGGGGATCCTCGACGAGGTGCTGGGCACCACCGACGTCTTCGAGCTGCGTCCGCGCATCGGCCTGACCAGCGCCGCCCTGGCGGACCGCATCCCGCGGACCGAGCTCGTCAAGGACGTCGTCGTCTCCGCGTCCTACGGCATCGTCGGACGCTGGCGCGAGGACTACGCCGACCTCGACCACGACCGGGCCGCCGGGCTGCTGGCCGAGCTCGGGGCCGCCCACCTGGGCGAGCGCACCTTCGGCACCCTGAGCGAGGGCGAGCGCAAGCGGGTGCAGATCGCGCGGGCGTTGATGACCGACCCCGAGCTGCTGCTCCTCGACGAACCCGCCGCAGGACTCGATCTCGGTGGGCGCGAGGACCTGGTGGCGACCCTCTCCGAGCTGGCCCTCGACCCGGACTCGCCGGCCACCGTCCTGGTCTCGCACCACGTCGAGGAGATCCCGCCCGGCTTCACCCACGCGCTGCTGCTGCGCGAGGGCCGCGTGGTCGACGCCGGACCTGTGAAGGATGTCGTCACCGCGGAGACGTTGTCCGAGACCTTCGCCATGCCCTTGCTGCTGACCCACGAGGACGACAGGTTCGCGGCGCGTCGACGGCCCACGCAGGGCCCACGTCACTGGTGACTCGATAGGCTCTCGACATGGACTGGATCCGTGACCATCTCTGGGAGACGTGGCTGGCGCTGTCGATCGCGCTGGGCGTCGCCGAGATGTTCAGCCTCGACCTCATCCTCGCGATGCTGGCCGCCGGAGCTGTCATCGGCATGGTTGCTGCGCTGATCGGCCTCCCGGTGTTCGTCCAGATCCTCGCTGCGCTGGCCGCGTCCGTCGCGATGCTGGCCCTGGTCCGGCCGGCGTTCGCCAAGCGGCTCCACGGCGGTCCCGAGCTGTCGCTCGGCCACGGCAAGCTGGTGGGCACCCGGTGCCTGGTCACCGCGGAGATCACCGGTCTGGCCCCGGGCCGGATCACGGCTGCGGGCGAGACCTGGAGCGCCCTGCCGTACGACGAGAACCTGAGGATCACCGCCGGCGAGACGGTCGAGATCCTCCAGATCAAGGGTGCGACGGCCTACGTCCACCCGGTGGGCTCGCTCGAACCCTGAGTCACCACCGCAGCACCACACCAGTCCACAAACATCGGGGAGAACCGAATGCCGACAGCCTTGTTGGTCCTGTTCCTGCTCATCATCCTGTTCGTCGTCGTGCTGCTCTCCAAGACGGTGCGGATCGTGCCCCAGGCGCGCGCCGCGATCGTCGAGCGCTTCGGCAAGTACAAGCAGACGTTGCCGGCGGGCCTCAACATCCTGGTGCCCTTCGTCGACAGGGTGCGCTACCTCATCGACCTGCGCGAGCAGGTCGTGAGCTTCCCGCCGCAGCCGGTGATCACCGAGGACAACCTCGTCGTCTCCATCGACACCGTCATCTACTTCCAGGTGACCGACCCGGTGGCTGCGACGTACGAGATCGCCAACTACATCCAGGCGATCGAGCAGCTGACCATGACCACGCTGCGCAACATCGTCGGTGGCATGGACCTCGAGGAGACGCTGACGAGCCGCGACTCCATCAACTCCGGCCTGCGCGGTGTCCTCGACGAGGCCACCGGCAAGTGGGGCATCCGTGTCAACCGGGTCGAGCTCAAGGGGATCGACCCGCCGCCCTCCATCAAGGACTCGATGGAGAAGCAGATGCGAGCCGACCGCGAGAAGCGCGCCGTCATCCTCACCGCTGAGGGGCAGCGACAGGCCGCGATCCTCACCGCAGAGGGCTCCAAGCAGTCGCAGATCCTCAACGCCGAGGGTGACCGTGAGTCGCAGATCCTCCGCGCACAGGCAGACCGTGAGGCCTCGATCCTGCGCGCCCAGGGTGAGGGCCAGGCCATCCAGACCGTCTTCCAGGCGATCCACGACGGCCAGCCCGACCAGTCGCTGCTGGCCTACCAGTACCTCCAGATGATGCCGAAGATCGCCGAGGGCAGCGCCAACAAGGTGTGGGTCATCCCCTCCGAGATCACCAAGGCGATGGAGGGACTCGGCTCCTCCATCCACGAGATCGCCGGGATCCCGCGCGACGCCCAGCCGCGCAAGCGCGTCGACATGGGTCCCTCGGAGCCGCAGCTGCCGCAGCCCGGAGGTGGTGCCGCGACCAGCAAGGCCGTGCAGGAGGCCATCGCGGAGGCGGAGTCGGCCGCCCAGAAGCCGACCCGCTCGACAACGCCCAGCGACGGGGCCCCCACCGGCGAGGCTCCCGCCGCCGGTGCTCCGAGCGAGGGTGAGACCCCGACGGAGTGAGCCTGCTCGAGGCCGTCCTGATCACCCTTGCCGGGGTGGCGGCCGGCACCATCAACACCGTGGTGGGGTCGGGAACGCTGATCACGTTCCCGACCCTGCTGGCGTTCGGCGTACCTCCGGTGACGGCCAACGTGAGCAACACCGTCGGACTGGTCCCGGGCAGCATGTCCGGTGTCGTCGGCTACCGGCGCGAGCTGGTCGGGCAGCGGTCCCGCCTCCTGAGGCTCGGGTCGGCCTCACTGCTCGGCGGGATCGCGGGCGCCCTGCTCCTCCTGGTCCTCCCGTCGTCGGCCTTCGACGCGATCGTGCCGGTCCTGATCCTGCTCGGCGTCCTGCTGGTGCTCCTCGGGCCGCGGATCCAGCGCGCCGTGGCGTCCCGCGCGGAGTCGCGCGGAGGCATCCCGGACCACGGCGTCTGGTGGGTGTGGCCGGCCGTGGCCGCCGCGGGTGTGTACGGCGGCTACTTCGGCGCTGCCCAGGGCGTCCTGCTGATGGCGATCCTGGGGATCGGGGTGGTCGACTCGATGCAGCGCCACACCGCCACCAAGAACGTCCTGGCCCTCCTCGTCAACACGATCGCCGCGGTCGTCTTCGTGGCGGTCGCTGACATCGATTGGGCGGTGGCCGGGCTGATTGCCCTCGGCTCGGTCATGGGGGGTCAGCTGGGCGCCACGGTGGGGCGCCGACTCTCGCCCAACCTGCTACGCGCCGTGATCGCGCTGGTCGGGGTCGTGGCCCTCGTGGCCCTGCTCGTCTGAGGCGCCCGCTGTCGACGCGGCGACGGGCTCGACCCACGCCTCCAGCCACGTCCGGATCGCGGTGTAGGCCCGCGCCCGCACCTCCGGCCGCGACAGCACGACGTCGTGCATGGCGCCGTCGACGGCGATCGAGGTGACGTGACGACCCACCGACGAGGCCCAGCGCCGGATCTGCTCCACGTCCAGCACGATGTCGTGGGCGGCGGCCGTCTCCTCGGTCTGCTCGCCGAAGTGCGAGCGCGCCGAGGACAGCACCAGCGTCGGGCACGCCACGTCCAGGCCCGCGTGCAGCTGCGCGTGACCACGGCGTACGGCTCGTAGCCAGCCGACGTAGACCGGGCGGGACTCCAGAGGCTTCCAGCCCAGGTCGTAGTCCCACTCGCCGCCGTGCGCGCGGTGGAGGGAGCGACCGTAGATCTGGTTGATCTTGCGGGGGATCTCCTGCATCGGGCGTCTGAGCCCGAGGCGCTCGATCGCCACTCGCGCGGCCGGGCTGCGCAGCCAGGGCGACCCGTGCATGTCGAACCAGGGCGAGTTGAGCACCAACGCGACCAGCTCGGCGGGGCGCCGCTCGTGCGCCCACAGCGGGACGGTCAGTCCACCCGTGGAGTGCCCGGACGCGATCACCTCACGGTGACCGTCGCGCTCGGTGATCCGCCACCACGCCAGCTCGATCTCGGCGTAGTAGTCGTGCAGGTCGCCGATGTAGTTGGGCGTCTGGTGCTCACGCAGCGAACGGCCGTACTTGCGCAGGTCGAGGGCATAGAACGTGTAGCCACGATCGGCCCACCACCTGGCGTACTCGGTGTGGAAGAAGTAGTCAGCGAAGCCGTGGACGTGCAGCACCGCACGGCCGGTGGGGTGAGCGGGCTCGAGGGTGACCAGCGTGGCGACGACGGAGCCCTCGCTGTCGGGTGGGAGGGAGATCGTCTCCACCCGGTAGTCAGGGCCGAGCACGTCGGCCTGCAGCGGGACGGAAGGCATGCCCGGGAGCCTATCCAGCCTCGTGGATTTTGTTGTTCGACCGCGGGGTGCGGCGGCCGACCTCTAACATTCAGCAGTGTCGAATGCGTGGAGGACCTTGCTGAACGGGGTCTCCACCTATGTGCAGCAGCGCGTGGAAGGCTGGCGCACGGGCTCGCGGGGCAGCCAGGCCTTCCTGCTCCTGGTCCTGCTGGGCGCCGTCGCACTCGTCACGAGCGTCGCCCACCTGGCTGATCGGTATCCGCCCATTGCGCTGTGGTTCGTCTTCCTCATGCTCGGGATGATGCTGCTGCGATTCATCCCGCTGCTGCTGCTGGTCGCAGTGCTGCTGGGCGTGGCCACCTGGACCTCGGTCGTGGTGGGCTTCGAGTACAACGGGGGACGCACGGCCCTGCAGCTCCTGTGCGCGGCCGTGCTGCTCGCCATCTACCAGTCCAGCCGTCAGCGCTCGGGGCTGCCGATGGCACTGAGCGAGGCCGTGCTGGCGCAGCTGCGCGATCGGCTCCAACGCCAGGGAGTGGTGCCTCCGCTCCCCAACGGCTGGCGCACGCAGTCCGCGACCATCACCGCCCACGGGCCGAGCTACGCCGGCGACTTCCTGGTGGCCGACCTGCGCGACGGGCGCTGGCTGGAGATGGCGCTCGTCGACGTGTGCGGCAAGGGCACCTCGGTCGGCCCGCAGGCGCTGCAGTTCGCGGGCGCCCTGGGTGGACTGATCGGGGCGCTGCCCCCCGGGGAGCTGATGGCTGCGGCCAACCAGTTCCTGCTGCGCCAGGAGTCGGACGAGTCCCTGGCCACCGCGGTCCACGTCAAGATCGACCTCGTCACCGGCGACTACACGATCACCAGCGCCGGTCACCCGCCCGCGCTGCACTGGCACCTCGGCGAGCGCGGATGGTCCGTGGACAACGCCCGTGGCATGGCCCTCGGGGTGATCGCCGAGGCCGACTTCACGCCGAGCCGTGGTCGCCTCCGGCCGGGCGAGGCGCTCATGTTCTACACCGACGGAGTCATCGAGACCACGGATCGCGACCTCGACGACGGCATCGACTGGCTGCGTCGGGTCGCCCTGCAGGTCGTCGACTCCCGCGGGTTCACCGGCATGCCCGCCCGGGTCCTCAAGAAGGTTCCGCGCGGCGACGACGACCGGGCCATGCTCGTCCTGGAGCGCCAGCCGCTCACCTCGCCCGAGCTCGAGTCGGAGCGCTTCCGCGGCCTGGCCGGTTGAGGACCGGTCGCGGGGTCAGGTGCCTCGCGAGTAGAGCTCGCGGATGACGTCCTCGATGTCCGGCTCCTGGATGGACAGGTCGGCCACGTCGTACGACGAGGCGACCGCGGCGACGATCGGTGCGGCGCTCGCGTCGGTCGGGAAGGAGAGCCACTGGCGGGGGCCCTCGACCTTGCGTACCTCTGCTCCGGGTACGTCGATGGGCGGCGCCTCGTCGACCAGGTCGACGACCAGGGTCCGTGTGGACCCGCCCTGGGCGTGCAGGCCGGCCAGCGTGCCGTCGTACACGCTGGTGCCGTGGTCGATGACGATCACCCGTTCGCAGAGCGCCTCGATGTCCTGGAGGTCGTGGGTGGTGAGCATCAGGGTCGTACGACGCTCGGCGTTGAGCGAGCGCAGGAACTCGCGGAGCCGACCCTTGCTGATGACGTCGAGACCGATCGTGGGCTCGTCGAGGTAGAGCACCTCCGGGTCGTGGAGGAGGGCGGCGGTGATGTCGCCACGCATCCGCTGGCCGAGGCTGAGCTGGCGCACGGGGGTGTCGAGCTGGTCACCGAGATCGAGGAGCTCGACGAAGCGGTCGAGGTTGTCCCGGTAGCGTCCCGGCGCGATGCGGTACATCTTCTGCAGCAGCTCGAAGGAGTCGCGCAGCGGCAGGTCCCACCACAGGGTGGACCGCTGGCCGAAGACCACGCCGATCCGCCGGGCCAGCTCCACGCGGTTGCGGCTCGGGTCCAGGCCTGCGACCCGGACCTGGCCGCCGGTGGGGACGAGGATGCCGGTCAGCATCTTGATGGTCGTGGACTTCCCGGCCCCGTTGGGCCCGATGTAGCCGACCATCTCACCGGGTTCCACGGAGAAGGTGAGGTCGTGGACGGCCCGCACCTCGGTCCGGACACGTCGACGACGGCCCTCGACGCGTCGTCGCACGTCGAAGGTGCGCTCGAGGTCGTGCACCTCGATCAGGGACGGGTGTGGGGACATCATCAGCTCCCGGTGGAGGCGTAGTGGCGGACGCCGGAGCGCCACACGAGCAGGGCTGCGGCCATGGTCAGGGCTCCGGCGAGCGGAGAGGCGAACTGGAAGGCGTCGGGCGTGCCGAAGGGGTCGGAGCGCCCGAGCAGGTAGAGGCAGGGGTACCAGTTGACGAAGGCGACCGGGATGACGAAGGTCAGCCCCACGAGCACCTCGCGGGGAAAGATGCTGAGCGGGTACTGCGTGACCGTGGCACCACCGTAGGTGAAGGCGTTGGCGAACTCGGTCGCGTCGGTCGTCCAGAACTGGATGCAGGAGAAGCCGACGAACAGGCCGAAGAACACCAGCGCTCCGCTGGCGACCATCGAGACGGCCACGAGGACTCGCAGCGGCGTCCAGTCGACGTGCGTGCAGGCCCACCCGAACACCACGCCGGCCTGGGTCAGCCTGCCGAGGCGGCGCAGGGTGAACTGGTCGGCGCACACCTGCACCAGCAACGGCACCGGTTTGGTCATCATCTGGTCGAGCCGGCCGGTGCGGATGTAGGTGCCGATCCGCTCCACGCTGCCGATGGCGGTGTCGGCGAGCGCGAGCGCCAGGGAGGCGCTGCCGTAGAGCAGGGCAACCTCGGGCAGGGTGAAACCCGCCAGGTCGTCGAGGTGGGCGAACATGATCCACAGGCCCACGAAGTCCAGGCTGGTGATGAGCCCGTTGCCGACCGCGAGCAGGACGAACGACGTGGGGTACTGCCAAGCCGCACGGATCCAGAGCCAGGCGATCTGGCCGTAGGTGCGCAGGTGCTCAACCACCCTGGACCACCACCTTCCGCGTGGCCAGCCGCAGGACGCCCTGGCAGGCGACCAGCAGCACGACGGCCCACACGACCTGGAACCCCAGGGCGGCCGCGAGGTCCGCACCGGTGTGCTTCCCGAGCCAGATGTCGGCCGGGACCTGGACGTACGACGCCCACGGCAGGGCGTTGGCGACGGTGCCGAGCCAGCCCGGGAAGAGCACGAGGGGCAGCGTCATGCCACTGAAGAAGATCGCGAAGGCTCCGCTCATCACCTTGACCCCGGACTGGTCGAGCAGCCAGAAGGCGGTGCTCGCGACGAGGAAGCGGATCGCGAAGCTCACCACGATCGCGAGGACCAGTGAGGCGGCGAAGGCGAGTGCAGCGACGGGGGACGGGGGGAGCGAGATGTGGAAGACCACCAGGCCGATGAGAGTGGGCCCGAGGCCCCGGGTGAGGAGGTGGTACGCCGCGCGCCCCAGGTCGCTGGCGAGGTACCACCCGATGATGCCGACCGGGCGGTAGAGGTCGATGGCGATGTCACCGGTGCGGATGCGCTCGGCGAGGTCGTCGGTCGAGCCGCCTCCCCACAGAGCGATCGTCATGAGCAGCGCCTGGCCCAGCCAGACGAAGGTCACCGCGTCCTGCGCGTCGTACCCGCCCGCCGTCGGGTTGGCGGCCCAGAGGGCGAGGTAGGCGTAGGAGTAGATGATCCCGAAGACCGAGTTGGTGAAGATCCCGGAGAGGGTGGCTGCCCGGTAGGTCGAGTAGCGGCGGAACGCGCGAGTCGCGATTGCGACGTGCAGCATCTGGTCTCCCCCCATGATCCGATCCCCGGCCCACCCACGAGGGGGCCGGGGATCGTCTCACATCTGCGGGGTGCGATGCACCTTGCTGCCGGCCTTGTTGCCGGCTGGGCAGGCGTCAGCCGTGACGCACCAGGTTGACGACGCCGACCATGCGGCCCTGCGGGTCCTCGGTGATCGCCACGCCGGCGCGACGGGCACGGGGGCTGAGCAGGATCTCGCGGTGACCGGGGGAGTCGAGCCACAGGTCGACCATGGCGGCCGGGGTCAGGCCCGCACCGCGGACGAGCGTCTCGCCGGCCCAGGAGTTGTGGCACTTGCGGACCACTTCCCTCTGGTCGCGGTGCTCGAAGAGGCCGGTGCGGGCGATCCTCGCCCCCCACCGCTCGGCGAGCCGGTCGGTGCAGGCGTCGAAGTTCCAGATCTTGCGCAGCCCGTTCCTGGCGCGCGCCTCGTTGATCTCGACCATCAGCGCGTCCTCACGGTCGCTGCTGGTCATGGCGCCGACGTCCTTGACGTCGACCGTGCGGGGGACGGACCAGGTCCGAGCCTGTGCCGAGGCCGGCGCGCCGCAGAGCAGGGCGGCTGCCAGGCCCAGCGTCGCCAGCCGGGGGAGTGCTCGGTGGTGGTGCACGTGGTCCTCCAGGGGAGATCCGCGCTCCAGGGACCACGCGGACCTTGATGAAATCTTGCCGAAAGCAGCCTTGAACGTAGCGGTCAGATGTGTATGTGTCGAGTCTTCGTCGGTTCAGGTGGCTCGACACGCGGTGTTCATCAAGTTCTCCGGAATGATTGGCGGAGAACTTTCCTCTTCAGATCAAACGTCTTGACGGTTTCCATGGCACGCGAACGCAGAAAGAGAGGCCCAGTGGTCTGGACCGCAGGGGTCCGACCGCTGGGCCTCTCGGCTCCTGCGGACTGGGGGCGTACGCCCCGTGGGGAGTGCGCCGCGAAGGTCAGTGCTGGTAGGTGCCGTGCATGATGGCGCGGCCCAGCGTCTTGAAGGCGAGGTTGAAGGAGACGACGGCATTGGAGGCGCTCGCATCCACGCCCAGTGAGTCGTCCTGCACAGCGTGCACGACGAAGAAGTAGCGGTGCGGGCGGTCTCCCTCAGGCGGGGCGGCTCCCATGAAGCCCGGCTCGCCGCCGTCGTTGCGCACGTGGAAGGCCGCACCCGGGAGAGTGCCCGACGCGGCGCCGGCGTCGAGCGAGGTGACGTCGGCCGGGATGTCGACCAGGCACCAGTGCCAGAAGCCGCTGGGGGTGGGGGCGTCGGGGTCGAAGCAGGTGACGACGAAGGACCTGGTGCCCTCGGGTGCGCCCGACCAGCTCAGCTGCGGGGAGGTGTTGCCGAGGTCGGCCACCTGGTCGTCCTTGAGGGGGGCGCCGTCCGTGACGTCGTCGCTGGTGACGCTGAAGGACTCCGCCGCCGGAAGGTAGTCGTAGGGGTTCGGGGCCATGGGACGGTCGAGGTTGCTCATCCCTCGAACCTAGCCACCGCCTCGTCGCGCTGGCCAGAGACAATGGAGCATGAGCGACACCGGTCCTGCTGAGCCCTCGCCGCGGGCCCATCCCTACCTGGCCGGGCTGGTGCTGGCCGGTCGCCGGGTGGTCGTCGTCGGCGGCGGCCACGTCGCCCAGCGCCGGGTGCCGACGTTCCTCGCCGCGGGTGCCGTCGTCACCGTGGTGAGCCCGGATGTGACACCGGCCCTCGAGGGCCTTGCGGGCGAGGTGACGCTCGAGCTGCGCACCTTCACCGAGACCGACCTCGACGGAGCGTGGTACGTCGTCGCCGCGACCGACGACCCGGCTGTCAACGCCCGGGTGGTCGCGGCGGCCGAGAGTCGGCACACCTTCTGCGTCCGCGCCGACGACGCCCGCAACGGCTCTGCCTGGACCCCGGCGGTCGGCCACCACGGCAGCGTCACCGTCGGCGTGCTCGGCAACCGCGAGCCGCGGAAGTCCGCCGCGCTGCGCGACGACATCGTCACCGCCCTGCGCGACGGCCAGCTGACCGCGTCCGACGCCCATGACCGCACCCCGGGCGTGGTGCTCGTCGGCGGGGGCCCGGGCGATCGGGACCTCGTGACCGTCGCTGCGAGACATGCCCTCGCCTCGGCCGACGTGGTGGTCGCCGATCGACTGGCTCCGCGTGAGCTCCTCGATGAGCTGGGTCCCGATGTGGAGCTCATCGACGTCGCCAAGCTGCCGCGAGGCCGCTCGGCCTCGCAGGATCGCATCAACGAGGTGATCGTCGAGCGGGCCCTCGCCGGCAAGCGGGTGGTGCGCTTCAAGGGGGGCGACAACTTCGTCTTCGGTCGCGGTTTCGAGGAGCTGCTGGCCTGCGCGGCGGCGGGGGTGCCCGTCACGGTCGTACCCGGCCTGACCTCGGCCATCTCCGTGCCGGCGAAGGTCGGCATCCCGGTCACGCACCGCGGAGTCGCGCACGAGTTCACCGTCGTCTCCGGCCACCTGCCGCCCGGGCACCCCGACTCGCTGGTCGTCTGGGACGCAGTGGCCGCACTGCGGGGCACTGTGGTGCTGCTCATGGCCGTCGACAACGCGCCGGCGATCGCCGAGGCGCTGCTCGCGGGCGGTCGGTCCGCCTCGACACCCGTCGCCGTGATCGCCGACGGGACCATGCCGACCGAGCGCACCGTGCTCAGCACGCTCGGCTCATTGGCCGACGACCTGGCCGTCAACCACGTGGTGCCGCCGGCGATCATCGTGATCGGAGACGTGGTGGCCGTGGCGCGTCCGGCACACTTTGCAGATCGTGGGCAGGGTCGTGGCTGATATCTCCCAGCGCGTCGAGATCACCGACCCCGACGACCCCCGTCTGGCCGACTACAGGGACCTGCGTGACGTCGAGCTGCGCAAGCACCTCGAGGCCGAGCACGGACTCTTCCTCGCAGAGGGGGAGAAGGTGGTGCGCCGGGCGGTCGAGGCAGGCCACGAGGCGCGCTCCTTCCTGATGGCCCCGCGATGGCTGGAGGGGCTGGACGACGTGCTCGCCAGCAGCTCCGGCCCCTGCTACGTCCTCTCGGAGGCCCTCATCGAGCAGGTCACCGGGTTCCACGTGCACCGGGGTGCCCTCGCCTCCCTGCACCGGCGTCCGCTGCCCGGCGTCGACGCGGTCCTGGCGGGTGCCCGGTCGGTCCTGGTCCTCGAGGACCTGGTCGACCACACCAACGTCGGTGCCATCTTTCGCTCCGGTGCCGCCCTGGGCTTCGACGCCGCACTGCTCGCGCCCCGGTGCGCGGACCCGCTCTACCGGCGCTCGATCAAGGTCGGCATGGGCGCGGTGTTCACCACGCCGTGGACCCGCCTCCCGGACTGGTACGACGCCCTCCCGGACCTCTCGCGCCGCGGCTTCACGACGGTCGCCCTGACCCTCTCCGCCGACTCCGTGCCGATCGAGGATGCGGTCGCGGGCATCGATCGGCTCGCGCTGGTGCTCGGGTCCGAGGGCCACGGCCTGTCGCCGCGCTGGGAGGCGTCCGCCGATCGCCGGGCCATCATCCCGATGCGGGCCGGTATCGACTCGCTCAACGTCGCCGCCGCCACGGCGGTCGCCTGCTACGCCGCTGCCCGGCGCTGAGGATCAGCCTCGCTGGCGCAGCGCCTCGTGCAGCACGATCGAACCGGCGACGGCGGCGTTGAGCGACGAGGCGCTGCCGACCATGGGGATCCTGGCCACGTCGTCGCAGACGGCGCGCCATCCCGAGGAGAGCCCGTGGGTCTCGTTGCCGACGACGACGACGAGCCGGCCGTCCAGTGCGACGTCCTCGAGAGCGCTGCCGTCCTCGTCGGTGCCGACGATCCGGTAGCCGTGGGCGTGGGCGTGCTCGACGACAGGTCCGGGGCCGGGCACCCGCAGCACCGTCAGCGCGAAGAGCGACCCGGTGCTGGCCCGCACGGCCTGTGGGTCGTAGGGATCGGCCGCGTGCCCGGTGACCACCAGGGCGGATGCGCCGAAGGCGTCTGCCGATCGCGCCAGCGTGCCGATGTTGCCGGGGCTGGTCGGCCGGTCGAAGACCACGACAGGACCGTGCGGTCGCGACGAGCCCGCGAGCCGGGACACCCCGTCGTCGGGCATCTCCACGACGGCGACGAGCTCGGCGCCCTCGTCCTTGCCGCTCAGGCGTGCGTGCAGGTCGGGGGACAGGGTGACGCGGTCGGCGTCGGTCTTCGCCCACAGGTCATCGGCCCAGGGGGAGGATGCCCGGTCAGCACGCAGCAGGGCTCGCACCGTCCACCCCTCCTCGACCGCCCGGGTGATCGGCCGGACACCCTGAACGAGGAACTCGCGGTTGCGGTGCCGCTTGGAACGGTTGGTGAGCAGCGCCTCCCACTGCTGGAAGCGAGCGTTCTCGCGGGTGACCTTGAGGTCGGTCATGAGGCGGGCCAGCCGAGGGGGTAGTCCTCGGCGGCTGCGTCGTGCTTCTTGTCCAGGCGCTTGCGCGACTTGGCGGAGAGCCGGTCGCCGAACACGGTGCCGACCGTGTGGTCGGTCTCGTGCTGCAGGCAGCGGGCCAGCAGTCCCTCACCCTCGAACCTGACCGGCTCGCCGTCCAGGCCGTAGCCGTCCACCCGGGCCCAGTCCGGTCGCGGGCACGGCTCGAAGGAGCCGGGGAAGGAGAGGCAGCCCTCCTCCTCGTCCTCCAGCCGTCGGTCGCGGCCCTCGGGCAGCGTGAGCACGGGGTTGCACACCACGCCGACCGTGCGGTGGCCGTCTTCGTCGGGACAGTCGAAGACGAACATCGCGACGTCCTCGCCGATCTGGCAGGCAGCCAGCCCCACGCCGTCCGCGGCGTACATCGTCGCCACCATGTCGGCCGCCAGCGCCGTGAGCGCGTCGTCGTACGCCGTCACCGGCTGCTGTGCGCGGTGCATGACCGGCGTGCCCCAGCGGGTGATCGGGCGCACCGAGCCGCCCGTGGGCAGGGGGCCGTGCGGCGCCCGGAAGTCGGGTGGGACGTCGGTCGGCTGCTGGTCGGACATGGGGTGGATCCTAACCAGCAGGCACCGCGTGACCGGCACCACGCAGGTGCCGCTGGTCAAAGGTGTAACTCACAGTTACGTTTGAGGCATGTCCTTCATGAGCAGCCTTCGGCCCGGCGGTCGCCACGGGTTGTCGTCCCGGGAGTCCCGCGACCCGATCGGTCTCGCCGTCGCCGCCGTCAACCGGCTGGCGCAGAGCGACCTCATCGACCGCGTCAGGCTGCGCAAGCAGACCGAGCAGGCCGTCTACTCGACCACGCGCAACGGATTCCGAGCGGCCACCGCGGCCGGCCGCACCTTCTCCAGGGCGGGCCGGCGCATGGCCGGCGAGCGCCCTGCCAGGGCTGCCTCGCGTGGTGTCTTCGACCTCACCCCCACCGAGGACGAGGCCATGCTCGTCGACGTCGTGCAGGAGCTGGCTGCCGAGCTGCTGCGCCCGGCGGCCGCGGCTGCCAACGAGACCTGTGCAGCGCCCGAGGAGGTCCTCGCCGCGGCCCAGGAGCTCGGGCTCCCCGGCCTCGGAGTGCCTGAGGCGCTGGGCGGGATCATGGAGGAGCGGTCGGCGATGGCGGGGACGCTCGTCGCAGAAGCGCTGGCCCACGGCGACATGGGACTCGCCGTCGCGACGCTGGCGCCGGGCGCCGTCGCCACCGCGATCGGGCTGTGGGGCACGGAGGCGCAGCAGCAGACCTACCTGCCCGCCTTCACGGGCAGCGACGTCCCGGCGGCAGCGCTGACCATCGCCGAGCCAACGGTCCTCTTCGATCCGTTCGTGCTGTCCACCACCGCGCTGCGTGACGCGGACGGATTCGTGCTCGACGGCGTGAAGTCGGCCGTGGTCCGCGGCGCCGACGCCGAGCTCTTCGTCGTCGCCGCCCAGCTCGACGGCACGCCCGCCCTCTTCCTCGTGGAGTCCGGCACCGAGGGGCTCGAGGTCGAGGCCGACCCGTCCATGGGCGTACGCGCCGCCGGTCTGTCGCGGCTGCACCTGAGCGGCGTACGAGTCGACGCGGATGCGCTGCTGGGCGACACCGACGGGCAGGCCTACACCGAGTGCGTACGCCTCTCACGCCTCGCCTGGTGCGCCCTTGCTGTCGGCACGGGCCAGGCGGTCCTCGACCACGTCAAGGACTACGTCAACGAGCGGGAGGCCTTCGGTGAGCCGATCAGCCACCGGCAGTCCGTCGCCTTCATGGTCGCCGACATCGCGATCGAGCTCCAGGCCATGCGCCTGCTGACCTGGAAGGCCGCCTCGCGCGCCACCCGCGGCCAGGACTTCGCCCGCGAGGTCGGGCTGGCTCGCCAGCTCTGCGCCGAGAAGGGCATGAAGATCGGTCTCGACGGCGTCCAGCTGCTCGGAGGGCACGGCTTCGTGAAGGAACACCCGGTCGAACGGTGGTACCGCGACCTGCGGGCCGTCGGCGTGATGGAAGGTGCGGTGCTGGTCTGATGATCAACCTCGAGACCCCCCGGAAGCAGGCGGCGCTGATCGACCAGGCCCACCAGCTGGCGATGAACATGCTGCGCCCGATCTCGCGCAAGTACGACCGCGCCGAGCACGAGTACCCCAAGGAGCTCGACATGCTCGCCGCGCTGATCGACGGCGTGTCCGAGACCGGCGCGACCGGCGGCGCCGGAGCCGGCGGCGTACGTCGTGAGGACGAGCCACAGACCAAGGACGACCCCGGCAAGGTGCGCAACGGCGCCCACCTGGCCTCGGTCCTGTCCGTCGCCGAGATGTGCTGGGGAGACACCGCGCTGCTGCTCTCGATGCCGCGCCAGGGGCTCGGCAACTCGGCGATCGCGTCGGTGGCCAACGAGGAGCAGCTCGAGCGCTACCGGGGCACCTGGGCGGCGATGGCGATCACCGAGCCCGGCACCGGCTCCGACTCGGCGAACATCACGACCACCGCGGTCAAGGACGGCGACGAGTACGTCATCAACGGTGAGAAGATCTACGTCACCTCCGGTGATCGTGCCGACAGCGTCGTCGTGTGGGCGACCCTCGACAAGGAGCTCGGCCGGGCCGCCATCAAGTCCTTCCTGGTGCGCAAGGACAACCCCGGACTCTCGGTGGAGCGGCTCGAGCACAAGCTCGGCATCCGCGCCTCCGACACGGCGGCCATCACCTTCACCGACTGCCGGGTGCCGGCCGAGGACCTCCTCGGCTCGCCCGAGGTCGACACCAAGTCCGGTTTCGCCGGCGCGATGGCGACCTTCGACAACACGCGCCCGATGGTGGCGGCGATGGCCGTCGGGTGTGCGCGGGCCTCGCTCGACCTCACCCGCGACCTGCTCGAGCAGGCCGGGGTCGCCATCGACTACGACCGCCCGGCGCAGAACCAGAGCGCCGCGGTGGCGAAGTTCCTGCAGCTCGAGGCCGACTGGGAGGGCGCCAAGCTGCTGATGATGCAGGCCGCGTGGATGGCCGACAACCGCCGGCCCAACTCGCTGGAGGCCTCGATGGCCAAGGCGAAGGCCGGTCGCGTCGGCTCCGACGTGACGCTGTCGTGCGTGCAGCTGTGCGGCACCCTCGGCTACAGCGAGGTCGAGCTGCTCGAGAAGTGGTCGCGCGACTCCAAGATCCTCGACATCTTCGAGGGCACCCAGCAGATCCAGCAGCTGATCGTGGCCCGCCGGATCCTGGGGCTCACCAGCTCCGAGCTGAAGTAGCGCCCCCACGCACGACATGACGGAGTCCCCGCACGAGCGGGGACTTCGTCACGTAGTGGGGGTTGCAGCGGGCGTCAGGAGCCAGACTCGCCCGTCCAGTCGGGTCAGGCGGACTTGTACGGATCGTGCTGGGCGAGGAGCTTGTCGAGGCGGGCCTGGTCGAGGCGGTGGACGGTGGTGCTGTCCTCCTGCATGTCGCGCACGACCTTGGCGAGGGTGAACGTCGACGTCGTGAGGTAGAGCGTCCCGAGGGCGAGGAAGCCCTTGATCCACGGGTCGGCGTCCATGAAGTAGATGGCGACGAGCATCGCGAAGAGCGCGGCTCCGAAGGAGATCGCGGCCTGGGCGGCGAAGGCGGTGGTGTTCTTGGCGGTGGAGGCGAGTGAGGAGGTCATGTCCTGAGCCTCGCCGCTTCGATGGCGTGGCGGATCCGACGTGATACCCGAGTGGTGCTGAGTACGTGGGCCCAACGGCCCCGGTACGTTCGGGCCATGCCAGAGGAGTCCCTGCCACATCAGCCCGATCAGCCCGTCGGCCACATGTCGCCCGAGGAGTTCCGCCGCCAGGGGTACGCCGCCATCGACTGGATCGCGGACTACTGGGCCTCGCTCGACGACCTGCCGGTGCGAGCCCAGGTCGCGCCGGGTGACGTACGACGACAGCTGCCCACCTCCGCGCCCGAGGACGGTGAGTCCTTCGACGCCGTGCTCGCCGACCTCGACCGCATCGTCGTACCCGGTCTGACGCACTGGCAGCACCCGCGGTTCTTCGCCTACTTCCCGGCGAACTCCTCACCGGCCGCGATCCTCGGAGACCTGCTCTCCAGCGGCATCGGCGCGCAGGGGATGATCTGGGCGACCAGCCCGGCCGTGACCGAGGTCGAGCAGGTCGTCATGGACTGGTTCGCCGAGGCGCTCGGCCTGCCCGATGCGTTCCGCAGCGACGGTCCGGGCGGCGGCGTCATCCAGGACACCGCCTCGACTGCGACCTTCACGGCCCTGCTCTCCGCCCTGCACCGCGCCAGTGGGGGACAGGCGCGGGTGGATGGCGTCGGCGACCAGCAGTGGCGGGTCTACGGGTCCACGCAGGCCCATTCCTCACTGGTCAAGGCGGCCATGATGGCGGGCATCGGTGAGGGCGCAGTCCGCGCGATCGACGTCGATGCCGCGACCCAGGCGATGGACGTGGACGCACTGCGCGTGGCGATCGCCGAGGACACCCGGGCGGGGTTGCGACCGATCATGGTCCACGTCGCGGCGGGCACCACCTCGACCGGTGCGATGGACGACATCGCCGCGATCGCCGAGGTCGTCCGCGACCAGGGCGTCTGGCTGCACGTCGACGCCGCATGGGCCGGGGTCGCCGCCGTCTGCCCGGAGCACCGCGACCACCTCGCCGGGGTGGAGGCGGCCGACTCCTTCGTCACCAATCCGCACAAGTGGCTGCTCACCACCTTTGACTGCAGCACCTTCTGGGTCCGTGACCGGACCGCGCTCACGGGCGCGCTGTCGATCCTCCCTGAGTACCTCCGCAACGCCGCCACCGAGTCGGGCGAGGTCGTCGACTACCGCGACTGGCACCCGCAGCTCGGACGACGCTTCCGCGCCATCAAGCTCTGGGCGGTCCTGCGCACGTACGGCCTCTCCGGCCTGCGCGAGCACATCCGGAGCGGCATCGCGCTGGCACGGCACGTGGGCGACCTCGTGGCCGCCGACGACCGCTTCGAGATGGTCACCGAGCCGGCGCTCTCGCTCGTGGTGTTCCGGCTGAGGGCGGGGGATGAGCAGACCCTCGCCGCGATGGAGGCGGTCAACGCCTCCGGCGAGGCCTACATGAGCCACACGACCGTCAACGGTCGCGCGGCCATCCGTCTGGCCGTCGGCAGCTGGCGTACGACCGAGGACGACGTGGATCGCACGTGGCGCGCTCTGCAGGAGGCCGCCGCCGCGCAGGGTTGAGTCGGGGCAGGGTTGAGTCGGGGGCGTGGCCCTGATCCCGATCGTCATCGACTCCCGGGAGGACCTCGACCTGTTCGCGCTGCGCGCCCTGGCCGACCAGCCGATGCGCGTGCTCGCGCGACTGCGTCCGAAGTGGATGCCTGCCGCGTAGAGTGCCGCCGGTGCAGTTCCTCCACGACACGCCCGGCCACGACCTCACGTACGACGACGTCTTCATGGTGCCGCGGTCGTCGTCGGTCGCCAGTCGCTACGACGTCGACCTGGCCACCTCCGACGGCACCGGCGCGACCCTTCCGCTGGTGGTCGCCAACATGACGGCCATCGCCGGCAAGCGGATGGCCGAGACCGTCGCCCGCCGCGGCGGCATCACGGTGATCCCGCAGGACATCCCGATCCCGGTCGTCGCCGACGTGGTCGCCTGGGTCAAGCAGCGCCACCACGTCTTCGACACCCCGATCGTGCTGCGCCCCGACCAGACCGTGGCCGAGGCGCTGGCGCTGATCCCCAAGCGCGCCCACCGCGCCGCCGTCGTCGTCCAGGACGGACGCCCGGTCGGCGTGGTCGCCGAGAGCGACTGCGTCGAGGTCGACCGTTTCGCCCAGGTGGCCGCGGTGATGAATCCTGCCGTCGTGACGGTCTCCGCCAGCACGGACCCGCGCGAGGTCTACGACGCCATCGAGCGTGCCAAGGCGCCGCTGGCCGTCGCGGTCTCCGCGTCCGGCGAGCTGGTGGGTGTGCTGACC
Source organism: uncultured Actinomycetota bacterium (assembly GCA_963843815.1). Classification (GTDB taxonomy): domain Bacteria; phylum Actinomycetota; class Actinomycetes; order Propionibacteriales; family Nocardioidaceae; genus Nocardioides. The sequence goes on along the minus strand of CAWJLX010000008.1, from coordinate 22,155 downwards.
CGGCTCGGTGCGCTCCGCGCGACGCTCTACTCCCCAGCCCTCGACGGTGTCGGCGGGCTCCGCATCGCGGCGGCGATCGGGGTCAACGGAGATGTCGCGGACCGCGCTGCCGAGCTGCTCGCGGCGGGCATCGACTGCCTCGTCGTGGACACCGCCCATGGCCACCAGGACCGGATGGTCCAGGCGCTGCGGGCCGTTCGCGCGCTGTCGCCCACGGTCCCGGTCGCGGCGGGCAACGTCGTCTCGGCCGAGGGCACGCGCGAGCTGATCGAGGCCGGCGCCGACATCGTCAAGGTCGGCGTGGGCCCGGGCGCGATGTGCACGACGCGGATGATGACCGGTGTCGGGCGCCCGCAGTTCTCCGCGGTCCTCGAGTGCGCGACGGCCGCCCGTGAGCTCGGCAAGCACGTGTGGGCCGACGGCGGCGTACGTCACCCGCGCGACGTGGCGCTGGCGCTGGCCGCTGGTGCCTCCTCGGTGATGATCGGCTCGTGGTTCGCCGGAACGCACGAGTCGCCCGGCGACCTCATGCACGACGCCGACGGGCGCCCCTTCAAGGTGTCCTTCGGGATGGCCTCGGCGCGTGCCGTGGCCAACCGGACCTCGGGGGAGTCGTCGTACGACCGGGCCCGCAAGGGTCTCTACGAGGAAGGCATCTCGTCCTCGCGGATGTACCTCGACCCGCAGCGCCCCGGCGTGGAGGACCTCATCGACCAGATCTGCTCGGGCGTGCGTTCGTCGTGCACCTACGCCGGTGCCGCCACCCTGGCCGAGTTCCACGCGCGTGCGCTCGTCGGGGTCCAGTCCGCGGCCGGGTTCCACGAGGGCCGTCCGCTCGAGAAGTCATGGTGAGCCGGCCGTGAGGGAGCTCAACCACGTCTTCGTGATGACCTACGGCAGGTCGGGCTCGACCCTGCTCATGGGCATCCTCAACTCGATCCCGGGGTGGCTGCTGCGCGGTGAGAACCGCCACGCCATGCGGCACCTGTACGAGTTCCACCGCAGCGGTCTCGCCGAGAAGGCGCGGGTGGACGCGAGCCTGGCCAGCCAGCCGACGCACCCGTGGTTCGGCATCGAGGGCTATCCCGAGGTGGCTTCGCTGCAGCACATCCGCGCGCTCGCCGAGGCGACCCTGCTGCGTCCCGAGCACGACACGCGGGTCACCGGCTACAAGGAGATCCGCTGGTACGACGACGATCTCCCGGACTACCTGGAGTTCCTCCAGCAGGTGTTCCCCGGTGCCAGGTTCGTGCTCAACACGCGCAACCTCGAGGACGTCGCGGCCAGCAACTTCTGGACGCACAAGGACGACCCGCTGGGCCGCGTGCAGCGCATCGAGGAGCGGATGCTCAGCGCCGCCGAGGGCCTGGGTGAGGCGGTCCACCGCGTGCACTACGACGACTACGTCGCCGACCCCGAGGTGCTTCGTGGTCTCTTCGAGTGGCTCGGCGAGGTCTACGACCAGAACAAGATCCACGCCGTCATGGCCACCCCCCACTCCCGCCGGGGCAAGCACCGGGATTGAGCCTCGGCTCTGCTGCCTAGGTCAGGTCCGCCCGGACCGCTGAGGACTCAGCTGCTGCACGTCAGCCCAATCTGTTTGCCCGGTGGGCCGATCTCCACCACTTCCGCCACGCGAGACCTGGGCCGACGGTCCTGCCGGTCGTCGGTTCAGTCCGCTTCGCAGATGCAGAGCTGGAGTGCCGCATCTGTGGTGAATGGCGTACGGGACCAGTCGCCGAAGCGTTCGACGACCCGGAGACCGCCGAGCGAGAGCAGCAGGGGCAGCTCCTGGGGGAAGATGCTCCGGATCTCCAGCGGCGCAACAGCGAAGTCGGCCTCGGAATCGGTCGAGAAGTACCACCTCCCGTGAGTCACCTGCGCGGCCGCGTCGTAGGTCTCCGCGACATCGACATGCACTACGCCGCGATCAGGATCCACGAACGACAACGCGTCGCGCCTGCGTCGAACGCCGTCGGCCTGCGCAAGCGTGCGCACGCTCGGGTTGAACACGTCGAAGATGAGCTGCGCTCCGGGCGCCAGGTGCCTTCGCACCGACCGGAAGCAGTCCACCAGGTCCTCAGCGTCATGCAGATGGAGCAACGAGTTGGCGGCGATGAGCACGAGGTCGAACGTTCGTCCCAGGTCGAACTCGCGCATGTCGCCCTGCATCCACTCCACGTCCACGCCGCGCTCGTCCGCCTTGCGCTGAGCCTCGGCAAGCATGTGTGGCGAGAGCTCCAGGCCCGTGCACGGATGCCCGTCGGACGCGATCGGGATCAGCTTGTGCCCGGTGCCACACGCGAGTTCCAGGACGCAGCCGCCCTGTCGATCGGCTTCGGCCCGATAGAAGTCGACGGCCTGTTCGCCCCCTGGGAACAACCGGTCGTACGACCTCGCATCCGAGTAGAACTGCTCGCTCATGGGGCGCACCCTCCTTGCCGGATCTCGGACATCCGCCCTCAACCGGTCGACAATCACCTGGGCCATGTCGCGGTCAGGCCGAGATCATTCCACGGCTGATCGGCGCGATCGCAGGTCAGCAGATCCACGTCGATCAGGATCGCTGAACCGCTACCGCGAGGACCTGGCCGTACGCCCCCTGGTCACCCCGACGAACGTCTGCGTCACCTCGTCGTCCCGCTCGATGCGCCAGACGAGTGCGATGGGGCTCGGCTCGAGGTCGGAGACGACCCGGCTCACCACGTCCTTGCGCTGGTGGAGGCGGGCGATCGACATGGGCACGATGACGATGCCGGTCCCCGCGGCGACCGTCTCGATCGCCTCCTGCTCCGTCATCGCCGGCCAGTCGAGCTGCTCGGCCTCCGGGCGCCACCCACTGGCGTGGGGACGTACGAGCTGCTCGTCCACCAGGTCGGCGGTGCTGACCTCGTCGTCCGCCGCGGCCAGGACGTGCTCGTGCGAGGCGAGGGCGACCTGCAGCTCGTCGTAGAGGCGCACGCAGTGCAGGCCTTCCTGGTCGACCGGCAGCCGGACCAGGGCCATGTCGAGGCTCCCGTCGCGCACGCCGTCGAGCTGGTCCGCCTCCGTGACGGGCACGAGCTCGAGGGGCTCGCGACGCTGCTCACGCCAGTGTCGCGCCCACTTGTCCGGGGTGGCGCCGGTGACGAAGCCGATGCGCAGCGGGTCGGTCATGGTGGCGACCCTACGGCGAGACCGACGCGTGCCGCCTATGCCCCGGGCTTGCCGGCCTCGGCGTAGGACCGCACGACCGAGATGCTGAGCGGGAAGTCGACGGCGAGCTCGCGGAAGAGCAGGGCGCCGGCGGTCGCCGCAGCTGTCGTGACCTCCGCTGACACGGCGTCTGCGAGCGCCGCAGGCGCGTGCACCACGACCTCGTCGTGCAGGAAGAAGACCAGGTGCGGCCGGGCGTCGAGGGGACCGGTGCCGCCCAGGCGCCAGAGCCTGTTGCGGAGGTCGGCGATCCAGCACAACGCCCACTCGGCACCCGTGCCCTGCACGATGAAGTTGCGGGTGAACCGACCGTAGGCGCGGCGGTGTCGGTCCTGGCTCTCGAGATCAGGTGGCGGTGTGTCGGGGGACTCCTCCCACGCACCGCCCAGAGCCGGGCTACCGCGACCCAGCAGCGTGCGTACGACCTGCCCGCGCTCGCCGGCGCGTGCGGCCTCCTCCACCATCTCGAAGGCGGCCGGGTAGCGGCGGGTCAGGCCGGCGACCATCCGGCCGCTCTCGCCGCTCGTGGCGCCGTACATGGCTCCGAGCAGCCCCAGCTTGGCGTCCTGCCGGGTGGCGACGGCACCGTCGTCGACCATGCCCTGGTAGAGGTCGGCACCGCGGGCGGCCCTGGCCAGCGCCTGGTCACCGCTCATCCCGGCGAGCACGCGTGGCTCGAGCTGGGCGACGTCGGCGACGACCAGGACCCAACCCTCGTCGGCCACGGCCGCAGAACGGACCTGCACGGGGAAGGAGAGCGCGCCACCACCGTTGGACGACCACCGTCCGGTCGTGGAGCCTGCCGGCTGGTAGGACGGCCGGAAGCGACCGTTGCTCACCCAGTCGTCCATCCAGGCCCATCCGTTGGTCTGGAAGAGGTGCGCGAGCGAGCGGTAGCGCAGCAGGGGCGCGATGCCGGGGTGCTCGATCGCCCGCAGGGTCGAGGCGCGGGTGTCTGCCACCTCGACCCCCGCCCGTCGGAGTGCCGTCAACAGCTCGGGGTGCGAGTCGGGGTTGAGGGTGGGCGCGTCGAAGCGGCGCCTGAGCTCGACGACGAGCTCGTCCAGCAGCTGCGGGCGCCCGCCACGGGGCGGCCGGGGGCCGAGCAGCTCGGCCAGGAGCTGCTCGTGGATGACCTCGCGCCACGGCATTCCGGCGTGGGTCATCTCGGCGGCGACGAGTGCGCCCGCGGACTCGGCCGCCACGAGGAGGCCGAGCCGCGTGGACTCCGGGGAAGCGGCGACCGCGGCGAGCTGGCGGGCGTACTCGGCATCGGCGCGTAGGTGCTCAGAGGTGTCGTCCGTGCTGAAGAGCGTCGGGTGCGAGGGGGCCGCAGCGGGGCCCAGCTGGTCCCAGCGCGCAGATTCGTCACCGTCGAGCAGACCGCCGTCCACCGCGGGTGCGCGGCGCAGCAGGTGATGGCAGAGCCGCAGGTCGTGCCCACGCTCGATCCGGACCCCTGCGGCGAGCAGCGGTGGATACCAGCGCGCGGTGTCGTCCCACACCCACCGAGGAGACCCTGCCTCGCGCTCGCGGACGTACGCCGGCAGCTCGCCCAGGGCGATCACCCGCTCCTCGTCGTCGTCCGCCACCAGCACGCGCTCGCCGTCGAGGCGGGAAAGGCAGACCCGGGACATGGGGACAGCCTCCCGGACGCCACCGACGTCCTGGCGGTGGAGCGCCGAAAGGACCGGTCGCGATCTGCTCAGGTCATCTCGAGGATGTCGGAGACTGCGCGGCGTGGCGTGCGCGCCAGTGTCTCCTGTCCGATCGCCTGCCAGCCCACGCGGGCCAGGACGAGGGGATGGGCGAGACCGCCGAGCACCTCGGTCTTGAGTGCCTGGCGCGTCTCGGGGACCTCGACGACCTGGGTCAGCGGGACGACGGACAACCCGCCCGCCGTGGCGCTCAGCCACATCGCACTCAGTCCCTCACCCGCGAGCAACCAGGCCCGGGGATCGTCGAGGCTGTCGAAGAACACGATCAGGCCGTCGGTCGCCCCGACCTCGGGAGGACCCGGGTCGTCACCAGACACGGTGTCCGCGAACCTGTGTTTGTGGGCCCCGCGCCGTCCCGCCGGCCGGGGGAGCACCCTCCCGGGCACGCCGTCCACCTCGCTCCGGTCCTGCCACGCCCGCTGCTCGTCCGTCGCCGCAGCGTCCACCTGCTGCCGTTCGGCTCCGCGGACGATCAGGCGCTCTGCGATGAAGCGCTCGGAAGCATCGGTCAGCGGCACTGCTCGCGCACCCCAGTGGTTGGCGATCCGCGCCAGATGGGCCAGCCGCTCCTCCGAGACGGGCCAGGAGGTGAAGCGCCGGCGATCGGTGCTGCGTCCCTCCGCCGCTGCGAGGGCATCAGCAGCCGCTGGCGGGGGCGGTGCGGGCGCCAGCTCCATGCGCGCCAGCAGGTCGGGATGGTCCGGGTGGGGATGCCGGATGACGGCGGGTCCCCACCCGAGTGCTTCGGCAGCCACCTGTGCGTGGTGCAGTGCCGCCCCGCAGCTGATCGTGAGGTTGCGACCCAGCGGGTCGGTTTCCGTGAGCTGGCGGGTCCGGTCGGCGTACAGCTCGAGGGTGTGCCCGCCGCCGCGCCACCTCCACGGCTGGGTGTTGTGCACGCTGGGTGCCCCGGACGCGACCTCCACGATGCGTTCCATCACCCACGCCGGGACATCTTGGTGCTCGTTCACGATTGTCGGCTCGTTCATTGCAGGTTTCCTCGTATCGGGGCGTCCTCATCACCGTCGCGCCCGGCGCCCCTGCGGAGGTAGGGGCCGAGGTCAGGACTCGGACGGACCTTGGTCCCCCGCACCGTCGGCCGCGGCCCAACGGCCCTCCGGGTCGGGTCCGTGGACCCTGTCCGCGTGGTCGCCCGTCTCTCTAGCGTCGATGGCATGACGGTCGTGGATGCGCGTGAGAGGACACCAGGACGACCACCGGTCGGCCCGCCTGATCGCCGACGAGCTCGGTCGGACGGCCGTCGTGCCGGCCAACGGCGCGCGTCCCCATCGACCGAGGTGACCCTGTGGCACCCGCGCTGAACACAGATGCAGTCCCCGTCGAGCACGCAGCGCGGTGGGTCGCGGTGCTGGACATCCTCGCCAAGGTGCTGCTCCTGGCTGTCGTGACGCGGATCGCGGTGGACCCGGGGTGGGGCAACCTCGAGGGCAAGGCGCCCGGCACCCGCGTCGTCACCTATCCGCTCCTCGCCCTGCTCGTGCCCGTGTGGCACTGGCTCCTGCGACGCTCGCGGCCCTATCCCTGGGGCGCGGACCTGCTCGTGACGATCCCGGCCTTCTCCGACCTGCTGGGCAACCGGCTCGACCTCTACGACCGGGTGAGGTGGTTCGACGACCTGATGCACCTGGTTGTCCCTGGCGTCCTCGCTGCCGCAGTGGTGCTGCTCGCCGGAGTGGACCGGGCGCCAGTCCTGCGCCGGCTCGAGGTCGCCCTCGCCGCCGGCATGACGCTCGCCCTTGCCTGGGAGGTGTGGGAGTACGTCGCCTTCGTCACCCGGTCGAACGAGGTGGGCACGGCCTATGCCGACACCATCGGCGACCTGGCGATGGGGTGGGTGGGGGTGGTGGCGGCTGCGCTGCTCGTGGGGGTGCCCCCCATGATGGAGGGGTGCTGCACCGACACCCGTTCCTCAGCCTCCTGACCCTCCTCTACCTCGGGTTCGTCGGTCTCGTCACGCTCACCCCCGGCCAGGACCAGCCCGACTACCAGCATCTGGCGTCTCGCATCCTGGCCCGGCTGGAGCGCTACCCCGACCTCGAACCGCTGACCAGCCGGCTGAGCGTGGAGCGCGTCGAGTTCCTGGCCAACATCGGCCTCTTCGTGCCGCTGGGCGTCTTCCTGCTGCTCCTGGTCGGGACGCGGCTCTGGTTCGTGGCGCTGGCCGCCGGCATCGTGCTCACCTCGATGATCGAGAGCATCCAGAAGTCGATCCCGGGTCGGGTGTCCGACCCACGCGACGTGGCGGCCAACTCCATCGGCCTGCTCGTCGGCCTCGTGCTGGCGCTGATCCTGACGCTCCCCTCCACGGTGCGCCGGCGCCGGGAGCAGGCCCGGCGACCCTGAGTGCCCGGCTAGCGTCCAGTCCGTGAGGCGTGCTCCCGGGCGGCCTCGACGAGGCCCGCCATCAGCCCGATCTCGACACGGGTCTCCGGGTGCCACTGGACAGCGAGGCAGTAGCGCTCACCCGCGGCCTCCATCGCCTCGATCGTGCCGTCGGTGGCGCGGGCGACGGCCGTGAAGCCGGGATGGCGGGCCACGGACTGGTGGTGGTGGCAGCTGACCTCGACCCGGGGTCCGACGAGTCCCGCCAGCCTCGACCCGGCGACCGTCTCCACCTCGACGGCACCGTAGGTGTCGCCGCCGGGGGAGTGGACCTCGTGGCCGACGAGATCGGGGGTGTGCTGGTCGAGCGTGCCGCCGGCGTGCACGGCCATGAGCTGCATGCCCCGGCAGATCCCCAGCACCGGGAGCTCCGCCTCCTCCGCGGCCGTCAGCAGCGCGAGCTCCCAGGCGTCGCGGTCGGGCTGCCAGCCCGCCGTGCGGGGGTGCGGCTGTGCGCCGTACGTCCCGGGATCGACGTCTGCGCCCCCGGAGACGACGAGCGCGTCGATCCGCGACACCAGCAGTGCGGCTGCCGAGGGTCGGCCGACCGGCGGGAGCAGGACCGGGACCCCGCCGCCGGCCTCCACCGCGACGGCGTACTCCGTGGGCAACAGGTCGGCCCGTGTGTCCCAGACTCCCCAAGCAGCGGTCTGGCGGTAGGTCGTCAGTCCGACGACCGGAGCATCCATCTGGATCGGATCCTGCTCAGAGCGGCGTGACGTAGGCACCGGAGATGCCGCCGTCGACGAGGAAGGTGCTGGCGGTCATGAAGCTCGAGTCGTCGGAGGCGAGGAACAGCACGGCACTGGCCATCTCCTCGGGCTCGGCGAAGCGGCCCATCGGCACGTGGACGAGTCGACGGGCGGCCCGTTCGGCGTCGCTGGCGAACAGCTCCTTGAGCAGCGGCGTGTTGACCGGACCGGGGCACAGGGCGTTGACCCGGACACCCTCGCGGGCGAACTGCACCCCGAGCTCACGCGACATCGACAGCACGCCTCCCTTGGAGGCGGAGTAGGAGATCTGCGAGGTCGCCGCACCCATCACGGCCACGAAGGACGCGGTGTTGATGATCGAGCCACGCTTCTGCTCGATCATGTAGGGGAGGGCGGCCTTGCAGCAGAGGTAGACGCTGGTCAGGTTGACCTCCTGCACACGCCGCCAGGCCTCGAGGTCGGTGTCGAGGATCGAGTCGTCCTCCGGGGGCGAGATGCCGGCGTTGTTGAAGGCGATGTCCACCGAGCCGTAGGTGTCCTTGGCCGTCCTGAACAGCGCGTCCACCTCCTGCGGGGAGGTCACGTCGACGTGCACGTAGGTGACCACCTCTGGTCCACCGAGCTCGGTGGCCAGCGCGGCGCCGGCGGCGTCGTCGATGTCGCCGATCACGACCCGCGCGCCCTCCTCGACGAAGCGACGTACGGTCGCCAGCCCGATGCCGCTGCAGCCGCCGGTGACGACTGCCGTCCGGCCCTCGATGCGTCCTGACATGCCAGTTCCCTCTCCGTAGGTGCTTGAACAGTGCGATCCCGCCGGGGATCAGTGGGCGATGAACACGTTCTTCTCCTCGGTGAACGCGTTCGGCGCGTCGGGTCCGAGCTCGCGGCCCAGGCCCGACTGCTTGTAGCCACCGAACGGCGTCCAGTACCGCACCGAGGCGTGGCTGTTGACCGAGAGGTTGCCTGCCTCGACCCGTCGCGCCACCCGCATCGCCCGACCGACATCGGCGGTGAAGATGGAGCCGGACAGGCCGTACTCCGTGTCGTTGGCGAGCGCCACGGCCTCCTCCTCGTCGTCGAAGGCCATCACCGCCACGACGGGGCCGAAGACCTCCTCGCGCCACACCGGCTCGGCCGTGTCCGTCGACTCGACCACGGTCGGGGGCAGCCACCAGCCCGGCCCCTCGGGAGCAACGCCGGTGAACGCGATCCTCGCGCGATCGAGGTAGGCCTGCACGGAGTCACGCTGGCCGGCGGAGACCAGCGGGCCCATCTCGCTCTGCTCGTCGGCGGGGTCGAGCACGCGCAGGGCCTTGACGGAGGTCTCGAGGCGGCCGACGAACTCGTCGTACGCCGAGCGCTGCACCAGGATCCGCGAGCGCGCGCAGCAGTCCTGGCCGGCGTTGTCGAAGACGGCGTACGGCGCACTCGAGGCTGCCGCGGCCACGTCGGTGTCGGCGAAGATGATGTTGGCGCTCTTGCCGCCGAGCTCGAGGGTCACCCGCTTCACCTGGTCGGCACAACCGGCCATGATCTGCTTGCCGACCGTGGTGGAGCCGGTGAAGCAGACCTTGCGCACCAGCGGGTGGGTGACGAACCGTTCGCCGACGACCGACCCCTTGCCCGGGACCACGGTGAGGACGCCCTCCGGCAGACCGGCCTCGAGCGCGAGCTCGCCGATCCGGATCGCGGTCAGCGGGGTCAGCTCGGCCGGCTTGAGGACGACGGTGTTGCCCGCCGCTAGTGCAGGGGCGAAGCCCCAGGCCGCGATGGGCATGGGGAAGTTCCAGGGGACGATGATCCCCACGACCCCGAGCGGCTCGTGGAAGGTGATGTCGGTGCCGCCGGCGACCGGGATCTGTCGTCCGAAGAGCCTCTCCGGCGCCGCCGAGTAGTAGTTCAGGCAGTCGCGGACGTTGCCTGCCTCCCAGCGGGCGTTGCCGATGGTGTGTCCCGCGTTGAGGACCTCCAGCTGCGCGAGCTCCTCGAGGTGCGAGTCGACGACCGCTGCGAAGGTGCGCAGGAGGCGGGCCCGCTCGCCGGGGGCGACGTCACGCCACGCGGGGAACGCCTCGTGCGCCCGCGCGATGGCGGTGTCGGCGTCCTCGAGCGTCGCCGAGGCGGGCGAGACGTCGAGCTCGATGCCAGTGGTCGGGTTGATCAGGGTGCTCATGTCTTCGGGGACCTCGCGGAGTTGTGGGACGGGGAGCGATGCGGAGGAGGAGCAGAACTCCGTGGGGTGATCACAGCCTCTCGAAGCCGCGTACGAGCTCCCAGTCGGTGACGGCGGCGTTGTAGGCCGCCAGCTCGATGTCGGCCATGTTGGTGTAGTGCTCCACGACCTCGTCGCCCAGGGCCGCCCGGGCCACGTCCGAGGAGTGGAACCTCTGGCGGGCGACGCCCATGGTGTCGGGCACGCGGGGCTTGTCGGAGGCGTAGGCGTTGCCGGTCAGCTCCGGCTCCAGCTCGAGCTCGTGGTCGATGCCGTGGAGCCCACCGGCGATCATCGCCGCCAGGGCGAGGTAGGGGTTGGCGTCGGCGCCGGGGACGCGGTTCTCCATCCGGGCGGCGGAACCCCGGCCCACCAGACGCATCGCGCACGTGCGGTTGTCCAGGCCCCAGCCGAGGGTGGTGGGGGCGAACGAGCCGTCGGCGAAGCGCTTGTAGGAGTTGATGTTGGGGGCGAAGAGCAGCGTGAAGTCGGCCGCCGTCGCCAGCACGCCGGCGATGAAGTGGTCGTAGAGCGGGGTACGCGCGTCCTGCGTCCGGCGTCCCAGAACACCAGCTCGCCGTCGGCGCCCCGCAGCGACAGGTGGATGTGGCACGAGCTGCCCTCGCGCTGGTTGGGCTTGGCCATGAAGGTGATCGACCGACCGTGCTGGGCAGCGATCTCCTTCGCCGCGTTCTTGTAGACGACGTGGTTGTCGGCGGTGGTGAGGGCTTCGTTGAAGAGGAAGCCGATCTCGTGCTGACCGAAGTTGCACTCACCCTTGGCGCCCTCGACGTCCAGCCCGGCGGCGTACATCTGGTTGCGGATGTCGCGCAGCAGCGGCTCCACGCGGGTGGTGCCGAGGATGGAGTAGTCGACGTTGTACTGGTTGGCGGGGACGAGGTCGCGGTAGCCCTTGCGCCACGCCTCCTCGTAGGTGTCCTCGTAGACCACGAACTCGAGCTCGGTGCCGGCCAGCGCGACGAGGCCGCGCTCGGCCAGCCGGTCGAGCTGGGCCTTCAGGATCGCGCGCGGGCTGGCCACGACGGGGCGGTGGTCGGACCACTCGAGATCGCACTGGACCATCGCCGTCGCGGGCAGCCACGGCAGCAGGCGGATGGTCTGCTCGTCCATGACGAACTCCATGTCGCCGTAGCCCTGCTCCCACGACGTCATCGCGTAGCCGTCCACGGTGTTCATGTCCACGTCGACGGCGAGCAGGTAGTTGCAGCCCTCGGTCCCGTGCCCGACGACGTGGTCGAGGAAGTACCTGCCGTGCAGCCGCTTGCCCTGGAGGCGCCCCTGCATGTCGGTGAAAGCGAGGACGACCGTGTCGACCTCGCCGGCGTCGATGCGGTGCCGGAGGTCGTCCATGGTCAGGTGGCGGTCGTTGCGTGTGCTCACGTGGTCTCCAGCTCCGGTCGGGTGGGTGTCGGGTCAGACGATCAGGCCGCGCAGCAGCGCCGACGTGTCGTCGCAGTGGTCCTCCATCACCTTCCGGGCCCGGTCGGGGCGCCCGTGGAGGATGGCTTTGCAGATGAGGCCGTGCTGGCGGTGCGAGTGCGCGATGTTGGGCTCCAGCGAGGGGATCGCGCCGAGCATCGAGTCCAGCGTCGACTGCACCGAGGTCACCGCCTCCTGGAGCCGGGACGAGCCGCTCAGTGAGGCGATGGTGAGGTGGAGGCGGGAGTCGGCCTGCCGGTGGGCCCGCTTGCCGGACGCATCGTGCACGGCCTGCTCCGTCGCGGTGAGTCGGTCGCGGTCCGGCTCCGAGAGGTCGTGGCTGGCCGCGAGGTGTGCGGCGCCCGGCTCCACGACCCGGCGGAACTCGAGGGCGTCGAGCCACTCGGACTTCGTCTCGGCGGAGACGCGGGACAGCCCGCCGCGGAAGCGGCCGCGGGTCGGGGACGTGATCATCGAGCCGCCACCGCGACCGCGTCGGGTCTCGACCAGCCCGCCTTCGCGGAGCGCGGCCATGGCTTCCCGCAGGGTCGCCCTGCTGACGGCCAGCCGCTCGGCGAGCTCGCGCTCCGGCGGCAGCAGGCTGCCGACGGGGTAGACCCCGAGCCGGATGGCAGTCGCGAGCTGCTCCACGCATCCTTCGAAGGCGTGGTGGCCGCGCACCGGCCGCAGCACCGCAGCGGTGAGGTGCTCGTGCGGCTGGGCGGACATGCGGGCCAGTCTGAACACGATCCCGCGAGACGTCAATGGTCGGAGTTCAGACCATTTCTCGTCGGTTCTGGCCGCGGCTCTCTACGGCCGTCCCAGCGCAGGTCTAGGTTCCATCACCGCCATCGACGCCTCCGCCCACCTCTCCGAGGAGACCCAGGTGCCGCCGAAGGCGCCAGGATGAACCTGGTAGCCGTCGCCGAGACCGCGGTGATCTCGGTCTACTTCATCTTTCCGTTCACACCGCCGGCGTGCCGTTTCAGCGACGAGTTCGCCTGGAGCAGCCTCAGCTACGCCCCGATGCTGACCATCGGCACGCTCATGGTGCTCGCGATCTGGTGGAACCTGTCGGTCAGGAACTGGTTCACAGGGCCCAAGAGCACCCATACGGATCAGTCTTCCAGCACCGGCGTCCAGGGCACGGTCCACACCCTGGAACTGTCGGGCCGGAGGTGCGAATCCTCTGGCAGTCACGGCACCTCCGCACGCACTGCTGACGTGGGTCTCACCAGTGCGGATCCTGGGGCTCCGGGCGGGCGAGATGACGGCGGGAAGCGCCGAGGTCGTCCAGGGGCGGGGTCCGCGGATCGCGCTCGTGCAGCTCTGCGAGCCGCCGGGCGCCGAGTACGACGTTGCCGATCAGGTCCGCGACGCCCCACGCCCTGACGGGCAGGCGCTCGCTCTTGGGGGTGGCACCTCGTCCGAGTGCCGCCAGGAAGGTCAGGAACGCAATGACAAGCATGACGGTGGCCAACATGGGTCCACTTCCTTTCGACGTGGGTCCTGAGGACCCGGTGCGCCCAGGTATCGGTCACAGTGGTGTCGCCGGCGTGCAGAGCGGTAACGGTGGGGTAAAGACGGTGTTGACGGGGCAGGTCAACGGCGTGACCCTCGAAGCATGGGCGTGAAACTGCTCGGCCCGGTCGCCGTCGACGGCGACAGTGAGCAGCTCGCGCCGCGTGACCGGGTGGTCCTCGCCGCCCTGGCGATCAGCCCGCGAGAGATGGTGAGCCCGGACCGGCTGGCGGACGCCCTGTGGGCCGAGGACCCACCGACCACCTGGGCGAAGGTCGTCCAGGGGAGCATCGTTCGGATCCGCAAGGCCCTCGGGTCCGACGCCGTCCGTACGGCGCGGCGCGGGTATGTGCTCGACGTGCCCGACGACGCGATCGACGCCCTCAGGTTCGAGTCGCTGCTCCGTCGCGGTCGTGAGCTCCTTGCTCTGCACGAGCCGGACCGGGCCCGGTACGCGCTGACCGAGGCGCTCGACCTCTGGTACGGCCCGGCCCTTGCCGAGCTCGAGGGATGGTCGCCGGGCGAGGCGGCCGCGGAGCGCTGGGAGGAGCTGCGGCGGGACGCCGAGGAGCTCCGGGTCGAGGCGGCGCTGGCTTCCGGGGCCTGGCGGGAGGTTCTCACCGAGTCCGGCCGGCTCGTCGCCGAACAGCCGTTCCGCGAGAGCCGCTGGGGGCTGCTGGCTCGGGCGCAGTACCAGGCCGGTCGGCAGGGCGAGGCCCTGGCCACCCTTCAACGCGCCCGCGCGGTTCTGGCCGGGGAGCTGGGTCTGGACCCGGGACCGGAGCTGGCGGCGCTGGAGCAGTCGATCCTGCTCCAGGACCCGGACCTGGTCCCGGGCTCGGAGGACACCGACCCCAGCTCAGTGAGCCCGTACCGCGGCCTGCTGCGCTACGACGTCGACGACGCCGAGCGGTTCTTCGGCCGGGACGCTGAGGTCGCCGCCTGTCGCGACCTCCTGGCCCGTGAGGGCGTGGTGGCCGTCGTCGGCCCGTCCGGCAGTGGCAAGTCGTCCCTGGTGCGCGCCGGGGTGGCCGCCGGTCTCCGCCGCGACGGGCGCACTGTCTCGGTCATGACGCCGGGGGCACACCCGATGGCCGCGCTGGATCGGGTCGGCGGGCTGCGTCCGCGCGCGGTGCTGGTCGTCGACCAGCTCGAGGAGGTCGCCACCCTCTGTCAGGACGAGTCCGAGCGAACCGCGTTCCTCGACACGCTGGCCGGGCATGCGGACGCCGGCACGGACCTCGTGCTGACGCTGCGGGCCGACCGGCTCGCCCCGGTGTCGGGGCACCGCGCCTTCGCCCGCACGCTGGAGCGCGGCCTGCACCTGCTGGGACGGATGGGAGAGGCGGACCTGCGCAGCGCGATCGAGGGCCCCGCGCGTCAGTCCGGGCTGCTCCTCGAGCCCGGACTGGTCGACCTCCTGGTGCACGAGGTCTCCGGGGAGTCGGGGGCGCTGCCGCTGCTGTCCCACGCCCTCGCCCAGACCTGGGAGCGCCGCGAGGGGCGCACCCTGACCGTCGAGGGCTACCGGGCCTCGGGGGGCATCCAGGGCGCGGTCGCCCGCAGCGCCGAGCGGGTCTTCCTCGCTCTCGGTGAGCGTGAACGGCGGGCGGCCCAGGCGCTGCTGCTCCGGCTGGTGGTCCCGGTGAGCTCCGGGGAGCCGACCCGCGGCCGGGTCTCCCGGCATGTCCTCGCCTCGGACGCCACGCACGAGGAGATCGTGGAGATGCTCGTGGCCGCCAGGCTGGTCACGTCCGACGGCGAGACCGTCGAGCTCGCCCACGAGTCGCTCGCCCGCGCCTGGCCCCGGCTCCGCGGGTGGCTGGACGCCGACACCGAGGGGCAGCTGATCCTGCGGCACCTCACCACGGCCGCCGAGTCGTGGGAGACGATGGACCGGCCGGACAGCGAGCTCTACCGCGGGACGCGGCTGGCGAAGGCCCTGGAGTGGCACGCGTCGGCCTCGGCGGACCTCACGCCGACCGAGCGGGACTTCCTCGACGCGAGCCAAGCGCTGGCTCGGGCCGAGGCGCGGTCGGCCGAGGACCGGCTCCGCGAGCAGGCAAGGGCCAACCGTCGGCTGCGCGGGCTGCTGGCCGGCGTGGTCGGGGTGCTCGTGATGGCGCTGGTCGCCGGTGGCCTCGCCCTGCGGGAGAGCCGCCGGGCCGATCGTGAGGCTGCCCTGGCGACCGTGCGCGAGCTCGCGGCCGCGTCGAGGGCCGTTCGCGAGGACGACCCCGAGCTCGCCGTGCTCCTCGCGCTGGAGGCCACGGCCCCTGGGCTCGCCGGCGACCAGCCGCCACGGCAGGCTGTCGAGGCGCTGCACGCGGCCGTCGTCTCCAGCCGCCTGGAGCTGCTGGCCGAGGGCGCCGGCGGGACCGTCGCGTGGAGCCCGGACGGGCGGCTGCTGGCGACCGAGGGGCGCGAGGAGTCCGGCCTGGTCGAGCTGCTCGACGCCACAACCGGGGAGAAGGTGCAGAGCTTCGCCGGCCACGGGATCGACGTCAACGACGTCGCGTTCGGGCCTGGTAACCGGCTGGCCACGGCCGGGGACGACGGGGCCCTGCGCGTGTGGGATCCGCGAAGCGAGGAGATGCTGGCCGAGGTGAAGGGCGAGGGGCCGGTCTGGTCGCCGTCGTTCTCGACCGGCGGACCACAGCGGGTGGCGGGAATGTGGCCCGACGAGGAGGTCGTCCGGGTGGCCACCCTCCATGCGGACGGCCGCACCAGGGTCGCGGTCCTGGACGGGTTCGGCGGCTGGGGGAACGTCGACCTGAGCCCCGACGGCCGGTCGGTGGTCGTCACCCGCGGCGGTCCGCCGGAGGCGGTCATCGTCGACGCGGCCACCGGCGAGGTGCGGCAGACGCTCGGCGGCGACCAGCCCGCCGTCCGCGGGGCCGAATACAGTCCCGACGGGCTCTGGGTGGCGGTCGGCGCCGACGACGGGAGCGTCCGGATCCATGACGCCGCGACCGGTGAGGCGGTGTACCGCTTCAACGAGGCCGGGACCGGGGTGCATGCCCTAGCCTGGTCTCCCGACTCCACTCGGCTGGCCGTGAGTGAGGAGCAGGGCGACATCCGCCTCTACACGGTCGAGCGCGACGAGGCACGGTCCGACCTGCGGCTCTCCGGAGCGCCGGCCAGCGGCGGCGTGGTCGGCCTGGCCTTCTCGCCGGACGGCACCCGGCTGGCGGGCGGCGACCAGGGCGTCACCGCCGCGCTGGTCTGGGACGTCGGGCCGTCCGGCGACGCGGAGGTGCGCAACGTGCGCCAGGCCAGCGACGCCACCGGCGTCGCGTTCGGCCCCGACGGCCGGCTCTTCACCATCGGCGAGGGCGTGATCAACGTGTACGATGCCGACCCCGACAGCGCCGCGGTGCAGCAACTGAGCCCTCCGGCGGTCGACGGGGACCGTCGCGACCCACCCAGCGCGCTGAGCCTGCGACCCGATGGCGGGGCCCTCGGCGTCGGCGGGGCCCTCGGCGTCATCGCGTGGGACCTGGCCACCCAGGATCTGATCGTCGCCTCACCCGCTGGCGAGTGGCGGTGGGGGCCGGACTTCAGCCCGGACGGGCGGCACGTCGTGGAGGCCGACGACACCGCGATCCACGTCCGTGACGCCGACGGCGAGGTACGGGCCCGGCTCGTGGCCGAGGACGGCCGTGGGTTCCGCGACCCGGTGTTCAGCCCCGACGGCAGCGTCGTGGCCGCACTGGAATTCGCCCTCGACCGGGGGATGCCGGTGGGCTGGGAGCTCGTCCGCTGGGAGTGGGAGGCCGACGAGCTGAGTACGTCGCCCACGGTGATCGGTCACAACCCGACATACTCCCCCGACGGCACGCAGCTGGCCATCGCTGCCGTGGGCGCACCGACCCGCGTCGTCGATGTGGCCTCGGGCGAGGAGCTGTTCACCCTCGAAGGCCACGACGCCGGGACGATCGACATCGCCTACAGCCCGGACGGCCAGCAGATCGCCACCGCGGGGCTCGACGGGCTGACCATCCTGTGGGACGCGTCCGACGGGACCAGGCTGTTCTCACTGCCGAAGGCGCCGCACGAGATCTCGTCGGTGGCGTTCTCGCCCGACGGCCGCTTCCTCGCCACCGACTCGGCGAGCAGCGACGTGGTCCGAGTCTGGGCCCTCGATGTGGTCGAGCTGCGCCGGCTCGCCGCCGAGCGGCTCCCACGCGACCTCACCGCCGCCGAGTGCCGGACCTACCTGCACCGGGCCTGCACCACCGGCTGACGGACACGGGCGCCCGACCGAAAACCGGCCGGGTCCCGCGCCACCTGTGCGCGGTCAGAAGGTGCGCGCGTCCAGCAGACGCTCCTTGACCGAGTCGCCGTCGTCGGCGTTGTTCCAGTCCAGCGAGCCGGCGTTCTGCAGGGCGGTCTTCACCGCGGCCGGGGAGGCCGTCGGGTGGTTCGCCTTGTAGAGCGCGGCCGCGCCGGCCACGTGCGGGCTGGCCATCGACGTACCGGAGATGGTGTTGTAGCCACCGAGCATCCAGGTCGAGTTGATGCACAGCGCCCGGGGCGATGATGTCGACGTCCGCGCCGTAGTTGGAGAAGTCGGCGAAGGTGTCGTCGACGTCGGAGCGGCAGGTCGTGGCCGCTCCGCCGCCCGGCTTGCCGTTGAAGTCGGCCAGCGCGCTGACGGTGATCACCTCGTCGTACGCGGCGGGCGTCGAGTTCTTCGCGTCCTCCGAGTCGTTGCCCGCGGCCACCACGTAGGTGATCCCGGCGTCTGTTCTGTAGATGGGAGTCTGCTGGTCTTGATGGTCTTGTCACAGTAAGGCTTGAGTACAACCTCTCCATTTCTGTTTGCAATGCATGCACTGGCATGTGAATCTCCCCATAGCATGAAGGGAGGACAACCATTGTAAGGTATGGGATGGGTGTCTGGTGTTGGAGACAGCACATCCAAAAACGCTCTGTGTCTCAGATGTGGAAGACTTGTGCCTTCTCCATAATTGGACTCACAAATAGCAATCACCTGACAGAAGTTGGGGGCTGCAGCAGGCCATGTGCCTGCAGGGTTGATCCACTTGTCACCTACTGTAGATGCTTCATCAAGCATGGAGGAATCCCAATTGTAACTGGATGAAAGAAGGACATGCAGAAGGAAACACATTATTGCTCCCCATCTTTTCCCATCAATTAACTGGTAAGGTGGGGCAGTTGGCTGTTTCACCACTAGTCCAATTTGATGTTCTGTAGCTACTGTGGCATCAATGTCTCCATGGCTTGCCTTGATACTGATCTGTTCCAATAGTACTCTGGCAGAAACTTGATGATCAGTGAGAGATTGAGCAGGGTTTGGCTCAATGCAGGACTTGGGATTAGACAATGGAGACTCTGACACTGCATGATGCTCTGTAGAGGGATTTGGACTGGGAGGTGGCCTTGGTTGCACAACAATTGCTGTAGCTTCTGAGCTTGCCACATGACATGGCTCCTTTCCATCTTCCAGGGAGTCTAGATGCTGCTCCTTGAATGTCCTTGTTCACTTGCTACATCAGGCACTGGCTGCACGCTCATGGGATCACTTGTAACATCAGTTTTGGATGGTTGCCAAGCTATGGTAGGATGCATTAGAGGGGCATCTGTCCATTCAAATGTGATCTCAAGCTGATGGCTATCTGGAGGGGTGCTGCAGAAGAAGGAATCTAACTCAAATGCTAGTGTATCCAGGCTAGTGTCTTGATCAAAGGATGCATCTAACTGACATGTGTTGTCATCCATAGTCTCTGCATCCACAATGGCATCATCTGTGGCTATGCTGCATGGGAGCATCTGAACTTCCAATCTTTCAGAACTGTCAACAGGTTGTTCAATGCTGTCCATATCTGTGCTGCATAGGATGGAGTGGAGTTGTAGGACTTCAGTGTCCGTTTTTGGATGCCTTGGTGGAGCAACTGGAGTGCTGGGTGGTTCTTGGGCAGTGGTCTCATCCTTATTTGCTTCAGGAGATGAAGTGGCATGACAGGCAATTTCGATTTTTGACTGATGGCTCCCCCCACAAAGTTCCTGAAGAGATACAGGATAGGGGTTGTCATCAATGTCACTCCCCATACACATAGACTCATTGGGGTGACAGGGGGGTACCAGGAATGCTCTGTAACATTGGCAGGGGGGTACTGGTGGCATCTGGGAGCAGTTTTCAGGTGCATTGGGGGGTACCAGAGGTGTCTGAAAGTGCAGTTCAGGTGGCTTGGGAGGTACACTTGGTACTGGGATGATAGCAGGAGCAAGCAGGCTGGGGGGTGCCTCTGATGACTGGAAACCAATTCTTGATGACATAGTGGGTACCATTGGGTCTGGAATGGTAGTCAGAGGTGGGCAAGGGGGTACTGAAGTGACTGAAGATGGTGTAGATGTGACTGAAGCAGCTGAAGAAGGTGTAGGGGTATCCAGAAGGTCTTGGACTCCCCAGGCTTCTGAGGCACAGGCACTAAGGGACCTTTGGCACACAGCAGGGGCATGAGTGTGGGCAACAGGAGGGGCCAAAATTGCTGGAGACATGGCAGCAGGAGGTGCTAAAACCGCTGGGAGCACAGCAACAGAAGGTGGTACAATGTGACTGGGTGGTGTTTAAACCAATGACTCTGAAGGAGTCAAACTCTCTGGGGTGATAGATAGCCAGTCAGAGTTACCAATAGGTTGTCCCAAGGTAGTTTTGGTATGCAACAAAGCGCTTGAATGACTTGAGGAGTCCAACATTTCCTCTGGATAAAGTGCCAAATGATTTTCCATCGGTAGGGAACTTGTAACCATCAAACTGGGCTTCATCTTCAGCACATAGGTCATGTGGGGACTGGATGCCATTGTGCTTTAGGGATTTGTGTAGATGCACTATCAGCATCTTGGTCAAAGACTGTCTCCAGGATGTGGGTCATGATTGCTGCTCTCTGTGCTCTGGAAAGAACCATGATGATAGTGTAAAGTCAAGAAGGTAGCGCAGGGAAATTGCAATATCTCAAGACTCCACGGTCAGAAAGTGCTCAAATTTGGACAGAAGATAGTTTCAACACTGATGTAAAAGTCTTTAGTCAATCACTTGTTGCAATAGGAATTGATTGAAGAGATAGAATGTCTGAAAAGTCTTGAAATTCGATGAACTTGAAAATGTAGAAAACAGCTTTTCAATCCTATTTCCTTTGGCAGTGCGCCGCTGGATTGCTCAGAGGTGGAGTAGCAAGTTAAGAACCCCTACCAAAGAGCTAACAAGAGGTGGATGAGACCCTCCGGGACAATCTTTGTGACCGGTTGTCCGACCCGTCCCGCCCCAACTGTAGAGTGCAGTCACAACCAACTTCCAGCCTTAGGCTCCCTCCACAGGTATGCCCTTGCTTAGACCAGTTAACCGGATCAATAATGACAAGCTGTTCCAAGCAACCAATGGACCACAGCGCCAGGCAAGAGTTGTTGTCACTAAGAAGGGCAATAGAGATTCCAAGTTTTGTTTTCGTGCTGTTACTTGGCTGTTCCTTTGTCTGTTTTCACTGTTGCTACTAGCAGAACTTGGGTCGTTGCCTTTTCTGAGAAGCTGCCAGCAAAATGGAATGGTCAACACAAAAGTGGATGTGTTCCAAGTTACTGACAAGATTCAGTTTAAAGTCCTGCTTCCAACTGGTTGCCAAGGACTGTGATAAGGGACAAAGGTAATTACCCAAGTAAGCACAAGAAAAAATCAATGAAGTAAAATAATTCTTGAAGCTGAAACTTCGGATGCAAAATGTCAATGACAAAGCTAAAAGCAAAGTTCAGATAAATTGCCTTTCCAATGAAATAAAAATGAGCAGAATCCAATAAGCCAATCCAAAGTTATGGCAAGAACAGTAAAATAGGATGATGTCTTGGGGAGCTTAACTGTTTGAATGTTCAATGAACAGTAGTGTGTAGAAGACTCAAAATAATTTTAGAACACCGCTGTAAGAAGTTTTGGACAATCAAAATTCAAGTCGGAAGTGTACTTGAAGTATGCAAAAACTCCGTATAGTACCGGAGTTACCGTAGGATGTGTAGGTAAGGAAGAACTCCACTGAATGGCAATGAACAACAACAAATGAAAAATTTCCGAAGGCTGTATCTCAACAACGACTTGTGCAAATAACGCTGTAACTTGCGGAGCTTTCGAATCGCATCAAATATAAATTTTTGGCACTTGGAATGGTCTTGTGAAACCGTCTAGAAGAAAAGATAACTGCTGTTATCCAAAATGAAATTCTTGTTGTAGAGGTCCAGTGAAGATGGTAGACTTGACCTTGAAAAATCGATATCTCCGCAACTGCTTATTCAAAAGTAATGAATGGCAGCTAGTTTTAAAGCTTGAAGAACGGCCTCGAAGATCGAACAGAGGTTTGAAGCTTGAATATTGATCAGTAGCGAGCAATTCGTGACGAAGCGTTGCTTGTTGTTGTTGTTGTTGGAGATAGGCTTTGAAATTGAATATCTCAGCCAATATCCAACCAAATCCGGTAATTCTGCAACTGGAAGATAAGGAATTATCCAAATTACAAATATACTGGATTCTTGAGGGTCTCTTGGGCCTTGTGGGAGAAGGATAACCGAGAAATTACGACTGTTAATCTGACAAGAAATGCACAAGAATGGCAATTCAATTAGACTAACTAGCAGCCACAAAGCAAAGAGACAAGGTAAGAATAAAGAAAACTGATACAACTATCCTCAAGAGAATAGAGGGTTAAACAGAACACTATTACCTAGTCATGCAGCTCCTAGGGTCAAGGAGAAGCTAACAACATAACAATGGCAATGGTGACAACCATGTGTTGCTGATTCTGCTTATTTTGTGATTATCTACTGGTGGAAACTAGTATCAAGGGAAGTACCCTATAGGTACAGAAACTACCAAAATTGCTGAATGGTACCTACAGGTTGAACCTGAGGGTTTCTGGATCATTTCTGGGTCTCCAAGTAAGTACAGTAA
>CAWJLX010000007.1:0-440724 GCA_963843815.1 uncultured Actinomycetota bacterium | reverse complement strand
GCTGCCCTTGTCATCCACCCGGCGGTCCAGGTCGGCCTTGAGCCGCAGGGTCGGAACGTCAAGCATCAGGCGGTCCTCGCCCTTGTTGCCCTTCGCCATCGACGACCTCCCGCCGAGGCCGTTGGTCCGGTAGATGTCGTCCCCACCGCCGAGCTGCACGTTGCGGTTGAACGTCGCCGGGGCGTCGACAACTAGGTGCTCAGTCTCACGGTGCCGCGGAACTGAAATGCCCGTTTCGGTCGCCGTGCTGAAGACCACCCTTTGAATTCGCCGGTCCACGCGAGCGACGTGTCGCCCCCGGTGACGGACCCTCTGGCTCCATACGATCGCGTTGGCGGAACGAAGGCACAGGATGCCGCCGGAGCCCGCGGAAACCGCGCCCGGGGCGGTCTGGATGCCGTTCCAGCTGAGTTAGCCATAGTCGGCGAGGTCGATGATGTCGGCGTTTGGCTGGCCTGCCATGCCGGAGGTGACGCGGCCGACGCGGCTGAAGCGGATGACGTCGGCCTCGGTGTCGGTGCCGGCGGCAGTGCCCGCGAAGACTTGGAGTGTCCGCCGCTGGAGGCGATGAACGTATCGGCCCCTGCGCCGAGGATAACGATGATGCGAGCCCCACCGGTCCGCACACGACGTCATCGCCGCCCGCGCGTCGACCTGCGTCGCACCGTTCGTGACGATGACGTCCGCGCCCTCTGTGCCGGTGATCTGGCGCCCGGGCGTCCCAACGATGGTCGCCGCCTGCCCTGACATGTCTCGCCCGCTGCGGCGGCCGTGCCCGTTGGGGCGAGGAGGGCCGCCTAGAAGCGCGACGGCGCTCAGACTGACGGTCCTCATGATTCCCCTTGATCGTTGACGAACCCGTATGACTAGGCGTGGAACCCAAAGGTTGTCACGACCCGCAGACGGAGACTGGGTCGCCCGAGATGATCAGTAGGGCCGGCCGACGAACACAAGTCAGCGAGACACGAGTGAAGACCTGACGTCGAGCAACGCGGCTGCCGTCGAGGGTGGCGCGCACGCTGCACACCGTCGGCCAGGCGAAGGTGCGCCGGCCTCAGGCGCTACGCCGAGGCCCGCTCATCAGATGCGGAAGTCGGTCCTGCGCCCGACAAGCGGCGGAATGTGGCACGTTCGGTCCCGTGACTGTTACTCAAGTTCGCTGGTCGGTGCTTCTCACGGGACGTCTTGTGCGTCTCGGTGTCCCGCGTTCCCACCAGTCGATCGGCGGAGCTCCGTGCAGCTGGCCCGCGGTGACCTGGACGTTGCCGATGTTGCAGAACTTCCAGAGTTCTTTCGCGGCACGTGAGTACTGGAACAGACCCGTCGACGTCGAAGGCCTTGAGTTCGCCGCTGCGGAACCGTCAATCGCCTCGGCTACGTGCGCGACGAGTTCGGCGAGCTCAGCCTCGTGATAGGCCGCCACCACCTCGCGAGCTTGCTGACGATCTGACTTCTGGGACACGAACTGAGGCTAGTGCGGATCGCCGAACGAGAGAATGCGTGCACTCATCGCGGCAATCCGGGCGAGCGTAGCCGCCCTCAACGCGGCAGATCCGGGCGAGCGTAGCCGCCCTCAACGCGGCAGATCCGGGCGAGCGTAGCCGCCCTCAACGCGGCAGATCCGGGCGAGCATGGCATTCGCATCTTCCAAGATGCCGGGCGGTTCCTGCCTTTCATTCCGGTGACATCCGGCTGCGCCCGGCGATGGCTGATGTCGTGTGTCCGAGTCGGGAGGCAACCAAACTGGTGGTCTCGCCGGTTCTACTTGTGAGACCGAGAGGAGGGGACGCGTGCGGACAGAACCATCAGGCTTCCGTGAGTTCGTCGTGGCACGCTCGCCTGCCCTGCTCCGGACAGCCTGGATGCTGACCGGAGACCAAGCCGCCGCCGAAGATCTCTTGCAAACCGCCCTCGCACGAACCTGGCCCCACTGGGCCCGAATCGCAGACGGTCAACCTGACGCCTACGTCCGGAAAGTCATGGTGCGCGTCAACGCCAGTTGGCGCGCCCGGCGTTGGAACCAAGAGACACCAACCCTTGACGCCGACCTGCACCGTCAACGACACCACGACTCGGACGAAAATGATCCGGCCAGCCTCGACGACCGGTTGAGCCTTCTCAGGGCCCTTACGACCTTGCCAACGCGTCAGCGCCAAGTCGTGGTGCTGCGCTTCTTTGACGACCTATCCGTGGACGCCGTCGCAGACGTCATGGGCTGCTCGACGGGAACGGTCAAGAGCCAGAGCGCCAAGGGTCTCGCCAAACTGCGTCAGGCACTCGAAGCCACCGAACCCGACCGAACGAGTACACGATGAACACCGACGAACTGAGCGACCTTCTGCGCACCCTGCCGCCCCCGATGGATGATCCTCCGGACCGCTTCGACATCGTCCAACGGCGTGCCCGACGGCGTGCCGACACGATCCACGCGGGGGTCACCGGTGGTGTGGCCGCCGCAGCGATTGCCGTAACAGCCGTACTGCTCATCAGTCCGCCACCGTCAACACACTCCGACGGCCGTGAAATCGCAACGGAACCGCCATCGCCGACCCAAACCGTCCGCTACGACCCGGCTGTCGGACCGCTGCCGGGCGCAACAACAGCGATCGACTTGAGCGAGCCCATCGCAGTCACGGGAACCGGAACAGGCACCGTGGACCTGGGATCGCGCCCAGACGGCGCCACCGCAGCCAACGTGTCGGTGGTCTGCCTGACTGCCGGGCGGATCGCGTACCCCGACGGCGCATCAATCGTGTGTGACGCCCCGGCAAGTGAGAGCGAGATCGCGGACCCCCGGAGCGCAAACTTCGGCTTGATAGACCTCGACCCAGGGCAGACCTCGCTGAGGTTCCGGGCCAAGGCAGATGTGGGGTGGAAGGTCGTCGCCAACTACGTGCGCACCGAAACTTCCGAGTGGGGAGTCAACGCGAAGGGAGAGACCTTCGGCGTCCAACGCGATGGCAGGTCCCCTGACCTGATCGCCGTCGTCACCACTGACGGCAAGCAGGGTTACGCGTACGTCAAGGATCTCGACGGACCCATGCCGACAACACCGGCAGACGCGCGCGCTCAGCAGGAGGCCAACGAGGGTCAATCACGCTCAGTCCCGGTCTACGAATCGGACGGCGAAACGATCATTGGGGAGTACACCGTCGGGCCATAGCGAAGGGTGTGCCTTCGCCCCGCGCGACGAAGTCCGGACCTCGGCAGAGCAGCGCGCAGATCGCGGCAGATCCGGGCGAGCGTAGCCGCCCTCAACGCGGCAGATCCGGGCGAGCGTAGCCGCCCTCAACGCGGCAGATCCGGTTGCAGTCTTCAGTTGTTCAGGCGGACTCGAGCGCGCGGACGTGCCGGGCCGAGGACGTGGATCAGTCGCGCCGGAGAGCCTTCTTCGATGCGGAGGACCTAGCCGGGACGATTCCGACATGTGCCATGCCTCTGGGGTGGCTGAGGAAGGCCTCGCAGTCTCATGTCGGCCGTGACACTCTGGTGCCAGGACGGCTGGCAAGTTCGTTTGCAACAGGGGGAGCCCATGTGCTTCGAGTGATCTGGGGGCAGGTTCTGCGGCGGCGTGGGCGTAGCGCTGCGGTGATCTTGGCCATCGTGCTGGCGTCCTCGTCATTCGCGCTGCTGACCTCTGCGGTAGCGACCTCGAAGTTGGAGGTGCAGGGGACGGTTGAGGAGAACTACCGCGCCGCTTACGACATCCTCGTCCGCCCGGCCCCGTCGAAGGAGTCCGAGGCGGGGACGGCGGCGAGGCTCGAACGTTCGCAGGGGCTGGTGCAGGCCAACTACCTCTCGGGCATCTACGGTGGCATCTCGATGGACCAGCTGGACCAGATCCGCGACATTGCGGGGGTCGAGGTCGCGGCACCGGTGGCGATGATCGGCTACACACTGCCTGCGGTAGACGTCCCAGTCGTCATCAACGACCTCATCGACGACGACCCGACCGCGACCGATCAGCTGTTCCGCCTCACCCGGACCTGGTCCACCGACCGCGGGCTCACCAGCATCCCAGCCGCAACCAGCTACCAGTACTTCACCCGCCGCTCACTGAAGTGGCAGGCCCCGAACGCCGAGCAACCGCCCGCCGTCGAGCGTCCCGGCGCCACGCCCGGTGACAAGCCCGTGCTGGTCTGCCAGCGGTGGGCGGAGGCCCAGAAGGCTCCGCGCAACGCCTTCGACGTCGAGCGGATGGGGTATCTCTCGTGCGACGGGTCGAACCCACCCCGGCCCGGACGCGAATGGGATGGCTGGAAGAAGGGCGACATCGGGTTCACCACCCAGTACAGGGTGCCGATGCTGATCGCCGCGATCGACCCGGTCGAGGAGGCGAAGCTCGTGGGTCTGGACGACGCAGTGGTCTTCGGTCGGTACCTCACCGCGGACGATCAGACCCGAGAGATTCAGGAGACCAGCCGCCAGCGGTTCAAGCATCTTGAGGTGCCCGTGCTGATGGCGCAGCAGCCGCTGACCGACGACCGACTCACCATGCAGGTACAACGTCTTCAGCTCCCAGATGGCGATGCGCTGACTGGCCTGAGCGGCAAGCACCCCGAGGACTGGGCAGGGGCGCTGCCAGGACAGACGGTCCGCACGCGAAGTGTGAGCGACCGCAGCATCTACAAGAAGCTGCTGGGCTACTACCGCCTTCCAGGCGCGCTGAACTCGCGGGTCATCCTCTGGAGGCCAGGAAGCGCCTCATACGCACCCGGCCGCGGGGATGCCGTGGCGGCCGAACCAACCAAGCGCGTGAAGGCGGACACCTACGACGACGGTTACGGCGGATATTCCGCTCCAGCGGCGTCCGGCGACGTGGGATTCCGCCGTCTCTCGCGTCCAGTGTTCGACTCGCAGATGTTCCAGAACGGCACGTTCCAAGGCCCCAACCTCGACCAGGTGGGGATCTTCGATGCGAGCAAGATTGTGGGGTTCAGCGAGTTATCGAAGGTGCCGTTGACTACCTACTACCCACCCGACGCGGAGCCGGGGGATGCCAGGGCGGAGCGGCTGCTGGGTGGCCGTTCCCTGCTGCCGAACGGAAACCTCACCGGATACCTGCAGCAGCCGCCGACGATCCTGACCACCATCAAGTCGCTCCCAACGTTCAACGACCCCAACAGCTACCCCCAGCTCGCGGGCATCAACCCCGCCTGGCCGACCGACCAGCCTGTCAGCGTGATCCGGATCCGGGTCGCTGGCGTCACCGGCACCGACGATGCCAGCCGCGAACGGGTGCGGCTGGTGGCCGAGCAGATCGCCCGTCAGACGGGGCTGAGTATCGACGTCACCGTCGGCTCGTCCCCCATCCGCCAGCAGGTGGTGCTACCCGCCGGCGACTTCGGTCGCCCCGAACTGACCCTCAGCGAGGGTTGGGTCAAGAAGGGCGTCGCGGTACGACTGCTCTCCAGCATCGACACCAAGAGCCTGGCGCTCTTCGTGCTGATGCTCCTCGTGTGCGTGCTGTTCATCGGCAACGCCACCTTGGCCGCCGTCCGGACCCGACGCGCCGAGCTGGGAGTGCTGGCGTGTCTGGGGTGGCCTGCCCGCCGGATCTTCGCCATGCTCCAGGCCGAGCTGCTGCTGACCGGTGTGGTCGCCGGCGTCCTGGGCACCGCGGCGGCCTCAACGATCGTATGGGCGGCCGGTCTCGACGTGACGTGGTGGCACCTCGCGCTGATCGCCCCGGTCGCGACTGTGCTGGCCGGGCTCTCGGGCCTGTGGCCCGCCTGGCAGGCCAGCCGTGCCACCCCGATCGACGCCCTTCGCGACAACGCCCGACCACCCCGTCATGCTGGCCGCCGAGTCGGAACGGTCACCGGGCTCGCGCTCACTAGCCTGCGACGACTGCCAGGCAGAACCCTCCTCGGCGCCGCCTCACTGCTGGTCGGCGTCGCGGCGCTCACCACGCTGATCGCCCTGCAGAGCGCCTTCCGCGCCGGCGCCGAGGGCACTGCCCTGGGAGACGTGATCTCCGTGCAGGTGCGCGGGGTCGACTACCTCGCTGCCGCGGTCACCATCGCACTGGGCGCGTTCGCGGTCGCCGACATCGCCTACCTCAACATCGCCGAACGCACCGCCGAGATCGGCACCCTCCGCTCGGTCGGCTGGAGCGAGAACCACATCCGGCGACTCTTCGCTACCGAGGCGTTCGCCACCGCCCTCCTCGGAGCAGGAGGTGGAGCCGCGCTCGCCGTCGCAGCCACCACCGTGGCCCTCCCTGCCGTCCCCATCACAACGAGCCTGATGGCAGCATCCCTCGCCCTGACCGGCGGAACACTCGCTGCCATGCTCGCCACCACCGGCCCCGTCGCACGCCTGCACCGCATCGCCCCCGCGGCCGCGCTGTCGGAATGACAGCCGCCTGACGCCTCCACGAAAGGAAGACCGCGATGAGCACCGCTCTGACCATTCCGGACGAGACCGCTGGCCTGATCGAGGCCCGCGGCCTCACCAAGACCTACGAGACACCAGGTGGCATCGAGGTCCGAGCCCTCGCCGGAGTCGACGTCACGATCGGGACCGGCGAGGTGATCGCCCTCGTCGGCCCGTCCGGGTCAGGAAAGTCCACCCTGCTCCACCTGCTCGGCGGCATGGACGTCCCCGACGCAGGCACCATCACGTTCGCCGGCCGCCGGCTCGACACCTCCACCCGCCGCGAGCTCCTCGACGTACGCCGCTCCGTCGGATTCGTCTTCCAGAGCTTCGCGCTCTTGCCCGCGCTCACGGCGCGCGACAACGTGATGCTCCCCACCCTTCCTTTCAAGGTGGCCTTCGACGGCGGCGAACGCGCCTCCGAGCTGCTAGCAACCGTCGGCTTGGCCGGGCGAGAGGACACCCTTCCAGGTCGGCTGTCTGGCGGCCAGCGACAGCGCGTCGCCATCGCTCGGGCACTTATGAACCATCCCCGGCTTGTCATCGCCGACGAACCCACCGGGAACCTCGACTCCCGCACTGGAGCCGAGATCCTCGACCTGCTCCTCGACCTGCGCGACTCCCATGGCGTCACGATCGTGCTGGCCACCCACGACGAGGCCGTCGCCGCCCGCTGTGACCGGATCATCCACCTCACCGACGGCCACATCTCGTCGACGTGATGGCCGCTCTACCTCAAGCACGGCCACGTCTGCGACCCCGTGTGTGTCAGTGTCCGCACATCGGCAGATGCGGACGCTATGTGGCAGATGCCATGAAGGCGGCGAGGATGTAGTTGGGGTGGCGGTCAAGGTTGTTGCGGGCACGGTCGTAGCGCATCGTGGTTCGGGGGTCGGCGTGGCGGGCAGCTATCTGAACGTCGCGGAGGTCAACTCCGGCGTCGAGCATCGTGGTGACGAAGGTGTGGCGCAGCATGTGCGGGTGCATCCTCGCGCTGGTGACGTTGGCTGATCTCGCGAGGGCTTGTAGCCGGCGGGTGGCTGCGTGACGGTCCATCCGTGTGTCGCTTCTGTTGAGCAGGATCGGTCCGGCGGTGCGGTCCGCGACAGCACGGTCGATGGCTCGCCCGACAGCCGGTGGAAGTGGGACCGCCACGACTTTGTCGCCCTTGCCGTGAACCGTGAGGACACGGTGGCCGCGAGCTTCTCCAAGCGCCTGGACGTCCGAGCCGGTGGCCTCGAAGACGCGCAACCCGAGCAGGCCGAGCATCGCAACGAGCGCGAAGTCGTTGTCGTTGGACGAGTCGCGACCGGCAGTGAGCATGGCTTCGAACTGCAGGTGGCTGAGCCCGAGGGTGGGTGACTCGGCAGGGACGTGTGGGCGGCGGACGTACTCGGCGGGTGAGTGCTCGATGATCTGGTCGATGACGCAGGTGCGGTAAAACGTGGCGAGCACGGACAGTCGCCGAGACACCGTCGATGGTCGCAGCCGACGAACTTCTTGTAGCCAGCGAAGGTAGAGCTCGACGTGTGCTCGCTGCGCTTGGAGCGGCGCGAGGTCCTTCTCCAGGCACCAGCGCAGGTAGGCGTTGAGGTCAGATGCAGTGTGAGCGCGGCTTTGTCCTTTGTAGCGCGCAAGGTGGGCAGCTACGGCCAGGCGCAGCATCGGGTCATCGGCGTCGATCAGGGCGGGGAGGGTGTCGGTATCCATCGGCCCACGACGCCGCACCCGAGGCGGAGCGGTCAACACCGAAGCTCAACTCCTCGCCCCTTAGCAACCGAGGAGCCGCCGGCCAGGCACGCATCTGCCGAGATGCTGCGCAGCGTCTTGGCTGACCGACACGCCGGCTTGCTCCTGCCAGACTGCCGACCGTGACCGAAGAAGTCTTCGCTGCTGCCCGGGCGTTTCTCGATCGCGAGGGACGCCTCATCGAGCGCCGCCTCGCCACCGTGCTGTTCGACGGAGCCGACGCCTCCGGCGTGATCGACGCCGTCCGCGCCTACCGCAACCCCGACGGCGGGTTCGGTCATGGCCTTGAGCCCGACAAGCGCTGCCCGGCAAGCCTGCCCATCGACGTCGAGTGCGCTCTCGGGATCCTCCTGGTCGCCACCGGGGGCGACACCACGGCAGGGTCAGGCGATCCAGTTGCGGAGGAGCTCGTCGTGGACGCCTGTGACTGGTTGGCTTCAGTGGCCGCCCCCGACGGAGCGGTGTCCCTGGCCTTCTCGGTCATGGAGCGTTACCCCCGGGCTGAGCACTGGTCGGACTGGACCTACACCCCCGGGTTGAACCCGACGGCCGGGCTGGCCGGACGGCTGCACCAGCTGGGCGTCACCCACCCGTGGCTCGACCGGGCCACCGACTGGACCTGGGCACGGCTCGAGTCCGGCTTCGACGAAGACGCACACGCCCTGATCGAGGTGATGGTCTTCCTTGCCCACGTGCCAGACCGAGATCGGGCTGAGAACGTCGGCGCCCACGTGGGCGAATGGCTGTCCAAGGCCGACTGGTACCGCCCGGATCCGGCGGATCCTGGCTACGGACTCACCCCTGTTCACCTGGCGCCGGCGCCGGACAGCCCCTGGAGGCGACTGTTTGACGACACAAACATTGAGGGTCACCTGGACCGCCTGATCAGTGACCAGGAGTCGGATGGGGGCTGGCCGATCACTTGGGAACCACCGGGGGGCGCCTCCGCCCTGGAATGGCGCGGGATCGAGACGCTCCGGGCTTTGCGCACCCTCCGGGCCTACGGTCGGCTCTGACGATTGTCAGCTCTAGGCGCCGCACGCCTGAACGTCCTCATCTGCTGGTTATGCACGTGATCCGCACGTCGGTCGGGAGGTGCCTCATTCCGCGGCCAATGCCGTGAACCGTTCGCTGGCTGAACTTTCCCGCGGGGCGATCCCCCACCGGGTCGCTCCGCGAGCCCATCCCGATCGGTGACGGCCGCGGCGTTGGTCGCGACGGCCGTCGACGAGCGCGCAGGGCTGGTTCTGGGCTTCGGGCGTTTCGGCGAGAGTCCGCAAACAGTCCGCAAGATTCCCAGCCACGGCCCTTCACCGCCAACAAGACCCAATGGCACCGCAAGGACGTTTACGCAGGTCAGGCCTACTTTCCGGCGCGAGCGCGCACTACCCAACGACAGCCAATCAGGCTGCTCGTCGTTCGAGCTGTACTACGACATCTGAGTCGTGCTCATCGCTGACCTGCGGGTTTGCGGCGTCAGCAGCGTCTGACCTGAGAAGACGTCCCTGGACACCTTTGGTTGTCCGGGGACGTTTTCGCTTTCATGTGGCGTCAATGGGGCGCCTCGTCGAGGAGGCGGAAGTCAACCAGTACGTGTGACCACCACTTGACCTGTGCGTACGGGTCGATCGAGTCGATGCAGAAGTTCGAAGTACGAGAAGCCACGTGCGCGATCATCGCCGAGCCTGCCCGCATTGACCACGGAGTTGCGCCGCCGCGAGCCCATCCACTACCGGACGGTTGGTCCACCGCAGCACACCGACAGCGTGGATCATGGTGCCGTGTCCGAGACTCTGACCATGCCGGCGCCCCCTCCCCGACATCCGGATGTGGAGGACGACTTCTCGGGTGTTCGTCCAGATCTGTGGGTGGACCACTACCTCCCGCACTGGACAACCCCGGACCGCTCGGCCGCACGCTATGACCACACTGCGGAGGGCCTGCGACTGCGCATTGAAGCCGACCTCGCGCCTCAAATGCGACGGCTCGCCCGTCAGGCGGTGATGACCCGGCGCAGTGGGCAGGAGCGCACGAAGGAGAGGCACGCTCCGGCGGCGACCCCGACGACTGCGAGCGCGCCGGCGACGATCGGTAGCGTCCACGACGGACCCTGCTGCACGAGGACGAAGCCGCCCATGACCAGGACGAACACCCCGAAGCCCTTGCGCAGCGCCGCTTCGGGCACCTTGCCGGCGAGCCGGCCACCGATCACGCTGCCGACGACGGCCGCGGCGGTGACCCCGAGGATCAACGGCCAGTCGAGGCTGACGGTCGTGAGGTAGCCAGCCAGGCCCGCAAAGGACTTCATCGCGATCACGACCAGGGAGGTCCCCACGGCGACCGACATGGGCAGGCCACCCAGCAGCACGAGTGCAGGTACGACGAGGAAGCCGCCGCCAGCACCGACGAGCCCGGTGACCAGCCCCACGACCGAGCCGTCGACGAGGATCCGCCCAAGGGGCAGCTCGCCATCCGACCTGCCGTGCGCCGCGGCCGGCGGGGTCTTGCGACCGCGCAGCATTGCCAGTGACGTCACGATCATCATCAGGGCGAAGGCGATCAGCAACCAGTCTCCTGGAGCGTGGCCCCCCACGAGGCCGCCGACGAACGCGCCGATCATGCCGGCAAGTCCGAACAGCAACCCCGTGCGCCACTTGACGCGTCCGCTCCTGGCGTGGCTGACCACACCGGCCATCGAGGTGACGCCGACGACGAACAGCGACGCGGCGATCGCCTCCTTGGCCGGGAGCCCGGCCGCGTACACCAGGATCGGCACGGTCAGGATCGACCCGCCCCCGCCGAGCATCCCGAGAGAAACCCCGATCATGATCGACAGGAGCAGAACGAGAGCCAGGGTCGCGGTCATCAGGAGGTTTCGTCGGCGAGCGCGGCCATCAGCGAGTCCACGTCGCAGGGCGAGGCGGTCCGGTTCCACGGCAGCTTCGACAGGACCATGCCCATCGCGCAGGTGTTGGTCAGCGCGGCACCGGAGAGCCCCGCGCCGACGGCGCCGGCCACCCACTTCAGTGATGGCACCTTGACGCTGCCGAGCACGCCGAGGGCCACCATGCCGCCGGCGACCAGACGGACCTGGCGTTCGAGCTCCCAGGTCTGACGGCCCCGGTTCACCGGTGCGCCCGTCGACTCCCAGGCGTCCATGCCCCCGTCGAGCACGCGAAGGCCGGGCAGGCCAACGCCCGCGAGCGCAACCTCGGCTTGTGCGGCCCGCCCACCGGCGCGGCAGACCAGCACCACGTCCTCGTCGAGGTGACGCTTCAGCTCACCGCGGTGCTCCCGCAGCGTGTCGAGCGGGACGTTGTAGGACCCGGGGATGTGCGAGGTCTCGAACTCCGCAGGAGTGCGGACGTCGAGGATGCGGGGGGCGCCGCCGGAAGCCAGGTGCTCGGCCAGGGACGCGGCATCGAGGCGTCGGGGCTGGGTAGTCGTGGTCGTCATGAGGTGGATTCTCCTTGGCGTGATTGGTCGTTTCGGGCGATGCCTGGGGGAAGGAAGGCGTCTCAGACGAGGATGAGTCCGGCTTTCGCGGCGTTCTCGTCGAACGAGTCGTCGATCGCGACGACCTCGTGTCCGCGGGAAGCGAGGATCGAGGCCACCACGCTGGCGCGGTAGCCGCCCGCACAGTGGACCCACAGGGCCTTGTGCGGTATCGACTCGAGGTGCGAGAGCACCGTGTGGATCGGCACGTTCACCGCCCCTTCGATGTGGCTCTCGTCGTACTCCGAGCCGCGGCGCACGTCGAGCAGCACACGGTCGTCGGAGCGCGGGTTCTCGCGAAGCTCTGCTGCCAGACCGGCGAAGTCGGTGACCGGGTAGGAACCGAGAGGAGCCCCCGCAGCCCAGGCCTCGGGCTTGCCGGTGGCCATGGCGGCGGGGTCCATACCGATCCGGACCATCTCGCGCTGCGCCTCGGCGACCTGCTCGGGTGTCTCCCCGAGCAGGGTGATGGTGGCGTCGTACGGCAGGACCCAGCCGAGGTAGGTGATGAACTGACCGTCGATCCCGAAGTTCACGCTGCCCTTGAGGTGACCGGCCGCGAATGCCGACTGGGTTCGCAGGTCGACGACCCACTCCCCGGCCTCGATGCGGCGGCGCAGCTCGGCCGGGTCGGCCGGCTCAGGTGCCGACAGGTCGGGCGCGTCCGGTCCAGCGGAGTTCGCCGGGCCCATCTGGACGTAGTAGGCCGGGTAGTCGTCGAGACCGGCGAGCAGCTCCTCGACATAGGCCTGCTCGTCCTTGGTAAGCGCGGGGTTGGAAGCCTTCTCCTGGCCGATCGTGCTCTCGGAGACCTCGGACTGGGTGGCGGAGCAGAAGCTGCCGAAGCCATGGGTCGGGTAGACAGCGGCCTCGTCGGGCAGCTCGCGGGCCAGGCGCTGGGCCGAGTGCCACTGAGCGTGCACGAGCGCGTCGGTGTGGTCCGGACCGAGCAGGTCGGGCCGGCCGGTGGAGCCGAACAGCAGGGAGCCACCGGTGAAGACCGCGACCGACTCGCCGTCGGCCTCGAGGGCGAACGACAGGTGGGTGTGGGTGTGGCCGGGAGTGTGCACCACGCGCACCGACATCTCGCCGACCTCGACAACGTCACCGTCGCTGACGGGAGTGCTCTCGAACGACACGAGGTCGTCGCCGTTGACGTGGTACGCCGCGTCGACCTCGCGCGCCAGTGCGAGGCCGCCGGTCACGTAGTCGTTGTGGATGTGGGTCTCGAAGACGTTGGTGATCGTAACGCCGGCCTTCTCAGCCACGGCGAGGACGCGGTCATAGTCGCGTTGGGGGTCCACCACCAGGGCGACGCGGCCGTCGTGAGCGAGATAGGTGCGGTCCCCGAGGCCGGGGGTGTCGATCGGGAGAACGGTGGTCACGATTCCTCCATAGAATGTCGGCGATACCCGGGGGGGTATTCATGAATGCTAACGCATCCGTCTGCGCATTTCATTCCGAGGAACGGTCAGGTCGAACGCGAGGGTCCTCCTGACGCACCCCTTAGGGAGAGGTCCCGGCCCCGGGGGTGCACGTATCCCCTCATCCGACGGTGTGGTGGTCTGCCAGCCGGGGCTGCTTGGACCACAACGTTCAGGACCTTGGCCAAGCGCGCGGTCGACGTACGGCCGCAGTCACTGTGAGGGAAGCGGTCTCGAGCAGGCGCGCCTGAGTATCGAAGCCGAGCCGCAACTCGCGGTGCGGCAAGTCATCCTCGTCGAGGGGCTCGACCCACAGCGGCCAGTCGGCCGCTTGGACAGCGTCATGTGAGAGGACTCCGTGTTTGAGTGCGCTGTCGTGAACTTTTCACGCGGCGAAGCCGGCGAGCGCCCTGCGGATCGCTTCGGATCGCGAGATGTGCTCGCGCTCGGCGATGGCGTCAACCGCAGCGAGCTCGTCAGCTGTGAGTCGTACGGCGACCACCTGCATCGGCTCGGCGCCACGGCCGGGGCGACCGCGTCCGCGGCGCTTCATCTCCTCGACGTCGTAGCCAGCTTCGGCCTCGTCTGCCGCCCCGGCGCCGGTTGTCCCGTATCCGACACCTCACCGGGACGCCGGCGCCCTCAACCACTCCCGGGCCAACTCCCTCTATAGAGGTTCGGACTGCGGGACGCGATGGTGCCTTTCAGCTTGTGGGGACGTAACGGGTAAGCACGCAGAACTCGTTGCCCTCGGGATCAGCGAGGACGGCCCACCCCTTGTCCGGTCCATCGCGCCGGTCGTCGACGAGCGTGGCGCCCAGCGCCAGGATGCGATCGACCTCCTCCTCACGTGAGCGGTCGGTCGGGCGTATGCAGACATGCATGCGATTCTTGACCATCTTCTTCTCGGGGACCCGGGCGAAGATGAGCTCCCGGTCGTCGGGCCCCACCAGCCAGCACTCCTCCTCGTCGGGCCCCATCTCCGCCTCGTCAAGGAGGCGGAAGTCAACCAGTACGTGTGACCACCACTTGACCTGTGCGTACGGGTCGATCGAGTCGATGCAGAAGTTCGAAGTACGAGAAGCCACGTGCGCGATCATCGCCGATCCTGCCCGCGTTGACCACGGAGTTGCGCCGCCGCGAGCCCATCCACTACCGGACGGTTGGTCCACCGCAGCACGCCGACAGCGTGGATCATGGTGTCGTGTCCGAGACTCTGACCATGCCGGCGCCCCCTCCCCGACATCCGGATGTGGAGGACGACTTCTCGGGTGTTCGTCCAGATCTGTGGGTGGACCACTACCTCCCGCACTGGACAACCCCGGACCGCTCGGCCGCACGCTATGACCACACTGCGGAGGGCCTGCGACTGCGCATCGAAGCCGACCAGGTCGACTGGAGAGCCGAGGACGCACCGATACGCGTCTCGAATCTCCAGACCGGCACATTCTCGGGTGAGCTTGGCTCTCGCCGGGGCACGCACCGTCACCGAGAGGACGGCCTCTTCGTGCGGACGGAAACCCCGACTCGGCTGCTGTGGGCTCCATCGGCAGGACGTATCGATGTCACGGTCAGCGCGACGCGCGATCCGGGCTGCATGCTGGCCGCCTGGCTGGTCGGCACCGAGCACCGGGACGAGGCCGACGCGGGTGAGGTCTGCGTGTTCGAGATCGATGCCGCCGGCATCGGCACCCCGAGCACGGCCCGCACAGGACTGAAAGCCCACAGCGACCCAAGGCTGACCACAGACATGGCTGAGGTGAAGCTTCCCTTCGACGCCACCCTGCCGCACACCTGGACCGCGATCTGGGGCCGGGGCGAAACCCTTATCGGCTGCGAGGACGTTCTGCTGCGGCGCATCCCACAGGCCCCCGACTACCCCCTGTTCCTCATGCTCGATCTCTTCGAGATCGGCGAACCCAACGGCTCGTATCCGAAGACCGCAACCCTGCGCCGCTTCCGCGGTTGGCAAGGCGAATAGCTGCCCGCAGAGGGATCCCGTCTGTGGCACACCGCCCTCGCCATAGCCGTGGCCACGAGGCCGTTGTGGTCGGTTCCCGGGGCCGCGATGTTCCTTCGCTGACGGATCTGGGCCGCCGTGGGACTCGGCTACGGGGCGGCGGTGCAACCTCGCCTCGGTCCGCTCTGGTCGCCACCGTTCTCGGGCGCCTGGCCGGGGGGCGCGGTGTGCGGGTGGTTGTCGTCACCGGCGCCACGCCCAGGCCGCAAGTTCATCGGGTCCCGACCGGGCGCTGCCTGGTGGCTGTGGTTGTCGTCACCGAAGCCGCAGCCGGGTCGTGGCGGCTCGGCCGCCGCAGGCGCCGTTCCCAGCAGCGGCAGACAGACAACGGCAGCGCACAGAGCGAACTTCCTTCTGAACATCAGTTCCTCCCCAAGGCTCGTCAGAGTTGCGGAGTGTCGATCCAACCACGCCGGTCGAGAGGGTTCCGAGGAGACGGACTCATCGACGTTCTGCATCCGCAACCCCGGCCATCTGACCGGGGTGAGCGAGCCTGATCGGCTCCACGCTCGACAGCAGAATCCACTTCCTGCGAGAGCGAGAGCGCCATGAGTGCCGCCATCCACCCCTCGATCGACCAGCCCGACACCGCCGCGGCGCCCGAAGCGGTGAAGACAGGGCCGGTAGCCCGCATCGTGGCCGGATCCCTCGCCGCTGGCGCGGTGGCGGCGCTCGTTCTGTCACTGGTGGTGTTCGCCGGCAGCACGGAGAGCATCATCACCGGCTCCCTGCTCGTCGGGTCCGGGTTCGGGTGGGCGCTGATCGCGACCCTGAGCGGCCGCTACACCAGCCGGCCGCAGCGGTGGGCGCTCGTCCCCGCGACGCTTCTGGGCGCCGCGGGCTGCGCACTGCTGGTGTTCACTCCCGGGTACGACGCCATGACCCGGTTGAGCTGGGTGTGGCCGCCGCTCGCGATGGCGATGGCGGTCTGGATGTTCGTCCAGGTCCGCCGGGCGGTCTCAGGTCCCGGACGGTGGATGCTCATCCCGGTGGTCGTCGTCCAGGCGCTCGCGTCGGTCGGCGCCACGTACGAGAACGTCTCGCTTCGCAGCGACCAGGCCCTCTTCACCGCCCCCGGCCGTCTCCACAGCGTCGGTGACCACAAGCTGCACCTGGACTGCCACGGCGACGGCGGTCCCACCGTCGTGCTGTTCAACGGCTTGGGCGAGGTCTCCGCCTCGTGGGCGAGGATCGCCGATCAGGTCGAGCGAACCACGCGCGTGTGCGCGTACGACCGCGCCGGACAGGGCTGGAGCGAGGACGCCACGCACCCGCAGGACGGCGTCGGTGCTGCCACGGACCTGCACACCCTGCTCAGGGCAGCCGGCGAGACCGGACCATTCGTGTTGGTGGGGCACTCGACCGGCGGCACCTACGCAATGACGTACGCCGCCCGCTACCGGGAGCAGGTCGCGGGCATGGTGCTCCTGGACAGCTCCAGCCCCTATCAAGTGACCAGGATTCCTGCCTACCCCGGCCAGTACGCAGTGATGCGGCGCGGACTCGCGCTGCTGCCCACCCTGGCCCGCCTCGGACTGACCCGGCTGGCCGCCGCCCCGAGCCTGCCCACGCCGGCTTCGGACCAGGTCCAGGCCCTGACGTCCACCGCCCGCGCTGCCCGCAACGGGCGCGACGAGATCTCCGTCGCCCCGGCAGTCTTCGCCCAGGCGCAGTCCCTCACGACGCTCGACCACCTCCCGCTCGCGGTGCTCACGGCCTCCGAGTCCCTCGACGGGGAGGGCTGGGCGGCGGCCCAGGACCAGCTGGCCGCCCTCTCCCCCAACCGCGCACACGCCACCGTGCACTCCTCCCACGAAGGGCTGGTCGTGGACGAGGCGCCCGCGGCTGCGTCGACCCGAGCCATCGACGACGTCGTCGCAGCCGTACGCACAGGGAATCCGCTGCAGCAGGGGTGACCCCTACTCTGAGCAGGTGCTGCATGGTCGCGACGCGGAACGGGCCCGACTGGCCGGGACGCTCGAGGCTGCGCGCGAGGGGCAGGCATCCACTGTCCTGATCGTGGGCGAGGCCGGGATGGGCAAGTCGGTGCTCCTGGACGACCTCGCGGCGAGCGCCTCGGACCTGTGCGTGCTGCGTACCGCCGGACTGCAGGCCGAGTCCGCCCTGGCGTTCGCGGCGCTGCATCGGTTGCTCCGCCCGGCACTTGGGCGGCGTGAGACCCTGCCTGCACCGCAGCAACGCGCGCTGGGCGTGGCGTTCGGCGAAGAGGAGGGCGAGCGTGTCGACTCGTTCATGGTCGCGCTCGGAGCGCTGTCACTGCTGACCGAGCTGAGCGAGTCCGCGCCGGTGCTCTGCCTGGTGGACGACCTGCAGTGGTTGGACGCGGCATCTCGTGACGCGCTGCTGTTCGTCGCGCGACGCCTCCTCGCCGAACCGGTCAGCATGGTGCTCGCGGCACGAGTGGACGAGACACGACAGTTCGATGTTCCTGGCGACATCCCCACCCTGGCGTTGGAGTCCCTGGGCGCCGGCGCCGTGCGGTCCCTTCTCCAGGAGCGATCCGGGGTCGCGGTGCCCGAACGTACGGTGTCCGAGCTGACCGCTGCCACCGGAGGCAACCCGCTCGCCCTGGTCGAGCTACGGAGCACGCTGACCGCTGACCAGCTCCAGGGCGCCGACCTCATCCCCCGTGATCGTGACCTGCCCGTCACCGCACGCGTAGAACGAGCGTTCCTGGATCGGTGCCGCACCCTGAGCACGCCGGCGCAATCACTCCTGCTGCTGGCGGCAGCCGACGACTCCTTGACGCTGGCCACCCTGCGCACCGCCGGGCGGGCCCTGGGGGTGGGCGATCATGCGTTCACCGAGGTGGAACGATCGGGGCTGCTCGTGCGCAGCGGTGACGTGGTCCAGGTCCGCCACCCCTTGGTCCGCTCGGCGATCTACCAGGCGGCTACGGCATCGGAACGGCGTACGGTCCATGCCCGCCTGGCCGAGGCGTTGACGGCAGACGGCGATCGGGACCGGCAGACCTGGCACCGCGCCTGGGCAGCCGACGGTCCTGTCGAGGACCTCGCCGGCGACCTCGCGGTGGTGGGCGCACGCGCTGAGAACCGAGGCGGTCGCGAGGCCGCCTCGCTGGCGTACGAACGTTCGGCCGAGCTGAGCGCAGGGGACGCGTGGCGGGCGCAGCGCTTCTACCTTGCCGCCCACAACGCCTACGCCGCCGGAGCGACCCAGCGAGCGCAAGCCCTCCTTCGCATCGCTCGCCCCATCGCCGATGAGCGTGCACTCCGCGCGTCGATCGACCGGCTGCGCGGACGCATCGAGGTGGCAGTCGGATCAGCCGAGGACGCCCACCGCATCTTCATCCGGGCAGCACGCGATGTCGCCGAAGAGGCCCCCGAACAGGCGCTGGAGATGGCGGCGCTTGCCGGAGTGCTCGGATCACACGGCGTGCACAGCGGCACGGTGCTCCCGCCGGGGACTCTCTCGACGCGGATCGAACCTGACGATTCTGCGCGAGTGCGGTGCCTTCGCCTTCTCCTGCATGCCACCGACCGAGAGGCGAACCACGACTTCGGCGGAGCCCTCACGAGCCTGCGCACCGCCCTGCACTCCGGTATGGAGGCCGAGGACCGCGACGTATGGGCGAACCTGGGCAACATGGCCATGCACCTGGGCGACGAGACGGTGCACCGGTCCTTCCTGACGGCGGTCCTGACCGGAGCACGCACGGATGGTGCCGTCATGGAGATGCTCTATGCACTCCACCGCTTGGCCCTGAGCGAGTACGCCGCCGGCGACTGGACGCAGGTACGCCGCTCCGCTGACGAAGCAGTCTCGTTGGCTCGCAGCATCGGGCAACCAGCGCAGGCGGCGACTCCGCTGGCCTGGCTGACGCTGCTGGCGGCTCTCCAGGGCCGGCCGGACCACGACGAGCTGGCGGAAGCCACGAGCGAGCTGATCGCCGGCGAACGGCTGGGCGTCATGACGTCCTTCGTCGGCGACGTCCTCCACTGGGCGAAGGGGACCCGTGCCATGCATCAGGGTGACGCCCCTGCCTCGACCCATCATTTCGCACGCATGCATGACGGCGTCGTGACGCGCCTGGCCACGGTTCCCCGCATCATGGCTGCGGTCAAGGCCGACCAGCCGGAGCTGGCAGGCGAATGGACCTCGGAGGCCGAGCGGTTCGCGGACGCATCGGCGATGCATTGGGCCCACGCGGCTGCATCGCTCGGCCGTGCGCTGCTGAGCGACCGGCAGGGGTCGACGCCGTTGTTCGAGGCCTCACTGGCTCACTACGCACACGCCCATCGCCCGTACGACGCCGCCTGCGCGGCCCTGACCTACGGTGAGCACCTGCGTCGCGCCGGGCATCGCGTGGACGCGCGGGCGCATCTCAAGGGCGCGCTCGTTACGTTCCAGCACCTCGGCGCCGAACCGATGGCCGACCGCGCCTCTTCCGAGCTTCGCGCCTCCGGCGAGACCGCTCGAAAGCGCGACCCTTCCACCCTGGTCCAGCTCACGCCCACGGAGTCGCGCATCGCCCAGCTGGTCAGCCAGGGCATGAGCAACAAGGAGGTGGCCGAAGCGTGCTGGATCTCGCCTCGAACCGTCGCCTTCCACCTGCGCAACGTCTTCACCAAGACCGGCGTCACGTCGAGAGGCGAGCTCGCCCACCTGACCCTCTCCTGACCCTGCTCGCGGACCTGCGCGACCACATCCCGGCCATTTGACCGGCGTCATGTCGGCCGACGACCGCGAAGGTCGGTGGTGTCGGTACGACGTACCGAACCGGACGCCGCCCCGTAGGCAGCAGCTGAGGGCAAGGACCGCAATGACGCACCACGACACGACCCTGGGCACCTCCTCGTGGGTGCAGCGAACCTCGGGCAGGATGACCGCTGCGGAGCGCCGTGGCCTGGTCGCGCCCCTGGTGCTCACCCATGTCCGCAATGCCACCGGTCGACTCCGCATGGCAGCCAACCTCCACCCAGGCCGGCGCGCCTACCTGTCGCCGCACCGTCTCGTGCCGCCCGACACCGTTCTGACCCGGGCAGCCCGGGAGCGCGCAGCGGACGTGCTGCCGACGGCGTTGCTCAACCACAGCCACCGCACCTACCGGTTCGCCCGCGCGCTGGGCGCGCTGGAAGGGCTCGACGTCGACGATGAGCTGCTCTTCACCGCCGCCATGCTGCACGACACGGGTCTCGTCCTGCCGCCCGTCGATGCCGACTTCACCCTTGCCTCGTCTCGCGTGGCGCGCGAGGTCGCTGAGCACGTCGGGCTGTCGAGAGCCGCCACCGACACCGTCGAGACCGCCATCACGATGCACCACACCCCCGGTGTCACCGTGCGCTCTGGCCCTGAGGCCTACCTTCTCTCGGCCGGCGCCGCCGTCGACGTCGTCGGCTTCCGCGCCTGGGACCTGCCGGACGGCACCCTTGCCGACACCGTCGACCTGCACCCGCGCGCCGATTTCAAGCACGTCTTCACCACGGCGTTCCGCGAGGAGGCCCTCCGCGTCCCCGAGGGCCGCGCCCGGTTCCTCCACCGCTACGGCGCGTTCGCCGCCGCCATCAAGTTCGCGCCGTTCGACGAATGACCCACGACGTCGACCCGACGCCCGTACCTGATCCATCCGATCCGCATCCCCAGGAGCACGCCATGTCCCACAGCTCGCGATCCACGCCCGCACTCCACTCGACCGACGAACCTTCCCACGCACCGCATGCGCACCGCTCATGGGCAGTGCTGGTCCTCGCCCTGGCGGCCCAGGTGCTGGTGGTGCTCGACATCTCGGTGGTCAACACAGCGATGCCGGTCATCGGACGCGACCTGGGTCTGGCGAGCAGCGACCTGCAGTGGATGGTGACGTCCTACCTGCTGCTCTCCGGCGGCGGGCTGCTGCTCGGCGGTCGCGTCGCCGACCTCCTGCCTCGGCGCCGCGTGTTCATGACGGGCCTCACGCTGTTCACCACGGCATCCCTGGTCAGCGGGTTCGCCTCCTCCGCCGGTGAGCTCATCGCCGGCCGCGCCCTGCAGGGTGCCGGAGCCGCCCTGATGACCCCCGCCGCACTGGCCATCATCATGACCACCTACACCGGCGCCCAACGCGCCCGGGGACTCGCCCTCTGGGGGGCCATCGGAGGCCTCGGCATCGCCGCGGGCGTGACCGTCGGAGGCGCCCTGACCACGTGGGCAGGCTGGCAGGCGATCTTCTGGATCAACGTGCCCGTCGGGGTCGCCGCCCTGGCCGCTGCAGCCCACCTCCTCCCCCGCGAACGAGCCAGCCGGGTCGGCATCGCCCGCTTCGACGTCCTCGGCGCGGCCAGCGTCGTCACCGGCCTCGTCGCACTGATGTACACCCTGGCCCGCACCGAGGCGTACGGCTGGGTCTCGTTGCACACGATCACCGGGATGTCGGTGGCCACCGCGGCCCTGGCCGGGTTCCTCCTGGTCGAGCGCCGCGCCGCGGCCCCGCTGGTGCATCCGCACACGTGGTCCGTGACGTCGCTGGTGTGGTCCACGGCCGTCATGCTCGCCATCACCGGGCTGCTGATGGGCACCATCTTCCTCACCACCAACTTCGTGCAGACCACGCTCGGCTACTCCGCGCTCACGGCCGGACTTGCGTTCCTCCCCCTCGCCGCCTCGTTGGTCGTCGGCACCCACCTCGCGAGCCACGTCGCCGGCCACGCCTCTGCCCGCGGGATCGCCACGAGCGGGCTGGCCGTGGTGGCCGGCGGGTCGCTGCTGCTGTCGAGGGCCACGCCCGCCGCGTCGTACGTCGTCGACCTGCTGCCCGGGCTGCTCGTGGTGGGGCTGGGTGCCGGCATGGTCTTCGTCGCGGTCTCCGCGGCCGCCATGAGCAACATCCCCGACCAGCACGCAGGCATGGCTTCCGGCTTCATGATGACCGGCCACGAGATCGGGGCGGCCCTCGGTGTGGCGGTGCTCTCCGCTGTCGCCACCGCGGCCGGTTCACTCACCACCTCCGACGGAGCCGCCACCGCTTTCGAGCGCGGGTTCGTGACCTCCGCCGGAGTTGCGGCCGTGTTCGCCACCATCGCCCTGCTCCGGATGCCGGCCACCCGCAGCGCCGGCGGCCACCTGCACATGCACTGACCGCCACTGCAGCACACGACCGCCGACTGCTCCCGATCATCTAGCCCCGTTCCCGGACGGCAACCCCAGGAGGCATCACATGAGCCACTCGACCCCCATCGCACCCGACCACGACGGACAGCCACCGGTCTCGAAGCGACGCCAGATCGGTCTGCTCGTCTTCGACGGGGTCGAAGAGCTGGATGCAGTCGGACCGTGGGAGGTCCTCTCCCACTGGACCCAGGAGTACCCCGAGGACGGCTGGGACGTGTTCTGCCTGTCGATCGACGGTGCGCCCGTGGTCGGTGCGAAGTCGCTCGTGCTGGGCGCACACCACTCGTTCGGCGACGCTCCCGCCACTCGACGTGCTCATCCATCCGGGGGGCCCCGGCACCCGGCCGATGCTCCAGGACCCCGACCACCTCACGTGGGTTCGCGACCTCCGTCGATCGGTGCCCCTGATGGCGTCGGTCTGCACCGGCAGCCTCGTCTACGCTGCGGCCGGG
Organism: uncultured Actinomycetota bacterium; assembly: GCA_963843815.1. Lineage (GTDB taxonomy): Bacteria > Actinomycetota > Actinomycetes > Propionibacteriales > Nocardioidaceae > Nocardioides. The sequence goes on along the minus strand of CAWJLX010000007.1, from coordinate 418,078 downwards.
CTGCTGACAGGCCGTCGGGCCACCACCCACTGGGCCTCGCTCAACCTGCTGTCCGAGCTCGACCCCACCGTCATCACCGACGTCGAGGCTCGCTTCGTCGACGACGGCGACCTCATCACCAGCGCAGGCGTCAGCGCCGGGATCGACATGGCCCTGCACCTCGTCGCACGGCTCACCGACGTCGAGCGCGCCCGCGAGGTCCGCCGCTACATCCAGTACGACCCGATGCCCCCGGTCTGAGCCACACCACTCCTCACGACACCACCGAGAAGTAGACCCACCATGAAACCTGGGACCACCGTCACGTCGACCGACACGATGCGGGCGATCACCCAGTCCCGCCAAGGTCGCTCAGACGCCCTGGCGGAACAATACCCCCCCGGGTATCGTTGGAGTAAGCACCATCGCCCACTGGATAGGGGTTCCCCGTGACCACCAAGACCCGTCGAACCCGCCGCACCACCATCGCCGCGACGGTCGCACTGGTGCTGCTCACCGGGTGTGGCGCCGAGAGCACGGACGAGTCCGCAACCGGGCCCCGGTCCGCCAGCACGAGCGCTGGCGGGAGCGCGCAGCCACCCGGAGCCGTGGAGGGCGATCCGGGGAGCGCAGCGGTCTGGGAGGCCCTGATGTCCCCCGACGGGGAGTACGCGGCCTACGCGGCCTACTCCGCGGTGATCGAGGAGTTCGGCCAGGTGGAGCCGTACGTCGCGATCCGCGCCGCGGAGCTGCGTCACGTCGAGGCCTTGGCGCGACAGCTGGAGCGACGCGGAGTGACCGTCCCCGACAACCCCTACCTGGGTGAGGTGGCGGCACCGGCCGACCTCGCCACGGCAGCGACTGCCTGGGCCGACGGCGAGGTGGTCAACGTCGCGCTCTACGACGAGCTGCTGGCTCAGGTCACCGGCGACGCGTCCCTGACCCGGGTGCTGACGAACCTGCGGCGAGCCTCGCTGGAGACGCACCTGCCGGCCTTCCGCGCAGCTGCCGACAAGGGCGGAATCCTCACGGCCCAGCAGATGGCCGCGCTCGGCCTGCACTGAGCGCCACTGGCCGTCGGCACGTCTGCTCGCACAGGTCTCACGACGTCGCGCGCGCTATCGTGGCGATCCCGGCCGTGCCCCCGCCTCACCGCGCGGCACTGCCACACGCGCCCACCCATCCAGAGGCGGATCAGATGTCCCGCATCGAGGACAACGCATCGCTCGGCGAGCGTCACACGGCGGCGCCCGAGCACACCCCGACGACGACGCGATGAACGAGAAGCCCGCCCTGCACACCGAGGGACTGACCAAGCACTACGGCGACGTGGAGGCGTTGGTGGACCTCGACCTCGAGGTACGCCCTGGTGAGGTGTTCGGCTTCCTCGGCCCCAACGGCGCCGGGAAGACGACGGCGATCCGCACCATCATGGACGAGATCCGACCGACGTCGGGGCGGGCGACGATCCTGGGGATGGACTGCCAGGCCCAGTCGGTGGAGATCCGCCGCCACATCGGTTACCTGCCCAGCGACCTGGCGCTGTATCCGAACCTGACCGGCAAGGACACCCTGACCTTCTTCGCGAACCTGCGCGGCGGCGTCGACTGGTCCTACGTCGACGAGCTCTCGCAGCGGCTCGGAGCGGACCTGGGCAAGAAGGTGGGTGACCTGTCCTCGGGGAACCGCCAGAAGGTCGGGGTGATCCAGGCGTTCATGAACCGGCCGCAGCTGCTCATCATGGACGAGCCGAGCAGCGGGCTGGACCCCCTGGTGCAGCGCGAGCTCCAGTCGCTCATGCGTGAGGTCGTCGCAGCCGGGGCGAGCGTCTTCCTCTCCAGCCACACCCTGTCGGAGGTGCAGCGGGTCGCGGACCGGGTCGGCATCATCCGGCGCGGCCGGCTGATCGCGGTGGAGAGCGTGGCGGGCCTGCGGTCGAAGGGGATCCGCCGGGTGGAGCTGGAGCTGGATCGCCCTGCCCCGGCCTCGGTGTTCGACGACCTCCCCGGCGCCCACGACGTGGGGGTGGAGGGCCACCATGTGCACCTGTCCTACGAAGGCAGGATGGACTCGCTCCTGTCGCGTGTCACGCACTACGGGGTGGTCGACATCGCCATCCACGAGGCGGACCTCGAGGAGATCTTCCTGACCTACTACCACGACGTGGAGTCGGCCCACGACGTGGCCGAGGCGCACGGCTGATGCTCACCGGCGTGTTCGGCAAGGCCCTCCTCGACCGATGGAGGGGGATGGCCATCGGCGTGGTCAGCCTCGCGACGCTGCTCGCCTTCGCGATGGCGGTCTACCGCGACCTCGACCTTGACGTCTACTCGGACCTGCCCGCATCGGTGCTGTCGCTGATCGGCATCCCCGAAGGCGCCGACATCGCGTCTCTGGCCTACAGCGCCATCTACAACTCCTACGGAGCCCTCGCCCTCGGCGGCCTGGCGATCGCGATCGGCTCGGCGGCCATCGCCGGCGAGGAGCGTGACGGCACGTTGTCGCTGCTGATGGGCAACCCCCAGAGCCGCAGCCACGTGCTGGTTGCCAAGGCCGCGGCCATGCTGGTGCTGGTCGCCGCCGCGGGCCTGGCCCTGTGGGGTGCCAGCGCGCTGGCACCGGTCCTCCTCGACGTCGACGTGACCGGCCTCCACGTCGGTGCCTACACGCTGCACCTGACGCTGAGCACGCTGCTCTACGGGTGTCTCGCCCTGGCGATCGGCGCTGCAACCGGCCGCACCGGTGTCGCGGTCGGCTGCGCGACGGGTGTGATGGTGGTGTCGTTCCTCGCCGCCGGCCTGCTTCCTGTCGTCCAGGGGTGGGAGCAGGCCGCCAAGGCTTTCCCGTGGTACTACCTGTCCGGGAGCGACCCGCTGCTCAACGGCCCCGACTGGGCGCACCTGGCGGTCCTGGCGAGCGGGACCGCCCTCCTGTTCACTGCCGCGCTGGTCGGGCTGAACCGCCGCGACCTCCGCGGCCCTTCCACCGGGTTCAGCCTGCTCGATTGGGCGCGTGGCCTGCCAGCAACAGCGAAGCTCGCGGACCGCCTGGCAGGGTCGGCACGGGTGTCCGCGATCTGGGTCAAGAGCGCCTCCGAGCACCAAGGCCTGCTCAGCGTGGTCTCGGCGACCATGGTGGTGGTCATGGGCGCATTCCTGGGACCTGTCTACAGCTCGCTCGACGAGACACTGCTGGACCTCGGAAACGCCATCCCCGAGTCCATGCTCGCGTTCTTCGGCGGCGGCAACCTGTCCACGCCCGAGGGCTTCTACCAGGTCGAGAGCTTCGGCATGGTCGCCCCGATCGCGGTCATGGTCGTCACCGTCGCCCTCGGGGCGAAGGCGCTCGCCGGCGAGGAGGCCGACCGCACGATGGGGCTGCTGCTGGCCAACCCCGTCTCCCGCAGCAGGGTGCTGGCCGAGAAGGCGGTGACGATGCTGGTCTACGGCGTGGCGGTGGGCGTCGCGACGTTCGCCGGCGTCCTGGCCGGCAACGCGCTGGGAGGCATGGGCATGGATCCCGGCAACGTGGCGGCCACCTGTGTCCTGCTCACCCTCATCGGGCTGCTGTTCGGGGCCCTGGCGCTCCTCACCGGCGCATTGACCGGACTGGTACGGACCGCCGTGCTCGTCCCCGTGGCGGCGGCACTGGTGCTGCACGTGGTCAACGCGATGGGCAACCTCAGCGATGCCGGGTGGGCGAAGGTGTCGCCGTTCTACTACTACCTGGGCGGCGACCCGCTGACCCAGGGCATGGACTGGGGCCACGCAGCCGTGCTGGCCGGGCTGACGGCGGCGCTGATTGCACTGGCGTTTCCCGCGTTCGCGCGCCGGGACCTGCGCCAGCACTCCTGATCTCCGGGTTCCACTCCCACCCACCCGCCAGCAGCGCTACTGCCCGCTCGCTTCGCCATCGCTGTCGAGCCAGTCGGTGAAGGTGGGCCCGACGAGGCGCACACCAGCACCAGGGAGAAGGGCGCCGTCCTTCATGGCCGTCCCGGCGCCCCCGGGGACACGAAACGGAATGACGGCAACTCGTTGTCCCCGGCGCGCGAGGAGGGCTCGGACCAGGTCAACGAGGTCCGCGGGCTCAGGCCCCGCGACCTCGACGGCCTGGGGTCTCGCAGGGCTGGTCGCCACCTCCACCAGGATCTCGCCCACCGTGCTGGCTGCGATCGGCTGGATCCTCATCCGCGGAACCGGGGCCAGGGGCCCGGCCTGGGTGCGGGCCAGGATCTGGGCGGGGAACTCATGGAACTGGGTGGCCCGGACGATCGAGACCGGGATCGGACCTTGTCGCGCGGCCGCCTCCTGATCGAGCTTGGCCTGGTAGTACCCGTAGCCGGGTACGCGTTCGAGGCCCACGATCGACAAGGTGAGGAGTCGCTCGACACCCCGGGCAGCGCCGGCCTCCTGAAGACGTCGGGTCGTCTCGACGAAGAACGCCGTGGCCGGGGCCCGCGACGTACGAGGGCTGTTGACGGTGTCGATGATCACCTCGACGTCGTCGAGCGCCCTGTCCAGCCCCACCCCGGTCGACAGGTCGACTCCGGTCGTGCGGCTCAGGACGACGGCCTCGTGTCCGGCGCGCTCGGCTGCGTCGACGACATGACGCCCGACCGTTCCCGTGCCACCGGCGACAGCAATCCTCACGCCCGCTCCTCATCGGCTCCTGGTCAACACGGTAGACCTCGACCGGCGGCCGATACATGGCAGGATGCGCCGTCCGAAGTCCCGCTTGACTCGTTCGAACACTTGTTCGACGATAGGCACATGTCGTCCACCCGCTCCGTCGCCGCGCTCGATCCGCAGCGTTCGGTGGTCGAGCAGCTGCGCGAGCGGGTGGCAGCGATGGAGCGCAAGCCCGGCGTGCAGCCCGTCCCGACCCTGCCCGGACTCGCCGACCTCGTGTCCCTGCACGCCGGGGCGACCTACGCCGTCGACTCCGCATCCCTGGCGCTCGCCCTGGCCGCGGGAGCCTCCCGGGCCGGCGAGTGGGTGGGGTTCGCAGGATGCGCCGACTTCGGCGCCGAGGCTGCGGTCGAGCTGGGGATCGAGCTCTCGCGCACGGTGCTGGTGCCCGATCCCGGCGAGCACTGGCTCGAGGTGACGGCCGCACTGGTCGACGTGCTCCGGGTGGTGGTGCTGCGCCCGCCCGCTTCCGTCGACGAGCGGACGGCGGGGGTCCTCGACTCACGTCTGCGCACCCGCTCCGCCGTACTGGTGGTCCACGGCCACTGGCCGCGGGTCGAGGCCAGGCTCAGCATCGAGGAGTCCGGCTGGACCGGCCCGGAGTCCGGCACCGGACAGCTGCAGGAGCGACGTGCGCGCGTCGTCGTGCATCGTGGTGCGCGGCCACCCCAGCGCGCGGACCTGACCTGGCCGGGAGTGCACCGCGTCGAGCGGCGGGTGCGCGAGATCCGACGGCTGTCCGGGTGAGCCTGAGATGAGCCCCCGATGAGGGTGATGGTCGTGTGGTGCCCCGATTGGTCGGTGGTCGCCGCACTGGACGAGGCCGCGCGGTCGCGGCGCTCCCCCGCCGCCGTTCTCTGCGCCAACGTGGTCGAGGTGTGCAACGGAGCCGCCCGGTCCGAGGGCGTACGCCGCGGGCAGCGCCGCCGCGACGCCCAGGCCCGGTGCCCCGAGCTGGTGCTGCTGCCGGCCAACCCGGACCGCGACGCCCGTGCCTTCGAGCCGGTCCTGGCCCTCGTCGAGGACCTGCGCCCCGGGGTGGCAGCCCTGCGCCCCGGCCTGCTCGCCGTACGGGCACCCGGCAGCTGGTACGGCACCGAGACCGCCGCCGCCGCAACGGCGTGCCAGGCCCTGGTCGAGAGCGGTGTCTGGGACGTCCGGGTCGGCATCGCCGACGACCTGTTCACGGCGGAGCAGGCAGCGCGCACGGCGGACGTGCAGTCGTGGGTGGTCGTCCCGCCGGGCGGGTCCGCGGCGTTCCTGCGCGGCCTGCCCGTGGCCGTGCTGCAGGACGACGGGCAGCGCGGACGCGACCTGGTCGGACTGCTGCAGCGGCTCGGCCTTCGCACGTTGGGTGACCTCGCCGACCTGCCGGGCGAGGCCGTCGAGCACCGGCTCGGCACCTACGGCGCCGACGTCAGGCGACGGGCCCGGGGCGAGGACCGCACGCTCTTCGCCGCCCGCACACCGCCGCCCGAGCTCGACGCGGACGTGGCCTTCGAGCCTCCTCTCGACTCGGTCGAGGCCATCACCTTCAGCGTGCGCACCACCGCCGAGCGATTCGTCTCCCAGCTGGCGCGCCACCAGCTCGTCGCCACCGGCGTGCGGGTCGAGGCCGAGTCCGACGGCGTCGTCTGCTCGTCGCGCACCTGGCTGCACCCGCGCCACTTCGGCCCCCGCGACCTGGTCGACCGGGTGCACTGGCAGCTGCAGTCGGCCACCGTCGGCGGTTCGTTGAGGGCTCGCAAGGAGTCCGGCACGGTCCGGGCCCCGATCGACCGGATCAGGTTCGTGCCCGAGGTCGTCGAGCCCGCGGCCGCCCACGGCGAGGCTCTGTGGGGCGGCGCGGGCGACGACCTCGTCGAGCGCGGCGTGGCCCGGGTGCAGGGCATGGTCGGCTTCGACGCCGTACGCCGTCCGGTGCTGCAGGGCGGCCGCAGCCCAGCAGCACGGCAGTCGCTGGTCCCCTGGGGCGAGCGCGCGGTCGACCTGCGCCCGGTCGACCGACCGTGGCCGGGCCGGGTGCCGGGGCCGCCACCCGTCCGGGTGTTCGCCACGCCACCGGTCGCCGAGGTCGTGGACGACGCAGGACGAGCGGTGTGCGTGACCGACCGTGGCGTGGTCAGCGGTGCGCCCCGTCGCTTCCGGGTCCGGGGCGCCGACGCCGGGCCGGGCCTGCCGTGGCAGCCGGTGACGGCGTGGGCAGGTCCGTGGCCCACGGACGAGGGCTGGTGGTCCGGCACGTCCGGGCCGAGCGCCCGGTTCCAGGTCGTCGGTGCCGACGGACGTGCCTGGCTCCTGCTGCGCGCCCCCGGGGGCTGGTCCCTGGAGGCCGGCTATGACTGACCCGCACACGGAGCGGGAGGTGCCCTGATGGGCTGGAACAACCCCGCCATGCACTGGAAGGAGCTCGAGCGACGGCTCAGCGGACTTCCGGGAGCCGACGACGCCCCCGTGTCTCGGCGCAAGCGCTCCGCCGAACCCCGGGCCATCGAGCGGCCCGCCGCAGCCACGCCCTACGCCGAGCTGCACTGCCACAGCCACTTCAGCTTCCTCGACGGCGCCAGCTCACCGGCCGCGCTGGTGGAGGAGGCGGTCCGGCTGGGTCTGCACGCGCTCGCGCTCACCGATCACGACGGCTTCCACGCGGCTCCGATGCTGGCCGAGGCAGCGGCGGCCTACGACCTGCCCACCGTCTTCGGCGCCGAGCTGTCCCTGGGGCTCACGGGCCCGCAGAACGGTGTGCCTGACCCCGAGGGCAGCCACCTGCTCGTGCTGGCACGCGGGGTCGAGGGCTACCACCGACTCGCCGCGGCGATGACCGATGCCCACCTGCGCGGCGACGAGAAGGGGCGACCGGTCTACGACCTCGACGAGCTGGGCGAGCGTGGGCGCGGCCACTGGGCGGTGCTGACCGGCTGCCGCAAGGGCCTCGTCCCGCAGGCGCTGGTCCGTGACGGCGCGCGCGCGGCGGCCGAGGCGCTCGACCGGCTGACGTCGCTGTTCGGGCTCGAGCACGTCCTCGTCGAGCTCTCGCCCCGACCGGGTGCCGACTCGACCAACGCCTCGCTCGCCCGGCTGGCCGCCGACCACGGCCTCGACGTGGTCGCGGCGGGCAACGTCCACCACGCCACCCCGCAGCAGCACCGGCTGGCCTCGCGCGATGGCGGCGGTGCGCGCACGACGCAGCCTGGCCGACCTGGACGGGTGGCTCGACCTGTCGGGCTCCGCCCACCTGCGCAGCGGCGCGGAGACGGCCGCGGCGCTGGCGGCGTACCCGAGTGCCGTCACCCGCAGCGTCTCGCTGGCCGACGAGCTGGCCTTCGACCTGCGCAAGGCGTCGCCCGCCCTGCCCAAGCGGCAGATCCCCGAAGGCCACACCGCCGACTCGTGGCTGCGGGTGCTGGCGGAGCGCGGCTTCGCCGAGAGGTACGCCGGCGTCCCCCACGAGCGCGTCGCGCGCGAGCGCCTCGAGCACGAGCTGCGCGTCATCGCCGAGAAGGACTTCGCCGGCTACTTCGTCATCGTCCACGACATCGTCGCCTTCGCCCGGGGCCGCGGCATCCTCTGCCAGGGCCGTGGGTCCGCGGCGAGCTCGGCGGTCTGCTACGCCCTCGGCATCACCGCGGTCGACGCCGTCTTCTACCGGCTGCCGTTCGAGCGGTTCATCTCCGCCCACCGCGACGAGGAGCCCGACATCGACGTCGACTTCGACTCCGACCGGCGCGAGGAGGTGATCCAGTGGGTCTACGACACCTATGGGCGTCGCAACGCCGCCCAGGTGGCCAACGTCATCGTCTACCGACCCCGGATGGCGGTGCGCGACGCGGCCAAGGCCCTCGGCTTCTCCCAGGGGCAGCAGGACGCCTGGTCCAAGCAGATCGACGGCTGGCAGTCCGTCATCGCGGGTGATGCGGGCGACCCGGCCGCCCACGACGTACCCCTGTCGGTGGTGGCACTCGCCGAGGAGCTGTTGGGAGCGCCACGCCACCTCGGCATCCACTCCGGCGGGATGGTCCTCACCGAGCGGCCCATCGGCGAGGTCTGCCCCATCGAGAGGGCGCGGATGGACCGCCGGACGGTGCTGCAGTGGGACAAGGACGCCTGCGAGACGATGGGCCTGGTCAAGTTCGACCTGCTCGGCCTGGGCATGCTCGGCGCGCTCGACCACATGATGCGCCTGGTCGCCGACCACCTCGGCGAGCGGTGGGACCTGGCGACGATGCCCAAGGAGGAGCCCGCGGTCTACGACATGCTGTGCCGCGCCGACTCGATCGGGGTCTTCCAGGTCGAGAGTCGGGCGCAGATCGGCACGCTGCCTCGGCTGCGTCCGCGCGAGTTCTACGACCTCGCCATCGAGATCGCCCTGATCCGCCCCGGCCCCATCCAGGGCGGGGCCGTCCACCCCTACGTGCGCCGGGCCACCGGGCAGGAGCCGGTGACCTACGACCACCCCGAGCTGGTGCCCGTGCTGGAGCGCACGAAGGGCGTGCCGCTGTTCCAGGAGCAGCTGATGGCGATGGCAGTGACGCTGGGCGACTGCAGTCGCGACGACGCCGACCTGCTGCGGCGGGCGATGGGCTCCAAGCGGGGTGTGGAGCGGATCGAGTCTGTCAAGCAGAAGCTCTACGCCGGTATGCAGCGGCGCGGCATCACCGGTGACCTCGCCGACTCGATCTACGTGAAGATCCTCTCCTTCGCCAACTTCGGCTTCGCCGAGTCGCACGCCCTGTCGTTCGCGCTGCTGGTCTACGCCTCCTCCTGGTTCAAGCTGCACTACCCCGCGGCGTTCCTGGTCGGCCTGCTCCGCAACCAGCCGATGGGGTTCTACTCCCCCCAGTCGCTCGTCGGCGACGCCCGGCGCCACGGTGTCGACGTACGCCGTCCCGATGTCACCCGCTCCTCGGCGCAGGCCGACCTCGAGGCGGCGCTCGAGGGTGAGGCGACCGGCCCGGTCGACGCCACCGGTCTCGACGCGTGCCGCCGGCCACGGTTCGACCGCGTCGAGTGGGTGCCCGGCACCCCCGACCCGGTCCCCGCCCACCGGCGCGACGGCGCTCTCGCGGTCCGGCTCGGGCTCGACTCGGTGCGCGGCATCGGGCTCGAGGTGGCGCGCCGCATCGTCGCCGCCCGTGACGAGGCGCCGTTCACCGGCGTCACCGACCTGTCCCGGCGGGCGGACCTCACCACCGCGCAGCTGGAGTCGCTGGCCACCGCTGGTGCCTTCGACGCCTGGGGGCTGGACCGCCGCGAGGCGCTGTGGGCCGCCGGCTTCGCCGAGGGCTCCGACCACCTGCCCGGCACCACACCCGCCCCCGCCGCGCCCACCCTTCCCGGCATGAGCGATCCCGAGATCACCCTGGCCGACCTGTGGGCCACGGGCGTCTCGCCCGAGCGACACCCGATCGAGCACCTGCGCGACGACCTGCGGCGCGCCGGCGTCCGCTCGATCGCCGAGCTCGCCACTGCCGAGGCGGGTCGCCGCGTCCACGTCGGCGGGCTCGTCACCCACCGGCAGCGGCCGGGCACCGCGATGGGCGTCACCTTCCTCAACCTCGAGGACGAGACCGGCATGCTCAACGTCGTCTGCTCGATCGGGGTCATGAAGGCGCATCGACAAGCCGCGCGCAACAAGGTCGCCGTCGTCGTCCGCGGGCGCCTGGAGCGCAACGAGGGCGTCACCAACCTCGTCGCCGACCGGGTCGAGGCCATCGACGTCGTGGTGCCGGGAGCCGGTGCTGTGCTGCAGGCGCGGGCGTCCTCGCGCGACTTCCGGTGACGGGCGGCGTGTGCTCCGCCCCGCCTCACCGCCCGAGCAGCCGCCGGTCTAGTCCAAATCGGGGGAATCCTGCCCCGCGGTCGCGGCATTCGTCGGCAGGTCTGGTCAACTCCGCTGCTCGCGCCCATGCTGGGCAGGACTCCTGGGAGGGAACATCGATGATGAGGCTTCCGATTCGCCGTTGGTCAGTTCGGGCAGCCGTTGTCGCTGCCGCAGGATTCAGCGTCGCCGTGGCGGCCTCGGGCACGCTGCCGGCACAGGCACGTCCGGATGATGCCCGCACGACGACGACTGTGATGACCCGCAACCTCTACCTGGGGGTCAACATCCAACGTCCCATCGCGGCAACTGCCGGCAAGACGGGCCTGGACGCGCTGGTGGCTCTCGGGAACTCGAACGTCACGACGCGCAGCATCGTGGACCAGACGAACTTCCCGCGGCGCAGCGAGCTGCTCGCCGCGGAGATCGCCGCCGCCAAGCCCGACCTCGTCGGCCTCCAGGAGGTCGCACTGTGGCGCAGCGGCCCTCTGGAGCTGCCGCCACCCTTCGGCTCGACGCCTCTGGGCACCCCGAACGCGCAGCACGTCGACTACGACTACCTCAAGCTCCTGCTGCAGGACCTGCGCCAGGAGGGCACGCCGTACAAGGCCGTCGTGATCCAGACCGAGATGGACCTCGAGTCCCCCGCGTTCCTCGGCAACCCGGCGCTCGGCACCGTCAGCCAGGGTCGCGACATCCGGCTCACGATGCGCGACGTGATCCTGCTGCGCGCGAGCAGCAACCTGCGGGTGCTGGACAAGGGCAGCGCGCAGTACGACACGAAGGTTCCGGTGAACGTGGGCGGGTCGCCCCTGGACATCATCCGGGGATACGGGTGGGTCGACGTGGCCCACGGTTCGGGCACGTCGTTCCGCTTCGTCAACACGCACCTGGAAGCCTTCAGCTCGCTCGCGGCCCTCGGCCAGGCACAGGAGCTGCTGGCCGAGACGACGGCGGCGGACCGGACCACCGTGATCGCGTGCGACTGCAACTCCGACCCCTTGGACAACACGACCAAGGCGACGGACCCCATTCCCGTACCGCACTCCGCGCCCTACAACCTGATCACCGGCTGGGGCGGTTTCACCGACACGTGGCTGCAGTGGCGGCCCGCCAACCAGGGCTGGACTTCCGGGCTCAACGAGCGGGTCGACGAGGCTGCACCGGGCAGCTGGACGCACCGCATCGACATGATCTTCGCCAGGCCCGGACCCGGGCAGCAGCTGGGGGTCGTTGCGGGGGAGGTCACTGGCGCCGAGCCGGGGGCCAAGGATCCGGTCACCGGTCTGTGGCCCTCCGACCACGCCGGCGTGGTGATGACGATCACGGGTGCCCGCGGGGGGAGCTAGGAACCGATGCCGACGGTGGTGCCCCCGGCTCAGCTCAGCTGGTCGGCGAGGTCGGCCAGCGACGTCGCTCGGAGGTCGGGTGCGCTGAAGTACTCCGGGTAGGGGCCACCGGTCCGGTTGAGCCAGGCCGTGGCGAGGCCCGCGCGGGACGCCCCGTCGGTGTCCCAGGGATGGACCGCCACGAGCATCGCGTCCTCCGGGTCGACACCACACTCCTGCAGGGCGTACGCGTAGGCCTCGGGTGCCGGCTTCCAGCGGCCGGCGTCCTCCACCGTCAGCAGGTGCTCGAAGTGCTCGCGGATGCCGGCTCGGTCGAAAAGTGCCTCGGCGACGGAGGCTGCCCCGTTGCTGAGGGTGACCAGCCGGATCCCGAGAGCACTGAGAGCCCGGATGCCGTCGGGTACGTCGGAATGCACGGGCAGCCCGGAGAACCCGTCCATGATGTGGGTGACCGCCTCCGCGACCCCCCTGTCCAGGTCCACGCCGTGCAGGGCGACCCGCAACGACTCGGCCGCGACGTGGGCGAACGTGTCGCTGTACTCGACTGCGGTGAGCGCGAAGCCGTCGCGCAGCAGCCCGGCGAACCAGGTGGCCGCCAGGTGGGCCGGAGCGCCGACGTCCTCGAATCGCCCCGCCATGGGCGACATGTCCGAGAGCGTCTCGTTGACGTCGAAGACCAGCAGGCGTGGGAGCCGCGGACCGTCCGGGCTGGCGGGGTGGTCGACGCTGGGGAGCGGGTGGTCCGGGTGTTCGCGGGACATGTCCGTCACCGTAGCTTCCCGACGACGCCGCTGGTCCGGGGCTCCTCGACGCCCGCGAGAGGGTCCCGCCCCCGCGGTGGGGTGACGACGGTGAGCGGGAGCAGTCGACGCAGCTGCTCGTTCTCGCCCGGGTCGAGGCACGAGTGCTGGACGCATGCGGGCACGAGCTGGCCGGTCTCGGGGTGCGCCATCGCGTACGTGCATGCGGACAACCGCTCCTGGGTCGCCAGGATCGCTGGGTCGGTCGCGACCTGGCCCTCCTCCATGAGCTTCCACGCAGGCGCGACGTCGGCGGCGTCCATGAAGTTGTGGACCACGTAGGTCATCGGGGCGATGGCCCCACGACGCCAGGAGGACCAGGCCCGACGGACTCCCCCGGACCTCCCGACCAGTCGTCGTACCCAGGCGATTGCGACCGGGACGTCGCGGGGGTGGCGGACGAGCACGCGCAGCACCTTCACCGCCAGCACCGGCGGAGGCGTACCGCCGAAGTTCACGCCGCCGAAGTGATCGAGGGCGCGGTCCCTCGTGCGCAGGTCGGCCTCGTTGTCGGGGTCGAACATCGGCACCCAGCGACCATCGACGCGGACCCCGAAGGCGGAGCGGTTGCACCGCGGGTCGCCGAACTGCAGCGCCTGCCAGGCGACGCGCTGGCCGAGCCCGGCCTCGAGGCGGTCCCAGACGTCGTCGATGCCGACCGTGCGGTAGTCGCCTCCCGTCCAGCGGCGCTCGTCCCCGACCTGGGCGGCGGGCTGGAAGGACAGCATGGAGAACCCCATGGCGCTCACCTCTGCGACCACGTGCTCGACCTGGTCGAGGTTCGCCGGGGTGATGGTCATGTTGTGCGCGAGGTAGGAGCGCACGCCGTGGTCGCGGCGCAGGTCTCGGAACATCTCCACGAACCTGGCCCGGAACGGATTCAGCTCGACCTCGCTCCTCGGCCGGGGAATCCCGGTCCGACCTCGCATCAAGGAGTCGAAGTGCGCGGCGAACGAGAGCCGACGGAAGCGAGGGGATCCGTCGTGGTCGAGTGCGAGTGCCCGCAGGTAGGCGCTGTCGAAGTCGCCGTGGCTCATCGACATCGGTTCGCGGCCGTGGGCGCGCATCGAGGCCAGCGCAGCAGCATGGTCCTCGGGATCGAGCAGGGACACCTCGCCGCCGATCAGCTGCGCGTGCGCCCGCGGTCCCCGCACCTGTTGGAGGAGGCGCATCTGGGATTCCACCTGCGCCAGCGTGTGGGGCCCGTCGACCCGTACCTTGTTGGCGTCCTTGGAGTGGTAGCAGGGTGAGCAGGTCAGGTCGCACTTCGGGAACACGCCCTGGGTGCCCTCGCACCCCACTGCGTGACGCCCGAGGATCTGCTGCTCGGTCCTGACCCCGTGAGGCAGCGCCGCCCACCGCTCTGCGAGCACACGCCGGGTGACCGGATGCACGGGTCGCGTGGCTCGCTCCAGGCTGCTCCACCAGGAGAGAACCTTCATGATCCACCCTTCTGATCAGTCGGTCCGACCACGCTGGTGTCGATGTGGAAGCTCGCCCAGGCGAACCAGAAGGTGTCGAGGTGTCGGTAGGGCTCGAGCTCGGCTCCCCGCAGAGGTCCCGCAGTGGCTCGTCCCAGAACGTTCCACCTGCTGCCTGTCTCTCGGTCCACGAATCCCTCGTCGTCCGACGTGAAGTGCAGCCTCTCGCCGTCGAGCACGGGGACGAAGACTGCCACCGTACCGATGTCGGCGCCGCCGGCGATCGTGTCGGTGTCGAGGGCGGAGGCTTGTCCGGGCCGGTGCCAGACGACCAGCCGGCGCTTGCCCACGGTCACCTCCAACGGATCCCTCCCTGCCAGATGACTGCGCACCACCGCCACGCTGACCGATCCGTCGACCAGCCCGACCACCCGTTCCTTGATCGGGAGCCGCGTGTCCAGGTCGGTGGGCAGTCCGAACAGCAGCTGGCCGTCCGGGTCGTCGTACCCCGAGTACGGGTTGGTGCCGTAGGGCCGGTCGAAGCCGGTGTTCTGCGACAACACCTGGGCTGTCGGGTCGGCGGCGACGAAGTCGCGCCAGGCGACGGTGCCCATGGGGATCGCCACGAGCTCGGTGCCGGTGAGCTCGCCCACCGAGGCCTGCCCCGTGAGCTGCGGCCACAGGGACTCGGTCTGCCGGTCGTACATGACGAGGTTGTCGGCGTAGAGAAGTCCCGACGTCCCGAAGGTGAGGACACCCCGGTCGGCCACGGTGCGCTCGAAGGCCACGCCTGAGTTGCACAGGGGGCAGTAGGTGACCGCCACGGGTGTCCCGCCCACGACGTCGTTGACGATCTCGTGCCAGGTCATCACCCGCAGCGGGTAGGCCCGGGTCTCGCCGCTCACGGTCAGCGACAGCACGGCTTCGTCGTCCTCGAGCCAGTCCACCTGGTCGGCCTGCTCGAACCTCGGGGCGTTGATCGCCGGGATGCCGTCGGGTGGCGGGCCGCCGGAGACGAGGTCCTCGGGGTCGATCAGGGGGTCGGGGAACGTCGCGTTGGTGGGGTCGTCGAGCGCTGATGGCACGTCCTCGCGGGCGGCGGCGACATCCTGGCCGATCGACCCCTCCTCCGGATCCGTGCTCGTGTCGGTGGCGACGCTGGAGCAAGCGGTCACCAGGGCCAGCATCGAGACTGCCATCAGCGACATCCTTCGGTGGGCCATCGACGCGCCTCCTGGGAGCTGTCGCGGGAGCCGGCGACCTGGCGGTCCCCGTCATCTCGAGGAAACGCCTCATCCGCACGGAGTTCCGTAAGCCCGGTCACAGAGCCGCACCCCATCTCCGGTGACACTGGCGACGTCGACCACCGAGGAGAGCGCTGTGCACCTGAAGATGTTTGCCGGGCTGTTGCTCGCCACCGCCATGGTCGTCAGTGGGTGCGGCGCCTCCGGGAGCGACACCCGGAGCGGGTCTGGATCGAGCTCGAGCGCGGTCGACCTGGGCTTCACCGGGGAGGACCTGGACGGCGCGTCGTACGACGGTGAGCAGCTCGCCGGCAAGCCGGCGGTGCTGTGGTTCTGGGCACCGTGGTGCCCCACCTGTCGGGCCCAGGCGGGCCGGGTGGAGACGATCGCCCAGGAGTACGCCGGCCGCGTCAACGTCGTCGGGGTGGGTGGCCTGGCGGATGCATCAGACATCCGGGACTTCGCCCGCCAGGTCGAGGGACCGACGCACCTCATCGATGTGGACGGCGCGATCTGGCGGCACTTCAACGTCACCGCCCAGAGCACGTACGTGATCCTGGACGCGGACGGTGGGGTCGTCAGCGAGGGCTACCTCGACGACGACGTGCTGTCCGCCCGGGTGGCGGAACTCGCGGACTGACGGTGCTGAGCGCCAGCGGTGCCCTGGCCCTCGGGGCGGGCATGCTCGCCGCCCTCAACCCGTGCGGCTTCGCCCTCCTCCCCGCCTACCTGACCCTCCTGGTCACCGGTGACCAGCCGAGCCGTGCGGTCGCCGTCGCGCGCGCGCTCATGATGACCGGGGCGATGACCGCCGGCTTCACGACGGTGTTCGCCGTGTTCGGTCTCGTCGTCGCCCCTGTCGCCAGCTCGGCGCAGCGATACCTGCCGTGGTTCAGCCTGACGGTCGGGCTCGCTCTCGCCGGCGTGGGGCTGTGGCTGCTCGCCGGCCGCAGCATCGCGGTTGGTCGCGCGCGGCCACGCGGACAGACGCCGATCACCCGGTCGTGGGGATCGATGTTCGGCTTCGGGGTCTCCTACGCGCTGGCCAGCCTGACCTGCACGATCGCCCCGTTCCTGGCGGTCGTGGTGTCGGCGTTTCGAGCCGATTCCCCGCTGACCGGTGCGGGCCTGTTCCTCCTCTACGCCGCCGGGATGGGCCTGGTGGTCGGGACGGCCGCGCTCGCCGTGGCCTTGGCCCAGCAGTCACTGGTAGGTGCCGCTCGACGCGTGGGCCGGGCCGTCCCTGCCACGGGGGGCGCGGTGCTGGTGCTCGTCGGCGGATACGTCGCGTACTACGGCTGGTGGGAGATCCGCGTCCTCCGTGGAGCACCCACCCAGGACCCGGTCATCGACGCTGCGGCCGCGGTGCAGCACTGGTTGGCCAACACCGCCACGTCCATCGGACCGGCAGGGTTCGCACTGGTCCTCGCCGGTGCGGTGGTGGCGATCGGGCTGTCCCGCATCGGGCGCCGTCGGCTCATCCGGTCACGGACGTCGACCACTGCGGGGACGAGATGAAGGAGATCGACGGCGCTCGGACTCGCACCGCCGGTTCTCCCGACACGTACGACGCCGCGGCACATGCAGCGCTGGCCCCCTCGACGTACTGTCTGGTGGAACGACTGGGCGACCTCGAGGCCGTCGGCGATCGGCCGTGGGCTCCGGGACGTCGTGAGGAGCTGGACGACGTGGAACGTCGCGGACACGGGTCAGAGGATCTCTGGTGCATGTCCGAGGTGGACATCTTCACTGACCTCAACGACCAGGAGATGGCCACCATCGCCGCGGCCGCACCCATGCGCGAGTTCACCCCGGGTGAGCTGCTCTACTCACCACCCCAGCCCATGGAGACCTTGTTCATCCTCAAGCAGGGACGGGTCCGCATCTTCCGGGTCTCCCCCGACGGGCGTGCCCTCACCACGGCGATCCTCACGCCCGGGACCATCTTCGGCGAGATGCTCCTGCTCGGGCAGCAGATGCACGACAACTTCGCCGAGGCCCTCGACGAGGTCACGGTCTGCGTGATGACCAGGCCCGACGTGCAGCGCTTCCTGCTCTCCGACGCACGGATCGCCGCGCGCATCTCCGAGATCCTCGGCAACCGGGTCTCCCAGCTGGAGCGTCGTCTCTCCGACACGGTCTTCAAGAGCGTCCCGCAGCGCGTCGCCACCACGTTGTGCCTGCTCGCCGAGCAGGAGCCTCGCCGTCTCCTGGGCCGGGGACCCCAGATCCAGCTCACCCACGAACAGGTCGCCGCACTGGCCGGCACGTCACGCGAGACCACCACGAAGATCCTCAACGAGTACGCCGCCCAGGGGCTGATCCACCTGGGCCGCGGCCGGGTCACCATCCTCGACCTGGCCCGGCTGAGCACGGAGATGGGAGAGACCACATGACGACGCGCGATCACGAGGCAGACACCGACACCCTGATCGAACGCTTCGACCAGGTGCGTGCACACACCGAACGGCTGGCAGCACCCCTCTCACCGGAGGACCAGACCGTCCAGTCGATGCCGGACACCTCACCCACCAAGTGGCACCGAGCCCACGTGACGTGGTTCTTCGAGACCTTCGTGCTCGCCGAGCACGAAGCGGGGTTCGCACCGTTCCAGGAGTCGTACTGGTTCCTGTTCAACTCCTACTACGAGACCCTGGGGCCGAGGTACGCCCGACCCATGCGCGGGGTGATCAGCCGGCCGGGCTCCCATGACGTCGGCCTCTATCGCACCAACGTCGACGACCGGATGCGCGACCTGCTCGATGCCCTCGACGATGGCACCCTCAGCAAGCTGACCCCGATCATCGAGCTCGGTTTCCACCATGAGCAACAGCATCAGGAGCTGCTGCTCATGGACATCAAGCACGCGCTGTTCCTGAATCCCCTGCAGCCCGCCTACACGCAACGGTCGGTCGCACCGCGCGAGTCCGGTCCAGTGGGATGGCTCGACTACGACGGCGGCCTGGTCGAGATCGGCCACGACGGCGACACCTTCTCCTTCGACAACGAGCTCCCCCTCCACCAGCAGTGGCTCGCCCCGTTCCGGCTCGCCGATCGCCTGGTCACCAACGGGGAGTGGATGGAGTTCATGGCGGACGCCGGCTACCGGACCCATCGCCACTGGCTCTCGGACGGATGGAACCGGGTCAACGCCGAGGGATGGCGGTCGCCGCTCTACTGGACCGAGATGGACGGTGTGTGGTTCGAGCACACCCTGCACGGCACGTTCCCGGTCGACCCCGACCTGCCTGTGTGCCACGTGAGCCACTACGAAGCCGACGCCTATGCGACCTGGGCGGGCAAGCGGCTGCCCACCGAGACTGAGTGGGAGCACGCGGTGAGCCTCGCCTCGACCGCGCCCGCCCCGGGTGATCCCAGGACCTGCCACCCCGCTGCCGCCGGACCGCCCGATGGCGGGCTGCGGCAGCTGTTCCACGACTGTTGGGAGTGGACGTCCTCGGCCTACCTGCCCTATCCGGGCTTCCAGGCGAACCCGGGGGCGATCGGCGAGTACAACGGCAAGTTCATGTCCAACCAGATGGTGCTGCGTGGCGGCTCTGCCCTCACCCCCCCGGGCCATGCCCGCGCGTCGTACCGCAACTTCTTTCCCCCTGCCGCGCGCTGGCCGCTGACCGGGGTCCGCCTCGCCGACGAACACCTCTGACGAGAGATCTGGAGACCGCATGACCACCCACACCACCGACGGGCAGATCCAGGTGCTGCTGAACCCAGCCGACCTGCGGGCTCACCTGGAGCAGGACGCCCGAGTGGGGCTGACTGCTGGTCACAAGTGGCTGCCTCCGAAGTACTTCTACGACGACATCGGCAGCGACCTCTTCGAGGAGATCACCCGGTTGCCCGAGTACTACCCGACCCGCTCCGAGCGCGAGATCCTCTCACTCCATGCCGACGAGATCGCAGCAGCCGCTCGTGCAGACGTGCTCCTCGAGCTGGGTTCCGGATCGAGCGAGAAGACCCGGCTGCTGCTCGACGCGATGCAGAGGACAGGCCGGCTGGCCGGGTACGTCCCCGTCGACGTGAGCGCCGGGGCCCTGCGTCAGGCGATGGCGGGTCTGCGCCAGGGCTATCCGACCCTGCAGCTGCGAGGGGCAGTGGCGGACTTCGACCACCACCTCGACCTGCTTCCGGCCCCGGGCACCCGGCTCTTCGCTCTCCTGGGTGGCACGATCGGCAACTACCCGCCCCGCCAGCGGCGGACGTTCCTGGCCCACCTGGCGGCCGCGATGAGACCCGGGGAGACGTTCCTGCTCGGGATCGACCTGGTCAAGGCACCTGAACGCCTGGTGGCCGCGTACGACGACAGCGCCGGCGTCACCGCCGTGTTCAATCGCAACGTGCTGCGCGTGCTCAACACTGAGCTGGACGGCGACCTCGACGCCGACGCGTTCGATCATGTGGCCGTCTGGGACCCGGAGCACGAGTGGATCGAGATGCGATTGAGGGCCCGCCGGGCGATGTCGGCGCGGCTGTCGGCGATCGACCTCGACATCTCCTTCGCACGCGGCGAGCACCTGCGCACCGAGATCTCCGCCAAGTTCCACCGCGAGGGCGTCGAGTCCGAGCTCCGGGAAGCCGGGCTGACTCCAGAGGGATGGTGGACCGACGGAGACTTCGCCGTTGTCCTCGCCCGACGAAGCAGCCACTGATGCACAGCGAGAAGGTCACCTTCCCCGGTTCGGGCGGGACCCCGCTGGCGGGTCGCCTGGACCTGCCGGACAGCCAGCCGAGCGCGTTCGCGCTCTTCGCACACTGCTTCACCTGCACCAAGGACGTGCTGGCTGCCTCGAGGATCGCGCACGCCCTGACCGACTTCGGTGTCGGGGTGCTGCGCTTCGACTTCACCGGTCTCGGCGGCTCGGGCGGCGACTTCGCGAACACCAACTTCACCTCGAACATCGCAGACCTGGTCAGCGCCGCGGACCACCTGCGCACCACCCACGTGGCCCCCACGATCCTGGTCGGTCACTCCCTCGGCGGAGCGGCCGTCCTCGCGGCCGCCGAGCACATCCCCGAGGTGCGCGCCATCGCCACCATCGGGGCACCCTCCGACACCGAGCACCTGATGCAGCTCCTGGCTGCGAGCCGCCAGGAGATCGAAGAGGCCGGAGAGGCCGAGATCTGCCTGGCCGCACGCCCGTTCAGGATCCGCAAACAGTTCCTGGACGACATCTCCCACCAGCCGCAGGCCGAGCGGATCCGTCGGCTGGACGCCGCGCTCCTGGTCATGCACTCCCCCACCGACGAGACCGTGGGCATCGACAACGCTCGCGCCATCTTCGACGAGGCCCGCCACCCCAAGTCCTTCGTCTCGCTCGACGGTGCCGACCACCTGCTCACCCGAGCCGCCGACGCTCGCTTCGCCGCCTCGATGCTGGCGTCCTGGGCGAGCAGGTACCTCGACGAGGACTCCGCACTCTCCCCTGCCCTGCCGGACCCGGCAGCCATCGCGGGGGGCGAGGAGGGGCTGGTCGTCGTGGCCGAGAACGGGGAGGGCCCGTACGGTCAACACATCACAGCCGGTCGGCATGTGCTGAATGCCGACGAGCCAACGCCGATCGGCCGTGACACCGGACCCTCGCCGTACGACCTGCTGCTCGCTGGACTCGGAGCCTGCACCTCGATGACCCTGCGCATGTACGCGACTCGCAAGGAGTGGCCGCTGGAGGCAGTGACCGTCTCGTTGCGCCACTCGCGGATCCACGCGAAGGACTGCGCGGACTGCGAGACCTCCACCGGGCAGCTCGACCGTGTGGAGCGCACGATCCGGCTGACCGGCGCTCTCGACGACCAGCAGCGCCAGCGACTTCTCGAGATCGCGGACCGATGCCCCGTGCATCGGACCCTGCACTCCGAGGTCGACGTACGCACCACCCTGGCGTCGGAGGACAGCCCGCCCCCGGTGGCCGACCCAGCGAGCGCAGCCTCGGTCGAGGCGAAGGCATGAGCTCGCTGCCCATCGGCGACTACGCCCTGCTCTCGGACCGGCACTCGGCGGCCCTCGTCTCCTCGGGCGGCTCGGTCGACTGGCTGTGCATGCCCCGGTTCGACAGTCCCTCGATCTTCGCCGCCATCCTCGACGAGGATGCGGGCAGCTGGTCCATCCGACCGGACGCCGACTTCCGTGTGGAGCGCGAGTACGTCGCGGGCAGCATGGTGGTCCTCACGAGGTTCCACACCTCGTCCGGGACCCTCGAGCTTCGAGACGCCCTGACACTCGGAGACTCGCAGGACCCGCATGCTCTCGGCGAGCATGCCCCCCACCTGCTTGCGCGTACTGCGACCTGCACCCGAGGAAGCGTCAGTGTCGTCATGTCGTTCCGTGCGCGCCCGGAGTACGGGTTGGTGCGACCCTTCGCCACTCTCGTGGACGGCGGGCTCATGGTCACCGGCGGTGCGAACCGGCTGGCGTTGTCGAGCACCGTCCCCCTCGACGTGGAGAGGGAGGAGACCTCCGCCCGCTTCGACCTTCGTTCGGGCGAGGATGCCTGCTTCGGTCTCGAGTACTCGGCACTCGGCACACCCGACCCGGCAACGCGAACGGGATCCGAGATATCCGCGTTGATCGACGCGACGGTGACCGGCTGGCAGGAGTGGTCGGAGCTCCACCAGAGCTACCAAGGTCCCTGGTCCGGGCTGGTGCACCATTCAGGACGCGTGCTGCAGGCGCTCAGCTACCAGCCCACCGGCGCGATCGTCGCCGCACCGACCACGTCCCTGCCCGAGCAGGTCGGCGGCGAACGCAACTGGGACTACCGCTACTCGTGGGTGCGCGACGCCAGCATGACCATGCAGGCACTGTGGGTCGCCGCCTGCCCCGACGAGGCCTACGAGTTCTTCGACTTCATGGCCAGCGCCGCCGCAGGTTCGTCGATCGACCGCCCTCTGCAGATCATGTTCGGGATCGGCGGCGAGCGCGACCTCTCCGAGCGCACGCTTCCCCACTTGTCCGGTTGGCGGGGCAGCGCACCGGTCCGCGTGGGCAACGGCGCCTGGAACCAGCCACAGCTGGATGTGTACGGCGAGATGCTGGACGCGGCCTCTCAGCTCCGTGAGCAGCTGGGCATCCCGAACGAACCCACCCGCGACTTCCTCGTGGGCCTCGCCGACTCAGCAGCCGCGCGCTGGGACCAGCCGGACAACGGCATCTGGGAGGTGCGGGGAGACCCGCGGCACTTCGTGCACTCGAAGGTGATGTGCTGGGTGGCCCTCGACCGCGCCATCGGACTCGCGGACCTGCTCGACGCCGAGGACCGCGTCGCCGGCTGGAGGGCTGCCGCGCAGGAGATCCGGACCGCCGTCGAGACCCAGGGCTGGAATGCCGACATCGGCGCGTTCACCCAGTCCTTCGACAGCCCCGACCTCGACGCCACCGTCCTGCTCCTGCCCATCGTCGGCTTCCTGCCCCCCGACGACCCGAGGGTGTCGTCCTCGATCGACGCCGTCCGTGAGCAGCTCACCGACGCCCGCGGCCTGGTCCACCGCTACCACACCGGCTCCGGCGTGGACGGGCTCGAGGGACAGGAAGGCACCTTCCTGCTCTGCACGTTCTGGCTCGCTCACGCCCTCGCCCTGGCTGGCCGGAACGCCGAAGGCACCGAGGTCTTCGAACGCGCAGCCGACTACGTCAACGACGTCGGCCTGCTCGCCGAGGAGGTCGACTCGGCCACCGGCGAGCTCCTCGGCAACTTCCCCCAGGCCTTCAGCCACATCGGCCTGGTCAACGCCGCCTGGGCACTCGACCAGGCCTCTGGCGCTCCGTCCTAGGCGAACTCACGAACGGTGAGTCGGCCGGTGACCCGCCCGGCGGCGTGGTCGGATCCCGGACACGTGGGCTCCGGGATGCCCGCAGGGGCGCAGCCGGGTTCCCATGGCAGATCATCCGGTCGACACGACACCCGCGGAGGGCACCATGAGCACCGACACCCAGGCCACCACCCGCGTACAGGTGATGTGGCGGCCCGGCTGCCCGTTCTGCAGCTCGCTGCGGCGGGGGCTGAGCCGCGCGGGTGTGGCGACCGTCGAGCATGACATCTGGTCCTCGCCGGAGGCCGCTGCCCGCGTGCGGGTTGCCACCGGCGGCGACGAGACCGTCCCCACCGTCTTCGTCGGTGACCGCGCCCTGGTCAACCCTTCCGTGCGCCAGGTGGTCGGGGCCCTCCGCGCCGACGACCCTGACCATCATCCTGTCCCGGGTGGACCGGCGGGTCCCGACGGCGCCACCGGCACGACCAGACGTCCCAGCCAGGGTCTGCTCTGGACGCTCGTCGTCGCGGTCGTCTGGTCGGTGCTCGTCGCATGGCGACCCACGACCACGTGGCACCTCGCGCCGCTGATCCTGGCGGCGGCCTGGCCCTGGGTCGTCGGTCAGGACACCTCGACGGGAGATGCTTCGGCTCGACGACGCATCCTGCTCGCCGGCATCCGCGGGCTCGGTGCTGCGCTGGCGATCTCGGGCGTCCTGTCTGCGGCCGGACGCCTGGACGGTCCCACATGGACAGGATCGGGCACGACCCTCGTCGAGGCGCTCCTCCTCTCGGCAGGGGGCGCCGCCATCGCCACGACCATGGGGTTGCTCCGCACGGTGCGACGGACGACCCGTGCCTCCGCCCGACTCGGGACCAGTCGGGTCGCCACGTCGGACGACATCGTGACGGTGGAGGGCAATGCCCACTTCCCTCTCGACAGCGTCCCCGAAGGAGTGCTGCGACCCAGCAGCACCACGAGCGTCTGCATCTGGAAGGGGGTCGCGAGCTACTACGACGTCCACGTCGACGGACACGTCGTCCCGGACGGGGCGTTCACCTACCGCCACCCCTCACCTCTGGCTCGCCGCATCAAGGGCCGGGTCGCGTTCTGGAAGGGGATCACGATCGACGTAGGTCCACAATCGGACCAGATCCACATGGCCCAGCACCCGACCCGCCCACCCGACCAGGAGAACTGACATGCTGCCCGACCACGTCCAGGCCTTCGTCGACGCCGAGATCGCCGCCAACCAGACCGACTTCAGCGACCTCCGAGCGGTCTTCCTCAACGGCACGCTCAAGCGATCCCCCACACCGAGCCACACCGATGGCTTGATCGACATCTCGTCCCACGTCCTCCGGGGCGTCGGAGCACGCGTCGACACCATCCGGACCATCGACCATGTGATCCCGCCCGGCGTCCAGCCGGACATGCGCGAGCAGGGCTGGGACGTCGACGACTTCCCCGGCCTCTACCGCGAGCTGATCGAGCCGGCCGACATCGTGGTGCTCGCCACGCCCATCTGGCTGGGCGACCAGTCCTCGATGACCAGGCTCGTGATCGAGCGGCTCTACGGGTGGTCCGGAGACCTGAACGCGGCCGGCCAGTGGTCCTACTACGGCAAGGTCGGAGGTGTGCTGGTCACCGGGAACGAGGACGGGGGCAAGCACTGCGCCGCCCAGATGCTGTACGCCCTCTCCCACATCGGCTTCACCATCCCGCCCCAGGCCGATTCCTACTGGGTCGGCGAGGCCGGCCCCGGCCCGTCGTACCTCGATGACGACCGCGGCGCCCAGAACCACTGGACCACTCGCAACACGGTCTTCGCGGCGTGGAACATGCTGCACACTGCCCGGCGGCTCAAGGACCATGGTGGCCTCCCTGCCCACGGCAACGTGACCACCAACTGGGATCTCAGCGACCCCACTCACCCGAATCCCGAGTACCGATGAGAGGGCGCAACCGGCCGCGTGCCCGCCAATTCGGCTGACGCCGACTCGACATGGAACGCATTTCACCACCTCGGCTGTTGGCCCACGAGTGCTTCGCCTGCAACTCTCGAGCATGAAGAAGCCTGGCTCGCAGTTCCGTCGTCGTCTTGTCACCTACCTCGTCGTCTCCTGCTTCCTCGTGCTCCTGGCCGGTGGCGGGTTCGCGGCCTTCGAGTCACAGCAGGTCTCCACCTACTGGGAGGGGCTGTGGTGGGCTCTCTCGCTCATGAGCACCGTAGGTTTCGTGGGAGAGGCGCCCGAGTCGCTCGTGGGTCAGCTCGCATCCTCGGTCCTCATGGTCTCGGGGTTCGCGCTCATGGCGCTCGTGACGGCTGCGATCGCCTCGCTGTTCGTCCGCGAAGGGCAGGAACCGGACGAAGAAGCAGAGCGGCTCTTCGATGCCCAGGCCCTGGAACTGCTCGCGGACATCGCACGGCGCCTCGAGGCGATCGAAGCCACGATGACTTCCACGACTCACGACACCGATGGGGACACCCGGTCGTGACCACTCTCATGGACGCGCTCATCGGGCTGCCGCCGTGGCTGGTCCTCGTCCTGGTGTTCGCGCTCCCGGCCGCCGAAGCCGGGCTTCTTGTCGGTGTCTTCATCCCCGGTGAGACCGCGGTGCTGCTCGGCGGCGTGGTGGCCCACGGCGGCGGGCTCCCCTTGTCGGCGGTGATCGTTGCCGCCGCAGCCGGCGCCGCATGCGGGGACCAGGTCGGATTCCTGCTGGGGCGCCGCTACGGCAACCGACTCAAGGACCACCTGCCCGCGCTGGTGCGCCGATCCGGCGACCTCGACCGGGCACTGGACCTGATCCGCCGCCGCGGAGCCCTGGCAGTGGCTCTCGGACGATGGGCAGCCGTGCTGCGGGCCCTGGTTCCCGGCGCTGCGGGCACCAGCGGCATGGCCCAGATGCGGTTCACGGTCGCGAACGTGACCGGCGGAACCGTCTGGGCCATCGCCATCTCGGTGGCCGGCTACCTCGTCGGAGCGTCCTACCGGAGCCTGTCCAGCAACCTGGGCATCGCGGGGGACGTCATCGCGGCTGTCGTCCTACTCCTTGCAGCGGCGTGGTGGGTACGCACCAGACGGCACCGTTCGGGTCAACCCCCGGGGCCTCTTCACGGCGAGGAGGGACAGGCGGGCCGCTGACTGCGTAAGGAGCGGCCGCCTGATCCGTGGGGACTGCGCTCGTCGGGTTCACCACCTCCTCGCTCGCCAGGCTAGGTCCCTCTTCCTGTCAGGCGCCTGACTACGTGACCACCAGGTTGCGGCACCGCTGCCCGGATAGGCTCGAGGAGTGAGAGGTGCTGGATCTCGTACGGTCGACGCCCCGGTCGGCTGAAACGGTGCGTCCTGACTCGGTCACGTCCCTGGACTTCGAGTCCATGGTCGTCGACGCCATGGACTCGCTTCCCGAGTGGGTGATGCCGATCCTCGCCGAGATCGCCGTCCTCGTGGAGGACGATCAACGGCCCGGAGACAAGCGGCCCGGCGTTCTGTGCCTGGGGCTCTACCGAGGGATTCCGCGGACCAGTCACTACGGGCGCGCGCCAGGCACACTCCCGGACACGATCACCCTCTACCGGATCCCGATCCTCGCCGTCTGCGAGCACCCTGAGGACGTTCCGCAGAGGGTCCGCAAGGTACTGGTCCACGAGGTGGGACACGCGATGGGGATCGGAGAGGACGAGCTCCGAGCACTCGGCTGGCACTGAGGATCCCGAGCCCCCGGAGCACGTCACCGGCGCCGACCGGGTGGCCGCCCGTCGCGGACGGGCTCGTGCTCAGCATGCGGTCCGCGGCGTAGCAGTCCACTCATCCACCACGACCAGAACAGGACCGTCCCCCTGCCCCGAGCTGGGTCGCGAGACTCCGTGGACGATCGCGGTCGACACCACGACTGCCGCCACGCCGACACCGACGCCGTCGGCCCATCCATCACGGTTCTCCCAGCTCAGATAGGTCCGCACCGTCACGTGAGGGTCAGCAGCGATGACCTGTTGCCGGGCGACATCGACGGCTGCCATCGCTGGCGCCTGGGTCATTCGCAGCTCGGCAAGGACCACCAGGGCGATGTCCAGTCGGGATGCGAGCGCGCGCTGAAGTGCTTCGGCGACGACCGCCCGATTGTCCCCGTGGGGGTTCAGGACGACCACGACACGCTCGGCGCTCGGAGGCCGTTCGGTCGGCGCTCGGCGCATCTCGACCGGCACATCGATGACGTTGCCACTGGAGAGCTCGCTCATGACCTCAGAATGGCTCCCCCTACCTGTCCACATCCTGACTGTGCCGATGACCGAGCGACCATGGGCGGGCGCGACGTGGGCGAGAGCCCACCCGCCGGCCGCAACCAGGTCCCGCCTCGCTCAGCCGATCGCCTTGGCCACTGTCAGCAGGACGGCGGAGTCCTCGACGGCCTCGAGCGAGTGACGCGAGTCGGGGATGGTCATGAGGTCCCCCGGTGATCCGTTCCACTTGTTGTCCCCCGACACGAGGGTCACACGTCCGTGCAGCACCTGCAGGGTGGCCTCGCCAGGGTTCTCGTGCTCGTCGAGGTTGCTTCCGGCCCGGAGCGCGATCAGGGTCTGGCGCAGGACGTGCTCGTGCCCGCCGTAGACCGTGTGCCCGCTTCGACCGCTCGATGCCGTCCTGGCAGTCTCCAGGTGGTGGCGGACCAGCGCGGTCAGTGACTCCTTCTGCATGTGCTCTCCTGGTGGGGTAGTGGTGCCTGGTCAGTTGTCTGCCTCAGCCGACCCGGTCCCAGCCACGGCGCGGTCGGTGACTTCCGAGCTGGTCGTCGTCACGGCTCCGGTAGACGATGTAGGGGCGGGTGAGGTAGCCGAGCGGCGCGCTGAAGACGTGCACCAGACGGGTGAAGGGCCACAGCGCGAAGAGCCCGAACGCCACGAGCGCATGGAGCTGGAACCCCAGCGGCGCCTCGCCCATCAGGTCACCTTCGGGCTGGAAGGCGAGGAACGAGCGGTACCAGACCGACACACCCTCCCGGTAGTTGTACTCGCCGCCGATGGTCAGGATCGAGCCGGCAATGGTGTTCCACATGCCCAGCACGATCGCTGTGGCCAGGAAGGCGTACATCACCTTGTCCATGACCGTCGTCGCGGAGAAGACCGGCCCGACGGTGCGGCGCCGGTAGATCAGGATCGTCATTCCCACGACGGTCATCAGGCCCGCGAGCAGGCCGCCGCCGACCGCAGCCACGTGATAGGCCTCCTCGCTGATGCCCACGGCATGGGTCCATGACTCGGGGATCAACAGACCGATGACATGGCCACCCACCACGCCGAGCATGCCGAAGTGGAACAGCGGGCTGCCGATGCGCAGGAGCCGGTTCTCGTAGAGCTGGGAGGACCTCGTGGTCCAGCCGAACTTGTCGTAGCGGTAGCGCCACACGTGGCCGACGACGAAGGTCGTCAGGCTCAGGTAGGGGACGATGACCCAGAGGAACGTGTTCACCGGGGGGCTCCTACGGGGATGGTCGATCCGGAGATGAGAGCGGGACCCGCAACCGGGCTGAGGGCGGGGTCTGCGCCGTAGCCCCCCAGGCCGACCTCCTCGGCCGGCGGTCCCTGCTCGATGAGGCGTCGTACGGCGTCCACGTCCTCGCCCGCGAGCTCGGGCAACGTGTCGCAGACGGCTCGGACGGCTGCGTGCCAGGGGGATCCGAGGGTGCCGTCGTGGTTGCGCCACCCAGCCAGCGCGAGGCGCAGCATCTCGAGGCCGGCGCGGTGGTCCTCGAGCAGACGCGAGGCGGCGTCGGCGTCGACGGTCGCCCCGAACTGGAGGACCGCACACAGATGGTCGGGCAGCTCACCGGAGTCCTCGTCCCACTGGGCTCCCGCTTCGCGGTAGGCCTGCTTGAACTGCACCAGCGCGACGCCCCGTCGTCGGGTGTCACCGTAGGCGTAGTAGGTCAGGTACAGCGCGCACTTGCGTGTGTGGTCGAAGGTCTCGACATAGTCCTCCTGCAGAGATCGCAGGTCGTGGGACCGAAGGTGGGCCAGGAGCTCGGCCACCTGGGCGTTGCCAGTCACCCATGCCTCGATGTCGTCGAGATCGGCGAGCAGCTCCGCTGTCGGGTAGTCCAGCAGGGCAGAACAGGCCGCCCAGGTCTCTCGGACACCGGTACGTCGGGCGGCCTTGCGGGAGAACCGGCGCATCACTGGTCGTCCTTCGTTCCCGAGGAGGGCGGCGGGAACAGCCCCTGGGGGGTGCCTCGACCGTCCCAGTTGAGCAGGTTGACCCGGCCAGCCTTGGATCCGCCACCCACCAGTGCGTCGCTCGTCTCGGAGGTCTGCCGGTCCTGGAGCATCCGGAAGTTCTCCACCGCGACCGGAGTCGGGTAGCCCGAGCCCTCGCCGAGCAGGTCCTGCTGGCCGCCGCCGTAGTCGCTGACGGGGCAGTCGGTCGCGAGCTCCTCCAGCGCGTGCGCCTGCTCGGCGTGCGCGGGCGGAATCACGTAGCGCTCCTCGTACTTGGCGATGGCGAGAAGCCGGAACATGTCGTACATCTGCTCCCCGGACATGCCCACCGCCTCCGGGATGGACTCGTCGGGGTCGCGGCCAAGGTTGATGTCGCGCATGTAGGACCGCATCGCCGCGAGCTTGCGCAACACCCGGTCGACCGGGACGGGGTCGCCGGCGGTGAAGAGGTTGGCGAGGTACTCCACCGGAATGCGCAACGTCTCGATCGCGGCGAAGAGGTTGCCGCGGTCCTCGGCGTCCTCGCCGGTCTCCCTGACCACGTCGACCACCGGGGAGAGCGGCGGGATGTACCAGACCATGGGCATGGTGCGGTACTCCGGGTGCAGCGGCAACGCGACCTCGAACTTGTTGATCAGCGCCCACACCGGCGACTTCTTCGCGGCCTCGATCCAGTCCCCGGGGATGCCCGCCTCCTCGGCGGCGCGCTGTACCTCGGGGTCCTCGGGGTCGAGGAAACAAGCACGCTGCGCGTCGTAGAGGGCGTGCTCGTCCTCGATCGAGGCGGCCTCGAGGACCTTGTCGGCGTCGTAGAGCACCAGGCCGATGTAGCGCAGCCGTCCCACGCACGTCTCGGAGCAGACGGTCGGGATACCGACCTCGATGCGCGGGTAGCAGAACGTGCACTTCTCTGCCTTGCCCGTCTTGTGGTTGAAGTAGATCTTCTTGTAGGGGCAGCCGGACACACACATCCGCCAGCCCCGGCAACGGTCCTGGTCAACGAGCACGATTCCGTCCTCGGAGCGCTTGTAGATCGCGCCCGAGGGGCACGATGCCGCGCACGAGGGATTGAGGCAGTGCTCGCAGATCCGGGGCAGGTAGAACATGAACGTCTGCTCGAACTCGAACGTGACCTTGTCCTCGATGCCCTTGAGCATCACGTCGTGCGCGGCGTGCTCCTGGGAGCCGCCCAGGTCGTCGTCCCAGTTGGCCGACCACTCGACGTTCATGTTCTTGCCCGAGATCAGCGACTTGGGCCGGGCGACGGGAAACGTGTCGGTCTGCGGGGAGTTCAGCAGCGTCTCGTAGTCATAGGTCCAGGGCTCGTAGTAGTCCTGGATCGAGGGCAGCTTGGGGTTGGAG
Source organism: uncultured Actinomycetota bacterium (assembly GCA_963843815.1). GTDB lineage: Bacteria > Actinomycetota > Actinomycetes > Propionibacteriales > Nocardioidaceae > Nocardioides. The sequence continues at coordinate 387,430 of CAWJLX010000007.1, read as the reverse complement.
AAGATGTTGAGGAGCTTCTTGATCCGGCCGCCGGCCCTCAGGGCGAGTCGGCCGTTGGGCTTGCGGACCCACCCTCCCTGCCAGGTCTCCTGGTCCTCGTAGGTGCGGGGGTAGCCCAACCCGGGACGGGTCTCGACATTGTTGAACCAGACGTACTCGGTGCCGGTGCGGTTGGTCCAGGCCTGCTTGCAGGTCACCGAGCAGGTGTGGCAGCCGATGCACTTGTCGAGGTTCATCACCATGGCCATCTGGGACATCACGCGCATGTCAGTACTCCACCTTCGTCGTCCGCTTGCGGATGCTCGTCACTTCGTCCCTGTTGTTGCCGATCGGGCCGATGTAGTTGAAGAAGTAGGCGAGCTGGGCGTAGCCGCCGACCATGTGGTTGGGCTTGAGCAGGATCCGGGTGAGGCTGTTGTGGATGCCGCCGCGCTTGCCGTCGCGCTCGGTCAGCGGGACGTCGATGAGGCGGTCCTGCGCGTGGTGCATGTAGACGGTGCCCTCGGGCATCCGGTGGCTGACGATCGCCCGCGCGGCCACGACTCCGTTGCGGTTGACCATCTCGATCCAGTCGTTGTCCTTGACACCGATCTTGGCCGCGTCGAGGTCCGACATCCACACCGACTGCCCGCCCCGGGAGAGCGAGAGCATGAACAGGTTGTCCTGGTACTCGGAGTGGATCGACCACTTGTTGTGCGGGGTCAGGTAGCGCACTGCCACGCCGAGCTCCCCCATCGTCCCGATCTCCGGCTCGTCGAAGAGGGTCGTCATGTTCAACGGCGGCCGGTAGACCGGGAGCATCTCGCCCATGCCGAGGAACCAGTCGTGGTCGACGTAGAACTGCTGGCGTCCGGTGAGGGTGTGGAAGGGCTTGAGCCGCTCGATGTTGATGGTGAACGGTGAGTAGCGGCGCCCACCGGACTCCGAGCCGGACCACTCCGGGGAGGTGATGACCGGCACCGGTGCGACCTGGGTGTCGGCGAAGGTGATCTGCTTGCCCTCGTGCTCGGCGGCGAGGTCGTGGAGCTTCGTGCCGGTGCGCTTCTCCAGGAACCGGAAGCCCTGGGTGGCCAGGTGTCCGTTCGAGACCCCGGCCAGGTGCAGGATCGCATCGGCCATCTGCACGTCGGTCTCGAGCTTCGGCTGGCCCTGCCCGGCGCCAGCGTGGGCGACGCCGTTGCGATGGCGGAGGATGTCGACCTCGCGCTTGACGTCGTAGGCCACACCCTTGGTCAGCATGCCGGCCTTCTCCAGCAACGGGCCGATCGACGTCATCTTCTCGTAGATCGCGGTGTAGTCCCGCTCGGCGACCGCGATCACCGGCATCGTCTTGCCCGGGATCGGCTCGCAGCCATCTGGATGATCGGGGCCGAGTCGCCAATCCTTGACCACACCGTGCTCGGCGGCCATCGCCTCGGGGGTGTCGTGCCACAGTGGCTTGGCGATGACGTCCTTGCGGGTGCCGAGATGTGTCTCGGCGAGCTCACTGAACCGCTTGGCGATCACCTTCCACGCATCCCAGTCCGACTTCGTCTGCCACGGCGGCGCGATCGCGGGGTTGAAGGAGTGCACGAACGGGTGCATGTCCGTCGTGGACAGGTCGTGCTTCTCGTACCAGGTCGCCGCCGGGAGGATCACGTCACTGAAGATCGTGCTGCTGGTCATCCGGAAGTCGATGGTCATCAGCAGGTCGAGCTTGCCCTCGGGCGCCTTCTCGGCCCAGGTGATCGTGTTGGGTCGCTGCTCGGGCGGCGCCTCCTTGGCGGTGGCGGCGCTGTCGGTGCCGAGCAGGTGTCGCAGGAAGTACTCGTTGCCCTTGGCCGAGCTGCCGAGCAGGTTCGAGCGCCAGAGTGACAGCACCCGTGGGTGGTTGTCGTCCGCCTCGGGGTCCTCGACCGCGAACTTGAGCCGGCCCTCCTTCAGCTCCTGGGCGACGTAGGCGGGCGCGTCGAGGCCGGCGGCCTCGGCGTCGTCGGCCAGCTGCAGCGAGCTGCGGTCGAAGGTGGGATAGCTCGGGGTCCAACCGAGTCGGACCGACTTCGCCAGCAGATCCATCACCGTCTCGCCCGCGAACACCCCCGTGCCGGCGTCGAGGTCGTCGGCGGAGAACGTGTCGTAGCGGTACTGGGAGGCGTTCACGTACCAGTACGCCGTCTGGTTCATGTGCCGCGGCGGCCGTTGCCAGTCCAGCGCGAACGCCAGGTGCTGGAAGCCCATGATCGGCCGGATCTTCTCCTGGCCCACGTAATGAGCCCAGCCCCCGCCGTTGCGGCCCTGGGTGCCGGTGATCGTGGTGAGCAGCAGGATCGCCCGGTAGATCTGGTCGGAATGGAACCAGTGATTGACCCCTGCGCCGAGCAGGATCATCCCGCGACCCTCGGTGTCGATCGCGTTCTGTGCCCACTCCCGGGCCAGCCGGGTCACCTGGGCCGCCGGGACCCCCGTGTGCTGCTCCTGCCAGGCCGGCGTGGCCTGGATCGTGGGGTCGTCGTAGGACTCGGGCCAGGCACCGGGCAGCCCGTCGCGCCCCACGCCGTACTGGGCGAGCAGCAGGTCGAGGACGGTGGTGACCAGCCGGTCACCGACGCGGGCCACCGGGACGCCGCGGCGTTCGTAGACGACCTTGCCGTCCGCGGCGTCGAAACGGGGCAGTTCGACCACGACGCTCTCAGCCACCCCGCCGTCCGCGGTGGCGTACAGCGTCAGGGCCGGGTCGATGTCACCGAGGTCGAGGTTCCACTGGCCGAGGCCCTCGTCGCCGTAACGGTGACCGATCGATCCGCGCGGGATCCGCACCTGACCCGTTGACGCGTCCATCACGGCCGGCTTCCACATCCGGTTCTCGGTGCCGCCCTCGGGGTGGTCGACGTCCCCGGCGACCAGGTACTTGCCCGGGCGATAGTTCCCCTCAGCCGTCGCATCGAGCGAGACCAGGTAGGGCAGGTCCGTGAACTGCTTGTTGTAGCCGGCGAAGAACTCCGGCAGCGAGTCGACGAAGTGCTCCTTGAGGATCACGTGGCCCATCGCCATCGCCAGGGCGCCGTCGGTCCCGGGCGACGGCGCGACCCACTCATCGGCGAACTTGACGTTCTCGGCGTAGTCCGGCGCGACAGCGACGACCTTCTGGCCGCGGTAGCGCGCCTCGGTCATCCAGTGGGCGTCAGGGGTCCGCGTCATCGGCACGTTCGACCCCCACATGAAGAGGTAGCCGGCATCCCACCAGTCGCCGGACTCCGGCACGTCGGTCTGGTCGCCGAACATCTGCGGGGAGGCGTTGGGCAGGTCGGCGTACCAGTCGTAGAACGAGAGCATCGGCGCGCCGATCAGCTCGAGGAAACGCGAGCCAGAGGCGTAGGAGACCGGTGACATGGCCGGGATGGGGCTGAAGCCTGCGATCCGGTCGGGACCCCAACGCTTCACTGTGTAGACGTGGGCGGCGGCGATGATCTCAGCGACCTCGTCCCAGCTGGCCCGCACGAGCCCGCCCTTGCCGCGGGCCTTCTTGTAGGCGCGTGCCTGCTCCTCGTCCTGGACGATGGAACCCCACGCCACGACCGGATCGCCATGCCGCTGCTTGGCGGCGCGATAGAGGTCCAGCAACACCCCACGCACGTAGGGGTACCGCACCCGGGTGGGGCTGTAGGTGTACCACGAGAACGCGGCACCGCGCGGGCAGCCGCGCGGCTCGTACTCCGGCCGGTCAGGTCCGGCACTGGGGTAGTCGGTCTGCTGCGCCTCCCAGGTGATGATCCCGTCCTTGACGTAGACCTTCCACGAGCACGACCCGGTGCAGTTCACCCCGTGGGTGGAGCGCACCACCTTGTCGTGGCTCCACCTGTCCCGGTAGAAGACGTCGCCCTCTCGGCCACCCGACTTGTGCAGGCTGCGCTGATCCCCACTGATCTCCGACTTGGTGAAGAACCGGCGGCCCGAGATCAGGGCCTGCTGCATCGGGCTGTCGAGACTCATCCGGGGACTCCTCGTGATGGCTGCCGAACGGTCTGCTCGGAGTTCAAGCCCCACACTCACAATGATCGGAGGCGTGATCAATGGGTCCAATGACCCTGATTGAAAGGGACCCTTCGACCGTGGCCCTCGCAGCATGAGGCGTGAGGGAATGCAGGAGCACCCTTCGATCCACCCCGCCCGGAGCCCGTCCCGGCCGGCATGTCCCAGCAGGAGAGCACGTGGCGTCCGTGAACCCGCCCAGCGCGGCCAACCGCTCCCATCGACCGGACCAGGGAGGACCGCCCACGGCCGACCACGGCGCCACCCGCGTACTGGCGCTCTCCACCACCGGCTTCACCCTGATGTTCGCCGCCTGGTTGATGTTCGGCATCCTCGGCAAGCCGATCAGCTCCGAGTTCGGGCTCTCCGAGGTCCAGCTCTCGTGGATCATCGCCGCGGCGGTGCTCAACGGCTCGCTGTGGCGGCTGCCAGCTGGGATGATCACCGACCGCATCGGCGGCCGGAAGGTGATGACCTTCCTGCTGCTCGCCTCGGCGGTTCCGGCCTACCTGGTGTCGAGGGCCGATTCCTACGCCATGCTGGTGGTCCTCGCGTTCTTCGTCGGGTTCGCCGGCAACTCCTTCAGCGCCGGCATCGCGTGGAACTCGGCCTGGCAGCCACGAGAGCACCAAGGATTCGCCCTGGGCCTCTTCGGCGCAGGCAACGTCGGCGCCTCGGTCACCAAGTTCGTCGGCCCACCGCTGATCGCCGGGACGACCGTGGGAGCGACCTACCTGGGCATCTTCCCTGGTGGATGGCGCTTCGTGCCGGTGCTGTACGCCGTGCTGCTGGTGCTGATGGCAGCAGCCACGTGGTTCCTCGCACCCCGTGCGGACCGGACCCCGGGCGCCTCCGCTCCTCTCACGCAACAGCTGGCACCGCTTCGGCAGCTGCGCGTCTGGCGCTTCGGCACCTACTACGTCGCCTTCTTCGGGGCCTACGTCGCTCTCGCGGCGTGGCTGCCCACCTACTACCTCGACAACTTCGACGTCACCTTGCAGACGGCCGCCCTCCTGACGGCCACCTACATCTTTCCGGCCTCGCTGTTGCGCCCGGTCGGAGGGTGGTTCTCCGACAGGTTCGGGGCTCGACGCGTCATGTACTGGGCACTGGGAGTGATGCTGGTCAGCTCGGCCGTACTGATGATGCCGAACGGCTTCATCGTGATCAGCCAGCCCGACGGCACCCAGACGGAGCACCTCGGGTACACGATGACTCTCCTCCCCTTCGTCGCGCTGGTCTTCGTGCTGGGCTGCGCCATGGGAGTGGGCAAGGCGGCCGTCTTCAAGCACATCCCCGAGTACTTCCCCGACAACGTCGGATCGGTCGGCGGGCTGGTGGGGATGCTGGGCGGCCTGGGCGGATTCTTCCTGCCCCCGCTGTTCGCCTACACCAAGGTCTGGTCGGGCTTCCCCTCCAGCACGTTCTTCGTCCTCTTCGTCCTGACGGCTGTCTGCATCGCCTGGATGCACTGGACGGTGGTGCAGATGCTCCACACCGAGTCACCTGAACTGGCACGTCACATCGAACGCCCCACCGCGGGGCTTGAGGAGGAGCTGGTATGAGCACGTCGCCATCGACCCGGTCAGGGGAATGGCTGGAGTCCTGGGACCCCGAGAACGAGGCGACCTGGGACTCCAAGCTCGCCTGGCGGACGCTGTGGATCACCACCTTCTGCCTCACCCTGGCGTTCGTCGCCTGGTTCCTGCCCAGCGCCATCATCCCGAAGCTCAACGCCCTCGGCTACAGCTTCAGCAGCTCCCAGCTGTACTGGATGGCCGCCATGCCGGGCCTCTCGGCCGGCCTGTTCCGGCTGATGTGGATGACGCTCCCGCCGATCCTCGGCACCCGCAAGATGGTGACGCTGACGTCACTGCTGCTGCTCGCCTCCACGCTGGGTTGGGGCGTGCGGGTCCAGTCCCCCACCGCGCCGTACTGGGAGCTGATGACCCTGGCCTTCCTCGCCGGCATCGGCGGCGGAGCGTTCTCGGGCTTCATGCCGAGCACGTCCTACTTCTTCCCGCGCAGCAAGCAGGGCACCGCCCTGGGCCTCCAGGCAGGTCTGGGGAACTTCGGCGTCTCGCTGGTCCAGCTGCTCACGCCGTACCTGATCGCGATCTCGTTCCTCACCTTCCTCGGCGGCAGCCAGGAGCTCACCGTCGCGGGCAAGCCGTCAGTGGATGTCTGGTACCAGAACGCCGCCTTCGTGTGGATGCCGCTCATGGTCGTCGGCGCGGCGCTGGCGTGGACGATGCTCAAGTCGGTGCCGGTCAAGGCCAACTTCAGGCAGCAGTTCGACATCTTCAACAACACCGACACCTGGCTGATGACCCTGCTCTACATCATGACGTTCGGAACGTTCTCCGGCCTCGCTGCGCAGTTCGGGCTGCTGATGTCGAACCTCTACGGTGCCGGCAACAGCGACGTCATCACCGGCGCCGGCGCCACCGCCACTGTCCTGATCGACGGATACTCCGTGCCGGACCCGGTCAAGTTCGTCTTCCTCGGCCCCCTCATCGGCGCCGCGGCCCGGGTGGCGTTCGCGCCGCTGACCGACCGCATGGGCGGCGCGATCTGGACCCTCATCTCAGGACTCGGCCTGATCGCCTCCATCGCCTACACGATCCCGGCCCTGACCCCGGACCTGAGCTCGGCGGCCAGCATGGATGCGGACTTCGACCAGTTCCTGTGGGGCATGCTCGCGATCTTCCTGTTCGCCGGCATCGGGAACGCCTCCACCTTCAAGCAGATGCCGATGATCTTCGAACGCCGACAAGCGGGCGGTGTGATCGGCTGGACCGCAGCGATCGCCGCGTTCGGACCGTTCTTCTTCGGGGTCGGCATCACCACGATCGGGGCAACCGCCTTCTTCTCGGTCGGCATCGCCTGGGCGGTGATGTGTGTGGCCATCACCTGGGTCCGATACGCCCGTAGGGGCGCACCACGACCCAGCTGACCCGTTCGGGCCATCGTCGGAGCGTGATCAGCGGAGCTCGGTGTAGCAGCGGGGCAGAGGTCCGTCGAGGGCCTCGTTCCAGCTGGGCGGCGTGATGAAGCAGCCTCGCTCGACGCGGTGGCTGTCGGTCTGGACCACGCCGCCCGGAACGGACGAGGCGTAGTCGGGGTCGGGGATGGCCTGCGCGCTCGAGAGCGTGACTGCCAACAGCGCGCCGGCGAATCCGGTGGCTGCAACGGCGACGAATGGTCCCCGACGCTGGTGGATCGTTGATGGGGCTGCGCCAACCTCGTCGACGGAGCGGAAGACGAAGCCCATCGCTGCGTCGCGCGTGTGTTCGTCCGTGGTCTGTTCGGTGTTCTCGGTGGTGGTCATGTCGAGCCTCCAGGTCGGTTCTGATGGATTCACCTTCCGGCGAGGAGACGCGCGGGCGCATCAGGTGACCCCCCTAGAGGTTCGACCTGGGGTCGGAGAGGTGGCCATCGGCAGAGAGGACGAGCGGCAGCCGATCGACCGCCTCCTGTCCGGGGCGCGGACAGGCCGGAGCGGAACGCTTCTCCTGGTCGGAGCGCGATCAGCGGAGCTCGGTGTGGCAGCGGGGCAGAGGTCCGTCGAGGGCCTCGTTCCAGGTGGGCGGCGTGATGAAGCAGCCTCGCTCGACGCGGTGGATGTCGGTCTGGACGGCGCCGCCCGGAACGGACGGGGCGTAGTCGGGGTCGGGGATGGCTTGCGCGCTCGAGAGCGTGACTGCCAACAGCGCGCCGGCGAATCCGGTGGCTGCAACGGCGACGAATGGTGCGGGACGGTGGTGGATCGTTGAAGTGGTCATGGTTCGACGGTGCTCCGGATTGCACGAGATCGGAATGCGAGGTTCGGCGCTGGAGGATCGGCGTACGCGATAACGCGTATGTCCCGCACAGCACGATCGCCGTAGATTGGAGGCACGGACTCGACGGAGGTAGTGCCGTGAGCGACAACTGGGTCATCACTGACACCGACATCCGCGCCCTGCTCGGCGTGTTCGACCAGTGCGAGCCGCCCGCCGCTGACGACGACATCTTCTATGCCGGCGTCCTCGCCGGCCTGCGTGAGCTGATCCCGTGCGACGACATCACCTTCCAGCTGATGGACGTCGCCGATCAACGGGTCCAGGTGTTGGCCGTGACCGACCACGGAGTGGAGCGCGAGGACCTCGTCGGCATGGTCGACGAAGGGATGGCGCTGTTCTGGCAGCAGTTCTGGGAGGAGGACGGCTGCGCAGGCCCGACACGAACCGGCGACTACTCCACGCTGCTCCACCACGCAGAGATATCGCGCACCCGGGCCTTCGCGAACTCCCCCTTCGGCTCGCTCTACGCGGCAACGGGGATCAGCGACGAGATCCTGGTGCCGATGACGCCGCTAGCCGGCACGGACCGGCGGCTGCTGCTGTGGCGCGACGAGGGAATGCCGGACTTCTCCGAGCGCGAGAAGGCGATGCTCGCACTCGTACGCCCGCACCTTGCCGAGCTGCACACCCGCCGCGACCGGGAGCTCCGGGGCGAGCCGAACCTGACGCCACGTCAGTGGGAGGTCCTGCGCCAGGTGGCCACGGGCGCCAGCAACAACCAGATCGCTCGCACGCTCGGGCTGTCCGACGCGACGGTGCGCAAGCACCTCGAGAACGTCTTCCTCCGCCTCGGCGTGCAGAGCCGGACCGAGGCCCTGGCCCGCGTCCACGCATTCCTCGACGCGGCGTGAGTCCCGGTCACCTGGGCAACCGCTCGTCACCCGGGCTCGCGTGGTCGATCAGGTCGCTTCTCTCACGACCACGGCGTAGGAGCCGACCCCGACGAGCCGCTCCCCCGCGACATCCTCCGCACAGTTGATCACGATGGTGGTCACCTCACCATTCTCGCGGTCGAACCCGACGTCGTGGACCGTGCCGAGCTCGTCGCCTCCCGTGGTCAGGACACGCTTCTTCAGCAGCCTGTGCGCCTTGCCGCTCAGCGCCTCCAGCTCGTCATCGGTCTCGGTGATGACTCCGACCTCCGAGATCGTGACTGCCTCTGTGCCGAAGCCCGTGATGTCCCCCCACCGGAGCATCCGCCCGGAGTCGGTCTTCTTCAGTCGGAGGGCAACGACCTTGCGCGTCGCGGGATCAACGAGGAATCCGCTCACCTTGCCCACCGCACCCGCCGTGCTCGTGTCCACGACCTTGTGCCCCTTGGCGTCGGAGAACATCACTGGTCCGCGCTCCCCAGGTGCGCACGGAAACGGTCGACAGCGGCCCCGAACCCGGCCAGGTCATGACCGACGAAGTCCTTCACGCTGGCGGGAACCATCAGGTGCTCCCCGGACGCAGCAATCGTGTCGGGCAGCGGGATCAGCACCATCTGCGCCTCCGTTCCGAGCGCTTCGGACGCCTCGATCTCGTAGCCGACGACGTCACACTGCTCGCCCCCGGTGTCGTCCACGGACACCACCACGTCACGCACGGTGCCGAGGCCGACGCCGTCCTCCGTGAGCACCTGGGAGCCCAGGATGTTTCCGGCAGAGCCGGTGCCGGCGCCAGACCGATCGAGCATCTCGTGCTTCGGCACCAGCGCCGAGTCGTCCTTGACCATCACGGCATCCGCACCCAGGGCGGCCACCGACGTCCAGGCCAGCCCCTCCTTGAGTGGACCGGCGAAGATCCCGCGGCCGGCCAGGGTGAAACCGCTGACCGAACCCCCGTCGGGGGCATAGACGACATCCTTGATCTGGGCGATGTCCTCGCCTGCCATGGTCACCACGGGTCGCCGGACGATCTCGGAGGTGCGCATCAGTCTCATCGCGGCTCACCCGAGTCGGGCGGCCGGGACTCGATGATGACGCCGCCTCGACGTCGTCGCGCCTGGACGGCGAGCGTGGCACCCACGAGCAGTGCCATCCCCACCACCAGGAGGATCAACCATCCCCACCAGTCCATGCCAGCCCCCGTTCGTCAGGTGGTTCACAACTTACCCCTCGGTGGGCTCGACATGCTCCTCCGTCGAGGCATGCGCAGTCGAGCGCGGCGCTGGTGTTCTGCTCATCACCAGCGCCGAGAGCTGGTCCCGTGAGCCGATGCCGAGCTTCGTGTAGACGTGGCGCAGGTGGTACTCCACGGTCTTGGGGCTGAGGAACATGGCAGCAGCTGCCTCGCGCGTGGTGCGGCCTCCGCCGAGGAGGCGGGCGATCTGCATCTCCTGCGAGGTGAGCAGGTCGAGCTCGTCGTGCCCGCGTCGATGGGGCGTCTCCCCCGTGGCCGCCAGCTCGACGCCGGCACGGTCGGCCCATGGGTGCGCACCGAGCCGGTCGAACGTCGCAAGGGCTGCGCGCAGCAGAGGACGCGCATCCACCCTCCGGCGTTCCCGACGGAGAACCGCACCGTAGACGAGCTGGGTCCGGGCCTGCTCGAACGAGTCGGGGGTCGCCTCGTGCAGCTCGAGGGCACGCAGGAAGTGGTCCTGCCCTTCCAAGCCTCCGACCAGCCCGAGGGCTCGCTCGGCGCGTGCCATCGACCAGGGCTGTGACTTGACCGCGGCGCGAACGAGGAATGCCTCGGCGACCCTGGCGGCATCGTCGTTGCGTCCCAGGTGACAGAGCGCCTCGGCGAGCTCCGGCGCCGGTGCGAGATCCACGTCCCGGAACTCGATGTCGTCCAGGAACCGCAGCAACAGCTCGAACCGGGTCACGGCCTCCTCGGCGCGGCCGAGAGCGAGCTCGAGCTCGCCGAGTGCGAAGAGCGCCCAGACCTCACACATTCGGATGTGGTGGCGACGGGACAGCTCAATGGACTCGGCAGCGTGGCGCCTGGCCAACGTCTCCCGACCCATCCTGGCCTGGAGCCATGCCAATCCCGCCAGGCACATCGTGAGGTCCGTGGACTGTCCGGTCTCCCGGGCCAGGGTGATCCCCTCGTCGTAGCCGGCGACTGCCGCGTCCCAACGGTCCGTGGAGGAGTCGTAGCGTGCCGCGTGGGAGAGCAGGGTCGGCAGGTTGATCAGCGCACATCGCTGCCGCAGCTGTGCCACGTCGTCCTCGGCAAGCGACCTCCCAGCCCCCGAATCGCGCAGGAACAGAAGGCCCAGCACCATCCAGGACGGCCTGACCTGGTCGTCAGGGACGTCCGGGAGGGTCAACACGTCCTTGACGGCCGCAGTGATTCGCTTGGTGCCGCCCCCCTCGCCGGCCAGCACCAGCGCCATCCCCGCGCTCAGATTGCCCTGGATCCGGGTCTGGTCGCTCGTGCACCGGCCCAGCAGCTCATCGATCCGCCGAGCGAGGTCGAGCCCGGCGTTGGCATCTGCGAGGTAGAGGCAGGCATAGACAGCATCGCTCAGCAGCAGGGTCGCGGCGTCCGGGTCCGGGGCGGCCAGCTCCGACGCCGCCTCGGTCAGGACCGAGCGGGCGCTCTCGAGCGAGCCGGACCGCAGCGCGATGTTGCCGCGTACGCCGTCGATCTCCGCCTTCAGGCTCGGGTCGGCAGTCATCTGCGTCGCCCGGGCCAACAGGGTCTGGGCACGCGGCACCTGGCCGGCCAACCACGCGGCACGGCCAGCAGCCAGGAAGCGCGGCGCGCTCAGATCAGCCGACGAGGCCAGCAGTGCCGCACGTTCGTACGCCGTCGCTGACACCGCGTGCGCCCCCCGGGCATGGCAGCGCAGTCCCACGGCATCGAGCAGGTCGGCGACGGCATCGTCCACGCCGACGGTCGCCTCGCCCAGGTGCCAGGCCCTGCGTTCCAGATCTCCCTCCGGCAGCGCCTGCGCCACCGCGTGGTGCGTACGCCGACGCTCGTGCGGATCGGCGGTCGCATACACCGCAGCCCGGATGAGCGGGTGCTGGAAGCTGATCCGCCCCGGGGAGATCCTGACCAGGTCTGCCCCTTCCGCCTCGGCCAGTTCCACCTCGAGTGACGGGCCCGCGCCCTGCCCCGCCAGCAGAGAGGCTGCCTGCGTGGTCACGCGGAGGTCTCCGTCGGCAACGGCAGCCACCAGGAGCAGCTGCTGTGTGGCGATGCCGAGTGCGGAGACCCGGCGAAGGAACGAGCGGCTGATCGCCTCCGGCACCGGCAGGGGTGCCTCGGGCGAGATCCGGTTCAGCGCCTCGACGTCACGCGCCAGCTGGACCACGGCCAAGGGGTTTCCGCGGGTGGTCGCGTGGAGGCGGCGCGCCAGCTCGGGCGAGGCGGGAGCCCCGCCCTCGCGCGTCAAAAGGGCTTGCACGGCGGTCTGGTCCAGGCCCCTCACCTTCAGCGTGTCCAGGCCGGCCTCCAGCAGCGGCGACGCCTCGTTGCGTGAGGAGACGACCACAGCGATCCGGTCGACGAGCAGCCGACGTCCGACGAAGCCGAGGGCCTCGGCGCTCGAGCTGTCCCAGAGGTGTGCGTCGTCCACGGCCACCAGGAGCGATGACTCGTCGGCCAGGTGGGTGAGCAGGTCCAGGAGAGCGACCCCTACGGCGAACCTGCCGCCAACCTGGCCCTCACGCAGTCCCAGCGCCACCGCCAGCGTGTCGCCGTGCGCTGCGGGCAGTCGTGCCAGCGTCGACAGCACCGGGGCGAGGAGCTGGTGCAGTCCGGCGAACGCCACGTTCTGTTCCTGCTCGGAGCCAAAGGCCCGGAGGACCAGCATGCCCTCGGCGTGATCCGTCGCGTGCTCGAGAAGGCTGGTCTTGCCGATGCCGGGCTCACCGACCAGGAGGAGCGTTCCGCTCTGGCCGGTCCGTGCCCCGGACAGGAGGCGGTCGATGGTCTGCTGCTCGTCCTCCCGGCCGATGATCACCCCTCCGACCCTAGGACCAACGTCTAGGGGGGGCACCTGATGCGCTCGCACGTCATCTAATCGGAAGGTGGATCCATCAGAACCGACCTGGAGGATCCACATGACCACCACCGACAACACCGAACAGACCACGGACGAGCACGCGCTCGACGCAGTGATGGGGTTCGTCTTCCGCTCCGTCGACGAGGTCGGCGCAGCCCTCAACTGTGCGCTCGTCGTCATGGGCGACAAGCTCGGCTACTACCAGAGCCTGGTCGACGACGGCCCCAGCACGCCCAGCGAGCTGGCGCGGCACACGTCCACGGACGAGCACTACGCCCGCGAGTGGCTGAACAGCCAGGCCGCCGGCTCGTTCGTCGACTACGACCCCCACACCCAGCGGTACACGCTGCCCGACGCGCATGCGGTCGCGTTGACCGACCGGACGAGTCCGGCCTTCATCGTCGGGCTCTACCAGATCGCCTTCGGCACGATGCAGGACGCCTCACGCATCATCGAGGCCGCACGCACCGGGGACGGCATGGGCTGGCACGAGTACACCGACGACGTCCACACCGGGTGCGAGTGGTTCTTCAAGCCCAGCTACGACGCCCACCTCGTGGCCGACTGGCTGCCCGCATTGGGGAGCGACGTCATCGAGACGCTGGCGTCCGGTGGCCACGTGGCCGACATCGGATGCGGTCACGGCGCCTCGACCATCATCATGGCGAAGGCCTTCCCGAACACGACGTTCGTCGGCGTGGACTCCCACCAGGAGTCGATCTCCACCGCTCGTGAGCGGGCACAGGAGGCCGGTCTCGGGGACCGGGTCCGCTTCGAGGTCTCCGCGGCCGAGGCCTTCGGCGCGGAGAAGCTCGACCTGGTCACCACCTTCGACTGCCTCCACGACATGGGTGACCCCGTCGGGGCGGCGCGCCAGGTGCACAGCATCCTGAAGCCGGACGGGGCCTGGATGATCGTCGAGCCGGCCGCAGGCGACCACGTCGAGGACAACCTGAACCCCGTCGGTCGCGCCTACTACGCGTTCTCGACGCTGCTGTGCACTCCGTCCTCGCTGTCCCAGGACGTCGGGTTGGCCCTCGGCACCCAGGCCGGCCCCGCGCGGGTCCGGGACGTGGTGACCACAGCGGGCTTCACCGGGTTCGAGCTGGCCTCGCAGACACCCTTCAACAATGTGTTCGCAGTCAGGCCCTGACCTCCGGGACGGCAACCTTGCAGCGCAGCGCCCGCTCGGCCGTCGCCGATGGCCCGGCGAGGCCGCGCGGGCGTGGGCAGACAGTGGGACAGTGGACGAACGACGACGGAGGTCGACCGATGAGAGCCAGGTACCCCGACAGGACCGGCACGGTCGAGCGTGCCGGTGAGACCCTTCACTACGAGGTCTACGAGCACGCGGGACCGACGGTCCTGCTCGCGCCGACCTGGCAGATCGTCCACTCGCGGCACTGGAAGATGCAGATTCCCTACCTCGCCCGGCACCTGCGCGTGGTCACCTTCGATCCTGTCGGCAACGGCCTCTCGAGTCGGTCGATGGACAGTGAGCGGTACGACGCCCGCGAGGTCCTCGATGACACGATCGCCGTGCTGGACGCGACCTCGACGCCCACCTGCACCGCTGTCGGGCTGTCGCGGGGAGGTGGGTGGGTCCTCAGCCTGGCGGCGCTGCACCCCGAACGCGTCGACGCGGTGGTCGCGATCGCTTCCTCGCACGAATGGGGCCTTGCCCACATGAGCCCCCTCACGAGCCAGGACCCGCGGTGGCGCATGTTCGACCCGGACTTCTGGCGCATCGACTGGCGCAGCTTCGTGGAGTTCTTCTTCGCCGAGGCCTGTTCGGACCCGCGATCGACGAAGCTGTGGGAGGACACCGTCGGCTGGAGCCTGGAGACGACCGGGGACGTGATCGCGCAGACCATCGCCCCGAGGCCGTTGGAACCCGTGGAGCACGAGCGCGCGGTGCGGGCCATCGAGGTCCCGGTCCTGCTCATCCACGGCACCGGCGACCGCATCGTGTCGGCCGATAGCTCCCGCGTCCTGCAGGAGATGGTTCCCCACGCGGAGATGCTCACGATCGATGGAGCCGGGCACCTGCCCACCGTGCGCCATCCCGTGGTCGTGAACCGGGCGGTCCTCGACTTCGTCGATCGGGTCCACGGGACCGCGCGGATCCACACCGCCGTGCACGTCTGTCACGGACGTCCTCGGCGCGTGCTCTACATCTCCTCCCCCATCGGGCTCGGTCATGCGCGCCGGGACCTGGCGATCGCACGCGAGCTCAGGGCCGTATGCCCAGACGTCGTCGTCGACTGGCTCGCCCAGGACCCGGTGACCAGGGTCCTGGAGGCGAGTGGCGAGTCGATCCACCCTGCGTCCCGGCTGCTCGCCAACGAGTCGGCGCACATCGAGGCGGAGAGCGGGGAGCACGACCTGGCGGCCTTCCAGGCGCTCCGTGACATGGACGAGATCCAGCTGGCGAACTTCATGGTGATCGACGAAGTGGTCGAGGAGGGTCAGTACGACCTCGTCGTCGGCGACGAGGCGTGGGAGCTCGACCACCACCTGCACGAGAACCCCGGGATGAAGAAGACGTCGTACGCGTGGATGACGGACTTCGTCGGCTACCTCCCGATGCCCGAACGCGGCGAGCGGGAAGCGCTGGTCGCGGCTGACTACAACGCCGAGATGATCGAGCAGGTTGCGCGCTACGGGCGCATCCGCGACGCCTCGATCTTCGTCGGCAACCCCGACGACATCGTCCCCGGGACGTTCGGCGACGGGCTGCCGGGCATCCGCGAGTGGACCGAGGCCAACTTCGACTTCGCCGGCTACGTCACCGGGTTCGACCCGAGCGCGCTGGGTGATCGCGCCGAGGTCCGCCGTGAGCTGGGCTACCACGACGACGAACCCGTCTGCATCGTCTCGGTGGGCGGATCCGCGGTCGGGACGGACCTGCTGCGGCGGGTCGCGCGAGCCTTTCCCGCCGCCCGACGCAGCATCGACGGGCTGCGGATGATCATCGTCACCGGCCCCCGGATCGATCCGTCCGAGCTGCCGTCGATCGACGGGGTCGAGTACCGCAGCTACGTGCACGAGCTCTACCGGCACCTGGCCGTCGCGGACGTCGCCGTCGTCCAGGGCGGGCTCACGACCACCATGGAGCTCACCGCGTGCAAGGTGCCCTTCATCTACGTCCCGCTCCGCAACCACTTCGAGCAGAACTTCCACGTCCGAGCCCGCCTCGACCGCTACCGCGCCGGGACGTACCTCCCCTACGAGGACCTCACCGAGGACCACCTGGCCACCCTGCTGGCCGACGAGATCGGCAAACCGGTCGACTACGAGTCGGTGGAGACCGACGGAGCCGCCCGCGCCGCGGCCAGGCTCGCCCGGCTGTTGTGACCCGGGCTCCCTCCTGGCCCACGTGACTCAGCACCTGCACGGTCCCGGGCACACTGTGTTCACACTGGACAGATGCATCCGCGACTCCTGGCCGCAGACCGTGCGCCCGGCACGCGGGACCGAGAGGAGCACCAGCCGTGAGAGCACTGAGCGTGGTTCCGAACCGAGAAGGCACTCTGGCGGTCCGCGAGATGCCCGAACCCACACCAGCACCCGACGACCTGCTGGTCGACGCGGTCGCCATGGGCGTCTGCGGGACCGACCAGGAGATCGTGGAAGGGAACTACGGCTGGGCTCCACCGGACGAGGACCGTCTGGTGATCGGCCACGAGTCCCTCGGCCGCGTCCGTGAGGCGCCAGCATCCGGCGACTTCTCCGCGGGCGACCTGGTGGTCGGCGTGGTGCGCCGCCCCGACCCGGTCCCCTGCGGTGCCTGCGCGCGCGGCCACTTCGACATGTGCCGCAACGGTCGATACACCGAGCGCGGCATCAAGGAGATCCACGGCTACGGGAGCGACGTCTGGTGCGTCGACCAGGCGTACGCCGTCAAGCTCGACGACCGGCTCGCCGACGTGGGCATGCTCATGGAACCGACCTCGGTCGTCGCCAAGGCCTGGGACCAGATCGAGAAGGTCGGTCGACGCGACTGGTTCGAGCCCCGCAGCGTCCTGGTCACCGGAGCGGGGCCCATCGGCCTGCTGTCCGCCCTGCTGGGCGTGCAGCGAGGACTCGATGTGCACGTCCTCGACCAGGTCACCACCGGACCCAAGCCGGACCTCGTGAGCGACCTGGGTGCGACCTACCACCACGGCGGCATCGACGCCGCCGTTCGCGCAGGGACGCCGGACATCGTGGTGGAGGCAACTGGCAACGGCTCCTTGGTCTTCGACGCCTTCCAGGCGACGTCCAGCTACGGGATCGTGTGCCTGACCGGCGTCTCCCCCAAGGGTCGCTCGCTCAGCGTCGAGGCCGGCAGCATCAACCGGGAGCTGGTCCTGGAGAACGACGTGGTGATCGGCTCGGTCAACGCCAACCTCGAGCACTACCGCGCGGCCGCAGACTCCCTGGCCCAGGCAGACCTCGACTGGCTCGGCCGACTGGTGTCACGTCGGGTCCCCCTCGCCTCCTTCGAGGATGCCTTCCGGCCCCAGGATGACGACGTGAAGGTCGTCATCACACTCGGCGACGCGTAGACCGATCGCTCACCAGCTCCAGGGAAGAAGGCTGCATGCTCTACGACAACGTGTCAGGTCTGGTCCGCGTCCTCGTGGTCGGCACCCTGGCCTACATCTCCCTCGTGACGCTGCTGCGCATCAGCGGCAAACGGACGTTGGCGCAGCTCAACGCCTTCGACTTCATCGTCACCGTGGCACTGGGATCGACCCTGGCGACCATCGCGCTCAGCAGCACCGTCGCCTGGGCCGAGGGTGCGCTCACCCTGGCGCTGCTGGCCGCGTTGCAATTCGTCGTCGCCTGGCTGGCGGTCCGGTTCGCCTGGGTGCGTCGAGCACTCACGTCCGAGCCGACGCTGCTGGTGCGTGACGGGCAGCTGATCCCCACGGCCCTGGCCCAGGAACGCATCTCCGAGCAGAGCCTGCACCAGGCGATCCGCAGCGCAGGCGCCGGCAGTCTCGACATGATCTCGGCAGTCGTGGTCGAGACCAACGGCACGCTGAGCGTCATCACCCGGGACCAGCTCGGCAGCGGCTCAGCACTCGACGGCGTCGCCGGGTGGCAGGACGACCGCTGAGCACGTCACCCGGTCGCCGCGGTCCCGTGCCGGGCGCGGAGGCGATCAGTCGCGCGAGATGCGGAACTCCGGCAGCCCGACGACCTCGTAGGTTGCCGAGGCGATCGCGATTCCGGCCCGATCGAGCCCGGCAAGGATGTCGCGGGTCATCGCGTCCTTCACCAGTCGCACCCCACGGTGCTCGACCAGGAAGCGCAGGGAGAGCTCCAACCAGTTGTCGGTGATCCGCCAGTAGACAGCCGGGGCCAGGCTGGCGTCCGAGAGGGCGTACTGCGCCTGCATCGACCGGAGCGCTGCCTCGGCTCGCGGGTCGTCAACGACTGCGTGCGCGGCTGCAGCGGCGAGCAGCACCGACTCCGCCTCGACGCGGTCCGCCTCGAAGGAGATCGGCAGCGTGATCTCCTCCCAGAGGTAGGGGAAGTCGCGGGTGTAGTTGTAGACCGGTTCGGAAAAGATGACGCCGTTGGTGACCGTGGCCAACCTTCCGGTGTACTGCCGCGAGTTCACCCACACAGCCGGGTCTGTGTCGGCGACCGACGGAGGCTGGCCCATCTCCATGATGGTCGTCTTCAGGAAGCCGAGTCGCACCACATCGCCACGCACGCCGCCGAGGGTGATCCGGTCACCGACGGTGAAGGTGTCGCCGCGCAGGATGACGAAGTAGCCGGCCAGGGAGATGATCACCTGCTGCAGAGCGAACGCCAGTCCGGCACTGAGCAGGCCGACGCCGGTCGTCACGTCGGTCTCGGGCGTCACCCAGATCGACACCAGGCCCAGCACCAGCACGACCGTGGTGGCCACCTGGAGACCCTGCCGGGCCCAGAACCGACGTGAGTCTGCGACGTCCCCGCCCAGGATGCGTCCCGCGGCCGCCACCAAGGACCAGCGCAGCACGCGGAGCACGGCCACGAGCGCGAGGGTCAGCAGCAGCTTGACCCCGATCGTCGCGCTCACCCCGACCAGGGTCACGCCGAAGAACGAGACCCCCTCCATAGGGATCACTGCGGTCCATGCCAGGGCCTGGTGCACGACACGAGCCTGCCACCGCGGCGCCGCTCGAACGGGGACGCGGGGCCGATGGCCGGCGTGCCTGTTCAGGTGAGTGGCAGGTGGGATCGGCCACGGTTCGATCATGGACATCCACCGACCGGCGCCCGCCCGTGAGATCGTCATCGTCTCGGGCAGCTACGGCGCCGGCCACGACGCCGCGGCCGACGAGCTGGCCCGGAGACTGCGCTCCTCGGGCGAGGTCGTACGCCGACTCGACGTGGTCGACGAGCTGCCCTGGCGGATCGGGGCCCTGCTGCGCTGGATCTACTTCACCCAGCTGACCGTGCTCCCGGGCAGCTGGGGGGCTGCGCTCCGCTGCCTGCAGCACGACGGGCTGGCCGCCCGGGCCACGCGATGGATGCTCGGCCTCCTGGGGCGACGACTGGTCGGCCACGTGGCGGAGGCACAGCTCGTGATCAGCACGCACCCGTTCGCGAGCCAGGCTCTCGGGGAGGCTCGGCGACAGCACCGTCTCGCGCCACCAGTCGTCACCTACCTCACCGACGCGTCCGTGCACCGCCTGTGGGTGCACGAGGACGTCGACCTCCATCTGGCGATGCACGACACCGCCGCTGACCAGGCGCGCGTCCTGGGCGGCACCACCGCGGTGGTCGCCCCCCTCATCACCCCCAGCGCCAAGCGCGTTCCACCGGGATGGGCCGCTCCGTGGCCCGCTGGCCGTCCGTCGGCGCTGGTCGTCGGCGGCTCCTGCGGGGTCGGCGACCTCGAGCGCAGCGCCCGCGACCTCGCGGCCACAGGACTCATGACCCCTGTCGTCGCCTGCGGGAGCAACGAACGACTCCGAGCCAGGTTGGCGCAGGTTCCCGGAGTCGTGGCCCTCGGCTGGCGCGACGACATGCAGGCGCTCGTCGACGCAGCGACGTGCGTGGTCCAGAACGCCGGCGGCATGACCTCCCTCGAAGCCCTCGCGGCCGGCACGCCCACCCTGACGTACCGACCCATAGCTGGACACGGCGCCACCAACGCCCTCGCCCTGGAGGCGGCCGGGCTCGTTCCGTGGGTCCGCAGCCCTGCCGGGCTCGCCGATGCCCTGACACGGGTCCTCGTCCGCCCCGAGACGTCCTCGCTCCCCCTGGGTGCTCCGAGCGCCGTCGACCTGCTCATCCGGCACTTCCTCACGGTCCCCGAACCCGTGGCGGCAGCATGAACACGGCGCGGGCTGCCGGCTCGCTGGGGGCCGCGGCCGCAGGGATCGCGCTCGCGCCGGTTCCGGGCTCACTGCGAGCGGTGCGGAACGTGATGCCGGCCTGGGCGACCGGACCGGTCCTGCGTGGCGTGTCGGGCACCTCCCACGTGGCACTCACCTTCGACGACGGGCCCGACAGCACCTCCACCCCGAGGTTCCTGGCGTGCCTCGACGAGCTCGGGGTCCGGGCCACCTTCTTCGTCCTGGGACGGCACCTCGGCGACGGCACGATCGTGCAGGAGATGTCCGCGCGCGGCCACGAGGTCGGGGTGCACGGCTGGGACCATCGCGCCGCCGGGCTGCACGGTCCTCGCCGTCTGGCCCGCGACGTACGACGCACCCGGGACCTCGTCGAGGACCTGACCGGCGCGCCTGTCGTCTGGTACCGACCGCCCTACGGCCTGCTCACGTCCACCTCGCTGTGGGCGGCACGGTCCGCGGGTCTCAGGACCGTGCTCTGGTCGGCCTGGGGTCGGGACTGGGAACGGGGTGCCACCGAGACGTCCATCTCGCGCCTCGTCACCCGCCAGCTCGCACCCGGCGGCACAGTCCTGCTCCACGACTCGGACCGCACCTCGGCCCCGGGCTCCTGGCGAGCCACCCTCGACGCGACGCGGCTCCTGGTGCCGCGCTGGCAGGCCGCTGGTCTCGAGGTCGGGCCACTCGAGGAGCACTGGTAGCCACCGGCAGGAGGACCCTCCTCCCCTACGGATCGCGCAGGGTGACGAAGATGTCGTCGTGGAGCGGGTCGGACGCCCCACGCCCCACCTCACGGAACCACTCGGTGCCCAGCACCCTCCGTCGCAGCGGCCCCGGAAGGCCCAGCAGCACGCTGATGGTGCGCACACCGGTGTCGGCCCCGGCCTGGCTCGCGTGGGCGCGCAGGGCGCCGACCTTCGCGTCCACGTGATCGCGTACGTCCACCCGATGGGTCAGCCGTGAGCGAGCCGTGTAGGCAGCCTCCATGTCGGGAAGGAACGGCACCCTGGTGGCGCGGGAGACCCAACCCAGCAGGCGCGTTGCTCGCTGGATGACGTCACGGTCGATGGTCGCCTCGAGCACGACCGGCGTCCCAGCCAACCGTGCCGCCAGCTGGCCCACCCGATGCACCTGGACGTGGTCCGGGTGCCCGTAGCCCCCGGCCGCGTCGTACGTCGTGAGCACGTCGGCGCCCTCCTCCAGCAGGACCGCAGCCAGCTCGGCGGCCACTGCGGCCGGATCTAGGGCAGCGAACGGTGGCGCGTGCTCGTCGTGTCCCTGCACAGGTCCCGAACCGGAGTCACGATGCCCCAGGAAGACCACCCGCGCTGCGCCCAGCTCCGTGGCGGACTCCTCCAGCTCGGCACGACGCGTGCGCCCGAGCTTCTCGGCGTCGGGGTGACCCGCCGCGAGTCCTGCCTCGCCACTGGTGGCGACGACCAGGACCACCCGGTGTCCCTCCGCCGAGGCGCGGGCCAGCGTCCCGGCCGTGAGCAGGGCCTCGTCGTCGGGGTGGGCGTGGAAGGACACCACCGTCCACGGCCCTCCACCTACCTGCCGCGTCATCGAGCGACCGTCCTTCGGGCCCAGGGGTCCCGTGCTACGAGGCGGCCGGCGTCCGCATACAGCTCGTCGTTGCGCGTCAGCGCCTCGGTCCACCCCTGGACCGGCGCCACCAGCCGATTGTGGCTGGCAATGGTCCGGCGCAGCTCGTGGTCGGTGAGCAACGTGCGCAGGTGTTCGGCCAGCTCGCGGTCGTCGCGCGCCAGCAACCCGTCACGGCCGTGCTCGACGAAGGTCGCGACTCCGGACCGGGCGCTGGCCAGCACCGGCACACCCGAGGCCCGCGCCTCCAGTGCGGCGATGCCGAACGACTCCCGGTGCGCGGGAGCCACGAACACCGAGGCGTGCTCCAGATGGTGTCGGATCTCCGATCGCTCGAGCGCCCCGGTGAGCCGGATCCGGTCGGTCAGGCGGTGCCTGCGGAGGTACCGCTCGACCAACGGCCGCTGCGGCCCCTCCCCCACGATCGTGGCGCGCAGCTCGGTGCTCCGGGCGACCTCGTGCAGCACATGGACCAACGGCATCGCCCGCTTCACCGAGGTCAGGCGCATGACGCTCAGCACGCGAGCCGTCCCCTCTGGCGGGGTGGCGGAGAGGGGGCGCCAGGTGTCGAGGTCGACCGCGTTCGGCACCACGTGGACCGGCACACCCACCCGTTCGTGCACAGGGAGGGCTGCCCGCTCGCTCACGGCACTCCAGACCACCGGCCACCCCTGCATGCCCCACAGGTCTCGGCCCAGCTCCGGCAGCGGACCGACGTGGCTCCACAGCGAGTGGACCGTCACCACCGTGGGGATGCCCAGGCGTCCCGCGCGCCGGGCAGCGGCGAGCGCGAACGGCGACACGACGGACACGTGGGCGTGCACGACGTCGGGAGCCTCGGCCTCGAGCCAGCGCGTGTCGCCGAGACGGAGGCGACGTACGTCGTCCACGATGCCGGGCAGGTCCGCCGGAGTGCGGGTCGCGACGACGACCGCGTGCCCGGACGCCCGCTGGCGTTGGGCCAGGTCGCGGATGTGCAGCTCGATGCCGCCCACCCGGGGCTGGTAGCAGTCGGTGACGTGCAGGATCTTCATGCCGTGACCCGCCCCGCTCGCATCCCGCCCGTGCGCCAGGCCCAGGCGGCGAGGAGGAGACCCCCCACCGGGATCTCGAGACCGAAGGTCAGGGCTCGGTAGAGCAGCACGCCACCGGCGACCCCCGCGGAGGCTGCCCCGGGCGCGAGCATCAGGGCACCCGCCAGACCCACCTCGACGACGCCCAGCCCGCCCGGAGTGATGGCCACCAAGGTCGCCAGGCGCTCCGCGCAGAAGGCGAGCAGCACGACCGGGAGCGCCACCGATGCGCCGGTCACGTGCAGGCACGCCGCGAGGAGGAGGAACAGCAGCGCGGTGTAGAGCGCGATCCCCAGGCTGAGGCGCCGCCATGCCGACGCCACCACAGCGGCCGCTACTCCCCGCACCCTCTCCACGCGCTCACCGAGGCGTGACGCGATGCCGGGGAAGCAGAGCATCACCACCGCCGCTCCCGCGACCACCGGCAGAGCCGCCACGGCGATCGTGATCGCCCGCGAGAGCCCCGGCGGGGTGGGAAGACCGCTGAGGACCAGCGGGAGCAGGACGACCGGAAGCGCAAGCTTGACCAGCACGTTCCAGAGGTTCGTCACCAGGGTGTAGGAGGCGAAACCGGCTGTGGTGAAACCCCACCTCTGCGTCATCCGGTAGTTCAGCGTCACCCCGGCGGCACCACCGAACGGCAGCACGTTGGCGACGGCACTGCCCGTCAGGCTGAGCAGCAGCGCCCGGCGGATGCCGAGGCCGGGCAGCGCAGCAGTGAGGGTGAGCGTGTGGGCGACCAGCCCTGCCAGCCAGATGACCAGCAGTGCCGCAACCGCCCACGCCGGTATTGCGACCACCGCCGCGGCCACAGCACGCCACGGTGCGCCCGACACCATCGGCAGGACCACGACCAGCGTCGCCACACCGCCCACCACTCCGGCCGCATGCACCAGTCGCCGGGGCAGGCGCGAGCGCCGGGCACGCGTCGACCCCGCATGTGCTCCCGGCTCGAGGATCGCTGCGTCCATCCCGTCAGGTTCACGCAGTGCACCTGCACACCACCTGACCAGTGGGAGGGTCAGACCCGCCCGGCCTGGATGACGTACGACGCGGCGCCGGTGCGGGAGGCCCGATCGAGCCCGGTGAGGACGTCGGCGACGCGGCGGTGCACCGTGTGCCCGCTAAGCACCCTCAGGAAGGTCGAAGGCATCAACGTCGAGGTTGCTCGCACCTCCCAATCCGTGCCGCGAGCCGTCGAAGTAGGTCGACCACCCCCGCTGGGTCCGAAACAGCACGATGTCTTCGTCCCGCACCATCCCCACACGGGGAAGCCGGGTGCGCTCGCCGGCGAATGACAGATAGGAGCGTGTGCGCCCAAGTCTGACCAACCCGTCGACGTCCGCCTCCGCTGCCAGTCCCGCCGCACTCGCGTCGAACACGCGGGAGAACCTTCCTCCTCGCCAGCGGTAGATGTCCGCGTCATCGGGTCGACCCCGGACTCCTGCGATCCGCACCGACCCCCGGGTCGAGAAGAACAACGTCCTACCCGCCACGCTGATCGCATCGAGGTCTGCACCAGGACGCGCGAGCCCATGCCGACTCCCGTCGAACCACAGCCTCCATCGTCGGCCGTCGAAGCGGACGACATCTTCGTCACCTACCCGTCCCACACCTGGCACGCGAGTCATCCGATCGGAGAACGAGAGATAGATGTGCTCGTCATCGACCCAGTCGAGGCCGTCGATGGATGCCGAGGCGGGCAGCCCCCAGGCGCGCAGATCGGCGGCCCGGGAGTAGGTCGATCCAGTCCACGAGTAGACCTCGTCGCGACTGCTGGTGCCCGGCACCCGGCCACTCCGGGTCGACAACAGCAGCTCGTGTCCCTGCGAGGTCGACGCGGTCTGCGTCGGCGAGGGCGCCGGTGACGGGAGTGCGGAAGTCGGGCTCGGGCTCGGAGACGGACTAGGAGTCGGAGTCGGAGTCGGGGTCGGAGTCGGAGTCGGAGTCGGGGTCGGAGTCGGAGTCGGAGTCGGAGTCGGAGTCGGAGTCGGGGTCGGAGTCGGGTGAGTCGCCCCGCTCACCGTCAGCGACACCTCGAACTGCTGCGTGGTTGAGCCGCTGGTGGCCTCGACGGTGAAGGGGTGGCTTCCCTGAGCCGCGGCGTCGCTCGTCACGGTGAGCAGGCTGGCGCCTGCGCCGCCGGTGATGACACTCGGGGCGAACGACGGCGTCGCCACTGCGGATGGCAGGCCGGTCACTGAGAGTCCGACATCGGCGGTGAACCCGTCGTAGGGCGTGACCGTCACGCTGAAGGTGGCGTCGCCACCGGCTTGAACGGTCGCGCTGGCCGGATTGACGGAGACCGCAAAGCTCGGTGCCGGGGCCACCCACGCGTAGGCCGCCGCAGCGTCGACCACGCCTGCGCCATAGGTGTTGTCGACGCCGGTGGGACCGAGGTCGTGGGCGGTGCCGAGGATGGCCTGTTCGAGCTCTGTGACGGTGAGCGTGCGTTGCCCCGATCGCAGCAGCGCCGTCAGTCCGGTCACGTGGGGAGCCGCCACCGACGTCCCGGATGCGGTCTGGAACAAGCCGAATCGGTCAGTCGTGGCGACGTCGACGCCCGGTGCCACGACGTCCGGAAAGGGTCGAGTCCGGCCCCCACAGCTGGCGGGGCCGCGCCCGCTCGACGGGGCGATCACCGAGGCTGCGTCCACCGATCCCACCGACAGCGACTCCGGGTAGTTGCCGGGGCTCACTGAGCTGGTCGCGCCCGGCCCGAAGTTGCCCGCCGAGACCACCGTCAGGATTCCGGCCGCGCGCAGAGCCTGGACATCAGGCTGGAAGGCCAGATCACACCCCGGAGCGGCACCGATCGACCACGACGCGTTGACGACGTCGGGAGCATCCGGGGTCCCGGGGTCGCCGTCGGGGTCGAGAGCCCACTGGAAGGCTTGATGAACGGCGCTGATGGTGGAGCCGCCGGCGTCGTCGAAGACCCGGGCAGCGATCCATTGCGCACCGGGCGCGGTGCCCAGCGTCTGTCCGCTGCTGTCTCTGCCGACGATCACTCCGGCCACAGCAGTGCCGTGGCCGCCGACGTCCATCGGCGAAGCGTGCTGCCCATAGGGGTCGAACCAGCTGGTGGCGCCACCACGGAAGCCCGATGCCAGGTCGGGGTGAGCCATGTCGACGCCACTGTCCAGGACGGCCACCACCGCCCCCTGCCCGGTGCGGCCGTCGGCCCACACCGAGGGAGCGCCGATCGTGGCCTGGTTCGCGGACGCGGGTGCGAGGTCCGGGACCAGGTCGATGTCATCGGACCGGACCGAGACCACGTCTGATCGTTCGGCGATCTCCGCGATGACCCGCGCGGTGGCGGTGAGCCGGATGCCGTTGGAGATCCACAGCCGCTTCGCCGAGCGGACTTCGTCGGCGCGTCGCCACCGCTCGATCTCCGACCAGAGTCCCCGTTGGGACGAGGTCGCATTCGCTTTCAGCTCGCTGCGTACTGCCGCCAGCCGGGCGCGCCTTCCCCGGTCGCGGCCAACCGAGAGGTCGGGGTTGCCACGAGCGGTGACCACCACCGTCCGCATCTCCGGCGGAGACTCCGCCGGAGGGCCGAGCGAGTCGCCAGGGGGTGCCGGGGTGGCCGCAGCCCATGGGGGGTAGGCCGTCGCAGCCCACCCCGGCACCGGGGAGCAGCACACCGTGAGCACGGCGAGAACAATCGCCACGCTCCACGACCGGCTCCTCATCACAGAAGGCTCCGTTCGCGAACGGCGTGCTGCATGTCGACGTCGACGTCAGGTACCCGTCGACGCCGGAGGATCAGTGTGAGACCGATCAGCACGGCAAGCAGTAGCCCGGCGACCAGCATGGTGAGTGTCCGCAGAGGAGTCGCGAACTCGCCCGCCGCGGAACGGACCGTCCACGATGTCGCCATCGCCGAGTCGAGGACCCCCAGCCGATGAACCGCAACGAAGCCCTCCCATTCGCCGACCGGCTCGACGTCGGTGGCGCCCTCATAGCGTCCCGGCTCGACTTCGGTGAGAGGGACCAGTTCCGTGCTCCCTCCCGGTCCGGTGACCCGAACGTCGATTCCGGTGACGGGCGCCGGCTCGGGTTGGATGGTCGACCGCAACCTGAGGATCAGCCGCCGACGACCGTCACTCCCCTCGGCGACTGACTCGAAGGTCAGGAAGAGCCCGTCGATGTTCGACGCCTGAGGTGCGACCGGTCGGGTGGCGACCGACACCTCCCTGGCTGTCGGGACCGAGGTGAGCAGGGCCGCCGCGGCGACTGCGATCGTCAGCACCACTGTCTCGGCCACGAGCGTGCCAGCGAACACCTTGCCCCGATCCGCCGGTGCCGCGCTCCGCAGCAGCGCCCGAGGGCGCGCGGGAACCAGCCGGTCCAGGAGCGCTGAGTCCACCAGGACGGTGTTGACCGCGGCGAGCAGCAGCGCCAGTCCGAGCAACGCCACCTTGGCCGCCACCGCCGCGCCATAGATCGTCGTGCCCATCGAGCTGAGATCAGGCACGTGCTGTCCGGCCTGGTAGATGCCCGTTGCGGCCAGCACCAGAGTCGAGACGGCGGCCAGCGGGCTGAAGGCACGCCCCAGGGCCAACCGGTTCCGGGCCACGGCCAGGTCTCGTCGCGCGAGGGGCGCGACGATCAGGACGAGCACGATCAGGCCACCCACCCAGACACCGGCGGCGAGCACGTGTGCCGCACCGACCAGTGCTGCCACCGTCGACCCCACCGGGAGCGACGCGGCGTGGCCACCCAACGACTCCACGACAACGGCCCCGGCGAGGGCAGCGAAGGCCATTCGCGCCGCTGGTGGCTGTCCGTCACGGCGCCCCCGCAGCATCGCTG
Organism: uncultured Actinomycetota bacterium; assembly: GCA_963843815.1. GTDB lineage: Bacteria > Actinomycetota > Actinomycetes > Propionibacteriales > Nocardioidaceae > Nocardioides. The sequence goes on along the minus strand of CAWJLX010000007.1, from coordinate 359,793 downwards.
CCAGCGCCACCAGCAGGGCAAGCTCCCGCGCCAACCACAGCCATCCCCAGCTCGTCTCGGTCAGGGTCAGCCAGGTCTGGTGGAGCCAGGCGGTGCCTTCGGCGCCGCTCGTCCTGGTGCGCAGGAACGGCGTGACCACTCCGGCGTACGCCGCACAGGACACCGCGATCACGCCGGCACGCCGGATCCGATCACCCGCTGCACCGAGACCGGCGCCAGCCGTCGCGATCACTCGCCCGGTGATCGTCAGGGCACCGATGGCAACCAGGACGGCGGTCAGGTCGGCCCAGCGGAGGGCGAGCAGGATCGAGGAGGGCGGCCCGGCGCCTTCAGCGGCCACGACATCCGGCCGCAGACCGGCACCGAACACGATGGTGCCGGACGAGGCGTGCCCGTCCACCAGCGACAGCGCGTGCCAGTCGAGCACGTAGGAGCCGTGCTCCAGCGGTGCGGTCTCGACGACGACGCTGAGATCACCGTTGCTGATGTCGAAGGACGACTTGACCGGGAGGCCGTCGAGGGTGCGCAGCTCGATGGTGCTGGCCGCGGCACCGATCGGTTCGTCGAACCACAGCGTGAGGCTGGAGCGACCGACCGGGACCATGCCCCCGTTCGGCGGGTCGGAACGGATCGTCTCCGAGTGCGCCTGCGCGGAGGGTGCCATCACCACCAGCACGGCCACGGCTGCGAGGGCACCCAAGAGCCCTCGCAGGCTGCGCACCTTCGTGACCACGGCGCTATCCCTGAACCGTCAGATGCTCCACTCGGACGTCGCCCATCACCAACGTGACCTGGGTCCCCCGGTGGAGTGCGTTGCCCGAGTTGGCGAGGAGGAAGAAGTAGGTGCCGCCGAGCCGGAGCTCGGCGCCGTGCTTGTGGGGGGGCGAGGACATGATCAGCGTCTGACCCGAGTCCTCGGCCACGAGGATCGGCGACAGCTCGGTCTCGTGCAGGATGCGGGTGGCCTTGTCGGGATCGACCACCTGGTAGCGGAACTCCACCAGGCCTCCCGCGGCCGTCACGGCGATCAGGTCGACGTCGATGCCGTACTCGGCCGCCAGCCCGTCGGTGGAGACCAGCGCCGTTCCCGCCCGGACGTCCTCGGTGCGGGAGCTCCACCACATGAGGCCCACCGCCACCGCGACGACGAGCGCGACCAGCGCCACCAGCCGCCGCCTCCGCCGAGGGCGGACGGCTGGTGGTGCCGCCGGTGCGGGCGGCTCCATGACCGCGGTCATCGGGGGCTCACCGCCCTTCCCGCTCGAGCGACCAGGACTTGCCGACCACTCGCAACGTCGCGTCGCCGGAGACCTTGCCGAGTCCGGGAACCCGAGTGGCCTTGGTGAACGAGACGTACAGCTCACCACCCGCACCCCGGGCGATCGCGTCGACGTCAGCCGACTTCCCGAGTCCTTGCCGACTCGCGTCCCAGACCCGCTTGATGCTGCGGCCCTTCCAGAGGTAGATGTCGGCGTCATCGCCACGACCCTTGACTCCGCGGATGGACACGGACCCCTTGGTCGAGAAGTACAGCTTCTTTCCGACCACCTGGATCGCGTCGAGGTCGTGCCCGCCCCTGGTCAGACCGTAGCGGGAGCCGTCGAACCAGGTCCGCCAGCGGCCCTTGGCGAACTTCACGACATCCTCGTCCTGCACGGTGCCGGCCTTCTTGAGCTTCGTGCGGTCCGCGAAGGACACGTACGAGGTCGAGCCGCGCAGGGAGAAGGCGTCCAGCTTCGCCCGCTTGGGCAGCGTCGCCCCTTGGCTCACCAGGTCCGGAGTAGCCGCGCCGTTCAGGTTGGCGATCAGTGCGGCCCCGGTGATCCGGAAGTTCGCCTGCCGCACCGCGCTCCAGTTGCCCGCGGCATCGCGGACCCGGAAGCGACCCTGCTTGAGGCCGTTGGTCAGCTGGGAGACATCCATCTGCCCGGTCACCGTGTAGGGACCCGTGCCGGTCACGCTGAGAGCGGAAACCTTCTGTCCCTGGCCGGGTCCGGGGTCGTTGTTCCCGATGAACCACTCGATCGCGGCCGGAGCGCTCTGGGTGTCCGTCGCCGTGCCCGACAGCGTGAGCGACACCGCACCTCCGCTGGGGTTGGGCGAGATCGAGACGCTGGTCAGGGTCGGCGCCGCCTTGTCGACCACCAGTGTCCCGGTGCCCGGGGAGCCCCAGTTGCCGGCGGAGTCCTTGGCGTGCACATAGATGGTGTGCGGCCCGTTGGCCATCTGCTTCACCGTGGACAACGGGATGTCGGCGTAGCCGCCCTCGCTGGACCCGTCGAACAGACCGTCGCTGGCGATCATCGGAATGCCGGAGCCGTTGGCGCCAACCGTGTCGATGAACATCTCCGCCTTCTTGATCGTGCTGTTCACCGACCCGGTGATCGGGTCGCTCAGCGTCTGGGCTACCACCCGCACGCCGTTGACGGTGGAGTTGAACTTCAAGGTGCCGTTGTTCGGCGAGGGGTTCACCGTGATCCCCGATGCCGCCGGGCCAGTGATGTCCACGGTCAGGTTGACCGTGACCGGCGCACCCCAGTTGCCCTGGGAGTCCTGGCTGTGGATCCAGATCGGGTGATCGCCCTCGGGGAGCCCGTTGACCACCGCGGCGGGGATCACTCCGTCGAGGCTCGCCACCGGCGAGGCCGTGTTGACGGTCATCACCACACCGGAGCCGTCGGTGCCCTGGGTGTCGATGAAGTACTCCGCACCGGTCACCGTCGAGTTGCCGGATGCCGAGTCGTCACCGGTCGCGGAGACGGCCACGTCGGGTGAGCTGTGGTTGGTCACGCGCGGGGCGAGTCGTGGGGAGAAAGTGCTGGGACCGCCCACATCGGCGCCGGTCACCAGGACCGAGGTGAGTCCGCCCCAGTTGCCGTCGGCGTCCTGCCCACGCACGTAGACGACGTGCTTGCCCGGACCGATCGCGAGCGGGCCGCTCACCGCCTCCGTGGGGCTGCCGAACGCACCGCTCATTGCCGTCCCGGAGCCCGGGGCGCCGAGCGTGTCGACGAAGTACTCCGCCGCGGCGACCACGTTGTTCCCGCGGGCGCTGTCGTCGACGGTTGCGGACAAGGTGGTCCCGTCATAGGCGGCTGCGCTCGTGATCGGGCCGGTGGTGTCGGCCGCAGGTCCGGTCCCGGGGATGTTGATCGAGGTGTACATGCCGCCGAAGCCGGCCGTGTTGCTGTTGTGCAGCAACATGCTCGCGTCGTAGACCGACAGGGCCTGGTCCTCCTCAGCGGCGGCCGGGGCGAGCACCAGTGCATCGGCGGTCTGGCCAGGCCCGATCGTCTCGGCGGCATACCGCACTGGGTGGCCCAGAGCGCTGCCGTCGAGCCCGATCACGGTCTGCGTGGTCCCGAGGACGCCCATCGAGCGGTACTGGATCCCGGCGTTGACGTAGCGCAGGAGAACGGTGTCGCCGCCGGCCGCGGTGATCGGCTCGGTGTCCGGGTGGGCCAGCCCGTTGAGCATCGTGTAGCGGGGCGCGAACTTGCGCATGTCGAACGTCGACGGGTCGGCCGTGTTGTTGAGCGCGGGGTCGATCTCGCTCATCACCAGCACTCCTTCGGTGTCGAAGGCGGTCGCCGCGTCGGCATAGGCCTGCCCAGCGTTCGCGGGACGGACCACCAGCGCCCCGTGCAACCCCATCGCGGTCTGGTACTGCGTGTTGGGAGCCAGACCCGACTCGTAGAGGAAGGTGCCCGCCTGGTCGGCCACGAAGCTGTAGGTCTTCGTTGCGCCGGGCGCGATGCCGGTGAGGTCCGGGGGCATCTGCTGCCCCTGGACGAGCAGCGCCGTGGTCGTCGACAGCTCGTTGTGCACCGTGACCTCGACCGTGTCGCCCTCCGTGGCGACGATCAGCGGACCGCCCGGGCGGTCCACCGGCGCGTTCGTCGTCGAGTAACCCAGCACCGGGACGACTTGTCCGCCCGGCAGAGTGGTGGTCCCGGCGACGACATACAGATCGATCGTCACCGTTGCCGCGGCTGCCGGCGAGGCGGGTCCCGCCAGCAACGCCAGAAGGGCAAGCCCGAGGCCGGCGAGACCGGCCAGGACCAGCTGCTTCGCTGCTCGAACCACGTGGACTGCTCGAATCGAGTCGAAGGTACGCATCGTCGTCATCCCCTCATCCGCAGTTGTTGGGTTGGGGCGGATCGATCCGCATATAGGTGATGGGTCCGGTCATGTTGGTCCCCCACGAAGTGATCTGATGCAGCGCGTGGTTGTGCGAGATGATGTAGAACTCACCGCACTGGTTGAGCGTGGGTGTCCCCGCCGGGAGCGTCTCCTGCTTCCCCAGGTACGGGCTGCCGCTGTAGAAGGTGCCGATCACCGAGTTGGCCAGGTTGGGCACGGTCACGGGGACAGGGTTGCCGACCGGGTCGTAGTCCTCGGCGTCGTACCACTTGAACAGCACGTCCCAGGTCTGACCCGGACCGAGGTTGATCGAGAACTTCTCGAACGACAGGTCCTCACCGATGGTCCCCTCGAGGGGATTGCCGTCGCGGCCGATGACCAGGCCGTTGTTGCCGTGCGGGTGGAACGGATAGTCCTCGGTTCCGACGTTGAGATAGCGCGCCATCCCCGGATACGGATGTCCGGAGTTGTCGAACTCGTGGATCTGCGCCAGAGCCCCGTACGGCTGCGACGGCAGCCATTCGGCACCGTTGTCGGCGATGCTGTCGGGGAAACCGCGGCCGTTGATCAGCCAGTAGCGCGGGTGGTAGTTGTTCATGTTGAAGGTCTTGCCGGCCTCGACCGCCTGGTGCTGGTAGGGGTCGATCTCCGACAGGAGCACCATGAACTCCTCGCTCGGGGTGAACCGGCTGTCCGGGCGGTTGTAGGCGTGGTCGGCACCGAGAGCCGGCCGGACGATGAGCGCCCCGAACAGGCCCATCCGAATCTGCTTCTCGGGGTTGGTGCCCGACTGGTAGAGGAAGGTGCCGGGTCGGTCGGCGACGAAGCTGTAGGTCACCGTGCCGTCGAGGGCGGCCGCCGTCGTGGTGAGCGAGGTGACACGTCCGGAGCCGTTGGTCTCGGGTGCTGCGGGGACGCCATCGGCAAGCACGCCGTCCTGGCCGGGGAAGGCGACCGAGGCCTTCTCGGGCAAGGTGTTGTGCAGGATCACGGTGACCGTGTCGCCCTCGTTGACGCAGAGGACGGGGCCGGGGTGCTGGAAGCCGTCGAAGCCACTGGAGTAGCCCCACATGAAGGCGGTGTTGCCGTCGGGCAGGCTGATGTAGCCGGTGCGGGTCGTCAGGTCGAACACCGGCTGCCCTGCGACTCCCCCCGACCCTTCGGTGCAGACGATGCCCACCTTGGGCGGTGGTGCGGAGTCGGCGCGCTCCACCTGCACGTTGACCGCCAGGGCGAGCGCGAGCAACAGGCAGCTGGCCACGGCCAACAGCTTGTGCCGGGAGTCGAGTGTGAGCGCCTGAGCGCGGCCGGAGCGGTTCATCTCAGATCCCCCAGTCGTTCGGGTACCGCTGCGCGGCGACCCCGGTCGGATAGACACGGATCTCGGTGGCGGCGCCGCCGAATCCGCCTCCCGCCAAGTTGTTCGCGCGTTGGTAGGCCCGGTTGTAGAGCAGGTAGGTGTCGTAGTCGCCCGTGCCGGAGTGGGCTGGCGCCTCGAAGGTGACGTCGTAGCTCTCGCCGGGCCCGATGTTGAGGGTCTCGGTCTCGTAGGAGACGTCGGCGCCGTAGCGACCCCGCAGGTGCGTCGCGTCGCGACCGTGGACGCGCATCCGGATCCCGCCCATGGTCATTGCGACCTCGCGGAAGCCCAGGTTCGCGAAGCGCAGCGCCACTCGTTCGCCCGAGTTGCAGTTGACCAGCGACGAGAACGGCTGATACTTCAGCTCGGGATGCCCGGCTGGAGCGATGAGGTCGCCCGAGCCGTCATGGACCGGGTTGAACGGGTCGATCGATCCGTTGGGGGCGATCGTGTCGGGATAGACCCGGCCGTTGAGCATGCTGAAGTCGGCCCGATAGTCGCTCCACTCCGGGAGCTGGATGTGGGCATCCGCCCAGTGCGACTCCGCCCAGACCTCGGAGAGGAACATCGAGAACTCGCGGTCGAATCCGGTGGAGCCGTCGCCGTCGTTGTACATGAACTTGGTGTAGCCGCCGATGTTCTGCCCGTCCTGGATCGGTCGGACGAACACGAGTCCGGTCATGCCCATGTGCACGTGCTCCACGTCCTCGACATGGCAGTGGTACATGTAGGTGCCTGGTTCGCGCGGACGGTAGACGTAGGTGAAGTTGCGACCACTCGGCACCGAGATCGAGCCGGAGGGCTCACCGTCGAAGAACGGGATCACGTTGCGGAAGCCGTGCCAGTGCAGGGTGTGCGCGTCGAAGAGGTCGGGCCGCAGCTCGAGGCCGAGGTTGGTGAGCTGCACCCTGAAGTCCTTCGGTGCGCTCGGGTCGTACTGGTCGACCCAGAACAGCGGCGCGTTGTGCTGCGCCTTGTTCTTCTGCCCCAGCTTCTGGACATCGGTCATCCCGGTGACGTTGCGGAACCCGAAGATGTAGGTCGTGAACGGGTCCGGTGCGAGCACGTCGGGGTGGAAGGGAGCGATCGCCGGTGTCTTGGGCAGGTACATCCAGCCGTCGGTGCCGGCCAGGTACAGGTCCGGGTTCGGGAACTCTGCCAGGGAGTAGGCCTCCGGTGGGAGGTACTTGCCCGCCCAGACCATCCCCCCCAGCACGGCAGCCCCTCCCGCGCTGCGGAGGAGTCCGCGACGACTCATCATCGGCCCACTCATCCTCGGTCGTGCCGAGGCTCCGTGCGACGAAGCGTTCATTGCAGTCACCTGTTCCTTCGCGGAGTTCGTCGGCATCACTGCGAGCCGTCGTGATAGAGGGACCACGAGCCGGGGGCTCGCAGGACCACGTCCTTGGCTTCCACCTCGCCCACCCCGCCGAGAGACGTCTCGGACGCGAAGGACAGGAACCACCGGGTGTTGGTGTTGCGGTGGAGACCGTCGACGTTCGCCGACCGCGGAACACCGTTCTTGCTGGCGTCCCAGACCCGGCTGAACCGCTTGCCGTCCCAGCGATAGACATCGGCGTCGTCAGCCTTGCCGCGCACCCCTGGCACCTTCGTGTTGCCCTTGGTGGAGAAGTAGATGTTCTTGCCCATCACGTGCAGTGCGTCGACGTCGGCACCGTTCTTCCGCAGGCCGGCGGCGGTGCCGTTGAAGCGCATCGACCAACGGCGGCCGTTGAAGAACACGACGTCCTCGTCCTGCACGACGCCGAGTCCCTTGACCCGGGTGTTCTTGGCGAAGGACACGTAGAACGAACGTCCGTTCTTGAGGGAGAAGCCGTCGACACGAGCCTTCTTCGGCAACCCTCGCCGCGCCTTCTTCAGCGCCTTGGTGAGGGTGGGGCTGGTCGCCGAGGCGGACTGCGGGACGAGGGTCGCGCTGATCTGGCCCGTGAGGAACTGCAGCCGCGCGGGTGCGGCCTGAGCCCCGCCGGGACCGCCAGGACCGCCAGGCCCGCCAGGACCGCCAGGGCCACCCCCGCCGGGGGGACCGCCGACCGGGTTGTACTCGTCGGCGCCGGCGTCGTAGCCACCCATCAGCGGACGCGCGTCCCCGTCGATGTCGGTCGTGGGTGCCGCCACACCGCTCACGTTGGCCGCACCGCGGTTGCAGGCGGGGCTCTGCGGGCACTGGCTCAGGTGGTAGTTGCCGAGCAGGTTGCCGGGCGCTTCCACCGCCACCAACGTGGCGTCGACGAAGGCGGGGTTCTGCCGCCAGGCCGCGAACGAGACGGACAGGTCGTAGGTCTGGATGACCTGCGGGTTGCTCGCGCTGTTGGTGTTCGAGGTGGTGTAGGGGTGCTCGGCGGGGTCTTGCTGGACGATCGAGTTGACCGGGGCCAACACCTGGGCGTCCCCGAAGATCCCGAGATCCCAGCGCTCGATCGGCGTTGCGTCGTTGGCCAGCCCGATGCCGGTCACCGTCCCGCCGGCGCGGGTGCCGGCCCGGTTGTCCCAGAAGACGTTGTTGAACAGCACCGGCCTGCTGAACGTGGGCGCATTGCCGGGCAGGGTCGCCTGCAGCTGGGCGCTGTTGGCCGACGTCGACAACCCGGCCGGGGCCGCCTGCCCGTTGGAGGTCACCGCGGTGGCCGTCGTGATGTTCTTCATGATCGTGTTGTGACGGATCCGCACGTTGGTGGCGTCGTTGAGGCTGATGCCCGCGCCCTCATGGGTCGACACGTTGTTGACGATGAAGTTGTTGTAGACGTTCATCTGGTCCGTCCCGGCCATCAGGAACCGGATGCCACCACCATCGTCGTTGGCCAGGTTCCCCTGGATCTGGTTGGCGTAGATGTCCACCCGTCCGGTGCCTGTGGAGAGGGCGTTCGGGTTGGCCGGGAGCGCGCCGGCGACCATGATGCCGGCACCCTCGTCGTAGGAGTTGTTGAAGTAGATCCGGTTGTTGTGGATCCGCCCGTTGGGGCTGCGACCGTAGACACTGATGCCGGCGCCGTACTCGATCGAGAAGTTGCCGCAGATGTCGTTGTTCGCGACCTCGTAGTTGTCCGACCCTCCGAACAGCCCCACCGCACCCGCCAGGTTGGTGCCCGCGTTGGCGATGATCCGGTTGTTCGCGATCACGGAGTTCTCGTTGTTCTGGTCCGCCTGGTTGCCCGGGAGGTCCGGGGTGCCGATCCGGATCGTGCCGTAGGCACCACCGTTGCTCTCCACGACGTTGTTCGTGATCCGTAGGTTGCGGACGTAGGAGTTGGCGAAGATCGCGCCCCCCTGGGTCTGGATGTTGGGCGGCAGCCCAGTCGGCAGACCGCCGATCTCGGAGATGTTGCCGGGGAAGCCGGCCTGGTTGCCGCCGCGCAGGTCGAATCCGTCGATCGTCGCGGGGAACTGGCTGCCGAACTGACGGGCGCGACCGGTCTGGTTGCCGTTGTTCTGCGATGCCAACAGGTAGATGCCCGCGCCGTCGTTGACGTCCTGGTTGCCGTCCCAGGTCAGCGTCCCCATCTTGGTGTACCAGTCGGCGGCGAGCTGCGTGTCACCGCCGAACGCACCGGCGTCGAGGATGGTGCCCGGCACGAACTGCGAGCCACGGAATCCGCCGGAGCCCACGCCCTGCAGCTTCACCGGCGACGCCATGATGATGTTCTCGTAGTAGGCCCCGCGGGGGTTCTGCTGCGTCGCGGTGTTGGGGTAGACCACGACGAGGTCGTCGGGGTTGCTGGCCAGGGCGACGTCCAGGGCGGCCTGGATGGTGGCGAAGGTCTTGCCAGGGCCGACCTCACGCAGGGACGGGTTGTAGGACCCACCGAGGACGTGGACAGTCAGTCCGTTCACGGTCGTCATGCCGTTGGCACTGCGGATCTGCAGCTGGCGCGGACCCACCTGGGTGTTGTTGGGCACCGTCACCGTGATCTGGGTGGCGCTCCACGAGGTCACCGGCAGCGCGGTGCCGTCGAGAGTCACCGCGCCCGAGCCCTGGGTGGCCCCGAATCCGGTGCCCTGGATGGTGATCGAACGCTGGCCGGTCCTGACATAGGGGCGATCCACGGCGAGCAGCTGCGGTGCCACCGGGTCGACCGGGCAGGTGACCGAGCCCTGCTGGCCGGTGCCGGGACGCTCGATGACCACGCCGACCTGGGTCGGGGCGAGGTCGGTCGGGATCGTCACACCCGGGAGTGCCTCGAACTCGGTGCCGATGGTGCGGTAGCGAGGGTTGTAGTTGGGGTTCAGTCGTCCCGGGATGCCGGGGTCGTTGCCGACGAAGCGGTACATCCCGGCACAGACACCCGCCGGCGTGGGGCAGCTGATGTGGTCGGTCGAGGGCAACAGCACGTCGTAGAAGCCGTTGTAGTCCGACTCGACCGTCGTCACCAGTCGGTTGCTGAAGTCGTAGATGCCGACGGGCATGAAGGGGGCCGGCAGCTTCTCACCGTAGGCGGTGTGCTTGGGGTTGGCGGAGAAGGAGAGGTCGTCGATGATCAGGCCGCGCAGCCGGCTGGGCAGCGGCACGTCGGTGAAGACCTGGAACATCGGGACGATCGACTTGCCGTTGTTGAGCCTGACCAGCTTGGTCTCGCAGGTGGGCTCGGGGCTGCCCTCGAACGGCGTCCCTCCCATGTCGACCAGGGGCGCGTTGGTCACAGGTGTCGAGGCCGGGACGGTCACTCCGAGCGGCACGGTCTCGCCGTCACCGACCACCGGGCCGTACCCGTCGGTGCCGTCGTCGGCCACGTCGACCGTGTGCAACGCACCCGCACACGGGGGCGGGGGGACCTGCGGCACGATCTGGTTGCCGTTGGCGACGTTGATGTCCTCCTCACCGGTCACCTTGTAGTTGGGCGTCCCGTACGCGTCCTCGGGGATCTCGAGCGCGACCAGGTAGTCCGCGGAACCGAGGGCGGTGAACTCGCCACCGACACAGACCGGGTTGGCCGGGTCGGTGTCGTCGAGGGTGCCGTTGAAGCAGCCGTCACCGAAGCCGTAGTTGCCGTTGACCGTGGCACCGAAGTTGGCGTCAGGGGTCCCGACGTCGGTGGAGTAGGCGCCGACCTGGACGCTCTGGGAGAACGCCGGGATGCAGGTACCGTCGGTCTCCTGGTTGAGGGCGAGGTGGTCCTCGTCGACGCCGTGCACGAGGGGCACACCGTCGAGGTCGCGCGCCGTGCAGCCGCTGGGCTTCTCCCAGTTCTCGGACAGGTAGCTGTTGAGCAGCCGGCCCTTGGCATAGGCGCCGTCCTCGTCCACCTCGTAGTCGCCGGCGAGGTCGCACGGAGCGCCGGTGGTGCCGCAGTCGATCGTGGCGTAGAGCTTGACCGGGACGTCGGGGACTCCTGGCTGCCAGTCCTCCGCGGCGGCGTACTGCGGGTCGAACTCGTTGCGCGTGGTGTCGTAGCTGATCGAGCCGACGATGCCGCCGTTCCGTGGGTCGACCCCGTTGCCACTGGCGCTGTAGGAGTGCACGCCCCAGTCCAATGTGCCGCCGAGGCCGATGATGTTGAGGGTGCTGACGTCGACGCCGGCTCCCTTGATGGCCGTGGGCTCGTTCTGGTTGTCGGGCTGGTAGCTGATGCCGGTTGTGTAGAACGAGTCGCTGTAGGCCTCCATCACCGTGAATCCGAACTCACCGAGCGGGTAGGCCGCCTCGAAGCTGTAGAACCCGTTGGCGTCGGTGACGGCGGTGGTCTGGCCGCGGTCCATCAGGGAGTTGTCCCGCTTGCGCATGGTCAGCACGAAGCCGGAGATGCCGTTCTCGCCGGTGTCGCGCACGCCGTTGCGGTTCTTGTCGTTGAAGACGTAGCCGGAGTACTCGGTCCACCAGCCGCCCATCGGCACCGTCCCGAGCTCGACGCTCTCGTTGGCCCCGACCGTGACGTTCTGGAGGGCGATCAGGTGGTTCTGCGCCTCGTCCCACCAGGTCAGCATGTAGTCCCCCGCGGGGACGCCGCTGATGTCGAAGCGACCGTCGGTGCCCGCCTGTCCGACCCACACGGCCTGGTCACCGTTCTGGAGGTCGTTGAGCGAGAGCCAGGCGTCCTTGATCGGCCGGTCCACCTTGGAGCCGGTGTAGCCGTTGTAGAGGTCGTAGATGCCGCCCTTGGGTGGGACGTAGTGCAGCACCCGCATCACGCGTCCGCTGATCGCGCCGCCGGCGGCGGCGTCGAGCGGCTGGCCGTTCTTGGTGGGCTTGGCGAAGCCGAACAGCGGCGTCGGTACTGGCTCACCCGCGAGCGCGAACTCGGTGTCGAAGCCGGTGGACCCCTCCATCACCCAGGTGTCCCAGTCGTGGTTGCCCTCCAGCGTGGTGGTCTGGATCCACCGCTCGCCGTCGGGAGGCGTGACGAACTGGGTGTAGCGGTTGGTGCCCATGTGGGGGAACGTGATCACGCCGTCGGCGTCGCTGCGGCACTCGCCACCCTTGACGTCGACCACGGGCAGCATGTCGGCGTCCAGGGCGTCAGCCGGGATCTCGAAGGTCACCGGGTCCTCACCGACATAGGTCGTGCACAGCGGATTGCCGTAGACGTCGGTGGTGACCTCGCCCAGGAGGTCGTTGAGGTGACCCATCCAGCCCTCGATCGGCTGGTCACCGTTGTCGTAGGCCCCGTTGGTGGGCGCCATGTCCTCGAAGACCTGCCCCCGTACGGTCGAGTCCGGGAGGGGCTGCGGTTGCAGCTCGACCACGACGGCGCCATCGAAAGGCATCGTGAAGTGCACGCCGCCGAGCTTGTAGCCGTCAGCCCGCATCGAGATCAGGTATCGGCCGTCGGGCAGAGTGAGACCGCCGGCCAGAGTGCTCTGGTCACCCTGGGCGATGATGGGCGAGGCGTCATTGGCGGCGTTGATCGACGTCCAGGGGCAGGACTCCGGATATCCCGGCTCACCCGCGGGCGGCACGTACGACGGCGAGCAGACGCCGGTCGCGTTGCGCTGAGTGGTGTCGCCGGTGTTGTCGGCGTTGATCAGGAACTCGAACTCGGTGATCGGATCACCGGCGGCCACGCCGGTGCCACCGAAGGCCCGGGGTTCGGTGCGGGCGCTGATCGCCTGCACGGTCAGCGTGTTGCTGGGTGCGGCATCGGCCGCCTCCATCGGCGGGATGGATACGAACGATCCCGCCAGAACCAACGCGATCCACGTCAGCCCCACGTTGCGCCACGACTTCTGCATGCCACACACCTCCGCCAGAATCGCCGACCGATTCCGGACCAATGTGCGCCCGATCGACGGGTCTAGGGCCTATGTGACGCAGCTGTCATCTGGCTGTCACCGAACCCTCATCTGCGGCTGCCGCGTGGTGGGTGCCGACAATCGGTCGGAGCCGTCTGTCAGAGCAGCCCGGCGTGGATGGCGTACGACGCGGCGCCGGTGCGCGAGGTCTGGTCGAGCTTGGTGAGGATGTTCGCGACGTGCCGGTGCACCGTGTGCTCGCTGAGGACGAGCTCCGCTGCGATCTCCTGGTTGCTCAACCCCTGTGACACCAGGCGCAGCACCTCGCGCTCCCGGGTCGACAGAGGACCGGTTGCCGGCATGCCCGCCGCGTCGGAGAGGCGCCGCGCGCGCGCCAGGTCATCGGCTGCGGAGAGCTCGGACAGGACCTCCGTGGCTCGTGCCAGATGATGCCGGGCCGTGGTCTCGTCGCCCGTGTCGAGAAGCGCTTCCGCGAGCGAGAGCCGGGTGTGGGCCTCGTCGAAACGCAGGCCCGCCGCGCTGAACGTCCGTACGGCCTCGGTGAGCAAGGGCACCGCGACCTCTCGCGGCGCCAGCACTGCCTCGGCCGCACAGGAGGCCGCGAGGAGTGGTGGGGAGCCGGTCAGGTCTGCTGTGCGGCGAAGCTCGTCCGCGAGCTGCCGCGCTGCGTCCGCATCCCCGGCGGCATGCGCGGCGGCCACCCCGAGGTGGAGCACGTCGGCGCGCACCAGCCGGTTGTCCTCGGGCAGAGCTTCCAGAAGACCCCGGACCGCGGTCCAGGCGACCGCGTGCTCGCCGCGGGACAGGTGCATCCGTGCGCGACCCACGATCGCTGACGAGTGGAACTCAGCCTGTGCGAAGAGCGCCTCAGCCTCGTCGAACCGACCCTGACGACGGCGCAGCTCCCCGAGCTGCACGACCGCCTCGAGACGGGAGGTGCGGCGTGATCCTGACAGCCGCTCGATGACCCCGGTGAGCTGCTGATCGGCCTCCCGCCACGCCCCCTGCGCCACCTGGACCGAGGCGTACTGGATGCGGCACACGTTGAAGAGGGGGGCCAGGTCACGCTCGACGCAGATGGCCTCCACCCGGTGACACCAGTCCGCCGCACGCGTCACGTCTCTGTTCTGGCTGCATGCTGCGATGAGCCAGCAGCAGATCTTCCCCATCCACATGGGGTCCGCCACGTCGCCCGCCGTGGCGGCGGCCACCGAGGCGTTGAGCTGCTCCATCCCCCGCTCGATGTCACCTGCACTCGTCGTCGCGAGCCCCTGGAGGGCCAGCCCGACGATCTCGAGGTCTCCCAGGTCGAGCCGCTGACCGATCGCCGTGGCGCGTGCGCCAGCCGCCAGGGCGCGATCGGGGTCGTGGCCGACCTCCAGGGCCAGCTCCGCCTCCCGCACGGAGTGCCAGCCATGCTCGGCCGCTTCGTCGAGCCCGTCGAGCAGCGACCGGGCCCGGCCCCACCAGCCGAGCGCCACCGACTCGCCGCGGCCGAACAGCAGCGAGTCCCAGGCGAGTCCGGTGGCGGCGCGCGCCGCTCCGAGCGAGTCCCCGAGCTCGCGATGACGCCGGTAGGCCGACTCGTGTGCCTCGACGCACGTCTCACCCTCGTCGAGCCACCACGCGGCTCGCGCCAGGCCCTCGTACGCGAGAGGATCCGCGGTCTCCGCCGCGACAGCCTGGAACGCGGTTCGGGCGAGCTGCCACGAACCAGCGTCCAGTGCTGATCGCGCCGACACCAATGAGGTCATCTCCCCCAGTATGGCCGGGTCAGACGCCCGCGCCTGCTGCCAGTGCCTTCACGTCCGCCGTGCTGAGCGGGTTGCCGGCGATCCCCCAGCTTCCGCTGCGGACCTCCTCGACCACGCACCACGTGACGGGACGCATGTTCTCGCCCTCGATGCCCACCATGGCGTCGGTGAGGCTGCGGACGATCTCCTGCTTCTGCTCGTCGCTGAAGACGTTCTCGATGATCTTGACCTGGATGAACGGCATGTCGATCTCCTCCTGTGAGGGGCTCCACGCCTTGTGGAGCGCCTCCAGCAAGTCTGTGCGCCGCAGCAGGTCCGCACTTCGCCCGGACAGGCCATCCCAGCCCGGCGGATCACTGGCCCGACCGGGCCACCCGCCGCCCGTGCGGCGGGGCCGATGCGTGTCAGGCGAGCACGAGGGAGACGAGCTGAGCGACCAGGACGACGGCGCCCAGGACGCGGCGGAACGGGCTCGCCCCGCGGACGACCTCGTCGAGCCCCCACACGACGAGCGCGCCGTGGCGTACGCCGTCGACGGCGCTCGTGTGCGCGGCAGACAGGTCGAGCAGCCCCACCAGCAGGGCTGCGAGCCACACCCAGAGGGCCGGGTTGGGCAGCTGCGCCAGCGTGAGGTTGCCGTCCGAGTCGCGCAGCCACCACGAGGCGGAACCCAGGCGGTCGGTGAAGGAGTCGGTCTGCGCGGAGGTGGTCACGCAGCGAACGCTCCCACGTGGAGGGTCCGTCACAGAAGTTCGCGTCGCAGGGCATGGCAGGTCCGAACCGACGAAGTGAGTCTCCGGCACATCCACGGGTAGATTCGGGCGGTGCCCGACACCCGCCCCCGCCGTACGTTCGCCGTCATCAGCCACCCCGACGCGGGCAAGTCGACCCTCACCGAGGCGCTCGCCCTGCACGCGCGGGTGATCACCGAGGCAGGAGCCGTCCACGGCAAGGGCGACCGCCGCGCCACGGTCTCGGACTGGATGGCGATGGAGAAGGCGCGCGGCATCTCGATCACGTCGGCGGCGCTCCAGTTCGTCTACCGCGACCACGTGATCAACCTCGTCGACACCCCCGGCCACAGCGACTTCTCCGAGGACACCTACCGGGTGCTCTCCGCGGTCGACTCCGCGGTGATGCTCGTCGACGCCGGCAAGGGGCTCGAGCCACAGACCCTCAAGCTGTTCAAGGTCTGCGCACTGCGTGGCATCCCGGTGATGACGGTCATCAACAAGTGGGACCGCCCCGGGCTGTCGGCGCTCGAGCTGATGGACCTCATCCAGGAGAAGATCAAGCTCCGCCCCACTCCCCTCACCTGGCCGGTCGGTGAGGCCGGCGACTTCCGCGGCGTCCTGGACCGCCGGACGGGCGACTTCGTGAAGTACACCCGCACCGCAGGTGGCGCCACCCGGGCGCCCGAGCGGCGGATGACGCCCGACATGGTCGAGGAGGCCGACGCGCACCTGTGGGCGGAGGCGGTCGAGGAGCACGAGCTGCTCACCCTCGACGAGGCCGACCACGACCAGGAGCGCTTCCTGGCCGGGGAGACCACACCCGTCATGTTCGCCTCGGCCCTCCAGAACTTCGGCGTCGCGCAGCTGCTGGACCTGCTGCTCGACATCGCCCCCGACCCGAGCCCGACGGAGGGCATCGACGGCTCCGTGCGCAAGGTGGAGGACGACTTCAGCGCGTTCGTCTTCAAGGTGCAGTCCGGGATGAACAACGCCCACCGCGACCGGCTCGCCTATGCGCGGGTCGTGTCCGGCACGTTCGAGCGCGGCATGGTCGTCACCCACGCCACGACGCGGCGACCGTTCGCGACGAAGTTCGCCCAGGCGGTGTTCGGTCGCGAGACGACCTCGGTGGAGAGCGCCGAGCCGGGCGACATCATCGGCTTCGTCAACGCGCAGGCGCTGCGGGTCGGCGACACGGTCTATGTCGGTGACGCCATCGAGTTCCCGCCCGTGCCCAGCTTCGCGCCCGAGCACTTCGTGACCGCGAGCGCGGGCGACATCAGCCGCTACAAGCAGTTCCGTCGCGGGATCGAGCAGCTCGACCAGGAGGGCGTGGTGCAGGTGCTGCGCTCTGACCTGCGCGGCGACCAGAACCCTGTCCTGGCGGCCGTCGGGCCCATGCAGTTCGAGGTGGTCGAGGATCGGATGACCAACGAGTTCAACTCCCCGATCAGGTTCTCCCGGCTCGACTACCAGGTCGCCCGACGCACCGACGCCGCCGGCGCCACGGCGCTGGCAGGAATGCGAGGGGTCGAGGTCCTCGAGCGCAGCGACGGCACCCGTCTGGCACTGTTCGTCGACCAGTGGCGTGCCATGGTCACGGCGCGCGACAACCCCGACGTCATGCTCGAGGCCCTCCCCGCCGGCGGGAGCTGAGCGCAGCGATCCGGCTCACCCGAGAGGGCGCAGCCGGTGCGCGGCTGCCCGTCATCGACATCTCATCACCGGCACCTGGGTGCCACAGAAAGAGGAGAGCCCTGTGGCCTCGTACTTGTACACCATCGGACGCTGGTGCTTCCGCAACCGCTTTCGCGTCATCGCGGCATGGGTGGCGGCCCTGGTCCTCGGCGGTCTGGGCGCCGCCACCCTCGCCGGCCAGACGAGCGGCTCGTTCGACCTGCCGGACACCGAGTCCAGCCAGGCGTTCGAGCTGATCAAGGAACGCGCGCCCGACGCGGCGACGGACGGCTCGGTGGCTCGTGTCGTCATCTCGGCGCCCGACGGTGAGGTGCTGACCGGTGACGCGAAGACCATCAGCGCCGCACTGGGCGAGGCCGCGACCGCACACGTCGCCGCGCTCGCAGACCCGTTCACCTCCGGCACGATCTCCGCGGACGGCACCACGGCGTACGCCGTGATCTCCTACGACCGCGCTGCGCCGGACCTGACCGACGCCGACGAGGCCGCCGTCAGCAGCACCGTCGACACCCTCGAGGCCGAGGGCTACGCAGTCGTGGTGGGCGGCGACGCCTTCACCGTGACCGAGGTCGCTGTGACGGCCGAGCTGATCGGGATCGCGGTGGCCTTCGTGGTGCTGGCGATCACCTTCGGATCCCTGGTCGCGGCCGGCATGCCCCTGCTGACCGCTGTCATCGGGGTCGGCATCGGCATTCTCGGCGTGACCACCGTCAGTGGCTTCGTGGAGCTCTCCTCGGTCACGCCCGCGCTCGCCAGCATGCTGGGCCTCGCGGTCGGCATCGACTACGCGCTCTTCATCATGTCGCGCTACCAGCACGAGGTCCGGGCCGGCAGGCCACGTGAGGAGGCGGCCGCTCTGGCCACCGGCACGGCCGGCTCCGCCGTGGTCTTCGCCGGCTTGACCGTCGTGATCGCCCTCGTCGGCCTCTCGCTCACCGGCATCTCGTTCCTCACCCAGATGGGCCTGGCCGCAGCTGCCACGGTGGCCGTCGCCGTGCTGATCGCCCTCACGCTGCTCCCGGCACTGCTGTCGCTCACGGGCGAACGAGTCGCGACTGGCCGCATCCCAGGCCTCAAGGACCGCGACCCCGAGGGTGACGACACCCGGACCAACGGGCGACGCTGGGTCGACCTGGTCACCCGGTTCCGGGCCCCTGCCCTCGTGCTCGGACTGCTGGCCGCCGCCGTCCTCTCCTTCCCGGTCACCCAGATGGAGCTGGCCCTGCCCGACGACGGCAGCAAGTCCGCCGGGAGCGAGCCGCGCCAGGCGTACGACATCGTCTCGGAGAAGTTCGGTGCCGGCGCCAACGGCCCATTGAGCGTCGTGGTGGACACCGAGGGCGCCGACGACCCCGGCGCCGCGGTCGATGCTGCCGTGACGACGGTCATGGCCGTCGGCGACGACGACATCGCCGCGGTCGTGCCCCCGGTGACCGACCCCGGCAACCCCGAGATGGTGGCCGCCTTCCAGCAGCAGCTGGAAGCAGTCGGGTTCGCCGCCATCACCGTCATCCCCAAGAGCGGCCCTTCGGACGCGGCCACCAAGGACCTCGTGCAGACCCTGCGTGACGACCTGGCCGACCTGCCCGACGAGACCGGTGCGCGCGCCTACGTCACTGGTCAGACGGCAGCGGGTGTCGACCTCGCCGAGACGCTCAACGACGCGTTCCCGATCTACCTCGCGGTGGTCGTCGGACTCGCCTTCCTGCTGCTGGTGCTCGTCTTCCGCTCGATCTGGGTCCCAGTCAAGGCAGCCGTCGGCTTCCTGGTCTCCATCGGGATCTCCCTCGGCACCACGGTCGCGGTCTTCCAGTGGGGTTGGCTCCAGGGGCTCCTCGGACTCGACGTCGCGGCGCCGATCGTGTTCATCCTGCCGCTGCTCCTCACGGGCATCCTGTTCGGGCTCGCGATGGACTACGAGGTCTTCCTGGTCTCCCGCATGCGCGAGGAGTTCGTCCACGGTCGTGAGGCACGTGCGTCCGTCGTCGTCGGCTTCCAGCACAGCGCGCGCGTCGTGACGGCCGCGGCGCTCATCATGATCGGGGTCTTCACCGGCTTCGTCTTCGGCGACGACCCGATCATCAAGACCCTCGGCTTCGCCCTCGCGATAGGCGTCGCGGCGGACGCCTTCCTGGTCCGCATGGTGCTCGTCCCCGCGCTCATGTCGATCGTCGGGGAGAAGATGTGGTGGATGCCGGCCTGGCTCGACCGGATCCTGCCGCGCGTCGACATCGAGGGCGAGGCGCTGACGCGTTCTCCCCTCGCGGACGCCGAGCCGACGACGTCGACCTGATAGACGCCGACGGCCGTTGGGCAGCGCGGGGCTAGCGTGTCGAG
Organism: uncultured Actinomycetota bacterium; assembly: GCA_963843815.1. Lineage (GTDB taxonomy): Bacteria > Actinomycetota > Actinomycetes > Propionibacteriales > Nocardioidaceae > Nocardioides. Next base: position 340,561 of record CAWJLX010000007.1, on the reverse strand, counting down.
ATGGACGACGACCAGCTGCGACACGCAGTGGACGCAGCGATGCTGCCGATCGTCGCCTCGCTCGCGCCGGCGGGCGTGCGGGCGGCGCACTGGCTGCCCGACCGGGACGGATCTCCCGTCGTCTGGATCCGCGTCGAGACCGAGACCGCGCGGGTGGCCGTGCAGTCCTACAGCTGGGTGCTGCCGCAGGTGCAGATCATCCTGGCGCGGCTCGGGCTGGCGCCCGAGCAGGTGCTCGCGCTCCGACTGGAGGTGACGTCCGGCGAGGCCGAGGACCGGCTCTTCGAGGAGTGAGGCGCGCGGAGCGGCCCCGCCACCTGTTGGCTCAACTGGCGGGACCTGGATGAGTCTGTCCCCGCGGGGGCGGACGCACCTGACGTGTCGGTACCCCATGAGCCATTTCCCACACGCTCGACCATGATGTCGTCGGGTCAGTCGTCCTGCTCGCTGTGCGTGGAGAAGGACGGCGCCCCTCCCACGCAGCGCGCCTCGACCCGGACGTGGGTGCCACTTCGGTCCTCACGACCCTCGAACTCGACGTCGATGAGGTCGTCCTCGCGATGGACGTCCGCGCGGAAGCCGTCGGCGGGCTGGGCCGAGACGAGGCGGATGCCTGTCGCACCGCAGGACACCACGAGCGATCCGGCCTGCCCCTGCCACGTCTGGCTCCGCTCGGTCGTGGCGTTGGCCGGCTGTTCCTTCGGCGGGCTGGATGACGTGGGGGGAGGCGTTGTGGACGGTGAGGCGCTCGGGGTCCCTGCCGCGGTGGACGGCGTTGCCGACGGCTGCTTCGTAGGTGTCGCTGACGGAGTGCGCGAGGGCGTCTTCGACGGAGTGCGCGAGGGCCGTACGGCCGTTGTGGGAGGAACCACAGCGGAGCCGCTGGCCGACGTCATCAGGGGCTGGTCGGAGGCGGTGAGGTCGTCACCGGCACGGGAGATGACCACCCACACCAGCGCCGACACGCTCGACACCACCACCAGCCAGACGAGCGTCGCGCCGAGCAACCGTTGTCCACTCATGGCTCCATCCTTCCAGCCCGGGGAAGTCCAGGGGGGACTACGGTTCGAGCATGACCAGCATCCTCGTGGTGGAGGACGACGACGCGATCCGGTCGGCCATCGCGAGAGGGCTGCGCGAGCGCGGGCACGCCGTGGCCGTGGTCGGCACCGGGCTCGCCGGTCTCGAGCACATCCTGCGCGAGCACCCCCAGGTGGTGCTTCTCGACCTGGGGCTGCCGGACGTCGGCGGACTCACCCTGATTGCGATGATCCGCGCGGCGAGCGACGTTCCGCTGATCGTCATCACCGCCCAGGACGACGACCCCACGATGGTCAGCGCCCTCGACAGCGGCGCAGACGACTACGTCGTCAAGCCGTTCGGCACCGACCACGTGGCAGCGCGCATCCGGGCCGTGCTGCGCCGAGGGGGACCCGACCTCACCCCGTCCGTCATCCGGGTGGGCGGACTTGAGGTCGACGAGAGCACGCGGACGGCGACCCTGGACGACCAGGTGCTGGAGCTCTCGCGCAAGGAGTTCGACGTGCTCGCCCTGCTCGCCTCGCGTGGCGGGCAGGTGGTGACCAAGCGCGAGCTGCTGTCCGAGGTGTGGCAGCAGGCCTACGGCGGCTCCGACCGCACGGTCGACGTGCACCTGTCGTGGCTGCGCCGCAAGCTCGGGGAGTCGGCCGCCCAGCCTCGCTACCTGCTCAGCGTCCGCGGGGTCGGCGTACGCCTCGTGGACCCCGGCGCCGGGGACGAGTGATGCGCCGCAGGATCTCATTGCTGGTCGTCGCGACGACGTCGGCAGTCGTCGTCTCCTTCGTCATCCCGCTGTGCTTGCTGGTCCAGACGCTGGCGCAGGACCGTGCGATGGCCGCTGCCGACCAGGAGGCCCGCAACGTCGCGATCCTCGTCGCGGGCGTGCGCGACGACGACCAGCTGGCCGAGCTCGTCGAGGGGATCGACAGTCGGGGCACACCCACGACCGGGGTGCTGGCCGCCGACGGGCGCCAGCTGGGCGGCGGCCCCGACCTGGCAGCTGATCCCGAGGTGCGCCGCGCCCTCGACGGGGAGGCCTTCACGGTCGTGGACGAGAACGGCGGCCGAGTCCTGCTGCCCGTGATCGGCGAGGACGGGACGGCCGTGGTGCGCTCCTGGGTGGGACCGGCCGACCTGCGTCACGGCGTGACGCGTGCCTGGACCGGAATCATCGCCACGGGCGGCCTGCTCCTGGCCCTCGCCGTGGCCATCGCCTGGCAGCTCGGACAACGGGTGAGTGCGCCGCTGCGGGCGGTGTCGCAGACCGCCCACCGGCTGCGCGAGGGTGATCTCGAGGCGCGCGCGGAGCTGGTGGGCACGGTCGAGACGCAGGAGCTGGCACGGGCGCTGAACGGACTGGCGGAGCGGATCACCGAGCTCCTGGCAACCGAGCGGGCAGCGGTGGGCGACCTCTCCCACCGCCTGCGGACACCGGTGACGGCGCTTCGCCTGGATGCGGAGGCGGTCTCGGAGCCGGAGCTGGCCCAGCGACTGCAGACCCACATCGGGGTGCTGCAACGTTCGATCGACGCCATCGTGCGGGAGGCCCGGCGCCCGGTGCGGGCCGACCTGTCGCCCGCCTGCGACGCACGCTCCACGGTGAGCGACCGAGTGGAGTTCTGGCGCCCCCTGGCCGAGGACCAGGGGCGCGCCATGGGGGTGGTCCTGCCCGCGTCCGAGCTGCAGGTCCGGCTCGCGAGCCAGGACCTCATCGACCTGCTGGACGTCCTGGTCGACAACGTCTTCGCCCACACGCCAGAGGGGGTGGACCTGCGCGTCGAGCTCGTCGCCGACGGGAGCGCCGCCGTGCTCACTGTGGGCGACGACGGTCCCGGACTCCGGGCAGGTGCGCCGGAGGGGCGGCCCGGCAACACCGGCCTGGGCCTCGACATCGCCCGGCGCACCGCAGAGGGGTGTGGTGGCAGCCTGACCCTCGGCACCGGCACCGGTGGTGGGGCGCTGGTGGCCGTACGCCTGCCGCTCGTCACCCCCTGAGGCGGTCACTCAGTCCTCGTCCTCGTGGTCCTCGTCCTCGTGGTCCTCGTCGCCGTGGTCGTCGCCGTGGTCGTCGCCGTGGTCGTCGCCGTGGTCGTCGCCGTGGTCATCGCCGTGGTCATCGGTCTCGTCCTGGTCGTCGCCGTGGTCGTCGGCCTCGTCCTGGTCGTGGTCGCCACTCGCGGAGTGGTCGGAGTCGTCGGAAGCCTCACCCGAGGTCTGGGGCGTGGCGGCCACCTCCGGCGTGGGGCTGGGCGTGGCGGTGGGCGACGGAGCGGGGAGGACGACCGTGTGGACCACGTCGGTGACGCATGCCCCCTTCTCCAAGGAGCTGCCGGCGGGGCAGGGCGCCCACTCCACCTCCGGCTTCCCGCGGGGGGTGGTGGTGGCGACGTCCTCGGACGTCTCCTGGGACGCCGGACGGACGACGTCCGGCGTGACCGCCTGGGTGCGGTAGGCGGCGACTGAGCCGGCGATACCGACTGCAAGCATGGCCGACGTGACGCCGGCAGTGATGATCCTCATGGGGTGATCGTGCGGCCACTGGTGCTATCCGCACATCGCGAGAACCTCAAGTCCGCGTCAAGGTCCGGCATGACCTCGACTTAACAACCGGATGAGGAGCCCTTGCCGGTCCCGCCCCCACGATGGCGGCATGACCTACACCGCGACCACCAGGGACCGCTACCGCTTCGCCGTGTGGGCCACCACGGCGACGGTGGCCGCTGGGGCCGTCGCAGCGACCGGCGCGGTAGCGGGTACCGCGGCCCGGGACCATGCCGAGAGCGAGGCCGCCCAGCAGGCGCAACAGGACGCTCAGGCCCAGGAGGAGTACGCAGCGTGGCTGGCCAGCTACGGATCCCAGGCGAAGACGCGCAAGCCCCGAGCGGTCCTGCGACAGCGCCCGACGCGTACCCGTGTCACCACGCGTTACGTCACCGCCGCCGCTCCCACCGCGGTCGTCGGCGCAGGAGGAACCGTCAGCACGCCGAGCACACCCACCACCGCGACCACTCCCACGACGCAGACGCAGACGCAGCAGACGAGCTCTTCGGGCAACAGCACGGGCACCGGCACACAGGCACAGACACCGACACCTCCTCCCCCGCCGCCCCCGCCGCCGCCGCCGCCCACCCCGACCAGCGGGTCGTGACCGTGCCTACGACCTCGGCGACCTCGACGACCTCGACGACGTTCCGCGCGCTCGGGACGTCCACGTTCGTGGCCGTGCGGGACCCGCACGAGCTGGATCTGGCCCGGCAGCTGGCCGACGAGGTCCTCCGGGACGTCGACGAGGTGTGCAGCCGCTTCCGTGAGGACTCAGACCTCTCCCGGGTCAACGCCCGCCCGGGTCGCTGGGTCTCGGTCGATCCCCTGCTGGTCTCCGCGGTGGCGGTGGCGGTGGCCGCAGCGCGTGAGACCGAGGGCGTCGTGCACCCGCTCCTGGGCCGGCAGCTGGTCCAGCTCGGGTACGACCGCGACTTCGACTCCCTGGTCGACGTCGCCGACACAGGCGTGGAGACCGATCCCCCCGGTCTCCACGCCTGGCGGCTGATCGACCTCGACCCGTCGGGCGGCATCAGGATCCCCGACGGGGCTTCGCTCGACCTCGGCGCTACCGGCAAGGCGTGGGCGGCCGACCTCGTCGCCGCGGCGTACGAGCAGGAGCTGAAGTCGCCCGCCATCGTCAGCGTGGGCGGTGACGTCCGGATCGCGGGAACAAGCTCCGACCCGTGGCCGATCGCGGTCAGCGAACGCCCCGGCGACGACCCCGACACCGTCGTGACCCTCGATCGCGGAGGCCTGGCCACGTCGAGCACGCAGGTCCGGCGCTGGGCCCGGGGCGGGGTACGTCGCCATCACCTGCTGGACCCCCGCACAGGCAGGCCTGCACACGAGGTGTGGCGCACCGTGACCGCCACCGGACCGACCTGCGCAGCGGCCAACGCCGCCACCACCGCTGCCGTGGTGCTGGGGCACGAGGCCCCGTCCTGGCTCGAGTCACGTGGCGTGACGGCCCGACTGGTCGGGATGGCGGGAGACGTCCGGATCACCGGCGCCTGGCCGGCCGAGAGGAGTGCGGCGTGACCGAGGGTCCTCTCTTCTGGTACCTCAACCGATCCACCGGGATCGTGCTGCTGGTGCTGCTCACCGCCAGCATGGTGCTCGGTGTGCTGTCCATGGGCGGCCGTCCCGGCAAGGGCCTGCCGCGATTCGTCAGCCAGGCGATGCACCGCAACATCGCGTTGCTCTCGGTGCTGATGCTGCTGGCCCACGTCACCACGGCGGTGGTCGACGAGTACGTCGACATCCGCTGGTGGCAGGCGCTGGTCCCGGTGGGTGCGACCTACCAGCCCCTCTGGCTCGGCCTGGGCACGCTCTCCCTCGACCTGATGGCGGCCGTGACGATCACCAGCCTCCTGCGCCGCCGGCTCGACCATCGCACCTGGCGCACGGTCCACCTGCTCTCGTGGCTCGCCTGGGCGTCGGCCGCGGCCCACTCGGTGGGCATCGGGACCGACCTGGCCGCTCCCACCGGGCTGGCCGTCCTACCGGCTGCAGCCTGCCTGGCCGCGGTGCTCCTGGCGCTCGTCGTACGCCTCTCCCACCGGTGGCGTTCCACCCACACTGCCACTCTCGAGAGGTCGACATGATCGAGGCCACGACGGCGCCCTCGCCGATCCCGATTCCGCGCCAGGTGCTGGTGCTGCCCGGGCCCGCCCTCCTCGCCGGGCTCACGGACGGGCCGTCCCTGACGGCGCACCGCGAACGCTATGGAGCGGTGCCCCAGATCGGCCTCGAGACCCTCATGGACCTGGTCGGGCGCGCAGGGGTGCGCGGACGGGGCGGGGCGGCGTTCCCGTTCGCCACCAAGCTCGCCACCGCCGCCCGCCGCCGTCGCTCCGTCGTGGTCGTCAACCTTGCCGAGGGCGAGCCCGCCAGCGCCAAGGACAGCGCTCTCGCGCTGACCAGCCCGCACCTGGTCCTGGACGGGGCGATCGCGACCGCACGCGCGCTGGGTTCTCGTGCGGTCCACCTGGTGCTGCCCGGCGAGCGACCAGAGGTCGGGAGCTCCATGGCGGAGGCGGTCGCCGAACGCCAGGACGGGATGCGGATCCGGATCCACACTGCCGAAGATCGCTTCGTGGCCGGTCAGGCACAGGCGGTCCTCGAGCTCATGTCCGGCCGGCCCAACCTGCCGGTGACCGCCTGGCAGCCGGAGTCGGTGTCCGGGCACGGCGGACGGCCCACCCTGCTGTCCAACGCCGAGACGTGGGCCCAGGTGGGCCTCCTGGTGCTCGGTGGGGCCACCTCCTACCGCCGCCTCGGGACCCCGGTCGAGCCGGGCACCACCCTCCTGACGCTGAGCCGCCCCGGGGCGCCTCCGGAGGTCCACGAGGTCGCCTTCGGCACACCGTGGAGCGAGGTGGTCCGTCCGCTGCGTGACGAGGACGAGATCCTCGTCGGGGGCTTCCACGGCACGTGGACCCGATGGGAGGCGTTGGCCCCGCTGCGCGTCTCGCCCGCCGGGATGCTGTCCGCCGGTACCCCTCTCGGCGCCGGCGTCGTGCACGTGCCCGGCCCCGCAACCTGTCCCCTGACCTTCACCAGCGCCGTGGTCGACTACCTGTCCGGGCAGAGCGCGCGGCGCTGCGGTCCGTGCCTAAACGGCCTCCCAGCCATTGCGATGGAGCTTCGTGCGGTGACGCAGGGGAATGGCTCTCAGGCACGGATCCAGCAGCTGACACGGCTCGTCGCCCGGCGAGGCGCCTGCGCGCATCCCGACGGCACGGTGCGCCTGGTCCGCTCGGCCCTCTCGGTGCTCGAGGACGAGGTCACCGCCCACGGGCAGGGTCGCTGCCGCATCCACGCGCTCCGGGGACTGGTCTCGTGATGGCGTCGTTGCGCGTCGACTGGCCCGCGTGCAAGGCGCGGGGGCTGTGTCACGAGCTGCTGCCCGAGATCGTCGAGCTCGACGAGTGGGGCTACCCCCTCGTGACGGCACCTGTGGACGCAGAGCTGCTCGCCGACGCCCGGGCGGCGGTGCGGGCCTGTCCCCAGCTGGCCCTGCGGATCGTCGACTGACGTCCGTCGTCAGCGCCGCCTGATCCGGATGGGCCCCGTGGCCGTCGACGGATCCACGACACGACCGCCCTGCGTGATCTCCACCTCGCCGCGCTCGACCAGGCGCCGGGCGGCGCGCCGGGCGGGCTCCATCAGCTCTCGCCACGCGTCGCTGTCATCACCCCCGACGGCCCGTGCGGCATCGGAGGGACAGATCGTGGCCGAGGTCGCTCGGCGGGCGAGCAGGTCCGTGATCGCCGACTCCAGCCGACGGTCGACGTCGGTGACGGGCTCCGGGTGCATGCCCCCAGTGTGCGCCGACGCACCGGCACGGAGCCGCTGCGGGTCGCCTGTTTGACTGGCAGGTGCACCACGCCCGCCAACGAAAGGCACCCCCATGCGCGCACTCGTCCAGACCACCTTCGGTGACCCAGCCGAGGTCCTCTCGGTCCAGGAAGTCCCCGACCCGCAGCCCGGGCCGGGGCAGGCACTGGTGCGGGTCCTGCTCTCCCCCATCCACAACCACGACCTGTGGACGGTGCGCGGCAGCTACGGCTTCAAGCCCGAGATGCCCGCCCGTGCGGGCACGGAGGCCGTCGGTGTCGTCGAAGCACTCGGCGCGGGCGTCGAGGGACTCGAGGTGGGCCAGCGGGTCGCGACCGGTGGCACGTTCGGCGCCTGGGCCGAGCTCATCGTCGCCCCTGCCGCTGGACTCGTCCCGGTCCCGGAGGGTCTCAGCGACGAGGCTGCGTCCCAGCTGGTCTCGATGCCGTTCAGCGCCATCGCGCTCCTGGACTTCCTCGAGGTCTCCGAGGGTGACTGGATCGTCCAGAACGCCGCCAACGGCACCGTCGGGCGCCTCGTCGTCCAGCTGGCGCAGGCTCGTGGCGTCCACGTCCTCGGACTCGTACGCCGTGCCGCAGGCGTCGACGAGCTGCGTGGGCAGGGCATCGAGCAGGTCGTCGCCACAGACGACGACGGCTGGCGGGAACGCGTGCGCGACATCGTGGGCGACGCTCCGCTCGTCGCGGGCGTCGACTCGGTGGGCGGCACCTCCGCCGGCGACGTGATGTCGCTCCTCGCCGACGACGGCGTCCTGGTCGTCTTCGGCGCCATGGCCTCCCCCACCCTGGAGATCGGATCGGGGGACGTGATCTTCAAGCAGACGGTGATCAAGGGCTTCTGGGGCAGCAAGGTGTTCCCGGCCATGGCGCGGGAGAAGCGCGGGGCGCTCATGGGTGAGCTCGTCGCCGGCATCGGCTCGGGTGCGCTGACGCTCCCGGTCGAGAAGGTCTACGGCCTCGACGAGATCGCCGAGGCGGCCCGGGCCAACCAGGCGCCGGGTCGACACGGGAAGGTGCTGCTGCGGCCCTGAGTCCCACCTGCAGGGCCTCGTCGGGTCAGCGGATGACGGCGACCGGGCAGAGGGCCTCGTGGAGGACGGCCTGGCTCACGGAGCCGAGCAGCATCCCGCTGAAGGACCCGAGCCCGCGGGAGCCGACGACGATCAGCGAGGCGCCCGCCGTCGCGTCGACGAGGCAGCGGGCCGGAGCGACGGGGATCACCTCGCGCTCGAGGAGCACGTCGGGGTAGTCCGCGGCGACTCCCGCTGTGCTCTCGGCCAGGAGGAGCTCACGCTCTGCGGTGTCCATGTCGCGTGGTGCGCTGGCCCACATGTCGGTGGCCGGCACCGGGACGTGCCAGCCGTGGATCGCCACGACCGTCTCCCCCGTGCCCTCTGCCCGGCGACAGGCGTACTCGAGGGCAGCCGCGCTGGTGGGCGAGCCGTCGATGCCCACCACGATGCGGTGGGCCGCGCTGTCGCGCGCCTCACGCACGACGACGACCGGGCAGGTCGCATGACGGGCCAGGTGCTGGCTGACCGAACCGATGAGCGCCCCGGAGACGCGGCCGTGACCGCGGCTTCCCACCACGAGGGCCGAGGCGTGCTCGGCCGCCAGCAGCATCTCGTGCACGACATGACCGGAGCGTCGTTCGGTGGTCACGTCGCTCACGCCGAGGTCGGAGAGGATCTTCTCCGCCTCCTCGAGCAGTGCCGCCGTGTCGAGGACGAGGCCGTCGGTCACCACGACCATGCCACTGGGGCCACCCCACATCTGCGGCAGGATCTCGTTCACCGCGACCACGCGCAGCGGCGTCCCCGTGCGGTTCGACTCGGCGGCGGACCACCGCAGGGCGTGACCGGCTTCGGCCGAGCCGTCGTAGGCCACCAGGATCGGAAGTGTCGTCGTCATGTTCCCATCCTCGCGCCGGCGGCTCGCGTGGGCGAGGGGCGGAGGTCCCGAAGGCACGGGACGAGGGTCCCGCCCGGCAGGTGCGGCTCAGTCGACCGACATCTCGCCCAGCTCCGACCAGTCGGACTGCTCGACCGACTGGCTGACGATCCTGGGCGTCGCGGCGAGGTAGGTCGGCAGCTCCTGCGTCGCCCTGCGGAAGTGCTCGGACCCGACGTGCGCGGCGCCGGCCTCGTCGTCGCGGAACGCCTCGACCAGGACGTACTCGTTGCCGTCGTCCAGGCTGCGCGACCAGTCGAACCAGAGGCAGCCGTCCTCGGCTCGCGTGGCCTCCGTGAAGCTGCGCGAGATCTCTGGCCACGCCTCGGCGTGCTCCGGACGGACGGCGAACTTGGCGGTGATGAAGATCAACGGGGCTCCTCGCAGAGGCTCAGTGGGACCTCCTCGAGGCTACTCACCGCCCTTGGGATGAGGACCGGTGAGTGGCGTCCCGCCTAGCGTCGCACCAGGGCGCAACAGCGCTCCAGCACCGAGGGAGCCTCATGCCGAACCAGCGACCGAGCACCACCAGGCAGTGCGCGCCGTCGCGCCACTGGGACCGCGACGTCCGTGCGTGAGCACAGGCCCGTCCTGCTGGGTGGCCGCACGGACGCCGAGCAGGGCGCGCTCGCCGAGATCTCCGGGCGCGCCGGCGAGGCGGCAGCCGACGTGGGCGCCGCGCTCGCGGTGGCGAGCGAGCTGGGCGGCGCGCTGCCCGTGCCCGGGGCTGGTCGTACGGCCCACCTGTGGTCGGCCCTGGCGAGCGTCGCCGCGGCCGACCTGACCGTGGCGCGCGTGCTCGAACCGCACCTCGACGCGCAGGCGATCCTGGCGCAGGCCGGAGAGCCGGAGGGCACGGGGACGTGGGGTGTCTTCGCCGCCGAGGGGCCGGGCGAGCCGTTGCGCGCCGAACCCCGCGGTGCGGCGTACGTCCTCAACGGGCGCAAGCACTGGTGCTCGCTGGCCGCCGTGCTGGACCGGGGGCTGATCAGCGCCTGGGTCGGTGAGGAGCGGCAGCTCTTCGCCGTCGACCTGACCCAGCCCGGCGTGTCCGCGGTGCCCGGCACGTGGGTGGCGCGCGGCCTGGCCGCGGTCGACTCCGGACCGGTGGACTTCACGGACGCGACGGCCCGGCCGGTGGGCGAGCCGGGGTGGTACCTCGAGCGTCCGGGTTTCGCCTGGGGCGGCATGGGGGTGGCCGCCGTCTGGTTCGGTGGCGCCGTGGGGATCGCCCGACGGATGCTGGCGGCAGCATCCCGGCGACCGCCGGACCAGGTGGCGCAGATGCACCTCGGAGCCGTCGATGCAGGACTGCACGCAGCGCGCTGCGTCCTCGAGCAGTCGGCAGCCGCTCTCGACGCGGGGACGCTCACCGGCCCGGCAGGTGGCCGGGCAGCCCTTCGGGTGCGCGAGGTCGTGGCACTCACGGCCGAGGACGTGCTCCGTCGCGTCGCCCACGGCCTCGGGCCCGGCCCCCTGGCCACCGACGAGGACCACGCTCGCCGCGTCGCCGACCTGGAGCTCTACCTGCGCCAGTGGCACGCCGAGCGCGACCAGGCCGCCCTCGGGCAGGAGCTCTCGCGGCCGGGGGCGGCGAGCTGGTGACCGAGCCCCTCTTCCAGCACGACGGTCGGGGCACGCCGGCCACGGTGTGGACGGCCGCCCTCACCTCCCACGAGCCGGCGGTCATGCGGCTGCCGGCGTCGCGGACCCGCCTGGTCGTCGTCGGCGCCCACCCCGACGACGAGACCCTCGGTGCGGGCGGGCTGGTGCACACCGCCGCGCTGGCGGGATGGCAGGTCGAGGTCGTCACGGCCACCGCCGGGGAGGGATCGCACCCTCGCTCCCCCACCCACACACCGCAACGGCTCGCGGAGGTCCGCCGGGGCGAGCTGCGCCACGCCATCTCCGCGCTCGCACCCGACGCGACGGTGACGTGCCTGGACCTCCCGGACGGGGGCGTCGCGACGTACGTCACCGAGCTGGTGGCGAAGCTGGTCGAGAGCATCGGGACCGATGGCGCCGACGTGCTCCTCTGCGCGCCGTGGCGCCACGACGGCCACCCCGACCACGAGGCGGTCGGACGCGCCGCAGCCGTCGCCGCCGCGCGCACGGACGCACAGCTCATCGAGTATCCCATCTGGCTGTGGCACTGGGGCCGGGAGGACGACCTGCCGTGGACACGGGCCGCACGACTGCCGCTCGACAGGCCCACCCTCGCCGCGAAGCGGACGGCGGTCGCAGCCCACGCGAGCCAGGTCAGTCCCCTGTCGGGGGGTGACGGCGACGAGGCGCTGCTCGACGAGGGCCTGCTTGCGCACTTCGACCGCGACAGCGAGGTGTTCTTCTCCTCCGACGAGGAGGTGGAGGACAACGCGCTGGACCTGGTCCACCGCGAGCGGCCGGACCCGTGGCGGGTCGACTCGCCCTATGAGCGCCGCAAACGTGCGCTGACCCTGGCCAGCCTGCCGCGGGAGCAGTACGGCCCCGCGCTCGAGGTGGGCTGCTCCGTCGGGGCGCTCGCGATCGACCTGTCACGAAGGTGCGAGCAGCTCCTGGCGCTGGACGACAGCGAGGCCGCGATCGACCTGGCCCGTGCCCGGACCGCCGGGCTCGACAACATCGAGCTGCGGCGGAGCCGGGTCCCCGGCGAGTGGCCGGCCGGTCGCTTCGACCTGGTGTCGGTCTCGGAAGTGGGCTACTTCCTGAGTCCGCGTGAGCTCGAGGAGGTCGTCCGCCGGGTGTGCGAGGCCCTCACCGAGGACGGCCATCTTCTGCTGTGCCACTGGCGCCACCAGCCCGTCGGCTGGCCGTTGGCCGGTCCGGCGGTGCACGAGGCGTTCCGTGCCACGGGTGCGCCCGTCCTGGTCGAGCACCACGAGCCGGACTTCCTGCTGCACGTGCTCGGGCGTCCGGCATGACCGCCCCCACGGCCGTCGCCGTCGTCATCCCGGCTCGCGACGAGGAGGAGCTGCTGCCGGCCTGCCTCGACTCGGTGGCGGTCGCGTTGGAGGCCCTCCGCACGTTGCATCCGGAGATCAGGACGCAGGTGTTCGTGGTGCTCGACGCGTGCCATGACGGCTCGGCGCAGGTGGTGGCGCACCACCCCGGGGTGAGCGCCACCGCGACGCAGGCGGGATGTGTCGGGGTGGCCCGGGCCGTCGGGGTGGATGCCGCCGCGGACTGGTTCGCGACGCTCCCGGCCGGATCCCTCTGGCTGGCCAACACCGATGCGGACAGCGTCGTGCCCCGCCACTGGCTCCTGGCCCAGGTGCGGATGGCCGACGAGGGACGCGACCTGGTGGTCGGCACCGTCCGACCCGAGCCTGACGACCTCAGCCCGGACGCCCTGGCCGCCTGGTGGGAACGCCACACCCCCTTCGACGGCCACGAGCACATCCACGGCGCCAACCTGGGCTTCTCGCTGGAGGCCTACCGCTCGATCGGCGGCTTCGCCCCGCTGCCCACGCACGAGGACGTCGAGCTCGTGGGTGCCATGCGTCGCACCGGAGTCAGCTGGGTCGCCACCGGTGCCATCCCCGTGACGACCTCCGGCCGCCGGGCGGCGCGCGCACCCCACGGCTTCGCCCGCTACCTGGACGGTCTCGGAGCCTGACGGCCTACGTCTAGGCTGGCATCGATCGCCATGACCCAGCCCCAGACGTCCGACCGCAGGCTCCTCCTGGTCGTCGACGCCCCCTCGCTGCTGCACCGCAACCACCACGCGCGCGCCCACACCGGGCTGCGGGACCGGGCCGGGCGGCCGATCTGGGCGCTGCACGGGATGCTGCGGCAGATCCTCGACTCGATCGACTCGATCGCGCCGGACGCGGTGCTCTTCGGCCTCGACGACCGCACGGCCTCAGTGCGCCGCGACGCCTACCCCGACTACAAGGCCGGCCGGGCGGAGAAGGATCCCGACCTCGTCGACCAGCTCGACCGGGCGGGTGCGTTGCTCGATGCGCTCGGGCTCGCCACCTTGACCCCGCCGGGCCTCGAGGCCGACGACGTCAACGCCACGGGTGCGACGTGGGCCACGGCCAACGGGTGGAACTGCGTGATCATCACCTCCGATCGGGACGCCTTCGCCCACATCAGCGCTCACACGCAGGTCCTGCGACTGATCGACGGGGGCATCCACAACTCCCCCATGCTCACCCCGGCCCGACTCTTCAACATGTACGGCGTCCGCGCAGCCAACTACCTCGCGTTCGCCGCGCTGCGCGGCGACTCCAGCGACAACCTCCCGGGCGTGAACGGGATCGGCGAGAAGACTGCGGCGATCCTGCTCGATGTTGCCGGGTCGATGGACGCCGCCTGGTCCGACATCGACCACAACGAGGGCCGGGCCCTGGTCGAGGCGCTCGACGACTGGGCGGGCGAGACGGGTGGTCGCCGCCTCGGCGCGACCGTCGTACGACGCCTGTCGGAGACCGGAGCACGGGAGCGGTACGACTTCAACGTGCAGATGATGTCGGGCCAGGACGACCTCGACCTCGGCCTGACACCGGACGTGCCGGGTTCGCGCGGGCTGCTCCCCCTGGACCTGGACCGGGTGCGGAAGGTGGTGGGGTTCCTCGACAACGACTTCACGACCGACCTCGCGGTCCGGGTGTTGACCGGGCGACCGGCGTCGGGCTGAACCGTCAGCCGCCGCTGCCGCCGGCTGCGACGGCAGGGAAGATCACGGTCGTCATGAGCGCCGCGTTCATCGCTGCCACCGCCTTGGCGACTGCCTCGCCGACCGGAGCCTCGCTCGCGACCTCCTCGATGCGGCGCTTGAGGTCGCGGCGCCCGAGGCTGCCCTTCTCGTCGGCCAGCACCTTCGGCGCCACCCCGAGACCCTGGAGGATCGCCAGCAGGGTCGCATCCTCGGGGCGCGGAGTTCCCCCCTGCAGCACGACCCGCAGCTGCTCGCGGATGCGACGCTCCGGCCCGGGATCGAGCACGGGGTACTTCGCAGGCAGGAGCCCGAGTGCGCGCTTCTCCTCGATGCCGATCACTCCGCTCGCCGCGAGGGCGCTCGCGACCGGACCCTCGACGGCCAGCTTGCGGTCGGTCACGAGGGACGACAGCTTCTTCCCGTCGCGCTCCTGCAGGCGGGCGAGGGCAGCGTCCAGGGCCGGGTGACCCGCAGTCCCCGGCACGAGGACCGTCATCCGCGGATCCTTGTGGTCGCTGAGGGTGATCCGCTCGGCCAGCACGAGATCAGTGATGACGGCCGCCGCGAGGCCGTAGCCGCGCTGGGTCGTCGCACTCTCGGGCTTGCCGTCATCGCGACGCAGCAGCAGGAACAGCTCTTCGACGATCAGCATGCCGCGAGCCTAGGCCTCGGCGGCATGCGATGGGGCACCGTCCTGGTGGACGTCCATCGACAGCAGCCGACTGGCCAGGTCCACCGCCGGCCCGAGCAGGAAGATCACCGCGAGCGTGCCGACCCCCACCGTCGCACCCAACAGCCAGCCGCCGAGCGCGCCGCCACCCTGGACGAGGCTGTAGCTCCACTTGAAGGCGATCGGCGGATCCCAGGCCAGCGCCGCCGCCTCCGCGGGACCGGCACCCGTGTGGCTGCCGAGGTAGAGCGCGATCCCGATCGCGAGCACCGGGAAGGCCGCCGCGAGCAGCACGAGCCGCCAGGCCAGATGGTTGGGGGTGCTGAGCAGGTCGAGCCCCACGGAGACCACGACGCCGACCAGCACGACCTGCACGACCGTGCCGACTCCGGGGCGGACGTGCCGGACTGCCGCCAGCGCGACAAGGACGACGCCGACGATGAGGTTGGCGATCCAGAACGTGATCCCGGTCGAGAGCGAGGTGCCGTTGACGAAGGTGGAGTAGCCGTCCGAACCGAGGTCCGCGGTCAGCAGCATCGCCACGCCGGTCCCGAGGACGACGCAGCCGACCAGGAGCAGTGCCGTACGGCGCAGGCTGGGGATCACGGCGCCAGCATGTCAGCAGCGCGCACATGACCGGCCGTCGAGCTCGCGGGCCCTCCGCGCACCCCCCGCCCGACGTGGGTGAGCTTCGCCTCGCCCGCGCAGCGACCGCCGGGATGCGCGGACGTCATACGGATGGGGCAACAGGTGGCGCTATCCGTATGACGTCCGAGATGGCGACCGTTCCTGCTCGGCTGCGGTGACAGCGCGGACCTGGTCCCTACCGCGCCCCGCGCATCCGTCGTACGTTGGATCAGCCCCTCTTTGGAAGGTCTTGCCATGCGCCCTCGGACTGTTCGCCTCACTCTCGCCGCAACCACGGCGGCCGTGCTCGTCGCCCCTGCACTGACCGCCCCGGCCACAGCGGGCCCCGCAGCGCACGGATCCAGCAAGCACACCACGCACAGGCACCACCACGGGCACGCGAAGCCCAGCGAGGTCCGCTTCGCCACCTTCAACGCCTCGCTCAACCGCTTCAACGCCGGCGACCTGGTGCGCGACCTCTCCACGCCGGACAACGCGCAGGCGGCGGCCGTCGCGGAGACCATCCAGCGCACCGACCCCGACGTGCTGCTGGTCAACGAGTTCGACTACGTCGAGGGCGGCCGAGCGGCCGAGCTGTTCCGTGACAACTACCTCGAGGTGTCCCACAACGGCGCCGCGCCGGTCGACTACCCCTACTACTACGTCGCCGCGGTCAACACCGGCGTGCCGAGCGGGTTCGACCTGGACAACAGCGGGACGATCGGCGGCGGCAACGACGCCTTCGGTTTCGGCTTCTTCCCGGGCCAGTACGGCATGGTCGTCTACTCCAAGTTCCCCATCGCCGACGACGACGTGCGCACCTTCCAGCACTTCCTCTGGAAGGACATGCCCGGCGCTCTCCTGCCCGACGACCCCGCGACGACAGCACCTCAGGACTGGTACTCCCCCGCCGAGCTCGACGTCGTACGGCTGTCCTCGAAGTCGCACTGGGACGTCCCGATCCGCATCGGCCGACGCACCGTGCACTTCCTCGTCTCGCACCCGACGCCGCCCGTCTTCGACGGCCCCGAGGACCGCAACGGCACCCGCAACCACGACGAGATCCGGATGTGGGCCGACTACGTGCGCGACCGTGCCGACTACCTCTACGACGACGCGGGCATGTACGGCGGTCTGCCGCGCGGCAGCCGGTTCGTGATCGCCGGGGACCAGAACTCCGACCCCGTCGACGGCGACTCCCTGCCCGGCTCGATCCAGCAGCTCCTCGACAACCCGACGATCAACACGAAGGTGACGCCCGACAGCGCCGGCGCCGTCGAGGCAGCCCAGCGCGACGGTGGAGTCAACCTGACGCACCTCGGCGACCCGGCCTTCGACACCGCCGACTTCGCTGAGCCGCCGGGCAACATCCGCGCCGACTACGTCCTGCCGAGCCGTTCGATCAAGATCCGCGACGCCGGCGTCTTCTGGCCGGAGTCGACCGACCCACTGTTCCGGCTGGTCGGCACCTACCCGTTCCCGGCGAGCGACCACCGCCTGGTGTGGGTGGACCTCCGCCTCACGGGCAGCCGTCGCTGACGGCCGCGCCGACACCGAGGCGCCCACTCGTCCGCGGCACCGCGGGCAGGTCCCTACGATCACCCCATGACCCGACCCGTCGCCACGACCAGCGTCGTGGCTGGCGCATCGCTGACCCTGCTGGTGCTGGCGATCGCGCAGGGATGGCTCGGGGCTGACGTCGGCCGGGGGGCCAACTTCTGCGAGGCAGCCCACGACGGCTGGATCCGGCAGCCCGCCAACTCCCTCTCCAACGCCGGCTTCGTCGTCGCCGGGCTGCTCATCGCGCGTCGGGTGGGCCGCCCCGCGGCGGCGGACGCCGTGATGTCACCGGCGGTGGGCACGTTCTACGCCTGCGTGGTCGTGCTTCTCGGCCCCGCATCCGCAGCCATGCACGCCACCCAGAGCGCATGGGGCGGCCACCTCGACCTGCTGAGCATGTACCTCATCGCGGGGTTCGCCGCGTCGTGGGCGTGGGTCCGCTGGACGCGGCGCGGCGCGGATGCCTTCGCGGCGGCGTACGTCGCCTCCGTGGCGGGCGCCGAGCTCGTCGGCCTGTGGCCCGACCCCGTACCGGTGGTGCACCAGCCCGGCAACCTGGCGTTCGCCGCGCTCCTGCTGGCGGCGATCGTGCTCGAGACCCGGCTGTGGCGCCGCGGCGAGACGCGGCTGGTCTTCCGCCACGGCGTCGTCGCACTCGCCGCCATGCTCGTCGCCTTCACCATCTGGCTGCTCAGCACCAACGGCTGGTGCGACCCGGACTCGATCTGGCAGGGGCACGCCGCCTGGCACCTGCTGTGCGCGGTCGCGGCCTTCTGGCTGTTCCGGCTCTACGAGTCCGAGCGTCGCTCCGCCAGGGTCCAGGAGTCGACCAGATCGACGTAGCGGCCGTCAGGAGTGATCGGGTTGTCCTCGTTGATCGCGGCGACGGCCTCGCTGATCTCCGGCAGCCGCTCGGGGCGGTGGTCCAGGTGGACACCGGCGATCATGCAGCGCACCGAGCCGCCGGCGAGCTCGATCGTGGGGATGTCCACGGCGAGGATCTCGCAGGACTCCTCGATCGCAGCCACCTGCTCGGGCCGCAGCGAGCGCCTGGCCCGGGCGGACATGGCCATGATGTAGCGGCGCTTGCCCGTCGACGTACGCCCGCACAGCTCGACGGCGTTGCCGGCGAACTCGCGGATCTGCTCCTCGGTCAGCTCGACGATCGTGCGCCCGGTCACCGCGAGCCGTTCGCGCACCTGCTCGCGACGCGTCTCGTCGGGGATCATGTCCAGCGCGATCATGGCGACGTGCGTGCCCACGCAGGCGATCACGTTGGTGTGGTAGACCGGCACGCCCTCGGAGTCGAAGGCGTCGAAGGCCATCGGCTCGTAGGTGAAGTCGGTGCAGAACCTCTCGAGCACCGCCACGTCGGCACGGTGGCTGCGGGCGGTGTAGGCCACGCGCGAGATGTGGTCGAGCACCATGGCGCCGGTGCCCTCGAGGAAGATGCCGTCCGGCTCGAGGCCGGAGTAGTCCACGATCGCCTGCACGCGGTATTCGGACTTGAGCATCTCCAGCACGTCGGTGCGCCGCTCGTGACGACGGTTGGAGGCGTACATCGGGTAGACCGCGACGGCTCCGCCGGCGTGGGTCGAGAGCCAGTTGTTGGGGAAGACGCTGTCCGGGCGGGTGTGGTTGTCGTCGTCGAAGACGTGGACGCGTACGCCGGCCTCCCGCAGCGCGGCGGCGAGCGCGTCCATCTCGGCGAGTGCGTTGGCCGACGTCGCCAGCTCGGACTGCCCGGCCGGCGCATCGGACTGGAACGCGTTGTCAGCCGCAGTCGCCGGATTGGGGACGAAGCGGGTCGCGCGGATGAGGATGACTGCGGAAGGGGCCTGAGCACTCACGGGAGGAATGTAGGGCACGCGGGTCGCAGGTCAGAAGCCGCGGGAGCCCCCGCCCCCACCGCCGCGTGATCCGCCGCCACCGCCGAAGCTCCGGGAGCCTCCGCCACCGCTGCCCCGGAATCCTCCGCCACCGCCTCCCCCGAAGCCGCTGCCCCCACCACCGGAGCGCCGCCGGCTGGCGGCGGCAGCCGTACGGCGAGCGGCCTCACGCTGCTGTTCGGCCTTGCGACGGTCCTGGCGTGCCCGCGCCGCTGCAGCATCTGCCCGGTCCTTGGCGGCCTCGGCGCCCGAGGTGATGGCCGCCAGCGAGCCGGTCTCCACCTCGGCGTCGGCGAGCAGGGACTGTGCCTCGTCGAGCAGCTGACGGGCCGCCCCGGACACGTCGGGGTGGGCGACCTGGGGCCGCGCGGCGACGATGGCGGAAGCCGCGTTCTCCAGGGCGCGCTGCGAGGCGGCATGGGCCGCGATGCCCTGGTCGACGACGGACCTGGCCCTGGTCAGTCCCGCCTCCGCCTCGGCCAACCGCTCGTCGAGCCGGAGGTAGGGCGGTCTCGGCTGCGTGACCTCCTCGCCCACGGCGACGGCTCCGGCCCGGAGCCTGGACACATCGGGGATCTCGGCCAGGAACGTCATGGCCGCCGGGTGCGTGGTGACCTGCCCCTGGACCGCATCTGCCTCGACCACGGCCCGCTCGGCGCGCAGAGGGAGGTCGACCGAGAGCGACCGGAGCCGTTCCACGCGCAGCGCCGGAGCTGCGGCGTCGGTGGTGATCGACGCCACGGCGCCCTGCGCCCGGGTGATCTCCTCCCGGGCGCGCGCGAACTGCTGGCTGGCCATCGTGGTGCACTCCTCGATGGTCGTCAGGGAGACGTCGAGTGCCTTGCGGTCCGCCCTCGCGCGGTCCACGGTGCTGCGGATGCCGTCGACGCAGCTGGGGTCCTGGTCACGCTCCAGGCTCTCCGTCGTGACATAGGCGTCGGCGATGGCGGCGTCGAGCTGGGTAGCCCGCGTCCGGAGCCGGGCCGCGTCGTGGATCAGGGCTTCCCGGAAGTCGGCGAGCTCGGTGAGCCAGGTGCGGTGACCCGCGAGGTCGGCCTCGGCGCGATCGAGCGCTGCGTCGGCGTCGCCGAAGCGCTGCTCGGCGGAGAGTGCAGTGACCTCCTCGGCTGCCTGATCGGCCGCCTGGGGAGCGGGATCGTCGTCAGTCGTGCGGAACCCCTCGGCCTGTCGGACTGCGAGCAGCCCTCTGACCTCGACAGCCCGTGACCGCAGGCCCTCGACACGGTGGGGCAGCTCCGCACGGATCCTGTCGTATGCGGTGATCTGCGCCTCGACAGCGGCCATGGCGGCCTCGGCGCTCCGCAGCCCGGCCGTGGCTGCGGTGACGTCCTCCGTGGCACGGCTCGCCTCCTCGGCGTCCAGGCCGGACACGGCAGTCGCGGTGTAGGTCTCCGACAGGTGGAGGTAGGTCTCCGTGGCGCCGTCACGCGTCGTCACGGCCTCGACATGGGCGGCGCGGATGGCGTCGGCCAGGGAGTCGCTCACCGGCGGCAGCGCCTGGACCCGCGCGTCGATCAGCTCGTTGCTCTCGTCGAGCTCGAACCAGGCCTGCGCCATGTCGCCGACCGCGGCGCCCAGCGTCGCCCGGGCGGCCGCACGGGCCTTGCGGCGACGTCGCAGGCGGGTGCCTCCGACGCCTGCCACGCCGACGGCGGCCAGCCCCACCGGGACCCCGAGCACCCAGGGCAGCGCGCCAGAGCCCTCGCTGCTGCTGCCCGCACCCCCGTCGGCGGTCGGGAACGGCTCGGGGTCGAACGTGGGAGCCGGTGACTCGTACGCAGCGGCATAGCCCCGCAGCCCGGCGACCATGCCGTCGGTCCACTGGCCGTTGCCGAAGGCCGGTCCCATGTCACCCAGCTCGACGTCGTCCCGGGAGGCGTCGAAGCGGTCGAAGGCAGCTCCGTCGTAGTGGCTGCCGAGCTCGCGACCGCCCACGGAGACGCCGAGGACGAGCAGCGACCGCCCGGCGCCCCCCGAGAAGCCCCATCCGCCGCACTGGGCGCGCGCGTCGACGAGAGCGTCATAGAGGTCTCCGCTTCCGGGCGTCTTCTGCCATGCGATCACCTTGACGGTCACGGTGTCGTCGAACGCAGCTCGCGCGGCCTTGGCGACCACCCGGTCGTCCAGCACTCCGGCTCCGTCGTAGACCAGACCGCCGTCGCACAGCTCGCCGGCGGCATGGGCCGGCGTCGACATCGCGAACCCCGCCGCGCACCCGAGCACGGCCAGAGCGGCTCCGTGCACGACGTGCCTGATCAGTCCCGGACCCACGACCATGGCGACCCCCACTCCCTGCGGCAACCGGCTAGGTGCTGGCTGGGCCCTCCCCGACGGCCGCAGCCATCCAACCAGCCACCTCGCCCGGATCGTGGCTTATCGCCGCTTCGTAGCAGGTCAGCTCTGTCTCGACCCAACCCGGCACCTCGGAGTCGCGCCACAGCCCGGACGGCACGACGCCCCGCTCCTCGGTGAAGGCGACGACCCGCTCGTTGACCTCGTCGGCCGTCCCGTGTGCGTAGGCGAGGAACGTGGCGATGTGCGGCACCTCCGGGAAGGTGGTGATCCCGTGCGGGCGCAGCGCGGCCGCGAGCTCGATCGCCCAGGCGCGGTAGTGCCCGAACTCCGTCAGGTGCTCGCGCAGCCCCATCAGGCCACCGACCGCCGCGGTCGTCATCGAGAAGAGGGTGCCGCCCATCCGTGCGCGCCAGGTGCGCAGCTCTTCGGCGAGGTCCTCGGGGCACACGACCAGCGCACCGCTGGACCCGCCGAGGCCCTTGTAGAGCGAGATGTACATCGAGTCGAACAGGTCAGCGGCCTCGGCCAGGCTCCGGTCCCAGTGCGGCACGGACTCCCAGATCCGCGCGCCGTCGGCGTGCAGCGGTACGCCGCGCTCGCGTGCCGCCGTCGACAGCTCGACGAGCTCGTCCCAGGTCGGCAGCAGGCATCCCGCGTCGCGCAGCGGCAGCTCGACCATCGCCGCGCCGAGCCGGCCACCAACCGCAGCCAGCGCACCTGCCGTCGGCGTCTCGCGTCCGGTGGTGAGCCACTCGAGCTCGAGGCCGAGCACCCGGCGCGGGCCGTCCTGCTCGTGGTGGACCAGGTGGGAGAGGTCCGGCAGCGCGACCCGTCGCGACCCGGACCGGTCACACCACGCGCGGAGCGTGGCCTGCTGCGCCATGATCCCGCTCGGGAACATCACCGCAGCGGGCTTGTCGAGCAGGTCGGCCACCTCCGCCTCGAGCTGGGCGACCGCGCCTCGCTCGCCGTAGCGGTCCCACTCGATCGCGTGCTCCTCGGCAAAGCCCGCGAGCTCGGCGAACATCGCGGCGGGTGTCGACGGCGCACGCCAGAAGATCGCCTCCGCGGATGCCGACGCCGCGCGGAAGCGGTCGGGGAGGTCGCTCACTCCGACCTCAGGCCTGACGCTTGAACCAGTACGTCGTCTCCGCACCGGGGATCACCTGCACCAGCTCCCAGCCGTTGACGCCCAGCGTGGAGAGCAGGTCCTCCCACGACTCGGTGCCCTCGACGAGCGCCTCGGGGTCGGCGTTGTAGCCGCCGACCTCCACGTCGCCCTGGTCGTTGACAGTGATCTCGAGGTGCGCCCATGAAGCCATGCCGCGATCCTGCCACGGCGCCGGTCGGGCCGGTCAACCGCGTTCAGCGCCAGCAGCGTGACCAGAGTCCGCGACCCAGGCGGTCGGCGCGGCTCTCGACGCGACGGTAGGTGCCGGTGCGGCGGAACGGATCGTTGCGATAGACGAAGACCTGTGCGTGGCCGGAAGCGATCTGGGCCTTGCCGAGGTCGCGCCCGCGGCGCTGGACGTAGCGGAGCAGCCGGTCGTATCGGTCACGATCGGCCTGGGTCGGGTCCGAGACGAGGACCACCCGTGAGCCGACGCGCGCCAGCCTCTTCATCGCCCGACTGGCCGCCGCGCCGCCGCACTCGGTGCGCCCGTGGACCTCGGGTGTGTCGATGCCGATGAGCCGGACGTACTCCTCGGCGCCACCCCGGAGACGCACCTTCAACGTGTCCCCGTCGGTGACGCGGACGACCACGGCCCGATCCCGCCGGGTGGGGCCGCTGTTGCCGGATCCGTCGGGGTTGGTGGGCGTCGGCGTCGGCGAGGTCGTCCCGCCGACGAGCGGCACCATCGTGGCCGAGCACGGGCACGGGTTGGACTCACAGGCCACTCCGTCGCCGTCGCCGTCCAGGAAGTGAGGATCCCCCGGCCCGGCTGCGGCGAAGAACGCCTGGGCCTCCGCCTGGGTCGCGAAGTCACCGCAGTCCATGTCCGCAGCCGCCGCCGGCTGGGCCACCAGCAGCGCGGCGGCGAGGAGCGGGAGCACCAGGAGGGCAAGACGACGCATGGTCCCACTCTCACCCGTGGAGCGCGGCGCCGCAGGCGTTTTCGTCGATCTCAGCCGCCGAGCGGCCACTCCTGCCGCACGTGACAGGCGCCCGACTCCCACCACGCGAGCTGGAGCGTGTCGAGCAGGCAGTCCACCGGCACCACGTCGACCAGCAGGTCGCGGGTCGAGTCGAGGGTGACCTCGTCCGAAGCCGCGTCGACGGTGAGGTGCGGTCGCACGTCGTCGCCGAACGCACCGCCGTACGGCGTCCAGTCGGGGAACGCCGCGACCAGACGTGCAGTCAGGTCCCGGAGCGGGTCGGCGGGGTCCGGCACCAGGTGGATGATCCCGTTGGGGAACTGCGCCAGGTCCGCGAGCCGGACCGGGATCGGCGCCGTCGTCCTGGCCAGCTCCGTGATCGCGGCGAGGACGGACGCCGACGGGGACGGGTCGAACGGCCCCAGGGCAGTGATGTGCGCATGCCCGAAGCGTGGGTCGACCGAGGTGAATCCGGGGTCGTAGTGGGACGTCCTGGCCCTGACCCACTTCTCCAGCGGAGCCACCGGCAGCTGGAGGACGGAGTGGCCGGGCACCGGCCCAGACTGGCATCTAGGCTGGCGCCGACATGGACCAGACACGCATCGCTCCACCCTCCGCCGAGATCGCCGCACGGGCCCAGGCTCGCCTCGCGGACCTCGCCACCCCACCCGGCGCGCTCGGTCGGATCGGTGAGGTCGGCGCCTGGTTGGCCGCTGTGCAGGGCGAGGTGCCGCCGCGCCCGCTGACCGACGTACGCCTCGTGGTGTTCGCGGGCGACCACGGCGTCGCCGCCCACGGCGTCTCCGCCTACCCCGCCTCGGTGACCGAGGCGATGGTGCGCACCATCGTCGCCGGGCGCGCCGGGGTCTCGGCCCTGGCCCGCGAGCACGCGGTCGAGGTGTCCGTCCTCGACATCGCGGTGGATGCGGACCTCGCTGACCTACCCATCGAGGTGACCGCCCGCAAGGTCCGCCGCGGCTCCGGCGCCATCCACCTCACGGACGCCCTCACCCGCGAGGAGGCCGCACGCTCCCTCGCGCTGGGTGCCGAGGTGGCAGCCGAGCTCGTCGAGGACGGAGCCCAGCTGCTGATGACCGGCGACCTCGGCATCGGCAACACCACTCCCGCCGCCGCCCTGGTCGCGGCCACACTGGGCCTCCCCGCCGACGAGGTGACCGGACGCGGCACGGGCATCGACGACGACGGCTGGACGCGCAAGCGCGACGTCATCGCCGAGGCCCTGGCCCGGGTCGAGGGACGCGCCGTCGACCCGGTCGACGTCCTCGCCGCCCTGGGCAGCGCCGACCTCGCCGCCGCCACCGGCTTCCTCGTCGAGGCCTCCACGCGCGGGATCCCGGTGGTCCTCGACGGGCTGATGTCGCTCGCGTGCGCCGTCGTGGCCGAGGCGATCGCCCCCGGCGCCTGCGCCTGGTGGGTCGCCGGGCACCGCTCGACCGAACCCGCCCAGACCCACGCGCTCAAGTCCCTCGGCCTCGAGCCGCTGCTCGACGTCGGGATGCGGCTCGGCGAGGGATCCGGGGCCGTTGCCGCCCTGCCGATCCTCCGCTCGGGGATCGCGGTGCTGCGCGACGTGGCGCTGCTCTCGGAGATCATGCCCTCATGAGTCCCTGGTGAATGCCGCACGTGACGCCTGGCTGCTGGCCACTGGCACCCTGACCGCTGTACGCGTCCCTGCACCCGGTCGCGTCGACCGGTCCGTCGCGGGGCTGGCGATGGTCCTCGCGCCGCTGGCCGTGTTGCCGCTCGCGGTCGCCGCGTCGCTCGTCGTGCTCGCCGGGGACCGGATCGACCTGCCACCCCTCGCCACGGCGTACGTCGTGGTGCTGGCCCTGGCGCTCGGCACGCGCGCGTTCCACTGGGACGGGCTCGCCGACACCGCCGACGGGCTCACCGCCTCCTACTCCCCCGAACGCTCGCTGGAGGTCATGCGGACCGGACCCGTCGGTCCGGCCGGCGTCGTCGCGGTCGTCCTCGTCGCCGGTCTCCAGGCGGCCGGGCTCAGCGCGGTGCTCCGGCACGAGCACGCCTGGTGGGCCGTGGGACTCCTGGTGTGCGCCTCCCGCGCCTGCCTCGCCCTCGCGTGCGTTCGCGGGGTTCCGCCGGCCCGCGCCGAGGGGCTGGGTGCGACGCACATCGGGGCCGTCCCGATCGTCGGGGCCGTCGCCGCACTCGTGGCGGCTGCGGTCGCCGCCGGGTTGGCCGGGCTCGCGCTCGGGTCGCTCTGGCCGACGTTGGTCGGACTGGTCGTCATGGTGGGTGCGGTGGTCGCCCTCCTCCTGCGCTGCGTACGACGACTCGGCGGGATCACCGGCGACGTGCTGGGCGCGACGGTGGAGATCTCCTTCGCCGTGCTGGTGCTGGCAGCGGCCACCGTCTGAGAGGCACGCGTCCTCTGGGAGGATCCTCGCCATGCGGATCCTGGTCACCGGCGGCGTACGGTCCGGAAAGTCGACGCACGCCGAGGCGCTGATCGGGGACGAGGCCGCGACCTACGTGGCTGCCGGCCCCACCCCGGACGCGGAGCGCGACCCCGACTGGGCCGACCGGGTCGCCGCCCACCGGGCCCGACGACCCTCCTCGTGGACGACCCGCGAGACCGGGGACCTCGCCGAGGTGGTCCGCCACGCAGAGGGCCCCGTGCTCATCGACTGCCTCGGCACGTGGCTGACCGCACTCCTCGACGCCGTCGACGCGTGGGAGCAGGACGCCGGGACCGTGCTCGACCTCGTGGGGGTGCGCACCGACGAGGTCGCTGCCGCCCTGCAGGCATGCGCGCACGACGTCGTGGTGGTCACCAACGAGGTCGGCCTCGGGGTGGTGCCCGAGCACCGGTCGGGTCGGCTCTTCCGAGACCTCCTGGGCACGGTCAACCAGCGGATCGCCGCCGCCTGCGACGAGGTGCATCTCGTCGTGGCCGGTCGCGTGCTGCGTCTCTGAGGCGACGCGAGCCGTCCGCAGGTCTCAGGAGAGCAGCACGTAGGACCCGAGCGCCACCAGCCAGGACATGAACGAGCCGAGCAGGAAGTACTCGGTCATCTGGTGGATGCGCTCCTGGTCGCGGCGCGACGACAGCTCCGGGAAGCGGAGCAGCCCCTTGGCCGCCACGACGACGCTGGCCGCGGTCACCTGACCACCCAGTGCCAGCGCCAGGATGAACACCCGCTCGAGCGGCCCCAGCAGCCGACCGCCCTTGAGCCGCGTCGGCGGCATCCGGCCGTCGGCCAGCGGATGGATGGTGCCGGTGGACTTGAGGACCAGCCGGACCAGCACGTTGCCGGTGGAGAGCTGGATCCCGAAGGCGCCGGCCAGCAGCAGGAAGCGGTCGGCACCGATGCCGGACAACGCGGGCAGGGTCACCGAGTCCAGCCACCGCGCCAGCGGTCCGGAGGCCTCGGGCGCCAGGCCGGAGAACGCCACGGCGGTCGACAGGGCCAGGACGAACAGGCCCAACGGCAGCCACGCCGGTCCCGGGTGCGCGAACCCCCACGTGACGGTCAGGCCCCACAGCAGCACGACGGCTGCGACCACGAACAGCGCCCCGACGTCACGACCTGACGTGAGCCCGGCCATCAGCCCCACGGACAGCGCCACGAGCGCGCCGACGCACTCGGGCAGGAGCCGCGTGTGTCGGACGGCATGGGTCAGATCGGTGACGGCGAAGCCGATCAGCAGGATCCCGAGCCAGCTCATCGAACCCCTCTCCCCTCGTGTGGTGACGTCGGCGACCCCATCAGGTCGTGGGCCGCGACGATCGTCGAGAGCCCGTCGGCGCGCACCCGCTGCGACACCGCGGAGGCACTGATCCCGAGCACCTCGGCGAGATCGCGTTGGCTCTCGTCCGACAGCAGACCACGCAGCACCGACATCGAGCGCTCCGACAGGCCGCTCACCCGCTCGTCGCGCAGCATCAGGGTGGCATTGACCAGCCCCGGGTCGGGCCCGTCCTCGGCGCCCTCGGCCACGACGTACGCCGTGCGCAGCGAGCGCGCGGCCGGCGTCCGCTCGGCCTGCTCGACCGCCTCGATGGCGGCCCGCGCCGCCCACCAGCCGGGCCCGTCCTCGATGCCGCTGTCGGCGTCGAGCACGGTGGTGGCCCCCCAACCGATGCCGTGGCGTACGTCGTCGTGCGGTGCGAGCCGTACCCGGACGAGGAGCGAGGCCTGCACGGCCTCCCCGACGGTGCTGAACGTGCCCTGGTACTCGTCGCCGGCCGTGATCCAGAACGGACGGACCGGCTCGAGGAGCTCGTTGACCTCCGCCAGCGCAGTACCGAGCCGCTGGTGCAGCTCGGTCCGGTCGCGCGAGGTGCGCGACCCCACGAGGTCACCGATCACCGTTGCCACGGATGTCATGCACCCATGATGAAGGTCATTGCTTCAGTTGTCTATAGGTGAAGCCATTTCCTTCACTCCCAGAACACGCGTTCCACCACTGCGTGGGCCCGGCGTGTGGTGCGGAGGTAGTCGTTGACCATCACGTCCGAGGATCCCGGCTCATAGCCCAGCACCCGCGCCACGGCTGCGCGCTCACGCGCGTCGCGCGGGAGCTGGTCGGCAGGTTTGCCCCGCACCAGCGTCACCGCGTTGCGCACCCGACTCACCAGTCGCCACGCCTCGGCCAGGGTCTCGGCGTCGGACTCGGCGATCAGCTCCGCCTCGGTCGCCGCCCGGAGCGCGGGCAGGGTCTGGGGTGTCCGGAGCCCCGGATGAGTGCCCGCGTGACGCATCTGGAGGAGCTGGACGGTCCACTCGACGTCCGCCAGACCGCCGCGGCCGAGCTTGAGGTGGGTATGGCGGTCGGCGCCTCGCGGGAGGCGCTCCACGTCGACCCGGGCCTTGATCCGGCGGACCTCCATGACGTCGTTCTCCGAGATCCCCTCGACCGGGAAGCGCAGCGGGTCGATCAGCTCCGTGAACCGGTGGCGCAGGTCCTCGTCGCCCGCGACCGGGTCGGCCCTCAGCAGGGCCTGGAACTCCCACACGTGCGACCACTTGGCGTAGTAGGCGGCGTAGGACTCGACGGTCCGCACCATCGGGCCGTTCTTGCCCTCGGGCCGGAGGTCGGGGTCGACCTCCAGCGGCGGGTCGCTCGCAGGGAGGGACAGCAGTCGCCGGAGCTCCGAGACCACTGCCTGGGCGAAGGAGGCGGCCACCTCGGCCTCGACGTCCGCGACCGGCTCCTGGACGAACATCACGTCGGCGTCGCTGCCGTAGGACAGCTCGAAACCGCCGTAGCGGCCCATGGCCACCACAGCGATCCGGCACGGAGGGGCGTCGAGGTCGCGCTGGCGGCGTACGGCCTCCGTGGCGATGTCCAGCGTCGCCTGGAGGGTGGCGTCGGTGAGCCGGCTGAGGCCCTGACCGACCACGGCCACCTCGGTGCCGACCACCAGCTCGCCGCACGCGATGCGGAGCAGCTCACGGCGGCGTACGGCCCGCACCGCCCCGACGGCCGCCTCCTCTGATTCCGCCCGGTCGGCGAGCGACTGCATCTCGGCGAGGACGGCCTCGGCGCCCAGCGGCACGAGCGACTCCCCCAGCATCTTCACGCCTTGCGGCTCGCGTTCGAGCAGGTCGGTGGCATAGCGGGAGGTCCCGAGGATGTAGGCCAGCCGCTGGGCCACCTCGCCCTCGTCGCGGAGCATCGCCAGGTACCACGGCGTTCGGCCCAGGTGCTCGCTGATCCGTCGGAAGCCGAAGAGCCCGGCGTCGGGGTCGGGCGAGTCGGCGAACCACTCGAGCAGCACCGGCAGCAGCGTCCGCTGGATGTCGGAGGTGCGCGAGACGCCGCTGGTCAGCGCCTCGAGGTGGCGCAGCGCTGCCTTGGGGTCGGCATAGCCGAGGGCGGCGAGCCGCGCCTCCGCGGCCTCCGGCGACAGGCGGGCCTCGGTGCCGGGCAGCTTGGCGACGGCACCCAGGAGGGGGCGGTAGAACAGCTTCTCGTGTAGTCGGCGCACCTCGCGGCGGTGGTAGCGCCAGTGCTTGTCGAGCTGCGCGGCAGGCTCCGAGAAGAACCCGACGGATCGGCCGAGCCGGCGCAGTGACGCCTCGTCCTCCGGGAGCACATGCGTACGCCTCAGCTGGTGCAGCTGGATCCGGTGCTCGAGGGTGCGCAGGAAGGTGTAGGCCTCATGCAGCTTCTCGCCGTCCGCGCGGCCGACGTAACCGCCCTCGGTCAACCGGGTCAGGGCGCTCAGGGTGGCGCCGTCGCGCAGCGACGGATCGGCCCGACCGTGGACGAGCTGGAGGAGCTGGACGGCGAACTCGACATCGCGCAGGCCGCCCGAGCCGAGCTTGAGCTGGCGTTCGGCCTCGTGCGCGGGGATGTGGTCGACGACGCGGCGTCGCATCGCCTGGACGTCGGCCACGAAGCCCTTGCGCTCGGCGACGCTCCACACCATCGGCTCGATCATGTCGAGGTAGGCGCGGCCGAGCGCCAGGTCCCCCGCGACGGGACGCGCCTTGAGCAGCGCCTGGAACTCCCAGGTCTTGGCCCACTTCTCGTAGTAGCCGCGGTGGCTGGCGAGCGTGCGCACCAGCGGACCCTGGCTCCCCTCCGGACGCAGGTTGGCGTCGACCGGCCAGATCGTGCCCTCGCGGGTGTGGTCGGAGCAGATGCGCATCAGGTGCGCGGCGAGCTGGGTCGCGGCCCGCAACGCGGTGCCCTCGTCGGCATCGTCGGTGGGCTCGTAGACGTAGACCACGTCGACGTCGGAGATGTAGTTGAGCTCGTGGCCGCCGCACTTGCCCATCGCGATCACGGAGAGCCGCGCCGAGGGCGCGGTGTCGCCCACGCGCGCCCGGGCCACGGCCAGGGCCCCTTCGAGGGTCGCCGCCGCAAGGTCGGAGATCTCCGCCGCGGCATCGTCGAGGCCGACGTGGTGGGCCAGGTCGCGCGCTGCGAGCCGCAGCAGGAGGCGGCGGTACTCGACCCGGAGCGCGTCGACGGCCTCTGCGTCGGGCAGGCCCGCCACTGGTGTGTCGGCGTGCGGGTCGGCTCCGACTGCGGTCAGCATCGCCTCACGGACCGCGTAGGCCGGGGGTCGGGTGCTGCCGAGCGTCGGATCGGTCAGCTCGCGCCAGTGCTCGGGGTGTCGCACCAGGTGGTGGGTCAGCGCGACGCTGGCGCCGAGCACGCTGCACAGCCGCATGGCGGTGCCCTCGTCGTCGGCGACCTCGGTCAACATCGCTGGGCCTGCCCCGGGCGTTCTCTCGTCGAGGGAGTCCGCGACCCTGAGCAGGCCATCCAGCGCTGCGTCGGGGTCGGCCGATGCGGCGAGCTTGGCGGTGAGCGGGGCACCCGCCGCTCCGAGCCGCTCGATGCCGCGTGCCGCGGCGACGCCGTCGACGAAACCGATGCGTACGAAGGAGCCGGACGAGGTCATCCGCGGACCTCTCCCGCGATGGCGGCAAAGCGCGTGGCCATCGGCTTCCAGTGGGATTCGAGCGCGGAGGCCGCGTCCTCGATCGCGGCGAGCGCGGCGTCCTGGTCGAGGCCCAGCGCCACGTGGTCGTCGCGGTCCGACTCGGCCCAGCTCCGGATGACGCCGGCGTCGGCCTCGGGGTGCGCCTGGATCCCCCAGGCCCGAGGGCCGAAACGGGCCGCTTGCACCTCGCCGTCGGGGCTGCGCGCCAGCACTACGGCGCCCTCGGGCAGCCGGGTGACCACGTCGTTGTTCCAGTGGATCGCGACCTCGTCGCCGGAGCGCCCGCGGACCCAGTCGTCCTCTTCGGCCTCCTCGTTCCACCCCAGCGGCTGGAGCCCGACGGTCGGCCCCCGCGGGTTCGGCTCGACCACTCCGCCCAGCGCCGCCGCGATCACCTGGTGGCCCAGGCAGATCCCCAGCAGCGGGGTGCCTGTCTCGATCGCGTCGCGGATCCCCGCCTTCAGCGAGGACAGCCACGCGACGGTGTCGTCGTCATGGGCGCCCATCGCACCGCCGAGCACCAGCACCCCGTCGTACGACGTCAGGCCGGGCAGCTGCTCACCGGCATAGGGGCGGCACACCTCCAGCGTGCAGCCTGCCTCCGCAAGCCACCTCCCGACGAGGTGGGGCGGGCAGGACTCCTCGTGCTCGACGACGAGGATGCGCGGCCCCGCCATGTCAGAGGACCGGCAGCATCCGGTCGCGCTCGAAGGCGGAGACCTGGGTGCGGTACTCGTCCCACTCCGCGCGCTTGTTGCGCAGGAAGAAGTCGAAGACGTGCTCGCCGAGGGTCTCGGCGAGGAGCTCGGAGTCCTCGGCGATCCCGATGGCGTCGTGCAGGCTCTTGGGCAGCGGCGCGATGCCGAGTGCCTTGCGCTCGCGCTCCGTCAGGGACCAGACGTCGTCCTCCGCCTCGCGTGGCAGCTCGTAGCCCTCCTCGATGCCCTTCATGCCTGCGGCCAGCACCACGGCGTAGGCGAGGTAGGGGTTGCACGCGGGATCGACGGTGCGCAGCTCGATGCGGGTGGACTGGCCCTTGTGCGGCTTGTACATCGGCACCCGGACCATCGCCGAACGGTTGTTGTGCCCCCAGCAGATCGACGAGGGCGCCTCGCCGCCACCGAGCAGGCGCTTGTAGGAGTTGACCCACTGGTTGGTGACGACGCTGATCTCGCTGGCATGGCGCAGGATGCCGGCGATGAACTGGCGTCCCGTCCTGGACAGCTGGTACTGCGCGCCGGCCTCGAAGAAGGCGTTGCGGTCGCCCTCGAAGAGCGACACGTGGGTGTGCATCCCCGAGCCGGGGTGCGTGGTGAAGGGCTTGGGCATGAACGACGCCCAGATGTCCTGGCCGAGCGCGACCTCGCGGACGACGGTGCGGAAGGTCATGATGTTGTCGGCCGTGGTGAGCGCGTCGGCGTAGCGCAGGTCGATCTCCTGCTGGCCCGGACCGCCCTCGTGGTGGCTGAACTCCACCGAGATGCCCATCGCCTCGAGCATCGTGATCGCCTCGCGGCGGAAGTCGGAGCCGCGCGACTGCGCGGTGTGGTCGAAGAACCCGCTGCGGTCGACGGGCACCGGTTCGTCGCCCTTCCCCGGCACGTTCTTGAAGAGGTAGAACTCGATCTCGGGGTGGGTGTAGAAGGTGAAGCCCATGTCGGCGGCCTTGCTCAGCGTCCGCTTGAGCACGTGGCGCGGATCGGCGTACGACGGGCTGCCGTCGGGCATCACGATGTCGCAGAACATGCGTGCCGTCGCCGGACCTTCGTCCCCGCCCCGCCAGGGCAGGATCTGGAAGGTCGACGCGTCCGGGTGCGCGAGCATGTCGGACTCGTAGACGCGGGCGAAGCCCTCGATGGCCGAGCCGTCGAAGCCGATGCCCTCCTCGAAGGCGTTCTCGAGCTCGGCGGGGGCCACGCTGACGCTCTTGAGGAACCCGAGCACGTCGGTGAACCACAACCGGACGAACCGGACGTCGCGCTCCTCGAGCGCGCGGAGTACGAAGTCCTCTTGCTTGCCCATGGGCCCAGCCTAGGGGCACGGTCCCCTGCCTGTTCGCCGGTGTCAGCAGCCGGGTCAGAAACCCGCGTCCGACGGCAGGCCGCCTCCGATCAGCGCCACCCGACGTTCCCGGTCGGCCACGTGGAGCTCACGCAGGAGCCGGCGCAGCTGCGCCTCACCGGGCACCAGGCCGAAGCGGAGGTGGACGCCCGGCGGCTCACCGTCAGCGACAGATGTTGACGTCCTGCGACCCCAGCACACCATCCCGGACGCGGCGCATCGGTGCGAGCCAGCTCTGTGTGGTCGGGACGAAGGCGATGGTGCCCGGCACACGCTCGTGCACGCCGTCGACCTCGACCTCCTCGACCACGAGCGGGACGGTGACCGCGCGACGGCGTACGCCCTCCCAGCAGGCGGACGCCTTCGTCTTGGTCACCGCCTCCTCCAGGGTGACGGTGTCGCCGACCAGCTCACCGTTGTAGCGCCACGCGACCGTGGCCAGATAGCCCGTGTGGCCCTCCCAGGGTGCGCGGACGGTGGCGGACATGCCCCAGGTGCGCCTGGTGGCGACGCGGAAGGTGACGCGGCCGTTGTCCACGCTGCGGGTCCTGGACTGCCAGACGTGGACGGAGTCGGCGTCGAGCGTGCTGCGGGCGTTGACGAGCTGGATCTTGCAGCCCTCGCAGTCCTCGACGGTGAAGGTCAGGCGGGTGCGAGCTGCGGCGGCACGCTCGTCCCCCCGGGGGGCGGCGTCCGCGGCGGCGGTCGCAGTGGGCGCGAGCATCGTCGCGAGCAGGGTGGCGGCGACGGCGCCGCCGAGAAGGTTCGTGCGGATGGTCATGGCTCTCTCCCGTGAGGTGTCGGTCCCCCTCTGGACGCGAACCAGCCGCAAAGGGTTGCACCTGACGTCAGTCGTCGTCACTCGGCGGGTGTACGACGACACGCGCGTGGGCGGTGGCCCACCCACATCGCCACCGCACGAAATGCGGCTCGGGCACCGCTGCCCGGGCGAGGCACCATGGCTGGCACCACGGTCAGGAGGTCGGCACGTCCCGCTCGATCTCGACCAGCCAGGCCGTGCCCTTGGCGTCGCTCGGCATCCGCCAGTCACCGCGCGGACTCATCGTGCCGATGGGGCTGACCTTGGGGCCGTTGGGCAGGGCGGAGCGCTTGAACTGGTTGGCGAAGAACCGCTTGACGAAGACCTCGAGCCAGCGTCGTACGGTCGGCAGGTCGTAGGCCACGCGGGCGTCGTCGGGGAAGCCGGGCGGCCACTCCCCCGCGTCGAGGTCCTTCCAGGCGTGCCAGGCCAGGAAGGCGATCTTGCGGGGTCGGTAGCCGTGACGCACCACGTGGGCGAGGGTGAAGTCCTGGAGGTTGTAGGGGCCGACCGAGTCCTCGGTCGCCTGCGGCTTCCTCCCCTCCTCGGTCGGGATCAGCTCGGGGGTGATCTCCTGCTGGAGGATCTCCGCGAGCACGTCGTTGGCCGCCTCCTCGAACTCGCCGTGGCTGATCACCCAGCGGATGAGGTGCTGCACGAGCGTCTTCGGAACACCCGCGTTCACCGTGTAGTGCGACATCTGGTCACCCACGCCGTACGTGCACCAGCCGAGTGCGAGCTCGGAGAGGTCACCGGTGCCGACGACGATGCCGCCGCGCTGGTTGGCGAGCCGGAAGAGATAGTCGTAGCGCAGGCCCGCCTGGACGTTCTCGAAGGTGACGTCGTAGACCCTCTCGCCATCGGCGTAGGGGTGGCCCAGGTCCTTCAGCATCTGCTCGGCCGCGGGTCGGATGTCGAGCTCCTCGAAGGTGACGCCGAGCGCCTCGGAGAGCCGGGTGGCGTACGCCTTGCTGGTCGCGCCGGTCGCGAAGCCCGGCATCGTGAAGGCGAGCACGTCGCTGCGCGGCCGACCGAGCCGGTCCATCGCCTTGCACGCCACGATCAGCGCCTGGGTCGAGTCGAGTCCGCCGCTGACGCCGATCACCGCCTTCGGCGTGCCGATCGCGGCCATGCGCTGCTCGAGCCCGGAGACCTGGATGTTGTAGGCCTCGTAGCAGTCGAGCTCCAGCCGGGCCGGGTCGTCCGGAACGAACGGGAACCGGTCGACCTTGCGCCGCAGGCCGATGTCTCCGGTGGGGGGCTCGAGCTCCCACTCGACGGTGCGGAAGCGGTGAACCCGCTCGGAGTGGGTGCGCCGGTTGTCGTCGAAGGATCCCTGGCGGAGCCGCTCCTGGCGCAGCCGGTCGAGGTCGACGTCGGCGACGGTGCGACGCGGCCCGTCGGGAAAGCGCTCGCCCTCCTCGAGCAGGTCGCCGCACTCGTAGACGAGCGTCTGGCCGTCCCAGCTGAGGTCCGTGGTCGACTCGCCCTGGCCGGCCGCTGCATAGACGTACGCCGCCGCGCACCGCGCGCTCGCGCTGCGGACCATCAGCCGGCGGTCCTCGGCCTTGGCCACCGTGATCGGCGAGCCGCTGAGGTTGGCGAGGACCGTCGCTCCGGCGAGGGCGGCCTCGGCGCTGGGCGGCACCGGAACCCACATGTCCTCGCAGATCTCGACGTGGAGGTCGAGCCCCGGGACGTCGAGGCAGCGGAAGATCAGGTCCGGACCGAAGCGCACGTCCTGTCCGGCGACGGTGGCCCACTCGAGCTCGCGGTCGTCGCCGGGCGCGAACCACCGGCGCTCGTAGAACTCGCGGTAGGTGGGCAGGTAGGACTTCGGCGCCACCCCGAGAACGGCGCCGCGGTGGATGACGACCGCGCAGTTGTAGACCCGGTTGCCCTGCATGATCGGCGCACCGACCACGAGCGCTGTCATCAGGTCACCGCTGGCCGCCACGATCTCCGCGAGCGCGTCCTGGACCCCGGCGAGCAGCGTGTCCTGGAGGAACAGGTCGTCGGCCGAGTAGCCGGTCAGGCACAGCTCCGGAAAGACGGCCACGGCCACGTGGTCGTCGTGGCAGGCGCGCGCCTGCTCGATGACCTCGACCGCGTTGGCGGCGGGATCGGCCAGGTGCACCGGCACCGTGCAGGCAGCGATGCGGGCGAAGCCCTGGGCGTAGGCCGAGTAGAAGTCCACGCGCTCACTCTAGGGACTGGCCGGCCTCGCCTCGCGCAGGACAGTGGCGCGCGCACCTGCCCGACACCCTGGACCGACCGGCTGCGTTCCCAACTCGCCGGTCCGCGCGTACCGTCGTCCCGGTGCCCCACACGCCTCGGACCGCCGCCATCGTCGCTGCCCTCCTCGGCACCCTTCTGGCCTGCCTGGCACCGAGTGTCTCCGGCAGCGCAGCCATCTCCGGAGCCGCCGAGCAGCAGGCCGGCGACCGGGCACCCACCTCTGCCCGTGCACCCCGCCTGCGGGTCCGCACGGTCGTCCGCGGCCTCGAGCACCCGTGGGACGTCCAGCAGGGCCCCCGCGGTCGACTGATCGTCTCCGAGCGCGACCGCGCCCGCGTGAGTGTCGTACGCCGCGGGAAGAGGCGCACGCTCGCCAGGCTCCAGCGGCTGGTGTGGGTCTCGGGCGAGACCGGGCTCCTCTCCCTGGCCGTCGACCCAGGGTCGCGCACCGTGTGGGCCTGCCACGGCGCGATGACCCGCAACGGGCCGGAGGTGCGGGTGACGCGCTGGAAGGTGGACCGCAGGTGGCGCAGGCTTTCCCACCGGAGGGTGGTCATCGACGGCCTTCCCTCGACCTCCGGCCGGCACGGAGGCTGCCGCCTGCTGCTGCCGAGCACGGGTCGCGGTCTCCTCGTCGGGACCGGTGACGCGGCGGTCGGCACCCATCCCCGCGACCTCGACTCCCTCGGTGGCAAGGTGCTGCGCGTCCACCGGCGTACCGGTGCACCGCTGCGTGGCAACCCCTTCGCCGATGCGTCGTCGACCCGGCGCTTCGTCTGGACCTACGGCCACCGCAACGTGCAGGGCCTGGCCCAGCGCACGGACGGGTCCCTCTGGTCGGTGGAGCACGGGAGCTACCGCGACGACGAGGTCAACCTGCTCGTTCCCGGTGGCGACTACGGCTGGAACCCGGTGCCGGGCTACGACGAGTCGGTGCCGATGACCGACCAGGGCCTGCCGGGCGAGCAGCAGGAGGCCGCCTGGTCCTCCGGCAACCCGACGATCGCCACGTCGGGCGCGGCCTGGGTCACCGGCTCGCAGTGGGGCCGGCTCGAGGGCACGCTCGCCGTCGCCGCACTCAAGGGCTCCGAGGTGCTCTTCATGCGCTTCGACGCCGACGGCGGGCTCGTCTCCGTGACGAAGCCCAAGATCCTCCAGCGCTTCGGCCGCCTGCGCTCGGTCACCTCCGCGCGCAACGGCGACCTGCTCCTCACCACCGACAACGGCACGAACGACAGGATCCTGCGGGTCTCGCCGCGGTGACGTGACCCTCGCCACAGAGCCCCTACCCGCCGGTCGGCACTAGCCTGAGCCGTGGTCCGTGGACTCCATCAGGGAGCCGCGAGATGACGAGGAGCGAGTCGATGCCCGAAGAGACGGCCCCCTACGGCTCCGGCCCCGCCGCCGCGAGCACCCCGCCCAAGCGCGTGCGCACCCATCACCTGCGGGAGATGAAGGAGCGCGGCGAGAAGATCACCATGCTCACGGCGTACGACATGTACACCGCGGCCACGTTCGACGAGGCCGGCATCGACCTCCTGCTCGTCGGCGACTCGGCCTCCAACAACGTCTTCGGCAACGAGACCTCTCTCCCCGTCACGGTCGACGAGCTCCTGCCCCTCACCCGCGCCGTCGCGCGGTCGGTCTCGCGGGCGATGGTCGTCGGCGACCTCCCCTTCGGCAGCTACCAGGCCTCCCCCGAGCAGGGCTACCTCACCGCCGTCCGCTTCATGAAGGAGGCCGGCGCGCACAGCGTGAAGCTCGAGGGCGGCGCCGAGATGGCCCCCGTCATCGAGAGGTGCACCCAGGGCGGCATCCCGGTGATGGCGCACATCGGGTTCACTCCCCAGTCCGAGCACACGCTCGGTGGCTACCGCGTCCAGGGGCGTGGCGAGACCAGCGAGCGGATCATCGCCGATGCCCGTGCGGTGCAGGAGGCGGGCGCCTTCGCCGTCGTGATGGAGATGGTGCCCGGCGACGTGGCCACGCAGATCAGCACGGAGCTGACCATCCCGACCATCGGCATCGGGGCGGGCGCCGGCTGCGACGGCCAGGTGCTGGTGTGGCAGGACGCCTTCGGGCTGCGGACCGGCAGGATGGCCCGTTTCGTCAAGCAGTACGCCGACGTGCACGGGGTGCTGCTCCAGGCGGCCAAGGACTACGCCGACGACGTCCGCGGCGGCACCTTCCCCGGGGCCGACCACACGTTCTGATCGTTCACGACCAGTCGAGGAGCCTGGCCCCGCCCAGCACGGTGGCCAGCCAGGCGAGCGCCACCACCGCCGGGAGCAGGGCGACTGCCTTCGGCCGGGTGGTGAACCAGCTGATCGCGAGCACCAGCGCGGCCAGCCAGAGAAGGACGAGCAGCGTGATCGCCCACCACGGCGCGCCCACGGCGACCGGGGTGGCGCCGATCAGGAACGCCACGCATGCGAGGCCCACCAGGCCGACGATCGGCCAGGGCGAGAGCGGCTCGCGCGCCCTGGACGGCGTGCTCAGTTGTCCGGGGTCCCGTCGGTGAGTCCGTCGCCCGAGCCGGGGCCGTCCTCGTTCCAGGCCGGGTCGTTGTCCCAGGCCTCGTTGCGCTCCTGCACCTTCTCCAGCGCGCGGGAGGCCTCCTCCGCGGTGGCGTACGGCCCGAGGCGATCGGCGTTCTTGCAGCCGTCGTTGCCCTCGACCTTGTGGTGAGTCAGGCAGAACCAGTATTCGTTCTCGCTCATGGGCCGAAACTACACTCGCGCACGTGTCTGCCGTAGCCCCCGCCCCCATCTCCCCGCGGCGCGTCGTGCCCGCGCACATCGTCCGCCCCGAGTACGTCGACCAACCGGCGCCGCAGCGCTTCACCGGCGAGGAGGTCAAGGACGCCGAGACCATCGAGAGGATGCGGGTCGCCGGCCGGCTGGCCGCCCAGGCCCGCGAGCTCGTCGGCTCGCACGTCGCCCCGGGGGTGACCACCGACGAGCTCGACCGCATCGGCCACGAGTTCCTGTGCGACCACGGCGCCTACCCCTCGACGCTGGGCTACCGCGGCTTCCCCAAGTCGCTGTGCTCGAGCGTCAACGAGGTCATCTGCCACGGCATCCCCGACTCCCGCGTGGTGGAGGACGGCGACATCGTCAACATCGACATCACCGCCTACCTCGACGGCGTCCACGGCGACACCAACGCCACCTTCCTCGCCGGCGACGTCGACGAGGAGTCGCGCCTGCTCGTCGAGCGGACCAAGGAGGCCCTGGACCGCGCCATCAAGGCGGTCAAGCCGGGCCGTCGGGTCAACATCATCGGTCGTGTGATCGAGGCCTACGCCCGGCGCTTCGGCTACGGCGTCGTACGCGACTTCACCGGCCACGGCATCGGCACGTCGTTCCACTCAGGTCTCATCATCCCCCACTACGACGACGCCCGGTTCGACGACGAGATCCGCGTCGGGATGACCTTCACCATCGAGCCGATGCTCAACCTCGGCACCCCCGACTACCACATGTGGGACGACGGGTGGACGGTCGTGACGCGGGACCTCCGCCGCTCCGCACAGTTCGAGCACACGCTCCTCGTGACCGAGGATGGCGCCGAGGTCCTCACCCACCCCTAGACTCGTCCCCGAGTGGGTCGGCCGGGCGATCGCGGTCCGTCACCTCGGTGACGGGTCGAGGAAGGTCCGGGCTCCACAGGGCAGGGTGGTGGCCAACAGCCACCCGGGGAAACCCGCGGGACAGTGCCACAGAGAACAGACCGCCACCCGGCGTGCCGGGCGGTAAGGGTGAAACGGTGGTGCAAGAGACCACCAGTGCGTCAGGCGACTGGCGCAGCTAGGCAAACCCCACCCGGAGCAAGATCAGACAGGATGCGTTCGAGGGCTGCCCGCCCGAGCATCCGGGTAGATCGCACCAGGCGGCCGGCAACGGTCGTCGCAGATGGATGGTCGCCCCCGCGCCTGAGCTCGTCTCAGGTGAGGGACAGAACCCGGCCTACAGGCCGACCCACTCCCCCAGCGTCCGCGCGCAAGCCTCGGTCGGCCTCCGGCCTCCGGGGTTTGTCCTGTCCGACACGCCGTGTGTGTCGGACAGGACAAACCCGGCTGGGAGCGGGTGCTCACGCGGAGAGACGCCCCGACTCGGGGACTTCCTCCTGTCCGACACGCTCGGCGGTGCTGAGCCGGAGCACCCACCGAACGTACGGCTGGTCGTGCATCACCTGTTCCCAGGTGAACCGGAGCACCCGCCACCCGTGGAGGGTCAGGAGGTTGTAGCGGGCACAGTCGCGCCGGTGCGCCTTGCGGGTGGCATGGAAGGTCCAGGAGTCGGCCTCGAGCACAAGTCGCCTGATCAGGCAGACGAGGTCCGGGTGCACGGTGCCGGTCGAGAGGTCGACCGGATGCTGGGGAACGACCACGAGACCCTCTTCGATGCAGAGGGCCCGGAGCACCGACTCGAATGGGTTGGCAGCTCGCGCGTCCGCGTGGGTCAGGACTCGCCGTACGGCGGCAGCACCGGCGCCGCGCACCGTGGCCGCGTCCAGGTCCGCGCGCGTCACCAGGCCCGACCGCAGCGCCGAGTCGGCGATCGCGAGGGCCTCGTCGAACGGCAGGTGCCGCGCGCAGTCGAGCACGGTCTTGACGGGCGTGGTCACCCCCGCCACGACATCGTCCTCGGCGACGTTCATCCACGCGATCCGCACACCCGCCTGCCGCTCCGGCGCCAGGCGCCGCCGGGGGTTGATCGCCACCTCCGGCATCTCCGGCTGGGTCTTGAGCTCCCATCCGTGGTGGGCCGCAGCACTGCGCAGGCACACCACGCCGGAGAGCGAGGCGGCGGCCGTGCGAGCCCTCTCCGCCGTCGGGAGGGCATACCGACCGCGCGCGATCCTGGTGATGCTCCGCCGCTGGACGGCCCGGCGGACCTGGCGCCGGTGCGTGAGCCTCAGCAGGGCTCGGGTCGACGCGACTCCACCGAGTCGTTCGAGGGCCGTTGCCGCCTGCATCCCCCGACCTTGCCGCAACCGAGCCGGCGCCCGCTGGTGCTGTCCACAGCCTCCGAACACCTACCCCTGCGCGTGTGTCGGACAGGACAAACCGCGCGTCG
Source organism: uncultured Actinomycetota bacterium (assembly GCA_963843815.1). Classification (GTDB taxonomy): domain Bacteria; phylum Actinomycetota; class Actinomycetes; order Propionibacteriales; family Nocardioidaceae; genus Nocardioides. The sequence goes on along the minus strand of CAWJLX010000007.1, from coordinate 299,697 downwards.
GCAGGTGCTGCCACGCTCGGGCCGGGTCCGTATGGGCAGGTTCGTCCTGTCCGACGCGCCGCGACGGCACGCCCGGCCGTACGCCGCTCATGCCAGCCGGAAGGCCACCGTCCGTGAGGCCGGGTCGGCCTGCACCAGCCGGACCGTCACCTCCCCACCCAGCGGCAGCTCCGAGTCGCCGGTGACCGACGCCTCGATGGCGGGTTCCTGGATGGTGATGTCGCCCTTCGTCGGGTCCTTCTCGTCGACCTCGACGACGACTGCGGAGAACGACTCACCCACTCGTGCGGAGAGCAGCTCGGCCTCGCAGAGGTTGACGATCGCGTTCTCGTACGCACGGGCACGCCGCCCCGACTCCGTCATCGTGTCGGGCAGCTCGGCCATCGCCGCGATCACCCAGTCGGGCACCTCGGTGCCGGCGCACAGGGCCACGCAGACCTCACCGGCGTAGCGGTCGACGAGTCGTCGGAGGGGTGCGGTGACGTGGGCGTACTCGGAGGCGAGAGCCGAGTGCTGGGCCATCTCGGGGAGCTCACCGTCGAACGCGACGTAGCCCGCGCCGCGCAGCAGCCGGGTGCTCGCCACGATCATCGCCGCATGGGTGGGCTCCGAGGGGTCGAGCGTGCGGATGAAGTCGGGGTAGAGCTGCTCGGCGGGCCACTCGATCCCGAGCGCCCGCGCCGTGCGGTGCAGCCGCTGGACGTCGCGGGGGTCGGCCGGCGGCAGGGTGCGCAGGATGCCGACGCGGGCGTAGACCATCAGCGAAGCCGCCGCCATGCCGGTCAGGAGCGAGATCTGCGCGTTCCAGCTCTCGACAGGCGTCAGCCGTCGGAACTCCAGGTCCCAGTGCCCCTCGTCGTTCTCGACGAGCTCCTGCTCGGGCAGCGGCAACGACACGCCACCACGGGCGGCCTCGCGGGCGAGGCGCAGCTCGCCGACCTCCTGGAGCAGGCCGATCAGCTCGCTGGCCCGACCGGCATCGAGGTCTGCCTGCACCTGGTCGTAGGACAGCTTGGCGCGCGACTTCACGAGAGCACGCTCGACCTGGACGTCGGTGCCCTCGCCCGTCTCGTCGACCCTGATCGTCCACAGCAGCGCCGGCCGGACCTCGTCGGGGAGCAGCGATCCGGCGCCCTCGCTGAGCACCGGGGGGTGGAGCGTGATCTTGGAGTCCGCGCCGTAGAGGGTCTCGCCGCGCCGGTTGGCCTCGACGTCGACGGGGTCACCGGGGGTGACGAACGCGGCCACGTCGGCGATCGCATAGTGCACGGCGTAGCCGTCACCGTCGCGCTCGATGTGCATCGCCTGGTCGAGGTCACGGGCCGACTCGGGGTCGATCGTGACGAGCTCGAGGTCGGTGCGGTCGAGCTCGGGCAGCCGCGGGTTCGCCGCCGCGTCGGCCGCTGCCTTCTCGACTTCGTCGGGGAAGGCCGGTGAGACCTCCAGCTCCTGCTGGATCGCGGCGATGCCGTCGCGCATCTCCTTCGCCGAGACGCTCTCATCGCTCGAGAGGACCTTCACCACACGGTTGCTGGGCATTGCCCGACCCTAGCCGGGCGCGCCGTCGTGACGCTCCCTACGCTTGCCCGCGTGCTGATCCTGCTGCCGCCCAGCGAGGGCAAGGCTGCGCCGCGACGAGGCAAGCCCCTCGACCTCGCGGCGCTGTCGTCCCCCACCCTGACGACGACGCGTACGACCCTGCTCGACGCCCTGGTCGTCCTCTGCCGCGACGATCCCGACCGGGCCGCCGACGTGCTGGGCCTGGGCCCCGGCCAGCGCGACCTCGTCCAGCGCAATGCAGAGCTCGAGGCCGCACCGACGGCGCGGGCCGACGCGATCTACATCGGCGTCCTCTACGACGCGCTCGACGTGGCCACCCTCTCCCCCGCTGCCCGGCGGCGGGCGACATCCCGGCTGGCCGTGACCAGCTCGCTCTTCGGGCTCGTGCGCCCGGGCGACCGGATCCCCGCCTACCGCCTCTCCGGCGACGCGACCCTTCCGGGTGTCGGTTCGGTCGCCGGCGCCTGGCGCGAGGTGCTCGGCGAGGCGATCACCGACGCGATGCGGCAGGGACTCCTCGTCGACCTCCGCTCGGGCACGTACGCCGCCTTCTGGAGGCCGACCCCCGAGGTGTCCCGGCGCGTCGCCACCGTGCGCGTCCTCCACGAGTCGGGGGGCCGGCGCACCGTGGTGAGCCACTTCAACAAGGCCACCAAGGGCCGGATCGTCCGCGCACTCCTCGAGGACGGCGCCGACCCCCGCACCCCGAAGGCCCTCGCGGACACGCTCACCCGCCTCGGCTGGATGGTCGAGCTCGGCTCACCGACCCCGAAGGGCACCCGGCTCGACGTCGTCGTCAGCGAGGTCTAGGCAGGGGCCCAGACCGAGGTCAGCGCAGCGGGATGACGTCGGTCGCCTCGAGCGGGTCCATCCCGCACAGCGCCAGCATGTCGGCGATGATCGAGCGCACCTGCGCCAGGATCACCTCGGCCGAGAGGTCGTGGCTGTGCTCGACGGTCGCGGTGGCGCGCCCGAGCGCTATCAGGTCGTCGATCACCGCCGTCGCCATCCGGTCGGCGACCAGCTCGTCGGCGACCCGCTCGGAGAGCTCGGCCAGGTCGCGCATCAGGGATCCGTACGACACCGGCACCGGCTCGCGGCGGTAGCAGGCCACCGCCACCCGGCGCACGACGACGCGGGTGTTGCGCAGGGCCACGTCGAGCGGTTCGACGAGCTCGGCGAGCTGTCGCTGGTGCTCGCCGTGCCGTCGCCGGAAGGGCGAGGAGCTCACCGCCGACAACCCCTCCTCCGATGCCGCCCTCAGCTCCGCGATCAGCACGTCGGTCGACCGGGCGTCGCGCAGCACCGCAAGGGCCTGCTCGACGTCGCCGTCGACCAACCGGTCGGCAGCGCAGCGCAGCAGGTCGGCGATCTTCCGGACCACGACGGCGGCCTGGTCACGTGGCTTGCGCAGCGGCGCCCCCGGGACGACCGTCGCGGCCACGAGCGCGACGGCTCCGCCGATGAGAGCGTCCGTCCACCGCAGGAACGCATCACCCGGAGCCGGTGCGAGCGCCGCGACCACGATGCCCTGGACTGCCGCCTGGATGAGCAGCAGCTGCCCGGCGTCGAGGAGCAGCGCGATCGACATGCCGGCCGCGACGATCAGCGCGATCTGGGGCCCGCCCGAGCCGATGAGGTGGGTGGTCACGTCACCGAGCAGGACGCCGAGGGCAACCCCCACGGTGACCTCGGCGACGCGGCGATGGCGCTGGCCGTAGGACATGCCGAGCGACACGACGGCCGCGATGGGCGCGAAGAACGGCAGCTGGTGCCCGAAGACATCCGCAGCCAGCCACCACGCGAACCCGGCTGCGATCGCGCTCTGCCCGATGACCCAGGCCTTCGACCGCAGCCGGGCGACGCGGGCGCGCAGGGACAGGCGACCGCGTACGGCGATCAGCTCAGCGTCGAGGCGCACGGCCTATCGGCTCTCAGAGACCCGACTCGTCGGAGCGCACCAGGATGCGCTGGCAGTCCTCGCACCGGATGACCTCGTCCGCGGGCGCCGACCGGATGCGCGAGAGCTCGGACGCATCGATGCTCATGTTGCAGCCACCGCACTGGCGGCCCCGCAGCAGCGACGCACCGACGCCCTTCTGCTCGCGCAGCCGCTCGTAGAGCGACATCAGGTCGTCCGGCATGCCGTCGACCGCCGCACCGCGTGCCTCCGAGACCTCGGCGATCGAGGCGTCGATCGCAGCCTGCTTCTCGTCGCGGAGCGTCGCCAGCTCGGCCAGGCGGGCGTCGATGTCCTCGGCACGGATGCCGAGGCCGGTGAGCAGCTGCTGAGCCTCCTCCAACGCCTCCATCACCTCGAGCTCGGCGTCCTCCAGCGTGGTGATCCGCCGCTCCAGCGAGACCAGCTCGTGCTGCATCCGCTCGAGGTCCTTGGGCTGGGTGATCTGCCCGGTGTCCATCCTGGTCCGGTCCCGCTCACGGCGCGCCTTGACCTGCTCGACCTCGCGGTCCGCCTTGGACTGCTCCACCGCGAGGTCGTCCACCACGATGCGCGCGTCGCGCACCTGGTCGGTGAGGGTGGTGCGCTCGGCCTCCAGGGAGGCGATCTCGGCCAGCTCGGGGAGGTGGGCGCGCTGGTGGCGCAACTGGTTGGCCCGTGAGTCGAGCTCGACGACCTCGAGGAGCTTCAGCTGGTGGGTGGGATCGGCCTTCAACGGCTCTCCTGGGACTTCAGTAGCGTAAACGACCACGGGTCCGTCGACGTGGTGCTGACCCGGGCCCCGACCCTATCGCCCATGGCCGCGCGCAGCCGAGCCTCCACCACCGGGAGCCAGGTCCACTCCGCCGCCCAGTGGGCGACGTCGACCAGCGCCGGTCCTCCGTGCTCGAGGAACTCCCCCGCCCGGTGGTGGCGCAGGTCGCTGGTGACGAAGACGTCGACGTCGCTGCCGACGAGCTCGTCGAGGAGGAAGTCGCCGGCCCCGCCGCACACGGCGACGCGCCGGACGGGCCGGTCCGGGTCACCGGCGACGCGTACGCCCTGGGCGGTGCTCGGCAGCGCCTCGGCGACGCGCGCCGCGAACTGTCGAAGGCTCATCTCCTCGATCGTTCCGGTGCGCCCGACGCCGACGGACGCACCCACCTCGGCCGGTCGGATCGGAGCGAGGTCGCCCAGCCCCAGGGCGAGCGCCAAGGACTCCGAGACGCCCCTCTCGGCCTGGTCGGCGTTGGTGTGCGCGGTCAGGAGCGCGCACCCCCCGGACGTGAGCGTGTGGAGGGTGCGTCCCTTGGGCGTGGTCGCGGCGACGGAGCTCACGGGCGTGAGGAACAGCGGGTGGTGCACGACCAGCAGGTCGGCCCCCCACTCGACGGCCTCACGGGCGACCTCGATCGTCGGGTCGACCGCGAACATGACCTTGCCGACCTCGGCGGACGGGTCCCCCGCCACCAGCCCGACAGCGTCGAACGAGTCGGCCGTGGCCGGCGGGTACCAGGTGTGCAGCAGGTCGACGAGGTCTGCGAGCGTGGGCATGCGGTCGATTATCGGCGAGGGCTAGTTGACCTGGCGCCCCTGCCCCTCCCAGTAGGGCTGGCGCAGCTTGAACTTCTGCAGCTTCCCGGTCGCAGTGCGGGCCAGCTCGTCGCGGAACTCGATGGACGTCGGCGACTTGTAGCCCGCGGCCCTCTCCTTGCACCAGGCGATCAGCTCTGCCTCGTCGACGCTCGCGCCGTCGGCCAGCACCACGAGAGCCTTGATGGTCTCGCCCCACTTCTCGCTCGGCACCCCGATCACCGCCACCTCGGCCACGGCCGGGTGGGAGAACAGCACGTCCTCGACCTCGATCGAGGAGACGTTCTCGCCGCCGGTGATGATCACGTCCTTCTTGCGGTCGCTGATCGTCAGGTAGCCGTCGTCGCCGATCACGCCGCCGTCGCCGGTGCGGAACCATCCGTCGACGAGCGCCTTCCCGGTCTCGTCCGGTCGCTCCCAGTAGCCCTCGAGGATGACGTTGGAGCGCGCCAGCACCTCGCCCTGGTCGTCGGTGCGCAGCCGTACTCCGATCGCTGGCGCGCCGGCACGCACGAGCCTGGCCGCCCGCTCCTCGGCCGACAGGTCGTCCCACTCGGCGCGAGTGCGGTTGACGGTGAGCAGCGGCGAAGTCTCGGTGAGGCCGTAGATCTGGATGAACTCCCAGCCCAGCTCCTCCTGCACGCGCACGACGGTCTCGGTGGGAGGAGGCGCGCCGGCCATGATGATGCGCACCCGGTCACGACCCGGGATCTCGCCCTCCCAGCTCTGGGCGGCCTCGAGGACGGCCGACGCCACGGCAGGGGCGGCGCACATCAGGGTGACGCCGTGCTGCTCGACGCGGCGCAGGATCTCGGCCCCGTCGACCTTGCGCAGCACGATCTGCGGAACGCCCATGCCGGCCACCGTGAACGGCATCCCCCAACCGTTGGCGTGGAACATCGGCAGCGTGTGGAGATAGACGTCCCGGTCGCTCAGGCCGACGTGGAGGCCGAAGGTCAGCGCGTTGGTCCAGAGGTTGCGGTGGGTGAGCTGCACGCCCTTGGGCCGCGCGGTGGTGCCCGAGGTGTAGTTGATGGTCGCCGTGGCGTTCTCGTCCGGCTCCCACGCACGCGGTTCGGTGCCGGGCGCGGCGAACATCGACTCGTCCTCCCCGAGCACGAAGGTGTGCTCGACATCGATCCCGCCCAGCGAGTCGACCAGCTCCGGGTCGACGTAGAGCACCCGCGCACCGCAGTGGGCCACGATGTAGGCGATCTCGTCGGGGCGCAGCCGGAAGTTGATCGGCACCAGCACCCGGCCCGAGCCGCACACGCCGAAGAACGACGTGAGCAACCGCGCGGAGTTGTGGCTGATGACCGCGACCCGGTCGCCGACCTGGATGCCCAGCTCGTCCAGCCTGGCCGCCTGCCTGCGCGACAGCTCGTACGCCTCGGTGTACGTGATCGAGCCGAGCGACTCGGCCGGCTGGTCGGGCTCGTCCACGATGCCGATCCGGTCGCCGTAGACGCCGGCGGCACGCTCGATGAAGTCGGTGACGCTGAAGGGGACGATCACGGCAGCTCCCATCTCTCGACCTGGAGTAGGTCTGGAGTAGATGTGGGCCACTGTCGCACGCCCGGGTTGGCGAAGGGCTGGTGCGTCGGGACGGTTTCGAACCGCCGACCGCTCGGGTGTAAACCGAGTGCTCTACCGCTGAGCTACCGACGCGAGGGCCGCCACGACCCAAGGGCCGGGCGACGAGGCTGGCACAGACTACGGGACGGTCCGGCACGACCGGAATCGTGAAATGAAATGAGTTGAGCCGCTGGCGTCTCGGGTCACCAGCGGCTCAACAACTAGAAGATTACACCAGCCCCCCAATGGCGTCCGAGGAATCCCACAATTGCCCCCTCGGTCGGTCTAGACCGGACCGGCTCGGTCCTAGGAGACGGCGGCGTGGAGCTCGCGGAGGTGTTCGTCCAGATCACGTCCGTCGGGGTTGGCGTTGTGCACCGACCAGCGCAACCTGCCGCCCCTGTCCACGACGTAGGACGACCGGCGCGGGGCGCCCTTGACCTCGTCGAAGACCTCGTAGGCCGATGCGACGGCTCCGTGCGGCCAGAAGTCGGAGAGCAGCGGGAAGTTGAGCCCCTCGGTCTCGGCGAAGGTGCGCAGCGCGTAGACGGGGTCGCACGAGAGAGCCAGCACCTCGGTGTCGAAGGTGAGGAACTCGTCGAGCCGGTCACGCACGCCCGCCAGCTCGCCGGTGCAGACGCCGGTGAAGGCAAACGGGTAGAACATCAGCACGACCGCCTTGCGGCCGCGGAAGTCACTGAGCCGGACGACCTGCCCGAACTGGTCGCGCAGGCTGAAGTCAGGAGCCTCGTCGCCGATGCGCAGCCCTTCGCGCGTCACGCCTGCGCCTCGTCCGTCTGGTCGTGCTGTGCCAGCACGCGCTTGAGGATCTTGCCCGTGGCGTTGCGCGGCAGCTCCGCGAGGAACACGATGTCCCGGGGCACCTTGAAGCGGGCCAGGTTGGCCTTCACGTGCTCGCGCAGCTCCTCCTCGGACACCTCGCCCGAGCTGACCACGAAGGCCCGGAGCCGCTGCCCGTAGTGGTCGTCGGGCACGCCGATGGCAGCGACGTCCCGGACCCGCTCGTGGGTCACGAGGCAGTCCTCGACCTCTTGCGGGAAGACGTTCTCGCCACCGGACACGATCATGTCGTCGTCGCGGCCGACCACGTGCAGGCGCCCGGCAGTGTCGAAGTGGCCCATGTCCCCCGACGACATCAGGCCGTCGACGACCTCCTTCGAACCTCCGTGGGTGTAGCCCTCGAAGAGCAGCCCGTTGCCGACGAAGATCCGGCCGGTCTCCCCCTGGGGCAGCTCGTTCCCGTCCTCGTCGAGGATCTTCACGACCGTGCCGTAGGGCGGCTTGCCCGCCGAGGTCGGGTCGGCCCGCAGGTCCTCCGGTGTGGCGATGGAGGCGTAGGCCACCTCGGTGGAGCCGTAGATGTTGTAGAGGTTGTCGCCGAAGCGATCCATCCACGCCTGGGCGAGGTTGGCAGGCAGGGCGGAGCCCGACGACGCGACCACCTCGACCAGACCGAGGTCGATTCCCTCGGTCTGTTCGGGCTCGAGCGCGAGGATCCGCTGGAGCATCACCGGGATCACGACGAGCGACTCGCACCGCTCGTCCTGGGTGGTCCTCAGCGCGGCGACCGGGTCGAACGTACGGCGCAGCACGACCGTGGAGCCCAGCAGCATCGCGAGCGCGAGGTGCGCGAAGCCCCAGGTGTGGAAGAGCGGCGCCGCGATGTGCGTACGCCATCCCGCCCGCAGCGGCATCCGGGAGAGCAGGGAGACGGCGGCGTCGATGCCCGCCTCCTTGCGGGGCGCACCCTTCGGGGCCCCAGTGGTGCCCGAGGTGAGGATGACGATCCGGGCGTGGCGCTCGGGGGGCTGCAGGTCGCTCTCGTCGTAGGCCGCGACGAGCTGCTCGATCGTCTCGCGTCCCTCGCCGTCACCGTCGGTCCAGGCCAGCACGCGGCGTACGACGTGGGCGCCGGCCAGCAGGCCGGTGAACTCCTCGTCGTGGATGACCATCCTCGGTGCCTCGCGCTCGAGCACGTCGGCCAGCTGCGGGCCGGCGAAGGCGGTGTTGAGGTAGAGGATGTCGGCGCCGAGCTTGGCGACCGCGATCGAGGCGTCGATGAAGCCGCGGTGGTTGCGGCACATGACGGCAACGGAGTCGCCCTCACCCACTCCGCGCTCGGCGAGTGCGCGCGCGAGGGCGTTGGAGCGGCGCTGCAGCTCCCCCCAGGTCAGCTCGCCCAGGTCGTCGATCACGCCCACCCGGTGGGGAGCCCGGGCGGCGAGCGTCGCGAAGCCGCCGGCCGGGCCGGTGCCCCAACGGAGCACGACCTGGCCGATGTTGGCCAGGGTCCGCGGGCCGTAGGGGCGGATCACGCCGGCGCGTCCCAGCACGTGCACGGTGGTGCCGATGCCCGCCACCCTCGCCGAGAGCGTGCCCACGAGGTCCTGGGCGGCCGTCCGGGCCGACGTGGCAGGCCCGCTCACGCGGGGGTCTTGGGAGCGACCAGCCGGGTGGCCTGCCACTCCTTGCTGACTGCCGCAGTCGTCGTCTGGGAGAGCCCCGCGATCGGCGCCGCCTCGGCGACGTCCGCTGCGTCCACCGTGCCGGGTCGCCCCACCTTGGGCGTCAGCAGCCAGATCGAGCCACCACCGACCAGGTCGGTCAACGCATCGACCAGACCGTCGACGAGATCGCCGTCGTCGTCGCGCCACCACAGCAGGACGGCATCCACGACATTGCCGTAGTCGCCGTCCACCATGTCGGCATCGATGCAGTCCTCGACCGCGACGCGAAGCTCGTCATCGGTGTCGTTGTCCCAGCCGAGTTCCTGGACCACCATGCCGGGTTTCAGACCCAGCCGGTCACCCATACCTGTCGCCTGGGCAGAATCGCCCACCGTCGAGCTCACGCAGTACCTCCGTTGTTTGGTTGCACATAGTCCACCCGAACTGGGCAGAGGTCGCAACCCCGGTCCGTGTGACGAACGACCGGGACGTCGTGTTCAGGTCAGAATTCGGACTACCCGCGGGTAGATTTCGTGGCGACGACTCGCGTGACACGATGATCCTGTGAGTGATGCCGAGAAGTCCACGCAGAGCAGCTCCAGGCAGGGCCCGGCCATTGCGTCGGTGATCCACGAGGGCCTCCCGACCCAGCTGCCCGACATCGACCCCGACGAGACGCAGGAGTGGCTCGCGTCGTTCGACGCGATGCTCGACGACCGCGGCCGGGACCGCGCGCGCTACCTGATGCTGCGCCTGCTCGAGCGGGCGCGGGAGAAGCAGGTCGGCGTTCCGGCCCTGCGCTCGACCGACTACATCAACACCATCCCGCCCGAGCGCGAGCCGTGGTTCCCCGGTGACGAGGAGGCCGAGCGTCGGATCCGCGCCTTCATCCGCTGGAACGCCGCGGTCATGGTGTCCAGCGCCAACCGCAAGGGACTCGAGGTCGGCGGCCACATCGCCACCTACCAGTCCTCGGCCAGCCTCTACGAGGTCGGCTTCAACCACTTCTTCCGCGGCAAGGACCACGACGGCGGTGGCGACCAGATCTACATCCAGGGCCACGGCTCGCCGGGTGTGTATGCCCGCGCCTTCCTCGAGGGACGCCTGAGCGAGGAGCAGCTCTACCGCTTCCGCCAGGAGGTCCAGCACGGCACGGGCGCCGGGCTGCCGTCGTACCCGCACCCGCGTCTGATGCCGGACTTCTGGGAGTTCCCCACCGTCTCGATGGGCCTCACCGCCATCAACTCGATCTACCAGGCGCGCTTCAACCGCTACCTGGACAACCGCGGCATCAAGGACACGGACCAGCAGCGCGTGTGGGCCTTCATGGGCGACGGCGAGATGGCCGAGCCCGAGTCGCTCGGCGCCATCCGCGTCGCTGCGCGCGAGGAGCTCGACAACCTCACGTGGGTCATCAACTGCAACCTCCAGCAGCTCGACGGCCCCGTCACGGGCAACGGCAAGATCATCCAGGAGCTCGAGGCCAACTTCCGCGGCGCCGGCTGGAACGTGATCAAGGTCGTCTGGGGCCGCGAGTGGGACGCCCTGCTCGCCAAGGACGTCGACGGCGTCCTGGTCAACCAGATGAACTCCACGCCGGACGGCCAGTTCCAGACGTACTCGACCGAGGACGGCGCCTACGTGCGCGAGCACTTCTTCGGTGTCGACCCGCGCCTGCGCAAGATGGTCGAGCACATGAACGACCACCAGATCGAGAAGCTGCCCCGCGGCGGACACGACTACCGCAAGGTCTATGCCGCCTTCGACGCCGCGAGCAAGCACACCGGCCAGCCGACGGTCATCCTGGCCCACACGGTCAAGGGCTGGACGATCGACGCGCTGGAGGGCAAGAACGCCACCCACCAGATGAAGAAGCTGACCCTCCCGGACCTCAAGAAGTTCCGCGACCGGCTCTACCTGCCGATCAGCGACCGCGACCTCGAGGAGTCCTACGAGAAGACGGGCGGGGCGCCGTTCTACCACCCCGGTGCCGAGTCCCCCGACATCCAGTACATGCTCGAGCGGCGCACCGCCCTCGGCGGCTCGATCCCCCGGCGCGTCAACCGGGCCACTGCGCTCAAGCTGCCGGGCGACGAGGTCTACGCCGAGCTCAAGCAGGGGTCCGCCAAGAACAAGTTCGCCACGACCATGGCCGTCGTCCGTCTGCTCCGCGACTGGATGAAGGACCCGGAGATCGGTGACCGGCTCGTGCCGATCGCGCCCGACGAGTACCGCACGTTCGGCATGGACTCGATGTTCCCGAGCGCCAAGGTCTACAACCCCGGCGGCCAGCAGTACCAGTCGGTCGACCGCAAGATGCTGCTGTCCTACAAGGAGTCCGCACAGGGGCAGATGCTCCACGAGGGCATCTCCGAGGCGGGCGCCATGGCGTCGGCCACCGCAGCCGGCTCGGCGTACACCACGCACGGCGAGCACATGATCCCGTTCTACATCTTCTACTCGATGTTCGGTTTCCAGCGCACGGGCGACTCGATCTGGGCGATGGCCGACCAGCTGGCCCGCGGCTTCCTGATCGGCGCGACCGCCGGTCGTACGACGCTGACCGGCGAGGGCCTCCAGCACGCCGACGGGCACTCGCCACTCCTCGCGGCGACCAACCCGGCAGTCGTGCACTACGACCCTGCGTTCGCCTACGAGCTCAGCCACATCATGCAGAACGGTCTCGAGCGGATGTACGGCACCGGTGGCGAGAACGGTGACGGCGAGAACGTGATCTTCTACCTGACGGTCTACAACGAGCCGGTCGCGCAGCCCGCCGAGCCCTCCGACGTCGACGTCGACGGCATCCTCAAGGGCCTGCACCGCGTCTCGGTGGCCGAGGGCGAGGGCCCGCGCGTCCAGCTGATGGCTTCCGGCGTCGGCTTCCCCTGGGTCGCCGAAGCAGCGCAGCTGCTGGCCGAGGAGTGGGGCGTGCAGTCCGACCTGTGGTCGGTGACGTCCTGGAACGAGCTGGCCCGCGACGGCGCTGCCGCCGAGGAGTGGAACCTGCTCAACCCCGGCGAGGAGCCCCGCTCGGCCTACGTCCGCGACAGGCTCGCCGGCGCCCCGGGTCCGGTCGTGGCCGTGTCCGACTACATGCGGGCCGTCCCGCTGCAGCTCGCACGCTGGGTCCCGGCCGACTACCGCGTGCTCGGAGCCGACGGCTTCGGCTTCGCCGACACCCGTCCGGCTGCCCGACGCTTCTTCCACATCGACGCGCAGAGCGTCGTCGTGCAGGCGCTGCAGGCGCTGGCCGACGCCGGTGAGCTGCCCGTGGAGAAGGTCGTCGAGGCAGCGCAGCGCTACCGGATCGACGACCCGACCGCGGTCAAGGACGTGGCGCAGGAGGGTGGCGACGCCTGACGGCTTCGCTGCACCACTGGTGGGTCACGCCTCCCGCGAGTACGTCGCGGGTGGGTGGCCCACCAGCTGCGTGAAGGCCCGGATCAGGTGGGACTGGTCGGCATAGCCGAGCCGGCTCGCGAGGTCGGCCCAGTCCACCTCCGCATCCCCGTGCGCGGCCGAGGTGACGTCGAGCAGGCGGCAGCGCTGCACCACCCACTTCGGGCCGATCCCGACGTACGAGCGGAAGCGGCGCTGAAGCGTGCGGAGGCTCACCCCGGCGAGCTCGGCCACCTGTTCGGCGCGTACGAGCGAGGTGTCCTCCTCCACGCGTTCGACGAGGTCGGCCACCGTGGTCACCAGCGGGTCGTCGCGCCGGGCCAGGCCACGGAGCCACTCCGCCAGCAGGGCGGCTCCGTCCTCCGGTCGCTCGCACGCGAGCACATCCGACGCCACCCGGCGGTCGTCCTCGCCCAGCACCTCGGCTGCCGCTACCTCGCGCCCCAGCAGTGCAGCGGCGTCTCCGTCGAGGAACGGACGGAATCCGCCCGGACGGAAGCCCGCGGCGACCGTGTGCCCGGCCCCTTCCAGGCGACGACGGAACATTCGCGGGTGCACACCGTGCACCAACAGCCGCGCCTCGCCGGCGACGACCTCGGCCGAGACGTGCACGACGGGGCGCGGCACGACTTCCTGGACGTGCGGCTCGCGCGTGTCCCACCGCACCCACCAGAAGTAGTCCACGAGGTCGGCGAGATCGGCAGCTGGCTCCTCCCGACCGACCTCGATCCGCCGCTCCGCGCAGCTCGGTCGCATGATCGCCGCTTGGGCGCGACCCGATCGGGTGGGCACGGGACCAGCCTAGGTGCCTGTCGCCTTTGTCCAAGCCCCTCGCGTCCGGACGGTGCGACCGTGGGATCGACCCACCCGACGAGCAGAGGAGAGGCCGTGTCGCAGCAGGAGCAGACAGCCCGGATCGCCATGGTGACGCTGGACTGCGCGGAGGTAGCGCCGTCCGCTGATTTCTGGGCGGCACTGCTGGGCTGGGAGGTGGCGGCCAGCACCGACGACTACGCGATGCTCACCGCACCCGGCGGCGGACCGGCGCTGGGCCTCGGCCGGGTGGAGGGCCACCAGCCCCCGCCCTGGCCCGACGAGGGCGGTCGCAAGCAGTTCCACCTCGACCTCGCGGTCGACGACCTCGACGCGGCTGCTGATCGGGCGGTCTCGCTCGGGGCACGGCTCGCCGACCCGCAGCCCGGTGACACGTGGCGCGTCCTGATCGACCCGGGCGGGCACCCGTTCTGCCTGACCGGTGCGGCCAGCTGGGGATAGCCGAGGTCAGGCGCCCGCTGCGCGTCGTACGGCGTGCACCGGGGCCAGCGGTGCCTTCCCTGCCTCGGCCTGGATCGACATCCGCGACGCACCGTCGGTGAGCAGGTCGCGCCAGCGCTCGCGGTCGTGCGGGCTCGGCTCGGTCGTGCGGATGAAGTCGCGCACGATCTTCACGAACCGCTGGGGGTGGTCCTTGTGCGGGAAGTGACCGGCGTTGGGGATGATCTCGACCCGTGCCGTCGGAGCCAGGGCGCTCGCGTTGCTGGCGTGGTCGACCGGGATGACGAGGTCGTCGGCGCCCCACACGACGCACATCGGCATCGCCTCGGTGAGGTAGGCGCGGTCGGACATGGTGACGATCTGGCCCTTCCAGTCCACGACCGCCCGGACGACGTGGCGGATCGCCGCGCGGGTGCGCGGGTCCTTGAACGAGTCGTAGATGTCGGCGACCTCGTCGAGATCTCGCAGCTGGCTGACGCCGCTGCGGGAGAGCAGCCGCATGGCGGCCGTGGTGAGGTGACGCAGCCCCGGGGTCGACAGCACCCCCATCACCTGGTGGAAGCCGGGGGTGGTGATCGCGCGGATGGCCGGCGTCACCTCGGGACCGAGACCACCCGACCCGACCAGGACGAGGCGCTCGGTGCGCTCGGGGTACTGGTAGGCGAACTGCATCGCCACTCCCCCTCCAAAGCTGTGCCCCACCACCGTTGCGGTGTCGACGCCCAGCATCGTGAGCAGGTCGCGCATCCCGTTGGCGTAGCCGCCGACGCTGTAGTCCGCGCGCGGCTTGGCGGACTCGCCGTGGCCGAGCAGGTCCGGGGCGATCACCGTGTGCGTGCGGGCCAGGGACTCCATGATCGGGTCCCAGGTCGTGTGGTCGCACGCCAGCCCGTGCAGGAGCAGGATCGCCGGGCCGGAGCCCATCCGGACGTAGGCGCGACGGTGGCCGTGCACGCTGACGTACTGGACTGGCGGACTGCTGCGACGGGGCACTGGACCTCCAACGGTCAGGACAGGGGCCGGATTCAACCAGACCTGGTCGGCCACGGTTCCGGCCCCTCCCCGCGTTGCGAAGTCGTGACCTGCTCCGCCACGTCGTGACTCTCGGACCTGTTCGTGGGAATCCCACTACGGGCGGCGCGCCACTACAGTCGTGACATGCCCTTCTCCCGGCGCCGAGCGGTCGCGGCCCTGCGCAACTCGTCCGGGGTGCTCAGCACCGCCGCGACGGGGCGGATGTCGAGCGACCTGCCGTGGTTCGACGACCTGAGCGCCCAGGACCGTTCCTGGGTGGGACTGATCGTCCAGGCCGGTATCCGCGGCTTCGTCGAGTGGTTCGACGTCGACGTCGAGGCCGGCGTCCACGACCCCCTCGACGTGGTGGTCTTCGGCGCCGCTCCTCGCGAGCTCACCGGCGTCATCTCGCTCCAACAGACCGTGGAGCTCGTGCGCCTGAGCATCCGGGTCATGGAGACCAACATCGACTCGCTGCTGGACCCCCAGGACATCGGCGAGGTCCATGACGCGGTCCTTCTCTATGCGCGCGAGGTCGCGTTCGCCACTGCTGCGGTCTATGCCCGGGCAGCGGAGTCCCGTGGGGCGTGGGACGCCCGCCTCGAGGCTCTCGTGGTCGACGCGGTCGTCCGTGCCGAGGCCGACGAGACCGTGCTCTCGCGCGCGAGCGCCCTGGGGTGGGGCGCACACGGTGACGTCGCCGTGGTGCTGGGCGCCGTGCCCCCGCACCGCGAGGAGCTCGACGTCTTCGAGTCAGTACGTCGATCCGCGCGCGCGGGCGACATGGACGCCCTCTGCGCCACGCAGGGCGAGCGGCTGGTCGTCGTCCTCGGCGCCGTCACCGACCCCCTCGCAGCGGCCACCCGGCTCCTCGACCACTTCGGCGACGGCCCGGTAGTGGTCGGTCCCGTGACCGCCGACCTGGCCCACGCCAACGCCTCGGCCCGAGCCGCCCTCTCGGCGCACCGTGCCGCGAGCGGCTGGCCCGACGCCCCCCGGCCGGTCGCTAGTCGCGACCTGCTGCCCGAGCGCGCGCTGGCCGGGGACGGCCACGCCCGGCGGCACCTGGTCGACGACGTCTACCTGCCCCTGATGGCCACCCGCGGCACGCTCCTCGAGACGCTCGGCGCGTGGTTCGAGCACGGCTCGTCCATCGAGGGCACCGCCCGTGCCCTGTTCGTGCACCCCAACACGGTGCGCTACCGGCTGCACAAGATCTCCGACATCACCGGGTGGTCACCGACCCGACCTCGCGAAGCGTTCGCCCTCCAGCTGGCCCTCATTCTCGGTCGTCAGTCCGGTCGAACACAATTGTAGGAACCCTACAAGGTTCTGGGGGTCAGTTTCGTCGGCGCCGGACCCGCGCCGCGGGCTCCCGACCCGGCAGAGTGGTCACGTGCTCGTCATCGTCGCTCCCGGTCAGGGGGCCCAGTCCCCCGGATTCCTCACGCCTTGGCTGGAGGACCCCACCTTCGCCAACCGGTTCGACTGGCTGGCCACGGTCGCCGGCATCGACCTGGCCCACTACGGCACCGAGGCGGACGCCGAGACGATCCGCGACACCAAGATCGCCCAGCCCCTCCTCGTCGCCACCGGCCTCGTGGCCGCTCTCGACCTCTTCCCCCACCCCGCCGACACGTTCGCGCGGATCGGCGCGGTGGCCGGCCACAGTGTCGGTGAGCTGACCGCCGCCGCTGGTGCGCGCGTCATCACCGCGGAGCAGGCGATGGTCCTGGTGCGCGAGCGCGGCAACGCGATGGCCGCTGCCGCGGCCGTCACCGCCACCGGCATGACCGCGGTGCTCGGGGGTGACCGCGAGGAGGTCCTCGCCGCCGTCGAGCGCCACGGGCTCACCGCCGCCAACGACAACGGCCCCGGACAGCTCGTCGCCGCCGGCACCATGGAGCAGCTGGCTGCCTTCGCCGAGGACCCGCCGACCAAGGCGCGCCTGATCCCGTTGAGCGTCGCCGGGGCCTTCCACACCACCCACATGTCCCCCGCCGTGGACCGGATGGGCTCGCTGGCGCGCTCGGTCTCGACCCACGACCCGCGCACCCCGGTGATCTCCAACCGGGACGGCCAGGTCGTCCACGACGGCCGCGAGGTCCTGCGCCGCATCGTCGGCCAGATCGCCCACCCGGTCCGCTGGGACCTCTGCATGGAGACGATGACCGACCTGGGCGTCACGGGCATCCTCGAGATGCCCCCCGCCGGGACTCTCACCGGCATCGCCAAGCGCGCTCTCAAGGGCGTCGAGACGTTCGCGCTGAAGACGCCCGACCAGCTCGATGCCGCTCGCGACTTCTGCGACAAGCACGGCGAGGCCTCGATGATCGAGACCACGCCGACCTGGCGGATGGTCGTCTCCCCGGCGAAGGGCACGTTCCACATCTCCGCCGAGTCCTCCGACCTCGACGTGCTCGCCCCCGGTGCCGTGATCGGTGCCGTCGCCAGCCTGCGGGACCGCACCGACATCACCGCAGCACACGGGGGTTCGGTGGTGGAGTGGCTCGTCGAGGACGGCGACCTGGTCTCCCCCGGCCAGCCCCTCCTCCGCCTGCACCCCGAAGGGACGCACTGATGGCCACCCTCACCAGCGGCACCGGCGCCGCACACGCCCGCATCATGGGAGTCGGGTCCTACCGCCCCTCGCGGGTGGTGCCCAACTCCGAGGTCGTCGACGCCATCGACTCCAGCGACGAGTGGATCCAGCAGCGCTCGGGCATCAAGCAGCGCCGCTTCGCGACCGCCGAGGAGACCATCCAGGTCATGAGCGTGGCCGCCTCGCGAGCCGCGATCGAGCGCGCCGGCATCACCGCTGACCAGGTCGACTGCGTCATCGTCGCCACCGTCAGCCACCTGCTCCAGACCCCGGCCATCGCTCCTGCGATCGCCCATGAGCTCGGCACCGACCACGCGGCCGCGTTCGACATCTCGGCTGCCTGCGCCGGCTTCTGCCACGGGGTCTCGCTGGGTGCCGACATGGTTCGCGGCGGCAGCGCCCGCCACGTCCTGGTCATCGGTGTCGAACGGCTCTCCGACATCACCGACATGTCCGACCGCGGCACCGCCTTCATCTTCGCCGACGGCGCCGGCGCCGTCGTGATCGGCCCCAGCGACACCGCCGGCATCGGCCCCGTCGTCTGGGGTTCCGACGGCGAGAGGTTCGACTTCATCCGCCAGCGCGAGGACTGGCGCGACGTCGTCGGGTCCGACGAGTCCCCCGGCTCCGGCGTGATGCCGCACCTGACCATGCAGGGCAACCCGGTGTTCCGCTGGGCCTCGTTCACCATGGCCAAGGTCGCCAACGAGGCGCTGGAGGCCGCCGGCATCACGGCCGCGGATCTCGACGTCTTCGTGCCGCACCAGGCCAACATGCGCATCATCGATGCCATGGCCCGCTCGATGAAGCTGCCCGAGCACGTCCGCATCGCGCGCGACGTCGCCGAGCAGGGCAACACCTCGGCCGCGTCCGTCCCGCTCGCCCTCGACCGCATGATGGTCGACGGCGAAGCCCACAGCGGCGACACGGCGCTCCTCATCGCGTTCGGCGCCGGACTGGCGTACGCCGCTCAGGTCGTCACCGTCCCCTAGGACCCCCAACCACCCCAAGCACGACACCCAAGAAGAAGGGAAGGCCCCATGGCCACCACCGAAGAAATCCGCGCTGACCTCGCCGAGATCGTCAACGAGGTCGCCGGCGTCGACGCCGATGACGTCCAGCTGGACAAGTCCTTCGTGGACGACCTCGACGTCGACTCGCTCTCCATGGTCGAGGTCGTCGTGGCCGCGGAGGAGAAGTTCGGCGTGACCATCCCCGACGACGAGGTCAAGAACCTCAAGACTGTCGGTGACGCGGTCGCCTTCATCGAGCGTTCGCAGGGCTGAGTCCTCGCCCGACTCGTCGCGGGCGGCCGGTGCCAGCGCCGGCCGCCCGCGACGAGGCCCAACCCCATCCTCACGAGAACGGAATCCCTCTGATGCCCTCGACCCGCGTAGTCGTCACCGGCCTCGGCACCACCTCCCCCGTCGGTGGGGACGTCCCCACCACGTGGCAGGCACTGCTCGCCGGCACGTCCGGCATCAGGCACCTCACCGACGAGTGGGTCGACACGCTGCCGGTGAAGATCGGCGGCCGCGTGGCCGTCGAGCCCTCCGAGATCCTGGACCGGGTCAAGGCACGTCGCCTCGACCGTTCCAGCCAGTTCGCGATGGTCGCTGCAGAGCAGGCGTGGGCCGATTCCGGCCTCGAGGACTCCGGCCTGGAGCCCGAGCGCCTGGGCGTCGCCCTCGCCTCCGGCATCGGCGGGGTCACCACCCTCCTCGCCAACTACGACACCCTCCTCGAGAAGGGCGCCCGCAGGGTCTCTCCTCTCGCCGTGCCGATGCTGATGCCCAATGCGCCGGCCGCCAACGTCAGCCTCAAGTACGGCGCCCGCGCCGCCGTCCACGCTCCCACCTCGGCCTGCGCCTCCGGCAACGAGGCGATCGCCATGGCCCTCGACCTGATCCGGCTCGGTCGCGCCGACGTCGTCATCGCCGGCGGCACCGAGGCCGCGATCCACCCGCTTCCGATGGCGGCATTCGCCAACATGATGGCGCTGTCGAAGACCGGGAGCGAAGAGGGCGGCGACCCGACCACCGTGTCCCGCCCCTGGGACACCGGACGCGACGGCTTCGTCCTCGGCGAGGGCGGCTCCGTGCTGATCCTCGAGTCCGAGGAGCACGCCCGGGCCCGCGGCGCCAGGATCTACGCCGAGGTTCGCGGCGCCGGCATCAGCAACGACGCCCACGACATCGCCCAGCCCGACCCCGAGGGCCGCGGCGGGACCCGCGCGATCCAGATGGCGCTCCGTGAGGGCGACGTCGACCCCGCCAGCGTCGTCCACGTCAACGCACACGCCACCTCGACCCCCAAGGGCGACATCGCTGAGGGACTGATGCTGCACGCCGTCCTCGGCGAGCACGTCGACCGCTGCGTCGTCACCAGCACCAAGTCGATGACCGGTCACCTGCTCGGCGGCGCCGGGGCCCTCGAGGCGATCGCGACCGTCATGGCGCTGCACGACCGCGTCAGCCCGCCGACCATCAACCTGGACGACAAGGACCCGGCGGTCGACCTCGACATCCCGACGTCCCGGCGCGACCTTCCCGAGGGCGACATCGTGGGGTTGAACAACTCCTTCGGCTTCGGCGGCGCCAATGTCGCTGTCGCCTTCGCGAGCGTCTGACCACACCCGGACAACCCGCATGACGACGACGGCCGCCAAGCCGGCCAGGCTGCCACGCGAGCAGGACCCCCGCAACCCCATCCTGCGCCTCACCGCCCTGCTCGACGAGGGCACCGTCGAGCTGATCACCCCCGACGACGACTCGGGCATGCTCGCGGCGGTCGGTCGCGTCGACGGGACCTCGGTCGTCGCCTTCTGCAGCGACGCCACGGTCATGGGCGGTGCCATGGGTGATGTCGGGTGTCGCGTCGTCGTCGACGCCTACCACCGCGCGCTCACCGACGGGGTGCCGATCATCGGGCTGTGGCACTCAGGCGGAGCCCGCTTGGCCGAGGGCGTGCTCTCGCTGCACGCCGTGGGCCGCATCTTCCAGGTGATGACCCACGCCTCCGGTGTCATCCCCCAGGTCTCGGTGGTGCTCGGGCCCGCCGCCGGTGGCGCGGCGTACGGCCCTGCCCTCACGGACGTGGTCATCCTCGGCCCTGAGGGCCGCATCTTCGTGACCGGTCCCGACGTGGTGCGTTCGGTGACCGGTGAGGACGTCGACATGCTGCGCCTGGGCGGCCCCGAGCCGCACGGTCGCCGGTCCGGCGTCGTCCACATCCTCGCCGACTCCGAGAGGGAGGCCCTCGACCGTGCGCGCACCGTCGCCTCGCTCCTCGGCTCGCAGGGCAGCCTCGCGGCCGACGACGTCGAGGACCGCGACCTCGGGGCGCTGCTCCCGGAGTCGAGGAAGCGCGCCTACGACGTGCACCCGCTCGTCGACGGGATGCTCGACGAGGGCACGATGCAGGAGCTCCACGCCCGCTGGGCACCCAACATCGTCACGGCCCTGGGTCGCTTCGGTGGCCGCACGGTCGGGGTCGTGGCCAACAACCCCCTGCGGCTCGGCGGCTGCCTCGACTCCCTCTCGGCGGAGAAGGCATCCCGCTTCGTCCGCATGTGCGATGCCTTCGGCGTCCCCCTCGTCGTCCTGGTCGACGTCCCGGGCTACCTCCCCGGTGTCGGCCAGGAGTGGGACGGCGTCGTCCGCCGCGGGGCCAAGCTGTTGCACGCCTTCGGTGAGTGCGTGGTGCCCCGCGTGACACTGGTGACCCGCAAGACCTACGGCGGCGCCTACATAGCCATGAACGCCCGGTCGCTCGGCGCGACCCGTGTCTTCGCGTGGCCCGGCGCCGAGGTCGCCGTGATGGGCGCGGTGGCAGCCATCCGGATCCTCCACCGCCGCAAGCTCGCCGAGGTGTCCCCCGAGATCCGCCCGCAGGTCGAGGCCGAGCTTGCCGTCGAGCACGAGCGCATCGCCGGCGGTGTGGACAAGGCCGTCGAGATCGGGGTCGTGGACGAGGTCGTCGAGCCCACGCGCACCCGCAGCGCGATCGCGGCCGCGATGCGGCACGAGATCGACACGTCGGGCGTCCGACGCGGTCGGCACGGCAACATCCCGCTCTGAGCGCTCAGACCACCTGGTGGAGCCAGCGCACCGGAGCACCCTCGCCGGCGTGCCGGAAGGTCTCCAGCTCGTCGTCCCAGGGCTTGCCGAGCAGGTTGTCGATCTCGAGGAGCAGCGTGGTGTCCCCGAGCGCAGCCTTGACGACGGCGGCCTTGAGCCGGTCCTCGGGGATCAGGATGTCGCCGTGCGGCCCGGTGATCGCGTGGAAGATCCCCAGGTCGGGGGTGCAGGAGAACCGGGTGCCCTCGGTGGAGCTGGTGGGCTCCTCGGTGATCTCGAAGCGCAGGTGGTTCCAGCCGCGCAGGGCCGAGGCGACGGCCGCCGACGTGCCGACGACCCCGCTCCACGACAGCTCGGCACGGTAGGACCCCGGCTGGGCAGCCTGAGGCGTCCAGTCGAGCGAGACGGGCACGCCCAGGACTCCGCCGACGGCCCACTCGATGTGCGGGCAGAGAGCAGAGGGAGCAGAGTGCACGTAGAGAATGCCCCGCGTCACCGGACCGTCCGGGCGGGAAGCAATGCGTGTGGTCACCACGACCTCCTTGAGTTCCGACGCTCCAGATGCGCCTTCCCCAGCGGTCTGTCGTCGTAGCTCGAGTCTGTCGAGTGACACCTATGTGATTAGTGGCTCCATTGTGACCCATGGGACGCAGGAACGCCAGCGTGCCGGGCCCACGGAGCGTCAGGACTGCTTGCGCTCCAGCAGGTCCGCTCGCGCGGCGGCGTCGGTCAGCTCGTCGGAGTCGATCGCGTGGGTCCGGTGGAACCACGCCAGCGCGTCCGACTCCCGGCCGGCCGACTCCAGGGTGTCGGCGTAGGCGTAGCGGAGCCGGACCACCCAGGCAGAGCGGCTCTTCGAGGTGAGTGGCGCCAGCTCGAGCGTACGCAGCGCGGCGTCGAGCTGGCCCATGTCGCGACGAGCACCCGCCTCGACGAGCGTCATCTCCGCCTTGGCCTCGGTGCTGAAGTTGACGACCGAGGGACTCTTGGCCAGCTTGATGGCCTGCTCCGGGTTGCCGAGCGCGCGGTGGCAGTCGGCCATGATCGGCAGGTAGTCGGTGGCGCCGTTCATCCGCTTGGCGGCGCGAAGCTCCGCCAGCGCCTCGGCGTAGTGGCCGGCGGCGTAGGCGGCCTCGCCGGTCGCCTCGCGCACCACGGCCAGCCGCGACGCGCGTGCCCGCGCCGCCAACGTGTGCTGGTAGGCCGTCTCCGGGTCCTCGTCGATCAGCATGCCTGCGGCGGCGAGGTGACGGGCCACCCGGGCCGCCAGCTTCTCGGGCAGGCCCTTCAGCTGGGCGCGGACACCGCGGTCCAGCTCGGCGCCGGTGATCTCCTCGGGCAGGTCAGGACCGTCGTACGTCGCCTGGTCGGCGGTGCGGGGCTGCTCCTCGGACCGGCCACGGAAGCCGCGCTGCCCGGAGCTCGACGGCTTGCCGTCACCCTTGCCACCGGACCGGCCGCCACCCTGGTAGCCGCCGCGGCCAGCAGACCCGCCCTTGCCGCGAACCTGGTCGTCGCGGGAGCCACGACCACGCGAGTCACCGCCGGCGCTCCGGGAACTGCCGCCCCGACCACCGGCAGAGCTGCCCCGTCCGGCGGCTCCGGAGCCACCTCGGGACGGACGCTGTCCTCCACGGTCCTCGGCCACAGCCGCACTTCCCTTCTTCACGTGTCGCCCCGTTGCCGGAGCCCACGGTACTCACTCATGGTCCTGAAATGACGCAGAGGCCACCAGATTATCTGGTGGCCTCTGCCAAATGTATGTCCGGCGGCGTCCTACTCTCCCACAACCTCTCGATTGCAGTACCATCGGCGCTGAAAGGCTTAACTTCCGGGTTCGGTATGGGACCGGGTGTTTCCCGTTTCGCTATGGCCGCCGTAACTCTTTCAACCTCTACACATCGCCTCACTCCCCGTGATTCGTGGGGGGTTGGGTGTGTTGGTTGGGAACTGCTTAGTGGACGCGAACAACTGTGAAGTGTGTTCGTTGGGTGCGCGTGTGTGTGGTTTTGTACGGTGTTGGGACAAGCCCTCGGCCTATTAGTACCGGTCGGCTGGGCATTACTGCTGTACACCTCCGGCCTATCAACCCCATGTTCTGTGGGGGGCCTTACCCACTTACGTGGTGGGAAACCTCATCTTGAAACGTGCTTCCCGCTTAGATGCATTCAGCGGTTATCACTTCCGAACGTAGCCAACCAGCCGTGCCCCTGGCGGGACAACTGGCACACCAGAGGTTCGTCCATCCCGGTCCTCTCGTACTAGGGACAGCCTTTCTCAAGTTTCCTGCGCGCGCGGCGGATAGGGACCGAACTGTCTCACGACGTTCTAAACCCAGCTCGCGTGCCGCTTTAATGGGCGAACAGCCCAACCCTTGGGACCTACTCCAGCCCCAGGATGCGACGAGCCGACATCGAGGTGCCAAACCATCCCGTCGATATGGACTCTTGGGGAAGATCAGCCTGTTATCCCCGGGGTACCTTTTATCCGTTGAGTGACCACGCTTCCACATGCCGTGGCCAGATCACTAGTTCCGACTTTCGTCCCTGCTCGACATGTCTGTCTCACAGTCAAGCTCCCTTGTGCACTTACACTCGCCACCTGATTGCCAACCAGGCTGAGGGAACCTTTGAGCGCCTCCGTTACATTTTAGGAGGCAACCGCCCCAGTTAAACTACCCATCAGGCACTGTCCCTGATCCAGATAATGGACCTAGGTTAGACATCTAGTACGACCAGAGTGGTATTTCAACGTTGACTCCACAACCACTGGCGTGACTGCTTCAAAGTCTCCCACCTATCCTACACAAACCGTACCAAACACCAATACCAAACTATAGTAAAGGTCCCGGGGTCTTTCCGTCCTGCCGCGCGTAACGAGCATCTTTACTCGTAGTGCAATTTCGCCGAGTCCATGGTTGAGACAGTGGGAAAGTCGTTACTCCATTCGTGCAGGTCGGAACTTACCCGACAAGGAATTTCGCTACCTTAGGATGGTTATAGTTACCACCGCCGTTTACTGGGGCTTAAATTCTCAGCTTCGACACAAGTGTCTAACCGGTCCTCTTAACCTTCCAGCACCGGGCAGGAGTCAGTCCGTATACATCGTCTTACAACTTCGCACGGACCTGTGTTTTTAGTAAACAGTCGCTTTCCCCTGGTCTCTGCGGCCCTTCACGCTTCCCCAGCAAGTGGGTACACGATCCGGGCCCCCCTTCTCCCGAAGTTACGGGGGCATTTTGCCGAGTTCCTTAACCATGGTTTTCTCGATCGCCTTAGTATTCTCTACTTGATCACCTGAGTCGGTTTGGGGTACGGGCGGCTCGTTGCTCGCTAGAGGTTTTTCTCGACAGCATAGGATCACCCACTTCGCCATACGGCTCCGCATCACGTCTCAGACTCCACACTGAAGTGGATGGTGCGGATTTGCCTACACCACGTCCTACACGCTTGCCCACAGACAACCATCGCTGTGGCTGGGCTACCTTCCTGTGTCACCCCATCGCTTGACTACTACCAGTTCGGGTCCCACGCTCCCCTCACCAGCCTCGCCCCGAAGGGTCCGGTCCGATGAGCTTCGGGTGGTTAGCATCACCAGGTTCGTCATGGGCGCAACTTCGCCGGTACGGGAATATCAACCCGTTGTCCATCGACTACGCCTGTCGGCCTCGCCTTAGGTCCCGACTTACCCAGGGCAGATTAGCTTGACCCTGGAACCCTTGATCATTCGGCGCACGGGTTTCTCACCCGTGATTCGCTACTCATGCCTGCATTCTCACTCGTGTGGGCTCCACACCTGGATCACTCCGGCGCTTCACTGCCCACACGACGCTCCCCTACCCATCCAGCACACTGAACACCGATCAAGTCGATGCTGATGTATCTGCTGAATGCCATAGCTTCGGCGGATGACTTGAGCCCCGCTACATTGTCGGCGCGGAATCACTTGACCAGTGAGCTATTACGCACTCTTTCAAGGGTGGCTGCTTCCAAGCCAACCTCCTGGTTGTCAATGCGACTCCACATCCTTTTCCACTTAGTCACCGCTTAGGGGCCTTAGCTGATGGTCTGGGCTGTTTCCCTCTCGACTACGGAGCTTATCCCCCGCAGTCTCACTGCTGCGCTCTCACTTACCGGCATTCGGAGTTTGGCTAACGTCAGTAACCTTGTAGGGCCCATTAGCTATCCAGTGCTCTACCTCCGGCAAGAAACACGCAACGCTGCACCTAAATGCATTTCGGGGAGAACCAGCTATCACGAAGTTTGATTGGCCTTTCACCCCTATCCACAGGTCATCCCCTCAGTTTTCAACCTAAGTGGGTTCGGTCCTCCACGTCGTCTTACCGACGCTTCAACCTGCCCATGGATAGATCACTTCGCTTCGGGTCTTGAGCGCGCTACTGAATCGCCCTATTCGGACTCGCTTTCGCTACGGCTTCCCCACACGGGTTAACCTCGCAACACACCGCAAACTCGCAGGCTCATTCTTCAAAAGGCACGCCGTCACCCCCACCAACAAGTTGGCATAAGGCTCCGACGGATTGTAGGCACACGGTTTCAGGTACTATTTCACTCCCCGCCAGGGGTACTTTTCACCTTTCCCTCACGGTACTTGTCCGCTATCGGTCATCAAGGAGTATTTAGGCTTAACGGGTGGTCCCGCCAGATTCACACGGAATTTCAGGGGTTCCGTGTTACTTGGGAACACGCTCCAGAGCCAGTGCCTTACGTCTACGGGCCTATCACCCTCTACGGTACGGCTTTCCAACCGATTTCGACTTCCACACTGGTTTCTTACTCTGTACCTCACCGGCAGATGAGATTGAACGGTCCCACGACCCCCCAAGTGCAACCCCTGCCGGGTATCACACACCTGAGGTTTAGCCTCATCCGATTTCGCTCGCCACTACTCTCGGAATCACTGTTGTTTTCTCTTCCTGTCGGTACTGAGATGTTTCACTTCCCGACGTTCCCTCCACACACCCTATGTGTTCAGGTGCGGGTAACACGACATGACTCGTGCTGGGTTTCCCCATTCGGACACCCCCGGATCACAGCTTGGTTGCCAACTCCCCAGGGCTTATCGCAGGCTCCAACGTCCTTCATCGGCTCTTGATGCCAAGGCATCCACCATGTGCCCTTCATAGCTTGTCTCAACAACGTCAAAACAACACACGTCGAAACAACACACAAAGAAACACACCAGCCCACCCCCCAATCAAAGGAGCAGGCCAGCACAAACATTCGACGCAACCAGCAAGGAAAGCCGGCCACGCCTATCATTCATAACTAGACTCAACTAGTTACAAAGATGCTCGCGTCCACTATGCAGATCTCAAACAACAACCCCACCAACACCACACACCCACCACAGGCAGGCACACAGCAAAGGGAGGACCAGAAGCACCAACCACCCACCGATCCTCACGGACCCAGGGCACACGGCTGATTCTTCAGGACCCAACAGCGTGCTTGACCCCATCCCCCACCAACGCAGGGCCATGAGTACTCCATCCGCACCCCAGCAAGCTGGAGCACAGGAGCGTCGACGATTCCACTAGTGAACACCACCATGCGTGCCAGAACATTCGCCTGGCATCGGGGCGTGTGCTCCTTAGAAAGGAGGTGATCCAGCCGCACCTTCCGGTACGGCTACCTTGTTACGACTTCGTCCCAATCGCCAGCCCCACCTTCGACGGCTCCCTCCACAAGGGTTGGGCCACCGGCTTCGGGTGTTGCCGACTTTCGTGACGTGACGGGCGGTGTGTACAAGGCCCGGGAACGTATTCACCGCAGCGTTGCTGATCTGCGATTACTAGCGACTCCGACTTCATGGGGTCGAGTTGCAGACCCCAATCCGAACTGAGACCGGCTTTTTGGGATTCGCTCCCCCTTACGGGATCGCAGCCCTTTGTACCGGCCATTGTAGCATGCGTGAAGCCCTGGACATAAGGGGCATGATGACTTGACGTCATCCCCACCTTCCTCCGAGTTGACCCCGGCAGTCTCCTATGAGTCCCCACCATTACGTGCTGGCAACATAGAACGAGGGTTGCGCTCGTTGCGGGACTTAACCCAACATCTCACGACACGAGCTGACGACAGCCATGCACCACCTGTACACCCCCAAAAGAAGCCCCATCTCTGAGGCGGCAGGGTGTATGTCAAACCCAGGTAAGGTTCTTCGCGTTGCATCGAATTAATCCGCATGCTCCGCCGCTTGTGCGGGCCCCCGTCAATTCCTTTGAGTTTTAGCCTTGCGGCCGTACTCCCCAGGCGGGGCGCTTAATGCGTTAGCTGCGGCACGGAATCCGTGGAATGGACCCCACACCTAGCGCCCAACGTTTACGGTGTGGACTACCAGGGTATCTAATCCTGTTCGCTCCCCACACTTTCGCTCCTCAGCGTCAGGTAATGCCCAGAGAACCGCCTTCGCCACCGGTGTTCCTCCTGATATCTGCGCATTTCACCGCTACACCAGGAATTCCGTTCTCCCCTGCATACCTCTAGTCTGCCCGTATCGAAAGCAAGCGCCGTGTTAAGCACGGCGTTTTCACTCCCGACGCGACAAACCGCCTACGAGCCCTTTACGCCCAATAATTCCGGACAACGCTCGCACCCTACGTATTACCGCGGCTGCTGGCACGTAGTTGGCCGGTGCTTCTTCTGTACCTACCGTCACTTGCGCTTCGTCGGTACTGAAAGAGGTTTACAACCCGAAGGCCGTCATCCCTCACGCGGCGTTGCTGGATCAGGCTTCCGCCCATTGTCCAATATTCCCCACTGCTGCCTCCCGTAGGAGTCTGGGCCGTGTCTCAGTCCCAGTGTGACCGGTCACCCTCTCAGGCCGGCTACCCGTCGAAGCCATGGTGAGCCATTACCTCACCATCAAGCTGATAGGCCGCGAGCACATCCCTGACCGAAAAACTTTCCACACAAACCCATGCGAGTCCATGTCATATCCGGTATTAATCACCGTTTCCGGTGGCTATCCCGAAGTCAGGGGCAGATTACTCACGTGTTACTCACCCGTTCGCCGCTCGAGTACCACCGAAGTGGCCTTTCCGCTCGACTTGCATGTGTTAAGCACGCCGCCAGCGTTCGTCCTGAGCCAGGATCAAACTCTCCATTGAAAACAAACACCCCACACCCAAAGATGCAAGGAAAAGAGAGCCACATCCCCTGACAAAAAACGAAACTGACAAATTGTCAGAATCATTGTCAAAGAAACCATCAACACCATCCCCACCCACAGGGCAGAAACAACGTCAACGGGGCAAAACAAACTAATTCGTCGACTAATCAAACACACTGTTGAGTTCTCAAGTATCAGACGCACCCACATCGCGATCCGGTGAGGATCTCGGTTGCGTGGGGCAACTGGTCAAACCTAGCGAGCGACTTTCGGCCGTGGCAAATCCTCGGCTGTTTCGCTCTGACCCGGTGGTGTCACCGTGACCGATGACCGCTTCGGGTTGTCCTCCTGGGGCCGGGAGCCCGACCTGACCGGTCTTGCTCCCCGCCGCTCCCTGGCGACGAAGAGAACATTAGACGGCCGTCTGTGAACGCGCAAATCGAAGTGATGTGACCGCGGGCACACTGACGTTTGTGCAGGTCAGAGGCCTGTTGTGACGCATGGGGCGACAGCGCAGGGCGTGTCGTCGTCCTTCGCCGGCTACAGGGCCCCGTACGCGCTCAGGCCACCTCGACCCCGGCGAAGTTCTTCTTGCCGCGTCTCAGCACGAGCCATGAACCGCCAACCAGGTCTGAACCGGTGGGTCGGAGCTCGATGTCCTCGATGCGGACGTTGTTGAGGTAGGCGCCGCCCTCGGTCACGGTCCGTCGGGCGTCGCCCCTGCTCTTGGCGAGGCCGGTGGACACCAGGAGGTCGAGAATGTCCGGCAGCCCGGCGGCCGGGACCGTCGTACTGCCGGCCTCGCGCAGCGCGGACGCCAGCGTCTCGGGCTTGATCGAGGCCAGGTCTCCCCCGCCGAACAGCGCCGCTGCGGCGGCCTTGGCCTGCTCGACCTCCTCCGCGCCGTGCACCAGCGCCGTCACCTCGTCGGCCAGGCGCTTCTGTCCCGCCCGCAGGAAGGGCTTCTCGGCGGTCTGCTGCTCGAGGTCCTCGATCTCTTCTTGTGGAAGAAGGGTGAAGATGCGCAACAGCTCGCCGACCTTCTCGTCCTCGACGTTGAGCCAGAACTGGTGGAAGGCGTAGGGGGACAGCATGTCGGGATCGAGCCACAGGGCCCCTCCCTCGGTCTTGCCGTACTTGGTGCCGTCGGCCTTGGTGATCAGCGGAGTGGCGAACCCGTAGGCGTGCGCGCCCTCCACCCGGCGTACGAGCTCGGCCCCACCGGTGATGTTGCCCCACTGGTCGGAGCCGCCGAACTGGAGCGTCACCCCGTGCTCACGGAAGAGGCTGAGGAAGTCCATCGACTGGAGCAGGATGTAGGAGAACTCGGTGTAGCTGATCCCCGACTCGAGGCGACGCTTGACGGTGTCGCGCGCCAACATCCGGTTGATCGGGAAGTGCTTGCCGATGTCGCGCAGGAAGTCGATGGTCGACAGCGAGGCGGTCCAGTCGTAGTTGTTGACCGTCGTCGCCGCGTTGGGGCCCTCGAACGAGACGAAGCGTGAGACCTGCTGCCGCACCCGCTCGGTCCACTCCTTGACCGTGTCGAGCGAGTTGAGCGTGCGCTCACCGGAGTCGCGCGGGTCACCGATCATCCCGGTGGCTCCCCCGACGAGGATGTAAGGGGTGTGGCCGGCGTCCTGCAGTCGCCGAGCGGTGACGAGCTGGACGAGATTGCCCATGTGGAGGCTCGGCGCCGTCGGATCGAAACCCACGTAGAACCTGACGCTCCCCTCGCCCAGCGCAGCGCGGAGCGCGTCGCGGTCGGTGGAGTGCGCGACAAGGCCGCGCCACTCCAGCTCGTCGAGGACGTTGGGGCTCGTCACGTGGATTCCTTCGGGTGGGGTCAGGTTGGTGGTCGGGCACTAGCCTAGGGCGCGTATGCAGGAGGGACGGCACGTGATCGCAGGCAGGTACACGCTCGAGCGAGAGATCGGGCGAGGCGGCTCCGGGACGGTGCACCTGGCGCTCGACGAAGTGCTGGGCAGACGGGTCGCCATCAAGCGGATCGGCCTGATCCCCGGCTCGGACGACGCGGGGCTCGAGCGAGCCCAGCGGGAGGCCAGGCTCGCTGCGGCGCTGAACCATCCCCACGTCGTCTCGGTCTTCGACCTGGTCGACGACGACGACGTCCGGTGGCTGGTGATGGAGTTCGTCGACGGCGAGACGCTGAGCGAGCGCGTCCGGTCATCGGGGCCGCTCGAGGCCACCGAGGCCGCCACCCTGCTGGGCCAGACGGCCGACGCACTGGTCGAGGCCCACGCCAGCGGGATCGTGCACCGCGACGTCAAGCCGAGCAACATCCTGATCGCTGACGGCGCGGCCAAGCTGAGCGACTTCGGCATCGCCCGGTCCGCTGACGATTCGTCCCTGACCCAGACCGGCCTGGTGACCGGTTCCCCTGCCTACCTCGCCCCAGAGGTGGCCTCCGGCGCTTCCGCGACCCCCGCCAGCGACGTGTGGTCCCTGGGCGCCTCGCTCTACCACGCCGTCACGGGGAACCCTCCGTACGAGGTGGGCGACAACCTGATCGGCGCGCTCTACAAGCTCGTGCACGATGACCCGCCGCGGCTGGCCGAGGACCACCCGATGGCGGGCCTGCTGACGGTGATGATGGCCCGGGAGCCGGACCAGCGGTGGCCCATGACGCGCGTGCGTGACGAGCTGGGCCGCCTGGCCCGCGGGCAGCGTTCCACCGTGGTCGCAGCCCCCGTCGCGCCACACGCCCCCGAGGGGACGGGGGTCATGCCCACGGTGACCTCGGCCCCACTCGCACCGGCACCCGTCGCGCAGTCACCGCGGCGCCGGGGAACGCTGGGCTGGGGCCTCATCGCAGCGGTCGCCGTGCTGGCCGTTGCGGCGGTGGTGACGGCCTACGTCCTGGCTGGGCGTGGCACACCCGAGGCGTCCCCGGACACCTCGAGCTCCTCCCAGGCGTCCGAGACGCCGAGCAGCGCTGCCTCGACCTCGGCCGAGGACACGCGTGCGCAGATGGACGCCTTCATCACGTCCTACATCGCGACGGTGACGAGCGACCCGCGCGCCGCCTTCGAGCAGCTCACCCCGGAGTTCCAGGAGGCGAGCGGAGGCTACGAGGGCTACAACGGATGGTGGAGCAAGGTCCGCTCGGCAAAGCTGGCCAGCATCAGCAGCGACCCCTCGGACCTGACGGTGGGCTACAAGGTCGACTACGTCATGAAGTCGGGCGCCAAGAGCACCGAGCAGATCCGGCTGCAGCTGCAGCGCCTCGACGACACGTACCTCATCGCCGGCGAGGGCTAGGCCCCCGAGCTCTCCGGGGGAGCAGGGACACGCCGGCACCTCATCCACGATCCCGGGGGGTCCTCACGGGTGAGGCGAAGCCCTCTCAGGTGACTAGCCTGAGTCGGAGCTTCGGAAGGGGGGCACGTGATCGCAGGCAGGTACACACTCGGGCGCGAGCTCGGACGCGGTGGCGCTGGCATCGTCCACCTCGCGCACGACGAGCTGCTGGGTCGGTCGGTCGCCATCAAGCGCATCGGCCTGCTGCCGGGCACCACGGGGCACGACATCGCTCGCGCAGAGCGCGAGGCGCGTCTCGCCGCTGGCATCAGTCACCAGCACGTGGTGTCCATCTTCGACCTGGTCGAGGACGAGGACTGCTACTGGCTCGTCATGGAGTACGTCGAGGGACGCACGCTCGCCGAGCTGATTGCGGCCGACGGACCGCTGCCCGCCGCCCTCGCGGCCGGCATCATCGCTCAGGCCGCCGACGCCCTGGCACAGGCACACGCAGCAGGCATCGTTCATCGTGACGTCAAGCCCAGCAACATCATGATCCACGACGACAGCCACGCGAAGCTCGGCGACTTCGGCATCGCGCGGTCGGCCAACGACGCTGCATTGACGAGCACGGGACTCGTGACCGGCTCTCCTGCCTACCTCGCGCCAGAGGTCGCGTCCGGGTCGGACGCGACCACGGCGAGCGACGTCTGGTCGCTCGGCGCGACCCTCTTCCACGCGATCGCCGGACGTCCGCCCTACGACGTGGGCGCGAACGTCCTCGGTGGTCTCTACAAGATCGTCCACGAGGACCCGCCCCGGCTGAGCAACGACCATCCGCTGGCGGATCAGCTGGCCGGGATGATGCAGAAGGATCCCGGCAGACGCTGGCCGGTGGCCCGGGTGCGCGACGAACTGCGGCGAGTTGCGCGCGACGAGCCCGGCCAGGGGTCGCGGCTGCCTCAGGAAGACCGCTCCGACCATGGTGCGACGGTCGCCATGGGCACCGTGTCTCCCGCGTCCGACACCGCGTCCGACACCGCGAGCGCGCCGGCTCCGGTGCCGACGCCCGTGCCGACGCCCATCGCGGCACAGACCGCAGCGGGGCGGCCTGGGTTCCCGCTGGGCCGCCTCGTCGCGGTGGCGGCGCTCGTGCTGCTCGTCGGACTCGGTGGCTGGCTGATGTGGCCCGATGGCGAGGAGCGCGACTCCTCCGCCGACCCGTCCGGCAGCACCCAGAGCCAGGAGCCGCAGCCTTCCGAAAAGTCCTCGGCGTCGAAGGAACCGACCGAGGAGCCCTCCGCGACAGCGCCGACGACCGACCCCACCACCCCCGAAGGGGCAGCGGCGATGCGGGCCTTCGTCCAGGACTACTTCTCGCAGGTCACGTCCGACCCGGAGTCGACGTTCGAGATGCTCACCCCGCAGTTCCAGTCCCAGAGTGGCGGCTACGAGAGCTACTCGGGTTTCTGGAGCACGATCGAGTCGGCGACCCCTTCCGACATCCGCGTGGACGCGGAGGCCCTCACGACGACCTACACGATCCGGTACGTCGCCATGTCGGGCCGGACCAGCAGGGAGCAGGGGCGGCTGCGGCTCCAGAGGAGCGGCGACGGCTACCTGATCGCGGGCGAGGACTGACGCCGCTCGGGCGTCCCGGACGGCGAAGTGGGCTCGAACCCGCTACCCCAAGAAGTGCTGCGTCCGATCATTGCGCAGCGAACGGTGAGCCCTCCGGCCCGCCGCACGTGAAGAGCCGCGGAGGCACGTCATGTGCCTCCGCGGCTCGTCCGGTCGGAGGAGCGGGACCGCACGGATGCGGTCCCGCTCCTGGTTCACTTCGTGTCGACCGCCGTCAACGTCACGTCGGCCGCGACGCCGGCGTAGTTGTTGGTGACGACGTAGGCCGTGCCCGAGGGGATGGCCCCGGCCTCGTTGACCGCTGCGGTGGCGATGGAGCCCACGAGGGCACACTCGGCGTTGAAGAAGTACACGTCGAGGTCGACCGCCGTCGGCCCGCCGGCCAGCGACATCTTGTGCGCACCGTCACCGAAGTCCTCCGGGAGCCGGGTGACATGGCCGTCGGTGTCCTGGGAGGCAGGCGGGAAGATGCAGAACTCCGCGAGCTCGGTGCCCACGACACCGCCACCGGTCTCGTTGCCTCCGGGGTTGGTGCCCAGGATCGTGAAGGACTCCTCGAAGGGCGGGTCGAGCGGCTTCGGGGGCAGCGGCTGAACGGCGCTGCTGGACCCGAACACCTGGAGGTCACCGAACTGGGCGTTGGTCTTGGTGTCTCCCAGTGCCTCGTCCGCGAAGACCCGGAGGTAGGACGCCTGCACCGGCGCAGCCAGGGCGAACGTCTTGTAGTGCACGTCGTCGACGGTCGGGCGCGGCACCGCGTAGTCGAACGCGTCCTCGCCGATCGGCTGCGTCTTCCAGTTGATGCCGTCGTTCGACGTCTGCACGGTGAACGACTTGACCGCCTCGAAGCGCGAGGTGGTGAAGGCGCTGACCTGGAACGACTTGATCGTCGCCGGCTTCGCCAGCTTGATCACCGCGTTGCCCGTCCCGACCTGGGTCTTCCAGCGGGTGAGCTCGGTGTCGTCGATGAGCGACTTCGCGCCCGTCGAAGACGACGAGACGATCTCCGCGCCGTTGGCCGACGAGGCCAGGTTCGGGCTGAGGCTGATCGTCTTCTTGTAGGACTTGCCCTCCGCGAGGTCGAACTCGGTGACCGTCTGCGCACCGAAGCCACGGGCCTGGATGGTCAACGGGTAGTGCCCGGCGACGACCTTGGTCGTGATCATGCCCTCGGCGTCCGTGACCGCGATCGGCGTGACCCCGGCCTCGAGGGTGCCGAGGATGACGTTGGCGTCGGCCAGGGGCTTGCCGGTCGAGGCGTTGGTCACCTTGATCGTCACGGTGCCGTTGCGTGCCGGGTTCTGGTGCGTGAACGACGGGGTCGGGTCGATGTCGTTCGCTCCGGTCGGGTCGTCCTCGGTCGTCTCGTTGGAGGCACCGGTGCCCATGCCGTGAGCGGCGAAGGCGCCGTACACGGTGTCCTGCAGCACGTCGAAGTCCGCCTGGCGGTGGTAGCGCAGGTCGAGCGCCTTCATGATCGCCGAGCGCATGTCGAGCATGCTCGGGTCGTTGGGGGCGAGCGGCATGGCGTCGGTGACGATGAAGGACGAGATCGTTGCCGCCTTCTGCTCGCCGTACTTCGCGACGAGCGCGCGACGCACGTCCCACAGGGTGGCCGTCCAGATCTCGCCGTCGGAGTGGACCTCCGGACCGCCGAGGTCGTAGCCGATGTCACCGAAGTTGGCCTCGGTGTCGTCGTAGGCCCAGTTG
Source organism: uncultured Actinomycetota bacterium (assembly GCA_963843815.1). GTDB lineage: Bacteria > Actinomycetota > Actinomycetes > Propionibacteriales > Nocardioidaceae > Nocardioides. The sequence continues at coordinate 264,444 of CAWJLX010000007.1, read as the reverse complement.
CGGATGCCGCGCTCGGTGTTTCCGGTCACGTAGGCGCCGACGACCGAGTCGTCCTGGATGTTGTTGCGGTGGGTGTAGTTGAGGGCGTACCAGTCGCCCCAGCCCTCCCCCATCGAGCCGGACTGGTGTCCGCCGAGGGCGCCGTCCTCCGTGCCGACGTAGCGGTTGGAGAGGCCGTGCGCGTACTCGTGCTCGATGACGCCGGCGTCGAACGAACCGTCCCGGCAGGGACCCTCGAACGCGTCGTTGATCGGCTCCCACAGGAACATCCCGCTCCACGGCGCGATGCCGTCGGGAAGCGTCAGCATGTAGGCGTTGTCACGACCCGTGTAGGTCGGGGCGCCACCGCTGATGGCTCCGGCCTGGACGAGGCCCATGATCGGGTCACCGCCGTCGGTCTGGAAGTTCCCTGCGCTCTCGGTGAAGCCGTAGGAGTAGAACTCGTCGTGGATGCGGTTGTGCTGGTAGAAGAGGTTGGTCGACGAGGCGTCCGAGTCCTGGGCGTAGGACGGCGGGACCGCCTGGCACTCGGAGGTGCCCCACGCGTCGGGGAAGCCGAAGTTGAACTGCCCGGTCGGCGCGACCGTGCGGTTGGCCTGATCGGCCGGGGCGATGAAGTTGGACCAGTTCTTGAAGGTGTCGGCGTTGTTGCCCAGCGTCGTGACGCCCACGCCGGTCAGGCCGGTGGGGTCCACGTAGCCGCCGGGCGACTGTGCGGTCGGTCCGAAGCTGACCTTGACCGCCTTGCCGCCCTTGGGAGCGCCGGGGTAGTTCGGGTAGACGATGCCCTCGGCCTCGTGCTGGACCAGCGATGCCTTGTGCAGCACCTCGCCCGTGGTGGCGTCGACCATCACCTCATAGGCCTCGTCCAGCGCCTGGACGAACAGCACGCGGTAGGCCGCACGCGCGCCGGCGGCGGTGGGGAACACCGCCTTCTGGACGTAGGACGCGGACGCGAGCCCGGTGGTGAACTTGTCGAAGCCTGCTGTCTTGCCGCTCGCCTTGGGGGTGATGGACGGGGCCTTGAGCCCGGCAGCCACCATGCCCAGCGCGGCGGCCGGCGTCAGGACGTAGCCGCCCAGCAGGGTCGTGTTGGGTGCGATCGAACCGGTGAAGGAGAGCACGCGACCGGAGCTGTCGACCGCCATGCCCATCGACCCGCCGCGGCTGGCGGCGACGCCGCCGACCGTCTGGGTGAGGTTGACGATCGTGACGTCGAGGTCGGTGAGCCGGTGGTTGCGGGTGACCTTCAGCGAGCTGACGTCCGCCGCGGCGAGCCCGAAGGCGGCACGGTTGTCAGCCACGAAGGCGCGGGCCGCGTCCACGGCCGAGCCGCTGCGGGCCTTCGACAGTGCTCCGCCGGCAGGCGGATAGATCGTCCGCGGCGTGCCGAACCTGTTGTCCCAGGTGACGGCCGTGTCCTGGCCCGCCTGCTGCACGAGGGCCTTGACGGCGTCGAGCCGAGCCTGACTGGGCTTGACGAGCGCCCCGCCCACACGCGTGTCGAGGGCGGATCCAGCACCGGCGGCCTGGCCTGAGCCGGCAGTACGGTCAGTGACCGCGTGAGCGGCGGGGAGGGTTGCCCCGGCCGCGAGCGTCGCTGCAGCGGTGACGAGGATGCCCGCCTTCGCTGCGGAACGTCGTAAACGCATTGAATCCCTTTCGTTGGACCGCTCAGGTGTCGCGGCTCATGGCGTCACAACGAGTGGCTGTTACTCAGGTCACGCTCTCCTCGTTCGGAGAGGCCCCCACGCGCCCAGCGCGCCGGTGATCCAGGTGGTGCCGTCATGCGCAGGAAGTCGGCGCCGATGGCAATGGGCAGGGCTCCGGACGCCAGCGAGATCGCATGCACTAGGTGTCGTCAACACCCGCGCTCGCAGAGCGTCCGGCCGCCTTGGTCAAGCGGCCGGGCGCATGTGCTCAGGCATCAGTGCCATGCCTGTCGCCTTCTGGGTCGGCATGTCAGGGCAGCGGCACTGCTGGTGTGCGCCCGACCCCGGCTCGCGCCGAACGCAATCCTCACGCGCTCGGACGTCGCTGTCGTCCTCGGTGTCGCACGAGGTCCGTCACGCCCGTCGCGTCACCCGCAGTTCGTGGCTCCGCTCGCATTGCCGGTGAGGGTGAGCTCGGCAGGGTCGAACAGGCCCTGTCCTCCGAGGACGGCGATGGCCGGCGGGCCGTCACACCTGATCCCCCAGCCTCCGTTGTCGACGGCCTGCGTTGTTGCGAAGGCGCTGACGGTGGAAAGATCCGCCACGCTGATCCCGTTGCCGCCGTTGCCGCGCACGATGGTGTCCGACACCGAGACGGCGGACCCGCCGCTGGCCGAGATACCGTCCGAGGCATTGTCCTCGATGACGACCTTTCCTTCGAGGCTCACGGTCGAGCCGCCACCAACATTGACTCCTTGGTCGTTGTTGACGATGCGCGAGGCCTCGGAAATGGATACGTCGCTGCTGAGGGCTGACACCCCGGCGTAGTTGTGGCCCCGCACCAGGGTGCCGTCGATACTCAGGCTCCCACCGGGGTTGGCCGCGAGGCCGATCTCGCCGTTGTCCACCACCTCGGAAGCCTGCACGTAGATCGTGGCGCCGCCGTTGCCGCCGGCGAACAGGCCGATGTCGCCATTGTCGGTGATCTCGCAGTCGCGGACGGTGAGGATGCTCTCGGTCTCGGTTTCCCCGCCGAAGCGCGGGTGGCCGCTGAGGATGCAGTCGCTGATGAAGCCGGAGGATCCGTCGCTAGCCGTGATTCCGCGGTCGCCGGAGTCCCGGACGGTGATGTCGGAGGCCGTGAAGGACGACTGACGCACGAACATCCCGTTGCTGCCTCCCGTGATGGTCAGGTGGGTGAACGTGATCCGGTGCGCGTCGAACAGACCGACCGCGGCGTTGGGTCCGCTAGTGGGGACACTGATCCCGTCACTGCGCTGGACACCGGTGAAGGACACGTCGTCACGACCGACGAACGCGCTCTCCTCGCAGACTCCCGAGATCGTGATGTCGACCGGGCCGGGGTGGTGCTCGGTCTCGACAAGTGCCGCGCTCAGCGACTCGCCGGCCCCGCAGTCGACGGTCAGGGCCAGCGGCTGCGTCGCCGCCTCCTCCAGCGCGGTCACCCGTTCGGCGAGCGCGGCGAACTCCGCGGGCGAGACGCCCGTGCTCCAACTGATCTGGACCTGGGAGCCACCGCACTTCCGACGTGGCTGTTCGCCGATCGCGACCTCGGTGATCGCCCCTCCTCGGGTCAGGCATCCCGTGTAGGTGGCCTCCTCGTCCGAAGGTGTCGCCGCCGAGGCGCTGAGGCCTCCGGCAACGACGACGGCGGCCACCGCGAGAACCAGATATCGACGCATGACATCACTTCCTCAATGGAGCATGTCTTCGAACCTACGCCCGTGGGAGGAGTTGCGATAGGAGGCGGCAGACCCAGCCCGGGCAACCCGGCCTGACTCCCCACGACCTACGGCACACCGCAACGAGCCCGGCGGTGCAGGCCCGGCGCCCGTCTGACCTGCGAAAACACTGGTAGGGCGGGTGGGGCTCGAACCCACGACCCAAGGATTATGAGTCCTCTGCTCTGACCGACTGAGCTACCGCCCCTCGGAGCGAGACCCTAGGCGATGACCGCCTCGACCGCGTACATGCGCTCGACGACGCGGAAGCCCAGCGCCGTGTTGGTGTGGTGCATCGCGGCGTTGGAGGGCGCGGTCCAGGTGTGGACGCGACCGACGTGCTCGGGCAGGCCGGCGTAGTTGGCCGCCTTCAGTGCGGCCCCGAGCCGGTGACCCTCGGTGCTCGGGCATGACGAGGGTGTCGTCCTGCCAGCCGTAGTCCACGCCGTGCGGCACGAAGAGCAGCGAGTAGCCGCCGAAGGTGCCGTCGGAGCGGCGGCGGGCTGCGGCCACACGGACGTCGTACGACGTGCTGAGCCGCTCCTCCGATGCGGCCAGCCGGACGTCGTCGAGCACCTCCGCCTCCAGGTCGAGCTCGCCCATCGGCACGTCGGCATTCATCTGGTTGCGCATGGCGAGGTAGGCACCGCGGTGCTCGTCGGGGCACCGTCCGGACCAGATCACCAGGTCGTAGGCCGGGTCGATCGGCGCGGACGCGACCGGGAGCTCGGCGAGCAGGTGGTCCTCACAGTGCTTCTCCACTGCTCCCATCGCGGTGGCGAAGGCGAAGCCGGCTCCGGAGACCGCCAGGTCGACGCTCACCTCCCCAGCAACCCGCGAGCGTCCCGCAGCGGTCACCCGGGCCGCCACCGCCCGCCACAGGTCCCGACCGATCCCTCGCCGTCGGTGCTCGGGCGAGACGTCGACCTCGGCCCACGCCACCGCGAGGTTCTCGCCGAGCGGCAGCTCGATCTCGGCCACACCCACGACCTCGGAGCCCACGACGGCCTGGAGCCAGGTGCGCGAGTAGTAGGCGCTCGGCGCGGTCATCGTGACCTCGACGGCGGCCAGTGTGCTGGTCAGCGCGTGCGGGCGATCCGCCCGGACCGCTCGCTCCATCGCGTCGTGCCACGAGCGGCGTGCAATGGGGTCGGTCGTGTCGAGCTCCTGGATCTCCACGGTCGAAGGGGATCGCACCCGTCCCGACGCGGGCAAGTGCTTATCGCCTTTCTGCCTCGCCGTCGGGGCAGGACATGGGACAGTGGTCCGTCTCGGGAGTGGAGGACCTCAGTGGCCAGGAACCGTCACGCAGCACTGCTCAACAAGTCCCAGCGTCACCTGGTGACGCGCTTCGGCTACGGCGTGGACGCCACGCTCGCCAAGGACGTACGCCGCGCAGGTGGCGCACAGGCGTGGTTCGAGAAGCAGCTCACCCGTCCAGGGGCCTTCCCCGACGCGGCCGCCGACTCGGTCCGCCGCTGGTGGCCCGACCTCGACCGCTCGCCGTCCGACCTGTGGCAGCGCCAGGTCAAGCAGATCCGCGGTGGCTGGGAGGTCATGGACGACTACGGTCGCTGGCTCCTCGTGCGGCGCATCCGCACGCGCCGGCCCGTGCTCGAGAAGATGACCGAGTTCTGGGAGGGCATGCTCCATGTGCCGGTCAGCGGGGACGCGCACTTCACCTGGCGGGTGGACTACGGCGACACCATCAGGCGCCACGCCCTGGGCCGTTTCGACCAGATGCTCGCCGAGACAACCACCCACCCGGCGATGCTGATCTTCCTGTCGGCGGCGACGTCGACCAAGCGGGCTCCCAACGAGAATCTCGGTCGTGAGCTCCTCGAGCTGCACACGCTCGGGGTCGGCAACTATTCAGAGAACGACGTGAAGGCCTCGGCCCGCATCCTGACGGGCTACCACGTGGACCTCTGGAAGACCTGGAAGGCGTCCTACGTCAAGGAGGACCACTGGACCGGCAAGGTCGAGGTCCGTGGCTTCTCGCACAAGAACCGCAAGGGCGACGGCCGCGACGTCACCAAGGAGTACCTCCGCTACCTCGCCCACCACCCGGACACCGCCCTCCACATCTGCGAGCGGCTGGCGACCAAGTTCGTCCGCGACGACCCACCGCGCTCGCTCGTCAAGCGACTCGCGAAGGTCTACCGCAAGAACAACACCGAGATCGTGCCGGTCCTGCGCGCGCTGGTGGCCAGCAAGGAGTTCCGGGCCGCGGCCGGGCGCAAGCTGCGTGACCCGAGCGAGGACGTGGTGGCGACCTATCGCGCGCTCGGCGTCGGGATCGCCCGCCCGAGACGGAGCGACTCAGGGGCCAACGCGATGCTGTGGCAGGCCTCCGGGCTGGGCCTCTCCCCCCACGCGTGGCCTCGTCCCGACGGCACGCCCGTGAGCAACGACATCTGGGCCTCCCCGGCACGCGCGCTCGCGTCGATGGGCATGCACTGGTCGATGGCCGGCGGATGGTGGCCCACCGTCGGCCTGCACTACCCCAAACCCACGCGGTGGGTGCCGGCGAAGAAGCCGATCAAGTTCGCCGACCTCGTCGACGAGGTCAGCCGCGACCTGCTCCACCGCCCCGCCACCAAGCGGTTGGTCGAGACCGCCAGCCTGGCCACCGGCTGTCGGCCCAAGGAGCGCATCGACCGCGACCACGGCCTCTTCCAGTGGGGCTTCCCGCGGCTGCTCGCCGCTGTCCTCGACTCCCCCGACCACCTGGCGTGCTGACATGACTACTCCTGACGTGAGCTCCGCGACCGGTTCCTGCGGTTGCCCCGACTACGACCTGGCCCGCACGGCCCTGAGCCGCCGGACCCTGCTCGGCACGGCCCTCGCCGGCGGCGCGATCGCCCTCAGCCCGGGGCTCAGCGGTTCCGGACCCCGGGCGTACGCCGTCACCGGCCGCACCTCCGCCCGCCTGGCCGCGCCGACGGGATCCGTGCTGGTGCTGCTGTCCCTGCGCGGTGCCGCCGACGGTCTCTCACTGGTCGTCCCGCACGGCGACCCGGCCTACTACGCAGCGCGCCCGCGCATCGGCGTACCCCACACCGCACTGCTGGCGCCCGACCCGATGTTCGGGCTCCACCCCGCGCTGGCGCCCCTCCTGCCGATGTGGAACGCCGGATCGCTCGCGGCCGTCCACGCCACCGGCATGGCGACCCCCAACCGGTCCCACTTCGCGGCGATGGAGGCGATCGAGGACGCGGCGCCGGGATCGTCGCAGCGCAACGGATGGCTCAACCGGCTCCTCGGCGAGCTCCCCGGCGCGTCCCCGCTGCAGGGCACGGCCATGGGCAACCAGATCCCCACCTCGCTCTTCGGGGGCAACCCTGCTTTCGTCGTGGACCGGGTGGACCGGGCCAAGGTCGCCGGGACCGACAGCGACGGCCGCCGGCTCCTCGCCCTCAAGCACGCATGGAAGGGCAACGGCCCGATGGGACAGGCCGTCCGCGACGCGATCTCCGGCGCGGAGACCTTCGGTGCTGCTCGCGACCTCCCCGCCGGCACTCCCGCCACGGCCTACCCCGGCAGCGCGCTCGGCAAGGCCCTCTCCGACGTGTCGCGGATCGTGCGGTCCGGGGTCGGCGCCGAGGTCATCACCGTCGACCAGGGCGACTGGGACATGCACACCGACCTCGGCACGCTCGAGTGGGGCGACATGAAACGCAACGCCGGCGACCTGGCCGCCTCGATCGCAGCCTTCTTCGCCGACCTCGGCCCGGCGGCCGACCGTGTCACGCTGGTGACGCTCAGCGAGTTCGGCCGACGGGTCAAGGAGAACGACGACTACGGCACCGACCACGGGTTCGGCAACGTGATGTTCCTGGCCGGGGCCGGGGTGAAGGGCGGGCGCTACTACGGCTCCTGGCCGGGTCTGACGAACTCCCTCGACGCAGACCTGCTGGTCACCACCGACTACCGGAGCGTGCTGACCGAGGTCGTGACCCGGCGCTTCGGCGTCTCGGTCGGCCAGGTCTTCCCGGGCTTCGCGCCGCGGGCCGTCGGCGTGATGGCCTGACGGGGGCAGACAGGTCCGGGGCCGCAGTGCCATGCTCGACGAATGGCGACCCCACCCACGTTCGAGACACTGCCCGAGGACTGGCAGACCGCGCTCTTCGTGGTCGCCCATCCCGACGACATCGAGTACGGCGGCGCCGCTGCCGTGGCGCGCTGGACCGGGCAGGGCAAACGCGTCGTCTACTGCATGGTGACCAGCGGTGAGGCCGGCATCGACGGGATCGCCCCTGCCGAGAGCGGCCCGCTGCGCGAGGCCGAGGAGATCGCCTCGGCACGCGCCGTCGGCGTCGACGAGATCGAGTTCCTGCGCCTGCCCGACGGGGTCCTGGAGTACGGCGTCGAGCTGCGGCGCGCCATCGCGGAAGTGGTGCGCCGCCACCGGCCCGACATCGCGCTGACCATCAACTTCCGTGAGACCTTCGGCGGCACGAACCTCAACCAGGCCGACCACATCGCGGTCGGCAAGGCCCTGCTGGACGCCGTACGGGATGCGGGGAACCGTTGGGTCTTCCCCGAGCAGCTCACCGACGGTCTCGAGCCCTGGGGCGGCGTACGCGCCGTCTGGTCGGCATCGTCGCCGCAGGCGACGCACGCCGTGGACGTCACCGACACCTTCCAGGACGGCGTCGCCTCGCTGCAGGAGCACAAGGCGTACATCGACGGGCTCGGCTGGGAGGGCTGGGATCCCGAGGAGTTCCTCGACGGCATGCTCCGTGGGGGCGGTCAGGGGCTCGGCGTCACCCACGCGGTGACGTTCGAGGTGTTCCCGCTCGGCTGGGGCTGATCGGGGAATGGGTTCAGACGACGTCGAAGAGCTCGGTGTGGATGCGCCGGTCCGCGACGCCCCACTCGTTCTCGAGGATCCGCGTGGCCGCCGCCACCATCGGTCCGGGACCGCACACGAAGTAGTCCAGGTGCGAACGGCCGCGTCGCCCGGGCAGTGCCGAGTCCATGACCTCGCGGCTGAGCCAGCCGATCTCGCCGTCCCACTCCTCCGGCGGCTCCTCGAGGATCTCCACCAGCCGTAGGTTGAGCCGCTGCTCGAGGTGCTCGTGGTCGGCGCGGTGCAGCAGGTCGTCTGCCGTGCGCCCGGCGACGACGAGCAGCACGGGCCGGCGGTCGCCGCGGTCGGCCATCGTGCGCAGCATGCTCAGCATCGGGGTCACACCGACCCCGCCGGCCACGAAGACGAACCCGTCGGAGCGCAGCCCATCGAGGGTGAACGCGCCGTGCGGGCCGTCGAGGTGGACCTGCCGCCCCGGGCGGAGCCCCGCCAGGATCTCGCTGAAGTCGCCCAGCGCCTTGACCGTGAACTCCTTGCGCCACGGCTGCGTCGCGGCAGACGCGATCGTGAACGGGTGTTCCTCGAACACGAAGGCCGACTCACCCAGCTTGAGCCAGGCGAACTGCCCGGGCCTGAAGTCCACCCCGGTGTGCCCCACTGCGTGCAGCACCACGGTCACGGCAGTCTCGGACTCGACCCGCACCTCGTCGACGACGTACGCCGCCTGGTGCGAGCGCCAGGGCCGCCACACCCACCGGTAGCCGGTGAGCAGCAGCAGGCCGGCCAACAGTGCGGCGAACCAGGCTGCGCCGGGTGCGTAGGCGGTCAGGTCGTGCAGCCAGAACACGTGCAGCGCCGTTCCGAAGAGGACGAAGTTGGCGAGGACGACGTGCACGAGTCGCCACCCCTCGTAGCGGGGCCGTCGGCGCCGTCGGCTGATCGCGAGCGGCACCATCGCGAGCAGCGCCAGGGTCGCGGCCACCGCTGCCCACACCCGCGGGGGGGCCGAGCGCAGGTCCAGCACGCCGAAACCGGCGTGCGCCAGTACGAACACGACGTGGGCGACGACCAGCCCCATCGCGACGAGCGCGATCAGCCGGTGGGTCTTCAGCAGCGTCTCCACACCGAGGTAGGACGTGACCGTCCGCAGCCGACTCGGCAACACGAACGCCACCAGGAGCAGCGAGGCGGCCGCGAGGCTCGTCACGAGCGAGGCGAGGTGCCAGCCACCCTCTCGGGCGCGAGCGGGACTCGTGGCCAGCACCATGAGCGGCACCACGACCAGGACGACCACGATCGCCCGCATCGCGGCCGGCGCGAGACGGCGACGGCGCGCACCGGTGCCGGCCGCGCGTCGTGGCCGCGGTAGGTGACGGATGGCTCGGAGGGATGCGATGACAGGCTCTCCACCTGCACGGGGAGTGGGGGGTAGCGGCAACGTAGGCCGGTCCGAGTCGGGTCGTCATCAAGCAGGCCTCAAGAGGAGGTCAACAACCGGGCCTGACCACCAGACTGACCCCGACGGGTCGCCGCGTGGGTGCTGGTCGTGGTCAGGTCGTCGTCAGGTCGGCAACCCGATCCTTGCCGGCATGACGACTACCGACACGCTCAGGGCCCCCGGCCGACAGATGTTGAACAAGGTCCCGGAAGTGACCGTGTTCTTCTGGGTCATCAAGATTCTCTGCACGACGGTGGGTGAGAGCTTCGCCGACTACGTCAACGAGACCCTGGGATTCGGGCTCACGAACACGACGGTCGTGTTCACGACCGCACTGGTCGCCACCCTGGTGGTCCAGTTCCGGCTGCGGAAGTACGTGCCGAGCGTCTACTGGCTGGCAGTCGTGCTCATCAGTGTGGTCGGCACCCTGCTGACCGACAACCTCACTGACGCGCGCGGTGTCCCGCTGGCCGTCAGCTCGGTCGTGTTCGGGGTGCTGCTCGCCGCGGTCTTCGCCGCGTGGTACGCCCGCGAGCGCACCCTGTCGATCCACTCGATCAACACCACTCCGCGCGAGGCCTGGTACTGGCTGGTGGTCCTGGTGACCTTTGCGCTCGGCACCGCCCTGGGCGACTGGACCCTCGACCTCACCGGCTGGTCCCCCGGCACCGCGATCCTGCTGCCCGCCGGCCTGATCGCCCTCGTCGCCATCGGGTGGCGGATGGGCGTGGGCCCTGTGCTGTCGTTCTGGATGGCCTACATCCTCACGCGGCCCCTCGGCGCCAACATCGGCGACTTCCTGGCGCTCGACAGGAGCGAAGGTGGCCTGGCCCTCGGCACGCTGATCACCAGTGTGCTCTTCCTCGGAGCGATCCTGGCCACCGTCGTCCACCTCACCGTGACCGGTGTGGACCGCACCGAGAGGCAACGTCAGAGGGTCCTCGCCGGCTGATCCCGGCCACGGCAGCCCCTGTACGTCGAGGGCGGCTCGGCCCGCAACGTGGTCAGGTCGCCGGCAGGGTGTCCGCCCGAGCATGACCTGTGTCGAGCCGTGACCCTGAGGGTCACGTCCCCTGATCGAGGAGGTTGGAAGATGATGCGCGTTACCCGAATCCTGGTCGTCACCGACAAGGCGGAGCCGGCTGCCGGACTCCTCGACGCGATCCGGCACCGTGCCGCCACCGGCGACGTGCAGTTCCGCGTGACCGTCCTGAATCCGGCTGCGGCTGAGATCCATCTCCTCCACCCCGATCGCCACCGCAAGGCTGCCGAGGCCGAGGAGGTCCTTCTCCGAGGACTGCCTGTCCTCGAGATGGCGGCCGGAAAGCCCGTCATCGGATCGGTCTCCGTGCGGCACGATCCGATGGACGCCATCGAGGAGACCCTCGTGAGCGAGCCGATCGACGAGATCATGCTGGCCCTGCCCGAGCACCACGTCTCCACGTGGCTGCACCAGGACCTGGAGCACCGGTTGCACCACCTCGGCCTGCCCGTGACCGTCGTCCATCCCCGGCGGGCGCAGCTCGATCACTCGTGATCGGCGGAGGCGCTGGCTCCATTAATTGAAGAAGTGTGCAATTCATGTATCCTTCAAGTGCCCATCGGGCAGGTCCAGACCGAAGGAGTCACGAATGCGAACGGGTCCATGAGCGTTCCGCTGTACCAGGCGAAGGCTGAGTTCTTCAAGACACTCGGTCATCCTGCGCGAATCCGGATCCTCGAGCTGTTGTCGGAGCGGGACCATGCGGTCCATGAGCTGCTGGAGAAGATCGCCATCGAGCCCAGCAACCTCTCCCAGCAGCTGGCGGTCCTGCGCCGTTCGTCCCTGGTCGTCTCGCACCGACAGGGTGGTGAGGTGACCTACTCGGTCAGTGCTCCGGAGGTGCGTGACCTCCTGCTGGCAGCGCGGAGCATCCTGGTGGGACTGCTCCATGTGCAGGACGATGCGGACGAGCCCCCTGTCACCGCCACGCGTACGCAATGACGAGTCCCTCCACCCCTGCCCCCGAGACCGCCCCGAACCGGCTCTCCGCGGTGGGGCAGCGGGTCTCGGCACTGCTGCCGCGGCTCAGCGACTGGCAGCATGCACGCCCGGGGCGTGATGTCACCGCAGGGCTGATGGTCGGCCTGGTTGCCCTCCCGCTCGCCCTGGGATTCGGCGCCAGCTCCGGCATGGGCGCGGGTGCGGGTCTGATCACCGCGATCGTCGCCGGTGTCGTCGCGGCCGTCTTCGGCGGCAGCAGGGTTCAGGTCAGCGGGCCCACCGGCGCGATGACCGTGGTGCTCCTTCCCATCATCGCGGTCCACGGGCCCGACGGGGTCCTGGTGGTGGGCCTGCTCGCCGGGCTGATCCTGGTCGGCCTCGGGTACGTCGGCGCCGGCCGATTCATCCGCTACGTGCCCGTTCCCGTCGTGGAGGGCTTCACCGTGGGGATCGCGGCGATCATCGCGCTGCAGCAGCTGCCAGTAGCGCTGGGAGTGGAGGTGCATGCCGAGAAGGTGCTGGTGCTCGCGGCGGACGCCGTCCGCGCATGGGTGGCACATCCTGTGTGGGTTCCGGCCGGCATGGCCGTGGGCGTGACACTCGCCGTCGTGGCGGTCGGTCGGCTCCGACCAGGGCTGCCGGGATCGCTTCTCGCCCTGGCCGCAGCGACCGCGGCCAACTCCATCTTCGACCTGGGGGCCGCGACCATCAGCCGGATCCCGACCGGGCTGCCGGCACCGCACCTGCCCCGGATTGCCATGTCCGACCTGGACGCCCTGTTGCTTCCGGCCGTCGCTGTGGCGGCGCTGGCCGCGCTCGAGAGCCTGCTCTCGGCCACCGTGGCCGACGCGATGAGCGTGGGGCAGCGGCACGACTCCAACCGGGAGCTGGTCGGGCAGGGGCTCGCGAATCTGGCCTCACCCCTGTTCGGCGGGATCCCGGCCACCGCGGCCATCGCCCGCACGGCGGTCAACGTCCGCGCCGGAGCCACCTCACGGTTGGCCGCCCTGACCCACGCCATCGTCCTGCTGATGGTTGTCCTGGTCGCCTCCCGTTGGGTCTCCGAGATCCCGCTAGCGGCGTTGGCGGGAGTTCTCATCGCGACCGCGATCCACATGGTCCGTGTCTCCAGCCTCCTCGCCCTGATCCGCTCGACTCGCGGGGATGCTGCCGTCCTGGTCATCACCGCAGGCGCCACCGTGTTGTTCGACCTGGTCACTGCGGTGCTCCTGGGCCTGGTGGTCGCGGGGTTCGTCGCCCTGCAGCAGACGGCCAGGACCGCCCGGCTCGACGAGATGCCGCTCGACGACGCGGATCACACCGACGAGGAGCAGTCCCTGCTCGACGAGCACGTCGTCGCCTACCGCATCGACGGGCCCCTCTTCTTCGCCGCCGCCCATGACTTCCTGCTCGAGCTCGCGGACGTGAGCAACGTCCGTGTCGTGATCCTGCGCATGTCGCACGTGACGACCATCGACGCCACCGGGGCCCATGTCCTGGCCGACACCATCAGCCGCCTCGAACGGCGCGGCGTCACGGTCCTGCTCTCCGGGATCCAGCCCGCCCACGAACAGGTGCTGCGCGAGCTGGGCGTGTACGACCGTCTCGCCCATGAGCGCCATCTCTTCGATGACACCCCCGCCGCGATCACCCACGCCCGACTGCATGCCTCCCGCATCGCACACACCCGCGTGGATCCCACCGACTGAGCCCTCCCCACCCGGCAAGACCATCTCGAGAGGAACCAGGGGTGGACAGCCTCGGCAGCTGTTGAAATCTCGAAGGGCCTCGGACCTGCGTCTCCGCAGATCAGAGGCCCTTCTCTGGCTCCCCCGGTTGGACTCGAACCAACAACCCTCCGATTAACAGTCGAATGCTCTGCCAGTTGAGCTACAGGGGATCGCTTGTGCAGCGGGGGCAAACCTTAGCAAGGCCCCCGTCAGGTGGGGAAATCAGGGCAGGCCGACGTCGCGGCGCATCGCCTCGAGGGCCTCACGAGCGGCCGCTCGCACGGTTTCGTCCTCCGGGTCGACCCCCTCGTCGTACTCGTAGACCCACAGCACGCCACCCGCGCCGGACGGGGCACGGCGGGCGATGACGCGCAGTCCACGGCGTCCCGACACCGCGACATGGCGCTGCAGGACCAGGCTCGCGGTGACCCGCTCACGCACCAGCTCGAGCAGGCGTCCGGGCTCGGGGAGGGTGCCGGTGTGGACCGGACGCTGGTTGCCCCAGCTGCCGACCTCGGAGAGCCGGAACGCGTTGGTGTCGCGGTCCCAGTCGGCGGCCTCGACCTGCTCCCACGGCACCCGCCGGGTCTCGTCGCCCGCGACGACGTAGAAGGCATCGCGGGTGCCGGCGAGAACGGTGCCGTCGGTCGTCGTGGCCGTTGCCAGCACCTTCTCCCCGGGACCCACGGTGACGGACGGCGAGGACGTACGTCCCCAGCGCGGGCTCATGCGGAGGCCTCGCAGTCGTGTCCGTGGAAGCGAAGCGCCGGAGGGGAATGCCGTGGGGCGCTCACGACGGCGCCCCGGGCTGGCCGACAGCGCCCTCGCGCAGCTTGCGGCGGTGCTGCTCGAGCACGACCAGCTCGCCGAACATCCGGTTGTAGTCGAGCGCGTGCTCCACCGGGTTGGTGCGTTGCAGGCGTGCCTTGACGTCGGCGATGCGGCGGGACGTGGTGAGCTCCTGGAGTCGGTAGACGTAGGCGACGGCGAACGTCGGGTTGGGGTCGGACGTGCCGCGGACCGGCTCGACGCCCAGCTCGGTGATCGCTGCGTTGACGGCCGGCTCCGTCGCGGCCTGGCGCACCTTGTTGGCCCAGCCCGCGTCCTCGGCACCACTCGCCGGGCCACCCGCCGCAGTCACAGCCTCCCAGACGCCCTGGAACGTCGGGTGGGTGAAGTCGTTGGTGGTGACGTGGGCGGTGGTGCGACCCACTCCGGCCGGGTGCTGGATGACGAGCTTGAGCAGCTCGCGCTCGATCAGGAAGCGCGGGTCGGACAGGCTGGGCAGCCTGGGACGCTCCGGCTCCGGGGTCTCGGGTGCCTCGGACCTCGTGCTGCGGCGCTCCTCGGTGGGCACCGGCCGAGTGGCAGCGCGGCGCACCTCGGCGCGGACCTCGTCGAGGTCGACGCCGACCATGTGCGCGAGCTCCCGGGAGAACGACTCGACCTTGGTCTTGTCGCGGATGCTGGCCACCAGCCCGGCCGCGTCGCGCAGTGCGTCGACGCGTCCATCGGCCCGGTCGAGGTCGTGGCGGGCGAGGATGTTGTCGAGGGCGAAGCGGTAGAGCGGCAGCCGCTTGGCCACGAGCTCGCGGACCGCCTCGTCACCCTCCTTGATCCGGAGGTCGCAGGGATCCATGCCCTCGGGCGCCACGGCGACGTAGGTCTGGGAGGCGAAGACCTGGTCGCTCTCCAGCACCTTCATCGCGGCCTTCTGGCCGGCCGAGTCGCCGTCGAAGGTGAAGATCACCTCGCCGCTCGTCGCACCGTGATCGCCCAGGAAGCGGCGCAGCACGCGCGCGTGGTCGGTGCCGAACGCGGTGCCGCACGACGCCACCGCGGTGCGTACGCCGGCGAGGTGGCAGGCCATCACGTCGGTGTAGCCCTCGACCACGACGGCCTGCTGTGAGTCCTTCATCGCCGTGCGGGCCAGGTCGATGCCGTAGAGGACCTGGCTCTTCTTGTAGATCGCCGTCTCGGAGGTGTTGAGGTACTTCGCCTCGATCCGGTCGTCGTCGAAGATGCGGCGGGCACCGAAGCCGATCGTGTCACCGTTGGCCTCGCGGATCGGCCAGACGAGTCGTCCGCGGAACCGGTCGTAGTGGGAGCGCCCGTGCGCGACCAGGCCTGCGGCGACGGACTCCTCGTCGGTGAACCGGCGCCCACGCAGGTGGCGGGTCAGCGCCTCGCCGTCGCGGGGGGCGAAGCCGACGCCGAACATCTCCGCGGCGGCCTGGTCGAAGCCGCGCTGGTGGAGGAACTGGCGCGCCACCACGGCGTCGCTGGAGGCCAGCTGCTCGGCGTAGAACTCCTGAGCCGCCTTGTGCGCCTCGATCAGCCGACCGCGGGCCGGGCCGCGCGGACGGATCGGCTCACCGTCGCCCTCCTCCCGGCGCAGCGTGACACCGAACTTCTCGGCCAGGCGCTCGACAGCCTCGGTGAAGGTGAGGCCGTCGACCTTCATGAGGAAGGAGATGGCGTCGCCGCCCTCCCCGCAACCGAAGCAGTGGAAGAACTGCCGCGCCGGGTTGACGTTGAAGGACGGCGTCTTCTCGTCGTGGAAGGGGCACAGACCCTTCAGCGAGCCGCCGCCGGCACGCTTGAGCGTGACGTAGGACGAGACCACGTCGTCGATCCGCGCCTTCTCGCGCACCTCGGCGATGTCGTCGTCGCGAATCCGGCCTGCCACGGCGGCGAGTCTACGGGCGGACGCCCACGACCGGTCCCGAGTCTCCACATCGCTGCCGTAGCACCCCTACGGGCGAGACCGGGTTGGTCCTGGGAGCGAGGATTTGGGAGGGTCGAGAGACCCCACCACGAAGGAGCACCCTCATGAAGAAGCTCATGCTGCTTGTCGCCGGAGGCGTCGGCTACGTGCTCGGCACCCGGGCCGGCCGGGAACGCTACGAACAGATCAAGAAGACGGCCACGCGCGTGAAGAACGACCCGCGGGTGCAGGAGAAGGCCACGCAGGCGGCTGACATGGCCAAGGAGAAGGCACCGGTCGTCAAGGACAAGGTCGTCGCCGCAGCCGGCACCGCCGCCGACAAGGTGACCCCGTCCGGTGGCCGCGACTCCTCGGGCCTGGAGGACCAGCTCAACCCGGACAACGTCGCGCTCCAGGACAACCCCTACCCCCAGGGCGACCTGCCCTGATCAGCGGGACAGCTGCGCGTGCCGGGTGACCGCGCTGGCGTCGGTCAGTGACGCCACCTGGTCGATCACCACCCGTCGCCTGGCCGCGTCGTCCGTCGCCTCGGCCCAGTCCTCCACGAAGACCGGGTCGAGCGCGTCGGCGCCGCGGGCCCACAGTCCCTCGACGAGCTCGGCCACCAGCTCGCGCTGACGCTCCATCAGCGTCACCCGGTCGTCGGCCTGCATGACGTAGTGGGCGGCGATGCCCTTGAGCACGCCGATCTCCACCTCGGTGCGCTCCGGAACCACCAGGTCGGCCCGGTGCCGCACCGGCGGCTCGCCGCCGGACGCTGCCCAGGTCGCCTGCTGGGCGCTCCCGCAGAACCGGCCGATCAGGTCGCTGGTGAGGTTCTTGATGGCGGCGAGGCTGCGCCTGCTGCCGTCGTACGACGTCTGCGGCCAGCTCCCGACCGCCCGCAGGTCGGCCAGCGCCGAGTCGAGGACGGCATCCTCGATGCCGGGCAGGTACCAGGACCGCACCGTCTCCCAGAGGGCGTCGCGGTCGAGCCGGGTCAGGTCGAGACGACCGGCCACGATGCCGTCCTCGACGTCGTGCACCGAGTAGGCGACATCGTCGGCGAGGTCCATCACCTGCGCCTCGAGGCACCGACGCGTGCCCTCGACACCGGTCCGCAGCCAGTCGAAGACAGGGCGGTCGTCGTCGTACACGCCGAACTTCACCACCACGCGAGGGGTGCCGTCGGCGTGGACACCGTGCGGTCCGGTGGCCTCGGACCGGGGCCACGGGTACTTGGTGCACGCGTCGAGGGTCGCGCGCGTCAGGTTGAGCCCGACGGAGGCGCCGTCCGCGTCGAACGTCTTGGACTCCAACCGGGTCAGCAGGCGCAACGTCTGCGCGTTGCCCTCGAACCCGCCGCAGTCGGTGCTGAGCTCGGCGAGCACGCGTTCGCCGTTGTGACCGAACGGCGGGTGGCCCATGTCGTGTGCCAACGCGGCCGTCTCGACGATGTCGGGGTGGGTGCCGAGGGCGCGCGCGAGGTCACGCCCGACCTGGGCGACCTCGAGGCTGTGGGTCAGGCGGTTGCGGACGAAGTCGTCGGTCCGCGGCCCGACGACCTGCGTCTTCGCCGCGAGCCGGCGCGACGCCGCCGCATGCACCACGCGTGCCCGGTCGCGCTCGAACGCCAGGCGCACGGGCGCGTCCACCCGCTTGGGCGGCTCGGCGACCACGCGCTCGCGCGCAGCCTCGTCGTACAGGTCCTCGATGCTCATCGGCCGTTCAGCCTAGCCAGCACCGAGGACACCGCCGTCAGGGCCGGTCCCGCAACGGGCTCAGTAGACCGTGACGTGCACGTGGTCGTAGTGGTTGGCCGTCGTCGAACCACGGTCCGACATCCCGCGCCAGCCCTCGCCGCCGCGCTCCACGGACCAGATGTTCTGCGAGAAGATGATGTACTCGATGCCCAGCGCCGAGTAGTTGGCCCGCAGGAAGTTGGCCACGGCCCAGCCGGTCTCTCCGGTGGTCATGATGTCGATGGCCCGGCCCTGGCCGTGATCGCCGTCGCCTCGCCACGTGCCGTAGCTCGTGATCTGCGGCCAGTTGGCGCAGACCACGTCGTGGATCGAGTAGAGCGACGCGCGGCCGGCGGAGATCGAGGAACCGTTGGCGCAGCTGCCGTCCAGACTCGGTCCGGCAGGCTCCTCGGACTCGGGCTTGGGCTTGCTCTTGCTGAGGTAGTCGGCGCTGACCCAGCGCGACTGCCCGTCGAGGACGATCTGGACGCGGCCCAGCTGGCGGCGACCGGTCACCGACACCTGCCGGAGGGCCGGGATGACGCCGAGCTTGTCGGCCTTCTCGCTCGGCCCGTCCCACAGGTTGAGGGCCGCCGTGGTCCAGAGGTCGTTGTCGACCTTCTTGGCCAGCTGGCGGGCCTGCTTGTCCGTGGCCATGTCCTCGCGCGCGGCCGCCTCGGCCTTCGCGGCGGTGCGGATCTGGGACCGCGACACGATCGCGTCGCCGCGGCGGCTCAACGCCGTGGCCTCACCCGAGGACGGGGACGGGGCCGGGGTCTTGGCGGACCACGGCGACGTGCTGCTCGACGGGGCGACAGCCGGCCACGGGGTGCTCGACGAGGCCAGCACGTTGTCGGACACGGCCGGGTCGGCGGCGAGCACGCCCATCGTGACGGCGGACATCGTCGCCACGACGGCGAGCGGTGCGGACACCAGGACGGTTCGGGAGAGTCGGGATGGACGGTGGTTAGCAGGGGTTTCCCGCTTGTGGCGATGCTGAGCCACAGCGCTGATCCTTCGCAATTGCTGACGGGGGACTGCGCCGATCCACGGTGTGACACCCGTGCCCACGCCGGCGCGATCATCGAGTGAAGCACACGATTCTCGCCCTGTCCCAATCTCGCACGGTAAAAACCGGCGTGTTCCGGCTCACGCTCCCGTGGCGCTGCGCGTCACGGTGGACTGCTCCTGCCCGGTCCCGGACTCAGCCGCCGGTGGTCTCGTTGGTGTCCTCACGCAGGTGAGCACCACGGCCGTCGGTGTCGTCGAGCCACCCCTCGGGAAGCACCACCTTCGAGCGTGGCGAACCCTGCCGACCACGAGGAGTGCCGAGCTCGCGCTCGGGGAACAGCTCGTCGGGGTCGAGCCCCTCGAGCAGCCCGTCCAGGGCAGCGAGCGAGTCGACCAGGGCCAGCTGGCGGCGCAGCTCGCCACCGACGCTGAACCCCTTGAGGTACCAGGCGACGTGCTTGCGGAACTCCTTGCAGCCGCGCTCCTCCCCCATGTTCTCGGCGAGCAGCTCGGCGTGTCGGCGCATCATGGCGCGGACCTCGCCGAGGTTGGGCAGCGTCGCGACGTCGTGGCCGTGGAAGGCGGCCGCCAGGTCGCGGAACAGCCAGGGCCGCCCCAGGCAGCCGCGTCCGACGACGACGCCCGCGGCACCGGTCTGCTCGACCATCCGGAGTGCGTCCGCCGCCTCCCAGATGTCGCCGTTGCCGAGGACCGGGATGTCGACGTGCTCGACGAGCGTCCCGATGGCGTCCCAGTCGGCCTCGCCGGAGTAGGCCTGCTGGACGGTGCGCCCGTGCAGGGCGATCGCCGCGACACCCGTCTCCTGGGCGATCCGGCCGGCGTCGAGGTAGGTGAGGTGGTCGTCGTCGAGACCCTTGCGCGTCTTCATCGTCACCGGGACGTCGTACGGCGCCGCGGCAGCGACCGCGGACGTGAGGATCTCGCCGAGCAGGCCACGCTTCCAGGGCAGCGCTCCCCCGCCGCCCTTGCGGGTGACCTTGGGCACCGGGCACCCGAAGTTGAGGTCGACGTGACCCACGCCGTGGTCGGCGCAGAGGATCTCCACCGCCTTGCCGATGTAGACGGGATCGGTGCCGTAGAGCTGCACCGAACGCACCGACTCCAGCTCGTCGAAGACCAGCATCTTCTGGGTCGTCTCGTCACCCTCGACGAGACCGCGACTGGTGATCATCTCGCAGACGTAGAGCCCGGCGCCCTGCTCGGCGCAGAGCCGACGGTAGGCCGCATTGGTGATGCCGGCCATCGGCGCCAGCACGACGGGAGTCTCGACGCGCAGCGACCCCAGCGTCAGGGAGGCGGGCACGGCGGTCATGGCTCCATTGTCGAGCGCTCCGGCCCCTACCCAAAATCAGCCTCGGTCGCGCTTCTTCTTCCCGGCCTTCCCGGATCGGGCCTTCTCGGGCTTCGCCACGTCGCCCGTCCAGGTGATCGGGTCGTAGCCCTCCGTGGGCTCGAAGACCATGTCGATCATCCGCGCGCCGTCGGGGACGAGGTAGACGAGGCACATCTCCGTCTCGTCTCCGGCTTCGAACGGCGACGGCAGAGGGCCGCTCTGGCAGGCGGTGAAGTCGCCTCCCAGCGTCCACGGCGCTCCGAGCGCATCGTTCTCGTCGCGCAGGTAGAGGGGCACGGCCTGATCGCCGAGGTCGGACTCACCTGTGTTGGTGATCGACACGGTGACGAAGTAGGGGCGGGCGGAGGCCATGACGTCGTCGCGGACCCAGCCGTCGAAGACCGACTGGGTCTGCTCGGCGACGGAGTCGACGCTGAGCTCGAGCGCGCCGGTCACGCTCGTCGCGGGCTGCCACACGAGCGTCGCCGCATCACCGAAGTCCAGGTCGGTGCCGGGCTCGGTGGACGTCTCCTCGACGGCGGTCGGCGGCGAGGGCTCCGGAGCGGGCTCCGGACCCGCACCGGAGCACGACGTCAGCGACAGCGCGAAGGCCGTCGCGAGGAGCATCGTGCGCCGCATGCGGACATCGTGGCACGGCGCGGACGCCGGAGCCCTCACCCTCCTGGTGGATCTCGAGCGTGAGGGAGGCGCCCGGGCGCCGGAGCGTCAGCAGCCGACGAGCCGCTCGGCGAACCAGCGGGTGATGCCGTCGAGGCTGACCCGCTCCTGGGCCATCGTGTCGCGCTCCCGGATGGTGACGGCGTTGTCGTCGAGGGTCTCGAAGTCGACCGTCACGCAGAAGGGCGTACCGATCTCGTCCTGGCGTCGGTAGCGGCGACCGATCGCGCCCGAGTCGTCGAAGTCGACGTTCCAGCTCTGGCGCAGCTCGGCGGCGAGGTCGCGCGCCTTGGGCGAGAGGTCGGCGTTGCGGCTCAGCGGCAGCACGGCGACCTTGACGGGCGCGAGACGCGGGTCGAGCTTGAGCACGACCCGCTTGTCGACGCCGCCCTTGGTGTTGGGCGCCTCGTCCTCGGTGTAGGCGTCGATGAGGAACGCCATGAGCGAACGGGTCAGACCGGCCGCGGGCTCGATGACGTAGGGCAGGTAGCGCTCGTCGGCAGCCTGGTCGTAGTAGGACAGGTCCTTGCCGGAGAACTCGCTGTGCTGCTTGAGGTCGAAGTCGGTGCGGTTGGCGATGCCCTCGAGCTCCTCGAAGTCACGCCCCGAGAACCCGAAGCGGTACTCGATGTCGGTCGTGCCCTTGGAGTAGTGGGACAGCTTCTCCTGCGGGTGCTCGTAGTGGCGCAGGTTGTCGGGGTTGATGCCGAGGTCGACGTACCAGCGGGTGCGCTCCTTGATCCAGTAGCGGAACCACTCGTCGTCCTCGCCCGGCTTGACGAAGAACTCCATCTCCATCTGCTCGAACTCGCGGGTGCGGAAGATGAAGTTGCCGGGGGTGATCTCGTTGCGGAAGCTCTTGCCCATCTGGGCGATGCCGAAGGGCGGCTTCTGGCGGCTCGAGGTCACCACGTTGGCGAAGTTGAGGAAGATGCCCTGGGCGGTCTCGGGGCGCAGGTAGTGCAGGCCCGACTCGTCCTCGATGACGCCGAGGTAGGTCTTGAGCATCATGTTGAAGTTGCGCGGCTCGGTCCACGCGGCGCGGGTGCCGCAGTTGGGGCAGGCGACGGACTCGTTGAGGTCGACCGTGTCGGGGTCGTCGATCCCCTTCTTGGCGGCGTAGTCCTCCTGCAGGTGGTCCCCGCGGAAGCGCTTGTGGCACGACTGGCACTCGGTCAGCGGGTCGCTGAAGGTGCTGAGGTGGCCACTGGCCTCCCACGTGCGGGTCGGCAGGATGACGCTGGAGTCGAGGCCGACCACGTCGTCGCGCCGGGTGACCATGAAGCGCCACCACTGGCGCTTGATGTTCTCCTTGAGCTCCACACCGAGCGGGCCGTAGTCCCACGCGGACTTGGTGCCGCCGTAGATCTCCCCGCAGGGGTAGACGAAACCCCGGCGCTTGGCGAGGGAGACGACGTTGTCCAGGGCGGTCGGGGCGGGCTTGGCCACAGTGCATTCCTTAGGTCGGGCCGGCTGGCTGTCGGCTCGTGTGTGCGAACGGTCAGCCTAGCGATCGCGGCTGCGCCTGGTTGAGGTCGGTCCCCTCCTCGACGACCTCGTAGGCGCTGGGCTCGTCGAGCGCGTGCACCATCAACGGCTGGATGTGCATCTTGGCCTCGTAGGAGCCCAGGGCCCGTCGGTAGGAACCGACGTTCTCCCAGCGCGTGGTCAGCACCCACAGGGTCGGGTCGTCGACATTGCGGCCGACCTCTCCCCCGACGTACCCGGGCTTCGCGGCGAGGATGCCGAGCGCGTGGAGGAGGCCGCGGCGCAGCTCCAGCTCCGCGGCGGGATCGGGACTGGCGCCGGAAGAGGGCGTACGGACGCGGGTGACGACGAGCACGGGATCACTCTAGGTGGAGGCGTGCACGGCGGGCCTCAGGAGAGCAACGACCGAGCCACCGCCGCCAGGTCGAGCCGCTCGCCGCGAGCGGCCCAGTCGGTCACCCAGCGGGCCGGTAGCGGGGGGTTCAGGATCCGGGAGCCCAGTGCGGCGACCTTGAGGTCACGCTCGCGCACCATCCGGTCGCGATCCGGCCCGGCCGCGGCCAGCTGCTCGGCGAACGACCAGGCCCGCCCGCGTGCGTACTGGATCGACCACCCCGAGACCAGCTCGTCGAGCTGGCCCGCCCACCGGTCGGCGGTCATGGTCCAGGGGGCAGTGTGGTGCAGGGCGGTCTGCATCCGATCGATCATCGCCGCCAGCACGTCGTTCAGCCGCTCGAAGTCGTCGCGCAGAAGGATGATCCCGTCCCCCTGCTGGATCTGCGCAGCGGCCACGCCGAGGTCGAGGTTGATGTGCGCGTTCATCCCGGCCAGCACGTGCTGCAGCGCCAGCGCCGAGTCGGGGGCCTCGAAGACCACCCGCCAGGACTCCGCGACCGGTCGACCGACCGCATGTCCGTCGACAGCGTCCAGGTAGAGCCGTGCGAAGGCCACGTCGAAGCGTTCCATGCGGGCGCAGTCGTCGAACTCCCCGGCCCTGATCCCGTCCCGGACCCGGGCCGTCACCGCGCGGTACACACAGGTGAAGTAGCCACGGGGGTCCGAGGTGTCCATCGCGCGGTCCAGCAGCGCGTCCATCGCGCTGATCGCCTCGTCGATGGTCTCCACCGGCACCAGTGTGCCCTCCACCTCGGAGAGTTGACAACGGTTCTCAGTTTGTTGAGAATCGTTCTCATGTCGATCGCCACCCGATCCCTACCCCTCACCGGCCTCCTGGCCGCCACCGTCCTCCTTGCCGGGTGCGGCCAGCTGGGGGACGACGCCTCCGGGACTGATCACCGGGCCGTCGCGTCGTTCTACCCGTTGGCATGGGTGACCGAGCAGGTTGCGGGCGACGGCTGGACCGTGGAGAACCTGACGCAGCCCGGGCAGGAGCCGCACGACCTCGAGCTCAACATTGCGCAGACCGCCGCCCTGGAGGAGGCCGACCTCATCGTCGTCGAGCAAGGCTTCCAACCGGCCGTCGACGGGACCATCGAGGGTTCCAGCTCCCCCGTGCTGGACGCCGCCGCCGTCGTCGACCTGCTCCCGGCGTCACCCGAGGAGCACGAGGGCGGCGAGAGCGACCCGCACTTCTGGCTCGATCCGCTGCTGGTGGCGGATCTTGCGGACGCCGTGGCCGTCGAGCTGGGCGAGGTGGACGCCGGCGCTGCCCAGACGTACGCCGACAACGCAGCGGCGCTGCGCACCGAGCTCGAGTCCCTCGACCGCGACTACACCGACGGCCTGGCCTCCTGCGAGCGGACGACCACCGTGGTGAGCCACGCGGCCTTCGGCTACCTGGCGCGCTACGGGTTGGACTTCGAACCGATCGCCGGACTGTCGCCCGACGCCGAGGCCACCGCCGCTGACCTGGCGCGGCTCCAGCGCCTGATCACCGACGACGGCGTCACGACCGTCTTCTCCGAGCGCCTGGTCAGCCCGAAGATGGCCACGACGCTGGCCGACGATCTCGGCGTGTCCACCGCGATCCTGGACCCCATCGAGGGGCTCTCGGACGACACGGCCGACGAGGACTACCTTTCCCTCATGCGCGAGAACCTGACCGCCCTCCAGCAGGCCAACGGCTGCTCGTGACCTCCTCCGCCCAGGCGCCTCCCGCCGTTCTCGACCAGGTCTCCGTCGCCATCGGCGGCCGACCGATCCTGCGCGACGTCGACCTCACGGTCCACGCCGGCGACATGGTGACGCTGCTCGGCCCCAACGGTTCGGGGAAGTCCACCCTCGTCCGCGCCCTCACCGGTCTGCTGCCGGTGACGCGGGGGACGGTGCGGCTCTTCGGCACGCCGCTGCAGGACTTCGACGCATGGCACCGGGTCGGCTTCGTGCCGCAGCGCTCCACCGCGACCGGCGGTGTGCCCGCCACCGTCCGTGAGGTGGTCGCGTCCGGTCGGGTGGGCCGCCGTCGCCTGCTGCGTCCGACCAACGCCGCCGACCGGAGAGCGGTCGAGTCCGCACTCGAGGTGGTCGACCTCACGGACCGGGCCTCGGTCGGCGTCTCGCAGCTCTCGGGCGGCCAGCAGCAGCGGGTGCTCATCGCCCGGGCGCTGGCCGGTGAGCCGGACCTGCTCGTCCTCGACGAGCCCACCGCCGGTGTCGACCTGCCCAACCAGCAGGCGCTCGCCGACGCGCTCCGGCACCTCAAGGACCGCGGCGCGACGATCGTTCTCGTGGCGCACGAGATCGGCCCGATGATGCCGCTGATCGACCGCACGGTGGTGATGCGCGATGGCTGGGTGGCCTACGACGGTCCGCCGCTGACGCAGGAGGTCGCCTCCCACACGCACCACCACCCGAACGACCACGACGTGCCGGGCGGGCACGACCACGCACCCCACGTCTCCTCACCCTTCGACTGGGAAGGGAGGAACCGCGGATGAGCTTCCTCGACCTCTTCTCGCTGGGCTTCATGCAGCGCGCGCTGGTGGCCGCCCTCCTCACCGGGCTCGCGGCGCCGGCCATCGGCACCTTCCTGGTCCAGCGCCGCCTGGCGCTGCTCGGCGACGGCATCGGCCACGTGGCCGTGACGGGCGTCGCCCTCGGGCTGCTCACCGGCACCTCCCCGACGTGGACGGCCGTGGTGGTCGCCGTCCTCGGCGCGGTGCTCATGGAAGTCATCCGCGAGCGCGGCCACACCAACGGTGACGTCGCGTTGGCGCTCCTGTTCTACGGCGGCCTCGCCGGGGGCGTGCTCATCACCGGCATCGCCGGGCAGGGGGCCGCCACGTTGCAGGCCTATCTGTTCGGCTCTCTCAACAGCATCTCGTCCACCGACGTGTTCTTCACCGCGGGCCTCACCGTGGTCGTCCTCGTCCTGACGCTGGGCCTCTCGCCGCAGCTCTTCGCCGTGGCCAGCGACCAGGACTTCGCCCGGGTCGCAGGACTGCGGGTGCGTGGCTACAACCTGCTCATCGCGGTGCTGGCCGCGGTCAGCATCACCGTCGCGATGCGCACCGTCGGACTCCTTCTCGTGTCGGCGCTGATGGTGGTGCCGGTCGCGACCTCGCAGCAGCTCGCGCGCTCCTTCCGAGCCACGTTCATCGGCGCGATGCTGGTCGGCTGCTCAGCCTCCGTGGGCGGGCTCCTCCTCAGTGCCGCCCTGTCCTTCCGGGTCTCCGTCGCCCCAGGACCCACGATCGTGCTGCTGGCGCTGGCCATGTTCACCGCGACCTGGCCGATCGGCGTGTGGCTTCGACGCCGCAGCCGGCTCATGGCCCCGTTCCCCGAGGTCGCCGCGGCCCCGCACCGCTCCGCCGACGAGCACGCCCACGAGCACGGGGACGACTGCGGCCACCCGGCCGTTCCGCACGGCGACCACGTCGACTACGTCCACGACGGCCACCGGCACGCGCCCCACGGAGAGCACTATGACGAGCACTGACCACGGCTCGCGGCCGGCGGTCCGGCCCACCCGACAGCGACTGGCGGTCGCTGCCGCACTCGCCGGCTTCGACGACTTCCGCAGTGCCCAGGAGATCCACGACCTGATCTCCCGCCAGGGCGACTCGGTCGGCCTCGCCACCGTCTACCGCACGCTGGCGGCGCTGGCCGACGCGGGCGAGGTCGACATGCTGCGCAACGAGGACGGCGAAGCCATCTGGCGCAGCTGCTCCGACACACATCACCACCACCTCGTCTGCCGCACCTGCGGGGCGACCGTCGAGGTCGAGGGACCGACCGTGGAGCGCTGGACCAGCGCCATAGCGACCAAGCACGGCTATGCCGACATCAGCCACACGCTGGAGATCTTCGGGACCTGTCCGGCCTGTCGCTAGGCGGTCTGGCTCGGGAGTCGGCGGTGCGGGAGCCACATCTCCGGCAGCCCGACTGTGGCTGGGCCACCGCTCGGGGGTAGTCGAGGTCATGCGTTGGGCAGCGCGCCGCCGTAGCGCCGGTCCCGGCGGGCGTAGGTCTCGACCGCGGCCCAGAGGTGACGCCGGTCGACGTCGGGCCACAGCACGTCGGTGAAGACCAGCTCGCTGTAGGCGGCCTGCCACAGCATGAAGTTGGACAGCCGCTGCTCCCCCGACGTACGCCACACCAGGTCGGCGTCGGGGAGCTCGGGGACATAGAGGTGACGGGCGAAGGTGCGCTCGTCGATCTTGTCGGGGTTGAGCCGACCGGCGGCGACCTCCTGGCCGATCGCTCGGGCGGCGTCGGCGAGCTCCGCGCGACCGCCGTAGTTCACACACATCGTGAGCGTCAGCACGTCGTTGTCGCGGGTCATCTCCTCAGCGACCCGGAGCTCCTTGATCACCGACCTCCACAGCCGCGGGGCACGGCCGGCCCAGCGCACCCGCACGCCGAGGTCGTGCATCTCGTCGCGCCGGCGCCGGATCACGTCGCGGTTGAAGCCCATGAGGAACCGCACCTCGTCGGGCGAGCGCGACCAGTTCTCGGTGGAGAACGCATAGGCGGAGATCGCCTTCACGCCGATCTCGATCGCCCCCTCGACCACGTCGAAGAGGGAGGACTCACCCTGCTCGTGGCCCTGGGTGCGGGGCAGCCCGCGGTCCTTGGCCCAGCGCCCGTTGCCGTCCATGACGATGGCGACGTGCTCGGGGACGAGGTCACGCGGCACCGGCGGGGGCGTCGCTCCACTGGGGTGTGGTGTCGGCGGGCGGACGGATCGCTTCACGGTGCAGAGCCTAGGGCGCTCGGTCAGCGCTCGATGTAGGCCATGGACCGCAGACCGCGCTCGAGGTGCCAGGCGAGATAGGCGGAGACCAGGTTGCTCGCCTCGCGCAGGTGCCGCGGGTCGGCGGTGTGGACGACCGGCCAGTCCCCGACGAGTAGCGCGCCCAGCACGACCACGGTCTCCGTGGCAGGGGTGGCTGAGCCGGGCATCCGGTCCGAGGCGCACAGCACGCCACCGGCGGAGAGGTTGAAGAACCGGTGCGGCCCCTCCACCCCGCACTGCACGCAGTGGTCGAAGGACGGCGCGTAACCGGCGACCGACAGCGACCGCAGGAGGTAGGAGTCGAGCACCTGCTTGGCCGGGTGCTCGCTGCCCGCCATCGCGCGGAGGCCGCCGACGAGGAGGAGGAACTGCTGGACGGCCGGTTCCTTGTCCTCGGTGACCAGCCGCTCGGCGGTCTCCAGCATCACCGTGCCGGCGGTGTAGCGGTCGTAGTCGAGCCCCAGGCGCGCGTTGAAGGGCTCCAGGATCTCGGCCTGGGTGATCACGTCGAGGCTGCGTCCCTCGGCGAGCTGCAGGTCGACGTGGGTGAACGGCTCGAGGCGGGAGCCCCAGCGCGACGTCGTACGCCGCACTCCCTTGGCCACCGCGCGCACCTTCCCGTGGTGACGGGTCAGGAGGGTGATGATCCGGTCGGCCTCGCCCAGCTTGTGGGTGCGCAGCACGACCGCCTCATCGCGATAGAGGGGCACGGCGCCATTCTCCCCCACGCACCCGCACTGGGCCGGGTGCGGACGTCAGCGTTTCCGGACGCGGGCGGTGTCGGCACCGGCGTGCCAGCACTCGAGGGCGAAGTCGGCGGCGGCCGCAGTGAGGCGCTCGGGCCGGAACCGCCACTCCAGGATCGAGGACGCCCGCTCGGACCTCGCGTGCGGCAGCTCGGCGGCCAGCATGTCGGCGTCGGCGAACGGGTGGATCGGGTCGATCGGGTGCCCCACGACGAAGACCGGGGCCTGGATCCGGCGGCGCTGGCTGGAGGACGGCGCGAGCCGGCCGTAGATCACGCCGTGCAGCACCGCCGCGATCGAGTCAGCACGGTGGTCGACGGTCTCGAGCCCGATGCCGGCCCAGAACGGAACGATCCCGCGCGGCACCGACCGGGACAGCTTCTGGAGCGTGTTGGCCGTGAAGGGCAGGTAGCGCGCCGCCAGCATGATCGGGACGAAGGCCAGGATCCCGGCGACGAGAGCATGGTTGAGGACAGGCATCTCGACGATGAGTCCCTTGACCCGCTCGGGTGCGATCACGGCGACCTCGAGGGAGACGTTGGCCCCCAGCGAGGTGCCCCCGATCACTGCCTGCTCGGCACCGAGATGGTCGAGCAGGGCCACGACCTGCTCCCCGAAGGACGTCATGGAGTAGACGAGCGGGTCGGCCGGCTGGTCGGAGCGACCGTGACCGAGCAGGTCGAGCGTGACCACGTGCAGTCCCTGGGCGGCCATCGCTCGCGCCAGCGGCTGCTGCATCCGTCGCGGCATGAGCAGCCCGTGCAGCAGCACGACCCACTTGTCGCCCGATCCGTACTCGGTGTACTCGAGCCGGTCCCGCCCGCCGTCGGACTCGACGAAGAACTGTCCGATCCGCTCGCTCACCAACATGGCCCCGAATGTAGTCCGTATCAACTGACTCGTGACGGATGTCCGCGGAGGAGCTTTTTGATACGGACTACGCCGCTCGGTGTCGCTCAGGCGCGGTTGACGGCGCTGATCACGGCCTTGAGCGAGGCCGTGACGATGTTGGCGTCCAGCCCGACCCCCCAGAGCACCTTGTCCCCGACGGCGCACTCGACGTAGGCCGCCGCGATCGCGTCGCCCCCGGACGAGAGGGCGTGCTCGGCGTAGTCGAGCACCCGTACGTCGTGCCCGAGGCCGGAGATGGCGTCGACGAACGCTGCGATCGGGCCGTTGCCCTCGCCGGACAGCTCCTGCCGCTGGCCGTCGACGAAGACCCCCACGGTGAGCTGGTCCTTCTCGCCCGCGGCGCTCGAGGTGTGCACCGAGTCGAGCTTGAGCGGGGTCGAGCGGTCGAGGTACTCGGCGCGGAAGACCGACCAGATCTCCTCGGGCGTGACCTCCCCGCCCTCGGTGTCGGTGCGCTGCTGGACGACCCGGCTGAACTCGATCTGCGCGCGTCGCGGCAGGTCGAGCTTGTGCTCGGACTTGAGGACGAAGGCGACGCCACCCTTGCCGGACTGGCTGTTGACCCGGATCACGGCCTCGTAGGTGCGGCCGACGTCCTTGGGGTCGATCGGGAGGTACGGCGCCTCCCACGGCAGCTCGCCGACCGGGACGCCGAGGGCCGCAGCCTTCTTGTCCAGGTCCTCCAGGCCCTTCTTGATGGCGTCCTGGTGGGAGCCGGAGAAGGCGGTGTAGACGAGGTCGCCGGCGTAGGGGTGGCGCGGGTGCACCGGCAGGTTGGTGCAGTACTCGACCGTGCGTCGGACCTCGTCGATGTCGCCGAGGTCGACCTGCGGGTCGATGCCCTGGCTGAAGAGGTTCATGCCCAGCGTGACGAGGTCGACGTTGCCGGTCCGTTCGCCGTGCCCGAACAGGCAGCCCTCGACCCGGTCGGCGCCGGCCATCAGCGCCAGCTCGGTCGCGGCGACCGCTGTGCCGCGGTCGTTGTGCGGGTGCAGGCTGATCGCCGAGTGCTCGCGGCGGGTCAGGCCCCGGCCGAAGTACTCGATCTGGTCGGCGTACGTGTTGGGCGTCGACATCTCGACCGTGGCGGGGAGGTTGAGGATGATCTCGCGACCGGCCTCGGGCTGCCACACGTCGGAGACCGACTCGCACACGCTGAGGGCGAAGTCGGTGTCGGACTGGGTGAAGATCTCGGGGCTGTACTGGTATCCGAAGTCCTGCGAGCCGACGATGCCGTTGAGACGCTCCTCGGCGTACTTCATGACCATCTCGGTGCCACGGACCGCGATGTTGCGGCACTCGTCGGGGGTGACGTTGAAGACGACGCGCTGGAACAGCGGCGCGGTCGCGTTGTAGAGGTGGATCGTCGCGCGCGGGGCGCCGACGAGCGAGTCGACGGTGCGCTCGATCAGGTCCTCACGGGCCTGGGTCAGCACCGAGATCTGTACGTCGTCGGGGATCCGGTCCTCGGTGATGAGCTTGCGGACGAAGTCGAAGTCGGCCTGGCTCGCGCTGGGGAAGCCGACCTCGATCTCCTTGTAGCCCATCCTCACCAGCAGCTCGAACATGGTGAGCTTGCGGGCCGGGGTCATCGGGTCGATCAGGGCCTGGTTGCCGTCGCGCAGATCGGTGGAGAGCCACCGCGGCGCCTTCTCGACCTTCTTCGTCGGCCAGGTGCGGTCGGGCACGTCGACGGGCACGAACGGCGTGTAGCGGCTGAACGGCATGGGGCTGGCGCCCTGCTGGTGGGCGGTGTTGCTCAGGTTGGTCATGGTTGTTCCTCGGTCTGCTGGAGGGGCGACCGGCACGCGCGACACTCCGCAACGAGGGGGCCGGCTCTACAGATTCTGGGAGGCCTCGTTGCGGCTGCGAAGGAGGAACAGGCTGCGCGTCATGACCCCACGAGTCTAGACCCGACTCCCCGATCGCGCTGCGGGTCTCCCGCGAGATGAGACATGTCGGACCGGCCCTAGGCGCGACCGCGTGCCGCGTGGGCCACGGCGGTGACGTCGAAGGGGCCGTCGCCGAGGTTGCGTCGCAGGACCTGCTCGAGGTGGGCCCGCCGCTCCGGATCGAACGCCGCGACGGCTTCCCCGGCGGGTCCGACGCCGTGCTGGTAGGGCTCCCACCACTCCTCGAAGGACGGGTGGGTGACGGTGACCGCCAGCTCGACCGCCTCGATGTCCCGGAGTGCGGCGCCCTCCAGGACCGCGACCAGGCTGGCGCGGGAGCCGCCCTGGAAGTCGCTCTCGTCCGGGTGACCCGGGGCCACCTCGGCGACCGCTTCCCAGAGCGGCGCCATGGGGGCACGCGAGCCGGCCAGGTCCCACACGGTCGCTGCGACCCAGCCGCCGTCGCGCGTGACACGCTTCATCTCGGCGAGCCCGCCGACCGGGTCGGTCATGAAGTGCACGACCAGGCACGCGGCCGCGACGTCGAAGGTGCCGTCGTCGAACGGAAGCGACTCGGCGCCGCCCTGGCGGACGTCCACGCCGGGGTGCCGGGCGCGACAGGCGTCGACGAACGGCGCAGAAGGGTCGACGGCCGCGACGTGGTCGGCTCCGAGCCGGTCGACGAGCTGCGCGGTGAGGGCGCCCGGCCCGCAGCCGACGTCGAGGGCGCGCTGTCCCTCGTCGAGGTCCAGCCAGCCGGCCAGCTGACCCGCGAGCGGCCGGGAGTAGCGGCCCATGAAGCGGTCATAGGCATCGCCGGACACGTCGAAGGTCATGCCCGGCGACGCTACTCGCCTCGTAGGCTCTCGTCATGCCCCAATTGCTGGTGGTCCACCACTCCCCGACCCTGTCTGTCACGTCGCTGACCGACGCCGTGGTCAGGGGTGCCTCGGACGACGCCATCGAGGGTGTCGAGGTGGTGGTCCGGGCCGCACTGGAGGCGGACGCCGGCGACGTGCTGGCGGCGGACGGCTACGTGCTGGGCACCCCCGCCAACTTCGGCTACATGAGCGGGGCGCTCAAGCACTTCTTCGACACCATCTTCCTCGAGGCCGGCGGCGCCCTCAGCGACGACGGGTCCGCCGCGGCGGGCGCGGGCGGACCCAAGCCCTACGGCCTCTACGTCCACGGCCGCTACGACACGGCCGGCGCCGTGCGCTCGGTGCAGTCGATCGTAGGTGCGCTGTCCTGGCGCCAGGCCGCGCCGGTGCTGGAGGTGCTGGGCGACGTGGGCGAGGCGGAGCAGGAGGCGGCGTACGAGCTGGGCGGGACGCTCGCGGCCCTGGTGATGGGATGACGACGCTGCGCACCCTCGCCGCGGGTCTGGTCGTCACGCTCCTGGGGGCGGGGTGCTCGACGCAGTCCGCCGACCCCGGCGGTGCGCTCGCGCAGCCGAGCTCGTCGTCCCCGACCTCGACACCGTCCGAGGCCGAACCGGAGCCGCCGGACCCGGGACCGCGGCCGAAGGTCGGCGAGTGCCATGACCTCACCTTCCGCCAGGCGGTCGCGGTGGTGGGCCGGACCACGCCCGTGTCCTGCCGCAAGAGGCACACCGCGCAGACGTACGCCGTCGGCCGGCTCGAGCTGAAGACCGCCTCGGGGCACACCCGGCGTACGGATTCGCGCGCGGCGCAGCGCCAGGCGCGCGCCACGTGCACCTCCCGGCTCCCCCGGCACCTGGGCGTGACGCCACGCGCCCTGCGGCTGAAGATGGCCCAGGCGGTGTGGTTCACGCCGAGCCCGAAGCACGCCGCGGCAGGCGCCGACTGGTTCCGCTGCGACGTCGTCGCCGTCGCCTCCCCCCGACAGCTCCTCCCGCTGCCGCGCCGGACGCAGGGCTGGGGCGACGCCCCTGCCGTGTCGATGTGCGCGACCGCAGCACCCGGCACCCCGGGCTTCCGTCGGGTCGGCTGCGGCGCGAAGCACGCCTGGCAAGCGGTCTCGACCGTCGACATCGCCGGCAAGAAGCTGCCGTCGAGGGGGGTGATCGAGGACCGGATGGAGTCCGCCTGCAGGGACGTGGCCAGGGCGCGCGCCGACGACCCGCTCGACTTCACCTGGTCGCAGGAGAGCCCCACCGCGGAGCAGTGGGCGGCCGGCCAGCACTACGGGATCTGCTGGGTGCCCGCCTGACAGAGCTCGATGCCGGTGCCTTCGTCCGTGCCCACCGGGTCACGGCCAGGCGCCCGGCTCGGCAGTCGCCAGCACCTTCCCGGACGCGTCGAGCGCCTGCGCCCCGACGTACGCCTCGTCCGGCATCTCCACGGACACCTCGAACGCGTCGGCCGGCACCGTGCCAACCTCCTCCGCGCTCCCCCGGTCGTCCCCGGCGACGAAGCGCCACGAGTCGACCTCGGTCGCGCCGTTCCAGCTGACGTAGGCGGTCTCGTCCTTCAGGAAGAACTTCGGCGGCTCGGCGGGTCGCCCCTCCCAGTCCAACAGGTAGGTCCGGTAGCTGATCCCGCCCGCGAGCTCGGCGTCCAACAGCAGCTCGCCGTCAG
This sequence comes from uncultured Actinomycetota bacterium, assembly GCA_963843815.1. Lineage (GTDB taxonomy): Bacteria > Actinomycetota > Actinomycetes > Propionibacteriales > Nocardioidaceae > Nocardioides. The sequence goes on along the minus strand of CAWJLX010000007.1, from coordinate 230,794 downwards.
CGGTGTAGAGGGAGTAGAACGGGTTCGATCCCCAGCCGATGAAGACGGTGCCGTCGGCCATCTGCTCGAAGTTGCCCTGGCTCTCCGACAGCCGACCGTCCGGCGGCAGGTACTCGGTGACGACGGAGGCGGTCATCGTGTCCGTGTCGACCTCCAGCCGCAGCCCGCGGGACTCCTCGCCGATCTCCGGTGCGGCCTCGTTGTCGAACAGCGTCAGCGTGCCGTCGTCCTGCCGCTCGGCGTCATGCTGCCAGGCGAAGGCGACGCCGTCACCCAGCTCGAAGTCGCTGCTCTTCCCGCCGAGGATCCAGTCCACGTCGCCGTCCTCGCGCCCCAGCTTGTAGACGGCGTGGGTGTTGCGTGCCGACACCAGCAGGTCGCCGTCGGCGTCCTCGGTGACCGAGTTGACGTGGAACGGGTCGAACGGAGCGTCCTCGGTCCCCGCTTCGCCCTCCTCGGGGTCCAGCTCGGCCTCGGTGTCGGAGAGCGGGACGTGGTCGAGCATGTCCCACTCCAGGAGCACCTCGCCGGAGGCGACGTCGACCTCGTAGACCTTCGACCCGCGGATGTAGCCGTCCTCGGGGCCCCCGAGCTCGGTGAGGTCCTGCTCGACGACCGGATAGCTGATCAGCAGCGCGGTGCCGTCCTCGGTCAGCGTGGCGTCGTGGAAGTCCGCGTGGGTGTCCGGGGTGGTGACCGTGGCGATCTCGCGGTAGGAGGTGTCCATCAGCACCCACTCGCCCTCGCCGTAACCGAAGGGGAAGGTGTTCCCGCGCCACCAGGTGAGCACGGGCTCACCCTCGTACTCCTGCACGCGCACGTCGTACGTCCAGCGCGTGTCGCCCTGCGGGTGGACCCACACCGGCGTGCCGTCAGCGCGCACGATCACCGGCCCGTTCATCGGGGCACCCTTCTCCCGCTGGTCCTTCACCCCCAGGAAGACCAGTCCGTCGCCCGCCGCGAGCTCGCCCGCGGCGGCGTCCGTGGTCGTCACGTCGATCAAGGGCGGCGTGAGGTCGGGGCGGGTGACGAACTCCCACGCGACCTCGGCCGACGGCTCGTCGTCGCCACCGTCGTCCTTCTCGGCCTCGCCACCGGTGCAGGCTGCGGTCGCCAGCACCAGTGTGATCGCCAGACCTGCTGGAGCGAGTGTGATGCGACGCCTCATGTCCCGGATAGTAGACCGCTGCCGCTGCGGTGCCCGCCGGCCGTGCGGGCGATCGGCCACCCCGACGATCAGAAGCCGAGCTTGCGAAGCTGACGCGGGTCGCGCTGCCAGTCCTTGGCGATCTTGACCTGGAGGTCGAGGTAGACCGGGGTGCCGAGCAGCGCCTCGATCTGCTTGCGCGCAGCCGTGCCCACGGCCCGCAGCCGGGAACCCTTGTGTCCGATCATGATCCCCTTCTGGGAGTCGCGCTCGACGTAGAGGTTGGCCACGATCACCAGCAGCGGCTTGTCGGCGGGCCGACCCTCGCGCAGGCCCATCTCCTCGACCACGACTGCGATCGAGTGCGGCAGCTCGTCGCGTACGCCCTCCAGAGCGGCCTCACGGATCAGGTCGGCGGCGAGCGCCTCCTCCGGAGCGTCGGTGAGGTCGCCGTCGGGGTAGAGGGGCGGCCCTTCGGGCATCTGCCCCACGAGCAGGTCGGCCAGCAGCTGCACCTGGTCGCCGGAGACTGCGGAGACGGGCACGATCTCGGCCCACTCGGTCGAGGTCTCCTCGCCGAGGGTGGCGATGTCCAGCAGGTGCTGGCCCAGCTGCTCGGGGGTGACCAGGTCGGTCTTGGTGGCGACCGCGATGCGGATCGTGCGTCGTACCTTGGCCAGCTCGGTGACCAGGAACCGGTCTCCGGGGCCGATCTTCTCGTTGGCAGGGAAGCACACCGCCACCACGTCGACCTCGGCCCACGTCGTGCGGACCAGGTCGTTCAGCCGCTCGCCGAGCAGCGTCCGCGGCCGGTGGAGGCCCGGGGTGTCGACCAGGATCAGCTGCGCGTCGTCTCGGTGCACGATGCCGCGCACCACGTTGCGGGTGGTCTGCGGCTTGGAGGAGGTGATCACGATCTTCTGGCCGACCAGCGCGTTGGTCAGCGTCGACTTGCCGGCGTTGGGGCGCCCGACGAACGACGCGAAGCCGCTCCGGTAGCCCTCCGGGGCCTGGTAGAACGCGCTCGCCGGAGCAACGCCGGACACGTCGAAGTCCCCGTCCGGACCGTCCTCGTCCTCCCCGTCGTCCCCGTCCTCCTGGTCCTCGTCGAGGTCCTCGTCGAGGTCCTCGTCCAGCTCGCTGCCAACCTCGGCATCCGGCTCGCCGGTCTCCGGGGTGCCCTCGTGCTCGTCAGCCATCGCTTGCCTCTCGCGCCGCGTCGTATTCAGCCCAGATCTGCTCGTCACTCTTGCCTGCCGCCTTGCCCGCGCGCCAGATCGGGCCGGGATCGACCGCCCGCGGCTGCCGGCCCGCGGTCGCGCGCCAGTAGCCCATCACGTCGTAGTGGCTGGTCGGCAGGCCGAGGTCGCGCATCAGGTGCTTGCGGATCGCGCGCATCTGCGCCGACTCACCCGCCATCCAGAAGTAGCCCTCGCCCGCGGGCCAGTCGATGCCGGCGACCACCTCGGCCAGCGCGCTCTGCCCCGCGGCAGGCGGGGTCAGCCAGGTGACCTGTGCATGATCGGGCAGGTAGTCGCCCAGGTCGTCGGGCACCTCCGCCATGACGTACGTCGGCAGCTCGGGGTGGGTCTCGACGATCCGGGCCACGGCCGGCATGGCCGTGAGGTCGCCGACCAGCAGCAGCCAACCGGCCCCCGCCGGTGGCGCGAACGACGACTTGGGCTCGGTGATCGTGACCTCGTCGCCGATGCAGTCGCGCATCGCCCACTCGGTGACGAGCCCGACGTCGTGGACCACCACGTCGAGCGTCAGCTCACCCTGCTCGAAGGACCGCACCGTGTAGTAGCGGCTCTGGAACTGGCCGGGCACCACGAGACCGACCCACTCGTCGGGCACACCGGTGCTCGCGAACCCGTCGAGACCGTCGAGGACCAGCCTGACGAGGTGGTCAGTCAGCGGCTCGCGGCGACGTACGGTCGCCTGGAACTGCGCTGCGCGGGTGCTCACCCGATGAGGTTATCGGTGCCTCACCAGTCAGGGCGCATCGGGAATTCGGACCGGCCGTCCTCGTGGTTGCGCGTCGCCAGGACCTGGTGCAGCTCCACCTCTCCACGCTCGAAGCCGACCCGCGAGCCGGCGATGTAGACGCCCCACACCCGGGCCGTGCCCTGACCCACCTCCGCGACGCACTCGTCCCAGTGCTCGACCAGGTTGCGGTTCCAGTCCCTGAGCGTGGAGGCGTAGTGCAGGCGGAGGTTCTCGGAGTGCTGGACCTCCAGGCCCTGGTCCTGCGCGGCCGAGATGATCGTGCCGGAGCCGATCAGCTCGCCGTCGGGGAAGACGTAGCGATCGATGAACGCGCCGGTCTCCTGCCGGCCGTTGTGGGGCCGGGTGATGCTGTGGTTGAGCAGGCGGCCGCCGGGCTTGAGCCGGTCGCGCAGGTGGCCGAAGTAGGCCGGGTAGTTGCGCACGCCGATGTGCTCGGTGAGGCCGATCGAGCTGACCGCGTCGAAGCCGGTCTCGATGACGTCGCGGTAGTCGAGGTGGCGAACCTCGGCGAGGTCACCCAGGCCCTCCCGGTCGATGGCCTCCTTGGCCCACTGGGCCTGCGCGAGCGACAGCGTCACCCCGAGGGCCTTCACGCCGTACTCCCGCGCGGCATGGCGGACCATCGTGCCCCAGCCGCACCCCACGTCGAGCAACCGTTGCCCGGGCCGGAGGTCGAGCTTGCGGCAGACCAGGTCGAACTTCGCAGCCTGGGCTTCCTCGAGCGTCGCCTCCGGCGTCTCGTAGAGCGCGCAGGTGTAGGCCATCGACGGGCCGAGGACCAACTCGTAGAAGCGGTTGGAGACGTCGTAGTGGTGGGAGATCACGTCTGCGTCGCGCATCATCGAGTGCCGCAGCCCCTCGACCGCCCGCCGCCAGCGCGGCAGGTGCTCCTGCGGTGGCGGCGCCGGCGGGCGCAGGTGGGACAGGCCGAGCCCACGCGCGATCATCAGCGCCTCGGCAGGAGAGGGCATCCGGAACTTCGTGTGGTCCTTGAGCAGCACGAGAGCGTCGTAGGGGTCGCCCGGGTGGACTCCGGAGAGGTCGAGGTCGCCGCTGACGTAGGCCCGGGCCATGCCGAGGTCACCCGGTGCGGTCATCATGAAGGACAAGCCACGCACGGTGCGCAGGTGCATGCCGAGCTGAGCGTCGGGAGGACCGGCGCTGCTGCCGTCGTACGCCGTGAAGTGCAGCGGCAGCCCTCCCTTCACCAGCCGGTCCACCGCGTGGGCGATGGTCATCTGTCCCGGTGCCGTCGAGCTGGAACTGGAGCTCATCGTCGTCCCACCACCTTGTCGTAGAGAGGGGTCAGTCGGTCCTCGGGGTCGTGCAGCGCCTTCGCGCGCGCCAGGTTGGCGCCGTCGTACAGGCGGTCGAACTCCGAGCGCTCGTAGAACGCCTCGGAGTAGAGGCTCTTGTGGCCCCCGAGCTCGGAGACCTTCGCCTCGATCGCCCGGTTGCGGGGGGAGCTCGGCGCCTCCGGCCCCACGTTGACGACTCCCCAGAAGCCGACGTTGACATAGGTCGTGCCGGTGTTCAGCGGATAACCGGGCCAGGGCCTGCCGTCGCTCGCGTCCTCACCGCCGCGCCGGAGCCGCAGAGGGCACAGCCACACCGGGCGCATGCCGACCTCGCGGTCGAACCAGTCGAGGAACTCCGCGAGCCGGTCCGCCGGGATCTCGACGTCCTGGACGACCCGCTCGCCCTGGGGGCGCCCGGCACGCCGGTCGAGCCGGTCGCCGATGCCGAAGCGGCGATCGAGGGCGACCAGCTTCCAGTAGACGTCGGAACGGCGCAGGCGGCGCGGCCACACGCGGCGTACGACCGGGTGCTGGGCGCCGAAGGCGCGCGAGCACCAGAACCAGTCGGTGTCCCAGCGCCAGAGGTAGTCGAGGACCGTGAGCCGGTCGGTGGCACGCTCCTGGAGCGAGCGGAAGTAGACCTGCTGGCCCGCGTAGTCGCTCGTCGGGCCCGGCTCGTCGGTCCAGCGGGCGAGGGTGAGGTAGAGCTCGTCGGGGGTGAACGCGACTCCGTCGAGGCCGTCGACGCGCTCCCCGGCCCACTCGCGTTCGTCGGTGATGCGCGCGACCGCCTCCGCCAGGGCGGCGGCGTCGTCGAAGCGCACGTGGCGCAGGGCGACGTAGGGCGCCACCGGCTCGAGCTCGATCCGCAACCGGACGGCGTAGCCGAGCGAGCCGTAGGAGTTGGGGAAGGCGTCGAACAGGTCGTCGCCGGGCCGGGTCGTGACGATCTCCCCCGAGCCCGTCATCACGTCCATCTCGGTCACCGACTCGTGGGGCAGCCCGTTGCGGAAGCTGGTGGACTCGATGCCCAGGCCGCTCACGGCTCCGCCGAGGGTGATCGTCCGCAGCTGGGGCACGACGAGGGGGATGCGGCCGTGGGCCAGGGTCACCTCCACCAGGTGCTCGTAGGTGCACATCCCCTGCACCTCGGCGACGTCGCCCGAGACCTCGATGACGCCGTCGAGACCCGACACGTCGAGCCCGGGCCCCAGCGCGTCGCGCCCGCGGAACAGGTTGCTGGTGCGCTTGGCCAACCGGACCGGGGCATGCGGCGGGAGGGCGGCGTAGGACTCCCTGAGCCTCGCCACGCCCCCGGAATGGTGCTCCCAACCCACTGGCACGCGCACGGTGCCACGCTAGCGACTGTGGAGACCTGCCGCGAGGTCAAGCGCCGTGGGTGCTCTGCCGCGTGTGGATGCGGCCCTCGGCGTCGCCGACCAGGACGGGCACGCCGGGACCGGCGAAGTCGCTGGCGGCCCTGACGTCGACCACGTCGCCTTCGGTGAGCACCACGGCCGCCTCGAGCCCGGTCGAGCCGGACGAGATCGCCATGGCGACGCAGACCTCCAGCGCGGAGAGGTGCAGGTTGGTGAGGCGGATGCTGGCGGCGGCGTACGTCCGTCCGTCGAGGTCGCGGACCGCCGCACCTTCACGGGCGCGGGCGCGGGACCTGGTCGCGCGGGCCAGGGTCACCAGCTTCGCGTCCTCGGCGCCCAGGTCGTCCGTCAGGTCGCTCATGCCGCCCAGTCTAGTGATCAGCTGCAGGTGCGGTGCTCAGCGACCGGCGGACGTGGGCTGGGTGGGGGCGGCGCCGTCCTCCACCTCGGTCGGCACCACGGACACCAACACCGCCTCGATCTTGTTGCGGCGCCCGGTGGCGCGCTCCGCCTCCAGGCGCAGGCCGTGGCACTCCACCACCGACCCCGGGATCGGGACCTTCCCCAGGTGCTTGGCCATCAGGCCTCCCACGCTGTCGACGTCGTCGTCCTCGACCGTGAAGCCGACCAGCTCGTCGAGGTCGTCGACCGGATAGCGGGAGGAGACCCGGATGACACCGTCCTCCAGGTGCTCGACCTCGACCTCCTCGGCGTCGTACTCGTCGGTGATCTCGCCGACGATCTCCTCCAGCACGTCCTCGATCGTGACCAGGCCGGCGGTGCCGCCGTACTCGTCGACGACGACGGCGATGTGCTGGCGGCGGGCCTGGAGCTCGGTGAGCAGGGCGTCGACGGGCTTGGAGTCGGGCACGTAGTGCACGGGCCGCATCACCTCGTCGACGCGCTGGGTGAACTCCACGTCGGGCGCCTCGAAGTCGCGCCGCACCAGGTCCTTGAGATAGGCCATGCCGACGATGTCGTCGAGGTTCTCACCGGTGACCGGGATGCGGGAGTAGCCGCTGCGCAGGAAGAGGGACAGGGTCTGTCGCAGGTTCTTGTGCCGTTCGATGTAGACCATGTCGGGCCGCGGGACCATCACCTCGCGCGTGGAGGTGTCGCCGAGCTCGAACACGGAGTGGATCATCCTGCGCTCGCCCGACTCGATGACCGCCGACGCTTCGGCCAGGTCGACCAGCTCGCGCAGCTCGGTCTCGGTCGAGAACGGGCCCTCGCTGAAGCCCCTGCCGGGGGTGATCGCGTTGCCGAGCATGATCAGCAGCGCCGGGATGGGACCGAGGATGGTGGTCACCACGGAGATCGGTCGGGCCGAGATGAGCGCCACCTTCGCGTCGTGCTGCCGACCCATCGTGCGCGGGGCGACGCCGATCACCACGAACGAGACGACCGTCATCACGGCAACTGTGGTGAGCACGGTCGGCAGCCAGGCGCCGTCGTAGACGTCACGTGCCCAGGTCGTGACCAGCACGATGGCGCTGACCTCGCAGAAGAGGCGCAGCAGGAGGGCCGTGTTGAGGTAGCGCGCCGGGTCGTCGAGCAGCATGACGAGACGCGCGGCGCCCGGTCTGCCCTCGTTGCGCATCTCTTCGGCGCGCGCCCGCGAGAAGCTGGCCAGCGCTGCGTCGGCGGCGGAGAAGAGCCCGGCCAGGTTGACCAGCAGGACCGCCGATCCGAGCTGCCAGATGTCGGAGGTCATGATCAGGGTGCCTGGCTCGAGCGCCACTGCTCCAGCAGCTGGCCCTGGAGGCCGAACATCACGGCGTGCTCGTCGGGCTCGGCGTGGTCGTAGCCCAGGAGGTGCAGGATCCCGTGGACGGTGAGCAGGTCGATCTCGGCCTCGCGACCGTGCCCGGCCTCCTCACCCTGTCGTTCGGCGATGGCCGGAGCCAGCACGAGGTCGCCGAGCACGCCCTCCTCGGGCTCCTCGTTGACCTTGCCGGGGCGCAGCTCGTCCATGGGGAAGGCGAGCACGTCGGTCGGCCCCTCCTTCTCCATCCACTGGCCGTTGAGCTCGGCGATGGTGTCCTCGTCGACGGCCTTGATGCACAGCTCGGCCTGCGGGTGCACCCGCATCTGCTCCATCACGAAGCGCGCCAGCCGGGAGAGGCGGCGTACGTCGAACTCCAGGCCGGACTCGTTGAGGACCTCGATGCTCATCGGGTGCTCCGCTCGGTCTTGGTCGGGCCCGTCTTGGGGCGCTGGACCTGCGCGTGGGCGTCGAAGACCTCGTAGGCCTCGACGATGCGCCCGACCAGCCGGTGGCGTACGACGTCGGTGCCGGTGAGGCGACAGAAGGTGATGTCGTCGACGCTGTCGAGGATGCCCTCGACCACCCGCAGCCCGGACTTGGTGCCGGAGGGGAGGTCGACCTGGCTGGTGTCGCCGGTGACCACCATGCGCGAGCCGAAGCCCAGCCGGGTCAGGAACATCTTCATCTGCTCGGCCGTGGTGTTCTGTGCCTCGTCGAGGATGATGAAGGAGTCGTTGAGCGACCGACCGCGCAGGAACGCCAGCGGCGCGACCTCGATCGTGCCGGCGGCGAGCAGCTTGGGGATGGTCTCGGGGTCGACCATGTCGTGCAGGGCGTCGTAGAGCGGGCGGAGGTAGGGGTCGATCTTCTCGCTCAGCGTGCCGGGCAGGAACCCGAGTCGCTCGCCGGCCTCGACGGCCGGGCGGCTCAGGATGATCCGGTTGACCTCCTTGGCCTGGAGCGCCTGCACGGCCTTGGCCATCGCGAGGTAGGTCTTGCCGGTGCCGGCCGGGCCGATGCCGAAGGTGATCGTGCTGTTGTCGATCGCCTCGACGTAGCGCTTCTGGTTGAGCGTCTTGGGACGGATCGTGCGGCCGCGGTTGGACAAGATGTTGAGGCTCAGCACGTCGGCCGGGCGCTCCTGCGTCTCGGTCTGCAGCATCTGGATGATCCGCTCGACCGTCTCGCCGCTCACGCCCTGGCCCGTGCGGACGAGCGTGACGATCTCGTCGAGGAGGCGCTCGGCCATCGCGACCTCGGCGGAGTCGCCGGCCAGGGTGATGCGGTTGCCGCGCACGTGGACGCTGGCGTCGAAGGCCCGCTCGATCAACCGGAGGTGCTCGTCGCCCGGGCCCAGGACCGACACCATGTCGATGCTGTTGGGGACGACGACGGTGTGGGTCGGCTTGTCCTGCTGGGTGTCGGTGCGGGTCGTGTCAGTCATGGATGCCCGTGACGGGCGGCCTTCCGGGTCGGTGGCGGAGCCCCTCCATGCTACCGAGCGGGTGGCGTGCGGCCCACTCGGTTGACCGCGTCTGTTCATCATGGGATGTCGACCAGTGGGCACTTCCCTAGGTCAATTGACACGGGGAAGTGCATGTTCGCCGACATCCCATGATGAACAGGCAGGGCGGGAGGCGGACGTCAGGGGCGGGTGACCTGCAGCATCCCGAGGCACATCTCGTCGGTGGTGCCCTCGCCCCACACGACGTAGCGGTCGGGCTGGCCCTCGAAGGACGGCAGCCTGTCGCGCAGCCACTGGACGTGCGTGCACGTCACCTTGACCTGCTGGAACGCGTCGAGGCGGATCGGCTCGATCGGACGGCTCCCCTGGTCGTCGAAGTCCCACACAGGGATGTCGAGGATGGTCCTGGCCTGGGGGGTGCCGGGGTTGATCTCGATCTTGATCGAGCGGCCCAGCAGGTGCATGTGGCCGGCGACGCCGTGGATCGTCATCGGCTCGGCCAGGGTCCGCACGCACGACTGCTCCTTGCCGGGCTTCGGCTCACCGCCGCAGAGGAAGTAGAGGAGGTCGGCGGTGTTGCCCTCGGCGCCGAACCGCTCCTTGACGTCGGCGAGGGCGGCGGCACGGTCGCAGAGCGGCCCGTCCCCATGCTTCGGCCGGCACGGCAGCTCGACGGGCGCGGGCAGCAGCATGGTGGTGAGTGCCTGGAGGGGGCGCTTGCCCTGGGCCAGTCGCAGCTGGGCGGCGGAGGTGTCAGGCTGCTGGCCGGCGAGCAGGTTGTAGTGGACCTGCATCACGATCCGGCTGCCCTTGGCGAGGCGGATGCCGAAGCCGGGCTTCATGACCGTCTCCTTGCCACCCGGCGCCCACGCGCCGATCCACGAGGACCTGTCGACGTTCTGGAAGCGCTCGAGCCCGGGGCCACCGAAGCAGGTCCAGCCCTCGTCCTCGTCGGCCGCGTCCTTCGCCTCGGCCGCGTCGACCTGGCCGGGACGCACCTGGAAGAGGATCACGTGGTGGACCACGTCGGGGTTGCCGGGCAGCACCTGGGTGCCGGTGAGCCACGTGTTCCGGTCGAGCTCGGGGTCGAGGAGAAAGCACCGGTAGTCGTCGGTGCCGGTGCCGTAGGGAGCGGACGGCGTGTAGCTGCCGGGCATCGCGATCGTCGTACGCGTCTCTCCCGCACGCAGGGCCTTGGACTTCGCCGGCTCCGCGTAGTGGCCGTCGTGGCCCTCCGCTGCTGCCGCGTCATCCTCCGCCGTGGGCGAGACGGAGGTCGAGGCGTCGGCGGGCTGGGTGGCGCGCTCCTCGGTGTCGGAGTCGGCGCCGCCGCCGCAGGCGGAGAGCGCGAGCAGGCCGGTGGCCAGGAGTGCTGCGCAGAGGGATCGGGTGCGGCTCATGTCGTCGACTCAGATCAGGGACTCGGTCATGGCGGCCGTCGAGCCGAGCACATGGAAGTGGGTGTGGAAGACGCTCTGCCCGGCGCCGGCACCGGTGTTGGCGATGAGTCGGTACTCGTCGTTGCCGGAGGCCTTCGCGACCTCGTCGGCCAGCGCCACGGCGTGACCGAGGATCGCCGGGTCGGCGGCGGCCGAGGCTGCCGCGTTCTCGTAGTGGTCGAGCGGCACCACGAGGGCGTGGAACGGCGCCTGCGGATGGAGGTCCCTGAACGAGATCGCGTGCTCGTTGCGGCCCAGCACGTCGGCAGGGATGGCGCCGGCGACGATCTTGCAGAAGATGCAGTCGTCGGCCGGATCGCTCATCCCCCCAGCCTAGGTCCTGCCGCCGCGGCGTGTAACCGATCGAGCCGGCGGAACGTCCCACTACCGTGACCGACATGACCTTCCCCTCCCGGCGTCCCGTCGTACGACGATGGGCGGGCGCGACCGCCGTCGTCGTGGCGAGCAGCCTGGCTCTCACCGCGTGCAGCGGCTCCGACGACCCGGCGCCGACCTCGGGCGGGACCAGCGAGCCGACCAGCGAGCCGACGCCGTCGCCCTCGGAGGAGCCGTCCCCGGCGGAGCCCTCCGAGACGACTCCAGAGGACGATGGCACCGCCGTGCCGATCTACTGGGTCGGCGACGGTCCCGGTGGCGAGCCCCGGCTCTTCCGCGAGTTCCACCGGGTGCAGGGAAACCCCCTGACCGAGGCGGCGCGACTCGTCATGGGCGGAGGCCAGCCGGACGATCCCGACTACCGCACGCTCTGGCCCACGATGGAGGTCGCCGACGTGGGTGCGACGGACAACATCCTGCTGGTGCAGATCCCCGGGGACGGCTTCACCGAGCGACCCGACGGGATGACGCGACGGGAGGCACGGCTCGCGATGCAGCAGCTGGTCTACACGCTCCAAGGCGTGCAGCAGGAGCGGATATCCGTGCTCGTCAAGCGCGGCGGACCAGACCTCCGGCTCCTCGGCCTGCCCACGGACACGCAGTACGACGAGGCGAGCGCCCTCGAGACGCTCAACCTCGTGAACATCACCTCCCCCGCGGAGGGCGACATCGTCACCGGCGACACGCTGAAGGTCACCGGAGTCGCCAACTCCTTCGAGGCGTCCGGGCCCTGCCGGCTCATCGCAGGTGGTCAGGAGGTCGCGCTCGAGGGCTACCAGGCGGCCGGGTGGACGGAGGACCGGTTGTTCCCGTTCGAGGTCGAGCTCTCCCTGACCGGCGTCACCGGCGAGGTGGTCGTCCGGTGCGAGACCGACGACCCCAGCGGGGGCGCCGAGGGCAACGGGCCTGCGGTCGACACCAAGACCATCACCGTGCGTTAGCTGTGAACCGGGGGGCCGCCGCCAACTCACCAGTTGGCTGACCAACTCGTGAGTTGGCGACTTGGGTAGCCCCGGCGCGCCTGCCGACCCGCCCAACCCACCAACTCATCAGTAGCTGTCAACCGGCCACGGGGCTGGCGCGTCCACTATCGTGACCATCCAGACCAGACCTCGTCGAGGGAGGGTGCCCGTGACCGAGCACCTTGCCCTCCGCGGCGCCGACGCCGATACGGCGGTCGAGCAGCTGTACGCCGCGCACTGGCGCCAGCTCGTCCGGCTCTCCGTCCTGCTGGTGCACGACCAGGCCTCCGCCGAGGACGTGGTGCAGGACGCGTTCGTGGAGATGCACGGCCACTGGTCCCGGTTGCGCGACCCGGACAAGGCGCTGGCCTACCTGCGACAGGCCGTGGTCAACCGCTCGCGCTCGGCGCTGCGGCACCGCGCCGTCGTCGAACGGCATGCGCGGACGAGCGCCCCGGGTGAGGGCAGCGTCGACGGTCCGTCGATCGGCGGCGCCCGCCGCGACGCCGTACGTGTTGCGCTCCTCCAGCTCTCCGAGCGCCAGCGCGAGGTGCTCGTGCTCCGGCACTACCTCGACTGGTCGGAGGCGCAGATCGCCGATGCACTGGACATCTCGCCCGGCTCGGTCAAGGCACACGCACACCGAGGCAGCGCCGCCCTGCGCGAGCTGCTCGGCGACTGGTGGGAGGACGGATCATGAGCCGCGACCGGATCAACGAGCTCCTGCACGAGGTGACCGACGGCGTCGAGCCGGGCGACCGGCTGGAGGCCATCCGCGCCGCCACGGCCTCGAGCGGTCGACGTACGGGTCGGGGCTGGTGGGCTGCCGGCGGCGTCGGCCTCGTCGCGGCGTCGGTGGTGACGGCGGTGGCGCTCAGCACGGGAGGTACGCCGCGCAGCACCGAGCCGGACCCGGCGGCCCCCACACCCTCGCAGACCGCGTCCGACCCGTCGCCGACCGCGACCGAGGTGCCGTCGTCGACGGTGGCGGTCTACTACCTCGGCGACACCCCCGACGGGCCGCGTCTCTACCGGGAGTTCCGGCGGCTCCCGGGCGACCCGCTGCAGGCGGCGGTGGCCGCCGCAGTCGGGCGTGACGGCGACCGAGGCCCGCTCACGCCGCTCGACCCGGACTACCGGGTGCCGTGGCCGTCCCTCACATCGGCAACCGCGACCGTTGACGCGGGCGGCGATCTCATCGAGATCTCGCTCGGCGGGGATCCCCAGGACGACCTCCACGACCGGGGCAACCTGTCGGCGGTCGAGGCCGGTCTCGCGGTCGAGCAGCTGGTCCGGACGGCCCAGGCGGCGGTCGGCGAGCGACTGCCGGTCCGCTTCCTGATCTTCGGGGAGATCACCGACCAGGTGCTCGGCGTGCCCGCCTCCGAGCCGCTGGCCGCCGGGTCCGACCTCGAGGTGCTCGCCCACGTGTCCCTGTCCGACCCCACGGAGGGGCAGGAGGTCGACAACGACGAGCCCTTCACCGTGATTGGCGTGGCCAACTCCTTCGAGGGCAACGTCGTGACCCGGATCCAGCGGTGGGAGGGCACAGCCGTCGTACGTCAGGAGCCGGCGATCGCGGGAACCTACGAGGACAAGCTGTTCCCCTTCACGGTCACCTTCGACCTCAGCGGCGTCCCCCCGGGCGACTACGTCGTGATCTCCCAGACCGACGACCCCTCGGGCGAGGGCCGGTTCCACACCGACACCCGCCGGATCACGATCGTCGACTGAGCGGTCCCGGCGTGCGCGTCGGACAGGACAAAGTCAGAAGGTAGGAGGCCCGCCACGCTCGCCCCACCGCCGTACGCCGGGTTCGTCCTGTCCGACACGCCTGGGGCTGTCGGACAGGACAAAGTCAGAAGGTCGGGGGCCCGCCACGCTCGCCCCACCGCCGTACGCCGGGTTCGTCCTGTCCGACACGCCTGGGCGGTGAGCCTCAGGCCCAGCGCCCGGTGCGCGCCAGCAGCGCTGCCACCGCGACGACACCAGCGGTGGACGTCCGCAGCACCTCGGCGCCGAGTCGTACGCCCTGCGCACCGGCGTCGGCGAGTGCGGCCAGCTCGTCGGGCGCGATACCGCCCTCGGGGCCGACCACGACGACGATCCGACCGGAGGCCGGCACGTCGAGGGCGCTGAGCGGCGAGGCCGCGCCCTCGTGGAGCACCACCGCCAGATCGGCCTCGGCGACCAGCGACACCAGGTCGGCAGTCGACGCCAGCGGCGTCACGGTCGGGAGCCAGGACCGTCGCGACTGCTTGGCGGCCTCACGGGCCGTCGCCTGCCACCTGGCATGGGACTTGGCAGCCCGCTCGCCCTTCCAGACCGCGACGGAGCGCGACGCCGCCCACGGGACGATCCGGTCCACCCCGACCTCGGTGAGCACCTCCACCGCGAGCTCGCCCCGGTCGCCCTTGGGCAGGGCCTGGACGACGGTGACGGCGGGCTCGGGGCGCTCCACGTGCTCGACGGAGCCGACGGTGACGGTGAAGACCCGCTTGCCCGTGGAGGCGACCTCACCGGTGACGGAGGACCCGAGGCCGTCGGTCAGCACGACCTGCTCGCCCTCACGCAGCCGTCGTACGGCGACGGCGTGGTGCGCCTCGTCACCGGTCACCTCGACGAGAGCGCCCGTCGTCACGCCACCCAGCGACTCGACCAGGTGGACCGGGAGCGACACCGCTCAGCCCTGGAAGGCGTCGCGGAGCCGACCGAACATCGTCTTGTGCGGCGCCTCGACCTGGCCGTCGGGCGTCTCCTCGTCGCGGATCGCCGCCAGCTCGCGCAGCAGTTCCTCCTGGCGCGCGTCGAGTCGGGTCGGGGTGTCCACCGAGATGCTCACCACGAGGTCGCCGCGACCGCCGCGCAGGCTCGGCACGCCGAAGCCGCGGATCACCTGCTCGGTGCCGGACTGGGTGCCGGGACGGACCTCGAGGTCGAAGGTGGTCGCCGTCTCGGAGTCGGACGAGGCCACGTCGGCCTCGAGCAGCGGGAGGGTCAGCTGGGTGCCGAGCGCCGCCGCGGTCATCGGCAGCGAGACCGTGGTGTGCAGGTCGTTGCCGTGGCGGGTGAAGGTCTTGTGGGGCGCGACGTGGATCTCGACGTAGAGGTCGCCGGCGGGTCCGCCGCCGGGGCCGACCTCGCCCTGGCCCGCGAGCTGGACGCGCGTGCCGTGGTCGACGCCTGCGGGGATCTTCACGGTCAGCGTGCGGCGGGTGCGGACCCGCCCGTCGCCGGAGCACTCGCGGCAGGGGTCGGGGATGACCGAGCCGTAGCCGCGGCAGGCCGCACACGGGCGCAGGGTGCGGATCTCGCCGAGGAACGACCGCTGCACGACGGCGACCTCGCCGTTGCCGTGGCAGGTCTCGCAGACGGTCGGCGAGGTGCCGGGCGCGGTGCCCTGGCCCTCACATGCCTCGCAGGTGAGCGCCGTGTCGACCTTGATCTCGCGGGTCACCCCGAAGGCCGCCTCGGCCAGCGTCGCGTCGAGCCGGATCAGCGCGTCCTGGCCCCGGCGGGCACGCGAGCGCGGCCCGCGGGTGGCGCCCCCTGCTGCGGCTCCGCCACCGAAGAACGCATCCATGATGTCGGTGAAGGAGAAGCCCTGGCCGGCGCCGCCGAAGCCCTGGCTGAACGCGTCGCCGCCACGGTCGTACGCCGCCCGCTTGCCGGAGTCGCTCAGCACCTCGTAGGCGCGGGAGACGTCCTTGAAGCGATCCTGCGTCTCCGGGTCGGGGTTGACGTCGGGGTGCAGCTGTCGGGCCAACCTGCGGTAGGCCTTCTTGATGTCGTCGGCGCTCGCGTCGCGGCTGACGCCGAGGATCTCGTAGGGGTCCTGAGTCACTGGTTTCCTTCATCGAGGATCCGCGAGACGTAGCGCGCGACGGCGCGTACGGCTGCCATGGATCCGGGGTAGTCCATTCGGGTCGGTCCGACCACGCCCAGGGAGCCGAGGTGGAACTCCTGGGGGCCGTAGCCGGTGGCCACGACGCTGGTCGCGGCGAGCTCGGAGTAGGGGCCTTCGTGCCCGATGCGGACAGTGACGGCGTCGCTGCCCGACTCCCCCAGCAGCTTGAGCAGCACGACGTGCTCCTCCAGCGCCTCGAGGAGCGGTCGGACGGCGGTGTCGAAGTCGCCGTAGCGCGCCAGGTTGGCGGTGCCGCTCACGGCGACGCGCTCGTCACTGCGGTGGTCGGACATCGCCTCGGCGAGGACGCCCACGATCGCGCGGGTGGAGTCGGCCTGCTCGGGGCGTACGGCGTCGGGCAGGTCGCCCACGGCGGCTGCGGCGGCCGCGATCTGCACGCCCGCGCTCGCCCGGTTGACGGCGACCCGGAGCTCGGCGAGGTCGGCTTCCGGCATCTCCGAGTCGAGCTCGACGAGGCGCTGCTCGACGCGGCCGGTGCTGAGGATCAGGATGAGCATCACGCGCGTCGGCGTCAGCGCGACCAGCTCGACGTGGCGCACCGTGGACCGCGAGAGCGTGGGGTACTGGACGATGGCGACCTGGCGGGTGAGCTGGCTCAGCAGTCGTACGGACTTCTGCACCACGTCGTCGAGGTCGACCGCACCGTCCAGCAGCGTCGAGATCGCCCGGCGCTCCGCCGTGCTCATCGGCTTGAGCGTGGCGAGCTTGTCGACGAAGAGGCGGTAGCCCTTGTCGGTCGGCACCCGGCCGGCGCTGGTGTGGGGCTGGTGGATGTAGCCCTCCTCCTCCAGCGACGCCATGTCGTTGCGGACGGTCGCGGGCGAGACACCCAGGCCGTGCCGCTCGACCAGTGCCTTGGAGCCCACCGGCTCCTCCGTGGCGACGTAGTCCTCCACGATGGCGCGCAGCACGTCGAGCTTGCGGTCGTCGACCACGGGCCCTCCTCGCTCGCGTTGTCTGATGGACACTGGCTTCTGGCACTCGTTCGTCCTGAGTGCCAAGCCTACTAGGAGTCCGTAGGCTCGCTGGCATGCCCGACTCCACGCCCCGGTTCGAGGAGGTCGCCCCGCGGGTCTGGGTGGCGCACTACGACTGGATGCACGTCAACATCACGCTGATCGGCGGCTCCGGCGGCCTGCTGATGGTCGACACGCACGGATCCGCCGCGCAGGCGCGGATCGTCGCCGACGACGTACGCCGCCTCGGCGCGGGACCGCTCACCTGCCTGGTCAACACCCACGAGCACTGGGACCACCACTTCGGCAACGCCACGATGGTCGAGCAGTTCGGCGACATGCCGATCCACGCCACGGAGTGGGCACGCGACCACATCGAGGACTCGGCCCGTCAGACCTTCGAGACATACGAGCAGGACACCGACCACCCGCGTCGCGAGGAGATCCTGGCCACCACCCTCCACCTGCCGACCCGGACCTTCTCCTCCGCCGTGCAGGTCGACCTCGGCGACCGCGCGGTCGAGCTGATCCACCCGGGCCGGGGCCACACCTCCGGCGACCTCGTGGTCCGGGTGCCCGACGCCGACGTGCTGGTCGGTGGCGACCTCGTCGAGGAGTCGGACCCGCCGTTCATCGGCGACGACTCCTGGCCGCTCGAGTGGCCGTTGACGCTCGACCTCGTGATCGAGCTGATGACCGACGCCACCGTTGTCGTCCCCGGCCACGGGCAGGTGGTCGACAAGGACTTCGTGCAGGAGCAGCGCATGGAGCTGGGCGTCATCGCCGAGACCATCCGGGACCTCGCCTCCCGGGGCGTGCCCCAGTCGCAGGCGTTGGCCCAGGGCGAGTGGCCGTGGGAGCGCGAGCGGCTGGAGAGCGCCGTACGCCTGGGCTACGAGCACCTGCCCCGCAGCCAGAAGCGGCTCCCGCTGATCTGACGTCGCCCGCCCCGGCACACCCAGAGGGGGCTGGACGCGGTGCCACGGGGGTCGGTAGGACTGGGGGCATGAGCGAGAACAGCGAGCCCCAGACCGAGCCGGCAGCGTCCACCGAGAACCCCCGGGCCACCAGCGGCACCAGCCCGGCCGACTCGGACCACTCCGGCGACACCGCCGCCCCGAGCTCCGAGACCATCGGCGGCATCTCCGACGACCAGCTGCCCGAGGACCTCCAGCCCGGCGAGGACAACCCGCTGGCCGAGCCGCTCGACCCCGACGACGAGTCGACCAAGAGCCAGGAGGAGCTCGAGATGGACGCCACCCAGGAGGGCCTCGGCAACGACGACGGTGCGAGTCAGGCCCCGGACCAGGAGGGCGACATCGACTGAACGGTCATCGGGTCAGCGCGAGGACTGCGATGAACGCCGCGTACCCGCCGACGAAGACCAGCACGACCAACGCGGCGACCACGAGCTCCACCGACGGCTTGAAGCGGTTCATCCGCACGCGGTCCTCGTCGGCGTAGTCCTCGAAGTGGTTGATCGCGTCGTGCCAGTTGCGCACGGCAGCCACCCGCTCGGCCCTCGACGTGGCCGCGGGCGGACGATCACCACCCTCGAAGTCGCCTGAGGAGA
This sequence comes from uncultured Actinomycetota bacterium, assembly GCA_963843815.1. Classification (GTDB taxonomy): domain Bacteria; phylum Actinomycetota; class Actinomycetes; order Propionibacteriales; family Nocardioidaceae; genus Nocardioides. Next base: position 212,473 of record CAWJLX010000007.1, on the reverse strand, counting down.
AACCCTTTCGTCCCCCCAGACCGCGTGCAATTCCGCTGTTGCTCGTTGGTCGTCTTCTGTTCTCCACGGCGTGGCCTCCCCCGATGCTGTCGTGCGGTCCATACCGTAGCCCGGTGCCTCCCGATCCCTACGGAACCGACGTCCTCTCCACCGATTGGCGCAAGCCGGCCAACGGCCGAGCGGTCGAGGTCCCGACGGAGCTCGGCATGGTCGTGGAGGAGGTCACCACCGACTGGTGCGGTGAGGTGGTCGCGGTCGACCGCGACATCGACACCCTGACGTTGGAGGACAGGCGCGGCAAGCGTCGTACGTTCCCCCTGGGCCCTGGCTTCCTGATCGAGGGCAAGCCGGTGATCCTCACCCGCCCCGTGCGCACCGGAGCCCCGGCCGCCCCCACACGTACGGCGTCCGGCTCGGTCGCGGTGCCGGGCGCCCGGGCTCGCGTGGCCCGGGCCAGCCGGATCTTCGTCGAGGGCCGGCACGACGCCGAGCTGGTGGAGAAGGTCTGGGGCGACGACCTCCGGATCGAGGGCGTCGTGGTCGAGTACCTCGGCGGCGTCGACGACCTGGCCGACCACCTCCGCGACTTCAAGCCCGGCCCGCAGCGCCGGGTCGGGGTCCTGGTCGACCACCTCGTCCCGGGGTCGAAGGAGGCGCGGATCGCGCAGGGCATCGCCCGCTCCCCCGTCGGCAAGCACGTCCTCGTCGTCGGGCACCCGTTCATCGACGTCTGGCAGGCGGTCAAGCCGGACCGGCTCGGGATCGCGAGCTGGCCGCACGTCCCCAAGGGGATCGACTGGAAGACCGGCACCTGCCAACAGCTCGGTTGGCCGCACCGCGACCAGGCCGACATCGCCCGCGCCTGGAAGCACATCCTCGGCCGGGTGACCTCCTTCGCCGACCTCGAGCCCGCCCTGCTGGGCCGCGTCGAGGAGCTCATCGACTTCACGACGCAGCCGTAGTCCCGCTCAGTCGACGAGGTCGCGCACCACGGCGTCGGCGAGGAGCCGGCCGCGCTGGGTGAGCACGAGTCGCTCGGTCGCCAGCTCGACCAGTCCGTCGGCGACGAGCCTGGCGACGTGCGAGCGGCCCGAGGCCTCGAGCGCCGAGACCGGCAGGCCCTCGACCAGGCGGATCTCGAGCAGGACCCGCTCGACCCTCTGGTCGCGATAGCCGAGCACCTCGCGGGCCAGGGCAGGTGAGACGCCGCGGCCGAGCCGTTCGGCGTACGCCGAGGGGTGCTTGACGTTCCACCACCGCGTGCCCCCCACGTGGGAGTGCGCGCCCGGCCCGACTCCCCACCAGTGGCCGCCGGTCCAGTAGAGCAGGTTGTGCCGGCACCAGCGCTCGGGCGAGGTCGCCCAGTTGGACACCTCGTACCAGCCCAGCCCCGCGGCGGAGAACCGCTCGTCGGCGAGGTGGTACTTGTCGGCCAGGTCGTCCTCGTCAGGCATGGGCAGCTCGCCGCGCTTGACCTGGCGGGCCAGCGCGGTGCCGTCCTCCACGATGAGCGAGTAGGCCGAGATGTGGTCGGGCGCGCAGGCGAGTGCGGACTCGACGGAGGTCTCCCAATCGGCGAGCGACTCCCCCGGCGTGCCGTAGATGAGGTCGAGGCTGACGTCGTCGAACCCCGCCCCGCGGGCCCAGTCGACGGCCGCCGGCACGCGCATGGGGTCGTGCGTGCGGTCCAGGGTGCGCAGGACGTGGTCCACGGCCGACTGCATCCCGAAGCTGATCCGGTTGAAGCCCGCCGTCCGCAGCTCCTCCAGGTCCCAGGCCGTCACGCTGTCGGGGTTGGCCTCCGTGGTGATCTCCACGCCGTCGGCCAGGCCGAACTCGGCCGCAGCGCTCGCGACGATGGCGCCGAGGTCGGCCGGCTTGAGCAGGGTCGGCGTCCCGCCGCCGAAGAAGATCGTCTCGATCGGCACGTCACGGTGCCCGAGCACCTGTCGGGCGAAGCGGATCTCCCGGATCGCGGCCTCGGCGTACGACGACCGGCTGGCGCCCACCTCGTCGCCGAGCTCGTGGGCGGTGTAGGTGTTGAAGTCGCAGTACCCGCAGCGGACGCTGCAGAACGGCACATGGACGTAGAGGCCGAAGGGCTTGCTGCCGAAGGCGGCCCATGCCTCGTCGGGCAGCAGGCCGTCCTCGGGAGCGACGTCGCCGTCGGGCTGCGCGGGGGGCACGCGGGTATCCAACCACGCTGGGGGACGAAGAACGGGTGCCAGCGGTCTCCCACTGGCACCCGTCCGACCGGTGCTCGCTGCGCGTCCGCGAGGTGCGGACCGCCGATCAGGCGTACATCTCGTCGATGAGCCCCTGGTGGTTGTCCTGCACGACGTTGCGCTTGACCTTCATCGAGGGGGTGAGCTCGCCGGACTCGACCGTGAGGTCGTGGTCCAGGAGCTTCCACTTCTTGACGGTCTCCCAGCGGTTGAGGTGGCTGTTGAGCTCCTCGACGTAGCCGGCGACCATCTCCTGCACGGCGTCGGACTGGACGATGTCGGTGTAGGAGGCACCGCTCATGCCGTTGGCCTCGGCCCAGCCGGTCATCGCGTCCGGGTCGAGGGTGACCAGGGCGACGACGTAGTTGCGCTCCTCGCCGAAGACCATGAACTGGCTGGCGTAGGGGCACACGGCCTTGAACTTCGACTCGATCGCCGGCGGGGCGATGTACTTGCCACCGGAGGTCTTGAAGAGCTCCTTGATGCGACCGGTGATGACCAGGTGGCCGTCCTCGTCGAGGGCGCCCTTGTCACCGGTGTGCAGCCAGCCGTCCTGGGTCAGCGTCTTGGCGGTCTCCTCGGGGAGGTTGTGATAGCCGTCCATGACGCCGGGACCCTTGATCATGATCTCGTCGTTGTCCCCGAGCCTGACCTCGCTGCCCGGGAACACCGGCCCGACCGTGCCGAACTTGTTCTGGTCGGGGTGGTTGACGAACGAGCCGGCCGAGGTCTCGGTCAGGCCGTAGCCCTCGAGGATCTTGATGCCCGCGGCACCGAACCACTCCGCGATGTCGCGGTTGAGCGCGGCAGCGCCGGAGATGAAGAAGCGCACGTTGCCGCCGAAGCGGTCGCGCACCTTGGAGAACACCAGCTTGTCGAACAGCCCGTGCTTGACCTTGAGGCCGATCGGGACCGACTTGCCCTCACGCTTGAGGCGCTCGACCTCGAGCCCGGTCTCGAAGGCGGCCTTGAAGAGCTTCTCCTTCGCGCCACCCTCCGCCGCCTGCATGGTCACGATGCGGCCGTGGGCCTTCTCGAAGATGCGCGGAGCCGCACCCATGAAGGTCGGTTTCACGACACCCAGGTTGTCGACGATCTTGTCGACGCGACCATCGATCGCCGCGGCGAAGCCGCACGCCATCTGGGTCGACATGAGCACCTTGCCGAACGAGTGGGCCATCGGCAGCCACCGGAACTCCAGGTCGCTCTCGGAGAGGATCCCCTGCGCGCGGATCGCCTCGCCCTCGTAGACCCACGAGGAGTGGCGCAGCCGCACGCCCTTGGGGCGACCGGTGGTGCCGGACGTGTAGATCAAGGTGGCGAGCTGGTCGGGGGCGATCGCCTGCGACGTCGTCCGGACGATGTCGGGCTGCTCGGCGAGCTTCTCGGCCCCCAGCGCGGCCAGGTCGTCGAGGGTGATGACCCAGTCGCCGTCGGCATGGCCGTCGAAGGTGATGACCTTGCTGACGTGCGGCAGCTCGGCGCGGTGCTCGGTGAGCTTGGCGAGCTGCTCGTCGTCCTCGGCGAAGACCACCCGGCTCTCGGAGTCGCCCAGGATGTACGTCGTGTCCTCGGCGTTGGTGCTCGGGTAGACCGTGGTGGTGGCACCGGCGGCGCACATGATGGCCAGATCGGCCAGGATCCATTCGTAGCGCGTGCCCGATGCGATGCCGACGCGTTGCTCGGGCTCCAGGCCCAGCGCGATCAGGCCCGCGGCGAGCGCCTCGACCCGGTCGCCGGCCTGCTTCCAGGTGACCGACTCCCAGGCCTCACCACGGGGGAAGCGGAATGCCTCGGCGTCGGGGGTGGCGGCGACACGGTCGAAGAACTGCACGGCCACGTTGGCCGGCATCGTGTCGAGGAAGGCCGTGTCGATGGTGATCGGCATGTGTTACCTACTCATTCGTCGGAGCGTGACGCGGCCGCGCCACACAGCGGAGCGTGCTGCTGACTGGCTGTAACCTAGATCACTTTGATTACCCGACGGTAGCAAACACTCCGGATTCCTCAGTCCTGGACGGCTTTGGTGATCGCGATGCAGCGGGTGACCCAGTCCTGCTCTGCCGTGGTGAGGCGGCGACCGGCCCGCCGGGCGTCCTGGACGGTCCATCCGGCGTTCACGACCATCCGCACCACCACCCAGTCCCGGGCGCGCGCCTCGTCGAGGCCGGCCGCGTCGACCAGGGCGTGGAAACGACGGCGCAGGCCGTCGCGCACCGACCCGACCGCACCGGGTCCGCTGAGCTCGTCCATCCGGTTCCACAGCATCGGCGCCGGCTCGTAGTGCGGGTCCCCGCTCATCGGCTTGGGGTCGATGGCCAGCCACTCCCCCGCCTCGTCCGCCAGGACGTTGGCGTAGTGGAGGTCGCCGTGCACGACCACACGTCCGTGACCGCCGTCGGCGAGGAGGTCGGGCCCGGCCGACAGCGCCTGCTCGACGTAGCGCCGTGGGATCGGCAGGTCGCGGCCCAGGTCCGCGAGCTCGCCGAGCCAGCGCTCCACGTAGGACGAGACGGTGGCCAGCTGCGGCAGCGCCGGAACGTGGAGCTGTCGGTAGAGCCCGCCCACGACCTCGCAGGCCTCGACGTCCCACGCGTCACCGAGGTCGGGTCCGGGCAGCCAGGACAGCAGGAGCGCGCGCCGGTGGGGGTCGGCGCGGATCAGCCGTACGGCGCCGCGCCCGCCCCAGTGCTGCAGGGCCAGGCCCTCGTGGAACGACTCGTCGTCGCCGTCGAAGGTGATCTTGAGGGCTGCGGGCACCCCGTCGACATCGACGACAGGGACCACGAGCGAGCAGAAGCCGTGCAGCGACGTCGCCACCTGCGTCAGGTCCCACTCACCGAGGAGATCCCCTGCCCTGCGCGGGAGCCCGGCCAGCCATCCCGCCCAGTCCTCCCCCAGCGCTTGCTGGGCACGAAGACCTGGCGGGATGGCGATGCTCACCCGGGCAGCCTAGGCAGGAGCGCGTCCTACTTCACCCGCTGGATCTCACCGGTGGCGATCTTGGCGCGGTACTGGGACACCTCCTTCTTGAGGACGCGAGCCAGGATGTAGAGGCCGATGACGTTGGGCACCGACATCAAGAAGATGGCCGCGTCGGAGAAGCCCAGCACGGAGTCCAGCGCGGTGACCGCGCCCAGCACGGTGAAGATGCAGAAGATGACCTTGTAGACGTTCTCGGCGGCCTGGTTGTCGCCGAAGAGGTAGCCGGTCGCCTTCATGCCGTAGTAGGACCACGAGATCATCGTCGAGAACGCGAACAGGATGACCGCGACGGCCAGCACGTTGGGGAACCACGGGACGACGGTCTCGAAGGCCGAGGAGGTCAGGGCGACGCCCTCCATGCCCTGTCCGTCCTTCCACACCCCGCTGATGACGATCGTGAGTGCCGTCATCGTGCAGATCACGACGGTGTCGATGAACGGCTCGAGCAGGGCCACGTGACCCTCGGTCGCGGGCTCGTTCGTCTTGACCGCCGAGTGGGCGATCGAGGCGGAACCGATGCCTGCCTCGTTGGAGAAGGCCGCGCGCTGGAACCCGACGATCAGCACACCGACGACGCCGCCCGTGATGCCCTCGGGACTGAAGGCACCCGAGACGATGTCGCCGAAGGCACCCGGAACCTGGCCGAGGTTGGTCAGGATCACCACGAGGCAGGCCAGCAGGTAGACGGCCGCCATGAACGGCACGACCTTCTCGGTCACGCGGGCGATGGACTTGATGCCGCCGATGATCACGAGACCGACGGCCAGGGCGAACAGGATGCCGATGACCCAGGTCAGGGTGTCGTTGCCCTCGTTGTCGGTCACCGCCAGGATCTGCGCGGTGGCCTGGTTGGCCTGGAACATGTTCCCGCCACCGAGGGAGCCGAAGATGCAGAAGACGGCGAAGGCGGCCGCGAGGACCTTCCCCAGACCGGCGAGCCCGAGCCCTGCCAGACCGTCGCGCAGGTAGTACATCGGGCCGCCGGAGACGGTGCCGTCGGCGTGCTCCTTGCGGTACTTCACCCCCAGCGTGCACTCGGCCATCTTGGCGCTCATGCCGAGGAACCCTGCGAGGATCATCCAGAAGGTGGCTCCCGGCCCACCCAGGGTGATGGCCACGGCGACGCCGGCGATGTTGCCCAGCCCCACCGTCCCCGAGACAGCGGTGGCCAGGGCCTGGAAGTGCGACACCTCACCGGCGTCCTCCGGCTTGGTGTAGCGCCCCCGCACCAGGTTGATGGCGAGGCCGAACCCGCGGATGTTCAGGAAGCCGAGGTAGAAGGTGAAGAAGGTGGCGGCCACGACCAGCCACACCACGATCGGCAGGATGTCGACACCGCCGATGTTGATCGGATAGAAGACGATCTCGGTGATCTTGTTGAGGATGCGGTCGAAGATCGGCTCCGTTGCCATCACGGTCGCCATCACGGTCGCCATCAGGGCACGACCGTCACGGGGACCGTGCTCTCGTGGACCAGGTGTCCGGGGATGGACCCGAACAGGGCGCGCTTGACGCGGCTGTCACCCGTCCGCCCGACGATGATCGCCGTCGCGGCGAAGTCCCGGGCGAGCTCCACGAGCGTGTCGACCGGGTCGCCGTGTCGCACCACCGGGGTCACCTCGCACGCCGATCCCTGCGCAGCCTCGACCGCCGGCTCGACGATCTGGGTCGTCGCCAACCTGATCTCCTCCTTCTTCTTCTCGGCACGTTCCTCGTTCTCGCTCGGCGTGTTGAAGGAGTAGGGGGACCAGGGGATGACGTGCACCACCACCAGGTTGACCTCCTGCGCCTCTGCCAGGGCGACGGCGTAGGCCACGGCTCGCTTGCTCGGCTGACTTCCGTCAATGCCGACGATCACTGTTGCGGTCATCTCGTCACTCTCTCTGCCGACGAAGGTCGGCGATGTCAGTCGCGCGATCTAGGCACCGTAGCGCCTGACTGTGACGTGGCGCACACATCGTGTGCGAGCCTGATCCCATGAGTGAACGCGAGCAGCCGTGGTCGGACGGCCCGATCAGCCACGGTCGCATCCTCGTGCTGAGCGACAACCCGATCTCGCGGGCCATCGCCTCGATCGCCACGACGGTCGGCCGCGAGGTGCACGTCGTTTCGGCCGACGACGGCGGACCGGGACTCCAGCCACGGGCCGGCGACGCGGTGGTCCTCTGCGACCACGACGCCCCCGACGCCCCCGCGGTGCTGCGGGCCGCGCTGGCCTCGGAGGCGTCGTACGTCGCCATGATGGCGAGCCGCACGCGGGCAGCGCGCCTGCTCGTCGAGCTGGTCGACGAGGGTGTCGACGTGTCCGCGCTGCACGTGCCGGCTGGCCACGATCTCGGGGGCAAGGCGCCCGGCGAGATCGCCCTCTCGGTGGTGGCGGAGATCGTGGCCGAGGCCCACGGCCGCCCCGGCGGCCCGATGCGCGACTAGCGTGGGTTTCTCCTGGGACGAGCTGGCCGGGCTGGGTCTCGCTCGTCAGTTCCCCGAGTCGTCGAGCGACGTCGCGTCGATGATCGAGCGGATCGGGCCGATCCAGTCCCAGACCGCGCGTGCCCCCTTCCTGGCGCTCGCCGCGCGCCTCCCCGGCACCACGCGTGACGAGATCACCGCTGCGTACGAGTCGGGGGCGATCGTGCGGGGCAGCACCATCCGGGGCACCGTCCACACCGCCACCCCCGGGCAGTACGCCGCACTCGGTGCCGCCACGCGAGTCGGGCAACGCGCTTTGTGGCAGCGGGTGCTGCGCCTCGAACGGTCCAGCCTCGAAGACCTGTGGGCCGACACGGAGGCCTTCGCGGCCGAGTGGCGCAGCACCGACGAGCTCCAGGCGCACCTGCACGACTGGTTGATCTCGCACGAGGGGCAGGACGAGATCACCCACCAGCAAGGTGGGCGCTACCTCGCCTTCGGTCACGGCGGCCTGGTCCGGCGTCCGGTGAACGGCGACTGGTCGGGCCAGGGCTCGCCCGAGTACCGCACGCTGACCCCCGTCGCCGACGCCACCCTCGGCGACGCGATCGAGCTGCACCTGCGCAGCCACGGTCCGTCCTCACGGCACGACCTGGCGTGGTGGTCCGGCCTCGGGCTGCGCGTCGTCGACGAACACCTCGCCGAGCTCGGGGGGCGGCGCACCCTGGTCGGAGCAGAGGGGCCGGACGGCCGCACCTACGTCGATCTGCAGGACGCACCTGGACCCCGTGGCACGGAGGGCGTACGCCTGCTGCCCGAGTTCGACGCACTCATGTGCGGCTACGACCCGGCAGGGCGACAGCGGTTCGCCGACCCGGTCCACCTGGCCCGGCTGTGGAACGGCGCCAACGGCCTGGTGCTGCCACCGTTGCTGGTCGACGGTCGGATCACCGGCTACTGGCGCGCCGCCGGCTCTACCGGGCGACGGCCGCTGGAGGTGGTCTGGTTCGCCGGCACGCGTCGGCCCCGCAAGGCCGAGCTCGACGCACCGGTGGCGGCGCTGGAGGCCGCGCTCGGCATCACGGTGACGGAGGTGACGCTCAACCGCGAGGAGGTGTGAGGCTCCCCGGCTGGTCGCGCAGGAACTCACCCGGGGTCATCCCCGTCACGGTCCGGAAGTCGTGGGTGAAGTGGGCCTGGTCGGTGTAGCCCAGCGCGGCTGCCATGTCGGCCAGGCCGGTCGCCCCGGCCTTCAACGCCTCCACGGCGTCGTGCAGCCGGCGTCGCTGCACCAGCCACTTGGGGCTCAGTCCCAGCCGCTGCTCGGCCAGCCGCTGGAGACTGCGCTCGGTCAGCCCGACCTCGGTGGCCATGTCGCCGACGCGCGTCACGTCGGGATGCTCACGGAGCCAGGAGACCAACCGGTTGACCAGCAGGCCCTGCTCGTCGACCGGGAGGTGTGTCGCGAGCCAGCGCTCGATGGCCGAGATGGCCGTGCCATGGGCGCCGGGGTCGTCGGGGTCGGCCGACATGGCCGTCCGGACTGCCTCCACCAGGTCGGCGTGCCCGGGCGCGAGCACGTCGGAGAGCTCGATCCAGCGGTCGGTGATCGTGGCCACCGACCGGCCCAGCACGAGTCGGCCGGCCGCCGGGGTGAGCATCGTGCCGACCGCCCAGCCGTCGCCCTCGAGGGTGACGCTCGACCGGCCGCGCGCCACGCCGTAGAAGCGGGCATAGGTGTTGCTGACCACGACCAGGCACACGGGGTGCTGCAGGGTGCTCTGCGTCGAGGGCTCTGCGAGCGACCAGACCGGGATCCAGTAGCGGTCCACCAGGTCGGCCAGGTGCCCACTCGGTGCGTAGCGGTGGATCGGCGGCGAGGGTCGGCTCACCCCCGTCAGGTGAGCGCGGTCGACGGGATCGACCGGCTGGGCTCCCCCGATGATCGGCATGTGTCGGATTATCACAAGAGCCACCGACACCGGCCGTGCGAGCGTTCAGTCATGACCGAGACAGCACAGAAGTTCACCGGGCGCGCCGACGCCTTCGCCGCCCTCCTCGACGGAGCCCGACCCCAGTGGGACGTGCTCACCCCGTGCGAGGGTTGGACGGTCAGGGACGTCGTCGCGCACGTCATCGACACCGAGCGTGAGTTCCTCGAGCGGCAGGGCCTCGGGCCGGGGCCGTCACCGGACCTGAGCGACCCGGGCGAGGCGTGGCGTGCCCACGCGGCGGCCGTCGCCGAGGTCCTGGCCCGCGACGGTGTCGCCGAGAAGGAGTACGACGGCCACTTCGGCCGCACCACGATCGCGGCCACGATGGCCGACTTCTACGGCTGGGACCTCGTGCTCCACGGCTCCGACGTCGCGCGCGCCACGGGCCAGGAGTGGTCGGTCACCGACGACGAGGCCGCATCCCTCCATGCCACAGCGGATGGCTGGGGCGCCGCCCTCTACTCCGAGGGCGTCTGCGGGGCGGAGATCGAGGTCTCCGGCGACGCGTCCGTGACCGACCGCCTCCTGGCCCGACTGGGCCGTGACCCTGGCTGGCGACCCGTCACGAGCGCTCCAGCGTGACGACCGCGACCGTGCACCGGCCGGACACGTCACCGGGACCGGCGAGCAGGCTGCCGGCCCCGGCGCCCTTCAGGACGTAGGCCGCCTGGTCCGCGGCCAGCGGCAGCACGGACGAGCGCCCGAGCTCGAGAACCGTCACGAAGGGCTCGACCGAGTCGTCGGCGACCACGTTGAGGGCCCGCACCGGCCCCTCGGGGACCGACGCGACGACCACCGCGTCGCCGGAGAAGGCGAAGGGGCGGTGCGGCTCGACGACGTGGGTCTCACCGTCGACCTCGAGACCCAGCACCGCACCGTCGACGACCGTCAACAGCCGGTGCAGCCCCGGGAAGGCCGAGAACGGCCCGTCGGAGTCGATGTCGGCCAGGCTGATCCGCCACGAGTCGTCGTCGGCACGCAGCAGCTCACGCGTCGTACCGCCGCCGTTGGCCCACGGCTGCGGCGCGACCTCGTCACTGCGCACGACTGGCGCCATGTTCCCTCCGGCCTACTTCTTGCCGGACTTCTCCGCGGGCTGCGTGGTGGAGAGGGCGGCGACGAACGCCTCCTGGGGGACCTCGACGCGACCGACCATCTTCATCCGCTTCTTGCCCTCCTTCTGCTTCTCCAGCAGCTTGCGCTTGCGGGTGATGTCGCCGCCGTAGCACTTGGCGAGGACGTCCTTGCGGATGGCGCGGATGGTCTCGCGCGCGATCACGCGGGCGCCGATGGCGGCCTGGATCGGCACCTCGTACTGCTGGCGCGGGATGAGGTCCTTGAGCTTGCCGGCGAGCATGACGCCGTAGGCGTAGGCCGCGTCACGGTGCACGATCGCGGAGAACGCGTCGACAGGCTCGCCCTGCAGCAGGATGTCGACCTTGACCAGATCGGACACCTGGTCGCCCTGGCGTTCGTAGTCGAGGGAGGCATAGCCCTTGGTGCGTGACTTGAGCTGGTCGAAGAAGTCGAAGACGATCTCGCCCATCGGCAGCGTGTAGCGCATCTCGACCCGGTCCTCGGAGAGGTAGTCCATCCCCTGCAGGTTGCCGCGCTTGGCCTGGCAGAGCTCCATGATCGTGCCGATGTAGTCGGACGGGGACAGGATCGTGGCACGCACGACCGGCTCGCGGACCTCGGCGATCTTGCCGCCGTCGGGGTACTCGCTCGGGTTGGTGCACTCGATGACGGTGCCGTCCTCCATCGCCACGGAGTAGACGACGTTGGGAGAGGTCGAGATGAGGTCGAGGTTGAACTCCCGCTCGAGACGCTCGCGCACGATCTCCATGTGGAGCAGGCCGAGGAAGCCGCAGCGGAAGCCGAAGCCCAGGGCGCCCGACGTCTCGGGCTCGTAGGCCAGGGCGGCGTCGTTGAGCTGGAGGCGCTCGAGCGCGTCGCGCAGGTTGGGGTACTCGTCGCCGTCGATCGGGTAGAGCCCGGCGAACACCATCGGGTTGGGGTGCTTGTACCCGCCCAGGGACTCGGTCGCCCCGTGGTGCTGGCTGGTGACGGTGTCACCCACCCGGGACTGGCGTACGTCCTTCACGCCGGTGATCAGGTAGCCGACCTCGCCGACACCGAGGTCGCTGGCCTTCATCGGCTCGGGGCTGATCACGCCGACCTCGAGCATCTCGTGGACGACACCGTTGGACATCATCTTGATGCGGTCGCGGTGGCTGAGCTTGCCGTCGACGACACGGACGTAGGTGACGACGCCGCGGTAGGTGTCGTAGACCGAGTCGAAGATCAACGCGCGCGGCGGGGCGTCCGCGTCGCCCACCGGCGGCGGCGTCTGCTTGACGATCTCGTTGAGCAGCGTCTCCACGCCCAGACCGGTCTTGGCCGAGGTCATCAGCACGTCGGAGACGTCGCAGCCGATGATGCCGGCCAGCTCGGCGGCGTACTTCTCCGGCTGGGCGTTGGGCAGGTCGATCTTGTTGAGCACGGGGATGATGTGGAGGTCCGCACCGAGCGCGAGGTAGAGGTTCGCCAGGGTCTGCGCCTCGATGCCCTGCGCCGCATCGACCAGCAGCACCGCGGCCTCGCACGCCTCGAGCGAGCGGGACACCTCGTAGGTGAAGTCGACGTGCCCGGGGGTGTCGATCATGTTGAGGATGTAGGTGCCGGGCTCGGCACCCTCGTCGTTGTCGGCCGGCACGGTCCACGGCAGGCGGACTGCCTGGCTCTTGATCGTGATGCCGCGCTCGCGCTCGATGTCCATCCGGTCGAGATACTGGGCGCGCGCCGCCCGCTCGTCGACCACGCCGGTCAGCTGGAGCATGCGGTCAGCGAGGGTCGACTTGCCGTGGTCGATGTGCGCGATGATGCAGAAGTTGCGGATGATCGACGGATCGGTCGAGCCAGGCTGGGGCGCGTTCTTGAGGCTCACGGACTACTTTCAGGAGTACGACGGCGGGGTCGCGACATTCTCCCACGCGGGGCGAGCCTCACCGAACCGACGGCGGCGGCCCGGCGCCCAGGTCGTCCGGGTCCTCGGGCGGCCCCAGCCGGATCCGGTGTCAGTGCCGAGCGAGACGCTCCGCGCCCGGACCCGACAGGTCGCCTGCCGCGGCGGTCCGTCCGGTGGCGGCCATCAGCAGCGAGAGCGCGGGTCCGGAGACCTCCGGTCCCTCCCCCGACGTCCAGTCGGCGTCGTTGGCGACGAGCTCGAGCCCCTCGATCCGCGACTTGGTGCCGATGAGCGTGTTGGACCTCTTGTAGAAATCGAGGCAGGCCAGGACCGCATCCACCGGGTAGTCGTGGCGGATGCCCAGCGGACGGCGGATGTCCTCGGCGTGCACGATCGCCTCCCCCAGCCAGGACGTCTTCGGACCAGGCGGCGCCGTGGTGCTCGACCGGATGCTCCGGAACGCCGCCAAGGTGTCCGCCGGCGACGTGCCGAGGTTGCGGTCGATCCCCTTGCGGGCGAACGCGCTGAACGAGAATCCCGAGGAGGCCAGACCGGCGAAGAACCCCAGCGGACTGGTCTGTCCCGTCGCCGTCATGTGCGCAAGGAGCTCGCGCACCGACCAGTCCTCGCAGAGCGAGCGGGTCTCCCACTGGTCGTCGCTCAGTCCAGCGAGGTCGTCGGCCAGTGCGCCGCGCTCGGCGGCGATCGTCCGCCACATGTCGGTCACACGCTGATCATTCCCCCGCCGCGACGCGGACGGCAAGGCCTGCCCTCAGGACGTCGGGACCCAGTAGCGCCGCTTGATGCCGCGGACGTCCTCCAGCTGCGCCGCCGGCAGCCTCGATCACCCGGATCGAGCCGACGTTGTCGTCGTCGCAGGTGACCAGAGCAGGGTCGATCCCGAGGCCGTGCGCCCACGGCCAGCGACTGCTTCAGCATCCCGGTGGCGTGGCCCTCGCGCCTGCGGCTCGGGCGGACGTCGTACCCGATGTGGCCGCCCACGTCGAGGAGGAAGTCGTTGAGCTCGTGGCGGATCGCGATGCGGCCGAGGTAGTCGTCGCCGTCGATCCACCACAGGGTCGTGCACGGCACGTGCCAGTCCGGCCGGGGCGTCTCCAGCAGCGCGTCGGCCCGCACCGCCTCGACGAAGGCCGCGAACGCGCCGGGTTCGCGCCACCCGGGGGCGTTGTGGTCGATCCAGGCAGCGGTCTGGCTGGACTCGACGCCCTCCGCGACGAACTCGTCCATCGCCTCGAGGAACGACTCGTGGACGGACGTGGTCGGCAGGACGAGCTGGGGCATGCCCCTGTTCTACCGGTGCCCCTCGCGACGACTCCACCCGATATCGGGTCGTCCTCACTGCGAGCGGTGGTGGAGGATGCCGCCATGTCCCGCACGCCCGTCGCGCCCTACCCCGTCCCCCACGACAGGACCGCCCGGAGGCTGGAGTGGAGCTTCCTCCCGCCCCACCTGCGCGCCTACATCGAGCGCAAGTGCGGCTCCACCGTGGTCTCGGCGATCTCCCAGACCAGTGGGTTCACCCCCGGGTTCGCCTCCGTCCTGGTGTGCGAGGACGGCACGCGACACTTCGTGAAGGCCGCGTCCGTCAAGGCGCAGCGCCTCTTCGCCGACTCCTACCGCGAGGAGGCGCGCAAGCTTGCGGCGCTGCCCGCCTCCGCCCCCGCGCCGCGCCTGCTGTGGCAGCTCGACGACGACTGGGTGGTCCTCGGCATCGAGTACGTCGCCGCCCGGGCGCCGCAGCGACCGTGGCAGCGCGACGACCTGGACGCCCTGCTGGACGCCCTGGAGCAGGCGGCCGACGCGCTGACCCCGCCTCCGCCCGGACTCGACCTCGACACGGCCGAGGCCGACTTCGCGCCTCTGCTCGACGGCTGGGCGCACATCCACCGGACGCGCACCGACCTCGACCCGGCGCACCTCGCCGAGGCCGAGGCGTTGGCGCGGCGCTACACCGAGGTCGTCGGCGGCGACACCCTCACGCACACCGACATCCGCTCCGACAACGTGCTCATCGACCCCGACGGCCGGGCGCTGATCTGCGACTGGAACTGGCCGGTGCGCGCCGCCTCGTGGTTCGACTCGTTCGCCGCCCTGATCGGGCCCCGCGGCGAGGGCATCGACGTGGACGACGTGATCGCCGGACGGCGGCTGCTGCGCGACGTCGACCCCGAGACCCTCGACATCAACCTCGCTCTCTACGTCGGCTACTTCTTCTCCCAGGCCGACCAGCCGGTGCCGCCGACGTCCCCCCACCTGCGCGACCACCAGCGCTGGCAGGGCGAGGTCTGCTGGGACTGGCTTGCCGAGCGCCGAGGCTGGGCGTGACTGCTCCCCGGGCGGTCGGCGTGCGGCTGGCGTACGACGCCGTGCCCGCAGCAGTGCACACGTGGGTCGAGCGCACCCTGGGCTCCCCCGTCGTCGCGGCCGCCGAGCAGGTGGGCGGGATGTCGCCCGGCTGCGCCTCCCGCCTGACCTGCGCCGACGGGACGCGGGCCTTCGTCAAGGCCGTCGGCTCCTCGCTCAACCCGGACACCCCCGGCCTGTTCCGCCGCGAGATCGGCGTGCTCGAGCACATCGGCCAGCACGAGCTCTGGGCGCGGCTGCTCGCGTCGTACGACGACGGCGCATGGGTCGCGCTGCTGATCGAGGACGTGGAGGGGCGCCACCCCGACTTCACGGAGGCAGCGGAGCTGGAAGCGGTCCTGGACGGGACCGACCGTCTCTCAGCGGTGCTGCAGGGGCTGGACGTGCCTGCGTCCGTGGACCTGGTCGACCTGGGGTTCGTGCTCCGCAAGTGGGCCCACACCCTCGACACGCTGAGCGACGCACCCGCCGCGACGCCGGTGCCCGCGTGGCTGCGCCCGGACCCCTACGGCTGGGCCGAGGTGCTCCGCGCGCATGCCGACCGGCCCATGGCCCACGTGGCCCACTGGGACATCCGGGTCGACAACCTGCTGCGGCGTCCGGACGGCTCCATCGTGTTCGTCGACTGGGGAGCCGCTGCGCGCGGGCCCGCCTGGGCCGATCCGCTGCTCGCGCGGCTGGAGCGTGTCGACCAGCCCTGGTTCGACGCCTCGCTCGCATCCTCCGCTGCACTGGTCGAGCTGGGCGACGATGCCGTCACCGCATTCCTGGCCGGGTTCGGCGCCCACCTGGCCGTACGCTCGGTGGTCGCCGTGGACGTCAACCTGCCGACGCTCAACGACTTCCGGATCCGGGAGTCGAGGCGCATGCTGGAGGCTGTCTCGCGGCGCACCAGCAGGTGAGCACCACCCGCCCCCCGGCGGATTTGGGCGCTCGGGACGCCTGCCGGTAGTCTTTCCCACTGCATGTCCGGCGCCCGACCCTGCCCGTGCCGATTCTTGGGAGGGGTTGCCAGGCAGCCGACAGCTCGAAGACTCTCATCCTGATCCGCTCCACAACATCCGAGGACCCACACGTGGCGAACATCAAGTCCCAGATCAAGCGCAACAAGCAGAACGAGGTGCGCCGTCAGCGCAACCAGGCCGTGAAGTCGCGCCTGAAGACCGCCGTTCGCAGGTTCCGCGAGCTCGCCGAGACCGACGACAAGGACGCTGCCGTCGCCGCGGGCCGCGACGCGATGAAGGCGCTCGACAAGGCTGCCGCCAAGGGTGTCATCCACGACAACCAGGCTGCCAACCGCAAGTCCTCGATCGCCAAGAAGGCTGCCTCGCTCTGACGCGAGCCTGCTGAGCAAGACACCCGCCCACGTGGCGGGTGTTTCGCATTTCACGGACCCGCCGGTCAGCGGGAGTCGCGCAGCGCGGCGACGGTGAGCACCAGTCGTTCGAGCGTGTACGACGCGTCGTGCGCCTGGCCCTTGATGTCGGCGTCGGCGACCGCGACCGCGCGGACCGCGGCAGCGATGGCGTCGGGGCTCCACGAGCGGGACTGGTCGCGGACCGTCCGCACCTTCCACGGCGGGACGCCGAGGTCGCGGGCCAGGTCGCCGTCACGCGCGCCGCGCGGTGCGCCGAGGTAGCGGGCCAGGCTCCGCGCCGAGGCCGCCATCGCCGAGGTCACGAGCACGGCAGCGGTGCCCGAGTCGAGCGCCCACCGCAGCTCCTCCAGCGCCACCGCCCGCTTGCCTGCGAAGGCCGCGTCGGCGACGGTGAACGACTTCGCCTCTGCGCGACCACCGAAGTAGCGCTGGACCTTCTCGACGGTGAGCTGCTCGCCGTGGAAGTCGTTGGTGAGCTGGTCGGCCGCTGCTGCGAGCGAGCGCAGGTCGGAGCCGACGGCCTGCACGAGGAACGTGGCGGCATCGAGGTCGATCTTCGCGCCGTGCGAGGCCACCTCGGACGTCACGAAACCGGGCATCTCGCCGGCCCTGATCTCCTCGGACTTCACCTCGGTGACCGCTGACAGCTTGCGCAGCTTGGTGAGCACCCCGCTGCCCTTGGGGCCTCCGGAGTGCACCAGCACCAGCGCGACGTCATCGGCGGGGGCCGCGCAGTAGGCGAGCAGCCCGTCCACGGACTCGTCGGGCAGGTCCTCCAGGCCGCGGACCACCACGCAGCGGATCGAGGAGAACAGCGAGGGCGCGGACATCTCCCCGAGCGAGGCCAGGGTCAGGTCGGCGGCCGGCGACTCGGCGAACTCAGCCTCCGTGTCGTGGGCGCGGACCGCGTCGCGGACCGAGGAGACGGTGCGCGCGGAGAGGTATTCCTCCTTGCCCGTCACGAGGACGACGTGGCCGAGGACCTGCGCGGCGGAGGGGGTGCGTGCCATGGTGCCCTCACCCTATCCGCGGGTCACGACACCGACCTCGCCCTGTCGCACCACCACGACGAGGTCCCCGGCCAGGTCGGTACGCCACACCCGCGCGCCCGCCGCCGCCAGCGCCGCGAGCACGTCGGGCGCGGGGTGGCCGTAGTCGTTGTCCTCCCCCACCGAGACCAGCGCCAGCCGGGCACCCAGCGAGGTGAGCCAGTCGAGGTCCTGGTGCCGGCTCCCGTGGTGCGGCACCTTCAGCACGTCCACCCGCAGCCCGGCGAGGTCGCGCGCCAACGCGTGCTGCGCGGACGGCTCCACGTCGCCGGTCAGCAGGATCCGCAGCCCCGCCACCTCGGCGACGAGCACCACGCTGGCGTTGTTGGGCGCGCTCTCGCCGGGATCGCCACCGGTGCCGTCGGACCGTGGCCACACCGCCTGCAGGGTCACCTCCCCCACCCGTCGGGTCACGCCGTACGCCGGCAGGCCGGGGTCGTGGCCCAGCGCCGCCTCCACCTCCCGCACCCCGTCCGCGGGTTCGAGCAGCGTGGATCCCTCGACCGCGCCCATCTCACGACCGTCCATCACGCCGGAGACGCCGTCGACGTGGTCGGCGTGGAAGTGGGTGAGCACCAGCAACGGCACCGATCGCACCTCGAGCCGGTCGAGACACCCGTCGATCAGCACCGGGTCCGGGCCGGCGTCGACCACGACCGCAGCGTGCTCCCCGACCCGGAGCACGAGTCCGTCGCCCTGACCCACGTCGCAGACCGCCAGCACCCAGCCGCTGGGGGGCCACCCCGGTGTGGGCGGTCGGACCACCATCACCACCACGAGCAACCCGGTGCACGCGAGGGCCGACCCGGGGCTGCGGAGCAGTCGGGGCGCCAGCGGGACGCTGGCCAGGCACAGCGCCGTCAGCAGCACCAGTGGGACCGGCCCCGAGCCCCAGTCCACCGCCGCGGTCGGCACGTCCGCTCCCCACCGGGCCACGGTGATGATCCAGCCCGCCGACCACGCGGCAGGAGCCGCCACCACCGTTCCGGGTGGCGCCCAGACGAGTCCCAGCAGGCCGCCGGTCAGGCCCAGCACGGTGGCGGGCGCGACGGCGGGGGCGGCCAGCAGGTTGGCGCCCACGGCCACCAGGCTCACCTGCCCCGACAACCCCGCCACCACCGGCGTGCACGCGACCTGCGCCGCCAGCGGCACGGAGACCGCCTCGGCCACCCACCGGGGCGTCCACCGCATCAGCGCGTCGCGCCACACGGGAGCCAGCAGCAGGATGCCTGCGGTCGCCAGGACCGACAGGGCGAAGCCGGCCGTCATGGCCAGCCGGGGCCACACCAGCAGCAGGCCGAGCACGGCGACCCCGAGTCCCCGGGTGCCACGCGACCGGCCGTTGCGACCCATCCCGACGAGGGCGACCGTGCCCATCGCCGCGGCGCGCACGACGCTGGGCTCGGCCCGCGCCGTCATCACGAATCCGACGATCCCCAGGGCAGCCAGTCCGTGGAGCCAGCGTCCCCGCACGCCCAGCCACCGACCGAGCACGAGGACGAACCCCACCACCAGCGTCAGGTTGGTGCCGCTGACCGCCAGGAGGTGGGTGAGCCCGGTCGTGCGGAAGTCATCGGCCAGCTCGGGATCAAGGCCTCCGTCGTCGCCCACCACCAGCGCCGGCACCAGCTCGCGGGCGTCGACGTCCCGGCTGGCCACGGAGGCGCGCACCGATCGTCGTACGGCTGCTGCGGCGTCCCACCACGCGTCGGGCTCGGCGACCACCCGTGGCTCGCCGGTGGGGCGCACCAGGGCTGCGACGTCGCCGTCGGCGGGGACCAACCGTGCGGTCGTCTCCAGCGACGTGCCCAGCGGCAGGCGCGGCCAGTCGCTCCCGGCCATCAGCACGACCGGAGCATCGAGCGTCCAGGCACGGCCTCGACCCTCCACCCGCGTCACCTGGCCGCGTGCGACCTGGAGGTCGCCGTACCGACCGGTGACGATGCGTACGTCGGACGTGAGCTCGAGCCGCACCGTCGCGACCGCGCCCCCGTCGGCCAGCTCTGTCACGGGGGACGATGCCACCAGCGTGACCTGCAGCGAAGCAACCCCCGCGACCGCGACCAGGGCGGCGAGCGGTCCGAGCCAGCCGGCCGACCAGCGACGGCGCAGCACGCCGGTGACCACGACGCCGACGAGCCCGCAGGTCGACAGCAGCGCCACCCGGCCTGGCAGGGCCAGGACCAGCAGGGCTCCGGCCCATGCCCCCACCCCGAGCGCGAGCGCGCGCACGTCGGGCACAGGTCAGAGGGTGACGAGGGGTGCGAGGTCCGCGAGCGTGGCATCACCGATGCCCTTGACCTCCAGCAGCTCGTCCACCGCCGTGAATCCGCCGTGCTCGCTGCGCCACGCCAGGATCGACTGCGCGGTCACCGGGCCCACCCCGGGCAGGGTCTCGAGCGTGGCCTGGTCGGCGGTGTTGAGGTTGACCAGCGTCTCACCGGAGGGCGGGGGGCCGAGGCTGCCGGCTATGCCCGCGACCGGCGCGATCCCGACGAGGATCTGCTCCCCGTCGACGACCGGCCGGGCGAGGTTGAGCGAGGTGAGGTCGATCCCGCGCCGCGCTCCCCCTGCGGCCTCCAGCGCGTCGACGACGCGCGACCCCGGGGGCAGCACGGCAATGCCGGGTCGACGTACCTTGCCGGCGACGTCGACGACCAGCTCGGCCGACCCGGTCGGCTCCGAGGCGTCCGGACCCACCGAGACGAGGGGCGTCGGCGAACCCGAGGTCGGCGCCAACGGCGCCATCGGCACCGCCTCGGCCTGGTCGCGGACGGCCCACCACGCCGCCAACCCGACGGCGAGCGCCGCCACGACGGCGACGACCGCCAGGTGGACGGGCCCCAGCTGGAGACCACCGATCCGCAGCCGCCTCGAGGCGTGGCGCCCGGGCACGGCGAGCACCACGGGTGCCGGAGGGGTCTCGGTCCGCTCGCGCACCCGCGTGTGGGTCGAGGAGTCCGGCTCACCGCGGACGGCGGCGAGCTCGGCACTCAACGTCGCCAGCCGCCGCGACACCGCCTCGGCGTGCTCGGAGGAGGACTGGGGTCGGCGCATGCCTCCACGCTAGGAAGGACACAGGTCCTCCCGACAGGGCCGAACCGCAATCTGTGGAGAGAGCTCAGGCACTGCTCACGCGGGCGGCCGCGGCGACACGCAGACCGCCACCATGCCGGGTCCGACGTGCGCGCCGAGCACCGCGCCGAGCTCTCCGCACATGACGTCGCGACCCTCCAGCCCTTCGGCCAGACGCTCGGTCAGGATCGCCGCCAGCTCCTCGGCCCGGGTGGCGTTGGAGAGGTGCGAGACGCAGACGTCCACCGGCCGCTCCCCCGCCGCCTCGACGGCCAGGTCGGCCAGGCGCGCGAGCGCACGCGACGCCGTACGCACCCGTTCGCGAGGAGCCACCCTGCCGTCGGCGATCTCCAGCAGCGGCTTGACCGAGAGGGCGCTGCCGAAGATCGCGGCTGCGGCGCCGATCCGCCCCCCGCGGCGCAGGTATTCCAGGGTGTCGACGTAGAACAGCGAGGACGCCGCCTCGGCGCGAGCGAGCGCCGCCTCGGCCGCCTCCTGACCGGTGCCGCCGGCGTCGAGCACGTCGGCCGCGGTCAGCGCGGCATATCCCGTCGCGATGCCGACCTGGCCGGAGTCGACGACGTGCACCGGCAGGTCGACCTCGAGCGCGGCCAGCTGCGCGGACTCGAAGGTGCCGCTCATCTCACCTGAGAGGTGGACCGAGACGATCTCCTCCACGCCCTCGTCCGCGAGCTCGCGGTAGAGGTCGGCGAACAGCACCGGTGCCGGTCGCGACGTGCTGACCGGGACGAAGTCGCGCAGCGCGTCCGCGACCACGTCAGGGGTGGCCCCGTCGGGCCCCTCGTCGAGCACCTTCGCGCCGATGACGACCTGCAACGGCACCACCCGGATGCCGCGGGCCTGCGCCACCTCGGCGGGCAGGCTCGCGGTCGAGTCGGTGACAACGACGACGCGAGGCATGGAGCGACCCTACTGGTCTCCCGGAGCCTCAGACGACGATGTTCACCAGCTTGGGCGCGCGCACGATGACCTTGCGGACCGTTGCCCCGTCGATGGCCCGCTGGACGTCGTCGTCGGCCATGGCGGCGGCCTCCAGGTCGACCTCGGAGATGTCGGGAGCCACGTCCAGGCGCGCCCTGACCTTGCCCTTGACCTGCACGACCGCGGTCACGGTGTCCTCGACCAGCAGCGCCTCGTCCACCTCCGGCCAGCCCGCCCGGACGACGGTCGGCTGGTGGCCCAGACGCTCCCACATCTCCTCGGCCGTGTAGGGCGCGACCAGCGACAGCAGGATCGCGACGGCCTCGGTGGCCTCGCGCACGGCGGGGTCGTCCGGGCCGCAGCCCCCCTTCTCCGGGGGATTGTCGATGGCCTTGCGGGTCGCGTTGACCAGCTCCATGATGCGGGCGACCATCACGTTGAAGCGGTAGGACTCGACCAGCTGCGCGGCGTCGTGGACGGTCCGCGCCGTCGTACGCCGCAGCGTCAGGTCGCCGGTCGCCACGTCGACACCGGGCGACGACGTGACGTCACCCGACAACCGCCAGGCGCGCTGCAGGAAGCGCAGCGACCCCTCCGGGGACATGTTGGCCCAGTCGATGTCGTCCTCCGGCGGACCGGCGAAGACCAGCGTCAGGCGCACTGCATCCACACCGAAGGCACCAAGTTGGTCCCCCAGGTCGACGCCGTTTCCCAGCGACTTGCTCATCTTCTTGCCCTGGTTGATCACGAACCCCTGGTTCAGCTGGGCCGACCACGGCTCGCGGAAGTCGACCAGGCCCATGTCGTTCAGGACCTTGGTGAAGAACCGGCCGTACAGCAGGTGCAGCACGGCGTGCTCGACACCGCCGACGTACAGCGTGCACGGCATCCAGGCGTTGACCTTGGCGCTGTCGAACGGCCGGGTGTCCTCGTGCGGCGAGCAGTAGCGGAACATGTACCAGGACGAGTCGACGAACGTGTCCATCGTGTCGGTGTCGCGGGTCGCCGGACCGCCGCACGTGGGGCAGGCGACGTTGACCCACTCGGTCGCCCCGCCCAGCGGCGAGGTGCCCTGCGGCTTCAGGTCGGCGCCGCGCAGCATGGGCAGCGTGACCGGCAGCTGGTCCTCCGGGACGGGGACCTCGCCGTCGACGGGGCAGTGGATGATCGGGATCGGGGCACCCCAGTAGCGCTGGCGGCTCAGCAGCCAGTCGCGCAGGCGGAAGTTGACCGCGCCCGAGCCCCGGTCGTCGGCCTCCAGCTGCTCGATGATGGTGCGGATGCCGGAGGCCTTGTCCGTCAGGCCGTCCAGCGGGCCGGAGTTGACGTAGGCGCCGTTGCCGGAGGTCGCCACGAAGGTCTCCTCCGGGTTGTCCTCACCGCCCTCCGCATTCTTGACGGCGATCACGCGGCGCACGGGCAGGCCCATCGCCCTGGCGAAGTCCAGGTCGCGCTGGTCGTGCGCGGGCACGGCCATGATCGCGCCGGTGCCGTAGTCGGCCAGCACGTAGTCGCTCGCCCACACCGGGATCTGCTCACCCGAGACAGGGTTGGTGGCGGTGATGCCCAGGTCGACGCCGGTCTTGGGGCGGTCGGTGGCCAGGCGGTCGATGTCGGAGGCCTTGCGGACCTCGACCAGGTAGTCGGCCAGCGCCTGTGCACGGTCGGGGTGCACGACCTCGGCGGCCAGGGCGGCGTCGGCCGCGACGACCATGAAGGTCGCGCCGTAGAGCGTGTCGGGGCGGGTCGTGTAGACGTCGATGTCCCGCGCGCCGTCAGCGGCCTGCAGCGTGAAGGTCACGTGCGCGCCCTCTGACCGACCGATCCAGTTGCGCTGCGCGGTTACCACCCGGTCGGGCCAGGTCGACTCCAGCTCGTCCAGGCCGTCCAGCAGCTCCTGGGCGTAGTCGGTGATCTTGAAGTACCACTGGGTCAGCTCCTTCTTGGTCACCTCCGCCCCGCAGCGCTCGCAGGCCCCGTTGACGACCTGCTCGTTGGCCAGCACGGTCTGGTCCTGCGGGCACCAGTTGACCGGGCTGTTCTTGCGGTAGGCCAGGCCACGCTCGTGGAACTTCAGGAACAGCCACTGCGTCCAGCGGTAGTACTCGGGGTCGGAGGTGTTGAAGGTGCGCGACCAGTCGAACGACGCGGCGTACTTCTTGCACGACTCGATCGACTTGGCGATGTTGGCGCGCGTGTAGGTGTCGGGGTGCTCGTCGTTGCGGATCGCGGCGTTCTCGGCAGGCAGGCCGAAGGAGTCGAAGCCCATCGGGTTCAGCACCTCGTAGCCACGCTGCCACCAGTAGCGCGCCACCACGTCGTGCAGCGCGAACACCTCCGCGTGACCCATGTGCAGGTCACCGCTCGGGTAGGGGAACATCGTCAGCGCGTAGCGCTTCTCGCGCGGGCTCTCGTCGTCGGCCTTGAAGGGGTCGAGGTCCTCCCAGACGCGCTGCCACTTCGTCTCGGCGGCCGCGATGTCGTACGACGCCCGCTCGTCGGCCATCTCGTGGGTGGCTCCGGTGTCCTGGCTCATGGCGTGTCCTCTTGTGGCTGGCTGCAGGTGTGACTGGGTACTGGCATGAAAAAACCCCTCACATGGAGGGGTAGCCGCGTGTCGGTCCTCGTCGGAGAAGGAGGGCGATCAGCGCGGCTGCGGAAGAAGGAGGTTCTGGTGCACGAGGTCAGCATACTCGTTCCCGCGGCTGCAGGCCCGGTCAGGTGCGGTCAGGTGCGGTGACTGCCCGGGCCGGACCTGGGGGTCCGGACCGGGCAGTGTCCGCGTGGGCTCACTTCACGAAGCGCGGGGTGAACGGCGGGTTCCACCACTCGCCGTTGTAGGCCTTGATCGCCCCGATGATGTGCAGGACGCCGGCGAACACGAACGCCGCGCCGAGTGCCGGCACCATCACGATGAGGCCCAGCCCCAGGGTCAGGATGGCGATCGGGATGGTGAGGATCCCGAGCACGACCAGCCAGATGAACATGGTGATCTGGACGTTGATCGAGTTCGCGGCGTGGGCGCGGACGAACGGGCCGCGGTCCTTGTAGATGACGTAGACCGCGATGGAGGCCAGGAAGCCCAGGAAGCCGGCCGAGAAGACCATCGCGCCCACGGCGCCGGCGTGGCTGATCGCCCCCCAGGTGCGCTCGTCCTCGGGGGACATCGTCGCCGGCTGGGCCTGGTAGACGGGCTGCGGCTGCTGGCCGTAGCCGTCCTGGTCGCTCGGCTGGTGCTGCGGGTGCTGGTCGGACATCTCACTCACTCCTCGGGGCCGGGTGCCCTCTTCTGACACCTACTCAAGCACGCCGAGAGCACCGTTTCACCACGTTCCGGGGTGAAGTCAGGGTCGGGTCAGGGCTGGATCAGGAGGGCACCCACCAGCCCCCTCGGTCAGGCCAGTGGACTGGACCGCCCAAGAAGTGTTTGACAGTCGGTTCGACCACTCGGCAGACTTACTCCCCAAGAATCATTGGAGGGTTCACCATGAACGACGACACCCAGGGGACCGAGTCCGACGACGAGGCGGTGACCCGCCTGCGGGCGACGGCTCACCCGGTGCGGCTGCGCATCCTGTCCCTGCTGACCGCAGAGGCGATGAGCGCCGCCGAGGTGGCCCGCGCGTTGGACCTGACGCATGCCAACGCGTCCTACCACCTGCGCGTCCTGCTCGACGTCGGCGAGCTCGTGGTCGAGAGCCAGGAGAGGATCCGCGGCGGGATGGCCAAGCGCTACCGCTACGACGCCACGCGCGAGGCCAAGGTGCGTACGAGCGGGGTCGACGACCAGCTCGCCTACGCACGGGCCATCTCCCTGGAGGTCGAGCGCCGGCTGCTCGACGCGACGCACGGGTCGGGAACCTCCAGCGACCTCGAGGCGTGGGTGCCGGTCGAGGCGTGGCACCGGGCCCTCGACCTGCTCTACGAGGCCGCCCACCTCCTCCACGCCGCGGCGCAGCCCGCCGGCACTCCCGACACCGTCCACGTCAGCGCGACGACGACGGCCTTCACGATGACCGGCGGGCTCACGGGCGAAGCCGCCCGCTGGATTCCGGCCGGAGAGGAACGACAATGACCTGGTCCACGGCTCTCGCGCCCCTGCGCAGCCGCAACTTCGCGTGGTACTTCGCGTCCCGCTTCGTCAACACGCTCGGCAACATGATGGCGAGCATCGCGCTGGCCTTCGCCGTCCTCGACATCACCAGCTCCCCCACCGCGCTCGGCCAGGTGCTGGCGGCGCACACGGTCCCGATGATCGCCCTGCTGCTCTACGGCGGAGTGATCGCCGACCGCTTCCCCCGGGAACTGGTGCTGCAGCTGTCCAACGTCGCCTCCGCGCTGAGCCAGGGTGCGATCGCCGTGCTGGTCCTGTCGGGGAATGCCGAGATCTGGCTGCTGGTGGTGCTCTCCATGGTGCACGGCGCCGTCTCCGGCGTCGCGTTCCCGGCGATGTCCAGCGTGCTGCCCCAGCTCGTGGCGCGATCGGAGCTGCAGCCGGCCAACGCCCTGGTGTCGCTGACGCGCAACGGCATGATGGTGCTCGGGCCGACGGTGGGCGCCCTGCTCGTGGTCACCGTCGGATCGGGGTGGGCGCTGGCGGTGGATGCCGCCACGTGGCTGCTCGCGGCCCTGCTCCTGCTCCCGGTGACGATCCCGCCCAGGGAGGCCGGCGGCGCGGCGCCCGACACGATCGCCGAGCTGCGCGAGGGGTGGAGCTTCTTCTGGGCGACCCCGTGGCTCTGGACCGTGGTGGTCGGCTTCGGTGTGCTCAACGCGATCCACAGCGGCGCGTGGTTCACCCTCGGCCCCGCCGTCGCCGACCAGACGATCGGTCGGCAGGGATGGGGCTACGTCCTCTCGGCGGAGGCCGCGGGACTGCTCCTGACCACGGTCGTCCTGCTGCGCGTACGGCTGGAGCGACCGCTCCTGCTCGGCATGCTGGGCGTCGCGATGATGGCACCACCGATGCTGCTGCTCGGCATCTCGCCGCACCTGGTGGGCCTCATCACCGCGGCATTCCTGGCCGGCGCCGGCACCGAGGTCTTCGGCATGGGGTGGAACCTGGCGATGCAGGAGAACATCGAGGACCGGCTGCTCTCCCGTGCCTACTCCTACGACGCACTCGGCTCCTTCGTGGCGATGCCGATCGGCCAGCTCACCTTCGGGCCGTTGGCCGAGGCGTTCGGGTTCCGGTCGGTCCTCATCGCCTCGGCCGTCGTCTATGTCGGAGTCGTCGCCCTGGTGCTCTCCTCGCGGTCCGTGCGCAACCTCCAGCGCGTGCCGGTTCCCACCTCCCCCGAACCCGCCCCGAGCGGTGCGTGAGGGGGGTTCTCGCGGCTTCGGAACCCCCTCAGCGACCGCCGTACGGCGCGCCACGGCCACACGCCGGATGGGCGGTGTGCGAGGAGGCTCCCCGTGGCCGGAAACCCCCCTGACACACCGCTCGAAGGTCAACCCGGCGTGCACTCGCGCCTGCGGGCCCCGGCTAGGGTCCTGCCCATGACCGTCATGGACCTCTTCCGTCTCGACGACAAGGTCGTCATCGTCACCGGCGCCTCGAGCGGCCTCGGTGTCGCCTTCGCCCACTGCTTCGCGGAGGCCGGCGCCGACGTGGTGCTGGGCGCCCGCCGCGTCGACAAGCTCGAGCGGGTCGCCGACTCCGTACGCTCGACCGGCCGCCGGGTGCAGACAGTGGCCACCGACGTGGCGGAACCCGAGCAGTGCCAGAACCTCGTGGACGAGGCGATGGCCAAGTTCGGCCGCGTCGACGTGCTGATCAACAACGCCGGCACGGGCACCGCCGTGCCCGCCACCCGCGAGACCCCCGAGCAGTTCCGATCGGTCATCGACGTCAACCTCAACGGCTGCTACTGGATGGCCCAGGCCTGCGGCCGGGTCATGCAGCCCGGATCGAGCATCATCAACATCTCCTCGATCCTCGGCATCACCACCGGCGGTCTCCCGCAGGCGGCGTACTCCGCCTCCAAGGCCGGTCTCGGGGGCCTGACCCGCGACCTGGCCCAGCAGTGGATGGGCCGCAAGGGCATCCGCGTCAACGCCCTGGCCCCGGGCTTCTTCGCCTCCGAGATGACCGACACCTATCCCGATGGCTACCTCGACCTGGTCATGCAGCGCGTCCCTGCCGGGCGCAAGGGCGACCCGCGCGAGCTCGCCGCCACCGCGGTCTGGCTCGCCTCCAACGCTGCCGGCTACGTCACCGGGCAGACGATCCCGGTGGACGGCGGACTCACCATCGCCTGAGGCCCGCGGCGACAGCGGAGCGTACGGACGGAGCTGACGTCCGTCTGCTCCACCGTCCGTGCCGGCCCGTCGTCGACGACCAGACGGTCCCAGCGTGCGCTCGCCAGGGCGGGCGTTGCGCTCAGCCGGCGGTGAGGATCTCGGTGACCGCGGAGACCAGACCGGCGATGTCGTCGTCGCTGGCCACCAGGGGCGGTGCGAAGCGGACGGTCGAGCCGTGGGTGTCCTTGGCCAGGATGCCGCGGTCCATCAGCGCCTCCGACATCTGACGACCGCTCATCAGGGTCGGGTCGATGTCGATGCCGGCCCACGCTCCGCGGACACGTACGTCGGACAGGCCCCGGCCGATGAGCGGTCGGAAGCCGGCGTCCAGCAGTGCGCCGATCTCGGTGGACCGGGCCTGGAAGGTGCCCTCCTCGAGCATCTGCACGACCTCGGTGCCGATCGCGGCAGCCAGCGGGTTGCCACCGAAGGTGGAGCCGTGCGAGCCCGGGGTGATGACGTCCATGATGTCGTGGTTCGCCGCGATCGCGGAGACCGGGTAGAGCCCGCCTCCGAGCGCCTTGCCCATGATGTAGATGTCGGGGACGACGTCCTCGTGGTCGCAGGCGAACGTCCGACCCGAGCGGGCCAGGCCCGACTGGATCTCGTCGGCCACCATCAGCACGTTGCGCTCGGTGCACAGGGCCCGGAGGTCGCGCAGGAAGCCCTCGGGCGGCAGGACCACGCCGCCCTCGCCCTGGATGGGCTCGAACAGCACCGCGACGGTGGTGTCGTCGATGGCGGACGCGATCGAGGCGATGTCGCCGTACTTCACGCTGCGGAAGCCGGACGTGAACGGCGCATAGCCGGCGGTCGCGACCTCGTCGTCGGAGAAGCTGACGATGGTGGTGGTGCGCCCGTGGAAGTTGCCCTCCATGGTGATGATGGAGGCCTGGCCGGCCGGGACGCCCTTGACCTCGTAGCCCCACTTGCGGCTGACCTTGATCGAGGTCTCGACGGCCTCGGCACCTGAGTTCATCGGCAGGATCATGTCCTTGCCGGTCAGGCGGCACAGCGCCTCGGCGAAGTCGCCCAGCTTGTCGTTGAAGAAGGCGCGGCTGGTCAGCGTCAGGCGACCCAGCTGCTCGCGCGCGACGGCGACGAGACGCTCGTTGGAGTGGCCGAAGTTGAGCGCGGAGTAGCCCGCCAGGCAGTCGAGGAAGCGACGACCGTCGACGTCGACGACCCACGCGCCGTCGCCCTCGGCGAGCACCACCGGAAGGGGGTGGTAGTTGTGCGCGGCGTAGCGCTCCGTGGTCTCGATGTGGGAGGCCGTCGCGGTGCTGGTGGTGAGGTCGGTCGCGGTCATGAGCACATGGTGCCACCGCCCACTCAGGAACGCCGAGTCCAGGGGCGGGCAAACGACGAAGGCCCGCAGTCGGTGACTGCGGGCCTTCGGTGTCGGTGGAGCTGAGGGTGTCTGGGCTCACGACATAGGTCCCACCTGACAGGTCTCGCGTGAGTCGGGACATGCGTCACTGTCTGGGAGCATGTCGAAAGCCCGCGTCGCAGTGCTCAAGGTCATCACCAAGGAACTCTCGGTCACCGCGGCCGCAGCGCAGTATGGCCTCTCGCGGCGCCACCTCCATCGTCTCTTGGCCCGCTACCGCGAGGGTGGCATCGACGCCGTCGACCCACGCTCACGGCGCCCCCACGTCCCTGGAAACGCCACCAGCGACGACGTCCGGGAACTGATCGTTGAGCTGCGACTGAACCTCACCGCTGCCGGCCTCGACGCCGGACCGCTCACCATCGCCTGGCACCTCACCCAGGCAGGCCACACCGCGCCCTCGACCTCCACCATCCGGCGCATCCTCCACGCAGCCGGACTCGTCGTCCCCGAACCCAGGAAACGACCCCGCTCGTCCTACCACCGCTTCGAGGCCTCCCAGCCCAACGAATGTTGGCAATCAGACTTCACCCACTGGCGCCTGGCCGACGGCACCGACGTCGAGATCCTGAACTGGCTCGACGACCACAGCCGCTACCTCCTGGCCTGCACCGTCCACGCACCCGTGACCGGTGATCTCGTGGTCACCCAGTTCCTCCAGACCTGCAACGAACACGGCATCCCCGCCGCCACCCTCACCGACAACGGTCGCGTCTACACCGCACGCTTCGGCGGCGGTAAGAACGCCTTCGAGTACACCCTCGCCGCGCTCGGCGTCATCCAGAAGAACGGCGCCGCCAACCACCCCCAGACCCAGGGCAAGGTCGAACGCCTCCACCAGACCCAGAAACGCTGGCTCGCCCAACAGCCACCCGCCGACACCCTCGCCACCCTGCAGACCCAGCTCGACGTCCTGCGCGACGTCTACAACAACCACCGCCCCCACCGAGCACTCGACCGAGCCACCCCCGCCAGCGCCTACCAAGCGCTACCCAAGGCCAGCCCACCCGCCGAGCAACAACACCCACCCGGGCACTACCGGCTGCGCTACGACCACGTCGACACCTGGGGCAAAGTCAGCCTCCGCAGAGCCGGACGGATGCATCACCTCGGCGTCGGCTACGCCCACCGAGGAACCCGAATCCTCGCCATCGCCGACGACACCACCGTCACCGTCATCAACCTCACCACCGCCGAGATCCTGTCCCACCACGACATCGACCCCACCAAGAGCTACTGGCGCAACACACAAAGAACCCCGGGCCGATGGCCCGGGGTTCTCTAGGTGACGTATGTCGCGACTCAGATGAGACCTAAGTCCCGACTCATCACATCGGTGGAGCTGAGGGGACTCGAACCCCTGACCCTCTGCATGCCATGCAGATGCGCTACCAGCTGCGCCACAGCCCCAACATCGCCGATTCGCACGAGGCGGAAACGACGACGCGGAGAACATTAGCCGACGAGCCCGACGCGGTGAAATCCGGGTCCGGCGCTCAGGTCAGCCAGCGCACCAGCAGCCAGATCCCGAGCACAGCAACAGCCACACCTGCGAGCAGCGGGACCACCATCAGGGCCACCGCGCCGACGACGTAGCCCGGGGTCGGCGGCTCGCGCAGCGGCTGGCTATCGATCTCGCGCAGCAGGAGCCGGAGGTTCTTGCGGTTGGCCCGGTGGGCCACGTCGAGGAGGTCGCCGACACCGGGAACCAGGCCCAGCAGGGCGTCGACGACGAGGTTCAGCCCCATCCGCGCGAGCACGACCATCGGCACCCGGGCGCGGACCGCGTCGCGCACGATGATGCTCGACAGCGCACTGCCGACGGCGTCGCCGATGCCCGGGACCAGGCCGATCAGCGCGTCGAGACCAACGCCGATGCGGGTCCCCGGGACGGTCACCGCGTCATCCATCACCCGGGCCAGCTGGCGGCTCAGCGCGACGTCGATCTCTCGCGCGCGCTCGCTCACCGGCCGACGCCCTCGTTGTACGACGCCAGCTGGAGGTGTCCGAACCGCTTGTGCTCGCGCAGCCGGATCCAGTGGCAGTTGTCCATCCCGGCCAGGGTCTCGTCGAGCTCGTCGGGCCAGCCGAGCAGCCCGGCGACACCGACGCGCAGAGCGGCCCCGTGGGTGACCACGATGCCGGTCTCCCCCGGCCCGAGGGCGTCGAGGCAGGCGCGCATCGCCGGAACGATCCGGGCCCGGACGTCGGAGGTGGTCTCGGCGCCCGGCACGGTCAGGGACTCGTCGCCGGCCAGCCAGGCGTCGTACTCGTCGGGGAACGTGGCCTCGAAGGCGTCGAAGGTCAGGCCGGTGCGCTTGCCCACGTCGTACTCGCGCAGTGCCGGGACGGCCTCGGCCGTGAGTCCGGTCGCCTCCGCGAGCGGGGCGGCGGTCTGCCGGGCCCGCGCCAGGTCGCTGCACCAGATCCGCACCGGGGTGAGCCTGGCCAGGGCCAGGGCGGCGGTGCGCGCCTGGGCGTGCCCGACCTCGTCCAGCTCGATGTCGGCATGCCCCTGCGCCCGGCCGGCGTCGTTCCAGGCGGTGCGGCCGTGCCGCATCACGACCAGGGTGCGGCGCAGGCTCACGTCAGGTCGAGCGGGATGACCGGGCAGTCGCTCCACAGGCGCTCGAGGGCGTAGAACATCCGCTCCTCCTCGTGCTGGACGTGCACGACGATCTCGCCGTAGTCCAGCAGCACCCAGCGGCCCTCCTTGTGGCCCTCGCGTCGGATCGGCTTGGCGCCGGCCTCGCGGAGCTTGTCCTCGACCTCGTCGACGATCGCTCCGACGGCGCGCTCGTTGGTGGCGCTGGCCAGCACGAACGCGTCGGTGATCGCGATCTGCTCGCTGACGTCGAAGGCGAGCACCTGGTCGGCCTTCTTGTCATGGGCGGCCTGCGCCGCGATGGCGACGAGTCCGAGGGCCTGGTCGGTGGCAGTCATGCAGGGTCCTTGCTGTAGAGGTCGTGCTTGGCGATGTACTGGACCACCCCGTCCGGGACGAGGTACCAGACGGGTTCGCCCCGACGCGTCCGGTCGCGGCAGTCCGTCGAGGAGATGGCCAGCGCCGGGATCTCGACCATGGTGACCTTGTCAGAGGGGATCTTCCCCAGCGTCGCCGGGTCCATCGTGTACCCGGGGCGCGTGCACCCCACGAAGGTGGCGAGCGCGAAGAGCTCGTCGACGTCACGCCACGTGAAGATGTCGGCCAGGGCGTCGGCGCCGGTGATGAAGAACAGCTCCGCGTCGGGCATCTCGGCCTTGAGGTCGCGGAGGGTGTCGATCGTGTAGGTCGGGCCGTCGCGGTCGATGTCGACGCGGGCCACGTTGAAGCGAGGGTTGGCCGCCGTCGCGACCACCGTCATCAGGTAGCGGTGCTCGGCCTCGGTCACGAAGCGGTCGCTCTTCTGCCACGGGTCGCCGGTGGGGACGAAGATGACCTCGTCCAGGTCGAACCAGGCCTGCACCTCGGACGCTGCCACGAGGTGACCGTGGTGGATGGGGTCGAAGGTGCCGCCCATCACGCCCACGCGGCGCACGCGAGCAGCCACCGGAGACGTCACCGGCTCAGGTGTGCTCGCGACCGCCACCGAAGGAGATCACCGCCAGCACCAGCACGAGGAGGAGGGCCAGCGTGATGCCACCCACGGCATAGGGGTGGATGGCGGGGGCGCCGTGCTCGCCCTCCACAGCGGACACAGTGGCGGCGAGGACGGTCAGGGCGCTCAGCATGTCGCGATCCTATCGCCTGCGCCCGCTCCTCAGCGCACGTGGCCCTCGCCGACCACGACGTACTTGCTGGAGGTCATCTCGGGCAGACCCATCGGTCCACGGGCGTGCAGCTTCTGCGTGGAGATGCCGATCTCGGCGCCGAATCCGAACTCACCGCCGTCGGTGAACCGGGTGGAGGCGTTGACGACCACCGCGGCCGAGTCGACCGCCGCGACGAAACGGCGGATGGTGGCCTGGTCGCGCGCGAGGATCGCCTCGGTGTGGCCGGAGGAGAAGCGTCGGATGTGCTCGATCGCGCCCTCGACGTCGGGCACCACGGCCGCCGAGATCTCCATCGCCAGGAACTCGGCGGCGTGGTCCTCGTCCGTCACCGCCACCACGTCGTCGTACTCGGCGAAGGCGTTGTCGCCGTGGATCAGCACCCCGGCGGCCTGCAGGGCCTCGACGACGACGGGGAGGAACTCGTCGGCGACGTCCTCGTGGACCAGCAGCGACTCGGCGGCGTTGCAGACGCTGGTGCGCTGGGTCTTGGCGTTGAGCACGATCGCGAGTGCCTGGTCGAGGTCGGCGGAGGCGTCGACGTAGACGTGGCAGTTGCCGACGCCGGTCTCGATCACCGGCACGGTGGACTCCTCCACCACGCTGCGGATCAGGCCGGCGCCGCCGCGCGGGATGAGCACGTCGACGAGTCCGCGGGCGCGCATCAGCGCCTTCACGCTGTCGTGGGTCTCCCCCGGCACCAGCTGTACGACGTCCTCCGGCAGGTCGCCGGCGGCCAGCGCGCCCCGCATCGCCTCGACGATCGCGGCGTTGCTCGAGCGGGCGCTCGACGACCCACGCAGCAGCACGGCGTTGCCGGCCTTGAGGCAGATGCCGGCCGCATCCGCGGTCACGTTGGGGCGGGCCTCGTAGATCATCCCGACCACACCGAACGGCACCCGCACCTGGCGCAGCTCGAGGCCGTTGGCGAGCGTGCCGCCGCGCAGCACCTCGCCCACCGGGTCGGGCAGCCCGGCGACGTCGCGCAGGCCCTGCGCCATGGCATCGAGCCTGCTGCCGTCGAGGCGCAGGCGGTCGACGATGTTGGCGGGAGTGCCGCCGGACTCGGCGCGGCTCACGTCCTCGGCGTTGGCCGCGAGGATCCGCGGCGCCGACGAGACGAGCGCGTCGGCCATCGCCCGCAGCGCTGCATCCTTGGTGGCTCGCGTGGCCGTGGCGAGCACGTGGCTCGCGGTCCGGGCACGGCCGGCGACCTCGCGGACCGCCTCCTCGCTGCTCATCCGGCCAGCGTAGGCCGCTCGCGCCCGTGCCGGATCCCTGTCTCGGATCACGGGGCGGGTGATCGTGGCCCTGATGACGACGAACGCCCCCGACCGATGCGGTCGGGGGCGCCCAGCGGCGTGGAGGTCAGCCCTTGCGAGCGGTGATCTGCTCGGTGGCGGACGGGAGGACCGTGTGCAGGTCGCCCACGACACCGAAGTCGACCAGCTCGAAGATCGGCGCCTCGGGGTCCTTGTTGACCGCGACGATCGTCTTCGAGGTCTGCATGCCGGCGCGGTGCTGGATCGCACCGGAGATGCCGTTGGCGACGTAGAGCTGCGGCGACACGGTCTTGCCGGTCTGGCCGACCTGGTAGGCGTGCGGCATCCAGCCCGAGTCGACCGCGGCACGCGAGGCCCCGACTGCGGCACCGATCGAGTCTGCAAAGCCCTCGACGGGCTCGAAGTCGCCGCCCGTGCCGCGACCGCCGGAGACCACGATGGCGGCCTCGGTGAGCTCGGGACGACCGGTGGACTGGCGCGGCTGGGTGGCCACGATCTGCGCGGTCTTGGCGGCGTCGGAGATCGTCGCGGCGAACGCCTCGACCGCGCCGGCACCCTCGGACTCCTCAGGGGCGGCCGAGTTGGGCTTGACCGTGATGATCGGCGTGCCCTGGGTGACCTTCGCCCGGACGGTGAAGTTGCCGGCGAACACGCTCTGCGTGGTGACCGGACCGCCCTCGGCCCCGGCCTGGACGTCGACGGCGTCGGTGATCAGGCCCGAGCCCAGCTTGATCGCCAGGCGACCGGCGACCTCCTTGTTCTCGAACGACGAGGGCAGCAGGATCGCCGCGAGGTCGCCATTCCCAGCAGCCTTCTCCGCCAGCTGCTGCAGCGCCTCGGCCTTGGGCGCGACGAGGAAGCCCTTGATCTGGGCGTCGTCGACCACGTAGACCTTCGCGGCGCCGTACTTCTTGACCTTCTCGGCCACGGCGTCGCCCTGCTCGGGCGAGCCGAAGAACACGGCCGACGGCTCGCCGAGGCGGCCCGCGATGGTGAGCAGCTCGTAGGTGGGCTTCTTGACCTCGCCGGCGGCGTGGTCGATCACAACCAGAACTTCAGACATGTGCGAAGCCTCCTCAGATGAACTTCTTGGACGCGAGGAACTCGACCAGCGCACCAGCGCCGGACCCGTCCTCGTCGGTGACGATCTCGCCGGCCGTGCGCGGCGGACGCTCGGTGGTGTCCTCCACCTGCGACCAGGCGACCGAGAGGCCGACCTCGCCGGCGTCGACGCCCAGGTCGGCGAGCGAGTAGGTCTCCATCGGCTTCTTCTTGGCGGCCATGATGCCCTTGAAGGACGGGTAGCGGGCCTCGCCCGACTGGTCGGTCACCGACAGCACGATCGGCAGGGTCGCACCGATGACCTCGGTCGAGCCCTCGTTGTCGCGCTTGATGCGGACCTGGTCGCCCTGCGACTCGATCACCGAGGCCAGCGTCACCTGCGGCATGCCGAGCCGCTCGGCCAGCATCGCGGGTATGACGCTGCCGCTGGCGTCCGTGGACGCCATGCCGCAGATCACCAGGTCCACCCCGGAGTCCGCCTTGATCTTCTCGATGGCCTTGGCCAGCACCAGCGACGTGGCGATGTAGTCGGAGCCGGCGATCGCGTCGTCGACGACGTGGACGCCCTTGTCGGCACCCATCTGCAGCGCCTTGCGCACCGCATCGAGCGCCTTCTCCGGGCCCACGGTCAGCGCGGTGACCTCGATCTCCTCGCCCTCACGCTTCTCGCGGAACTGCAGGGCCTGCTCGACGGCGTACTCGTCGAGCTCGGACAACAGGCCGTCGACGCCGACGCGGTCGACCGTGAAGTCGTCCTCGAACTTCCGGTCCGCCGTGGCGTCCGGCACATGCTTCACACAGACAACAATGTTCATGGTGGTGTGGCCTCGCGGCCCCTCCTGTGAGGTCGGTTGTGGTGTGGAGGCTACAAGTCCCCCACGCGGCACGGAATGGCGTTCGGGGTGGGGTCGCTCACAGTGACACTGTCACGGTCGTCAGCGCCGACGGACCCGGAACCTCTCGACCCGTCGCTCGCGCAGGTGCTGGGAGTCGCCGACGTAGGTCACCACGAGCCGGTACCTGCCCTTCCTCAGGCGGCCCAGCTCCGCCAGCGCCGCCGCCGCGGCGTCGAGACGCTGGACGGCACGCGTCCGGTCCCGGGCGCCGGTCCGGTAGACGACGACCTTCACCCGGCCGGTCGGCCTGCTGCCGAACTCGCCGGATGCCTTCACCTTGACCGAGGTGGGGATTCGCGCCCCCTTGCCGATCACCCGCACCTGGAGCCGGGTCCGCGCCCGGGCCACCGCCCAGGTCTGGACCGGCGAGGTGCTGCTCTGCTGGTTCGCCGGGAACT
This sequence comes from uncultured Actinomycetota bacterium, assembly GCA_963843815.1. GTDB lineage: Bacteria > Actinomycetota > Actinomycetes > Propionibacteriales > Nocardioidaceae > Nocardioides. Next base: position 175,960 of record CAWJLX010000007.1, on the reverse strand, counting down.
GGGGCACGAAGGTGGCCGAGACCGCGTGCTGGCCCACCGAGGCGGCGGGCAGCACCACCGTGGCCGTGCCGCTCGCGCCGAGGTTGGCCTTGATGGCGAGCCCGTCGACGGAGAAGACGACGTCACCCTCCGGAGGTCCTGGCACGGTGGACACCGCAGCCGTCGCGGTCACGGTCTGGCCGTAGGCGGACTGCCCGGCGCTCAGGGCGACCGCTGTGGACGACGGAGTCGCGAGCGCGACCGCCTGCGCCGTCACAGCGAGGAGGGTCAGCGGGGCAAGCATGGCGTCAGGGTTTCACGATCCGGTCGAGGACGCGTCCTACGACCAACCATGCGATCGCGCCGAGACCCCAGTTGAAGAGGGCGTTCTTGACGTCGGCAGCCGGTCCGCGGAAGTGCTTGATGCCGTGCTCGCGGGAGAAGACACCGAGGTCGACGAAGTCGGCGGCCCGCAGGACGAAGTCGACGAGGTCGTTGCTCCGATTGGCGTCCAGGGCGATCAGCAGGGCGCCGACGGCCAGCAGTAGGGCGGCCAGGGCGCAGGCCAGCCACAGCAGTTGGGCCACCCTCGCCCGGATCTTCGATGCCACTTGGTCGTTCTCCTTCGGTCGCGTGATCTGCTGGTCGCCGGGTCACCGTCCCACGAATGTGGCCTTGCCCGGTCCGTTCTCAACGAACGAGGTGATGCCGCGGGTACGGTCCTCGGTCGCAAAGACTCCTGCGAACTGCTGGCGCTCGATCTCCAGACCGGTGTCGAGGTCGACCTCGCTCCCCCGATCGATGCACTCCTTGGCCGCCCGGATCGCCATGGCCGCCGCCCCGCTGAACTGCGCCGCGTAGGCGACGGACTCCTCGAGCACCTGGTCCGCCGGGACGACCCGGTCCACCATGCCGATCCGCAGCGCCTCGTCGGCCTGGACGAACCGACCCGTGAAGATGATGTCCTTCGCCTTCGCCGTGCCGACCAGACGGGTGAGCCGCTGGGTGCCGCCGGCCCCGGGGATGATCCCGAGCAGCACCTCCGGCTGACCGAAGACGGCGTTCTCGGCCGCGAAGCGCAGGTCCGCGCAGAGCGCGAGCTCGCAACCGCCACCCAGGGCGTAGCCGTTGACGGCTGCGATGACCGGCTTGGGGATGCGCGCGATGGCAGTGGTCGCGGAGCTGACGGAGGCGGAGACCTTCACCATGTCGGAGTAGGTCAGGTCGGCCATCTCCTTCACGTCGTTGCCTGCTGCGAAGACCCGCTCGCCGCCCCACAGGACCACGGCTCGTACGTCGTCGCGCTCGCCGAGCTCGGCTGCCGCCTCGCGCAGGTCGGACTGGACCTGGACGCTGATCGCGTTCATCTTGGGGCGGTCGAGGCGCAGGACCGCGACCCCGTCGGTCACGTCGATCGAGACGAACTCCATGGTTGCTCCTCATCGTCGGTGCTTCGGCGCCAGCGTGCCGCCACTTGCGGGGCGCATTCTGCCCTCAGAGCCGCTCTCCATCACAATGGCTCGCGTGACCCCGCCCCCCAGCATGACGACAGTCTGGAACCACGACGGCGAGACGAGAGAGGTCTGGCCGGGCCGCTACTACCCCTTGGGAGCGACCTGGTCGAGGGAGTCCACGAACTTCGCGGTCTACGCCCCCAACGCCGACCAGATGTGGGTCTGCCTCTTCGACGACGACGGTCTCGAGGAGCGCCACCAGCTGACCGAGCACTCGCTCGGCGTCTGGCACGGCGCCCTGCCCGGCGTGGCGCCCGGCACCCGCTACGGCTACCGCGCCCACGGCCCGTGGGACCCGGATGCCGGGCTGCGGTTCAACCCGGCCAAGCTGCTGCTCGACCCCTACGGCAAGGCGGTGTCCGGCGACCTCGACGTCGACGACGCCATCTTCGGCTACGACCCCGACGAGCCCGAGACGATCAGCGAGGCCGACTCCGCGCCGTACGTCCCCCGCAGCGTGGTCGTCTACGACGACTTCCAGTGGGGAGCGGACACCCCGCCGCGTCGCCGCTGGCGCGACACCGTCATCTACGAGGCGCACGTCAAGGGCATGACCGCGCTGCACGACCGGGTCCCCGAGGAGCTGCGCGGGACCTACGCAGGCCTCGGCACGCCCGCGGTCACCGACTACCTGCGCGACCTCGGCGTCACGGCCGTCGAGCTGTTGCCGGTGCACCAGTTCTTCTCCGAGCCGGCACTGGCCCAGAACGGCCTCGTCAACTACTGGGGATACAACTCCCTCGGCTTCTTCGCACCCCACAACGCCTACAGCTCCTCGGGCGACCGCGGCCAGCAGGTCACCGAGTTCAAGCAGATGGTGAAGGCGTTCCACGAGGCCGGCCTCGAGGTGATCCTCGACGTGGTCTACAACCACACCGCCGAGGCGGGCCCGCTCGGACCGACGCTGAGCTTCCGGGGACTGGACGACCTCGGCTACTACCAGCGCGTGGTGCCACCGCCGGACCTCGACCCCGACGACGAGCCGATGCCGGACACCTACTGGGACGTGACCGGCTGCGGCAACACCGTCGACGCCACCCACACCCAGAGCCTGCGGATGATCCTCGACTCGCTGCGCTACTGGGTCACCGAGATGCACGTCGACGGCTTCCGGTTCGACCTGATGAGCGCACTGACCCGCACCAACCAGGTCGTCGACATGGGCAGCCACCTGATCACCGCGATCGGGCAGGACCCGGTGCTGCGCCACGTGAAGCTGATCGCGGAGCCGTGGGACGCCTCGATGGATGGCTATCAGCTCGGCCAGTTCCCGCCGCCGTGGATCGAGTGGAACGACCAGTTCCGCGACACGATGCGCGACTTCTGGCGCGGGCACTCGGACGGCGTGCGCACCGTCGCCACGCGGCTCGCCGGGTCGAGCGACCTGTACGCCGACGACGGCCGCTCGCCCTACGCGTCGGTCAACTTCGTCACCGCCCACGACGGCTTCACGCTGCGTGACCTCGTGTCCTACAACGACAAGCACAACGAGGCCAACGGCGAGGACAACCGTGACGGCACCGACAACAACCGCTCGTGGAACTGCGGCGTCGAGGGCGAGACCGACGACGCGTCGATCATCGCCGTCCGTCGCCGCCAGGCGGCCAACCTGATGGCCACCCTCTGCTTCTCCAGCGGCGTGCCGATGCTGACGGCCGGCGACGAGCGCGGCCGCACCCAGGGCGGCAACAACAACGCCTACGGCCAGGACAACGCGACATCATGGATCGACTGGCGGCCGGACGATGCCTGGCTCGACGTCTACGAGATCACCAAGACCGCGCTGCGCCTGCGCCGCGAGCACCCGGTCCTGCGCCAGCGGCACTGGTTCGAGGGGCGGCCCACCGTCCCGGGCGGCATCAAGGACCTGGTGTGGGTGCACCCCAGCGGTCGCGAGATGTCGACCGACGACTGGAACGACGACACGTGCCGCACGGTCGGGATGTTCCTCAACGGCGCCCCCCTGCGCTCCCCCGGCCCACGCGGCGAGCAGGTGCGCGACCGGTCGTTCATGATCTGGCTCAACGCCGGCGGGGACGACGTCCAGCTGGTGCTGCCCGCCAACCAGTGGGTCCACCACGGCGAGGTCGTGCTCTCGACCAACGACGAGCTCGAGGAGGGCACGCCGGTGATGGCCGGCAGCTCGCTGGAGCTGCAGGCCCACTCCGTGCTGGTGCTGCGGCAGACCTAGGCGGGTTCTGCCACCCACTCCATCGGGTCGCCGGCATCCAGGTCGGTGATGCCGAGGTTCTCGTAGGCACCGAGCACGACGAGTCGTCGTACGGCGGCGAAGGTCAGGACGTGCGCGATCATCCCGCCGTAGGTGAAGACGCGGGGCGGGTCGCACGTGACGTCGAGGAAGGTGTCGTCGAGACGTCCCTCCTCGACGGTGGTCCTGACCTGCGTGAGGAAGCTCGGGCCCTCCTCGGCGAGCTCGCGTCGCAGCGTGCTGATCGACTTGCCGCGCTCCTGGTCCCAGTCATACGACCGCTGCGACACGGCGGCGTTCCACTGGGTCAGCTGCCCGACGAGCCTGCCGAGCACCGACCGGATGCTCATGTCGTCGTCGATGGTGCCGATCGGCACCTCGATCGGGGCGTCGAGCTGCTCGTCGCTGAGGCGGGCGGCCCGCTCCAGCATCTCGGAGGTCAGCCAGACGTGGTGCTCGATCATGCGTGTCATGAGGTCCATCGGGGTCACCTTTCGTCGGGTCGGCAACCGCAGGCTGCCGGGTGGGTGGAAGTGCACACCGCTCGCGCACTCGATCTGCGTACGTGTCGGCTGCTGACGCCAGCGGCTCGGGGCTGCGCCGTACTCCCGCGAGAACGCCCGGGTGAACGCTTCGTGCGAGCCGAAGCCCGCCTCGAACGCGATGTCGACCACCTGCCGGTCGCTGGCGAGCAGCCGGTGGGCCGCTCGCTCGAGCAGCAGACGGCGTCGCATGCGTTCGGGCGCCTCGCCCCCCGTCGCCGACACCACGTGGTCGAGGTGGAAGCGGGAGAGGTGGAGCCGACGGGCCCGCTCCTCGCTGCCCAGGTCGAGCGTCTCGGCCAGGGTGTCGAGGAACGCGGCGAAGGTGTCGGCCGCTGTCGTCATGCCCACCACCTTGGCGGCCGGTCAGGTGTCGCGCTTGATCGCACTTGCGCAGTCTGCCCGAGGCCACCGCTCTCCGCTCCGGACGAGGCCTGCGACACTGGGGGCATGGCCAGCAGCGTTCCGGCACGACGCCAGGAGAAGGGCCGAGGTCACCTCCTCGACCTCGACGCGCCTCGGCGGGTCGTCAAGGATCCGGAGAAGGACGCCCGCGACCTGGTCCGGGTGCAGCGCTGGGTGATGTCGACCCTCGCGGTGACCACGATCACGCACCTGGTCGTCGGCCTTCTCGTCGCAGCGGTGATGCTCGACGACGCGCCTGACAGCTCGAGGATCGGGCTGAGTGTCATTGCCGGCATCTTCGGCGCGATGGCCGTCGCGACCGGTCGCGCCATCCACGGCAAGCGGCTGCTCTCCGTGTGGCTGCTGCTGGGCTGCATCCCTACCGCGATCGGGCTCTGGCTGGTCCTGCGCTGACGGTCGCGGTGCCCGGCGCGGACCTTGACCTAGAGGCTGCAGTCGACGCGGGGGTTCCAGTTCTCGAGGACCCCCGAGGGTTCGGCATCCAGACCCAGGCGTGCATCACGTACCACCCGAGGGCGGGGTTGAGCACCGTCATCTCCCGTCCCATCACGCGGGGAGGCTCGGTGTTGCCCGCTGCCTCCCACAGCTCCCGCGGGACGACCCACTCGACCGCTGCCAGCCGCAGCCCACCATGGCGTGTGGGCGCGTAGACCACCAGTAGCGAGTCGAGCTGATGCCGTACCTACTGGTCAGTTGGCGACCTGGGTGCGGTGAGAGCGCCCCGGAGGGCCCCCTTCTCGCCAACTCACGAGTTGGTCAACCAACTGGTGAGTTGGCGGGGGTCAGAGCTCAGGCGGGCTCCGCCACCAACCCCAGCTCCGCCACGGAGGCGAGCGCCTCGTTGCGCGGCACCACCCGCACCGTGTAGCCGAAGGCACCTGAGTGGTCGAGCGAGACGGCCGCGTCGAAGCGGTGGCGGTTGCCGTCGTAGGACTCCCCCACCAGCATCGGCGTCATCGAGGTCGCGGTCAGCTCGTCGTCCGCGCCGATCTTGCCGTGCACGACCTGGACCTCGACGTCGTCGGGCGAGAGAGACCCCAGGGCCACCCAGGCACGCACGGCCAGGGTGGCGCCGACCTCGGCCTGGTCGCCGACGCCCTCGGAGTCGATGTGCTCGACCCGGACGCCCGGCCACGCGGCGCGGACCGACTGCTTCCACAGGGACAGCTCGTGGGCACCTGTGTAGTCGGAGTTGAGCGTGCGCGCGGTGTGCGCCGCGGGGGCGTACAGCTCACGGACGTAGTCGCGCACCTGGCGGGTCGCGAGCACCTTCGGGCCGAGCGACTTGAGGGTGTGGCGCACCATCTCCAGCCAGCGCGGCGGGACTCCCTCGGCGTTGTTCTCGTAGAAGCGCGGCGCGACCTCGCTCTCGATGAGGTCGTAGAGGGCGTTGGCCTCGAGGTCGTCACGACGGTCGGCATCATCGATGCCGTCGGCGGACGGGATCGCCCACCCGTTGTCGCCGTCGTACCACTCGTCCCACCAGCCGTCGAGGATCGAGAGGTTGAGACCGCCGTTGAGCGCGGCCTTCATGCCCGAGGTGCCGCACGCCTCGTAGGGGCGAAGCGGGTTGTTGAGCCACACGTCGCAGCCGGGGTAGAGCGGCTGCGCCATCGCGATGTCGTAGTTGGGCAGGAACGCGATGCGGTGCCGCAGCTCCGGGTCGTCGGCGAAGCGCACCATCTCCTGGATGAGTCGCTTGCCGGTCTCGTCGGCCGGGTGCGCCTTGCCCGCGATCACCAGCTGGATCGGACGCTCGGGGTCGAGGAGCAGCTTCTTGAGCCGGACCGGGTCGCGCAGCATCAGAGTCAGCCGCTTGTACGTCGGCACGCGACGCGCGAAGCCGATGGTCAGCACGTCGGGGTCGAGCGCGCTGTCGATCCAGGTGGTCTCTGCGGGGGCGAAGCCACGCTTGAGGGCGGAGCGTCGCATCCGGTCGCGGGCATCCTCGATGAAGCGCGTGCGCAGGGTGCGCTTGAGGTCCCAGATCTCGCGATCGCCGAACTCGTCCACCATCGGCCACAGCGCGTCGGTGTCGTCGCCGTCGATGTCCGCGCCGCGGCTGGCAGCCAGCTCGATGACCTCACGCGCGATCCAGCTCGGGCCGTGGACGCCGTTGGTGATCGACGTGATCGGCACCTCGGCCTCGTCGAACGCCGGCCACAGCCCGTTGAACATCCCGCGGGACACGTGCCCGTGCAGCTGGGACACCCCGTTGGCGCGCTGCGCAAGGCGGAAGCCCATGACGGCCATGTTGAAGACGCCGGCGTCGCCGCCGTCGTAGTCCTCGGCGCCCAGGGCGAGCACGCGGTCCACGGGGACGCCCGGTGTGGGCGAGTTGCCGCCGAAGTACTGCGAGACCAGCTCGCGCGGGAAGCGGTCGATGCCCGCCGGGACCGGCGTGTGGGTGGTGAAGACGGTGCCCGCGCGGGAGACCTCGAGCGCGGTGTCGAAGTCGAGCTGGGGTCCGTCCTCGCTGACCGTGAGCTCGCGGATCCGCTCGATGCCGAGGAAGCCGGCGTGGCCCTCGTTGGTGTGGAACACCTCCGGTGCGGGATCGCCGGTGATGCGCGACCAGACGCGCAGCGCACGCACGCCGCCCACGCCGAGCAGCAGCTCCTGGCGGAGCCTGTGCTCGGAGTTGCCGCCGTAGAGGCGGTCGGTGACGTCGCGGTAGTGGGCGCTGTTCTCCTCGATGTCGGAGTCGAGCAGCAGCAGCGGCACGCGGCCGACCTGCGCGACGAGGATGCTCGCGACGAGGTCGGGGCCGTCGGGCAGGGCGATCGAGACCGTGGCGCGGCTGCCGTCGGGTTCGCGGAGCGGGGTCAGCGGCAGCTCGTCGGGGTCGAGGACCGGGTAGCTCTCCTGCTGCCAGCCGTCGTGGTCGAGCGCCTGCTTGAAGTAGCCGTGGCGGTAGAGCAGGCCGACGCCGATCAGCGGGATGCCGAGGTCGGAGGAGGCCTTGAGATGGTCGCCGGCGAGGATGCCGAGACCGCCGGAGTACTGGGGCAGCACGGCTGCGATGCCGTACTCGGGCGAGAAGTAGGCGATCGAGCGCGGTGCGTCGTCGCCGGCCTTCCGGGCATACCACCGGTCCTCGGTGAGGTAGCGCTGGAGGTCGGCGTGCGCGGCGTCCAGCCGGGCCCGGAACTCGCCGTCGTCGACCAGCTCCGTCAGCCGCTCACGGCCGACGGCACCGAGGAATCGAACCGGGTCGCGCTGCACCTGGCGCCACAGCTGGGGGTCGATGGACGCGAACACGTCCTGGGTCGGCGGGTGCCACGACCAGCGCAGGTTGCCCGCCAGGACGGACAGGGCTCCCAAGGGCTCGGGCAGGACGGGACGGACGGTCAATCGTCGAATCGCTCGCACGAACGTGCACGCTAGGCCATTTCTTGGATCGATCCAACCCGCCATCATCGCAACTGGTGAGTAACTCACCGCTGACCGGCGTCGATGCGGACGGACATGCCCTTGCATCGTCCGTGCTTCGGCCGCGCCATCCTCCTGGCGGCCGTACGCCGTTGCGACCGGGCGCGGAGTCAAAGGGGTGAGACTGCGTCCCTCGTGGGTTGCGCCCCCTACCCAACCTTCGCAAGTGTGGGGGCATGGTTGGACGCATACCCGTGATGGACGTTTCCCCCGTCGTCGACCTCGGTCGACAGTCGGCCAAGGCGACGGTGGGCGAACCGATGCCGGTTCGGGCGACGGTCTTCCGGGAGGGGCACGACCAGCTTGCGGCCGAAGTGGTCGCCACGGACCCCACCGGCCGGCAGCGCGATCCCGTCCGGATGGCCCTCGAGGGCGACCAGCCCAACCGCTACGTCGCCCACATCACCCCCGACACCGAGGGCGAGTGGACCTTCGAGATCCACTCCTGGTCCGACCCGATCGCGACCTGGCAGCACGACGGCGGCATCAAGATCCCCGCCGGGGTCGACGTGGAGCTGATGTTCACCGAGGCCCGCCTCCTGCTGGAGCGCGTCGCGGCCGGCAAGGACCTCAGCGACGCAGAGTCCGACCTCGTCGCCGGCGCCCTCGCGGCCGCCACCGACAGCTCGCGCCCGGTCGGCGCACGCCTGGCGGCGTTGCAGGACCCCGACCTCGACGCCGTGCTGCTCGCCCATCCGCTGCGGGAGATGGTCTCGGTGAGCGGGCCCTACCGACTCCGCGCCGACCGGGTTCGCGCCCTGTTCGGCAGCTGGTACGAGTTCTTCCCACGCTCCGAGGGCGCCACCCGGGACGCGAAGACCGGGAAGGTCACCTCCGGCACCCTCCGCACGGCGGCCGAGCGGCTGGACCGCGTGGCGGAGATGGGCTTCGACGTGATCTACCTCCCGCCGATCCACCCCATCGGCGAGCTGAACCGCAAGGGGCCCAACAACACCCTCACGCCAGGGCCCGAGGACACCGGCTCGCCGTGGGCGATCGGCAGCAAGGACGGCGGCCACGACGCGATCCACCCCGAGCTCGGCACCTTCGACGACTTCGACGCGTTCGTGGCGCGGGCCGCCGAGCTCGGCCTGGAGGTCGCTCTCGACCTGGCCCTGCAGGCGGCGCCCGACCACCCGTGGGTGACCACACACCCCCAGTTCTTCACCACTCGAGCCGACGGCACCATCGCCTATGCCGAGAACCCGCCGAAGAAGTACCAGGACATCTACCCGATCAACTTCGACAACGACCCCGCCGGGATCTGCCGCGAGGTGCTGCGCATCGTCAAGCTGTGGATGTCGCACGGCGTGCGGATCTTCCGCGTCGACAACCCCCACACGAAGCCCCTCGCCTTCTGGGAGTGGCTGCTGGCGGAGGTACGACGTACGGACCCGGACGTGCTCTTCCTCTCCGAGGCCTTCACCAAGCCGGCGATGATGCACGGGCTGGGATCGGTCGGCTACCACCAGAGCTACACCTATTTCACCTGGCGCACCGGCAAGCGTGAGATCGAGGACTACCTCGTCGAGGTCTCGAGCGAGTCGGACCACCTGATGCGGCCCAACTTCTTCGTCAACACCCCCGACATCCTTCACGCCTACCTGCAGTACGGCGGCCCCGCCGCGTTCAAGGTGCGTGCCGCACTGGCCGCCACCGGATCCCCGAGCTGGGGCGTCTACGCCGGTTACGAGCTGTTCGAGCACGTGGCGGTGAAGCCCGGCTCGGAGGAGTACCTGGACTCGGAGAAGTTCCAGATCCGGATCCGCGACTGGGCGAAGGCCGACGCCGAGGGCACCACGCTGGCGCCGTACCTGACCCGGCTCAACGAGATCCGCCGGGCGCACCCGGCGCTCCAGCTGCTGCGCAACCTCACCATCCACGAGAGCGACGACGACCACGTCCTGGTCTTCAGCAAGAGCCACACGCTTCCCGACGGCAGCTCCGACGTGGTGATCTCGATCATCAACCTCGACCCCCACGGCACCCGCGAGACCATGGTCCACCTCGACATGGCGGCACTCGGGCTGGGCTGGCACGACTCCTTCGTCGCGCACGACGAGATCACCGGCGCCGACTGGAGCTGGAGCCAGCACAACTACGTACGCCTCGATCCCGGTCACGAACCTGCTCACGTCATCAGTGTCAGGAGGACCCGTTGACCGAACACCCCACGTCAGCCCAGATGCCGGCGGACGCCGGAGCGGCCACGGCGGTGCTCAACGCCGAACCGGACTGGTTCCGTACGGCGGTCTTCTACGAGGTGCTGGTCCGGTCCTTCCGCGACTCCGACGGTGACGGCACGGGCGACTTCCAGGGCCTGATCGAGAAGCTCGACTACCTCGAGTGGCTGGGCGTGGACTGCCTGTGGGTGCCGCCGTTCTTCACCTCGCCCCTGCGCGACGGTGGCTATGACGTGGCCGACTACACCAACATCCTCCCCGAGTGCGGCACGGTCGAGGACTTCCACGAGTTCCTCGACGCCTGCCACCAGCGCGGCATCCGGGTGATCATCGACTTCGTCATGAACCACACGAGTGACGCCCACCCGTGGTTCCAGGCCAGCCGCAGCGACCCCGACGGCCCCTACGGCGACTTCTACGTCTGGTCCGACACCGACGAGCTCTACCAGGACGCCCGGGTGATCTTCGTCGACACCGAGCCGTCCAACTGGACCTGGGACCCGGTGCGCCAGCAGTACTTCTGGCACCGCTTCTTCCACCACCAGCCCGACCTCAACTTCGACAACCCCAAGGTCCACGACGCGATGCTGGACGCGATGGCGTTCTGGCTCGACATGGGCCTCGACGGCTTCCGGCTCGACGCGGTGCCCTACCTCTACGAGCGGCCCGGCACCAACGGCGAGAACCTGCCGGAGACCCACGAGTTCCTCAAGAAGTGCCGGCGCTTCGTCGACGAGCACTACCCCGGTCGCGTGCTCCTCTGCGAGGCCAACCAGTGGCCCGACGACGTCGTCGAGTACTTCGGACCCGAGCAGACCGAGGACGGCCGCTGGGTGGGCACCGAGTGCCACATGGCCTTCCACTTCCCGGTCATGCCGCGCATCTTCATGGCGGTGCGTCGCGAGTCGCGGTTCCCGATCTCGGAGATCCTCGAGCAGACGCCTGCGATCCCCGACGGCTGCCAGTGGGGCATCTTCCTGCGCAACCACGACGAGCTCACCCTCGAGATGGTCACCGACGACGACCGCGACTACATGTGGACCGAGTACGCCCACGACCCGCGGATGAAGGCCAACATCGGCATCCGCCGCCGTCTCGCGCCGCTCCTCGACAACGACGTCAACCGGATGGAGCTCTTCACCGCGCTCCTGCTCTCGTTGCCCGGTTCGCCGGTCCTCTACTACGGCGACGAGATCGGCATGGGTGACAACATCTGGTTGGGAGACCGCGACGGGGTCCGTACGCCGATGCAGTGGACACCCGACCGCAACGCGGGCTTCTCCTCGGCCACGCCCGGCAAGCTTCACCTGCCGGCCATCCAGGACCCGGTCTACGGCTACCAGTCGGTCAACGTCGAGGCCGAGCTGGAGAACTCCTCCTCGCTGCTGCACTGGACCCGCCGCCTCGTCCACACCCGACGACGGCACCCCGCGTTCGGCCTCGGCGACTTCGTCGACCTCGGCGGCTCCAACCCGAGCGTGCTGTCCTACATCCGCGAGCACGACGGCGACAACGGCCGCGACGTGATCCTCTGCGTCAACAACCTCTCCCGGTTCCCGCAGCCCGTGGAGCTGGACCTGCGGCACTGGGAGGGCATGGTCCCCGTCGAGCTTCTCGGCGGAGTGCCGTTCCCGGCCATCGGCGAGCTCCCCTACCTGCTGACGCTGGGCGGCTACGGCTTCCTGTGGCTGCGACTCACCGACCCGACGACCTCGGGGGTGGCGGCGTGAACCACGACCTCAGGAACTGGATCGACCATGCCCGCTGGTTCGGCGGCAAAGGCCGCGAGTGGCACCTCAGCGGACTGCGCCGGGTCGGGGAGCTCCCCGGCGCCCCGGACGGGCTCCGGGTCGCCATCGACCTCGCCGAGGTCACCTACACCGACGACGACACCGACCTCTACCAGCTCCCGCTCGCCTTCTACGCCACACCGCAGGACCGTCTCGCCCACGCCCTGATCGGCGAGTGGGACGACGAGGAGTTCGGCCGCGCGTTCGTCTACGACGCCCTGCACGACCGCGAGTCGATGGCGCTCTGGCTGGCGGCCTTCGCTGCTCCCGACGCGAGGCACGACCGCGGACAGCTGGACTTCCACCGCATGCCCGGCCACGAGCTCGACCTCGAGGCCCACTCGACGCTCTTCTCCGGCGAGCAGTCCAACTCCTCGGTCGCCTTCGGCGAGGACTCGCTGATGAAGGTCTTCCGCAAGGTGACCCCGGGGGTGAACCCCGACATCGCGATCCACCAGGTCCTCACCGAGGCGGAGTCCTCGCACGTGGCCGCGCTGTACGGGTGGCTGGACCTCGTCGACGACGAGACGAACACGACCATCCAGCTGGCCATGCTCCAGCAGTTCCTCCGCACCGCCAGCGACGGCTGGGACCTGGCGCTCTCGAGCGTGCGCAACCTCTTCGTGGAGGCCGACCTGCACGCCGACGAGGTCGGCGGCGACTTCGCGGGCGAGGCATCCCGACTCGGTGTCGCGCTCGCCGAGGTGCACGCCGACCTCGCCCGCCACTTCCCGGTCGAGCAGCGCGACCGCGCCGCGCTCGACCTCCTGGCCGGGGCGATGGAGGGACGGCTCACCGCCGCCCTCGACGTCGTACCCGACCTGGCGCCGCACGAGGCGCACCTGCGTCAGACGTACGCCCGCCTGCGCGACCTCGACCACGTCGAGGTGCAGCAGGTGCACGGCGACCTCCACCTCGGACAGACGCTGCGCACCACCAAGGGGTGGAAGATCGTCGACTTCGAGGGCGAGCCGGCCAAGCCACTGTCCGTACGGCTCCAGCCCGACTCGGTGTGGCGTGACATCGCGGGCATGATCCGCTCCTTCGACTACGCACCGCGCGTGGTGGCCATGTCCGGTGCCGGCTTCGAGGCCGACCCGTCCGAGGCCAGCCAGCGCGACTACCGGGCCTCGGAATGGTCGGCGCGCAACCGCTCCGCCTTCCTCGAGGCCTACCTCACGCAGCGCGGGGAGGACCTGGACAGCTCGGCCCGTACCCTGCTCGACGCCTACCTCGCGGACAAGGTCGTCTACGAGGCGGTCTACGAAGCACGCAACCGTCCGGGTTGGGTGTCCATCCCGTTGGCAGCGCTGGGAGAGGCGACATGAGCGACCGAAGAGACACGCAGCACGCCCCGGGTGAGCTCGACCTGCACCTGATCGCGGAGGGACGCCACGAAGAGCTCTGGAGGGTGCTCGGCGCGCAGGTCACCGACTCGGGGACCTCGTTCCGGGTCTGGGCGCCCCACGCGCTCGAGGTCCAGGTGGCCGGCGAGTGGGCCGGTTGGGACGGCTCCGCGCACCCCATGACGCGACTCTCGGACGGGGGCGTGTGGCATGCCCACGTCGACGGCGTGGGCACAGGTGCGCAGTACAAGTACCGCATCCGAGGCGCCGACGGGCAGTGGGCCGATCGCGCCGACCCGCTCGCGCAGTACGCCGAGAAGCCGCCGAGCTCCGCCTCCGTGGTCTGGCGCTCCGAGCACCAGTGGGGCGACGACGCCTGGCTGGAGGCGCGGCGCACCAGCCACCCTGTCGACGAGGCGATGTCGACCTACGAGGTGCACCTGGCCTCGTGGCGCAGGCACCTGGGGCGTGGCGACGGAGCCGACAGCCTCTACTCGTGGGACGAGATCGCCGACGCGCTCGTGCCGTACGTCAGCGACCTGGGCTTCACGCACGTCGAGTTCATGCCGGTGATGCAGCACCCGTTCGGCGGGTCGTGGGGCTACCACGTGACGTCGTACTTCGCCGCCGACTCACGCTTCGGCGACCCCGACGGGCTCAAGCGCCTGATCGACCGGCTGCACCAGGCCGGCGTCGGGGTCATCCTGGACTGGGTGCCCGGCCACTTCGCCACCGACGAGTGGGCGCTGGCGCGCTTCGACGGGACGCCGCTCTACGAGGACCCCAACCCGCAGCGCGGGTGGCACAAGGAGTGGGGCTCCCACATCTTCAACTTCGGTCGGCACGAGGTCCGCAACTACCTCTACGCCAACGCGGTCTACTGGCTCGAGGAGTACCACGCCGACGGCCTGCGCGTGGACGGCGTCGCCTCGATGATCTACCTCGACTACGCCCGCGAGCACGGCGAGTGGTCGCCCAACATCCACGGCGGCCGGGAGAACCTGGAGGCGGTGCAGTTCCTCCAGGAGATGAACGCCACCGTCTACAAGCGGGTCCCCGGCATCGTCACGATCGCCGAGGAGTCGACTGCCTGGCCGGGTGTGACCGGCCCGACGAGCGACGGAGGCCTGGGCTTCGGCTTCAAGTGGAACATGGGCTGGATGCACGACTCGCTCGACTACGTCTCCAAGGACCCGCTCTACCGCAGCCACCACCACGGGGAGATGACGTTCTCCCTGGTCTACGCGTTCGCGGAGAACTACGTCCTGCCGATCAGCCACGACGAGGTGGTCCACGGCAAGGGATCCCTCCTGCGCAAGATGCCGGGCGACCGCTGGCAGCAGCTGGCCAACCTGCGCGCCTACCTCGCGCTGATGTGGGCGCACCCGGGCAAGCAGCTGCTCTTCATGGGCTGCGAGTTCGGCCAGGAGTCGGAGTGGGCCGAGAGCCGAGAGCTCGACTGGTGGCTGCTCGAGCACCCGGAGCACGCGGGCGTCCACGCGATGGTGCGTGACATGAACGCCACCTACACGGCCACCGGCGCCCTCTGGGGACGTGACAACGACCCGGCAGGTTTCGCGTGGATCGATGCCAACGACGCCGGGCGCAACGTCTTCTCGTTCATCCGTCGCTCCCCCGGCCATCCCGACCTGGTCTGCGTCGCGAACTTCGCCGGCCACCCCCACGAGGGCTTCCGCCTCGGGCTCCCGTCGGCGGGCGCCTGGACGGAGGTCCTGAACACCGACGCCGAGGCCTACTCGGGCTCCGGCGTGGGCAACCTCGGGTCGATCACTGCGGTCCAGGGCGACCACCACGGCCAGCCGGCGTACGCCGACATCGTCGTCCCGCCGCTCGCGACGGTCTGGTTCCGCCGCAGCGAGGGCTGACACCGCGCGGCTGGCTCCGGAGGAGGTCCTCGACCTCCTCCGGAGCCGGTCCTGCGTGCCTCACATCAGGTGGATCATCCTCAGCATCCCCATGAGGGCGTGCGGCATGCCGCCCATCTTCGGGTCGGGGAAGAAGCACATGACGACGTACTGGCCCGCGGGCAGGTTGTAGTCCGCCGTGAGGCTTCGGCCGGGACTGACGGACCCGGTCTCCATCGACGCCGGCAGCGCCCAGGACGGGGGCGGACCCTCCTCCTCGCTCTGCAGGAACTCCAACACCTGGTCGGTGGTGGTGCCCTCCGCGACCTGCTGCAGGATCACGAAGTGCGGGACGCCGGTGTTGCCCCTGTTCTTGAGGAGGAAGCTGCCCTTCTTCGGGAGGTGCGACGCCCCTCCCCACGAGGGACCGTTCTTGGCGATGATCTTGCCGTCGCCCCTCGGGAGGGATGTCTTCCGTGCCGGTCCACGGACCGTGATCGCGTCGCCGAGCACGATCCCGCGCTGGCCGAGCGAGAACGGCGTGTAGGAGCCGGCCCTCGGCAGCACGATCGTGCCTGAGCCTCCACCCGCGAACCCGCCGAAGATCGTGGTGCGGGCCAGCGCGCGCTTGAGCGCCTTGATGTCGTTCTTCGCGCCGAACTTGTTGACGTCGGCGGCGAACTTCTCGGCGTCGTAGCCGCGCTTGAACCTGGCGAACTCGACGATGCCCTTGCCCGTGACGCTCAGCTTCACCCGACCGGCCCGCAGGCCTTCCGCGCCGGTCAGCCTGATCGTCTTCTTCGTCACCGTGGCCTTGATGTGCGGCGTCGCCGCCCGAGAGGCCTCCTGGGCCGCGGGCGCGTTCGCCCCGGCCGGCGGCAACAGGAGCGGTGTGCTCGCGAGCGCTGTTGCACTCACGACCGCCACCACCCTGCGCAATCTCTTCCCCATGGACATGAGTGGACCAACCCTTCTCTGTGTGAAGCTGCTCCGACCTCCGTCGGCACAGCACTCAAGTAGACGCACGATTGGACGGCCGCGTCATCGCAAAAACTGCTGAGGTCCAGACCACCCAAAAAAGTGGATGCCACCGCCAACACCTGCGAGCAAAATCGGCCGGATGCGGAGGTCGACTCGTCGGGTGGTGTGGGGAACGGTGGGCATGGTCCTGTGCGCGCTCGTACTCGTGGCGTACGACGTCGGGCCGGCGCGCGAGTCCGCCCCCGCCTTTGCCGAACCGGTCCGCAACGCGACGATCGTGATCGAGCAGGGCGGCTCCCGGAAGGGCTTCGCGCCCCCCGCAGTCACGATCTCCGGTGGAGGGGTGGTGACGGTGGTCAACCTCGACTCCGCGGACCACACCGTCACGTCGGTGGCCAAGGGGGCGGACGGCGTGCCGGTCTTCGACGTACGGGTCGGAGCGGGGACGACGGCGACGGTGCCGGGGGTGGGCGCGCTCGCCGCGGGCGACTGGGCCTTCTACTGCAAGTTCCACCCCGGGATGCGCGGCGTCCTCACGGTGGAGGGAACGGGTGGCGGGGTCGAGCCCGAGCGCCCCACCTTCGAGCAGCCGCTGGTGGTGCCCCGGACCAAGCACGGCGACAAGATCCGGCTGGTCATGCGCCGCGCTCGGGTGCGCACGCTGGCGCACGGGCCGCGCACGTCCATGTGGACCTACGACGGCACCTACCCAGGGCCGACGATCCGCAGGCGCGGCGGTCGCGGCACCCGGGTCACCATCGTCAACCGCCTGCCTCGGGCTGCCGGGTCGATGTCCACGCACCTCCACGGTGACCACCATGGGTCCGCCGACGACGGTCAGCCGACGACCCGACTCATCCGACGCGGCAGCAGCCGCACCTACGACTACCCCCTCACCTACGACGGCAACCCTGAGCCGGGCTCCTTCTTCTGGTACCACGACCACCGGATGGACCGCACCGCCCGCAACAACTGGCGAGGGCTGCAGGGCATGTTCATCGTCACCGACCCGCCGACCCCGGGCCTGCGGTTGCCCACGGGTGCCCGTGACGTACCGCTGATGATCTCGGAGCGGTCCTTCCGCGCCGACAACCAGCTCACCAACCCCTTCGCCAACGGTCCCCGCATGGTGGGTCACCACGGACAGATGGCGTGGGTCGGCCCCCAGGCGCCGCCGAACGACGCCACCGTCGGGGACACCGTGCTCGTCAACGGTCGCCATGCGCCCCACCTCGGCGTGACGGCCACGCGCTACCGCCTCCGGCTGCTCAACTCCTCGACGTTCTCCAGCTACAACCTGACCTTCTCCGACGCCCGCCCCTTCCTCCAGATCGGCACGGGGAACGGCCTGCTGCCCAAGGCGGTGGTCCGCACCAGCGTGCTCCTGGGGCCGTCCCAACGGGCGGACGTCATCGTCGACTTCAGCGGCGCGACCGGTCTGCGGCCGGTGCTCGAGTCGGTGCCCGCAACCCCCGGCAGCTCGGGTGACGACGCTCGTGAGACCGCCGTCATGGAGTTCCGGGTGGGCAAACCGGCTCGTGACACCTCACGGCTCCCGTCACGGCTGCCCTCGCCCCCGCTCGCCTCGCCGGTGCCGGCCCGGGTGTCGAAGACCTGGACCTTCGGGCTCGGCGGTGACGCCCACGGCAGCTTCTGGGCCATCAACGGCCGGGCCTTCGACCCCGACCGCGTCGACCACCGGGCCCGCCTGGGCACCGTGGAGCGCTGGCGCTTCCGCAACACCAGCGACGTGACCCACTACGTCCACATCCACGCCGAGCAGTGGCGCACGCTACGGCGCGACGGCAGGAAGCCGCCGCCGTGGGAGCTCGGACTGGAGGACACCTGGCGCCTCGAGCCAGGCGAGGAGGTCGAGGTGGCCGCCCGTTTCACCGACTACACCGGGGCGTTCATGATCCACTGCCACATGCTCGACCACGAGGACCACGGGATGATGTCCCGCTTCGACGTCCTGGGCTGACCTCCCTCCCCCTCGTCTGTTCACCATGGGATGTCGATCAACCCGCACTTCCCGGCGTCAATTGACATGGGGAAGTGCGGGTTCGCCTACATCCCATGGTGGAGCGGCAGCAGTCGGATTGTGGCCACGAGTCGACCACAGCCCGCCGTCACGACGAGTTGTCCACAACCCGGGCGTACGCCGGGGGCGCGCGGGCGCCGGGCTGCCGACCATGAGGTGATGGACGACCCTCTCCGCGCGATCTGCCGCGATCTCGGATTCTTCACTCGTGCCCATGCCCGTGAGGCCGGCTTCGACGACCGTGCCGTCACCAAGGAGGCGCGAGCCGGGCGGTGGTTCCGGATGCGTCGCGGCTACTACACCTTCCCCGACATCTGGGCTGCCAGCACGGAGGAACAACGGCACCTGATGCGGTGCCGGGCGGTGCTCGATTCACTCGGCGAGGACGTCGCCCTGAGCCACGTGTCGGGACACCTCGCGCATGGCGCCGACGCGTGGGGAGTGCCACTGGATCGCGTGCATGTGACCAGGCTCGACGGCGGTGCTGGTCGGATCGAAGGCGATGTGGTGCATCACGAAGGCTTCGTGGCGGATCACGAGGTGGGCAAGGTCGACGGGATGCTCGTCCTGGCTCCTGCACGTTGCGCGCTGGAAGCCGGCTCCCTTGGCAGCGCGGAAAGTGCGCTCGTGCTGCTCAACTCCGCACTGCACCGACGTTTGTGCACTCTCGAGGAGGTCGGCACCCAGTTCGACCTGATGGCGCACTGGCCGCGCGTGCGGCACCTGCACGTCCCGGTCCGCATGTGCACCGACAAGGCCGAGTCGGTGGGCGAGTCACGAGGGCTCTGGCTCTTCTGGATCGAGCACCTGCCTGCGCCGGTGCTCCAGCTCGAGGTCTGGGAGGCCGGCCGCCTGGTTGGTCGAACGGATTGGGGATGGCCGAGGCTGCGCGGGCTGGGCGAGTTCGACGGAAAGGTCAAGTACGGCCGTCTGCTCAAGCCCGACCAGGACCCGGGCGAGGTGGTGTTCCTGGAGAAGCAGCGTGAGGATCGCCTGCGGGAGGCCACTGGCGCCTGGATGCTCCGACTGGTGTGGTCCGACCTCGGTGAGCCGGCGCGGACGGCCCAGCGCCTGCGCCGTCTGATGTCAGCGGCGGGCTGACGTCGTACGGGGGTCTGGTGCGTCGCCCCACCCCACGTCTGTTCACCATGGGATGTCGCTGGCCATGCACTCCCCTGCGTCAATTGACGTGGGGAAGTGCTGGTTCGTCGACATCCCATGGTGAACAGACAGCGACGGGCGTCGGCGCTCGCGGCCGCGCCACGGCTGCGCTGGCTAGGGTGACATCGTGACGCAGCCCGACCAGCAGCCGACCCTGACCGACGGAACGCTCACGCTCCGCCCCTGGCGCGACGACGACGTCGCGGAAGCGGTCGCAGGTCACGACGAGGAGATGGCCCTCTGGTTCGGCTGGGACCCCGCCGACGTGACGCAGGAGCGACACCTCGCCGCGATCACGCGATGGAGGGAGCGGTACGAGGCCGGCGAGCAGGCGTCGTTCGTCATCGAGCACGAGGGTCGACTCGTGGGCAGCGTCGAGCTCACCCGCGAAGGGACGTCCGGCGCGAGCCTGCGGTGGACCTTGTACGCCGGCCACCGCGGTCGTGGGTTCGCAGCCCGCGCAGTCCGAGCGCTGGCCGACTGGGCCCTCGCCGAGGAGGGACAGGGCGGGCTCGGCGTGAAGCGCGTCGAGGCACGCGTCGACCCGGACAACGCCCGGTCCCTGCGGGTGGCCACTCGCGCCGGGCTCCGTCGCGAAGGCCTGCAGCGCGTCGTCCCCGGGATGGGCGAGCGCCCCGAGGCAACGGCGTACGTCGTCCTCTCACGGCTGTCGACCGACCCGCCCCTCACCGACCCCGAGTCCTTCAGGTCGCTGCTCAACTCCTTCCTCCCGCGCAAGCGGGCCATCTCCCAGATGCTGGTGCGTGATCCCGACGGCCGGGTGCTGCTGTGCCAGCTGACCTACAAGCGCGACTGGGACCTGCCCGGCGGCGTCGTGGAGGTCGGCGAGTCCCCCCGCTCTGCCGTGCAGCGCGAGGTCGAGGAGGAGCTGGGGCTCGACATCACGCCGGGCGACCTCCTGCTGACCGACTGGCTGCCGCCCTGGGGAGGCTGGGACGACGCCGTGTGCCTGGTGTTCGACGGCGGGACCAGCGCGCACGCCGCGCTCGACGACGTGATCAAGCAGGAGCGCGAGATCCGGGACGTGCGGTGGTGCACCCTCGAGGAGGTCGACGAGCTCGCTGCCGATTTCACTGCCCGGCGCATCCGGGCTGCAGTCGGCGGCGCTCAGCCATATACGGAGTCCGGTCGCTGAGGCAGGATGTTTGTATGGCATGGGTCTACGAGTTCTCAGAAGGCAACAAGGACCAGAAGGATCTCCTCGGCGGCAAGGGGGCAAACCTCGCCGAGATGACCACGCTGGGCCTTCCGGTTCCACCAGGCTTCACGATCTCCACAGAGACGTGTCGCGCCTACCTCGCCGAGGGAGGTGAGCCCGCGGGCCTGGCCGAAGAGGTCACCGAGCACCTCGCGGCCCTCGAGGCCGCCATGTCCAAACGCCTCGGCGACGCCACGGATCCGCTCCTGGTCTCGGTGCGCTCGGGCGCCAAGTTCTCGATGCCCGGCATGATGGAGACCGTCCTCAACGTCGGGCTCAACGACACCTCCGTCGGCGGCCTTGCGGCGCGCAGCCAGGACGAGCGCTTCGCGCTGGACTCCTACCGGCGACTGCTGCAGATGTTCGGCGGCACGGTCCTCCACGTGGATTCCCGGCTGTTCTCCGACGCTCTCGACCGGGCCAAGAAGGAGCGGGGCACGGAGTCCGACCTCGACCTCGACGCCGACGCCCTGCGCGGACTCGTCGAGACCTTCAAGGCCATCATCAAGGACCAGACCGGCCGCGACTTCCCGCAGGAACCACGCGAGCAGCTCGACCTCGCCATCCAGGCGGTCTTCGGCTCCTGGAACACCGACCGCGCCCGTCTCTACCGCCGCCAGGAGCGCATCCCCGAGGACCTCGGCACGGCCGTCAACGTCCAGGCCATGGTGTTCGGCAACTTCGGCATGGACTCGGGCTCCGGTGTCGCCTTCACCCGCGACCCTGCCAGTGGCGAGCAGGGCGTCTACGGCGACTACCTCCAGAACGCGCAGGGCGAGGACGTCGTCGCCGGCATCCGCAACACGGTCTCGCTGGCCGACATGGCCACCGTCGACCGCGCGGCGCACGACGAGCTGATCTCGATCATGACGCGGCTGGAGCGGCACTACCGTGACATGTGCGACATCGAGTTCACCGTCGAGCGCGGCAAGCTCTGGATGCTCCAGACCCGCGTCGGCAAGCGCACCCCCGAGGCAGCCTTCCGGATCGCCGTCCACATGGTCGACGAGGGCCTGATCCAGATGGACGAGGCGGTCCTGCGCGTCACCGGCGACCAGCTGGCCTCGCTGATGTTCCCCCGGTTCGACGAGACGTCGGAGCGCACCCTGCTCGCGAAGGGCATGAACGCCTCCCCCGGCGCCGCCGTCGGGAAGTGCGTCTTCGACTCCGACACCGCCGTCGAGTGGGCAGAGCGCGGCGAGGACGTGATCCTGGTCCGCAAGGAGACCAACCCCGACGACCTGCGCGGCATGGTCGTCGCCCGCGGGATCCTCACGAGCCGCGGCGGCAAGACCTCCCACGCCGCCGTCGTCGCCCGCGGCATGGGGCGTACGTGCGTGTGCGGCGCCGAGTCCCTCGACGTGGACACGCCGGCCAAGGAGTTCCGGGTGCGCGACGGGGAGACCGTCCGTGAGGGCGATGTCATCTCCATCGACGGCACCACGGGCGAGGTGTTCGCCGGCGCGGTTCCGGTGGCCGACTCCGTCGTGGTGCGCCACTTCGAGGGCGAGAAGCTGGACGACGACCTGGCCCGCGCGGTGACGCGGATCATGGCCCACGCCGACGGCGCCCGCCGGCTGCAGGTGCGGACCAACGCCGACACCCCGGAGGACTCGGCGCGCGCCCGTCGCTTCGGCGCCCAGGGCATCGGCCTGTGCCGCACCGAGCACATGTTCCTCGGCAAGCGACGCGAGCTGGTCGAGAAGCTGATCGTCGCCGAGGGAGCGGGCGGCCAGGAGGCAGCGCTCGCCGAGCTGCTGCCCCTCCAGCGTGAGGACTTCACCGGGATCCTCGAGGCGATGGACGGTCTGCCGGTGACGATCCGGCTGCTCGACCCGCCGCTGCACGAGTTCCTGCCCGACATGACCGAGCTGAGCGTCGAGGTGGCGCTCGCGGAGGAGCGCGGAGAGGTCGACGAGCGTGCCGCGACCCTGCTGACGCACGTCCGCCGGCTCCACGAGCAGAACCCGATGCTCGGCCTGCGGGGGGTCCGCCTCGGCATCCAGATCCCCGGCCTGTTCCTGATGCAGGCCAGGGCCATCGCCGAGGCCGCCGCCGACCGGATGGACGCGCACGGCACGCCGCTGCCCGAGATCATGGTGCCGCTGGTCGCCAGCGTGCGTGAGCTCGACATCGTCCGGGCCGAGCTCGAGGAGGTGATCGCGGACGTGCAGGAGTCACGCGGGGTCAAGCTCGACATCGCGATCGGCACGATGATCGAGCTGCCGCGCGCAGCTTTCCTGGCGGACCGGATCGCCAGGTCGGCGGACTTCTTCTCCTTCGGCACCAACGACCTCACCCAGATGGCGTGGGGCTTCTCGCGGGACGACGTCGAGGCGGCGTTCTTCCCCCGCTACTTCGACCGCGGGATCTTCGACGTCTCACCGTTCGAGTCGCTCGACCAGCTCGGGGTCGGCGGCATGGTCGAGATGGCGACGACGAAGGGGCGCGCGACCAGCCCCGACCTCAAGATCGGCGTGTGCGGGGAGCACGGCGGCGACCCGCGGTCGGTGCACTTCTTCGACGACGTCGGGCTCGACTACGTCTCGTGCTCGCCGTTCCGTGTGCCCGTCGCCCGGCTCGAGGCCGGGCGCTCGGTACTGGAGAAGCGCTCCTCGAAGAAGTCCTGATCAGAAGAGGGCCGACGCCAGGCTGCGACGCCCCGCCAACACACGCGGGTCGTCGTTGCCGACCGCGGCGAACAGGCCCAGCAGGTGGTCGCGGGCGCGGGACCTGTCCGGGTCCTCGCTGCGAGCGACCAGGTTCACCAGCCGGGTGAACGCGTCCTCGACGTGCCCGCCGAGCATGTCGAGGTCGGCGACCATGGTCTGTGCGTCCACGTCGTCGGGGCTCTCGGCTGCGGCGGCCCGGGCCTGGGCGAGATCGACGCCCTGGGTGCGCTGCATGACCTGGGCGATCGCCAGGCCGCCCGCTGCCTCGACGTCGGCGGGATTGGCGTCGACGAGCTTCTGGTACTCCGCCACTGCACCGTCGATGTCACCGGCCGCGAGTGCGTCCTGCGCCGGCGCGTAGCGCGGGTCGACGAGCTCTTCCTCGCCCTCGGCGTCGGGCGCGGTGCTCGCGCGCGGCTGGTGCCGACCGGTGATCCCCTGGGTGGTGAGCTGCTGGCCGACCTGGGTCAGCGCGGTGCGCAGCTCGTCGATCGGCAGGGCGTCCTGCAGCAGCGGCATCGGCCGCCCGTCGACCACCGCCACCACGAGCGGGACCGAGGGGATCTGCATCGCCTGGGCGATCTGCGGCACTGCGTCGATGTCGACGAGGCCGAGCAGGTAGCGGCCCTCGTGCTCCCCCACCACGATCGCGAGGTCGTCGGCGAGCTGGACGCTCTCTGGCATCCGGCTGGGCGAGTAGAAGGCCAGGAGCACCGGCGCCGTCATCGACTGCTCGAGCAGTCCCTGGAAGTTCCCCTCGTCCACGACCACGCTGTACGACGACCCGGCACCGGTCGGCGTCGTGGTCGGGGGTGAGGACGGGGCACCGGCCTGCGGGGCGGGCTTGCCCAGTCCGGAGAGGTCGATGGCACCTGGGCGGCTGAACGGCTGCTGGGTCATGGGACCAATCCTAGGGAGCCGCGCCACGCGCGGAAGTGGGGGTCGGTAGCCTCGCCGCATGGGATCCCGCGCAGGCGCGCTGCTGGTGCGCCACCGGGGCAACCTGGACCTGCTCCTGCGCTTCGGGGTGGTGGGCGCCTCCGGCGTGGTGGTCAACATGGTCACGCTGATCATGCTGCGCAGGCTGGGCCCGCACTTCGACGATGCGGTGGTCGGCCTGGGCACCACGGACTTCAACCTCCGGTGGTACCACGTCTTCTCCACGGCGGCCTTCCTCGTCGCCAACATCTGGAACTTCCAGCTCAACCGCTCCTGGACCTTCCGCAGCAGCGGGACCTCGCGGTGGTGGCCAGAGTTCTGGCCGTTCCTGGTCGTCGGCCTCGGCGGCCAGGCGGTGGGACTGGGCCTGCTCACCCTGCTCATGCACCCGCACTCCCCGGTGAGCCTGCCGACGAACATCTTCGACGACTCGACCGGGCTGCGCACCCGGCTCTACTGGTCACAGCTCATCGTCATCGCGCTGGTCACTCCCCTGTCGTTCGTGTTCAACAAGCTCTGGACCTTCGCCGCCGTACGCCGTCCGCACCCCTCGCTCTGACCGGCGTCGGCCCCTACGTCCCCACCGACGTCGCGTGGTAGAAACATGCGCGGAGTACGTCGGAGGGGGCGCCACGGCATGACATCGGGGTCATACGACTTCGCCGGCTACGAAGTGCTGGTAGTCGGCGGGACGCGGGGTGAGGGACACGCGATCGCGACCTCCTTCGCACAGGCTGGGGCGTCGGTGACGGTGACCGGCACGATGACGCTGCGCGCGCTCTACGACAGCGATCTCTCGCTGTTCGACTACGAGTCGGTCAACCTCGCCCGCCAGGACTCCATCGACAACCTGGTCTGGTCCATCGACCACCTCGACGTGCTGGTCCTCGCCGCCACGTGCAACCTGCCCTTCGGCCTCCCGCCCGGCGAGCAGGCGTTCATCGCGGAAGCGACCCGCTCGGGGCTGCTGGGACCGACGTTCCTCACCACCCGGCTGCGGCTCAAGCTCAGCCAGAGCCCTGCGCTGGGCGGCGGCTGCGTCGTCAACACCGGCGCCGTCCGCGCCTGGCTGGAGCTCTCCTCGACGCCCGAGGAGGCCCAGGCCGAGCTGGTGGAGTCGACCGCCCGCGCCGGGGACAAGTGGGCCCGGCTGGGTGTCCGGGTGAATTCGGTGGCGCAGGCCGTGCGCCCGGCGCTCCCCCGTCAGTACGCCCCCGAGCATGTCCCGACCGGCGGCACCCGGGTCGCCGGAGGCACTGCTGTGCGCACCCACCAGCAGCGGGCGGGCGAGGCCGTCACCGACGCCGCGCTGTTCCTCGCCAGCAGCTCGGCCTCGCGCATCACCGGTCAGACGCTGCGCATCAGCTGACCCGACGGCTCCGCTTGCGCCGTGTCGAACGGCATCGTCATGGGCTTTTGTGCGAAACGCCTCCGCCGAACCGCAAACCCCGGTTACATTCGCTCCACAAAAGCAACACGACATCCACAAGCTGACGCCGGCTCGGGCTCCGTCGCCTCCCGTCACTCGGAAGGAACGTGTATCCCATGACCGCCGAAATCATCTCCCCGCCCTCCTTCGGGCGCGGTGCAGCATGGCCGGGACGTGCCTCACGGCTCCGGCGTGAGCAGGTCCGCGCCGGCCAACCCGGGACCGTCGCGCGCGTGCAGCCCCTGTGGGAGTCGCTCGTCGACGTGCTGCGCGGGATCGACAACCCGGCCTCAGCCCTGCTCTGCACCGCGGACGGGGCTCCTGTGGCTGCCTACGGCCTTGCGAGGACGGACCTGCCGCAGACGTCACGCCGGACCGGACGGGTGTTCGCGGCCCGGAGGCAGCCCTCGGGCACCGGACAGCATGCGGCGTCCGACTCGATCGAGATCCTGGAGCTCACCTCGGGCCTGCGGCACACCGTGATCGCCTCCGTGCCGGGCGCCTCGCAGGGGGACCACCTGCTCTCCGTCACCGCCGAGGGTGTCAGCCTGCCGCTGTTGCAGGCCTGGACGCGGCGTGCCGCCGAGGACCTCTGTGAGGTGCTGGCAGCTCAGCCCTGATCCAGGAGGTCGTCCGCAGCGGTGTAGGGATCCAGTTCCCCGGCTGCGACGCGGGCCGCCAGGGCATCGAGGTCCGCACTGCCACCGCCCCGGCCCCACCGCTCGCGCAACGCCGACAGGGCGATCGCCTCGACCTCGCGTCGCGCCCGGAGCGTACGCCGCCGGGTCAGCTCGCCGGACTCGGCGAGCCAGGCAGCGTGCCGGTCGATCTCGGCAAGGAGCTCATCCATCCCCTCTCCCGTGCTGGCCACGGTCCTCAGGACCGGTGGCCGCCAGGCGCCGTCGCGACGATCTGCCATCGAGAGCATGGTGCGCAGCTCGCGCCGGGTGCGGTCGGCTCCCTCCCGGTCGGCCTTGTTGACGGCGTACACGTCACCGATCTCGAGGATCCCGGCCTTGGCCGCCTGGATGCCGTCGCCCATGCCGGGCGCGAGCAGCACCAGCGTGGTGTCGGCCAGCCCCGCCACCTCGACCTCGCTCTGACCCACGCCGACCGTCTCCACGATCACCACGTCGCACCCGGCCGCATCGAGGACGCGCACCGCCTGCGGGGTCGACCAGGCGAGGCCGCCGAGGTGCCCCCTGGCGCCCATCGAGCGAATGTAGACGTCGCGGTCGAGCGCGTGGTCGCCCATGCGCACCCGGTCCCCGAGAAGTGCGCCCCCGGAGAACGGGGAGGACGGGTCGATCGCGAGCACGCCGACCCGTCGGCCAGCACGCCGCATCCCCGCGACCAGGGCGTTGGTGGAGGTGGACTTGCCGACGCCGGGGGCGCCGGTGATGCCGAGCACGTGGGCGCGCCCGGCGTGCTCGCGCAGCGCCGACATCACCTCGCGCAGGGCCGGCGAGGCCTCCTCGACCAGGGTGATCAGGCGGGCCACGGCTCCCGGGTCGCCCTGACCGGCGCGGGCGACGAGGTCGGGGACAGCGAGGGCGCCCCTGCGCGTCACGCCCGCCTCACCCCCCGGCTCACGGAGCGGGCACGCGGATGATCAGCGCGTCACCCTGACCGCCACCACCGCACAGCGCAGCGGCACCCACGCCGCCGCCGCGGCGCTGGAGCTCGAGGGCCAGGTGGAGGACGATCCGCGCGCCGGACATGCCGACCGGGTGGCCCAGCGCGATCGCGCCGCCGTTGACGTTGACCCGGTCCTGCTCGACGCCGAGCTGGCGCGCCGACTCGATCCCGACGGCAGCGAAGGCCTCGTTGAGCTCGAAGAGGTCGATGTCCGAGACCGCGATGCCCTCCTTCTCCGCCGCCTTGCCGATCGCGTTGGCCGGCTGGAGCTGGAGCGAGGAGTCCGGGCCGGCCACCTGGCCCGAGGCACCGATCTCGGCCAGCCAGGTCAGGCCGAGCTCCTCGGCCTTGGCCTTGCTCATCACGACCACGGCGCAGGCGCCGTCGGAGATCTGCGAGGCGGAGCCTGCAGTGATGCTGCCGTCCTTGGCCACCGGACGGAGCCGGGAGAGCGAGTCGACCGTGGTGTCACCGCGGATGCCCTCGTCCTCAGTCACCGTGATGTCGCCCTTGCGGGTCGCGATGGTCACCGGGACGACCTCGTCGTCGAACAGGCCGTTCTTCCAGGCCAGGGCCGCACGCTGGTGCGACTGGGCCGAGAACGCGTCCTGCTCCTCACGGGTGAGGTTGGCGCGGGCAGCGTTGCAGCCCTCGGTCAGGTTGATCATCGCCTGGTCGGTGAACTGGTCGTGGAGCGCGTCGTACGCCATCGAGTCGACCAGCGCGGTGTCGCCGTACTTGAAGCCCTCACGGCTCTTGGGGAGCAGGTGCGGCGCCTGGGTCATCGACTCCATGCCACCGGCCACGATGACCTCGTGCTCGCCGGCACGGATCAGCTGGTCGGCCATGGCGATCGCGTTGATGCCGGAGAGGCACACCTTGTTGATCGTGATGGAGGGGACGTTCATCGGTACGCCGCCCTTGACCGCCGCCTGGCGCGCCGTGATCTGGCCGGCGCCGGCCTGGATGACGTGGCCCATGATCACGTAGTCGACCTGCTCGCCGGTGACACCTGCCTTCTCCAGCGCACCCTTGATGGCCACCCCACCGAGGTCGGCAGCCGACTGGTCCTTGAGTCCGCCCAGCAGGCGGCCGATCGGGGTACGAGCCCCTGCGACGATCACGGATCCAGACATGGTTTCCTCCAGGCGTTGCGGGTGGTGGGTGCAGCTCAGGTGAACTCCGTCGACGATACCCATCCGGACACCCTGGCCGGGAGGGTGTGCAGCCTCGCTCTCGTGAGGCACACGTCACACGCACTCGCGCCCCGAGCCGCCGTCGTACACCATGTGCCCATGAGCGCCCCCGACCTGCCCGACGACCAGCTGCGCGACGTCCGGCACCTCTTCACCGCCATCGACCACGTGGGCATCGCCGTGCCCGACCTCGACGAGGCGATGGCGTTCTACCGCGACGCCTACGGCATGCAGGTCCTCCACGAGGAGGTCAACGAGGAGCAGGGGGTGCGAGAGGCGATGGTCGGGGTCGGCGACTCCGGTTCGTGCATCCAGCTGCTGGCTCCACTCTCCCCCGAGTCGACCATCGCGAAGTTCCTCGACCGCAACGGCCAGGGCATCCAGCAGCTCGCGTTCCGGGTCGAGGACGTGGAGCACGTCGCCGCCGTGCTGCGCGAGCGTGGCCTGCGCCTGCTCTACGACGCCCCCCGGCGCGGCACGTCGGAGAGTCGCGTCAACTTCATCCACCCCAAGGATGCCGGGGGCGTCCTGGTCGAGCTGGTCGAACCGGCGCGGCACCCCCACTGACCCCACCGGCCGGCGCGACGTACCTCACACCTCGCACCACGCGAGGTTACTCGCCGGTATCTTGTCCCTCGATCGTGACACCGATGCCTCACCAGGAGCCAGCCGTGCAGAACATCCTCGAAGCCATCCAGTCCGGGAACGCCACCTCGGAGGACTTCGCCTCCCTCGAGCTGCCTGACTCCTACCGCGCCGCCTTCGTGAAGAAGGACGAGGTGGACATGTTCGAGGGCCTCACGGCGAAGGAGAAGGACCCCCGCAAGTCGCTCCACGTCGACGAGG
This sequence comes from uncultured Actinomycetota bacterium, assembly GCA_963843815.1. Classification (GTDB taxonomy): domain Bacteria; phylum Actinomycetota; class Actinomycetes; order Propionibacteriales; family Nocardioidaceae; genus Nocardioides. Next base: position 146,552 of record CAWJLX010000007.1, on the reverse strand, counting down.
TCCCGCTCCCCGAGCTCGGCCCCGGCGAGGCCTTCGTGGCCGTGATGGCCAGCGCCATCAACTACAACACCGTGTGGACCTCGATCTTCGAGCCCGTCTCGACCTTCGGCTTCCTCGAGCGCTACGGCCGCAACTCCGAGCTCACCAAGCGCCACGACCTGCCCTACCACGTGGTCGGTTCGGACCTGTCCGGCGTCGTGCTCGCCGTCGGCGCGGGCGTCACCCGCTGGAAGCCGGGCGACCGGGTCGTCGCGCACTGCCTCTCCGTCGAGCTCGAGGGCCCGGACGGCCACAACGACACGATGCTCGACACCGAGCAGCGGATCTGGGGCTTCGAGACCAACTTCGGCGGCCTGGCCGACGTGGCCATGGTCAAGGCGAACCAGCTGATGCCCAAGCCCGAGCACCTCACCTGGGAGGAGGCCGCCTCCCCCGGCCTCGTCAACTGCACCGCCTACCGCCAGCTCGTGTCCAAGAACGGCGGCGACATGAAGCAGGGCGACAACGTCCTCATCTGGGGCGCCTCCGGCGGCCTCGGCGGCTTCGCCACCCAGTACGCCCTCAACGGTGGCGCGACGCCCGTCTGCGTGGTCTCCAACGAGGAGAAGGCCGCCATCGCGCGCAGCATGGGCGCCGAGCTGGTCATCAACCGCTCCGAGGAGGACTACAAGTTCTGGAACGACGAGAACACCCAGCAGGACCCCAAGGAGTGGAAGCGGTTCGGGGCGAAGATCCGTGAGCTCACCGGCGGCGAGGACATCGACATCGTCTTCGAGCACCCCGGCCGCGAGACCTTCGGCGCCTCGGTCTTCGTCACCCGCAAGGGCGGCACCATCACCACCTGCGCCTCGACCTCGGGCTACATGCACGAGTACGACAACCGCTACCTGTGGATGAACCTCAAGCGGATCATCTCCAGCCACTTCGCCAACTACCGCGAGTCGTGGGAGGCCAACCGCCTCATCGCCAAGGGCAAGATCCACCCCACCCTGTCGAGGACCTACACCCTCGACGAGGTCGGCCAGGCCTCGCTCGACGTCCACCAGAACGCCCACCAGGGCAAGGTCGGCGTCCTGTGCCTGGCACCCGAGGAGGGTCTCGGGGTCCTCGACCACGAGATGCGCGCCCAGCACGAGACCGCGATCAACCGGTTCCGCGGCGTCTGAGACGCCGACCACCCCGGTTCGCGGACATCATCCGCGAGCCGGGGTGTGTTTGTCTCCGGGCATCGGACAGACTGGGCACCACGTAGTCCGTACGAGTGAGAGTTGGGTGCCGCAGCATGAGCCGCGACCAGGGTCTGTCCATCTTCGACGAGCCGGAGTCCTCTGACGACGCAGAGGCGACCCAGGCCCTCCCGGTCACCGCCAAGGACGAGCCGCAGCCCACGAAGCCGGAGCCCGCGAAGCCCGGGGCCGCGAAGCCCGAGCCCACGAAGCCCGAGCCCGCGAAGCCCGACGCCACGAAGCCGGAGCCCGCGAAGCCCGACGCCACGAAGCAGGAGCCCGCGAAGCCCGAAGCCGCGAAGCCGGCCGAGCCCGAGCCCACCCGCCGGTCCCCGGTCATCCCGCCTGCACGGCCCGCCAGCGCGCCCGGCCCGGCTGCGCCGCTGCCGATCGTGCGCCGCGGCGGCTACGACAAGTCGGCCGTCGACCAACGCCTGGGCCAGCTCCAGAACGAGAAGTCCGGCCTGGCCACCAGCCTGGCCAGCAGCGAGCAGCGCGTCATCGAGCTGGAGGCCGACCTCGAACGGATCCGCGGCGAGCTCCGGGAGAACACGACGCCGACGTACGCCGGCCTGGGCGGTCGCGCCGCCTCGATGCTCAAGCTCGCCGAGGACGAGGCCGGCGACGTGCGGGATGCCGCTCGCCGCGAGGCCGACGAGATCCGCGCCCGCGCCGAGCGCGACGCGCAGAGCATCCGCGCCGACGCGGCCCGCGAGGCCGACGACATGCGCATGGTCCAGCTCAAGGAGCTCGACGAGATGCGCTCGCGGCTCACCACCGACGCAGAGACCGAGCACAACCTGGCCAAGGCGGAGGCCGAGGACATCCTGGCCGCTGCCCGTCGCGAGTCCGACCAGCTCCGCCTCGCCGCGCAGCAGGAGACCAACGAGCTGCGGGTGACCGCGACCCGCGAGGCCGAGCAGGCCCGGGCGGCCGCCGACCGTGAGGTGCAGGAGGCACGGCGCACCCTGGCCGTGGAGAAGGAGCGGCTCGCCCGCGAGGCCGCCGAGCACCACAGCAACGCCACGTCCGAGACCCAGCGCCTGGTCGCCGAGGCCGAGGACCGGGCCACCGCCGCCGAGCAGCGCGCCCGCGAGGCCACGGCGCAGGCCAACACCCACCGCCAGCAGGCGCAGACCGAGGCCGAAGGTCTCCTGAACCGCGCCCGTCGTGAAGCCGAGCAGGTGGTGGCCTCGGCCCGCACCCAGGCGGACTCGATCGGCGCCACCCGGGTCGCCGAGGCCGAGCGCGAGCTGGCGAACATCCAGGCCGAGGTCGATCGCATGTCGAAGCGTCGCGACGCCATCACCGCCCAGCTCGGCGCGCTGCGCGACGTGGTCGCCGGCTTCAGCGAGGACGAGTCCTGAGCCGGCGTTCTCGGCTCCGGGAGGCCAGGACCACCCGGGACCCCGTCCCGGAGCCGCCCGTCCCGGAGCCGACGGCTCCCCAGTCCCACATGTTGGGGCACACGCCGTTCCACATCGGTTTCTTCGGTGCGCTCGGTGCCCTCGTCGCCCTCTTCCTGTCCCAGCAGCTGCTCAGCATCTCCTCGATCCTGGTGCTGCTCATCATGTCCATGTTCTTGGCGATCGGTCTCAACCCGGTCGTGGAGTTCTTCATGCGCCGCGGCATGAGACGCAGCCTGGCGGTCCTGCTCGTGCTCGTCGTCGTCATCGGCGTGCTCGCGCTGTTCGTCGTCGCGGTCGCCCCGGTGATCAGCGAGCAGATCGCCCAGATCACCCGCAACGCCCCGGGCTGGCTCGACGACCTGCAGACCAACAAGCAGGTGCAGAAGCTCGACGACCAGTACGACGTCATCGCGCGGATCCGCGACTACATCACCGACGGCGGCTTCGGCGAGAAGGTCTTCGGCGGAGCGCTCGGCTTCGGGCTCAAGGTGCTCTCCGCCCTGGCCAACAGCCTGATCGTGATCGTGCTGATGATCTACTTCCTGGCGTCCCTGCCGAGCATCAAGCACGCGGCCTACTCGTTGGCGCCAGCATCCAAGCGGCCCCGCGTCAGTGAGCTCGGCGACCAGATCATCCGCTCCACCGGCGCCTACGTCGCCGGGGCGTTCACCGTCGCGTTCTTCGCGGGCATCAGCACCCTGATCTTCGCGTCCGTCGCCGGGCTCGGCGAGTACGCCTTCGCGCTGGCCTTCGTCGTGGGTCTCTTCTCACTGATACCGGTCGTCGGCGCGATCGTCTCCGGCGCGATCATGACCCTTCTCGGGCTGACGGTCTCGCCGACAGTCGCCCTGGTGGCGCTGGTCTACTACCTGGCCTACCAGCAGCTGGAGTCCTACGTCATCTATCCGCGGATCATGAAGAAGTCCGTGGACATCCCGGGCTCGGTGACCGTCGTGGCCGCGCTGGTGGGCGGCGCACTGATGGGCATCATCGGCGCGCTGCTGGCCGTACCCGTGGCGGCGGCGCTGCTGCTGCTGCACCGCGAGGTGTTCCTCAAGCGACAGGACGCTCGCTGAGGAGACCGGCCTGCGGTCTCGGGCTGCGTCTCGGGCTGCGTCTCGGGCTGCGTCTCGGGCAGGGGCTCGACCAGGAGGGGCGCACGTCCCTCCCCCAGCTTGACCACGACCACACCGGCGAGGACCAGCAGTCCGCCGGTGAGCTGGATCGCACGTGGCAGCTCGCCGAGCACCAGCCAGGCGAAGACCAGGGCGGCCAGGACCTCGCCCAGCGCGACGAAGGAGGCCAGCCGGCTCCCGAGCCGGCGGCCGGCCGCGATCCCGGTGACGTAGGCGAGGGCCGCGGTGACCAGTCCCAGCGCCAGGACGGGCAGCCACCACGGGACGGCGTGGCCGTCGTAGACAGCGGCCGCCGTCGAGGCGTGCAGAGGCAGCCACCCGATCGCACCTGCGGCGAGCAGGACCGCCCCTGCGACCAGCAGGCCACCGGCCGCCAGCGAGATGCCGGGGAGACCGTTGCCATGGTCGGCGGAGATGACGAAGTAGGAGGCGGCGCCGACCATCGCGCCCAGCGCCCAGAGGACGCCGACCACGCTCAGCTCGGCTCCGGAGACCACGTCGAGCACCAGCACCAGCCCACCGGCGGCGATGGCCGCGCCCAGCACCGTCAGGCCGGAGGGGCGGTGCCCGTGCCGCAGCCACAGCCACAGCACCACCGCGACCGGGGCGGTGTACTCGAGGAGCAGCGCGACGCTGACCTGCATGTAGGTGACGGCGTAGAAGTAGCAGAGCTGGGCACCGGCAACCGCCGAGATGCCGTAGAACGTGACCAGGCCCGCGTTGTCGCGGGCGAGGTGCCACCGTCCGCGCAGGGCGAGAGCTCCCGGAAGGAGCAGGACGGCCGCGGCGATCAGGATCCGCACGGTCACCGCGCCACCGGCGCTCCATCCGGTGTCGAGGAGCCCTCGGGCCAGCACCCCCGACAGGCCGAAGGACGTGGCGGACGCGAAGGCGAACAGGAGGCCGGAGGCCGACCCCGAGGCCTTGGTGTCATGTGTCAAAAGCGTCACGGTCATGACACTAGATCCCGTTGATGTAATGTGTCAATGTGCTTTTCACAGATGACACCGACGCTGCGTTGCAGGCCGCCGTGGCCCTGGTGAACTCGACGGATGCCCCCGGCGACCCCCTCGCCACGGTGGAGGACCTCTCCACCTTCCTCGACGCCTGGTCCTACACCGGGAGGCACGACGCGACCCCCGTCGAGCTCGACGCCGTACGCCGCCTTCGGCCGGCCCTCAAGGCACTGCTGCTGGCCGAACGCGACGAGGCCGCCGGCATCGTCAACTCGATGCTGGCGCGGGCCCGAGCCCTTCCCCAGCTCCAGCGCCACGACCACTGGGACTGGCACGTGCACGCGGTCGACCCGGACAGCCCGCTCGACGAGCGGGTCGTGGTGGAGACGGCCATGGCGATGATCGACGTGATCCGCGCCGACGAGATGTCGCGCCTGGCACGGTGCGCGGCGGACGACTGCGACGACGTCGTGCTCGACCTCTCCCGCAACCGGTCCCGCCGCTACTGCTCGACCACGTGCGGCAACCGTGAGGCCGTGGCCGCATACCGGGCCAGGCAGAAGGCCTGAGGACCCTCAGTCCACGAACCTGCGCAGCACCTCGATGAAGATGTCGGGCTGCTCGGAGTGCACCCAGTGCCCGGCGCCCTTGATCAGCACCCGGCGGTTGCGCGGGAACCGACGGTCCATCTCCGCGGAGTGCTCGTCGGCGATGTAGTCGGAGTCGGCACCTCCGACCCACAGCACCGGACCGTCGTACGACGCCTCCCCCAGCGCCTCGCCCGGCCAGCCGGTCAGCCCGTCCATGGCGTCGCCCAGCAGGTCGAGGTTGAGCTGCCAGTGCCAACCGTCGTCGGTGCGCCGCAGGTTCTGCAGGAGGAAGCTGCGGACACCCGGGTGGGGCACGGCCTCGCGCAGGGCCTCCTCCGCCTGGTCGCGCCGCTCGATGGACGTCAGGTCCAGGCCCCGCATCGTCTCGATGTAGCCGACGAACTCCCGCCCGCTCGGGTAGGCCACCGGTGCGACGTCGACGACCGCGAGGCGCTCGACCAGCTCGGGGTGGCGCAAGGCCAGCACCATCGCGATCTTGCCGCCCATCGAGTGCCCCACGAGGGCGACCGGCGCGTGCGGTCGCAGCGTCTCGGCGACGAGGTCGCCCAGCTCGACGTAGTCGAAGGTCTCGGTCCACGGTGAGCGACCGTGGTTGGGCATGTCGATCAGCATCGCCCGGTGGTCGGCGCTGAGGGCCTTGGCGACCTGCGTCCAGTTCTTGCCCTGGCCGAAGAGCCCGTGGCAGAAGGCGATCATCGGTCCGCGATCACCGAGGACGGTCGTGTGCAGCGTCACGGCTAGAAGTCGAAGCCGTCGAACAGGTCGCCGATGCCGTCGCCGATGCCGCCGAAGAGGTCGCCGAGGCCCTCCCCGATGGCTCCGATGCCGTCGCCGAGCCCGTCGAATCCCCCGCCGAAGAGCATCCCCATGAACATCCAGTCCATCGGCCCGAACGCGCCGAAGTAGCCCTGCGCGTAGGGCTGGTAGGCCCGGCCGCCCTGCCAGTAGGGGACGCGCCGCGAGCCGACCATCACCTTGCGGATGTCAGGCTCGGCACCCGCGCGCACCCGCTCGACGTCCAGGGCGCATGCCGGCACGTCCCGGGAGGTTCCGCCGGGCGGGGTCCAGGCGACATCGGCGACCGACAACCCGTGACGCGGGTCGAAGAAGCACGGTGGGCGGCGCTGGGGCAGCGGATCCCCGGCGACGCGCGCACGCACGCACGCCATGGCGTAGCGGCCGTCCTCGAGGATCTCGGTGACGTGCCGGACGTCGTCGGGGCGGGTCAGGGACGCCGCGGCCGTCTTGGCCGACTCGTAGGAGTCCAGCGCACGCTGGTAGTCGGCGTTCGCCCCCGGGTCGAGCGCCTCGCCCGCGAGGTCGATGTCGAGGTCCTGGAGCTCGACGCCGAGGGCCGTGACGTCCTCCTCGGCCAGCCGCTTCACGGGCTGGACCTCGGCCTCCGCCCGGGCCAGCTCGCGCCTCTTGCCCGACTTGCCGGCGGCGGCGGCGAGCGCCGTGAGCCCGCCGAGCACGACCAGCACGAGGACGAGTTCCATGGCGACAGAATACGCAGCGACGGCAAGGGTCCTGGCCGGCACGCACGAGCAGGTCGCGCATCGACCCCCATCGATGTGCGACCTGCTCGGAGAGGCGGCCGGTGTGCTGCGCGACCTTCCCCGTGTGGTCCCGCCACCCGCGGCGTAGGACTACTCTCCCGTGAACCTGTGCGTGTCAGCATCCGTAGTCCTACGTATCATTCGTCGCGGAGGGCGATAGGTTCGACCCGTGCTGTCCCCGTGCCTCGGTCGCGACGAGGTCCAGCGCGCGTTGGCCGAGGCCCTGGACGAGTCCCGCTGGGTCACCGTGGTCGGTCCGCCCGGCAGCGGCAAGACGCTCCTCGTGCGCCACGCCTCGGCCGAGTCGTCCGTCGCGTGGGTCGACGCGCGCCACCTGCGCAGCCTCGACGACGTCCTGGTCGCCGCCCTGGAGAGCCTGGCGTCGGAGACGGCGCCGGGCGACTCCCTCGCCGGTGCGCTGGCGCGGGCGGTGGACGGGCGCACGTGCCTGCTCGTGCTCGACGGCCTCGACCTCGACCTCACGCAGGCCGGTCCGATGATCCAGTCCATGCTCGACAGCACCACGGACGCCTGCGTCGTGGTCACCGCACGGACCACGGCCGGTGAGCCGCACGAGTCCGTCGTACGCGTCGGGCCGCTGCCGGTGCCCACCCACCACTCACCGCTCGAGGGGCCTGCCGTCGAGCTGTTCCTGCGTCGCATCCGCTCCGCCGGTGGCCCGCAGGTCGACCTCACCACGCAGGCCCGCGAGATACGACGTCTCCTCACGGCCACGGGTGGTCTACCGCTCCTCATCGAGCAGGTGGCCGTCCAGTCGGCGCTGGTCGGGCTCAGCAACGCCATGTCCACGGTCAGCCTCGACCAGGCCGTCGACTCCGCCCACGCGCTGCTCGACGACGCGAGCGCGACGGCGCTGCGGCGCATCGGTGTGCTCGACTTCCCGGTCGGCCTCGGCGTGCTCTCCCGGGTGCTCGACCTCTCGGTCCCCGCGTCCGCGGAGCTGGCCGGTGACCTCGTCCGTCGCAGCCTTCTCGAGGTCGATCCCCGCGGGCACTTCGACATGCTCTCCCCGATCCGCGGTCGTGCGCGCGCGCTCGCCGGGCCCGACGACGTGGCTGCGGTGGGGGCCGGACTGCTGGCGTGGGCGCAGGACAACGCGCCCGCCCACGACAACTTCGGCGCGGCGGACGCCGAGTGGCTGCGCGACCTCCCCGCGATGCGCCACGCGGTGCTGACCGCGTGCGCCCAGCCGGACACGCGGGCCGAGGGCTACTCGGTGGCCAACCGGATCTTCTCCTCGCTCTACACCTCGATGCACGCCCGCGAGGCCCTCGAGATCCTCGAGGGGGCTCTCGCCAGCGGCGACGGTCCGCCCGCGATCGGCGCCCAGGTGGCGCGCCGCGCCGGGATCGCGGCCTCGGAGGTGCGCGGCACCTACGAGGGTCTCTGGTTGCTCGACCGCGCCGACCAGCACGCCTCGTCGGCCCCGCGCCCGGAGGAGCAGCTGGCCAAGAACGCCTCGATCCGCGCCGAGATGCACCTCGACGCCGGCGAGATGCAGCGTGCGGAGGCCGAGGCCAAGCGTGCCCTCGAGCTCGACCCCGACGGCTCGATCAGCCGGCAGGCGACGCGGACGCTCGCCGACGTCTACGCCTCACAGGGGCGCTTCGCCGAGGCTGCCCAGGCAGCGAGCGATGCGATGCCCGCGCGGACGACCCGCGACGAGCGCTGGATCGACCTCTCCGCGCGCACCGTCCTGGCGCGCATCGCTCTCGAGCAGGGCCGCACCGCGGAGGCGGTGGCCGGCACCCGCGCCGTCGTGCTGGAGGCGCGTGAGCTCGCCGAGGACCGGGTCGGCCTCCTGGCCGAGACGCTGCTCCGCGGTCTCGACCCCACCTGGGTGCCCGCAGAGGTGGTCCGCGAGACGCTGCCGTGGGCGGTGCGGCTCCCGGTGCTGGCGCAGGACGGGCGCGACCTGCTCCTCCGCGGGGACCCACGCCAGGCCGCGGGCCTGGCGGCCGACGTGGTGGCCCTGGCCGACTCGGCCCGACTCGGACGCGACGGCGTCGCGGCACGTCTGCTCCTGGGCCGGGCACTGGTCGACCTCGGTGACCTCGACCAGGCCACCACGACGTACCTCACCGCACTCGAGCACTGCCGCGCCATGCACCTCCCGCTGCGCGCCGCCGACGTCCTGGACGGGCTCGCCGGCGTCGCACGGGCCCGGGAGCTGCCGGAGGCACGAGCCCTGGCGGCCACGGCCTTCGCGCTGCGCACGCCTCGCATGGCCGTGCGCTGGGGCTACTCCGCCGACTACGACGTCGCACCTGCCAACCGGGCGCCGGCCGAGTGGATCGACGAGCACGACCTGTCGGAGCAGTCCGTCGGGCTGATCACGGCGATCTTCCACCGGCCCGCGTCGGCGCCCCCCTCGGCGCTCGACGCGCTCACCGCTGCCGAACGGCTGGTCGCGGAGCGGGTCGCCCACGGCCTGACCAGCCGCAAGATCGCCGAGGAGCTCTTCGTGTCACCGCGCACGGTCGACGCACACCTGACCCACATCTACCGCAAGCTCGACATCAACACCCGCGCCAGGTTGGCCGCACTGGTGATGGAGCAGGCCATGCTGGACGCATGAGCCGCTCCATCCAGGTCACCTTCGACGCCCACGACCCGCAGCTGCTCTCCCGCTTCTGGGCAGAGGCGATGGGCTACGTCAACCCGCCACCGCCCGGACGCGAGCCGGCGCCGGGACAGGACCCCTTCGACGCCTGGCACTCGTTCCTCGCCGACGTCGGGGTGCCGGAGTCGGAGTGGAACTCCGCCTCGGCCGCCGAGGACCCCGACGGCGCCGGACCCCGGCTGTTCTTCCAACGGGTGCCCGAGGACAAGATCGCCAAGAACCGCGTGCACCTCGACCTGCGGGCCGCACCGGGGCTCGATGGCGAGGAGCGGATGGCCGCGCTGGAGGCCGAGTGCGACCGCCTGGTCGCCCTGGGGGCGACGCGGGTGGAGCGGCACGAGCCGTCCCCGCCGATGACGGCGGGCCACATCTCCATGACCGACCCCGAGGGCAACGAGTTCTGCCTCGACTGACGGCTCGCCGACTCAGCGGGCGCTGTAGTCCCGGAACCCGCGGCCGGCCTTGCGACCGAGATAGCCCGCGGTGACCAGGTGCTCCAGCAGTGGCGCCGGGGAGAAGCCGGGCTCGCGGAACTCCAGGTAGAGCTCCTTCTGGATCGCCAGCGACACGTCGTTGCCCACCACGTCGAGCAGCTCGAAGGGACCCATCGGCAGCGCACATCCCAGCTTCATGGCGGTGTCGATGTCGTCGGCGGTGGCGTAGTGCGCCTCGAGCATCTTCACCGCGTCGTTGAGGTAGGGGAAGAGCAGTGCGTTGACGATGAAGCCGGCCCGGTCCCCGCACTTCACGGCGACCTTCCCGACCTCACCGCACAGCGCGAGGACGGTCTCGGTGACGGTCTCGTCAGTGGCGACGGTGGAGACCACCTCGACCAGCTTCATGATCGTGGCCGGGTTGAAGAAGTGCATGCCGATGACGTGCTGGGGGCGCTTGGTCACCCGCGCCAAGGAGATGATCGGCAGCGACGACGTGGTCGTGGCGAGGATGGCGCCGGGCTTGCAGATCTCGTCGAGGTTCTCGAAGAGCGTGGTCTTGATGGCCAGGTCCTCCGCGATCGCCTCGACCACGATGTCGACGTCCTTGAGGTCGTCGAGCGACGTGGTGCCGCGCACCCGGCCCAGCACGTCGCTCTTCTGCTCCTCGGTCGCGCGACCACGCTGGATCTGCTTGTCGAAGTTGCGGCTGATCGTGGCGAGGACACCGTCGACCTTGTCCTGGCCACGACCGGTGAACAGCACGTCGTAGCCGGCCTTGGCGAAGACCTCGACGATGCCGGACGCCATGGTGCCGGTGCCCACGACGCCGACCAGCTTGATGTCGTGGCGCAGCTGCGGCATGTCGTCCTCACCGGGCGTGTGCGCGTCAGCGACCACGACAGGCGAGTCGGGCGCCTCGTAGGTGTAGAAGCCGCGGCCGGACTTGCGCCCCAGCAGGCCCGCGGTGACGTACTGCTTGAGGATCGGCGCCGGCGCGTGCAGGCGGTCGCGTCCCTGCTTGTACATCGTGTCGAGGATCTCGTAGGCGGTGTCGAGGCCGATCAGGTCGAGCAGGGCGAGCGGCCCCATCGGGTAGCCGCAACCGAACCGCATGGCGGCGTCGATGTCCTCGCGGGAGGCGTACCTGCCCTCGTACATCGACACGGCGTGGTTGAGGTAGCCGAAGAGCAGCGTGTTGGCGATGAAGCCGGCCTTGTCACCGCAGACGACGGGGTTCTTGCCGAGGTCGCGGAGCAGGCCCTGGACGGACTCCAGGACTGCGGGCTCGGTGACGACGGTGCGGATGATCTCGACGAGGTCCTGCACCGGCGCCGGGTTGAAGAAGTGGACGCCGACCACGCGGCCGGGCCTGGAGTTGGCGGTGGAGATCTCGGTGACGCTCAACGAGGAGGTGTTGGTCGCGAGCACCGCGTCATCGCGCACGATGCCGTCCAGCGTGCGGAAGATCGCCTTCTTCACCTCCAGCGACTCCACCACGGCCTCGACCACGAAGTCCGCCTGGGCCAGATCCTGCATCTCGGTGGTGAGGGTGATCCGGCCGAGCAGCTCGGCCTGCTGCTCCCCGGTCATCTTCTCGCGCTTCACCGCGCGGCCAGTGGAGTGCTCCAGGTGCTGGAGACCGCGCTCCACGCCCGTCTCGTTGAGCTCGACACCGATGACGGAGTAGCCGTTGCGAGCGAAGACCTCGGCGATGCCGGCGCCCATCGTGCCCAGGCCGATCACGCCGACGGTGGTGAACTCGCGGGAAGTCTCGTCAGTCATGGACGCATGCTCCCACGTCGTTCGGGCCCTGCGGGTGTGGGACCCGTCACGCCCGGCCGGGGTCCCCCGGGCGTACGACGACCACCTCGTCGCCAGGGCGTACCGGTCCCGGGCGCACCACCTTGGCGCAGAGGCCGCGCAGGCGGCGTGGCTTGCCCTCGGGTCCGTTGACGAAGGTCATCGCGTCCTTGCCGAAGCGGGCGATGAACTTGGCGCAGCCGTTGTGGGGCTGGTCGGTCACCACGATCACGGCGCCCTCGGAGCCGCCGATGCGGAGCTCGCTCCACGCGGGCAGGTTGTCGTGGCCCAGGTCGAGGTCGAGGAACAGTTGGTCGCCCGCCAGCACCTCGCGGTCGGGGTCCTGGGCCAGGAACTCGATCAGGGCGTGGTTCATGACGTTGAGCTGCATGTCCGGGTGGGCCGAGCCGTCGGCGGTGCGCCTGCTGCCGCGCTGCGCCCAGCTGTCTCCCACCAGGCCCTCGACGACGTCGAGCCGCCCCTCGTCGTGGATCACGCGCTCGCCCGTCGCCGGGCGACTGATGACCGCCCGCAGCGTCCCGGTGTCGCGGGGACGGGCGTCGAGGACCGGCAGGAAGTCCAGGAGCTCGGCCATGCTCCGGTGCGGTCTGAGCGTGCGACGCATCCAGACCCGGCGGCCGTGCTTCCCGAGGCCGAGCCGCTCCTCGTTCGCGGAGATGGCCAGCTGGGCAGCCGTCCGCGGCTCGTCGTCCGAGACCTCGACGAAGCCGTGACGGGCGTAGAAGGGACCGTTCCACGGAACGTCGGCGTACGTCGTGAGCGTGAGGGAGCCGTGCCCCTTGAGCGCGGCCCTCTCCGCGGCGGCCTCGAGGAGTGCGGTCCCGACACCACGGCGGCCGTGGTCGGGGTGGACGGAGATCTGGTCGAGGTGGGCGTGGGACTCCAGGTCGAGCACGTGCGCGAAACCCACGGGCGGGTTCCCGGCCACGAGGAGGAAGCCCGGCCCGGCTCCACGCTCCTTGCCGCTCGGAGCCGGTGAGGCGAGGACGTCGCCGGTCAGGTCACCGAGCACCTCCTCGAAGAGCGCGATGCCCGAGTCCTCGATCGCGGCGATCAAGGGCAGGTCGCGGGCCCGCGCCGGGCGTACCTCGTGGTCGATCACAGGGTCACTGTAGATTCGCCCGTCGTGAGGATCGTCGTCGCGCGCTGCCAGGTGGACTACGCGGGACGGCTCTCGGCCCATCTGCCGCTCGCCACCCGGGTGCTGATGCTCAAGTCGGACGGCTCGGTGCTGATCCACTCCGACGGCGGCTCCTACAAGCCGCTCAACTGGATGTCGCCGCCCTGCACGGTCCGCGAGGGCATCTCCGAGGACGGCCGGCCCGAGTGGCTGGTGACGGCGACCAAGTCGGACGACACCCTGCGCATCCTCATCGACGAGGTCCTCCACGACACCTCCCACGACCTCGGCATCGACCCCGGCCTGCAGAAGGACGGCGTCGAGAAGCACCTCCAGGAGCTGCTCGCCGAGCACCCGGCCACGCTCGCCGACGGGCTCACGCTCGTGCGCCGCGAGTTCATGACCGCCATCGGCCCGGTCGACCTGATGTGTCGCGACGCCGACGGCCTCTCCGTCGCCGTGGAGATCAAGCGCCGCGGTGAGATCGACGGGGTCGAGCAGCTGACCCGCTACCTCGAGCTCCTCAACCGCGACCCGGCGCTCACCCGCAAGGGCGCCGTCCGAGGCATCTTCGCCGCCCAGGAGATCAAGCCCCAGGCGCGGGTGCTGGCCACGGACCGCGGCATCTCCTGCGCACTGGTGGACTACGACGGCCTGCGCGGGATGGACGACGGCGCCGAGCACCGGCTCTTCTGAGCCAGACTGACTCGAGCGGGGCCCAAACCAAGCGTGCACCCCCCGACACCCCTGCACGGCGATTCCGACACGCCGGTGCCGGACAGCCCGGAGCGCCCAGAGCGGCCCGGACCCCCGGGCAAGGCCTACCCTCGCACGATGACCTCGTCGCCCCCCGAGCGCATCTTCCACATCGCCACCGCCGCCGACTGGCGGCGCGCGCTCGAATCAGGCACCTACGCCACCTCCACGGTCGGTCGCAGCCTCGAGGAGGAGGGCTTCATCCACGCGAGCCGCCGCGACCAGGTGCAGGGCGTCTTCGACCGCTACTACGCCCAGCTGCGCGAGGACCTGGTGCTGCTCACCATCGACACTGCCCGGCTCACCGACGCCGACGTACGGGTCGAGGCGGTCGGTGAGGACACCTATCCGCACGTCTACGGACCGATCAACCGCCGTGCGGTCACTGACGTCGCCCCGCTCAACCGACGCGGCGGTGTCGAGTCGCTGGCGTCGCTGTGGCTCAAGGGCATGGCCGTGCGGATGGGGATCGCGCTGCTCGCGATGGCGCTGGTCGCGGCAGTCGTGCTCCTGGCTCAGCGGCTCAGCTGAGGGCTCGCCCCGCCCACGACCGGGCGACCCAGCCGTCGGCGTCGGCCTCGACCGCGACGACGTCGCAGTTGCGCAGAGGAAGGTCGCGCGAGTGGCTGAGCGCGAGGTTGCCCGCCAACGCAGACAGGGCCATGCACATCACTCCCCCGTGGCTGATGACCAGCACCGACTCCCCGCGATGGCTGTCCGCGATCTCGTCGAGGACGGACTCGTACCGCTCGACCACCTCGACTCCGCTCTCGGCACCGGGGATCCGTGCGGTGAGGTTCCCGTCCAGCCAGGCTGCGAAGGTCTCCGCGAACGGGTCCGGGTCACCCGTCGTCCCGGCTGCGTCGCCGACGCCGAACTCACGCAGACCCTCGCGTACGACGACGTCGACGCCCAGCGCGCCAGCGACGATCTCAGCGGTCTGCACCGCTCGCGACATCGAGCTGCACCAGACCCGGGCGATCCGTTCGCCGGCCAGCGACTCGGCCAGTGCCCGTGACTGCTCGCGGCCGCGGGCGGACAGCCAGCCTCCCGCGTCGCTGAGCAGCTCGCTCTCGTAGTCGGCCTCGCCGTGCCGGGCGACGAACACCCGGGCGGCGCACTGCAGGTCAGTCACGAGCCAGGTCCACCACGTCGTCCGCGCAGCCCCAGCTGATGGTCACCCCGCACCCGCCGTGGCCGTAGCAGTGGATGACGTCCCCCTCGCGCTCCAGGCGCACCACCGGCCGCCATGGGCGCAGGCCGACCTTGTGGCGCAGGATGCGGGCCCCGGCCAGCCTCGGCTCGATCACGGCGGCGCGCGCCAGGATCGACTCTGCGACCTCCGGCTCGGGCGTACGGCTCCACTCCCCCTCGATCGCGGTGCCGCCGAGCACGATGTCGCGGCTGCGGGGCACGATGTACGTCGGCGCCTCGGAGTTGATCCACCACCGGTCCACCCCCACCTGCTCGACCAGGACGACCTGGCCCCGGACCGGAGACACGGTCGCGTCCCCGCCGAGCAGCCGGGCACCGATGCCGCTGGCGTTGACCACGAGCGCGTCCCCAGCGGGTAGCGCGGAGAGGTTCATCCGCGTGATCGTCCCGCCGAGCGCCTCGACCCGGGCGGACAGCCAGCGGAGGTAGATCGGCATCTCGACGACGGGCGTGCGCATCGTCAGCCCCGACGCGTAGCCCGGCGGCAGGCTGGTCTCCCGGTCGGGACCGGCACCGGGCGGCAGCGCGTCACGCCACCAGAGGTCGGCCGGCCCCTCGCGGAACAGCTCGGTGCCGGTGCGCATGACGACACCGACCGACTCGTGCTCGCACAGCTCGGCGAAGACGTCGTAGGCCGCCCGCGACCACCGCACCACGTGCTCCTGCGGCTTGGCGTACGGGGACCACACCGCCGCCGCCACCGCCGAGGTCGTCTCCAGCGGCAGGTCGCGCCCCACCACGTCGACACGGTGCCCGGCCTCCAGCAGCCGCACGGCACAGGACAGGCCGATCACCCCGGCCCCCACCACGATCACCCGTCGCATGACACGTGAGTCTGCCAGTCTCGTCGCGGGCAGCTCAGTCCAGGCCGTTGGCCTTGCGGATCACGTCGACGAAGCCGTCCATGATCTCGGTGAGCCCGAAGTCCTTGGGCGTGTACACCGCGGCGACGCCGCGCTCGATGAGCGCCTTCGCGTCCGTGCTCGGGATGATGCCGCCGACGATGACCGGCAGGTCGTCGAGCCCGGCGGCCGCCAGGCCGTCGAGCACGTCGGGCACCAGCTCCATGTGCGAGCCGGACAGGATCGAGAGGCCGACCACGTGCACGTCCTCGGCCACCGCCGCCGCGACGATCTGGTCGGGCGTGAGCCGGATTCCCTGGTAGATCACCTCGAATCCTGCGTCCCGGGCGCGTACGGCGACCTGCTCGGCGCCGTTGGAGTGCCCGTCGAGCCCCGGCTTGCCGACCAGGACCCGGAGCCGGCCGCCCAGCTCCTCGCCCGTCGCCTTCACCCGCTCGCGTACGGCGCTCAGCTCGGCACCCGCCTCGGCCACGCCCACGGCGCCGCTCACCCCGGTCGGCGCGCGGAACTCGCCGAAGACCTCGCGCAGCGCGCCTGCCCACTCCCCGGTCGTGGCGCCCGCGCGGGCGGCGGCCAGGGTGGCGGGCATCAGGTTCTTGTCGGTCAGGGCGTCGGCGGCCAGGGTCGCGAGCGCCTCGGTCACCGCTGCCTCGTCGCGCTGCGCCTTCCAGGCCGCGACCGAGTCGAGCGCGGACTGCTCGGCTGCCGGGTCGGCTGCCATGATGGCCTCGTCCAGGTTGGCCGTCAGCGGTGACGGCTCGGTCGTGTCGAACCTGTTGACGCCGACGATGATCTCCTCGCCCGACTCGATGCGGCCGCGCCGGGCGGCGTGGGCGGAGACGAGGTTCTCCTTCATGTAACCCGACTCGACGGCGGCGATCGCGCCGCCCATCGCCTGGACGCGCTCGATCTCGGCCTTGGCGCCCTCGACCAGCTCGGCGACCTTCGCCTCGATGACGACGCTGCCCTCGAAGATGTCGTCGTACTCCAGGAGGTCGGACTCGAAGGCCAGCACCTGCTGGAGGCGCAGGGACCACTGCTGGTCCCACGGACGCGGCAGGCCGAGGGCCTCGTTCCAGGCGGGGAGCTGGACGGCGCGGGCCCGCGCGTCCTTGGAGAGGGTCACGCCGAGCATCTCCAGCACGATCCGCTGGACGTTGTTCTCGGGCTGCGCCTCGGTCAGGCCGAGCGAGTTGACCTGGACGCCGTAGCGGAAGCGGCGCATCTTCGCGTCGGTGACGCCGTAGCGCTCGCGGGTGATCTCGTCCCACATCTGCACGAACGCGCGCATCTTGCAGGTCTCCTCGACGAAGCGCACCCCGGCGTTGACGAAGAAGGAGATCCGCCCGACGACCTTCTCGAAGTCGTCCTCGGAGACCTGGCCCGAGTCCCTGACCTGGTCGAGCACGGCGATCGCCGTGCACAGGGCGTAGGCCAGCTCCTGCACGGGCGTGGCGCCCGCCTCCTGCAGGTGGTAGCTGCAGATGTTGATCGGGTTCCACTTGGGGATCTCGTGGACCGTGTAGGCGATCATGTCGCTGATCAGCCGGAGCGAGTGCTGGGGCCCGAAGACGTAGGTGCCCCGCGACAAGTACTCCTTGATGATGTCGTTCTGGGTGGTGCCGGCCAGCAGGTGCGCGACCTCGTCGGGCGACAGGTCGGGGTTCTGCTCCTCGGCCACCACCTGGTACATCGCGAGCAGCCACATGGCCGTCGCGTTGATCGTCATCGACGTGTTCATCTCGGTGAGCGGGATGTCGTTGAACAGCTTGCGCATCTCACCCAGGTGCGGGACGGGTACGCCGACCTTGCCGACCTCGCCCCGGCTGAGCGGGCTGTCCGGGTCGTACCCGGTCTGGGTGGGCAGGTCGAACGCGACGCTGAGGCCGGTCTGCCCCTTGGCGAGGTTGGTGCGGTAGAGCGCGTTGGACGCCTCCGCCGTGGAGTGGCCGGCATAGGTGCGCATCACCCAGGGCCGATCCTTGGCCGGGCGGTCATTCGGTGTGCCCTGAGATGGGGTCATGGCGACAGGGTAGGACTCGGGTTACTTGTGAGTCACCGGCTGGCGGTGTGACAACAACCTCAGCCTCGCGATGACTTCAGGCGGTGGCGGCGGCCCGCTCGACCTCGAGGGCGTGGGCCAGCCGGGTCAGGTGCGCCATGCGACGCACCGCCGGTCCGGGGTTGCGCACCGTGAGGTGGTGACCGCCCAGCCAGGCGTGACGGGTGGCCACGACGAGCAGGCGCAGGGCCGTGGCGTCGATGGTGGTCACGTGGGTCATGTCGATGACCACGTCGTCGTCGAAGGCCTCCAGGCGCTCGTAGATGGCGTTGCGGACCTCCCAGGTGCTCCGTACGTCGAAGTCGCCGTGCAGCACCAGTGTGTGTCCGTCCGAGATGATGTCCATCGGGCGCTCCTCCCCGACGTCCCCCCGACGCCGCTAGCGTGATCACTGTCACTCCTATGACGCCGTTGTACCCCGTTCGGTTGCGTCCATGCCTCACCTTTTCCGCGAGTCCCGCCAGTAGGCTCCGCGGCATGGTCAACCTCACCCGCATCTACACCCGCACCGGCGACGCCGGCCAGACCCGTCTCGGCGACATGAGCGAGACCTCGAAGACCGACCTGCGCCTCGAGGCGTACGCCTGCGTCGATGAGGGCAACGCCCACATCGGGGTGGCGCTGGCCCAGGGTGGGTTCGAGGACGACGTGGTCGCGCTGCTCACCCGCGTGCAGAACGACCTCTTCGACGTCGGTGCCGACTTCTCCACTCCCGTCGTGGCCGAGCCGAAGTACCCGCCGCTGCGCGTGGAGCAGGACTACGTCGACCGCCTCGAGGCCTGGTGCGACCACTACAACGACGAGCTGCCTGCGCTGCGGTCCTTCATCCTCAACGGCGGGACGCTCGGCGCCGCGCACCTGCACGTCGCACGCACCGTCGTACGCCGTGCGGAGCGCGCCGCGTGGGCCGCGTGGGCGGAGCACGAGGACACCATGAACAAGATCGCGATCACCTACCTCAACCGGCTCTCCGACCTGCTCTTCATCCTCGCCCGGCACGCCAACCGCGAGAACGGCGACGTCCTGTGGGTGCCGGGCGGCGAGCGCTAGCCGGCCGCGGTCCCCTGGTCGATCCTCTGCTCACGGGCGGAGGGCACGACCAGCGCCGCCGGCATCAGCAGCACGGCGACCACCAGCAGCGCCTTCAGCGTGCCGACCTCGTCGCCGACGAACCCGAGGAACGGCGGCCCCGCGAGGAACGCGGCGTAGCCGATGGTCGAGACCACGCTGACGCGTGACGCCGCACTGATCGGGTCGTCAGCGGCGGCGCTCATGCCGACCGGGAAGCCGAGCGAGGCGCCCGCGCCCCACAGGACGATGCCCGTCACCACCAGCACGGGGCGCTCCGCGAAGACGATGAGCAGCACCCCCACCCCGGCGAGCGCCATCGTCCCCCACAGCACGGAGACGCGTCCGAAGCGGTCGATCAGGCCGGTGCCGGCGAACCGGGCGACCGTCATGGCGATCACGAAGACCGCGAAGCCGGCGACACCCGTCGCGTGGGAGGCGTCGTGACCGTCGACCAGGGCCACGGCGAGCCAGTCGTTGGCGGTGCCCTCGGTCATCGCCAGGGCCAGCACCATCACGCCGATCAGCAGGGTGCGCGGCTCCAGCCACGCGCGGGCGGCCGAGGTCCGCTGCTCCTGGTGCGTCTCGACGATCGGCAGGAATGCCGGAGAGGTGCGCCACACCAGCGCCACCGACACCAGCACGACGGCGACGAGGTGGACCGCGGCGGGCACCGACAGCCGGATCAGCAGCACCCCGAGCAGGGCGCCGACGACAGTGCCGAGGCTGAAGCCGGCGTGGAAGCGAGGCATGACCGTGCGCCGCAGGGCCCGCTCCACCTCGGCGCCCTCGACGTTCATCGCTACGTCCCACACGCCGATGCCCAGGCCGTAGACGAAGAGGCCGACGACGGTCACCGGCAGCGCGTGCCCGAGGCCGAGCGCAGCCATCCACATGCCCACAGTCGCCGCGACGGCTCCGAAACGGACGATGCGGACGGTTCCCCAGGCGTTGAGGGCAGCTCCGGTCGAGGGCAGCGCCAGCACCGAGCCCAGCGCGATCGACAGCAGGACCAGGCCGAGCTGGCCGTTGGTGAGACCGAAGCTGGAACGGACCTCAGGGATCCTCGACACCCAGCTGGCGAAGACCAGCCCGTTGAGGAAGAACGTGAGGCCGACGGCGTTGCGTGCAGCCCTCACCGGCGGTTCCAGTCGGTGCCCGGGGGCCCGGACTCCAGCCAGGACTGGAAGCCGGTGAGCGATGCCTCGCTCATGGCGATCTCCAGGGGTTCACCGCCGTAGTGGCAGGCCGCGACGACGTGGCCGTCGTAGAGGGACAGCTCCTCGGGTCCGGCCGGGGCGCGCCGCCCGGAGTACTCCAGCAGGTCGCGGGCCCAGACGCGCTTGGGGCGCGGCGAGAGGGAGAAGATCCGGAACCATTCCAGCGACTGTCCGGAGTAGCGCCCGATGCCGAGCAGCCAGCCCCGTCCCGGATGGTCGGTGCGCGCTCGGAAGCTGAGCTCGAAGGTCCCACCGTGGCGAGCCAGGAACCGGCGCCGGAAGATGAGGGAGATGCCGTAGATCAGGGCAAGGAGGAGTGCGAGCCCGACGAGGTCGAGCAGCCACGCCCAGACCGGCATCCACGTCCTCCCCATCGACGCCAGCGCGTCCTCCTGTCACCCAGCCCTGGAAAAACAGGTGAGCGCACGAACCAGGAGGTTCGTGCGCTCACCCTAGCGCTCGTCTTCAGCGACCCGTCAGGAAGACCGCTCTGCAGCACGGATGCGTGCCTCGGCTCGCCGTACGGCCTCCTTGGAGTCGTCGTCGTACTCGCCCGCGCTCTGGGCCCGCTCGAGCTCGTGACGGGCCTTCTCGAGGTCGATCTCGTGCGACATCTCGGCCCGCTCCGACAAGATCGAGACGCGGTTGTCGGCGACCGAGAGGAAGCCCGCGTCGACCGCCGCGACCCAGGTCTCACCCTCCACCGTCTGCACGTCCACGACACCCTCGATGATCGAGGACAGCAGTGGGGCGTGGTTGGGCAGGATGCCGACATCGCCCTCGGTGGTGCGGGCGATGACCATGGTGGCCTGGCCCGACCAGACGAGGCGGTCGGCAGCGACCAGCTCGACCTGGAGGACCTGGGTGGTCGACTCGGCCATCAGAGGCTCTTCTGGATCTCGGCCCACTTCTGCTCGACGTCGTCCAGACCGCCGCACATGAAGAAGGCCTGCTCGGCCACGTGGTCGTACTCGCCGTCAGCGATCTTGTTGAACGCCTCGATGGTGTCGGCCACCGGGACCGTCGAACCCTCGATGCCGGTGAACTGCTTGGCGACGTAGGTGTTCTGAGACAGGAAGCGCTGGATGCGGCGCGCCCGGGAGACGATGACGCGGTCCTCCTCGGAGAGCTCGTCGACACCGAGGATCGCGATGATGTCCTGGAGCTCCTTGTTGCGCTGCAGGATCTGCTTGACCCGCACCGCGCAGCGGTAGTGGTCCTCGCCGATGTACTGCGGGTCCAGGATGCGCGAGGTCGAGGTCAGCGGGTCCACGGCCGGGTAGATGCCGAGTGACGCGATCTCGCGCGACAGCTCGGTCGTGGCGTCCAGGTGCGCGAACGTCGTGGCCGGCGCCGGGTCGGTGTAGTCGTCCGCGGGGACGTAGATCGCCTGGAGCGAGGTGATCGAGTGACCACGCGTCGAGGTGATGCGCTCCTGCAGCTGACCCATCTCGTCGGCCAGGTTGGGCTGGTAGCCCACCGCGGAAGGCATCCGGCCCAGCAGCGTGGAGACCTCCGAACCGGCCTGGGTGAAGCGGAAGATGTTGTCGATGAAGAGCAGCACGTCCTGCTTCTGCACGTCGCGGAAGTACTCCGCCATCGTGAGGGCGGACAGGGCGACGCGCAGGCGCGTCCCCGGCGGCTCGTCCATCTGGCCGAACACGAGGGCGGTCTGGCCGAGAACGCCGGCCTCCTCCATCTCGGCGATGAGGTCGTTGCCCTCACGGGTGCGCTCGCCGACCCCGGCGAACACCGACACACCACCGTGGTCCTTGGCGACGCGGGCGATCATCTCCTGGATCAGCACGGTCTTGCCGACGCCGGCACCGCCGAACAGGCCGATCTTGCCGCCCTGGACGTAGGGGGTGAGCAGGTCGATGACCTTGATGCCGGTCTCGAACATCTGGGTCTTGGACTCCAGCTGGTCGAAGGCCGGAGCCTTGCGGTGGATGCCCCAACGCTCGGCGGGCTCGAAGGTCTCGCCCTCCTTGAGGTTGAGCACGTCGCCGGTGGTGTTGAACACGTGGCCGAGGGTGGCGTCGCCGACGGGCACGGTGATCGACTCACCGGTGTCGTTGACCTGGCCACCACGGACCAGGCCGTCGGTCGGCTTCATCGAGATGGCGCGAACCATGCCGTCACCGATGTGCTGGGCGACCTCGAGGATGATCGAGTGGGTCTCGCCGCTCAGCTCGAACTCGCACGTCAGCGCGTTGTAGAGCGGGGGCATGGCGTCGGACGGGAACTCGATGTCCACGACCGGGCCGATGACGCGGGCGATGCGGCCCACGCCGCCTGCAGAGGTGGTCTCTGCGGACTCGTTGATGGTGGCAGTCATATCTCATTCACTCCCGGCTTGTGCGTCGGCCAGCGCGTTGACGCCACCGACGATCTCGCTGATTTCCTGGGTAATGCCAGCCTGGCGGGCCTGGTTGGCGATGCGCTTGTACTTCTTGATGAGCTCGTCGGCGTTGTCCGTCGCAGCCTTCATCGCCTTCTGGCGAGCAGCCAGCTCCGAGGCGGCTGCCTGGAGCAGGGCGAAGAAGATCCGGCTCTGGACATAGCGCGGCAGCAACGAGTCGAGCACGTCGCTCGGCGACGGCTCGAACTCGTAGAGCGGCAGCAGGTCGCCCTCATCAGGCGGCTCGGTGCCCTCGACGACCTCCAGCGGAAGGAGGCGTACGGCGGTGGGCTCCTGGCTGAGCATCGACCTGAAGCGCGTGTAGACCACGTGCACCTCGTCGACGGCGCTGACGTCCTGGTCGCCATCATCGGCGAGGAATGCCTCGATGAGGGTGGCGCCGATCTCCGCAGCGACGTCGTAGGTCGGCTGGTCGGAGAAGCCGGTCCACGCCCTCGCCACGGGGCGCTGACGGAACTTGAAGTAGGCCTCGCCCTTGCGACCGGAGATGTAGAGGTCGACGTCCTTGCCCTCGCCCTTGAGCTTCTCGATGAGGCGCTCGGACTCCTTGAGCACGCTCGAGGAGTAGGCACCGGCCAGACCGCGGTCGGAGGTGACGATCAGGATCGCTGCCTTCTTGGGGTCCTCCGGCTCGACGGTGAGGGCGTGGTCGACGTTGGAGAACGTCGCCACGGCCGACACCGCACGGGTGAGCTCGCGGGCGTAGGGCGCTGCGGCCTGGGCCCGCTGCTGCGCCTTGATGATGCGGGACGCGGCAATGAGCTCCATGGCACGCGTGATCTTCTTCATCGACTCGGTCGACTTGATCCGCGCGCGGTACTCGCGTACCGAGAGAGCCATGACTCAGCCCCGCTTCTGCTTGACGATCTGCTCCTGCTCGACGTCCTCGTCCTCGAGGGCGACGTGCTCTTCCTTGCCGGCCTTGATGCTCTGGCCGTCGGAGGTCTCGAACTGGTCGAGGAAGGAGTCGTAGGCCTTCGCGAGCTCGATCTCCGTCGAGTCCTCGAACTTCGAGGTCTCGCGGATCCCGGCCAGGATGCCCTCGTGGCTGCGACGCAGGTAGTCGAGGAACTCGTTCTCGAAGCGCAGCACGTCGTCGGTGGGCACCTTGTCCAGGCGCCCCGACGTACCGGTCCACAGGGAGACCGTCATCTCCTCGACGGGGTACGGCGAGTACTGCGGCTGCTTGAGCAGCGCCATCAGGCGCTGACCGCGGTCGAGCTGCTGACGCGACGCCGCGTCGAGGTCGGAGGCGAACATGGCGAACGCCTCCATCGCGCGGAACTGCGCCAGGTCGACCTTGAGCGAGCCGGTGACGGCCTTCATCGCCTTCGTCATCGCCGAGCCGCCCACGCGCGAGACCGAGACACCCACGTCGATGGCGGGGCGCTGGTTGGCCGCGAACAGGTCGGACTGGAGGAAGATCTGACCGTCGGTGATCGAGATGACGTTGGTCGGGATGAACGCCGAGACGTCGTTGGCCTTCGTCTCGATGATCGGCAGACCCGTCATCGAGCCCTTGCCCATCTCGTCGGAGAGCTTCGCGCACCGCTCGAGCAGCCGGCTGTGCAGGTAGAACACGTCACCGGGGTAGGCCTCGCGGCCCGGAGGGCGACGCAGCAGCAGCGACACGGCACGGTAGGCCTCGGCCTGCTTGGTGAGGTCGTCGAACACGATGAGGACGTGCTTGCCCTCGTACATCCAGTGCTGGCCGATGGCCGAGCCGGTGTAGGGGGCGAGGTACTTGAAGCCGGCGGAGTCGGACGCGGGAGACGCCACGATCGTCGTGTACTCGAGCGCGCCGGCCTCTTCCAGGGCGCCACGCACAGCGGCGATGGTCGAGCCCTTCTGACCGATGGCGACGTAGATGCAGCGGACCTGCTTGTCCGGGTCGCCGGACTCCCAGTTGGCCTTCTGGTTGATGATCGTGTCGATCGCGATCGTGGTCTTGCCGGTCGAGCGGTCACCGATGATGAGCTGGCGCTGGCCGCGGCCGATCGGGGTCAGCGCGTCGATGGCCTTGATGCCCGTGGCGAGGGGCTCGTGCACCGACTTGCGCGCCATCACGCCGGGGGCCTGGAGCTCCAGGGCGCGGCGACCCTCGAGCGGGGCGATGTCGCCCAGACCGTCGATCGCGGTGCCGAGCGGGTCGACCACGCGGCCGAGGTAGCCGTCACCGACGGGGACCGAGAGGATCTCGCCCGTGCGACGCACGACCTGGCCCTCCTCGATCTTGTCGAAGTCACCCAGGACCACGACACCGACCTCGCGGGTGTCGAGGTTCAGCGCGATGCCGAGCGTGCCGTCCTCGAACTCGAGCAGCTCGTTGGCCATGACCGAGGGCAGTCCGCTCACGCGGGCGATGCCGTCAGCGGCCTCGGAGACCGTACCGACCTCTTCCTTGGCCGCCGAGTCGGGCTTGTAGTCCGACACGAAGCGCTGAAGCGCGTCCCGGATCTCGTCCGGACGGATGGACAGCTCCGTCATTTCATCTCACCTGTTCTCTGGGTCTGTCTGCTCGAAAAGTTCTTGGATGTCAGTTGTGGCGTCAGCCGGCGAGCTTGCGTCCGGCATCGTCGAGGCGGCTGGAGACCGTCCCGTCGATGACGTCGTCGCCGATCTCGACACGGATGCCACCGATGACCTCGGGGTCGACGATGACGTTGAGGTGTACGTCGTGGCCGTAGCTGCTGGCCAACGCACGTGCCAGTCGCTCACGATCGGCGTCGTCCAGTGGGCGGGCGACGCGAACGGTCGCGACTCCCTCGCCGCGGACCTCGGCCGCCACCTTCTGGTAGGCGGCCAGGGCGACCGCGACCGTGCGGTGGCTTCCGGACAGCGACTGCTGCACGAGGGCCACCGTGGCGGGGAGGACCTTGTCGCCCAGCAGACCCTTGACCAGGTCTGCCTTGTCCCCCCGGCTGCGAGCCGGGTCGGAGAGTGCGTCGCGCAGCTCCGGGTTGGCCTGCACGAGCCGGCCCACCGCGAAGACCTCGTCCTCGAGGCGAGTGGCATCGCTGCCGGTGGAACGCACTGTCGCGACCACGCCGAGCTGCTCGAGGGCGTCGGCCAGGTCGCGGCCGGCGGTCCACCGCTTCGAGACCGCGGTGGTGACGACGTCGAGGGCCTCGGCAGAGACCTTGTCGCCCAGCACGCCGCGGAGCAGCTCGGCCTTGGCCTCACCGGGGATCGACACGTCGGTGGCGACCCGGCGAAGGCCCGGCTCGGCGCGGAACAGGTCCGCCGTCCCGAACAGGTCCTGGCCCACCCTGCCCAGGTCGCCGGTGCTCGGGAGCACTGCGGCGGCCGCGGCATGGGCGTCTGCGGACGCACCTCGCATCATCAGTTGACGCTCCCCGATGTGGCGCCGTTGTCCGTCTCGAGCTCGGCGAGGAAACGCTCGACGACGCGGCTCTGGCGAGCCTCGTCCTCCAGGCTCTCCCCGACGATGCGCCCGGCGAGACCGGTCGCGAGACTGCCGACCTCGGCACGGAGCGAGGTGACCGCCTGCTGGCGCTCGGCCTCGATCTGCGACTTGCCGTGCTCGATGATGCGGCTGGACTCGGCCTGGGCCGTCTCCCGCATCTCGGCCACGATCTGGGCACCCTGCTCACGCGCTTCCTCACGGATGCGCGCAGCCTCGTGCCGGGCGTCGCCGAGCTGCTTCTCCAGCTCGGCCAGCTTGGCGTCGGCCTCGGCCTGCTTGGACTCGGCAGCGGCGATGCCACCCTCGATCGCCTGGGTGCGCTCGGCGAAGGTCTGCTCGAAGCGAGGAGCGACGAACTTCCAGATGAGGAAGAGCAGCAGGCCGAAGACGACGAGCGACAGGGCGAACTCGACGGGCACGAAGCCGAGCGGGTTCTCCGGGGCGTGGCCGCCCTCGGTGGGCTCGGTTCCTTCCGCGAGGAAGATCAGATTCTGCATGGCAGTCCTTCGTCAGTCGTGCAAGCGGGTCGTGTCAGAGAACGAACGCGAGCGCGATACCGATGATGGCGAGCGCCTCGGCCAGGGCGAAGCCCAGGATGGCGATCGACTGGAGGCGGCTCTGGGCCTCGGGCTGGCGGGCAACACCGGAGATGTAGGCCGCGAAGATCAGGCCGATGCCGATGCCCGGGCCGATGGCCGCGAGTCCGTAGCCGATCATGTTGAGGTTGCCGGTCATGGTGGTTCCTTTCGGTTCTTACTGAGTCAGATTCGGGTCGTGCTACTCGGTCAGTGCTCGTCGGAGAGCGCGCCCGAGATGTACATGGCGTTGAGCAGGGTGAAGACGTAGGCCTGGAGGAACTGCACCAGGAGCTCGAGGAACGAGATCGCGATGGCCAGGACCCAGGCCAGCGGGCCGGCTACGTAGCCGATGCCGCCGTACTCGATCAGGTAGAGGCCGCCGGTCGAGAACAGGATCAGCAGCAGGTGGCCGGCGAACATGTTGGCGAACAGACGCAGGGCCAGCGTGACCGGGCGGACCAGGATGTTCGAGAAGAACTCCAGCGGCACCAGGAGCGGATACATGACCGGGCTCACGCCGGACGGGACGCTCTGCAGCTTGAGGTAGCCGACGAGCCCGTGCTTCTTGATGCCGACCCCGTTGTAGATGAGCCAGCTCAGCGCGGCCAGCGCGTACGCCATCGAGGCACGCGAGAAGGTCGGGAACTGGATGGCCGGGATGGAGGCGAACACGTTGTTGACGAGGATGAAGAAGAAGAGCGTCACCAGGTAGGGGACGAACTTCACGAAGTCGCGGCTGCCGATGATGTCGCGGCCGATCGAGTTGCGCACCATGCCGTAGGCGCTCTCGCCGGCGAACTGGAGGCGACCGGGGACGAGCGTGGCGCGGCGGACTGCGGAGTAGAAGAACACGAAGACCACGAGGGCACCGAGCAGCAGCTGGACCATCGGCTTGGTGATCGCGAGGCCGCCGACGTGGAACAGCGCAACCTCGGAGAAGTCGAAACTGTTGGGGCCCGGGGAGACGAACTCGCCACCGGACTCAGCCATCGTGATGCCGAACATCGAGTCAGTCTCCTACTGGCTTGCCTTGTTGAACCGTGCATATGTCATGTAGATCCCGAAACCGGCACCGATCAGGATGCCGATCGCCACGAGAAAAGTCGTTCCCAGCCAGCGATCCAGAGCCCAGCCAGCCAGACCGTAGACGCCTACACCCGAAACGATGTAGCCGAAGGCGTGCCAGGGGTCGCCCTTGGGGGTGTCGTCAGGTCCGTCCGTCGGGGGAAGCTGTCGAGCCATTGCGCCCCGCACACTAGCAGCGGAATCCGTCATCGCTCACCCCCGGGGTGATCGGCCGACGCCTCGGCTGCGGCAGGTTCCGCGATGTCGTAGAGGGGGATCCGCTCGCGCGTCGCCGCGACCACCTGGCCCACGAGCCAGAACAGGGTCACCGCGATGACGCCCGCCGCGAACCATCCACGGGACAGCGTCTGGTCGCTGACGTCGGCTCGCTCGATGGCCACCACGCAGAGCGCCAGCACGAGGAGCTGGAGGGCATAGGTCATCAGGGCCACGAGCATCGACGCAGCGGGCATGACGCGGGCGACAGCGCCCACGACGGCGATGCCCATGGTGAAGACGAGCAGGGTGAGCACTCCCCCTGTGGCCGCTCCGACGACCGCCGGACGACCGTCGACCACAGACGCCGCGACCACCAGGACGAGCACCGCGACCGCACCTGCGCCCATGGCACCGAGGAGCGGGGACAACCCGGTCCGGGCGCCCGGCTGCGACTCGGTCGTCATGGCGGCGGCCTGTCTCTCAATGGTCGGTCAAGTGCTCGTGAAAACTATCACAAAGTCCGGGGCGGACTCACATCAGGGTCCCGGGACCGTCTCCCCCGAGGCCTCCGATGTCACGACAGGCTGCTCCTCCTGTGGTCCCTCCGTGCGGCCCTCGATCGCTGCGTTCTCGGGCAGCCCGGTGTCACCCAACCCGGTCTTGCGCGGACGGTGGAGCTGGGGCACCACGAAGGTCAAGGTGATCGTCAGGGCCAGCATCGTGCCCAGGCTCCACCACACCCACGGTTCGTCGAACAGGCTCACCAGCACGGCGCCGGTGGCCAGCGTGAAGGCCCACAGCCACATGATCAGCACCGCACGTCGCTGGGAGTGGCCGATCTCCAGGAGCCGGTGGTGCAGGTGCTGCTTGTCCGCACTCATGGGCGAGCGACCGGCCCGCGTGCGTCGTACGACGGCGAGCACGAGGTCGGCCATGGGCACCATCAGCAGCGAGATCGGCAGCAGCACCGGCAGGACGGTCACGAAGAGGCTGTTGCCCACCGTGGTCGGCATGCCGGGGAACTGGCCGGTGAGGGTCAGCGCGCTCGCCGAGAGCACCAGGCCGATGAGCATCGACCCGGAGTCGCCCATGAACAGGCGGGCGGGGTGGAAGTTGTGCGGCAGGAACCCGGCGCACGCCCCCGCCAGCGCGGCGCTCAGCAGGGCGCCGGTGGTGGCGAGCGTGAGGTTGTTCTGGTCCGAGAGCATGTAGCAGTAGAGGAAGAAGGCGGACGCGCCGATGCCCACGATGCCGGCAGCGAGCCCGTCGAGTCCGTCGACGAAGTTGACCGCGTTCATGGTGCCGATCACCACGACCAGGGTGAGCAGCGCGCCTTGGGCGTCGTCGAGGGCGAACTGGGTGCCGTCGGCGCCGGGGAAGTAGTAGAACCGCACCCCCATCGCGACCAGCAGTCCCGCGGCCAGGACCTGGCCGCCGAGCTTGGTCAGCGCGTCGAGGTCGAAGATGTCGTCGATGACGCCGACGGCGCACACGAGCGCCCCGGCGAGCAGGACGACGCCGGCATCCTTGAAGACGAAGGCGTCGCTGGTGGCGAGGAACGGCAGCTCGCGGGAGACGATGTAGGCGGCGGACAGCCCAGCCAGCATCGCGAGCCCGCCCAGGTAGGGGATCGGCTCCGCGTGGACGTCGCGGTCGCGCACCGCCGCCACCGCGCCCGTGCGCAGCGCGATCTCACGTGCGATGACGGTCAACAGGTAGGTCACCGACAGGGCGACCAGGAAGACGAGCAGGTACTCCCGCACCGTCAGCCCTCGTCCGCGAGCACCACGCCGTGCTCCTCGATGGCTGCGTTGAGCTCATCGAGCGACAGTGCGCCCAGGCGCAGGACGCGACCCTCGGGGACCGTCACGTCGATGATCGTCGAGGCCTCGCCGCCCGGGGAGGCGCCGGCGTCGACGATGACGGCGACGACGTCGCCGAGCATCTCCTCGGCCGCGTCGGCGTCGGTGGCGGCCGGCCGGCCGGTGAGGTTGGCCGAGGACACCGCGAGCGGCCCGGTGCGCTCGAGCACGGCCAGGGCCACCTCGTCGTCGGGCATCCGGACCGCGACGGTGCCGCGGGTCTCGCCCAGGTCCCACATCAGGGAGGCCTGCTGACGGCAGACGAGGGTCAGCGGCCCGGGCCAGAACTTCTCGACGAGGGTGCGGGCCCACGGGGGCACCCCCTCGGCCAGCGCGTCGAGCGTGGTGGCAGCCGAGACGAGCACCGGCGGCGGCATCTCGCGACCGCGGCCCTTCGCCTCGAGCAGGGTCGCGGACGGCGTCGTGGGAGAAGGCGTCGGCGGCGATGCCGTAGACGGTGTCGGTGGGGATCACCACCAGCTCGCCCCGTCGGACGGCGCCGGCCGCAGCCGTCACCGCCGCTTCCCGTTCTTCCTCGGTCGAGGTCGCCCGCCTGTCCACGTCGCTCATCGTGCCAGTCGCGCCGTGAGGTAGCGCGCTCGACCCGCAAGGTCGCGGTGATCGGCGACGTCGGTCCACCGTCCGGAGGAGGCGAAGACACCGGGTGCGGACTCGCCCTGGACGTCCGCGTGCTCGGAGCCGACCACTCCCCCGGGACGCAGCAGCTGGGCCGCACGGCGCTCGAGGACCCGGATCGCGTCGAGCCCGTCCTGTCCCGAGAACAGCGCGAGGTGCGGGTCGTGGTCGCGCGCCTCCGTCGCCACCGACTCCCACGCCTCGAGCGGGATGTAGGGCGGGTTGCAGACCACGACGTCGACGGTGCCCAGGAGGTCGTCGAAGGCTGTGGCCAGGTCGCCGTGGCGCAGGTCGACGCCGGTGCCGACGAGATTGCGCTCGGCCCAGGCCAGCGCGCCCTCGTCCAGCTCCACGGCGTGGATGTCGGCGTCGGGGACCTCGTCGGCGAGCGCCCGGGCGATGGCGCCGGAGCCGGTGCAGAGGTCGACGACACGACAGGTCCTGTCGTCGTGCTCGGCCGCGCGGACCGCTTCGATCGCCCAGCCTGCCAGCAGCTCGGTCTCGGGCCGGGGCACGAAGACCCCGGGCCCGACTGCCAGCTCGACGTGGCGGAAGGCAGCCGACCCGGTCAGGTGCTGGAGGGGCTCACGGGCCGCGCGTCGCGCCACCAGCCCGTCGTACCGCTCGCGCTCGGGAGCGGTCAGGTCATCCACCAGTGGGAGGCGACCCAGCGACACGTCGAGGACGTGGGCGAGCAGCAGGTCGGCATCCCGCTCGGGCGAGGCCACACCGGCCCCACGGAGGACGGCGGCGCCCTCACGCCTCGCGGCGCTCGCGCGCATCAGGACTCCAGCGCCGCCAGGCGGGCGGCCATGTCGGTCTCCGCGCAGGAGTCGAGCACCGGCGCGAGGTCTCCGTCGAGCACCTGGTCGAGGTTGTAGGCCTTGTAGCCGGTGCGGTGGTCGGAGATGCGGTTCTCCGCGTAGTTGTAGGTGCGGATCCGCTCCGAGCGGTCGACCGTACGCACCTGCGAACGGCGGGCCACGCTGGCCTCGGCATCGGCGGCGTCCTGCGCGGCCTGGAGCAGGCGCGCCCGCAGGATGCGCATCGCCTGGTCCTTGTTCTGGAGCTGGCTCTTCTCGTTCTGGCAGCTCACCACGATGCCGGTCGGCAGGTGGGTGATCCGCACGGCCGAGTCGGTGGTGTTGACGCTCTGACCGCCGGGACCACTGGATCGGAAGACGTCGATGCGCAGGTCGTTGTCGTCGATGACCACGTCGACCTGCTCGGCCTCGGGCATCACCAGGACGCCGGCCGCGGACGTGTGCACGCGCCCCTGCGACTCTGTGACAGGCACCCGCTGGACGCGGTGCACGCCGCCCTCGAACTTGAGCAGGGCGTACGGCGTCTGGCCGGGCTCGACGCTCCCCCGGGCCTTCACGGCCGCTGTGACCGACTTGTAGCCGCCGAGGTCGGACTCGGTCGCGTCGAGGATCTCCACGCTCCAGCCACGGGTCTCGGCATAGCGGGAGTACATGCGCAGCAGGTCGCCGGCGAAGAGTGCCGACTCCTCGCCGCCCTCACCCGACTTGATCTCCAGCAGGGCGTCCTTGCCGTCGGCCGGGTCGCGTGGCACCAGCAGCCGGCGCAGGCGTTCCTCGGCCACCCCGCGGCGTGCGGTGAGGTCCTCGGCCTCCTGCGCGAAGGCGGGATCCTCGGCACCCAGCTCGCGGGCCGCCTCGATGTCATCACCCAGCCGGAGCCACTCCTGCCAGGTCGTCACGACCGCGGTCAGCTCCGCGTAGCGCTGGTTGAGCTGCTTGGCCAGCCGCTGGTCGGCGTGCGTCTCGGGGAGCGCCAGGCGTTGCTCGAGGTCGGCGTGCTCCGCGCGCATGCCTTCGACAGCCTCGAACACTCCTGCTCCTCCCTGTGACGGACGACCCTGTGACGGATGGCCCCTGCGGACAGACGACAAGACGCCGGCCGCCCGCACGAAGCGGGCGACCGGCGCCTGGCGTGAACTACTTGCTCTCGGAGGTCTCGGCCTTCTCGGCCGGGGCCTTCTTGGCGTAGCGGGCCTCGAAGCGGGCGACGCGGCCACCGGTGTCGAGGATCTTCTGCTTGCCGGTGTAGAACGGGTGGCACTGCGAGCAGACATCGGCGTGGAGCTTGCCGGAGGTCGCGGTGCTACGGGTGGTGAACGACGCGCCGCAGGTGCAGGTGACGGCGGTCTCGACGTAGTCGGGGTGCGTGTCCTTCTTCATGGTTTCCTCTCGAATTGCTCCGGGTCGCCCGCGTGGGTCGGAGGACGTGAACCGGAGCCGACACACAAGTGTGCCACTGGTCTGAACAACGGCGCCAATCCGTGGATTCCCGGTCGCGAGACCCCGCTCAGCGGGATCCGACGACCTTGGCGATCGCCTGCGGGGAGTCTGCTGCGGCGAGCTGCTTGCGCAGGTTGCCGACCACCGCACCCTCTGCAGGAGCGAGCAGCTTCTCCTCGTGCCTCGTGCTCGATGCGGCGACGTCGACGGCGGGGACGATGCCCTTCGCCGCCCGGTCGGCGCTGAGCACCAGCTCGAAGTTGGCGGTGCCGGTGAGCTCCTCGAGGAAGAACTCGTCGGTCGCCGATCCGGTGCCCACGCTCACCGTGGCCAGGATCGTGAGCGAGCCGGCGTCCTCGAGCTTGCGGGCCGCGCCGAAGAACTCCTTGGTCGGGTGCACTGCCGAGGCGTCCACCAGTCCTCCGAGCACCCGGCCGTTGGCCGGGGCGGCCAGGTTGTAGGCCCGGCCCAGGCGGGTCAGGGAGTCGAGGAGGACGACCACGTCGTGGCCCAGCTCGACGAGACGCTTGGCGCGCTCGATGGCCAGCTCGGCGACCAGGGTGTGGTCGGCGGGCTGACGGTCGAAGGTGGACGCAACGACCTCGCCCTTGACCGCGCGCTGGAAGTCGGTGACCTCTTCCGGGCGGGTGTCCACCAGCACCACCATCACGTGGCACTCGGGGTTGTTCGTGGTGACCGACTGCGCGATCGACTGCAGGAGCGACGTGGCACCCGTACGCGGCGGCGTCAGCACGAGCCCCCGCTGGCCCTTGCCGATCGGCGCGGCGATGTCGATCACGCGACCTGTCAGGTTGGCGTCGTCGGTCGCCAGGCGCAGGCGCTGGTGCGGGTGCACCGGCACCGCGTCGACGAAGTCCGCTCGCTCCTTGGCCCCCTCGGCCTCGGTGCCGTTGATGCTGTCGATGCGGACCATCGGGTTGAACTTCTCCCGACGCTCCCCCTCGCGCGGCTGGCGGACCTGTCCGACGACCGCGTCGCCGCGACGCAGGTGGTACTTCCGCACCATCGACAGGGAGAGGTAGACGTCCTCGGGCCCGGGGAGGTAGCCCGAGGTACGCACGAAGGCGCAGTTGTCGAGCACGTCGAGGATGCCGGCCGCGGGCACCAGGACGTCGTCCTCCAGGATCGTGGTGTCGGGCTCGTTGCGGCCCCCGGTGCGGGCAGTGGTCCGGTCGCGACCACGACGGCGCCGGTTGCGGCGGCTGCCGCCCTCGTCGTCATCGTCGTCGTCCTGGTTCTGGTTCTGGTTGCGGTCCTGCTGGTTGCGGTCCTGCTGGTTGCGGTCCTGCTGGTTGCGGTCCTGCTGGTTCGGTCCTGTTGGTTGCGGTCCTGCTGGTTCTGCTTGCCCTGGGGCTGCTTCTGGCCCTGCTTCTGCTGGTCCTGCTTGGCAGGCTTCTGGTCCTGCTTCTGCTGGTCCTGCTTCTGCTGGTCCTGCTTCTGCTGGTCCTGCTTCTGCTGGTCCTGCTTCTGCTGGTCCTGCTTCTGCTGGTCCTGCTTCTGGGCCGGCTGCCCGACCTGCGTCTCGGCGGCCTGCTCGGCCTGGCGCTGCTTGCGCGTGCGCGTGCGCACCGTCGGCTGGGCCGGGTTCTGCACGGGCGCCTGGGCAGGAGGCTGCTCAGAGCTCGGCTCCTCGGCGCGGGCCGGCTCCTCGGTGCGGGCCCCCTCGGTGCGGGCCCCCTCGGTGCGGGCCGGCTCCTCGGTCCTGGCCGGGGCGGCCGATGCCGACTGGGTCGACTTGATCGCGTCGACGAGCTGGGCCTTCTTCATCGCGCCGGCACCGGAGATGCCGAGGCCGGCCGCCATCGACTTGAGGTCGGCCAGCAGCATCGAGTTCAGGCCGGCTGACTTCGATGCTGCCTTCTTGGCAGTCTTCTTCGCCGGGGCAGCAGAGGGGGTCTCGGTCACGTGGGTCCTTCGCACGTTGCGTCGCCTGCCAGGCGATCGAGCGGCCTGCAAGGCGGATGGTGGGCGCCCGTGCACGCAGTCATCGAGAATTCAGGAGACCGGGACGGGCAGGTACGCCGAACGGCGTGCCCTCAGGTTAGCAGGGTAGCGCCGGTGGGCTCGATCACCAGGTCGTGACACCGCCAGCCGTCCGGGCAGCTCCGGGTGAGGGCCGAGGTGTCGGCCGTGCCGAAGGCCAGGACGGTCGGGCCTGCACCGGAGACCACGGCGGGGATGCCCTCGGCACGCAGGCGTCGTACGAGCGCCAGCGTCTCGGGCATCGCCGGCTCGCGCTGCTCCTGGTGCAGCCAGTCGCGCGTGGCGGCGAGGAGGTGCTCGGGCTGGCCGGCAAGAGCGGCGACCAGGAGCGCGGCCCGCCCGGAGTTGGCGGCCGCGTCTGCGTGCGGCACCGAGTCGGGCAGCAGCCCGCGGGCGACCTTGGTCTCCACGCCGGTGGGCGGGACGTAGGCGACGGCGGTGATGCGCGGATCGACGCCCACGCGCACGGCGTACCAGTGGTCGTCCTCGCGTCCGGAGATCACGAAGCCTCCGTAGAACGCGGGGGCCACGTTGTCCGGATGTCCCTCCAGGTCGGCCGCGAGGTCGAAGAGGGCCTCGTCGGAGGCGAGGAGCTGGCCGCCGGCGACCAGGCCACGGGCCAGCACGACTCCCGCCACGATCGCCGCAGATGACGACCCGAGCCCGCGGGCGTGGGGGATCACGTTGCGGCACGAGAGCCGCAGCCCGGGTGGCTGGGCACCCATCACCTCGAAGGCCGCGCGCATCGCCCGCACCACGAGGTGCGACTCGTCTCGTGGCACGCCGTCAGCACCGGCGCCCTCGACCTCGACGACCAGTCCGTCGGGCTGCACCTCGGCCTCGAGCTCGTCGCGCAGCGACAGGGCCAGCCCGAGCGAGTCGAAGCCGGGGCCGAGGTTGGCGGACGTGGCCGGGACGCTGACCCGCACGGGTCCCTCGAGGAAGGTGGCCATGCTCAGGCGAGACCGGCAGCCGCGGCCGCGGCGTCGACGTCGGCATCGATGACCGTGTCGACGATGTCGCTGTGGCTCTCGAGCGCGGTCGCAGTGTCCTTGAGCCCGTGCCCGGTCACCGTGATGACGACCGTCTTCCCGGCATAGCTCTCCCCTGCTGCGAGCTCGGCCAGAATGCCGGCGATGCCGGCCGCGGAAGCAGGCTCCACGAAGACGCCGTCGCGCCGGGCGAGCTCGGCCTGGGCGACCAGGATCTGCGCATCGCTCACGGCGGCGAACCGACCCTCCGACTCCTTGGCGGCCATCTCGGCCCGGTGCCAGGAGGCGGGGTTGCCCACGCGGATGGCGGTGGCCTTGGTCTCGGGGTCGGGGAACGGCTCCCCCGTCACCAGCGGCGCCGCACCCTCGGCCTGGAACCCGCGCATCACGGGCAGCCTCGAGGAGCGGCCGAGGTCGGCGTACTGCTGGTAGCCGAGCCAGTAGGCAACGATGTTGCCCGCGTTGCCGACCGGCAGGAGGTGGAAGTCAGGGGCATCGCCGAGGAAGTCGCAGACCTCGAACGACGCGGTCTTCTGGCCCTGCAGGCGGACGGGGTTCACGGAGTTGACGAGGGCCACGGGGTAGTCGCGGGCCAGGCCACGGGCGAGGTCGAGGCAGTGGTCGAAGTTGCCGCGCACCATGATGATGCGGGCACCGTGCACGACGGCCTGGGCCATCTTGCCTGCGGCGATCTTTCCCTCCGGGATCAGGACCAGCGGCTTGAGGCCGGCCCTCGCGGCGTAAGCGGCCATCGAGGCCGACGTGTTGCCGGTCGAGGCGCAGACGACGGCCTCGGCCAGCTCGTGCTTCGCCACCGAGATCGCCGTCGTCATGCCGCGGTCCTTGAAGGAACCGGTCGGGTTGTTGGCCTCGACCTTGAGCCACACCTCTGCGCCGGCGACACCGGACAGCCAGTCGGAGCGGACCAACGGGGTGCCGCCCTCACGCAGGGTGATGGCCTCGAGGCCCTCGGGGAGGTCGAGGAGGTCGCGGTACTCCTCGATGACGCCTCGCCACTGCCCGTGAGCCATCACTCGGGGTCCCTGTTCGAAGCGGAGCGGAGCGAGCATTCGGATGGGGTGTTCATTCGGGGTCCCTGTTCGAAGCGGAGCGGAGCGGGCATTCGGATGGGGTGTTCACTCG
This sequence comes from uncultured Actinomycetota bacterium, assembly GCA_963843815.1. Classification (GTDB taxonomy): domain Bacteria; phylum Actinomycetota; class Actinomycetes; order Propionibacteriales; family Nocardioidaceae; genus Nocardioides. Next base: position 109,837 of record CAWJLX010000007.1, on the reverse strand, counting down.
TCGCCGCCTTCCACGCGCATGACCGAGGTGACTTCGCGGACGATGTCCATGCGGCGCAACGTCTCGACGGTCGCGCTCAGTGCAGCGTCGGGCGCGGCGTGCGACACCACGACGAGCTGGGCGTCGGCACCGCGTCCCTCCTGCCGGACGGTCTGGATCGAGACGTCGTGGTCGGCGAAGGCGTTGGCGACCGCGGCGAGCACGCCGGCGCGGTCGTCCACGTCGATGGCGACGTGGTAGCGGGTGCGGGTGTCCCCCATCGGCTGCACGGCGCGGTCGGCATAGGCGGACTCGCCCGCGCCACGGGTGCCCACGAGACGGTTGCGTCCCACCGTGACGAGGTCGCCGAGCACCGCGCTCGCGGTCGGGGCGCCACCGGCGCCGGGGCCGTAGAACATGAGCTGACCGGCCGCCTCGGACTCGACGAAGACAGCGTTGTAGGCCTCGCGCACGCTGGCCAGGGGGTGCGAGCGCGGGATCATCGCCGGGTGGACGCGGGCGGCCACCTGGTCGTGACCGTCCGGTCCGGGGCGCAGCTCGCAGATGGCGAGCAGCTTGACCACCGAGCCCATGTCGCGGGCGCTGGCGACGTCAGCCGCGGTCACCTCGGAGATGCCCTCGCGGTAGACGTCGGCGGCGGTGACGCGTGAGTGGAACGCCAGGCTGGCGAGGATGGCCGCCTTGGCAGCAGCGTCGAAGCCCTCGATGTCGGCGGTCGGGTCGGCCTCGGCGTAGCCGAGCTCCTGGGCCTCCTCGAGCGCCTCGGAGAACCCCGCCCCGGAGGTGTCCATCTTGTCGAGGATGAAGTTGGTCGTGCCGTTGACGATGCCCAGCACGCGGGTCACCTTGTCCCCGGCCAGCGACTCGCGCAGCGGTCGCACGATCGGGATCGCGCCGGCCACGGCTGCCTCGTAGTAGAGGTCGCGCTCGGCCTTGGCGGCCGCCTCGAAGAGGGTCGGTCCGTCCTCTGCCAGCAGCGCCTTGTTGGCCGTGACGACGCTCGCGCCGCTCTCGAGGGCGGAGAGGATCAGGGAGCGGGCAGGCTCGATGCCGCCGATCACCTCGACCACCACGTCGACGTCGCCGCGGGCCACCAGCCCGGCCGCGTCGGTGGTCAGCAGGCCCTCGGGGACCTCGACGTCACGCGGCGCGTCCAGACGACGGACGGCGACGCCGACCAGCTCGACCGGGACACCCACCCGTGCCGCCAGGTCGGCGCGCTGCTCGGTCAGCAGCCGCACCACCTGGGAGCCGACTGCACCGCAGCCCAGCACCGCCACCTTGAGTGCGCGCTCGCTTCGCTCGTTCATCAGACACCCACATCGCTTGCCAACAGGTCGGCCTCAGTCTCTCGTCGCAGCACGGTGAAAGTCTTCCCGTCCCGAACTCCGATCACCGGAGGACGAAGTGCGTGGTTGTAGTTGGAGGCCATGGATCTGCAGTAGGCGCCGGTGCCCGGCACCGCCAGCAGGTCGCCGGGACGTACGTCGCCCGGCAGGAACTCGTCCTTGACCACGATGTCGCCGGCCTCGCAGTGCTTGCCCACGATCCTCGCCAGGGCGGGCGCGGCCGCGGACGTGCGGGAGGCCAGGGTCGCGGAGTAGTCGGCGTCGTAGAGGGCGGTGCGGATGTTGTCGCTCATCCCTCCGTCGACCGACACGTAGGTGCGCACTACCCCGCCGTCGAGCTCGACCTGCTTGACCGTGCCGACGTCGTAGACCGTGCACATCGCGGGACCGACGATCGCGCGACCCGGCTCGATCGAGAGCCGCGGCTGCGCGACACCGAGGGCGCGGCACTCGTGCTCGACGATCTTCGTCATCTCCGTGGCGAGCTGCGCCGGGTCAGAGGGGTCGTCCTGGGTCGTGTAGGCGATGCCGAAGCCGCCACCGAGGTCCATCTCGGGCATCTCGACACCGATCTCCTCGCTCACCGTGGCATGGAGCGCCAGCACCCGTCGGGCCGCCACCTCGAAGCCCGAGGTGTCGAAGATCTGGCTGCCGATGTGGGAGTGCAGGCCCAGCAGGTGGAGGCCGGGCGCCTCGTGCACCAGCCGCACGGCGCGCAGGGCGTCGCCGCTGGCGATGGAGAACCCGAACTTCTGGTCCTCGTGGGCGGTGGCGATGTACTCGTGGGTGTGGGCCTCGACCCCAGCGGTCACGCGGATCAGCACGCCGGTGGTGCGTCCGAGCTCGCGGGCGACACCGACGAGTCGGTCGATCTCGTCGAAGGAGTCGACGATGATCCGCCCCACCCCGAGCTCGACGGCGCGCTCGATCTCGCGCAGGCTCTTGTTGTTGCCGTGGAAGCCGATCCGCTCCATCGGGAAGCCCGCCCGCTCGGCCACGAGCAGCTCGCCGCCCGAGCAGACGTCGAGCGAGAGCCCCTCCTCCGCCAGCCAGCGCACGACGGTCGAGCACAGGAACGCCTTGCCGGCGTAGTAGACGTCGTAGGAGGAGAAGGCGTCGCGGAAGGCGCGGGCGCGGGCGCGGAAGTCGACCTCGTCCAGGACGTACGCCGGGGAGCCGTGCTCGCGGACCAGCTCGGGCAGCGCCACTCCCCCGACGGACAGCACGCCGTCGGACTTGGCGGCCGTCTGCGACCAGAGCGACGTGACGAGCTCGTTGGTGTCGCTGGGCTCACGCAGCCACGACGGGCCCCTCAGGGCACCGTCGGCGTGCGCCCAACCGGACGGATGTGAGGTGGGCACGACTCACATCCGCTCGGGGGCGGAGACCCCGAGCAGGAACAAGCCGTTGGCGAGCACCACCCGGGTCGCGTCGACCAGCATCAACCGGGCCCGGTGGAGGTCCGAGGTCTCCTCGTCGCCGCGCGGCAGCACCCGGCAGCTGTCGTAGAAGCGGTGGTAGGTGCCGGCGAGCTCCTCGAGGTAGCGGGCGACCCGGTGCGGCTCTCGCAGCTCGGCAGCCGCCCTGATGACCCGCGGGAACTCGGCCAGAGCGCGCAGCAGCTCGCCCTCCTTCTCGTGGGTGAGGAGCTCGGGGTGCGACTCGGCGACGACACCGAGGTCGGCAGCGTTGCGCATCAGGCTGGCCACCCGGGCGTGTGCGTACTGCACCGTGAAGACCGGGTTGTCATTGGTGGCCTTGGCCCACAGGTCGAGGTCGATGTCGATGGGCGAGTCGGAGTGGTAGCGGGCCAGCGCGTAGCGGCTCGCGTCGACACCGATCGCGTCCACCAGGTCGTCGATGGACACGACGGTGCCCGCGCGCTTGGACATCCGCATCGGCTCGCCGTCGCGGAGCAGGTTGACCATCTGTCCGATGAGGATCTCGAGGTTCTTGCCCGGCTCGTCGCCGAAGGCGGCGCACATGGCGTTCATCCGGCCGACGTAGCCGTGGTGGTCGGCCCCGAGCATGATGAAGCAGCGGTCGAAGCCGCGCTCGCGCTTGTCGAGGTAGTAGCCGAGGTCACCGGAGATGTAGGCCGGCGTGCCGTTGGACCGGATGATCACGCGGTCCTTGTCGTCGCCGTACTTCTCGGTGCGCAGCCAGAGCGCGCCGTCCTCGGTGTAGGTGTTGCCCATCTCGGTGAGCCGGGCGATGGCGCGTTCGACGGCACCGGAGTCGTGGAGCGACTTCTCGTGGAAGTAGACGTCGAAGTCGACGCCGAAGTCGTGGAGCGCCTTCTTGATCTCCGCGAACATCATGTCGACGCCGACCTCGCGGAAGACCTCCTGCGCCTGGGCGTCCTCGAGGTCCAGCACCTCGGGGCGCAGCGCGACGATCGAGGACGCGATGTCGTGGATGTACTGACCGCCGTAGCCGTCCTCGGGGGCCGGGCGCCCCTGCGCGCTCGCCAGCAGCGAGGAGCTGTAGCGGTCGATCTGGGCACCGTGGTCGTTGAAGTAGTACTCACGGGTGACCGAGGCGCCGGTCTTCTCGAAGATCCGGCCCAGGGCGTCGCCCACGGCAGCCCAGCGGACCCCACCCAGGTGGAGGGGGCCGGTGGGGTTGGCGGAGACGAACTCGAGGTTGATCTTCTCGCCAGCGAACGCGTCGGACGAGCCGTACGCCTCGCCCGCCGCCACGATGTCGGCCGCGACCTGTCCCTGGGCCCCCGCCTCGACCGTGATGTTGAGGAAGCCCGGGCCGGCGACCTCCACCTCGCTCACACCGTCGGAGGCGCGCAGCTGCACCGCGACCTGCTCGGCGAAGGCACGCGGGTTGGTCCCCTGCCCGGCGACCTGCACGCGCTTGGCCAGCTGCAGCGCGACGTTGGTGGCGTAGTCGCCGTGCCCCTTCTGCCGGGGTCGCTCCACCGTGACCTGGGTCGGCACGCCGTCGGGCAGCGTGATCGCGCCGTCGGCCACGAGTGCTGCCAACGCGTCGACGATGGTCTCGGAGAGCTGCTCAGGGTTCACCGGGCAAGCCTATCGGCGGGCCCTGCCACCGGCCGAACCGGTTTCACGCCCTGGCACCCGACACGACCCGGGTTCCTGCCCTAGGGTCTTCGGTGTGACGACGCATCCCACCTACGACCAGCTCATCGACCTGCCTGCCTACGTCGAGCAGCCCGTGCCGATGCCCTTCGAGGACATCAACGGACACCTCAACGTCCGGCACTACATCGGCATCGCCAGCGAGGGGCTCGACGAGTCCCTGGTCGAGGTCGGTATCCCGCAGATGTGGCCGCTGACCCATGGACAGGCCTGCTTCACCGCCGAGCACCACGTCATCTACCTGAGCGAGCTGCGCACCGGCGACGCCATGTCGGCCCGGGTGCGGCTGCTCGGGCGCTCCGAGCGCGCGTGCCACGCGCTGGTCTACCTCCTCGACGAGACGCACCAGAAGGTCGCGTGCGTGGTCGAGGAGATCTTCCTGCACGTCGACCTCGAGACCCGACTGACGACCCCGTGGCCCGACGACGTGACCGCTGCTCTCGACGCCCGTATCGCCGAGCACGAGGCGCTGCCCTTCACCTCGACGACCTCGGGTTCGCTGGCGCTGCGCTGAGTCGGCACGGCGGTTTCACGCCCTCGTCGCACGACCGGTAGTCTTCACCGCGCACCGGCCCCGGCCGGTGCGGGCCTCCGTAGCTCAGGGGATAGAGCACTGGTTTCCGGTACCAGGTGCCGCAGGTTCGAATCCTGCCGGAGGCGCTCGCAGCGGTGACATCCACACGGGTGTCGCCGTTCGCTGCTTTCCGTCCCACGCCTGTTCTCCGGCCCCCGGTCTGAGCGCGGCCGGGCATGGCGTGACCATCGCGTAGCCACGTCGTTGACCTCGCGAGGGAGTGCAACGTCGGCCGGGGGGGCTGGCACCGGGTCTGCTCCCAGCCACCCTGGGAGGGAACATGGAACACACCCTGAAGCGTCATCTGGCAACAGCGGTGAGCCTCGGCCTCAGCGCCGGCCTCGTCCTGGCGGCCGGGCTCGCCTCACCGGCCATGGCCGGTGACCGGACCGACACCCGCGCCGCCCGTGCCCCGCTGAGCGACTTCGGCTATCGCGGCGACGTCTACGGCGTGAAGCTCGTGACCGACAGCGTCGAGTCACTCAACCTGAAGGACGCCCACGCCCAGCAGCTCTGCACCCGCGCGGTCGGCCACGTCGTCGAGCGCGAGAGCGTCGCCTCCGTGCCAGACAACCCGCTGATCAACGTCTCGGCCAGCACCAGCCGCACCGAGACCTACGTCGACGGCCGGACCCACGGCGTACGCGGCACCAACACCATCGGCGACATCAGCATCGGCGGCACCGTCGGTCAGCTGACCACGCCCAGGCTCATCATCAAGGGCCTGCGCACCACGGCCCACGCGTTCAACACGCCGCAGGGCTACGGCCACGCCGAGGGCTTCACCTTCGCCAGCATCTCGCTCTCCCTGCTCGACAACACCGTCGTGCAGAACCTGCCGCCCGAGCTCCAGCAGCTCCTGGCACCGCTCGACCAGGTCACCGACACGGTCTTCACCGGTAGCGAGCAGGCCGCCCAGCAGGTCTTCCAGGTGCTGAGCGACGTGACCGGACCGATCCAGATCCCGGGCCTCGGCAGCATCGCCCTCGGATACAAGAACGGCCGCGCCAACAGCCACCACGCCCAGTCCCAGGCCTCCGCGCTCCGGATCGAGGTCACTGCCGATGACCGCCGCCAGCTCGTCGAGCTCGGCACGGCGCGCGTCCGGATGGGCGGCCCGGCGCCGGTCGGAGTCTTCCGCTCCGGCGGCACCGCGATGGACTACCAGGCACTGCAGGGTGCGCTGAAGTTCGGCAACGTCGAGCACAAGGCGCTCGCCTGCCAGGGATCACGCGGCCGGACCCAGACCTACAAGGTCCCGCACGCCAGCCAGCTCGTGCCGGTGCCGGTCCTGCTCGACGGCGTCGTCTACCAGGTCAGGGGTGACCAGCTCAGGCGCAAGGCGGTGGCCAAGGGGTGGTCGCGGACGTCCATCTCATCGGTGACCGTCCCGGGCGCCGAGCTGGTGATCACCGGCATCTCGTCCCGGGCTGCCATGCGGCAGAAGGCCGGGAAGCGAGTTCGCTCGAAGGTGTCCACCTCGATCGGGTCGATCACCGTCGGGGGGCAGGCACTCGCGATCCCCGCACCCGGGGGCGTGATCGAGCTCCCCAACGGCATGGGTGAGATCCAGCGACAGCTCGTGAGCACCGGCTACCGCGGGTCGCAGGTGATCGCCCTGCGGATCACGCTGTATGCCGACGCCGTGGTCATCGACCTGGCCCGCACCGCGGGACGCATCTACCCGCGCTGAGCCGCGGAGACGGCCCGCGGGGTCAGCAGTGCCGCACGGACGCGTCCCGGCGGGCCTCACGGCCCAGACGCCGCGCCTGCGCGACGTTGGGGAACACCACACTGGCGGCGCCGACGAAGCCGATCCGCCCACCGATGACGCAGGTGGTGATCCTCGACGGGTCCACCTGGGCCACGGCCTGGGCCAGCTCGTAGAGCTCGACGGGTGAGGCGTTGGTGTCCATGTGCGCCATCACCGTCATCACGCCACGCTCGATGAACCCGGGTCGGTCGGCCTGCGACCGGATACGGGCGTGGATCCCGCGAAGCGTGCGCTGCTGGTTGGCCGACCGGTCGAAGTCACCGCGGGCAAGGCCCTTGCGGATCCGCGAGAAGGCCATCGCGTTGTAGCCGTTGAGATGGATGCGGCCCTTCGCGAAGCCCTCCTTCTTCAGGTAGGGGTCGTAGAAGCGGCGCGGGTTGGTGACCGTGATCCCGCCGATGTCGTCGATCATGTCCTCGAAGAACGGGAACCGGGTGACCATGACGTAGTCGGGCTCGATGCCGATCAGGTTGCGCATCGCCCCGGCCATGCCGCGCGGACCACCGAAGTAGAGCGCTGAGTTGATCTTCTCCCGGCCGTGCCCGGGGATGCTCACCCACGAGTCGCGCGGCACGCCGATGGCGGTGGCGGAGCCCGTCCGCGTGTTGATGCCCACCATCTGGAGCGCGTCGCCGCGGGCGCGGGTCATGTTCTGGCCGGGACGGGCATCGGAGCCGATCGCGAGGATCCACACGACGTCCTTGCCGACCGAGACGCCCTGGGCGTGGCGGATCCTCACGAGGCTGACGTCGGTCGGCTGCACCGCCGACTGGGGCACGACGAAGGCGGTGAGGGCCAGGACGCCCGCGAGAGCCGCCGTCCGCACGGTGCGACGGGCCCGACGGAGGATGCCCCTCGTAGTGGTGGTCGGCTCGGTCATCGCCGGGCCCCCTTCGCCAGGTCGTAGCCGAAGATGCGCCAGGCACCTCGCTTGTGGGTGAGGAACAGGCGTCCCCGCACGACCGTGGTCCCTGCCTTCTGGCCGGCGGTCTCGAAGCGCAGGACGACGTGCGCGGTCACCGAGCGCGCCCGCTTGTCGGTCGCGAGGATGTCGAGGGACACGGTGCGGCGACGGGCCGTCACGGAGTCGATCTGCGGTCCCCGGACCTTGTTGGTCAACAGCGCCTTGTCGGCCCGAGCACGCTTCTCGGCCCCGGCGGTGAAACCCGGGAAGGCGGAGGGGAAGCCGCTGCGGGGGTAGGTGCCGCCGAGGTAGGCCGCATCCCACCAGCCGTCGACGACGCGGCCCACCTGTCGGCGTACGGCCTTGCGCCGCGCCTCGGGCAGTCGGCCGAAGACCCGGTGGATCTTCGTCGTGGTCTCGACCGGGTGGGACGCGAGGGTCGCCTGCGCGTCGCCGCGGCTCAGCCTCTCCGGCGCGGCCGACGGGTCCGAGCCTGACCGGCAGGCGGTCGCGGAGAGGGGAAGGACCAGGGCGAGCGTGAGTCCGGCGCAGCGGCGGGCGCACGAGGTGCGGCCCGGCAAGGGGCGAGGCATGACGACTCCAGGCAGGTGGTGCGGGCGAGAAATAGGGGCAGCAGATGTGGCGAACCGTTGTGGGCGACACCATGCCTCAAACGGCCTCCCCGCCCCTGCATTTGCGCGCGTGTGCGACTAGCCTTGGCAGCGACTTGGTCAAACCTTCGCGCGATGAGTTCTGAAAGAGGCGAAACAAGCGTGGCGCAGTCCCCGAACGGGCAGTCCGGCAACCAGTCCTCGGTTGCTCCGTCCTCTGACCTGGGAGCCAACGAGTGGCTCGTGGAGGAGATGAAGGAGCAGTACGACAAGGACCCCGCGAGCGTGGGTCCTGAGTGGTCGAGGTACTTCGGCAACGGGGACGCCAAGGCTCCGGCCGAGAAGGCCCCCTCCTCCGCGAAGGCGAAGGCTCCAGCCGCTGCTCCGGCCAAGGCCGCCACCCAGGCCCCCACCCAGGCCCCCGCCAAGGCCCCCGCCCAGGCCCCCGCCCAGGCCCCCAGCCAGGCCCCCGCCAAGGCCCCCGCGAAGGCTCCCAGCAAGGCTTCCGGCAAGGCGGCAGAGGCCCCCGCGCCGACGTCCCGCCCGCGTCCGGCTGCCGCTGCCGACGAGCCGGCCAAGGGCACCAGCACCCCCGTGGCCAAGGACCCCAAGCCCGCCGCTCCGGCGCAGGCCAGCGACGAGCCCACCTACACCGTCCTCCGTGGCGCCCCGGCTCGCACGGCGGCCAACATGGACGCCTCGCTCACCGTGCCCACGGCCACCTCGGTGCGCTCGGTGCCCGTCAAGCTCCTCTGGGACAACCGCACGGTCATCAACAACCACCTCGCCCGCGCCCGCGGTGGCAAGGTCTCCTTCACCCACCTGATCGGCTACGCCCTGGTCAGGGCGTTGCGAACGATGCCGGAGATGAACGTCGGCTTCGAGACCGTGGACGGCAAGCCCAACCTGATCACGCCCTCCCACATCAACATGGGCCTCGCCATCGACATGAAGAAGCCCGACGGCACCCGGCAGCTGCTCGTGCCGAACATCAAGGCCGCGGAGACGATGGACTTCGCCGCCTTCTGGACGGCCTACGAGGACGTGGTGCGCAAGGCGCGCGACAACAAGCTCACCGTCGCCGACTTCCAGGGCACGACCATCTCGCTGACCAACCCCGGCGGCATCGGCACCGTGCACTCCGTGCCGCGGCTGATGGCCGGCCAGGGCGCGATCATCGGCGTCGGCGCGATGGAGTACCCGCCCGAGTGGCAGGGGGCCTCGGACGAGTCGATCAACCGCAGCGCGATCAGCAAGGCGATGACGCTGACCTCGACCTATGACCACCGTGTCATCCAGGGCGCGCAGTCCGGCGAGTTCCTCAAGCGCGTGCACAGCCTGCTGCTCGGGGAGAACGGCTTCTACGACGAGATCTTCCGCTCGCTGCGCATCCCCTACGAGCCGATCCGCTGGTCCCGCGACGTCGTCGCCTCGCACGACGACGACATCGTCAAGCAGGCCCGCATCCTCGAGCTCATCCACGCCTACCGCGTCCGCGGCCACCTGATGGCCGACACCGACCCCCTCGAGTACCGCCAGCGCAGCCACCCCGACCTCGAGATCGAGTCGCACGGCCTGACGCTGTGGGACCTCGACCGCGAGTTCGCGACCGGGTCGTTCGGCGGCGAGGGCCGGCGCTTCATGAAGCTGCGCAACATCCTCGGCATCCTGCGCGACTCCTACTGTCGCACCACCGGCATCGAGTACATGCACATCATGGATCCCGAGCAGCGCCAGTGGATCCAGGAGCGCGTCGAGCAGCCGCACGTGAAGCCGCCGCGCGAGGAGCAGCTGCGGATCCTGCTCAAGCTCAACCAGGCCGAGGCCTTCGAGACCTTCCTGCAGACCAAGTTCGTCGGACAGAAGCGCTTCAGCCTCGAGGGCGGCGAGACCACCATCCCGCTCGTCGACGAGATCTGCGAGGCTGCCGCCGAGACCGGCCTCGACGAGGTCACCATCGGCATGGCCCACCGTGGCCGGCTGAACATGCTCGCCAACATCGTCGGCAAGAAGTACAGCCAGATCTTCCGCGAGTTCGAGGGCAACATCGACCCGCGGACCGTCCAGGGCTCAGGGGACGTGAAGTACCACCTCGGCGCCGAGGGCGAGTTCGTGGCCGGGTCGGGCGACAAGATCAAGGTCTCCGTGGCCGCGAACCCCTCGCACCTCGAGGCGGTCAACCCGGTGCTCGAAGGCATCGCGCGCGCCAAGCAGGACCTCCTCGACCGGGGCGAGGAGTTCCCGGTCCTGCCGCTGCTGGTCCACGGTGACGCCGCGTTCGCCGGACAGGGCGTGGTGGCCGAGACCCTCAACCTCTCCCAGCTGCGCGGCTACCGCACCGGCGGCACGGTCCACGTGGTCATCAACAACCAGGTCGGCTTCACCACCGCACCCGGGTCGTCGCGGTCCTCCCTCTACGCCACCGACGTGGCCCGGATGGTCCAGGCCCCGATCTTCCACGTCAACGGCGACGACCCGGAGGCGTGCATCCGGGTGGCCCGGCTCGCGTTCGACTACCGCCAGACGTTCAACAAGGACGTCGTCATCGACCTCGTCTGCTACCGCCGTCGCGGTCACAACGAGGGCGACGACCCGTCGTACACCCAGCCGCTGATGTATGACCTCATCGAGCAGAAGCGCTCGGTGCGCAAGCTCTACACCGAGTCCCTCATCGGTCGTGGCGACATCACGATCGAGGAGGCCGAGCAGGTCCTCAAGGACTACCAGCTGCAGCTCGAGCGGGTCTTCACCGAGGTGCGTGAGGCCAGCTCCGAGGCTCCCACCGAGTGGACCACCGTCCCGGACTACCCGGACAAGCCCACGGGCGACTTCTCCACCGCGGTGACGCCGGAGGTCCTCAAGCGGATCGCCGACAGCTACGTCACGCCGCCGGAGGGATTCACCGTCCACCCGAAGGTCATGCCGCAGCTGCAGCGCCGCTCCGCCGCGATCACCAGCGGCCCCATCGACTGGGGCACCGGCGAGATCCTCGCCTTCGGCTCGCTGCTCATGGACGGGCGCCCCGTGCGGCTGGCCGGTCAGGACTCGCGCCGCGGCACCTTCGTGTCCCGCTTCGCCACCATCATCGACCGGGTCAACGCCGACGAGTGGACGCCGCTGACGCACCTCACCGAGGACCAGTCGAAGTTCCACGTCTACGACTCGCTGCTCTCCGAGTACGCCGCCCTCGGGTTCGAGTACGGCTACTCCGTGGCCCGCCCCGAGGCGCTGGTGCTCTGGGAGGCGCAGTTCGGTGACTTCGTCAACGGCGCCCAGACGGTCATCGACGAGTTCATCTCCGCCGGCGAGCCCAAGTGGCGCCAGCAGTCGGGCGTGGTCCTGCTGCTGCCGCACGGCTACGAGGGCCAGGGCCCCGACCACAGCTCGGCCCGCATCGAGCGCTTCCTGACGATGTGCGCCGAGGACGCCATGGTGGTCGCCCAGCCCTCCACCCCGGCGTCGTACTTCCACCTGCTGCGTCGGCACTCGCTCGGCGAGATGCACCGCCCGCTCATCGTCTTCACCCCGAAGTCGATGCTCAAGCGCAAGGAGGCGGCCTCGCAGCCGGCCGACTTCGTCGGGGGCAGCACGTTCCGCCCGTTCATCGGTGACGACGAGGCCGACGCCTCACAGGTCGAGACCCTGATCATGTGCTCGGGCCGGGTGACCTGGGACCTCATGGTGGAGCGCGCCAAGCGCGAGAACGGGGAGAAGTTCGCGATCGGTCGCGTCGAGCGCCTCTATCCGACCCCGCTCGAGGAGATCAAGGCCGAGGTGTCCAAGTACCCCAACCTCAAGGCGATCCGCTGGGTGCAGGACGAACCGCGCAACATGGGTCCGTGGCCCCACTACCAGCTCAACGTGTGGCCCGAGCTGGACCTGCAGGTCGAGCCCGTCACCCGCCCGTCGTCGGCAGCGCCGTCGGTCGGCACGGTGAAGCGCCACGTGGAGGAGCAGAAGACGCTCCTCGAGGCCGCCTTCGCGACCCCGCGCAGCAGCACCGGAACCGACTACTGAGCCGGGTTCGAGGAGCAGGAGATGTACTTCACCGATCGCGGGATCGAGGAGCTCGAGCGGCGCCGGGGTGACGAGGAAGTCACCCTTGCGTGGCTCGCCGAGCAGCTGCAGGCCTTCGTCGACGCCAATCCCGAGTTCGAGACGCCCGTCGAGCGGCTGGCCACCTGGCTGGCCCGGCTCGACGATCCGGAGGACTGAGGCTCGCATGGGCCTGGCCCGCGATCTCGACTACTCCCACTCCTCCGCCAACCCGGCGCACCGGTTCGTCCGCTGGGCTGCCGGCACCCGGCCGGGAGGGTGGGTCTTCGCGCACTCGTTGCGCCACCTCGACGACCTCGTCGGCCGACTCACGCGAGGACGCCACAGCGCGCCGAGCCTGTTGGCGGGGCTGGCCGTCCTCGACGTGACCACGACCGGTCGCAAGTCCGGCAAGCAGCGCACGAGCCACCTCATCGCGACGCCGTACGACGGCACGCTGGCGCTGCTCGGCACCAACTTCGGCCAGGCCTCGACCCCCGCGTGGGTGCTCAACCTGGAGGCGGATCCACGCGCCGTGGTGACCTATCGCGGCGCGACGCGCGAGGTGGCCGCACGGGTGGCGACCCCGCAGGAGGCTGACGAGATCTTCACCCTGGCCGGCCGGTTCTACCCCGGCTACCTCAACTACCGCGTGCGGATCGGCGAGAGCCGCCGCGTCCGGGCCTTCGTGCTCGAGGGCTGATCAGGTCCCCGGACGCGGGACCACGGGGCGGACCGTCACGTCAGGGATGGTCGCGTCCGCCGGCAGGTCGATGACGTGCAGGATCGTGTCGACGACCGTGTCCGCGCTGATCCAGCGTGAGGAGTCGTAGGTGCGCCCCTCCTGCTCGTGCACCTTCTCCTGCATGGGGGTCGCGGTGCGGCTCGGGTAGACCGTGCTGACCCGGACCCCGGACTCGACCTCCTCGGCGCGCAGGGAGTCGGCGAAGGCGCGCAGGCCGAACTTCGAGGCGGCGTACGCCGACCACCCCGCGCCGGCGGAGAGCCCGGCGGAGGAGTTGACGAAGACCACCGTGCCGCGGCTTCCGCGCAGGTGCGGGAGGAGCTCGCGGGTCAGCACGGCAGGAGCGGTCAGGTTGACCGCGAGCTGCTCCTCCCAGTCGGCGAGGCGCACCCGGCCGACCGGGGCGAGGTCCACCACGCCGGCGACGTGCAGCAGCGTGTCCACCCCACCATCGACCTGACGTCCGAGACCGTTGAGGGTGCCGGGGTCGGCCAGGTCGGCCACCAGCACCTGGGCCTGCGGGAAGGTGTCCTCGAGCTCGGCGGCGCGAGCATCGTGGCGGGCGATCAGGACGAGCGAGTCGCCGCGATCCGCGAGCCGGTGTGCCAGGGCCAGCCCGATGCCCGATCCGGCGCCGGTGAGGACGTGCTTCATCGGGTGAACACGACCTTTCCGAACACGTCGCCCTCCGCCATGGCCGCGAAGCCGTCGCGGGCCTGGTCCATGGGCAGCGCGCGGTCGATGAGGGGCCGCGCGCCCGTTGCGTCGAGGAACTTCACGAGCGCGTCGAGCTCCTGGCGGGTGCCCATGGTGGAGCCGATCACCGAGAGCTGGAGGAAGAAGATGCGGGTGAGTCCGGCGTCGTCGACGTCGGGGCCCGACGTCGTACCGCTGATGACGATGCGGCCCCCGGGCCGCAGCGAGCGGATCGAGTGGCTCCAGGTGGCCTTGCCGACGGTCTCCATGACGGCATCGACCTTGACCGGCAGGCGGGCACCGGACTCGAAGACCTCGTGGGCGCCGAGCTCCAGCGCGCGGGTCCGCTTGGTCTCGTCACGACTCGTCGCGAGCACGGTCAGACCGGCCGCGCGCGCCAGGGTGATGAGAGCAGTGGCGACGCCACCTCCCGCACCCTGCACCAGCACCGTCTCGCCCGGCTTGAGGTCGCCCTGGACGAAGAGCATGCGGTAGGCGGTGAGCCAGGCGGTCGGCAGGCAGGCAGCCTCCTCGAAGGAGAGCGAGGCCGGCTTGGGGACGAGGTTGCGGCGCGGCACGACGACCTGCTCGGCGAACGTGCCCTGGTGTCGCTCGGAGAGCAGCGACCGGCCGGGGTCGTGGGCCTCGTCGCCCGTCCACGACGGGTCACCGATGACACCGTGGACGACGACCTCGTTGCCGTCCTCGTCGAGGCCAGCAGCGTCACAGCCGAGGATCATCGGGAGCGCCTCCTGGCGCAGGCCGACCCCGCGCAGCGACCAGAGGTCGTGGTGGTTGAGGCTGGCGGCCTTCACGGTCACCGTGGTCCAGCCGTCGGGGGCCTCGGGAGCCGGTCGCTCCCCCACCACCAGGCCGCTCAGCGGGTCGTCGGAGGAGAAGGACTCGGCGTAGACGGCGAACATGGTTCCGACCCTAGCGAGTGGTCTGCCCATATCGACTTGCACGTCCCTCGGGCGAGCGCTTGGCTGGCCCGCGTGAGCATCGACGTACATCCCTCGCAGGATCCCGAGAAGTACCTGGCCACCGACCAGCTGGTCTGGTTCACCGAGGTGACCGGCGCCGACGCGGAGCACCTGCGGCTCGGGCTGCCCGAGGACCAACGATTCGTGGTGGACCTCCCGGACGGCCCCGAGGCCCTGCACAGCGGCGTCTACGGCGTACGACCGATGGAGATGTCGCTGCCCGGCGGGACCGTGGTGCCGATCGCCGGCCTGACGTGGGTGGGCGTCCACCCCGATGCCCGCCGCCGGGGCGTGCTCACCGCGATGATGACCGACCATCTCTCCCGCTCCCACGACGCCGGCCAGGCGATCTCGGCACTCCACGCCAGCGAGGTCGGCATCTACGGCCGCTTCGGCTACGGCATGGCGGCGCTCCAGCTCCAGGTGTCGATCGGGCGCGGAACGACGTTCACGGCCCCGCACCTCGACGACGAGGCATCAGGGATCACCACCCACCTGGTCGACATGGCAGCTCCCGGCGTGACCAAGCGGATGCGCGCCTGCCAGGCCGCCCTGGCCGGCGACTTCCCGGGCACGATCATCGGCTCGCCGGACTTCGTCGACCTCATGTCGCTGGAGCCTCCCGAGGTCCTGCGCGACAAGGAGCCCCGGCGCGTCCTCTTCGCACGCCGCGACGGCCAGGACGTCGGTTTCGTCGGGCTCCGCCGCGAGCACAAGTGGGACCAGGCCCGCCCCTCCGGGACGGTCACCGTCGGCGCCTTCACCGGCACCCCGGGCGCGCGACTGGCGCTCGCGCGTCGGGTCGTCGACCTCGACCTGATGGGCACGACCAAGCTGGAGAGCATCGGCGTCGACGATCCCCTGCTGGCCTGGGTCGGAGGCCCGCGGGCCACCGGCGACCTCCAGACCTGGGACAGCACCTGGGTCCGGCTCGTGGACCTCGAGGCGGCCTGGCCGCTGCGCACCTACGAGGGCGACTGCGACGTGGTCGTCGAGGTCGAGGACCGCTACGCGCCCTGGAACGCCGGGCGCTGGCGGCTCACCGCCCGCAACGGGTCAGGCACTGCCACGCGCACCGACGGCGCGGCAGACGTCGTGCTCGACGTGGCCGCGCTGGGTGCGGGCTACCTCGGGCACGGCATCGGCGGCCTCCTGCGCGCCGGGCTGGCTCGGGAGCAGCGTCCCGGGGCGTACGCCGAGCTCGCGCGCGCCATGCGGACGCTGGTCGGGCCCGAGCCGTCGATCGGGTTCTGAAGGCTCCACCTGCGTTCACCGGATCGGCCGAGAGCGGCTGCCTCGACCAGACGTCATACGGACAGCGCCAGCGGTTGCCCCGTCCGTATGACGTCCGCGCATCCAGCGACGTCCGGTCGGGGGTGACGCTCGATCAGCGACGCGCGACCCCGTCGCGACGCGCAGCGTCCGCCACGGCCTCGCGCACGGCACCCGGGACCCGTGGGTCGAACGGTGACGGAATGATCAGGTCCTCGCGCAGGTCGTCGCCGACGAGCTCGGCGAGGGCGTTGGCCGCGGCCACCTTCATGCCCTCGGTGATCGCGGTCGCGTGCACGTCGAAGGCGCCGCGGAAGATGCCCGGGAAGGCCAGCACGTTGTTGATCTGGTTGGGGAAGTCGGAGCGCCCCGTGGCCACCACGCGGGCGTACTTGTTGGCGAGGTCGGGGTGCACCTCGGGAGTCGGGTTGGCCAGGGCGAAGATGATCGCGTCGGGGGCCATCGCGGCGACGATCTCCTCGGGCACCTGACCACCGGAGACGCCGATGTAGACGTCGGCGCCGGCCATCACGTCGGCGAGCCCTCCGCGTCGGCCGTAGGTGTCGGCGGTGTCGCGGGCGAGGCCAGCCTTGACCGCGGTGAGGTCTGAGCGCTCGGAGTTGAGCACGCCCTGCCGGTCGAGGACGGCGATGTCACGCACCCCGGCCTCCAGGAGGATGCGGGCCACGGCCACGCCTGCGGCGCCAGCCCCCTGGATCACGACACGGACCGTGGCGGGGTCGCGGCCGGTGAGCCGGAGCGCGTTGGTGAGCGCCGCCAGGGCGACGACGGCGGTGCCGTGCTGGTCGTCGTGGAAGACAGGGATGTCGAGGCGCTCCTTGAGCCGTGCCTCGATCTCGAAGCAGCGGGGGGCGGAGATGTCCTCGAGGTTGATTCCCCCGAAGCTCGGCGCCAGCCGGATGACGGTCTCGATGATCTCCTCGACGTCGGTGGTGTCCAGACAGATCGGCACGGCATCGACGCCGCCGAACTGCTTGAACAGCACGGCCTTGCCCTCCATGACGGGCATCGCGGCAGCCGGCCCGATGTCGCCCAGGCCGAGCACGGCCGTGCCGTCGCTGACGACGGCGACGACGTTGGGCACCCAGGTGTAGTGCTGGGTCATCGACGGATCGGCGGCGATCGCCTCACAGACCCGCGCGACTCCCGGGGTGTAGGCGAGGGAGAGCTCGTCGGGGCCGTTGAGGGCGACCGTCGAGACGGTCTCCATCTTGCCGCCGACGTGCAGGTCGAACACGGGATCGCCCGCGTGCGGGTGAAGCGGATCCAGGCCCTGTTCCATGGCCGCGATACTTGCACAGCTCACCGGGTCGAGAGGGTGCGTCCCATGCGTGGGGAAGGCCACACCCGCAGGCGTACGACGGCGAGCACCTGGTCCTCGGCCACCGGCCCGCGGTGCCGGGAGTCGATGCCCTCGTCGGGGTTGTCGCTCACCAGCCACCAGCCGGCCCCGCCCGAGCGCGTACGACGCTGCTCCTGCGCCCGCTTCACCGCCAGCGTGCCGTCGGGGAACCGCGCGACGACCAGGTCGCCGGGCCGGACGCGGGCGCCGTGGCGGACGAGCAGGAGGTCGCCCTCGCGGAGCGTGGGGAGCATGGAACGACCCCGCACGACCGCGGTGCCGAAGGGCGCCCGGACGCCCCCACCCCTCGGGGCGGGACCCCGCTGTCGACCCCTCTGCACGCGGAGTAGTGTCGCAGCCAGATGCAGAATCCGAGTTGAGAGGAACCAGATGCTTCGCCACCTGCTTGCCCCGACCGTCGAGGTCTCAGCCCACTGCGACCTGCCCTGCGGCGTGTACGACCCCGCCCAGGCGCGCATCGAGGCCGAGTCCATCAAGGGCATCATCGCCAAGGTCGCCGACAACGACGACCCCGACTTCCGCACCCGCGCGATCCTGATCAAGGAGCAGCGCTCGGAGCTGGTCAAGCACCACCTGTGGGTGCTGTGGACCGACTACTTCAAGCCCCCGCACTTCGAGAAGTACCCGCAGCTCCACACGCTGGTCAACGAGGCCACCAAGCTCGCGGGCGCCAGCGGCACCAAGGGTGAGCTCGACGCTGCGAAGGCCGACGAGCTGCTCGCCAAGATCGACGAGATCGCAGAGATCTTCTGGGAGACGAAGAAGGCCTGAACGAAGTGGAGGCCTGACGCTCCATCCCTGCACCACAGACCGGGCCCGTTTGCCACTTCGTGGCGGCCGGGCCCGGTTAGTGTGTGGCCAGCCATCAGCCTCGAGGACGGGACGAAGACGCAGATGCCAGATCACACCGGGGCCCCCCGCGCCGACGTCGAGCTCCGGCTTCCCGCCGAAGGTGCCTACGCGTCGGTGGTCCGCACCACGGCGGCCGGGCTGGCGGCGCGCCTCGACTTCACCATCGACGACATCGAGGACCTGCGCATCGCGATCGGCGAGGCGACCGCCCTCGCGATCCCCGCCGCCGATCCCGGGACCGACCTGGTCGCGTGCTTCTACTTCGGACGGGGCTCACTGAGCGTCACGCTCGAGACCGAGGCGATGGACGACCCGCCCCTCGACACCGAGAGCTTCGCCTGGCAGGTGCTGGACACGATGGCCCAGGACGCGTCGGCGGGCCCAGAGGAGGGGCGCTTCCGGGTCCGGTTCACGGTGACGTCGCAGGTTGCTGCGGGAATGACAGGTGCCGAACGCTGAGATGGGCGCACACACGGGGGAAGAAGCGGAGTCGGTCGGGCTCAGCGGGTTGGATCACGTACGCGCTCGCAGCGCCGAGCACTTCGCGATCCTGCGCGACGAGGACTGCAGCGACGCCGTTCGATCGACGGCCCGCGACGACCTGGTGCGACTGCATCTCTCTCTGGTCGAGCACTGCGCCCGGCGGTTCCGCAACCGGGGCGAGCCCTACGAGGACCTGGTCCAGGTCGGCACGATCGGGTTGATCAAGGCCGTGGACCGCTTCGAGACCGACCGCGGCGTCGAGTTCTCGACCTATGCGACGCCCACCGTGATCGGTGAGATCAAGCGTCACTTCCGCGACAAGGGCTGGGCGATCCGGGTGCCCCGCCGCCTCCAGGAGCTCCGCATGCAGATCGGCGGCGCGACCGGTGAGCTGACCCAGAACCTGGGTCGCTCCCCCACGCCCCGCGAGCTCGCGGACGTCATCGGCTGCACTGTCGAGGAGGTCATGGAGGGCATCGAGTCCTCCCACGCCTACGCCACGCTCTCCCTCGACGCCTCCGACGACTCCGACGACGGGCCGCCAGCGATGCTGGCGACGCTGGGCCGGGAGGACTCCGACATCGAGCACGTCGAGATCCGCGAGTCGATCAAGCCGCTGCTCGCGGGCCTCGGCGAGCGGGAGAAGCGGATCCTGCTGCTGCGCTTCTTCAAGAACATGACGCAGTCGCAGATCGCCGAGGAGATCGGTGTCTCGCAGATGCACGTCTCCCGCCTGCTCACCCGCACGCTGGCACAGCTGCGGACCTCGCTCGAGCAGGACTAGGGACGGGCATCCACCTCCAGCACCTCGGTGCTGGCGGGGTGGAGCAGCCCGGCGATGACGACCAGGGCCACGACCGCCAGGCCGGCGGCGACCAGCTTCGTGGATCCCGTCCACAGGTTCCAGGCGAGCCCCAGCTGGATGAGCTGGGCCATCACCACCGGCCCCCGCGCCCAGCGGCGTGCTCTCCACAGCGACCAGGCACACCAGGCCAGCCCGGCCGCAGCGGCGAGGAAGAACGCCGAGGTGGTCAGGCCCATCGTCAGCCGCACCGACCGGAGGTTGGCGAGCTCCAGGACACCCAGTGCGGTGAGGACGAGCGCCTCGATGGCGACCAGGGAGGCCGCGACCACGAGGGGTGGCGGAACGGGGCGGTCTGCTCTCGACTGAGGACCAGGAGGCGTAACAGGCACTGCACAACCCTAGTTGTGACCGACACGACCATCAGGGGGGTTGTGTGAACGTTCCATTCTTGCAACTCTTGTCGCTGCGCTCCACGGCGCCCGGGCCCAGCTGAATGTCCGAAAACAGCCACTTTGCCTGTGAACGAAAGAGACCCCCCCACATCATGGATTGGCGCAGTCGCTCTGCCTGCCTCGACGAGGACCCCGAGCTGTTCTTCCCGATCGGCAACACCGGTCCCGCGATCCTCCAGATCGAGGAGGCCAAGCAGGTGTGCCGGCGCTGCGACGTGCGCGAGCAGTGCCTCGCGTGGGCCCTCGAGGCCGGCCAGGACCACGGAGTGTGGGGCGGCCTCAGCGAGGACGAGCGGCGGGCGCTGAAGCGCCGCAACGCTCGCGCCCGCATCCGCACCGCCTAGCTCGTCGGGGCCTGGTTCTTCAGGGCCTAGTCGACGGGCAGGTCCGCCTGCACGCGCGTCCCCCGGCTCCCCGGACCGATCTCCAGCACGCCGCCGAGCTCGGACTCCACGAGCGTGCGCACGATCGACAGCCCGAGCTGGGTCGAGCCCTCGAGGTCGAAGCCGTCCGGCAGTCCACGCCCGTCGTCCTCGACGATGACGTGCAGCCTGCCCACGATCCGGCGCGCGGTCACCACGACCCGCCCCTCCGTGCGGTCGGTCAACCCGGCGTAGCCGTGCTCCACCGCGTTCTGCAGGACCTCGGTCAGCACCATGGCCAGCGGTGTGGCGGCCTCCGAGGAGAGCTTGCCGAAGCTGCCCTCGCGCACCACCTGTACTGGCACCTCGACGCCGCTGACGTCGACCACCATGGCGCCCAGGCGGTCGGCGATGTCGTCGAAGTCGACGGTCTCCTCCAGCGCCTGGCTCAGCGTCTCGTGGACGATCGCGATCGAGCCCACCCGGCGTACGGCCTCCTCCAACGCAGACTTGGCGTCCTCGGCCTGCGTACGCCGTGCCTGCAGGCGCAGCAGCGCCGCCACCGTCTGGAGGTTGTTCTTCACCCGGTGGTGGATCTCCCGGATGGTGACGTCCTTGGTGACCAGCTCGCGGTCACGGCTGCGCAGCTCGGTGACGTCGCGGATGAGCAGCAGCGCGCCGCTGCGCTCCCCCTGCGGGCGCAGCGGGATGCTGCGCACGATCAGGGTCACCTCGTCGGTGCCCACCTCGGTGGCACGGCCGTCACG
This sequence comes from uncultured Actinomycetota bacterium, assembly GCA_963843815.1. Lineage (GTDB taxonomy): Bacteria > Actinomycetota > Actinomycetes > Propionibacteriales > Nocardioidaceae > Nocardioides. The sequence goes on along the minus strand of CAWJLX010000007.1, from coordinate 88,676 downwards.
GCCCCCGAGCACGGCACTGAGCGTCTCCTCGTCGGGGCGCTTGCGTGCGGGCACGAGGTCGCGCGTGAGGTCGGTGAGCACCAGACCGGCGAGGTCGCCCTGCAGGCCCAGCCGTCGGTAGGCGGAGAGGCCGTTGGGACTGGCGTAGACGACCTTGCCCACGGGGTCGAGCCGGACGAAGCCGTCACCCACCCGCGGCGAGTCGGCGTGGTCGCTGCGCTGACCCGGCAGCGGGAAGTGTCCCGAGGCGATCATCTGGGTGAGGTCCGCGGCGGTCTGGAGGTAGCTGAGCTCGAGCCTGCTGGGAGTGCGTACGCCGAGCAGGTTGGTGTTGCGGGCGATGACGGCGATCACCCGGCCGGCCCGGCGGACCGGGATGACCTCCACCCGCACCGGCACGTCATCACGCCACTCCGGGTCACCCTCGCGCACCAGCCGTCCGGAGCCGTAGGCCTCGTCGAGCATCCGGCGTCGGCCGGCGGGGATGAACGTGCCGAGCACATCGTCGACCAGCGCCGTCGGGCCCGTGGTCGGACGCATCTGACCACCGGCCCAGAAGCCCCTGCCCTCGCGGTCGGGGAGCCACAGCACCAGATCGGCGAACGAGAGGTCGGCCAGGATCTGCCAGTCCGCCATGAGCAGCTGGAGCCAGGCGACGTCGTCCTCGACGAGGTCGGTGTGGGCTCGCACGAGCTCGTGGAGGGAAGGCACCGGACCAGAGTAGGGCCGCGTCAGGGGCGGCTGGCAGGATGGGGCTCATGTCGATCGGGTACTGGGACCAGGTGCAGGCCGCCGGGTTCGAGGTCCCCGCGGACCGTCCGCTCGACGACCTCACGGCCGAGCTCACCACGATGCTCGGCTCACCCCGGCCCGAGGTCCGCGACGGCACCGCCTACCCCGCCCTGGCGACCTGGATCGAGCGCGGCGTCTACGACGACCTGCTCCCCGGGCTCGGCGACGGCATGCTCGCCGGTCTGTCCGTGGGCCTGGGCGAGACCGGCACCGACACCGTCTTCCGCCGCAGCTTCAGCGCACTGATCCTGGCCGAGTGCCTCATGCGCGACAACACCCACCACCTGCTCCCCGGTGCCAAGGTCATGGACTGGGGCGACCGGCTGGCGGTCTGGTTCCTCACCGAGCGTGACAGCCGCGGCTTCGTGCCGGGCAAGGGGTGGGCGCACGCGATCGCCCACGGCGCCGACGCGATCGGCGCGCTGGGCGAGTCGCCGCACCTGGCCGGCCCCGAGCACGCCGTGCTCCTCGACGTGCTCGCCGACCGGCTGCTCCAGCCACCCGTGGACGAGGTCCTCACGGCGGGTGAGCCGGACCGGGTCGCAGCCGCGGCGATGCGGATCCTGCGGCGCAACACCCTCGGCACCGATGCCCTCGAGCCCTGGGTGCACCGGATCGGTGGAGCAGGAAATCCCTTCCGCGGAGCCAGCACCAGTGATCCCTTCGCGCCCGCGGCGGCGGCACAGGCCTTCCTCCGAGCCCTCTTCGTCCAGCTCTCGCTCGCTCCGCAGCCGCCGACCGTGCGGCCCGACCTGCTGCTGGTCGTCATCGAGGCGCTCCGGGAGTCGAACTCTCCCTACCTCCGGGTAGGCACCCACTAGCCTCTGGGACATGAACGAGATCTCCGGCCACAGCGGCGAGCTGGCCGTCCACGTCGCCCGTGCCCACGGTGTCGAGACCATGTTCACCCTCTCGGGTGCCCACGTCTTCCCGATGTACGACGGTGCCGTCAAGGCGGACCCGCCGATGCGCCTCCTCGACGTGCGCCACGAACAGACGGCCGCGTTCGCCGCCGAGGCCACCGGGAAGCTGACCCGGGTCCCCGGCCTCGCGGTCCTCACCGCCGGCCCGGGCGTCACCAACGGCATCAGCGCCATCGCCCAGGCCCAGTTCGCCGGGTCGCCGATGGTCGTCGTCGGTGGTCGCGCACCACAGAACCGCTGGGGCACCGGCTCGCTCCAGGAGCTCGACCAGCCGCCGATCATCGCGCCCGTCGCCAAGGCGGCCCGCACGCTGATGACGGCCGGTGACGTGGCGGCCGGCGTGGACGACGCCTTCACGCTGGCCCGCTCGAGCCACCGCGGGCCGGTCTTCGTCGACGTACCGATGGACGAGTTCTTCAACTCCTCCACCGGCAGCGCCGGCTCCGGCGAGGGCACTCGCGTCGAGCCCGACACCGACGCGATCGAGTCGGTCGCACGGCTGCTGGCAGCGGCGCAGCGCCCGGTGCTGATCCTCGGCACCGACGTGTGGGCCGACCACGCCGAGGTGGCGGCACTGCGCTTCGTGGAGGACCTGGGCATCCCCACGCTGACCAACGGCATGGGCCGCGGCGTCATCCCGGGCGGCCACCGCTCGCTGGTCACCAAGGCGCGCGGCGCTGCCCTGTCCGGGGCCGACCTGGTCGTCGTCGTCGGCACGCCGCTCGACTTCCGCCTGGGCTACGGCCTCTTCGGCGGCCCCGACAAGAACCCCGAGGGAGCCTTCGCGCGCGTCGTCCACATCGCCGACTCCCCCGACCAGGTCTCCGGGCACGCCGAGCTCGCGGGTTCGGTCGCCGGCGACCTCACGACGGTGCTCGACGGCCTGCAGGCCGCGATCGAGCGCGGCGACAAGCCCGACTGGCGGGCCTGGAGCGACCAGCTCGCCGACCAGGTCGCTGCAGGGGTGGCCCGGGACGCCGAGCTGCTCACCGCCGAGGCAGACCCGATCCATCCGGCCCGCATCTACGGCGAGCTGGTCCCGCGACTCGCGGACGACTCGGTCGTCATCGGTGACGGAGGCGACTTCGTCTCCTTCGCCGGCAAGTACGTCGAGCCCAAACGCCCCGGAGGCTGGCTCGACCCCGGTCCCTACGGCTGCCTCGGGGCCGGCCTCGGTGCCGCGATCGCGGCACGGATCGCCCGCCCCAGCGCCCAGGTGACCCTGCTGCTCGGTGACGGCGCGGCCGGCTTCTCCCTGATGGACGTCGACACCCTCGTGCGGCACGACCTGCCAGTGGTCATGGTGATGGGCAACAACTCCGCGTGGGGCCTGGAGAAGGGGCCGATGCAGATGCTCTACGGCTACGACGTCATCGCCGACCTCGGCCAGCGCACGCCGTACGACGAGGTGGTCAGGGCGCTCGGCGGCGCCGGGGAGACGGTCACCGACCCGAAGCAGATCGGACCGGCCCTCGACCGCGCCTACGCCGCCGATGTCCCCTACCTCGTCAACGTGATCACCGACGTCGAGGCGGCCTACCCGCGCAGCACGTTCGGCATCTGAGGCTCTCCGTGGTGCAGGTCAGGCTGGCGCGCCCCGACGAGCACGAGGCTGTCGGTGAGCTGACGGTGCGTGCCTATGCGGCGTTCACCCTCGGAGCGGCCGACCCCTACGTCGAGCGGCTGAGGGACGCGTCGGCGCGGGCCGCAGGGGCTGAGCTGTGGGTCGCCGTGGACGGTGACCGGCTGCTCGGCAACGTCACCTACTGCCCATCGGGATCCTCCTACCGCGAGGTCGCCCGCGACGACGAGGGTGAGTTCCGGATGCTGGCGGTCGATCCTGCGGTCCGGGGCACCGGGGCCGGCACGGCGCTCGCTGCGCACTGCGAGGAGCGGGCGCGGGCACACGGCGCCGTCGGGATGGCGCTGTCGTCGCTGGCCGAGATGTCCACTGCCCACCGGATCTACACCCGCCTGGGCTATGCCCGCGACCCCGCGCGCGACTGGTCGCCGCTGCCAGGGGTGGAGCTCGTCGCCTTCGCCAAGCGGTTCTGACTCAGCAGTGCCGGAGCGTCGAGGGGTCGGTGGGGTCGTCGAAGCAGACGATCATGCCCGGGAAGGCCGTCATCTCGGAGCGGGAGACCATGGTCCAGAACCAGAGCCGCCAGGTGTCGTCGGCGTCTGCGACCGCCGTGACCAAAGTGCCGCCCGCAGTCAGCCATGTGCGATGCGAGTCGTCGTCCACCAGCTCGACCTCGCCCACCGGCTCGAGCGCACGCACCCGCTTGCCGTCGGAGTAGACCACCCGGACGTAGGCCGGGTCCGCGCCGGAGGTGACGACGAAGGACGCGCCGTCGAAGAAGACCGCGGTCGGTGGGGTCGTGGAGATGCGCGGGTCGGCGACGTCCAGCCCGAAGTCCAGCGTGCGGCCTCCCATCTCGACCACGAGGCGGGGGTCGGCCGCAACCTCGATCCGCGCGGTGAAGCCGGTCTTCCTGTCGCCGAACTCGGACTGCTCGCCGATTCCGAAGGTCTCCGTCGCCACGTCCGCCACCTGCGGGAGCTCGTCGATCGCCCCCTCCCGGCACGAGCCGCGCTCGCCGTTGCCGTTCACCGTCCCGCACGCGGCAGTGGGCCGGAGCACGCCGCCCTCGTCCATCGTCCACGTCCAGACGTCCACCACGTAGGTCTGCGGCCTGATCGTCGTCATGTTGCCCGTCGCGAACTCGCTTCGCGACCGGCTGGAGAACAACGTGTCGTCCTCCACCCAGTAGTCATGGACGCGAACCAGGTCGTAGTACTCGCTACCGTCCGCAGCCACCGGTACCTCGCCGCGCACGAGGAGCCCGGGGTCCTCTGCGACCGCCTGGACCAGCAACCCGTCGCGCAGGTCGAAGACCAGCGGGTGACCGCCACCGCCGGGACCAGCGGTGAGCTCGTCGTAGTAGAGCACCAGCTCCTGGTCGCCGTCGCCGTCGGCGTCGATGGGGTCAAGGGCGGTCGTGCCGATCGTGGTGCCGAGCTCCGCGATCCCGTAGGACTCCTCGCCCGTGCTGCTCAGCGTCGTCTGGAGCCGGATCCTGCCGTCGAAGTCCTCTGTCGGCTCGGCGAGGAAGTCCACCGTCTCCTTCCTGCCGTCGCCGTCGAGGTCGAGCCGCGCCGGGGAGGCGAGGTCGTCGGCCTTCCAGTCGCGTCCCACGTCAGCCGGCAGCTCGAGCTGCGGCGCATCCGGCTCGGGCGCGAGCCGGTCCGACTTCGGCCGGGAGCCGAGGCCCTGGAAGACGACGCCCAGGATGAGCAGGACCACCGCAGCCGTCGCCAGGAGCACCCACGGCGAGCGCCAGCGCGGCCGCAGCTCCACGACCGGGGTCAGTGGCTCCAGGTCCTCGGGTCGGACCAGGTCGGCCCGTGCTGCCAGGGCGGCACGCAGCAGCTCCTCGATGTCCGGCATCGCGTCAGGCGTGGTGCTCATCGCTCCTCCTCTCCCGAGCTCGACTGCATGGCCTTCTGCAGGGCGACCAGCGCACGGCTGGCGGTGGACTTCACAGTTCCCTGGCTGATGTCCAGCGTCCGGGCGATCTCGGCCTCGGACAGGTGCGACCAGTAGCGCAGCACCAGGACCTCGCGCTGCCGCGGGGCCAGCTTCTGCAGCGCCGCGATCACGGCCCGGTGCTCCTCCGCCAGCACCGCGCTGTCCTCGGGCGAGGGTGGCGAGAGGTCGTGCGGTGGCGAGTAGGCCCGTGCCGTACGACGTCTGCGCAGTGCCGAGCGCGCGGTGTTGACCACCGACACCCGCAGGTAGGCCAGCGCCTTCGACGGGTCCTTCACCGCATCCGGGCGCCGGGCGAGCGCGGCGAACGCGTCCTGGACGACGTCCTCGGCCGAGGCGAAGTCGTCGACCAGCAGGACGGCCAGGCGGACGAGGGAGAGCCGGTGGGCAGCGTAGAGCTCAGTGATGTCCACCGATGACTCCATCGCGCTGGTCCCCGTGCTCATGTCTGGTAGACGTGTCAGTGGCACTCAGGTTGCCCCACAGCAGGACCAAATCTTCGAAAGGCCCGCCATGTCGCATCCCGAGCCCGCCACGCTGACCTTCCGGGTCACCGACGACGACACCGCCGCAGCCGTGGGAAGCGGGTCACTTCCGGTCCTGGGGACGCCGCGGCTGCTGGCCTGGCTCGAGGCCACCACGTGCGCCTGCCTCGACCCCGTGCTCGCGGAGGGATCCACGAGCGTCGGGACCCGCATGCAGGTCGAGCACCTCGCCGCCAGCCCGGTCGGCGCGGAGGTCGAGGTCAGCGCATCGAGCGCGTACGAGGACGGCCGGCTGCACCGCTTCACGGTGAGCGCCCGCGACACCGCCAGCGGCAAGGTCCTCGCCGCCGGCGAGATCACCCGGGTCGTGGTGGACGCCGAGCGGTTCCTGGCCCGGCTGTAGGCCACCAGGCATCCACAGGTCACCTCGGGAACCCCTTCTCCACAGGGGTTTCCGCGGTTGCTCGACGGTGTCACACCCGGCGGGAAGAGTGGTTGCATGTCAGCCCTCCAGCACTCCCACGAGCACCGGGTCGCGGCCCTCGCCCGCCGGTGTCGCGAGGAGCTGACCGCGGTCGCGGACGCGCCGTTGTGGTCGCTGTCCGCCACCGAGGCGGGTGACACGCTGATCATGCTGACCCAGGCGCGGGCGCAGCTCGACGAGCTGCTGATGCGGGTCCTGCGGCACGCCGAGACCGTCGAGTCGGGCCTGGACACCGGCGCGACGAGCACGACCAACTGGTGGGCCCATGCCACGCGGACGACCCGGGCCGAGGCCCACCGCACCGCCCGACTGGCCGCCTCGCTCGAGCACCACGACCACGTGCGTACAGCGCTCGCGGCCGGCGACCTGCGCACCGACCAGGCTGGGGTGATCGTCGCCGCCGTCGACGGGCTTCCCGACGACGTCGCCGACTGGGTGCCTGCCGCGGCCACGGAGTTCCTGCTCGACAAGGCGACCGAGCACGACGCCAGTGCCCTGCGGGTCCTGGGCCGTCGGCTGTTGAAGGTCATCGACCCCCCGGCAGCCGACGCCGAGGAGGCCCGGCGGCTCGCCGCCGAGGAGGCTCATGCGCGGGCGGTCGCGTCGTTCACCATGACCGACGACGGCCACGGCACCTGCCACGGCCGGTTCACCGTGCCGTCGCTGCACGGGGCGATGCTCCGCAAGCACCTGTCGGCCCGCGCAGCCGCCACCCGCCGACACTCGACCCCGGCTGCCGAACGGGTCGGTGACGGCCGGATGCCTGATGGCCGGTTCTCCCGTCACCAGCTGGGCCTGGCGTTCATGGACCACATCGAGTCCCACCCCGACGACACGATTCCCTCCGCAGGTGGCGTGGCCGCCACGGTCGTGGTGACCATGGACCTGGGACCCTGCTCGGTGGGCTGAAGGCCGCCTCCCTCGACACCGGTGGCCGGATCAGCGCCGGCCAGGCTCGCCGTCTGGCGTGTCGGGCCGGGATCATCCCGATCGTCCTGGGCGGCACGTCCGTGGTCCTCGACGCCGGCCGCAAGCGTCGATTCCACTCCGAGACCCAACGCATCGCCCTGGGCGTACGCGACACCGGCTGCACCGCCGTCGGCTGTGATGCCCCGCCGGCGTCCTGCCACGCCCACCACGACGAGGTCCCGTGGTCCCGTGGCGGCGGCACCAGCGTCGAGAAGGGCCGACTGCTGTGCCCACGACACCACACCCTGATCCACGACGCCACACCCTGATCCACGACGCCGCCTACCAGCACTCCCTCGACAAGCACGGCAAGGTCAGGTTCACCAGGCGGACGTGAGGTCCAGCCGAGGTCCACTCGCGACTTCGCGGGCATAGAGTCGCCGTATGCGAGCCGTCGTGATCTATGAGTCGATGTTCGGCGACAACCAACAGGTGGCGCGGGCCATCGCGGCCGGGCTGATCGAGGCGGGGGTGGCAGCCGAGGCGATCGAGGTGGGTACCGCGCCGACCGCGATCGGCTCGGACGTCGACCTCCTCGTCGTGGGGTCGCCCAACCACGCCTGGAGCATGCCGAGAGCCAGCACTCGTGAGAGCGCCGAGGCCAAGTCAGACATCCCACTGGTCAGCCAGGGGACTGGGGTGCGCGAGTGGCTCGGGAGCGCCTCCCTCGCCACCGGCCTGCGGACGGTCGCCTACGACACCCGCAGCTCGCATCCCACGGCGGTCGTGGCGATGGACCATGCCTCGAAGAGCATCGAGAAGGGCCTGGCAAAACTCGGAGGGACGCGCCTGGTGACCGCCGAGCACTTCCGCGTGGCGGACATGAAGGGCCCGCTGGAGCCCGGCGAACCTGAGCGCGCACACGCCTGGGGCGTGACCCTGGCCGGCCTGCTGGCGGGCTAGGACGGGGCGGCTTCCGGCCAGACCCGATCCTCATCGCTGCGACTCGTGGGCAGCGGGAGCGTCTTCGGGGCGCATGCTCGTCCTCGCGGCCGAGGTGAGCCCGGAGCCGGCGCCGCGCTGGTCCTGCTCCGCCGCGTGGGAGCCGCGAGATTTGGGTATATGAACGTTCCCGCCGGGATCACTGCGGCAGAGGCGTCAGTGTGTGCTGCCGGGGCACGGCACGGTCTGCCAAGGCTTCGGTCCGGGCGAATCAGCCCGAAGGGGGCAGTGGATGCGTTCGGGGGTCCTGATCCACGCCGAGACAGTCGCTCCGTACTGGTGGCCACCGCTGGCCGATCTCGTGGTCGAACGGGGTGGAGCGTCGTTCATTCGCGCGTACGCCGACTGGTCCTCCTCAGATGTGGCGGGGTGGCTCCCGCTGGTGCGCCGACACGGGATCCAGCTTCGCCATCAGTTCCGGGCTCGGCCCGACCAGGACCCGGCATTGATCGAGCTGGCCATGGATGCGATCGAGCTGCCCATCACTGCGCGCCTCGACGAAGTGATGATGGTGGGCGACCTCCGCTCTGCCCTGCCGCTCATCCAGCGTCTCCGCGAGCGGGGTCTCTACGTCCTGCACGTCGGGCCGCCGACGACTCCGTTCGACATCCGCGATGGGTGCTCGGAGTTCATTGACGTCCGATCGCTGGAGCCGTTCACCCCCGAGGCAGGCCGGGGACGCCACAGGGCCTGAGTCATCGCTCTCTGTGCGCCGCAGGTTCCTGACCATCCGGGCTAGGCTGCGATGTGCCCGAGTTCACCTGGCGACCGGCCAACGACGCAACGACCGAGGCCGTCGAGGCGGTGTTCGGGACCGGTGGGGCCCGCAAGTGCCGCTGCCAGGCACTGAAGGCCCCAGGCTGGATCTGGCGCGACACCACCCAGGAGCAGCGGGACGCCTCCCTGCTGGAGCAGGTCGGTTGCGGCACCGACGGACCCACGTCCGGCCTCATCGGGTACCTCGACGGCGAGCCGGCCGGCTGGGTCGCTGTCGAGCCGCGGGAGAACTACCCCAGAGTGTGGAGCCGCAAGAAGTCGTGGATGCGGATGGACCCCGAGCTCGAGGGCGTGTGGTCGGTCACCTGCTTCGTCGTAGGCAAGGGCTTCCGCCGGCAGGGGCTGATGTACGAGCTGGCTGCCGCCACAGTTGAGTACGGAAGGCAGGTCGGCACCCGCGTCCTGGAGGGCTATCCCACCGAGCCGCCACCTGGGAAGACCGTGATCTGGGACGAGGCGTCGGTCGGGCTGCTGCAGGTCTTCCTCGACGCCGGTTACGAGGTGGTGGCCTCGCCGACCCTGCGCCGAAGAGTGGTACGTCACCGACTCGGCGCGCCGTCGTAGCGGCCATCAGGCGCGCCGTCGTAGCGGCCAGCAAGCGTCTCGATGCCGACGGCAGCGGCGGGACATGAGCGTTGGGGCCAACGTCGACGGCGACGAATGGGGCGAGTGCTCCGGACTTCGAGGTGCACAACCGACTCCGGACATGCAAAAGTCCCCGCCGCGGCGGGGACTTCCACTGGTGCTGGTGCGCGTCAGGCGTTGGGGCGCTTCCCGTGGTTGGCGCCCTTCTTCTTGCGAGCGCGGCGCTTGCGTCCGGTCTTGCCCATCTGGTCCTCCTGAAGTCGGTGCTGGGGTCAGTCTCTCAAATGACCCCGGGTGGAGCCAATCGGGTCAGGCCCCGCCCTCCGTCAGGCGGATCTCGACCTCACGCAGCTGGATCCGGACCCGGTCGCGCAGCGACTCCGGCGCGGCCTCCGTGCAGGAGCGGGCGACGAGGTGCTTGACCGCGCGCTGGAGGTCGTAGCGCTCCAGGCAGGGGCCGCACTCGCGCAGGTGCAGCTCGACGACAGCACAGTCGGCCGGGTCGAGCTCGTTGTCGATGAGGTAGACGATGCGCTCGATGTAGTCGACGCAGTCGTCGTCCCCGTGCTCGTGGGTGCTCACGATCCGCTCCCCTCGGTCGCGGCGGCCGGCAGCAGGTCGTTGGCCCGGACGTAGTCGGCGAGCATGTCGCGCAGCTGGCGACGACCACGGTGCAGGCGGGACATCACGGTGCCGATCGGCGTGTCCATGATCTCGGCGATCTCCTTGTAGGGGAATCCCTCGACGTCGGCCAGGTACACCGCGAGGCGGAACTCCTCAGGCAGTCGCTGCAGCGCGTCCTTCACCTCCGAGTCGGGAAGGTGCTCCAGTGCCTCCATCTCCGCCGATCGCAGCCCCGTGGAGGAGTGCGACTCCGCGCGGGCGAGCTGCCAGTCCTCGACGTCCTCGGACATCGACTGCTGCGGCTGGCGCTGCTTCTTGCGGTAGGAGTTGATGTAGGTGTTGGTCAGGATCCGGTAGAGCCAGGCCTTCAGGTTCGTGCCGGGCTTGAACTGGTGGAAGGCGCTGTAGGCCTTCGCGAAGGTCTCCTGCACCAGGTCCTCGGCGTCGGCCGGGTTGCGGGTCATCCGCATCGCCGCGCCGTAGAGCTGGTCGAGGAACGGAAGGGCGTCGCGCTCGAAACGCGCGGACCGCTCGTCGGCGGTCTCCTCCTCGAAGGGCGTGTCGGATGCGGACGCGTCGTCCGTGAGCGATTCAGTCATCGCCCCCCACAGTACCTTCGTGGACGCAGACGACGAACCACGCTCTCCGGGCCGCGGTCGGTCAAGGGTCAGTGACTGCACACCGGCCTCAACACCTCACCTCGTCGAGCGATTCCCGACGACGTCTCGGACCAGCCACTCGAGCGTCGACTCGACCACGATCCCCATGGCCTCCTCCTGGGTCACCTCGCCGCGGGCCGGCACCTTGAGCGCGTGGTCGCCTCCCGGGATGACCACCACGTCCAGGTACGCCAGGTCGCCGGGGAACTCCTCCGGGCGACCCATCGGGTCGCGCTCGCCCTGCACGAGCAGGGTCGGTAGTCCGGCCGCCCGGAGCTCGGGGAGCCGGGTCGGCTCCGTCTTGCCGGGCTGGTGCAGCGGGAAGGACAGGGCCAGACAGCCGGAGGCACCCAGCGACCGCGCGGTCCGCGCCGCCGAGCGGGCTCCGGCGGAGCGGCCGCCCACCACCAGCGGCGTACGCACGCGCATCACGTCGGCGGCGCAGATGAGCGCGGCGTCGAGGGTCGGCGGGGCGGTCGCGACCTTGCGGCCGGCCACCCGCCACGGCTGCTCGAACAGCACCACGGTCACACCCTGGGCCGGCAAGGCGTCCGCCAGTGCCCACAGGTCGCGGGACTCGACGCCGCCGCCGGCTCCGTGGCTCAGCAGCATCGTCGCGATGGGTCGGGTGGCGCGACGCGTGTGCAGGCGGCCCTCCCCGTGGGGCGTGTCGACGGTGCGGATCGTCGCCTTCTTCATGAGGTCGCCTCCAGGGGCTCGACCAGCTCGGGCCCGTTGTTGCGCACGTTGCTGACCAGTGTCGGTACGGCGTACGCCTCGAGCCGGCCGGGGGCGGCCGGCACCAGGAGGGAGGTGTCGCCCGGGGTGGTCGGGTCCAGCCAGTCGTGCCAGCGGTCGCGCTCGACCATGAGTGGCATCCGGTCGTGGATGTGCCCGAGGGAGTCCTCCGCCTCCGTCGTCAGGACGGTGCAGGTCCACCGAAAACGGTCGGCGTCGTCCTCCCCCTTGGCCGGGTCGCGCCAGATCTCGTAGAGCCCGGCCATCGCCAGGACCCCACCATCACGCGGCCGGATGAAGAACGGCTGCTTGACCGGCTTGCCGCGGGCGTTGGTCTGCGTGGTCGGGTACCACTCGAAGTAGCCGTCGGCGGGAAGGAGCGCGCGGCGGGTGGCGAACGCCTTGCGGTAGGCCGGCTTGTCGGCCACCGTCTCCATCCGCGCGTTGATCATCCGGTTGCCGATGGAGGGGTCCTTCGCCCACGACGGCACCAGGCCCCAGGTCAGGACCCGCAGCTGGCGCTGCGGCGGCTCGCCGGACTCCCGCGACGGGGGCCGTTCGACGACCGCGTAGACCTCCTTGGTCGGCGCGACGTTGTAGTCGGCGTCCAACGGCGCAGCGATGCGGCTCTCGACGACCTCGAACTCCTCGATGAGGTCCTCGGGTCGTCGGGACGAGGCATAGCGGCCGCACATGGCCCCACCCTAGGGGGTGGCCGTCAGCCGCGAGCCAGCTCGTCGAGCAGCATGCCGGAGCCCCTGTCGGAGGCGGGCAGTCCCTCGATCCACACCCGCACCGGCGAGCCGTGGGGCTCCTCGTCCGACTCGACGCCCTTCAGGAGGGTACGCAGCACGCGCACCCGCCGACCCAACCGCTCGTCGCGGCGGGCCAGGACCACCAGCCGGTGCGTGCCGAGCCGCGCGATGGTCTCGTCACGGGCGAATGCCGTGCGTGCGAGCTCACCGGCGCGCGCCAGGCGCATCGCCCGGGTGAAGTGGTCGCCGGACTCCTCCGAGGGGTCGTCCCCGAAAGGCATCGCACACACGACGAGCGCACGGCCGTGGATCGCGTCGGCGGACTCCTCGAGCCGGTAGAGCTCCGACAGCCGGCTGCGCAGGTGGGCCTGGCTGGCCAGGCCCGTCAGCGGGTCGTCGCACGAGAGCTGGTGGAGATAGCCCAGGGTGGTCTCGCTCCACGCGGTGATCAGCGCGGCGACGACCTCGAACGACGGGTCGGTCCCGGTGAGCCGTTGCCAGGTCGCGCGCAGGCCCTCGAGGGCCTCCTGCATCGACGCCCCGTCGCGGGCCAGGACCTGACCGGCGACAGCACACACGTCCAGCGCGTCCGATCCTGAGGTGAGCGCCTCCCCCACGGCCTCGAACCGGTGCGGCAACCCTGACCGCACGTCGGAGGTTCCAGACGCGCTCACCCCAGGATCGGCGGTCGTGAATCGACGCCCACCCACGGCGAAGATCTTCACGGCGCCCCCTCCCGGGCTCTTGTACTCACTGATGTGACGCGGACAGATGAGGGGTCATGACGTGGACCGGGCCACGAACTTTCCAGATTTTCCGCATCAGCGCCCTGATCGCTCCCCGAGGTCTAGAGTCAGGGGGACCCGACCACAGGGGCCAGGAGCACTTCCCGGAGGCGTCGACCCAGATGAGCCTTGCGACCAGCACGGAGGCGCCGGGGGACGCCGAGCTGATCTCGGCGGTCCGCGGCGGAGATGTCGACGCCTACGGCACCCTCTTCGAGCGGCACGTCGACGCTGCACGCCGCCTTGCCCGGCAGCTCGTGTCGGCCGGCGATGCCGAGGACCTGGTCTCCGAGGCCTTCGTCAAGGTGCTCGGCGTGCTCCAGCGCGGCGGGGGCCCCGACGTCGCCTTCCGTGCCTACCTGCTCACCTCGGTCCGCCGGCTGCAGGTGGACCGGTTCCGCGCCACGGCACGCCTGCACACCACGGACGACATGGAGGCCTTCGACCCCGGCGTCCCGTTCGTGGACACGGCCGTCGAGGGTTTCGAGAGCGCCGCCGCGGCCAAGGCCTTCGCCTCGTTGCCCGAGCGCTGGCAGCTGGTGCTGTGGCACACCGAGGTGGAGGGCGACAAGCCCGCCGACATCGCTCCCCTTCTGGGCATGAGCGCCAACTCCGTGTCGGCACTGGCCTACCGCGCTCGCGAGGGCCTGCGCCAGGCCTTCTTGACCCAGCACGCCGCGGAGCTCGACGAGGACACCTGCCGCTGGACCCACGCGCAGCTCGGCGCCTACGTCCGCAACGCCATCTCCCGTCGTGACGGCGCCAAGGTGGAGGACCACCTGGGCGAGTGCCGGTCGTGCATGGCCATCTACCTCGAGCTGACCGAGGTGAACTCCAACCTCGGCGCCGTCCTCGCCCCGTTGCTGCTGGGCGGCGTGGCCACCGCCTACCTCGGCACCACGACGGCGGCGGGAGGTCTCGGACTGGGCATCGGTGTGGCCGTGGGCCGGGTACGCGACCTCGTCGCCGGCAACACCGGGGCCGCTGCGGTGGCCGGCGTGGCCGTCACCGTCGTGGCCGTGGCGGGTGCCATCGCCATCGGCCTGGGGGGCCCGGACCAGGCTCCGGCGGGCGTCGCGGCCCTGAGACCTTCCACACCCGCGGCGACGAGCGGCGCGACGAACCCGGCGACCGGCTCCGGGTCCGGTCCGGGGTCGGGCTACGACCGGTTCGTCCCGCTCGCCGGGACGGAGCGGATCGGCCCCGTCCACCACGCCCCCCGACACCGTCATCCTGGCTCCCGGCGACGAGGTCCAGCTGGCGCCCACTCCGACCTCCGACCCGACGTCCGACCAGACCTCCGACCAGACCTCCGACCAGACCTCCGACCCCGGCCTCGATCCCGACCTCGACCCGACGTCGCAGCCGACGCCCACGTCCAAGCCCACGCCGACCTCGACCCCGACGTCCAAGCCGACCCCGACGCCCACGTCCCAGCCCACCCCGACGTCCAAGCCGACTCCCACTCCGACTCCGACCTCCAAGCCCACGCCCACTCCCACGCCCAGCCCCACTCCCAGCCCCACGCCCAGCCCCACCCCCACTCCCACGCCCAGCCCCCCGCCTCCCGCCCAGGCCGACGTCGGGCTCAGCGGGAGCGTCGGCGGCTCCCGGCCGACGTACGACGTGGTGCTGCGCGTCGCCGGTCTGCCGTCGGGCTCGACCGCGGTCCTCGTCCTCGAGGCTCCCGAGGCCAGCGTGGTGCGCACCCGTGACGTGCGATGCGTCTCGACCAAGACACGCTCGACGTGCCAGATCTCCGGCGCGAACCTCGCACCGATCACCGTGGAGGTGGTCGCACCGAGGGGGTCCGCGGTCGTCGCCAGCCTCACCCCCGCGCAGCCGGACCCCAACCCCGCGAACAACACCTGGCGCGCCCGACTCGACTGAGCGACGTTGCGTCGCATCGTGTAGACAAGGCGCATGACGATCACCCGGTTGCTCGCCCGTCCCATGCTGGCCTCGATCTTCGTCGCCGGGGGGATCAACGCCCTGCGCAAGACCGAGGCGCACGCGGTCAAGGCCAAGAAGGTCTCCGACCGGTTCGTCCCCCTGGCACAGAAGGCGGCGCCGGGTGTCCCCATCCCCAGCGACCCCACCACGCTGGTGCGGATCAATGCCGGCGCGCAGCTCCTTGCCGCGGCCGCGCTGGCCACCGGCCGGGCGCCACGCATCAGCGCGACCGTGCTGGCCGCCACGCTGGTGCCCACCACCCTCGCCGGTCACGCCTTCTGGGACGAGACCGACCCGCAGACCAAGGCCGCCCAGCGCCTCCAGTTCATCAAGAACACCTCGATCCTCGGCGGCCTCCTCCTCGCCGGTGTCGACACCGACGGCCGACCCGGTCTCGCCTGGCGTGCGCGTCGGGCCGCATCCGACGTGCGTCGCGAGGCACACCAGGTGGCCAAGGACGCTCGCCGCGAAGCGAAACTGGCCCGAGCCCAGCTCTCCTGACCTCGATAGGGTGCGCGGGTGAGTGAGCCCGCCCCCACCCCCGTCGACCTCTGGCCGGCTCCGCGACCCCACGACCCGGTCGACCGGGTCGTGTCGCTTCCTGGCAGCAAGTCGCTGACCAACCGGGCGCTGCTCCTCGCCGCGCTCGCGGACGGCCCGAGCGTCGTACGCCGGCCGCTGCGCTCGCGCGACACCCTGC
Organism: uncultured Actinomycetota bacterium; assembly: GCA_963843815.1. GTDB lineage: Bacteria > Actinomycetota > Actinomycetes > Propionibacteriales > Nocardioidaceae > Nocardioides. Next base: position 72,955 of record CAWJLX010000007.1, on the reverse strand, counting down.
TCATGTCTGCGGCGCTGTCGGGCCTCGGCACCCGGGTCGAGGACCGGGACGGCGACTGGGCCGTCACCCCCGGCGCGTGGGACCGCGACGCAGACATCGACTGCGGTCTCGCCGGCACCGTCATGAGGTTCGTGCCGCCCGTCGCCGGTCTGGCCCGAGGCATCGTGCGCTTCGACGGCGATCCACACATGCGGCTGCGGCCCGTCGGCCAGATGCTGGCGGCACTGGGCGCGCTCGGCGTCCGGGTCGAGGACGACGGCCGCGGTGCGCTGCCCTTCGCGGTGCACGGCACCGGCTCGGTTCCCGGCGGCACGGTCACCATCGACGCCAGCGCCTCCTCCCAGTTCGTCTCGGCGCTGCTCCTGGCCGGTGCGCGCTACGAGCACGGCGTCGACGTACGCCACGTCGGCAAGCCGGTGCCCTCGCTGCCGCACATCGAGATGACCGTGCAGATGCTGCGCCAGCACGGGGTCGAGGTGGACGACGGCGACCTCAACCGGTGGGCGGTCGCCCCCGGCCCCGTGGCGGCGTTCGACCACGACATCGAGCCCGACCTCTCCAACGCGGCGCCGTTCCTGGCCCTCGGCGCGGCGACCGGCGGGCGGGTCACGGTCAGGGACTGGCCGGCAGAGACCACCCAGCCCGGCGACGACCTGCGCCAGGTCCTGACCCTGATGGGCTGCGAGGTGAGCCTGACCGACGGCGACCTGACGGTGGTGGGGCCCGAGCGGCTCTCGGGCGTCGACCTCGACCTGCACGACGTCGGCGAGCTGACGCCGGCGATCGCAGCGCTGTGCGCGCTCGCGGACACGCCCTCGCACCTGCGCGGCGTCGCCCACATCCGTGGCCACGAGACCGACCGCCTGACCGCCCTCGCCACCGAGCTCGGCCGGCTGGGTGCCGACGTCACCGAGCGCGAGGACGGCCTCTCGATCCGCCCTGCTCCCCTGCACGGCGGCGTCTTCCGCACCTACGCCGACCATCGGATGGCGCACGCCGGCGTGATCCTGGGCCTCGCTGTCGACGACGTCGTGGTCGAGGACATCGCGACGACGTCCAAGACGTTCCCCGACTTCGCCGGCGCCTGGACCGTCGCCGTGCGCGGCAGTGCCGGTGTGGCCTCGTGACGACCGGGCGCTACTCCGAGCACGACCACGAGCACTACGAGCGACCCCGCCGCCGCACCCGGCCCCGCACCAAGGACCGGCCCACCTACGACGACGCTGTCGACGCCCGCGTGGTCACCGTGGACCGCGGACGCTTCACCCTGCTGCTCGACGGCCACCGCGTGATGGCGATGAAGTCGCGGCCGCTGGGGCGCAAGGGTGTCGTGGTCGGCGACCACGTGAGGGTGGTGGGCGACACCAGCGGCGCCGACGGGTCACTGGCACGGATCGTCGAGGTGGTGCCACGCACCACGACCCTGCGCCGCACGGCCGACGACGACGACCCGGTCGAGCGGGTGATCGTGTCCAACGCCGACCAGCTGGTGGTGGTGGCCGCACTCGCCGACCCCGAACCCCGACCGCGACTCATCGACCGTGCCCTCGTGGCCGCGTACGACGCCGGGATGGCGCCGCTGCTGTGCCTCACCAAGGCCGACCTCGCCGATCCCGAGACGCTGCTCTCCACCTACCGGTCGCTGGGCGTCCCCTGGGTCGTCACCCAGCTCAGGGGGGACGGCGCCGGCGACCTGACCGAGCTGCGCGACCGCTTGCGTGGACGTACGAGCGTGCTGGTCGGGCACAGTGGCGTCGGCAAGTCGACGCTGGTCAACGCGCTGGTCCCCGACGCCCACCGCGAGGTCGGCATCGTCAACGCGGTCACGGGCAGGGGACGGCACACCTCCACCAGCGCCTACCTCCTCGAGCTGCCCGACGGCGACGGCTGGATCATCGACACCCCCGGCATCCGCTCCTTCGGGCTGGCGCACGTGCAGCCGGAGGACCTCATCGCGGCGTTCCCCGACCTCGACGAGATGACCGAGACCTGCCCGCGGGGGTGCTCCCACGGCACGGGTGAGCCGGAGTGCGGGCTGGACGAGGCGATCGTGGCGGGCGAGGCCGATCCCGACCGGGTGGAGTCGTTCCGCCGGCTCCTCAGCGCCCGCGAGAGCGCGACCGACTGGTGACGGGACCGGTGACCGGCTCAGCCCCAGACGGCCCGGGCACCCGAGTCGCCTGCCAGGAAGAGCGCGACGAGCAGTCCGAGAGCAGCCACGCCCAGCAGCACTGCCGCCAGCGTGCCCAGCGCCCCGCGTGACTTGCGGGCGCCCCTGCCCGAGGCCAGGGCCGAGACCCCGCCGAGTGCCCAGGCAGCGAAGGCGGAGACGAGCAGGTAGCCCAGCGCGACGTTGCGCAGGAGCACGCCGTAGTCCTCGTGCTCATCGACCAGCGGCTCGAGCTCGGGGCGCAGGTCCAGCAGTGCCTCGCCTGACAGCGTCGCCAGGAACGCGGCGGCGGCCGTGACCAGCGCGAGCGCGACCAGCGGCCACCGCAGCAGCCACCGCCACCTCGGCACGGCGGCGAAGGCCAGACCGGCGAGGGCGGCCAGCGGACCGAGGACGACCACTGCATGCACCACGAGCGGGTGCAGCGGCACACCGTTGAGCTCCATGCATGCATGCTAGGGCGCGCCGGGGGCCCTAGCCTGTGGACATGCCCATCACCGGCCCCGGCTCGACCGACTACACCGACGATCTTCGTCTGGCCCATGTGCTGGCCGACGACGCGGACTCGCTGACCCAGGCTCGCTTCAAGGCGCTCGACCTCCACGTCATGAGCAAGCCGGACCTCACCCCCGTCACCGACGCCGACTCCGCGGTCGAGGAGGGCATCCGCCGCACCCTCTCCCGCGTCCGATCGCGCGACGCCGTCGTCGGCGAGGAGCAGGGCACCACCGGCCACAGCCAGCGCCGCTGGATCGTCGACCCGATCGACGGCACGAAGAACTACGTCCGTGGCGTCCCCGTCTGGGCCACCCTGATCGCCCTCGCCGTCGACGACGAGGTGGTCCTCGGCGTGGTCTCCGCACCCCAGATCCAGCGTCGCTGGTGGGCCTCCGCCGGCCACGGCGCCTGGACCGGGCGCTCGCTGCTCAAGGCCACCCGGTGCGAGGTCTCCGACGTACGTCGGCTCGAGGACGCGTCGATGAGCTACTCCTCGCTGTCGGGGTGGGACGAGCGCGGCCGGCTCGACGACTTCGTCTCGCTGTCGAGGCGGTGCTGGCGCACCCGCGCCTACGGCGACTTCTGGTCCTACATGCTCTTGGCCGAGGGAGCCGTCGACATCGCGGCCGAGCCCGAGCTCGAGCTCTACGACATGGCCGCGCTCGACGTGATCGTGCGCGAGGCCGGTGGCCGGTTCACCTCGCTCGACGGCACCGACGGCCCGTGGGGTGGCAATGCGCTGGCCACCAACGGCCACCTCCACGATGCGGCCCTGTCCTTCCTCGGGTCGCTGGACGACGACGACACCGACCCCGACGAGCCCCGACGGGGGCCCGGCTCGGTGAGCAGCCTGCGGGACCGCCAGGCGCCTCCGGTCCTGGACTGACGCCGAGACACCTGTTCCCGGCCGTCCGGCTTGGTTACGGTGAGGCCACAGCCGTCACGCAACGCCGGACAAGAGGTGCACCGATGAAGATCAAGGACGTCATCCACGCCAAGCCACAGCAGAAAGTGGTGACCATCAGCCCGGACGCCACCGTACGGGAGCTGGTCGCCCTGCTCGCCGAGCACAATGTCGGAGCGCTCGTCGTGAGCGCGGACGGCGCACAGGTCTCCGGCATCGTCAGCGAGCGCGACGTCGTCCGCCGCCTGCACACCGACGAGTCCGCTCTCGAGATGGCCGTCAGCGAGATCATGACGCCCGATGTGCGTACGTGCGTGGGCGACGACGCACTCACCGACCTCATGCAGACCATGACCGAGCACCGGATCCGGCACGTCCCGGTGGTGGCCGACGGACGGCTGACCGGCATCATCAGCATCGGTGACGTGGTGAAGAGCCGGATCGGCGAGCTCGAGTTCGAGCGCGACCAGCTCGACCACTACGTGCACCAGACCTGATCGACAAGACCTGAACGCACCACTGAATGGAGCAGCTTGTGAGCGAGAAGCCCGACGTCGACCCCCACATGGGCGAGGCGCCCACCGACCTCGAGGTCACCGACCTCGTCGAGGGCGACGGTGCCGAGGCCACGTCCGGTTCGACCGTCTCGGTCCACTACGTCGGCGTCGCCCACTCCTCGGGCGAGGAGTTCGACGCGTCCTACAACCGCGGTACGCCGCTGCAGTTCCGACTGGGCATCGGCCAGGTCATCTCGGGCTGGGACACCGGCGTGCAGGGCATGAAGGTCGGTGGCCGCCGCCGCCTCGTCATCCCGCCGCACCTGGGCTATGGCGACCGTGGAGCCGGCGGCGCGATCAAGCCTGGTGAGACGCTGATCTTCGTGGTGGACCTGGTCGAGGTCCGCTGACCCCAGCACGAGGACTCACCAGGGGACGTCGATCTCGACCTCTCCGGTGGCGACCCTGGCCGCCAGCGCGCCCAACGTGACCACGTCACCTCGGACGAGCTGGCGGCCTCGTCGCGTCTCGACCTCGCCGTTGACCGTGACCGCGCCGTCGGCGATCACCGGCTTCGCCTCGGCGCCCGTCTCGACCAGGTTGGCGAGCTTGAGGAACTGCCCCAACCGGATCGACTCGTCACGGATGGGGACGTCCACCGGTCGGCTCATGTGATCAGTGAACCAGCAGGCTGACCGTGTGGATGACCACTCCCACGAGTCCACCGACGATGGTGCCGTTGATCCGGATGAACTGGAGGTCGCGCCCGACGTGCAGCTCGATGCGCCGGGAGGCCTCCTTGCCGTCCCAGCGCTCGATGGTCGAGGTGATCACGGTGGTCACCTCGACGCCGTAGCGCTCCACCATGAACACCGTCAGGTCGGCCACCGTGCGATCGAGCCGCTCACGCAGCCCGGCGTCCTCACGCAGGCGCTCGGCGAAGAGGTTCAGCTCGACCAGCAGGCGCTGGCGCACCGCACCCTCGCGGTCCTGGATCGAGCTGAGCAGCGCCGAGCGCATCGCCTTCCACAGCGAGATCGCCGTGGTGACCACCTGCGGGTGGTCGAGCAGCCGCACCTTGAACGCCTCGGCACGAGCCTGCGTCTTGCCGTCGTTGAGCAGGTCGCGGGCCAGCTGGCCCAGCATCGAGTCGAGTGCCTCGCGCGCCCGGTGGTGCGGGTCGTCGCGGATGTCCTCCACCCACGCCACCGCCTCGACGTGGATCCGGGTGGTCACCGCATCGTTGAGCCTGGGCGGTGCCCACCAGGGGGCCCGCTCCCCCAGCACGCGGGCAAAGGTCTCGGGGTTGTCGACCAGCCAGCGGTGCATCTCCTCCACCACCAGGTCGACCACGCCGTGGTGCAGGTCGTCGCGGAGCACCTCCATCAGCGTGGAGCCGAGCAGAGGGGCGATGGGCTCCTCGCGGAAGCGCGGCACCAACGCCTGCGTCACCAGGTCGGCCACGTGGTCGTCACGCACCTTGTCGAGCGCGATCGCAGCCACGTCGGACACCTCGTCCACGACCCGGCGTGCGTTGGCCGGGTCCTCCAGCCACTCCCCGACCCGGGCGGAGATCGTCGCCGCAGCCACCCGCTCGCGGATGATGTCCTCCTGCAGGAAGTTCTCTCCGACGAACTCCTCGAGCCCCTTGCCCAGCTCGTCCTTGCGCTTCGACACGAGCGCGGTGTGCGGGATGGGAAGGCCCAAGGGGTGCTTGAACAGCGCGGTCACCGCGAACCAGTCGGCGATCGCTCCGACCATCGACGCCTCGGCGCCCGCGTTGACGAAGCCCCACACCCCCTCGCCCCCCAGCGTGGCGACGTACACGCAGGCGGCCAGGAGCAGGAGGCCGACCGCGACCGTACGCATCCGGCGCAGGCCGCGGCGCCGCTCCTCGTCCGCGCCCGGATCGGGCGTGATGAGCGGGATGCTGGGGTGCTGGTCGGGAGGCGTGGCGGCGGCCTGTGTGGGCATGAGCGCCATCCTCCCCCAGACGCCCTCACAATCAGCGTGCCAGAATGCCGCGCATGCCTCGCACCGTGATCACCTTCGGGACGTTCGACGTGTTCCACGTCGGACACCTGCGCGTGCTGGAGCGTGCAGCGGCGCTGGGCGACCGGCTCGTCGTCGGCGTCTCCGCCGACGCCCTCAACCTCCGCAAGAAGGGTCGTGCCCCGATCTTTAGCGAGCGCGAGCGTCTCGCGATCGTGAGCGCCCTCAGGGTGGTCGACCAGGTCTTCGTGGAGGAGAGCCTGGAGCAGAAGCGCGACTACATCCTCGAGCACGGCGCCGACGTCCTGGTGATGGGCGACGACTGGGCAGGCAAGTTCGACGAGTTCTCCGACGTGTGCGAGGTCGTCTACCTTGAGCGCACGCCCGCCATCTCCACCACGGCGATCATCGAGCACATCGCCGACCTGTGATGCCCGCGCATGTCACACCTCCGGGTTAGGGTCTCTCCGAGCAGACGAACCGAGGGGAAACATGCGCCGAATCATCACCACCGCTGTGGCCATCGCACTGATGGGCGGCGCGGGTCTCTCCGCGCCCGCTGTCGCTGCCGACCAGGGGCGTCCGAGCGGTCAGACCGGCCTGGGCAGCTCCGGCGTCCCGTCGCCCGCCGAGGCACTGGAGCTCGCCCCCGAGCCGGCACTGCCCGACTTCGGTGAGCCGACTGCCTCCGAGACCCTCACCACGGCCCGCCGCGTGCTGTCGGGCAAGGCCCTGCCCCGCGACCCCTCCGCCACGCTGGCCCTGCGCGACCTCTGGATGAAGAAGTCCCAGCTGCGCGGCCCCGAGCGCCGGCTCGCCACCGCGCTCCTGGCGCGACCCACCGACGGCGCCAGCGACCCCCAGGGATTCGGCTACAGCGTCCCCGAGGCCGCCCCCCTGTGCAACACGCGGCTCTGCCTCCACTACGTCTCCACCGGCCCCGACGCTCCCCCGTCGCCCGACTGGCCCGCCCACAACCTCGCGGTCATGGACTCGGTGTGGTCGACCGTGGTCGACCAGCTGGGCTACCGCGCCCCGTTGACCGACGGCGTCAAGGGCGGCAGCCCGCTCTTCGACGTCTACCTGAAGGACCTCGGCGGCGACATCTACGGCTTCTGCGCCGGCGAGACCCGGGTCAAGAGGCGCACCGGCTCGGGCTACTGCGTGCTCGACAACGACTTCGCCGCGGCGCAGTTCCCGAGCGGCACGCCCGACGACAACCTGGTGGTCACCGCCGCGCACGAGTTCTTCCACGCCGTGCAGTACGCCTACGACTACGCCGAGGACCCGTGGATGATGGAGTCGACGGCGACGTGGATGGAGGAGCGGATCGCGACCCAGGTCAACGACAACCGTCAGTACTTCCCCTGGAGCCAGATCTACGCGCCCTACATCCCGCTGGACGCCTTCAGTCGCAACGCCGGCTACCAGTACGGCAACTGGGTCTTCTGGGAGTACCTCTCCGCGAAGTACGGCGTCCGGATCGTCAACAAGGCATGGAAGCAGGCCGGCTCGCTCAAGGGCGACGGCGGCAAGTACAGCGTCACTGCTCTCAAGAAGGTGCTCAAGCGCAAGGGCGGGCTCACCAAGGTCTATGCCGCCTACTCCGCCGGCAACCTGACTCCCGCGGCCAACTTCCCCGAGGGGGCCGAGTACGACGCTCCCCGGGTCCGCCGTAGCAAGAAGCTCAGCCGGCACAAGCGCACCAAGCGCTTCGGCTCCCGGATCAACCACCTGTCGTCCGCCTCCTACGTCTACCGCCCCGGCAACGGCCTGGGCGGCAAGAGGTGGAAGCTGTCCGTGCGGGTCATGGGCCCGGCCAAGCGCACCTCGCCGGCCGCCGTGGTGGTCGTGCACCGCACCAACGGCAAGCGCCAGGTCAAGCGCGTCAGGCTCAACCGTGGTGGCGACGGTCGGACCAGGGTCAGCTTCGACAAGCGCAAGGTGGCCGCGGTGTCGGTGACCCTGGTCAACGCCTCCACGCGCTACCGGTGCGGCAAGCGCACCGTGCTGGCGTGCCGCGGCCTGGCGCTCGACGACAAGGCCCGATTCGCGGTCGTGGGACGCGTCACCAGGGGCTGAGCGTCAGCCGCTGATCCGCAGGAGGGCGTGCAGCGCGACCACGCACTCCTCCACCAGCTCCGAGAGCGAGATCGGGCGTTCGCCTGCCGGCACAGCCGACCAGGTGAGCGCCCGGTCCTCCGTGTAGGCCCACCACGCGCGTACGACGTCGCGCTGGCGTGCCGGGACGTCGAGGGCCCGGACCACCCGGTCGGTGCTGCCGTCGCGGACCGAGTCCATCACCTCGCTGACGCGTGGATCGGCGACGGCGTGCCCGTGGACCAGGGCGAGGTAGAAGTCGCGACGTCGCTCGATCTGCTCGACCATCAACCGGGTGATCTCCTCGACCTGCGCCTCCCCTGAGCCGTTCTCGTCCGGAGCCGTGGTGCGCAGCATCCGGCGGCCGGCGGCGGCGATGCAGGCGAGGTAGAAGTCGGTCTTCGTCGGGAAGTAGTGGAAGAGCAGGCCGCGCGAGATCCCCGCCTCGGTGGCGATGTCGTCCATCGCCAGGTCCTGGATCGGCTTCTCCACGATCTTGGCGAGCCCGATGGCCACCAGCTGGCGGCGCCGCTCGTCCGCGCTCAGCCGACGGCGTGCGGGGGCTGGAGACGGCGAGAGAACGGGGTCGGACACACTGTTGAGCATTGCTCAACAGGCCGTTATGGTCAATGCCATGGACTTCTCCCTCTCTCCGCGCGCCGCCGACCTGAGCGCGCGTGTGCGTGCCTTCGTGATCGACGAGATCGAGCCGATCGAGACCGCCGCCCACACGCGCATCACCCGCCTGCGCGAGTCGGGAGGCGACAACTGGGCCCCCGACCCCGTGATCGCCGAGCTCCAGGCCAAGGCCCGGCAGCAGGGACTCTGGAACCTCTTCCTGCCCGCAGCACACGCCGGGCACTACGCGGCCGACTTCGGCACCGAGGGCGGCGAGGGCCTCTCCCACGTCGACTACGCGCCCGTGGCCGAGGCCATGGGACGCTCGTTCCTGGCACCCCTGGTCTTCAACTCCAACGCGCCCGACACCGGCAACATGGAGGTGCTGCTGCGCTACGGCACCGCCGAGCAGCGCCAGCAGTGGCTCGAGCCGTTGCTGCGCGCAGAGATCCGCAGCGCCTTCTGCATGACCGAGCCGGCAGTCGCGTCCTCCGACGCGACCAACATGGCCGCCACCGCGCGGGTCGACGGCGACGAGATCGTCGTCAACGGCCGCAAGTGGTTCTCGACCGGGGTGGGCAACCCGGACTGCAAGATCCTCGTCTTCATGGGTCTCTCGGATCCCGAGGCGGACCGGCACTCGCGCCACACCATGGTGCTGGTGCCTCGCGACGCGAAGGGCGTCACGGTCGAGCGGATGCTCCCCACGATGGGCTACTACGACGAGCCGCTCGGTCACGGCGAGGTGTCCTTCGACGACGTACGGGTCCCCGCCGCCAACGTGCTCCTGGGCCCGGGGCGCGCCTTCGAGATCGCCCAGGGCCGGCTGGGCCCGGGCAGGGTCCACCACTGCATGCGGGCCATCGGCCTGGCCGAGCGTGCGCTCGAGCTCGGGTGCGCGCGTGCGGTCGAGCGCACCGCCTTCGGCAAGCCGATCGCCAACCTGGGCGGCAACCGCGAGCGGATCGCGGACGCCCGCATCGCCATCAACCGTTCCCGTCTGCTCGTCATGCACGCCGCCTGGCTGCTCGACCAGGGCATGAGCCGCGAGGCCTACTCCGCGGTCAGCGAGATCAAGGTCGAGGTCCCCCACATGGCGCTCGGCGTCATCGACATGGCGATCCAGCTCCACGGCGGCGCCGGCATGACCGACGACTTCCCGCTCGCGGCCGCCTGGGTGGGTGCGCGCTCCCTGCGGCTGGCCGACGGCCCCGACGAGGTGCACCGCAACGTCATCGCCAAGATCGAGCTCCAGAAGTTCACCGCGTGAGCACCACGCAGAGCAGCCGCCGTGTGCTGGTGACCGGCGCCGCCTCCGGGCTCGGCGCCGCCCTCGTCACGGCCTTCCGCGCGCGCGGCGACGAGGTGCTCGCCACGGACCGGGTGACCGCAGAGGGCATCGACCTGGTCCTGGACATCACCTCCGACGACGACTGGGCCGCGGCGCTCGAGGCGGTCCGCGAGCGCTGGGGCGGGCTCGACGTGCTGGTCAACAACGCCGGGGTGGCCGGCGGAGGGCGGGTCGACCGCTGCACGCTCGAGGAGTGGCAGTGGATCACCGACATCAACCTCTTCGGCCTCGTGCGCGGCACGCAGGCGTTCGTCCCGATGCTCAAGGAGCAGGGGTCCGGCCACCTCGTCAACGTCGCCTCGCTGGCCGGTCTCGTGCACCCGGGAGGCATGGGCTCCTACAACGCGGTCAAGGCCGCCGTCGTGGCGTTCACCGAGACGTGCGGCCACGAGCTGGCGTCGTACGGCATCCGGGCGAGCGTGGTGTGCCCGTCCTACTTCCGCACCAACCTCATGGACTCGATGCAGGGCAGTGACGAGACCGTGGGACGGGTCGTCGCCGGCCTGGTCGAGCACTCCTCGATCACGGCCGACGACATCGCCGCCGCCGTGCTCGCCGGCATGGACGCCGGCGACGACGTGATCGTCCCGGACGAGGCGGCACGTCGGGCCTACGTCCTCAAGTGGGCAGACCGGCCTGCCTACGACGTGATCATGCGTGAGCAGGCGACCAAGCTGCAGGCTGCGGACCGCGAGGGCGCTCCGTGACCTCGGTCCCGGGAGCACGGGAGGTGCGCGAGGAGGACTCCTTCGACGTGGCCCGGGTCGCGGAGTGGCTCCGGACGCACGCGGCCACTCCGGACGGCCTCGACGGTGAGCCGGAGGTGCACCAGTTCACGGGAGGCGCCTCCAACCTGACCTACCTGCTGCGCTACCCCTCCGGACGCGACCTGATCGTGCGCCGGGCACCGCAGGGCACCAAGGCGAGGGGCGCGCACGACATGCGCCGGGAGTACGTCATCCAGTCGGCACTGGCGCCGGTGTTCGAGTACGTCGCCCCGATGGTGGCCTTCTGCGACGACCCCGAAGTCGTCGGCGGCGACTTCTACGCCATGGAGCGCGTCCCCGGCCTCATCCCCCGCAGCGAGTGGCCCGCCGACGTGCCCCTGTCCCCGGAGCAGGCGCGCGCGCTGTGCCTGGACGCCGTCGACGTGCTGGCGGAGCTGCACGGCATCGATCCCGACGCCGCCGGGCTCGCCGACCTGGGCAGGGGCGAGGGGTATGTCCGACGCCAGGTGGAGGGCTGGTCGGCGCGCTACCGCAACGCCCGCACCGAGGACGTGCCGGACCTCGAGGAGGTGATGGCGTGGCTCGACGACCGCCAGCCCGACGACGTCGCCACGTGTGTGATCCACAACGACTTCAAGCTCGACAACCTCGTGCTCGACGGCGACGACGTCACCCGCGTCGTCGGGGTGCTGGACTGGGAGATGGCCACCCTCGGCGATCCGCTGATGGACCTCGCCGGCTCGATGGCCTACTGGGTCCAGGCCGACGACACCGAGGAGTTCCAGATGATGCGCCGGGTGCCGACGCACCTGCCCGGCATGCTGACCCGCGACGAGTTCGTCGCCGCCTACGCCGCACGCACCGGACGGTCGGTGACGCCCGAGCAGTGGCGCTTCTACGAGGTCTTCGGGTTGTTCCGGATGGCCGTGATCGCCCAGCAGATCTACTACCGCTTCTTCCACGGCCAGACCACCAACGAGATGTACGCCCTCTTCGGTCCTGCCGTGCAGGTCATCGGTCGGCGCCTCGACGGCCTGGTGACGGACCGGTGAGCAAGGTCCTGCTGGTGCGGCACGGCCAGGCATCGTTCGGCGCCGCCGACTACGACAACCTCTCCCCCACCGGCCACGAGCAGTCGCGTGTGCTGGGAGCCGCGCTCGCGGCCCGCGGCATCACCGCTGACGTGGTCGTGGCAGGTGAGATGAGGCGCCACGCCCAGACCGCCTCCGCGGTCCTCGCCGGCTCGGGCTGGGGTGTCGACGTGGACGTCGACGCCGGGTGGAACGAGTTCGACCACACGCAGGTGCTCGCCGTGCACGGCCAGCCCACCACGGCGGAGGGCGAGTCGGAGAAGGTCGCCTTCCAGCGTTGGTTCACCGACGCCACCCTCCGCTGGACCTCGGGCGGGAGCGACCACGCCTACGACGAGTCCTTCTCGGCGTTCACGTCTCGCGTGGAGGCAGCCCTGGCCAGGCTCGTGGACGCACTGCCCCGCACGGGCACGGCCGTCGTGCTGACGAGCGGCGGACCGATCGCCTGGGCGGCCGCGTCCCTTCTGGCCGATGACAGCCGTGCCCGCACCGACCTGTGGCTCCGGCTCAACCCGGTGTCCATCAACACCGGCGTCTCGACCGTCGTACGAGGCGCCAGCGGCACGACGCTCGTCGCCTTCAACGCCCACGACCACCTCTTCGGCGACGGCTCCGCCGCCCTGCTCACTTACCGCTAGGAAGTCACCCGATGCCCCACACGTCCACTGTCCTGATCACCGGCGCCAGCAGCGGGCTCGGAGCCGAGATGGCCCGCCAGTTCGCCGCCCTGGGCCACGACCTCGCACTGTGCGCACGGCGTACGGAGCGCCTCGACGAGCTCAAGGCCGAGATCGCGACGTCACACCCGGACGTCACCGTGTCGGTCAAGGCGCTCGACGTCACCGACCACGACGCCGTCTTCCGCGTCTTCGAGGAGTTCCGCGACGAGTTCGGCCGCCTCGACAAGGTCGTCGTCAACGCCGGCCTGGGCAAGGGCCAGCCGCTGGGGACCGGTCGCTTCGACGCCAACCGCGAGACCGCGGAGACCAACTTCATCGGCGCGCTGGCGCAGACCGAGGCCGCGGCCGGAATCTTCCGCGCGCAGGACGCCGGCCACCTGGTGATGGTCTCGAGCATCTCGGCGCTGCGCGGGATGCCGAAGAACATCACGACGTACGCCGCCACCAAGGCTGCGGTCGCACACCTCGCTGAAGGCTTCCGCGCCGACGTGCACGGCACCCCGATCAAGGTCACCGTGCTCTATCCCGGCTACATCGTCTCGGAGATGTCCGGCACGTCCGCGAAGACCCCGCTGATGTCGTCGACCGAGAAGGGCGTGCGCGCCATGGTCGAGGCCATCGAGAAGGAGAAGGCCTCGGCGAGGGTCCCCGCCTGGCCCTGGGCTCCCCTCGGGTCCGTGCTCAAGCACGTCCCGGTCGGGATGCTGCGCCGGATGAGCTGAGGGCGTTCGCGCGGGCAAGGACGCGCTCGGCGGCGTAGCGACCGGTGGTCCTGGACCGGGGCCCGGGGCGCTGGACGTGTGTCCGGCAGCACGGACTCTGGTAGAAACGAGACGCGTCCGGCAGTGGAGGTGACGATGTGACCAGCGGCCCTGGAGGACACACGGTCTTGGCCATGGCCGAGGGTGAGGCGTTTGGCTCGCTGCGGAAGCGACCGACGTCTCGGCTGGAACGCTTCGCCCTCGGCCGAGCGCTGCGCAAGCAGGTGCCCCGCAAGGCCCTGGGGCGATGGGAGGCATCGGTTGGCCGTCGAGACCCAGTCCAGCTGATCCAGGAATCGCATCGAGGTCGGGTGGACGAACTGATCCCGATCCGGGTCAGCCGGATGGTCAGCTCGCCGTACGGCTTCCTGCGCGGAACCGCCATCGTGATGGCCGAGGACGTCGCCGGGTTGCCGGCGACGGGGATCACTCCGGTGATCTGCGGCGACGCGCACCTCGGGAACTTCGGTTTCTACGCTTCGCCCGAGGGTGAGCTCGTGATCGATCTCAATGACTTCGACGAGGCCCATCCGGGTGGTTGGGAGTGGGATCTTCGGCGACTCGTCGCCAGCATCTGGGTGGCCGGGCGGGAGAACTCCTCCAGCGAGCAGCAGTGCACGGATGCTGTCAGGTCGTGCGTGTCGGCCTATCGGGCGGAGGTGAACTTCCTGGCAGAACAGCCTCTGCTGATGCGTTCCTACAATCGTCTGGACGTGAAGCGCCTGCACGAGACCGCCACCGAGAAGACGCTCCGCGCCGAGATCGGGCGGTCTGCCAAGCGGGCCCGGAACCGGACAAGTGATCGCGCGCTGCCGCGGTTCACCCGCGAGCATGAGGGACGTCGGCACATCGTGGACGAGCCGCCCTTGATCACCCACGTCCCCGAGCAGGACGGTGAACTGATCGCGGCCGCGCTGGATGAATACCTGACCACCCTGGCACCGCACTGGCGGCGGGTGCTGGGCGGCTACACCTTGGTTGACATGGCCCACAAGGTCGTCGGCGTCGGCAGCGTCGGCTTGCGTGCGTACGTGGCGCTGCTCGAGGGCAGCAGCCCTGAGGACGTCTTGTTCCTCCAGCTGAAACAGGCGCGTCGATCAGTGCTGGCCCAGCATGTGCACGGCGAGTCGGCCTGGCACGCCCACCAGGGCCAGCGAGTGGTGGAGTACCAGCAGGCCCTGCAGACAGTGAGTGATCCGCTCCTTGGGTGGACCACCGTTGGCGAGCGACAGTATTACGTTCGGCAGTTCCGCAACATGAAGGGCACAATCCCGCTCGACGCCATCGATCCCGCGGCGTTGGCTGACTACGCCGGCATCGTCGGACACCTGTTGGCCAAGGGTCACGCTCGTACCAGTGGCGCTTCCATGATCGCGGGGTACGCCGGCCGCTCCGAGAAGCTGGACCGGGCGATGGCCCAGTTCGCTCAGGCCTACGCGGACCAAACCGAGGCCGACCACGCCGAGCTGGTCCGAGCGGTCCGGAGGGGGGCGGTACCGGTCACGGAGGGCGCTCTGGATCGCGCCGGCTCCGCCTTCCGCCCCTGACTGTCGACACCACGCGCTGTGACACCGGTTGCGCCCATGCCCGGCCACGTTCTGCGGGGACGTCTGCATCTGCCGCGAGCATGACGCCCGACCGGCGCGACCAGACACTCGACGGCAGGATCGGTGCCTGGCCGGGGACTCAGTCCGGAATGATGCGCTGCGCGACCGGCGGGCCGAGCTGCCTCTCTCCCATTCCCCGCCGCTCGATCCTGCTTCGGTCACAGGTAGGACGCCGCGCGGTCCAGCTCGGTCCGCGCCTCGGCACGAAAGACAATCAGCCCCTGCCGAAATCCGGTCGCCAGGGCCTTCGACAGGGCTGGCTGGTCGAGGACCTCGTCCATCCCTTGGATCGCCCCATTCGCCTCTATGAGGGCCGCCCCAAGCGCCACTTCGAACATCGGCGTGAGATCAACGACCCCAAGTCCACGTGGTTCGGTTCTCTCTTCCTCGGACCGCGGCGCCCACGGATCCACTTCGCGCGCAACCGCGAGGAGTTCCGGCGCCTCACCCAACAGTTCAGCGATCCAGGGCAGCAGCCGACGTGACTGGCACTGTCCAGCCGCCTTGCCCACCACGTCCAGCGCGTGAACCCCGATGAAGCGCAGGGTCCGCGCTGAGACGTCACCGACCCGCACGTCAGGCACCGAGACAACTGCCTCGATGACCCGCGCGCTGGTCACTGCGTGGACGACCCAACCGACGTTGATGCACGTGTGCACCTCGGGGCGGCTGATCCACGTCACCAGATTGCGGTAATAGGTCTTGATCTCCTCGAAATGCGCCTGTCCGGCTGGCGAGGCGAGAAAACCCAGCTCCTTGATCGGGCTGGGATGTTCATCCAGCAGGTTCTTCTCGCCTGTGAGGTTGACGTTCAGGAAGTGGTGCCAGGTGGCATCCGTCACCACCCGACCCACGCCGGCCCGGTGCCCGTCATACGCGCATATTCCGCCGAAGGAATGCGGGATCGTCGGCCTCTTCTCCGATCCCCTGGTGTCCTCGCTGGTGCCCTTCGCGATGTTGCCGCCGGGGACAATGCTGGTTGAGATCACTTCCGGCAGCGGGCGCGGCCCACCCGATGTCGATGCCGGATACTCCGGGACCTGCACCCCACCGACGGGGAAGTGCTCACCTCTTTCGGTCGGTTCCACGCATTCCCCCTCATGGGGGTGATCCGGCATCACCCGAATGGGGCCGTTCGGTCCGCACAGCAACGGATGGGGGAAGGAGTAGCGGAAGATGACGGATTCGCGGTGGTAGGTGCGCGGATGGATGCCCTGAGGAACATCGTCCGACTGGTCTTCGAACTGGCTGCCTGCGTCGCCGCGCTGGTTCGTGTCGTTTCGCCACGGCCCTGTCATCGAGACCTGGTCGTCGTCCTCGTCAGTCGCGGTACGTGACCACAGGCGCATCCGCCCTGCACGCGGCAGGCGTTCACCCATGGCTCTGCCCAGTTCGCCGTGGTCTCCGGTGACAAAGACCCCGCCACCCGATTGCATGAAGCGACCCAGTACGTCCAGCTCCGCGGGCATCAAGTGATCCCCGCGATGGCTCTGATGGCGGCTCACGCCGAAGTTGTCGCCGTAGTTGAAATGGTTGAGAAACCCGAAGAGCAGCACCAGGTCGAAACGTTCGGGCTGAAAATGCGCGGGATCATCGAACTCGAACCGTGTGTGCCGATCCTTGATCCGCGTGTCCCCGGCCATCAGGGATCCTGTGCGCCCCAGGACGCCCAGAGTCACTTCGGTCCGCATCGGCAGCGCCATGTCCATGATGACCTTGGTGAAGACGCCGAGGCCGAAGGACTGGGACATGGAGAAGTCGAGCGACCCGTCCGCCACCATCAGGATGCGGGAGCGGCATTGGAAGAGCGGGGGCCGCATGTCATCGAAATGCGTACGGCGGGCGCTGTCGATCTCGGACAGAAGCGCGCGGTTCTGGACGTTGAGGTGATCGGTCGTCTGCTGTCGCAAGTTCATGGGGTCCTCCGGGATCCGGGGTGGAGGTCCTGCCGCCTCGCCGCCGTTTCACGCTACCGCAGCATCAACACGGGCGATAGGACGCTCGTTCTCGAGGACCGCGGCCACACAGATCCGCCCCGACACCGGCGGCCCGGGCGACAACTTTCTCCTCCGGTCATGAGTCATACAGTGGACCCGCACTCCACCTCCGGAGGATGAGTTCTTGCGCACGACGACACTGATCACGGCCAGCCTTCTGGGCCTGGCCATGCTCAACCCCATCTCGGTCGCCAACGCGGCCGGCGAGACCTGCCGCGGCGAGGCCGCAACCATCGTGGGCACCCCCGCCGATCCCGCCCTGCTGGGCAGCGACGGCATCACCGGTACCGAGGGACGAGACGTGGTCGTCACCAACGGCGCCGCAAAGGTCTCGACCCTGGGCGGTGACGACGTCATCTGCGTGACCGCGGGTGCGTCCTCAGTCAGACGAGTCACGATCGACTCGGGTGCCGGCGACGACATCGTGGACGGCACCACCGCACCCGACTGGATCGTGCAGGCTGAGCTGGGCGAGGGGGCTGATCGCTTCGAGGGAGGCAACGCGGGCAACTCTGTCGGCGGGGCATACCGCGACACTGCACCAGCCGACACAGAGAAGGCTGATACGGAGAAGGACATCATCGTTGGCGGAGATGGCCCAGATGGGGTCCAAAGCGGCGTCGTCGGGCACCCCAACCCCGACGTCATCGCCCTGGGCACCGGCGACGACTCCATCTTCTATGGGGGCATCACCGCGTCCGGCGGGTCGATCGACGGCGGCGCCGGAGTGGACGAGTTCTTCCCTTCGGCGCTACGCAGCTCGGGCGACACGGTCATCGACAATGCGTCCGGACGCCTCCTGATCGACCAGCAGGTCGTGGCGACCTGGTCCAGTCTGGAGACGTTCTGGACCGGGACGAGAGGCGGCGACGAGCTCGTATTCGTCGGCACCTCCGCCGACGAGACCGTCTACGCCAAGGTGTCCGGCCGGGTCCGCGCCACCTTCGGCGCAGGTGACGACAGCTTCCAAGCGGACCAAGCGCCACGTGCCGGCAGCGTGATCGACGGTGGCGATGGCCGAGACCTCTTCTACGTCACCTCCGAGGCGGGTCTCCTGGACCTCGACCTGCGGGGAGGCAAGCTGGTGGCGGATGCCGGGTCGCCGTACACGACCTCGGCCACCGACTTCGAGGATGCTTCCTTGTTCGCCCGCCGGGTCGTCCTCGGCGGCACGGACGGCCGCAACGATCTCGGCTTCTCCGCCTGCGACGCCACACTCCGCGGTCGCGGCGGCGCGGACACGATCGCCCGCTTCTACGACTCCCTCTTCGAGTCGGTCTTCTGCCCTCGCTTCCCGAAAGCGCACCTCAACGGCGGCAGGGGCAGGGACCACCTCGAGGGCACCGTCGGCCGAGATGTGTTGGTCGGCGGCAGTGGAAGGGACTTCCTCGACGGGAGCGGGGGCGCCGACCGCCTGATCGGCGGCAGCGGACCCGACCTGCTGAGGGGCGCGGACGGCAACGACGTCCTTCGGGGCGGCCGTGGGAACGACCGGCTCCTCGGCGGCGAGGGGCGTGACAACCTGCAGGGACAGGCGGGCAAGGACCGGCTGTACGGCGGCCAGGCCCGAGACCACGCCGACGGCGGGCCAGGCCGCAAGGACCTGTGCCGCGCTGAGCACGAGCGTCGGTGCGAGCGCTGACCGCATGGAGGCTGGCTGGGATCACGGCCCCGCCCCCGGCGGGTCAACACGCCACTCAGCTTCGGCGAGCCCTGTTCGTCCGCGCGGTGGCGGGGGCGCTGCGTGGGTCCTCCGGCCAGGCGTGCTTGGGATAGCGCCCGCGTAGGTCAGCACGCACGCCCGGGTAGCCGTTGTCCCAGAAGGACTCCAGGTCTGCGGTGACGGCGGCCGGGCGTTGCGCGGGGGAGAGCAGGTGCAGCAGGAGCGGGACCCTGCCGTCGGCCAGGGCCGGTGCTGCGGTCCAGCCGAAGACCTCTTGCAGTCGCACGGCGAGCACCGGCTGGTCCTGGGAGTAGTCGATCCGCACGCTCGACCCGCTGGGCACCTCCACGCGCTCAGGGGCCAGGTCGTCGAGCCTGCCCGCCTCCGGCCACGGCACCATCGCTCGCAGGGCGGCAGCCACGTCGATACGACGAAGATCCTGGGCCGAGCGGACCCGCGCCAGCTGCTGCCCGAGCCAGGAGTCGAGGTTCTGCGTCAGTGCTGCGTCGCTGACGTCGGGCCACGGGTCACCGAGCGCGCGGTGGAGGAAGTCGAGGCGGGCGCGCAGCGCCGTGGCCGCCTCCGTCCAGGCGAGGAGGGCGATCCCTTCGCTCGCTACCGCCTCTCGGATCGCGTCGCTCACGGCCTGCGCGGGTGGATCGGTGAGCCGGTTCGAGCTGAGCTCGATCGCGCCCAACAACGTCCGTCGGCGGGCCAGCACCCGCCCACTGGTCCAGGTGACCTCATCCACCTCGGTCCACAACGATCCCGCTGCCTCCAGCGCGAGGTCCTCGGTGAGGGGGGCCGCCGCGCGGATCCGGGCCTCACGTTGCCCGGGCCGCCGCTCCGCGTCGCCGACCGCGAGCCACTCCAGTCCGGCCAGCGGCCCCGGGTCGCGCGAGTCGAGCGCCGCGCCCGTCCCGGACGCCATCAGGTAGCTCGACGTACCGGAGCGCTTGCGTGCAATCCGGTCCGGATGCGCCAGGGCCACCACCAGACCCACCGCCACGTCATCGGTGAGTGCTCGGGCGTGGCCCGACGCCCGTTCCCCGTCGCCGGCGGTGCCCTGTTTCGCAACGACCTCCTCCAGCCGGGTGACCTGGCGGCGCCACGATCCTGCACGCTGGTCAGCGCGCAGTGACCGGAGCGCAGCAACCAGGTCCCCGCCGGGAGCGCGCACGTCCTCGCTCAGCATCGCGACCACCTCTGAGGCCCGCGTGGCCCCGACGAGACCAGCCCCGTCGATCAGGGCACGCGCCAGCCTGGGATCGGCCGGCACGCTGGCGATCACCCGGCCCCGCGGGGTGGCTTTCCCGTCCTCGGTCATCGCCCCCAGACCCACCAGCACCTCCTTGGCCGCCGACAGTGCGTGCACCGGTGGCTGGTCGAGCAGCGCGATGTCGTGGACGTCGTGGCTGCCCCAGCAGGCCACCTCCAGGGCGAAGGACGTCAGATCGGCGGTGGCGATCTCGGGCTCCGGGTGAGCGGCCAGATGCGCGTGCTCCGCCTCGGACCAACAACGCAGCACGGTTCCCGGACCCAGCCGTCCGGCCCGTCCCGTCCGCTGCTCGGCCGCTGCCCGGCTCACCGCGACGGTGACCAGAGAAGCCAGTCCGCGACGGTGATCGGTGCGCGGCTCGCGCGAGAATCCGGCATCCACCACGACGCGTACGCCGGGCACCGTCAGCGACGACTCGGCGACCGCGGTGGAGACGATCACGCGGCGACGCGGGCCCTCGCTGAGCGCTCGATCCTGCTCGGCGCCGGACAGACGTCCGTGCAGGGCGTGCACGGACGCGTCGACGCCAGCGAGGCGACGTACGGTCGCCTCGACCTCCGCGACACCCGGCACGAAGACCAGGACGTCCCCCTCGTGCCCGACCAGCGCACGACGCACGGTCGCTGCGACATGGTCGTGAAACGCCGGGGTGATCCCCCGGTCGTCGGTGCGGCGCACCCCCGCAGGCAGCGGGCACCAGACCGCTTGCACCGGGTGCAGGGCGCCAGGGACGCGGATCACCGGAGCGCCCCCGGGGTCGTCGGGACCATCGGGATCGTCACCTCGGCCGAGCAGGGCGGCCGTCCGTTCGGCCTCGATGGTGGCAGACATCGCCACCAGGAACAGGTCCTCACGCAGGTTGGCCCGGACGTCGATGAGCAGCGCCAACGTCAGGTCGGCGTCGAGGTGGCGCTCGTGCACCTCGTCGAGCACGACGGCCCCGACGCCGACCAGCTCGGGATCGTGCTGGATCCGCCGCAGCAGCAGACCGGTCGTGACGATCTCGACACGTGTACGTCGACTGCTGCGTCGGTCTCCGCGTACGGAGTATCCGACCGTCTCGCCAACCGGTTCGCCCAGCAGATGCGCCAGCCGACGGGCGGCAGCGCGGACTGCGATGCGGCTGGGCTGCGTGACGACCACCCGACCCGCGACGACCTCGGCGACTGCGGGTGGGACCAAGGTCGTCTTGCCGGTGCCCGGCGGTGCGTGGACCACCGCGACCCCGCGAGTGCGAAGCGCCTCGCCAAGAGCGGCCAGACCCGCGTTGACCGGGAGGTCGGGCGGCGCGGCGAGCAGGTTGCGCAGCGGGTCGGACACTCGTGCAGTGTGCCTGACGCGCATCTGCGGACGGGCTGGGCGCATGACGCATCCGCATCAGCGACGACTTCCCGCGGTGGTCACGACCTTCCGAGGTTGTCCCGCAGGGGGTCGTCGAGTGGGGCGTGCGTCCTCTAGGTTGGCACTACCTACGAGAGAGGTTCTGATGCGCATCGCAATGGCGAGCGACCACGCCGGCCGCGCACTCAAGGTAGAGATCACGGCGCTGCTGCGCGCCGATGGACACGAGATCTCCGACTTCGGCACCGACACCGACGACGCCGCAGACCTCCCCGACCACGTCTACCCGGCAGCCCTGGCCGTCGCGCGCGGCGACGCTGACCGCGGGATCCTCGTCGACGGTGTCGGCTACGGGAGCGCGATGATCGCGAACAAGATCGCCGGTGTCTACGCCGCGGTGTGCCAGGACCCCTTCTGTGCCGAGCTGGCACGCTCGCACTCGGACACCAACGTCCTGTGCCTCGGCGGCAAGATCATCGGCTCGGCGATCGCGCTGGAGATCGTTCGCGTCTGGATGGCGACGCAGTGGCTCGGCGAGGGCGAGGGCGGCGAGAAGTACGCCCGACGGGTCAACAAGGTGAAGGACATCGACGCCCGGCACCTCGTGCGCTTGGACTGAGGACACAGGCGGCACTGAGGTCACCCGGCTCACGAGCTGATCTAGCCCGTCGGAGGCTCCGGCTCGCGGGTGATGTGCATGGCGGCCTCCTCGGCCGAGGCGCCGGCACCGTCGATGCCGACGTCGCGAGCCAGCTCCTGGGAGTCGATGTCCGCCCCCTCGCCCGAGTCGGGCTGGACCAGCCGGCCGGTGCGGGCGTCGGCCTCGTCGAGGCCGAGCTGCTCGTCGAGCGCGTTCTCGTCCTCGTGGTCGGAGTCGTCGTCGTCCTCGGCGTACGGGTCGATGTCGGGCTCCTCCTCGGCCAGCTTCTCGGCCAGCGACTCCCCCTGCCTGCGCTCGGCCTCGGTCGGGTAGTCGTCGTAGCCCTTCGGCGGGCGGTCGGGCGGCGAGTAGCCACGGTCGAGCACGTCGGTGAGGTCACCGTCGTCGAGGGTGTCCCCCGGCTGCAGCTGGTCCTCGTCGTCGATCGACTGGTCGCCGTAGGTCTCGCTTTCCTCACTCATGCGCGTACTCGCTTCGCTCCGTGCGCGCATGAGGCACATGTCACGCTGTCCTGGATGATTCGCTCGCTGCGCTCACTCATGTCCCCTGCCTACCTGCTGCGCCGCGACGGGACAAGGGCCGGAAGCCCCGAGGGGTGAGGATCAGCCGAGCTCGCGCTCGAGGGCATCGGTGAGGAGCGCGACCAGGGCCTCGGTCTGGATGTTGGCCGAGGACGAGACCTCCGCGTCCGAGCCGTCCAGGGCACGGGCCGCCAGGCCGGCCTTCGAGTCGATCAGCTC
This sequence comes from uncultured Actinomycetota bacterium, assembly GCA_963843815.1. Taxonomy (GTDB): domain Bacteria; phylum Actinomycetota; class Actinomycetes; order Propionibacteriales; family Nocardioidaceae; genus Nocardioides. The sequence goes on along the minus strand of CAWJLX010000007.1, from coordinate 50,277 downwards.
CGCGATCCGGGTGTCGATCGTCTGGGCGGCGATGATCCGCCACGCCGTGACGGGGTCGCTCTGACCGATGCGGTGCACGCGGTCGATCGCCTGGGTCTGCTCGGCGTCGGTCCACGAGAGCTCGGCGAGGACGACGTTGGAGGCGACCTGCAGGTTGACCCCGACACCGGCCGCGGCGAGGGAGCAGACGATGACCTGGACGTCCGGGTCGTTGACGAAGGAGTGGATCGCCTTCTCGCGTGCCTTGGACGTCTGGTCGCCGCGGATGGAGGTGTGCTTGAGGCCGCGGCGGGTGAAGGTCTCCTCGGCGATGTCCATGACGTCGATGTGGCGGGCGAAGAAGACCACCTTGCCGACGTTGCGCGCCAGCTGGGCGGCGTAGTCGGCGGACAGGCCGGCCTTGGCCCGGCCGATGCGGCGGAACATCGAGAAGACGTTCTCCCCGGACGTGCCCGAGTCCATCTCCTCGCGCTCCCAGGTCGCGACGCGACGTACGAGCTCGTGGTCGATGCCGTCGACGACCGAGCCCGTACGACGGGTCTCCAGCGCGGCCTTGTAGCGCTGGACGAGCCGGCGGGCGAGCTCCTTCTCGGCCGAGCGGATCGAGCGGGCGTCCTCGTCGTCGAGCTCGACCGGGATGTCGGCGATGCGGCGGGCCGGGATGTCGGCGGCCACGTCGACCTTGCGGCGACGGACGATGCCCATGTCGATGACGGCCTTGCGGGCCGCGGGATAGAAGGAGTGGTCGGCCGGGGTCAGCTCGGTCTCCTCCAGCGACTCCATCAGGCGCGCCATCGGCTTCTTGTCGTCGATCCAGCCCAGGAACTGCCAGATCGCGCGGAAGTCCTCGATGTCGTTGATCAGCGGGGTGCCGGTGAGAGCCATCAGCAGCGGGCGCGCAGTCCGGGCCCGCAGCTGCTCGGAGAGCTCCAGCACGTGGCGCGAGCGCTGCGAGGTCTTGTTCTTGATGAAGTGCGCCTCGTCGACGACCATGCCGCGGAAGCCGAAGGTGCCGAGCCATCCGGCGTGGCGGTCGAGGATCTCGTAGTTGACGATGATGACGTCCGCGAAGGCGTCGACCTCGTTGCCGTCGCCGTGGATGACGGTGGCGCGGCGCCGCGGGGTCCAGCGCTCGGTCTCTCGCGCCCAGTTGGTCTTCACGACGTTGGGGCACACGACCAGCAGCGGGAACGCGTTGGCCGCCTGCGCCGCGAGCAGCGCCTGCGCAGTCTTGCCGAGACCGGGTTCGTCGGCCAGCAGGAAGGTGCGGTGCCCTTCTGCCGCGGAGGCGATCATCCGGGCCTGGTGGGGCATCAGCTCGAGCTTGCCGGGCGCCTTGAGCGAGGTGGCCTCGGGGAGCTCCATGCAGGACGAGGAGCCGCCGAGCTCGAAGGAGCGGAACAGCGGGCCGAGGAGCTCCCACGTCGCCAGCCGGCCGTGGGTGCTGCGGGTCTCGCGGCCGATCTCGAAGTCGGGGACGAGGAACGGGTTGGCCAGCTGGTGCTGCATGACCGACTGCGGGATGACGCGGCGCTCGAGGAGGCCCGGGCCGGACTCGTCGTCGGGCTTGGGCTCCTCCGCGACCGCCTCGATGCCGGCCTTGCGCAGCATCTCCAGCCTGAGGTCCCGAGCGCTGTCGGTGACCGTCGAGTCCTCGGACAGCAGCCCGAAGAGGGAGGGGTCACGGGTCGCGGTCTTGGCGAGGATCGTGGCGATGCCGTCGAGGCGCTTGAGCTCGTCGGCCTTCTGGGCGTCGGTGAGCTCCGTCGAGGCGCGTACGTCGGTGCGGTGCTCGCGGGCCAGCAGCGCCACGGCCTGGAAGCGCACCCTCTGGCCCGGGGCGAGGGGACCGCGTTGGACCGCCGACTCGAGCTCGCGCACCGCGCGGGCGAGGACGGGGACGATGCCCTCGTTGTCCTTGTGACGGGCTTGCGCAGGGGAGCGGCGATTGCCGCGTGAGCGCTGGCGCTGGGCCAAGGGGGTCCTCCCGGACTGGGTACGCGTCGCGGAGCAGGCGAGCCTGGGTCGGCGCCGGCCTGCACACCGCGGCGTGGAGGTTGGAGCGAGGCGTCGTGTTCGTGGCCGGTGGATCGTGGGCGATCACTGCGGCACGGCGTCTGGACGCTGTGACCACTCTAACCCCCGCGTGGCCGTTGGGGGCAAACGTCCGCCTACGGCGCGGCTACCGCGCAGGTCGAGCACAGAGGTGTCGTCCTCCGGTTCATCGTGTTGCTCGTGGGAGGGTGTCCCCATGTCGGAGAGGTCGGAGGGCACGGGGCGGCGCGGGCGACCGGGCCACGACCAGCAGGCCGTCCTGCGCGTCGCCGTGGACCTGTTCAACCGCCAGGGCTACGACGCCACGAGCGTGGGTGACGTGGCCCGCGAGCTGGGGCTGACGAAGTCGGCGATCTACCACCACGTGCCCAGCAAGGAGCACCTGCTGCAGAGCGCCGTGGACGATGCGCTCGACGCGCTCACCGAGGCGCTCGACGAGGTCTCCGCGGCCGAGGGGCTCGACGCAGGACAACGCCTGCGGACCGCCGTACGCAGCAGTGTGACGGTGCTGGTCGGCCACCTGCCGGCGGTGACCCTGCTGCTGCGCGTGCACGGCAACACCCCGGTCGAGAAGGCCGCGTTGGCCCGGCGGCGCGCGATCGACGAGCGCCTGGCCGAGATGGTCCGGGAGGCCGTCGACGAGGGCGTGGTGCGCGCCGACCTCGATCCGCTGGTGATCAGCCGGCTGCTCTTCGGCATGGTGAACTCGCTCGCCGAGTGGGTCCGACCCGACCTCGACGCCGAGGGCATGGCCGACGCGGTCACCGCGCTGGCCTTCGACGGGCTCATCCACGGGGCCCACTCCCCCGATCAGGCAGCATCCGGCTCCGGCCGCGGAACTCGGCGATGACCTCACCGGTCCCCGGGTCGTCGGCACGCACCGTCACGTCGTAGACCCCCGAGCGGCCGCGGAGCGAGACCTCGCGAGCATCGGCGTGGAGTGTCTGGCCCAGCCGCCCCGGCGACAGGAAGTCGATCGAGAACCCGGCGGCCACAGTCACCGGGCCGTGGGAGTTGCAGGCCAGGGCGAAGGCCGAGTCGGCCAGGCTGGCGATCAGGCCGCCGTGGCACAGGTCGTGACCGTTGACCATGTCGGCCCGGACCAGCATGGAGACCCGCGCCCGACCGGGCGAGACGTCGTCGGCACGCATGCCGAGCATCGCGCTCGCCGCGTCGGCTGCCCACATCGCGCGAGCAGGGGCGGTCGACTCGTCCACGGCCGGCCTAGGCGTCGAAGTCGACGGTGACGGCCGGCGTGACGGGGAACGACTGGCAGGTCAGCACGAACTGCTGCTCGACCTCAGCGGGCTCGAGCGCGTAGTTGCGCACCATCTCGACCTCGCCGTCGACCACCTTGGCCCGGCAGGTGCCGCACACCCCGCCCTTGCAGGCGAACGGCAGGTCGCTGCGTACGGCCTGCGCGGAGTCGAGCAGCGTCGTGTCGCGCGGCATCGGCGTCGTGGTCGTCCGCCCGTCGAGGACGACGGTGACGTCGCTCGTCACGCCCTCGACCACGCGGTCGGCGTGCCGCAGCGTCGGCGGCGGCTCGTCGACGAAGAAGAGCTCGAAGTGGATCCTCTCCGCAGGCACCCCGAGCTCCGCCAGCACCGCGCGCGAGTCCTCGATCAGGCCCAACGGACCGCACAGCCAGACGTGGTCCAACGCGTCGAGCGGCACCTTGATCGGCAGCAGCCGCCGCAGCCGGTCGGCGTCGAGCCGGCCGGAGAAGAGCTCCACGTCGCGGGGTTCGCGCGAGAGCACGTGGACGAGGTCGAACCGGGGGCCGTGGACGTTCTTGAGGTCGCTGAGCTCCTCGGCGAACATCACCGACGTGGTCTCGCGGTTGCCGTAGAGCATCGTCACCGAGCTGGCGGGGTTGGCCAGGACGGACGACGCGATCGACAGCATCGGGGTGATGCCGGAGCCCGCCGCGATGCAGAGGTGCCGCCCGGCGAGCGTCGGGTCGGCGCGGAAGCTGCCGGACGGCGGAGCCACCTCGACCCTCTCCCCGGGCGCGACCTGGTGGATCAGCCAGGAGGAGAACATGCCACCCGGGATCTCGCGGACCCCGATGCGTGGCGCGGCGCCGGCAGGGGCGCAGATGGAGTAGGTGCGTCGGTGCTCGACGCCGTCCACGACCCGACGCAGCGTCAGCGACTCCCCCGGCTCGAAGTCGAAGAGCTCGCGCAGGTCGTCGGGCACCTCGAAGGTGACCGCCGCCGAGTCGTCGGTCAGCGACTCGACGTCACGGACCGTCAGCTCGTGGAACGCGGGGCTGGCCATCTGCTCAGATCTCCTTCACGTGGTCGAACGGCTCCAGGCAGGCCGTGCAGCGGTACTGGGCCTTGCAGGCCGTCGAGCCGAACTCCGAGACCAGCTCGGTCGCCGGGGAGTCGCACTGCGGGCACCGCACCTGGCGGGCCGTGGGCCGCAGGGTGAGCGGGATGGGACCGCTGGTCGAGGGGGCAGGGCCGGGGGGCGAGATCCCGGCGGCGGCCAGTGCGGCCCGCCCCGCGGGCGTGATCCAGTCGGTCGTCCACGCCGGGTCGAGGCTGACCCGCACCTCGACGCTCTCGAAGCCGGCGCCGGTGAGCTCGCGCACCAGGTCGTCGCGCATCGCTGCCATCGCCGGACAGCCGGAGTAGGTCGGCGTGATGTCGACGACGACGTGGGACTCACCCACCACGTCGACGTCGCGCAGGACGCCGAGATCGGCCAGGGAGAGCATCGGGAGCTCGGGGTCGGTGACGGACGAGGCGACCCGGCGGGCGCGCTCGGTCGTACGGCTCATCAGCTTCACCACTGTCCCCTCGGGTGGGCGCGGGCCACGGACTGCATGTCGGCGAGCATCCGGCTCAGTGCCTCACCGTGCATCCCGTCGCGCCCGGTCCTGCCGAGCACTCCGGAGCGACGGGCGGCCTCGGGCCGCGGCACGTCGGACGCCGTCAGCACCTGGTCGAGCACGGCCTCGGCCGCCTCGCGCACGGTGGCGGGATCCACCCCGACGCCGGACGCGGCGGCGGCCGCCTCCACGGGGTGGGTGTCGAACAGCTCGGGCCACAGCGGCCACAGCGTGTCGAGCGCCGACACGAGCCGCGCCCTGGACTCCTCGGTGCCCTGCGCGAGGGTCACGAACCAGCGCGCCGCGTAGTCGCGGTGGTAGGCCAGCTCCTTGACGCCCTTGGTCGCGACGGCGGCGAGCACGTGGTCGCGGCTGGCGCGCAACCGCTCCCAGACCGCCAGGCGCCAGATCGAGAACAGCAGCACCCGCACGGTCGCCTCGGCGAAGTCGCCGTTGTCCACCTCGGCGAACCGCACGTTGCGGAAGTCGGGCGCCTCGCGGAAGAAGGCCAGGGCATCCTCCGGAGGAGCCGGGGAGCCCTCGGGCAGCGCCGGGACGACCGACCCGTCGGCCTTCGCCGCCCGTGCGAGCAGCAGCCTGGCCTGGCCGAGCAGGTCGAGCGCGATGTTGGACAGCGCGATGTCGTCCTCGAGGTCGGGGGCGTTGCTGGTCCACTGCGAGATCCGGTGCGACATGACGAGGGAGTCGTCGCCCAGCATGAGGGCGTACGCCGCCAGCGTGGGCGCGTCGATCCCTTCGGGGATGGTCGTGTCGACCCCGGCGAGGGGGTCCTCGAAGTCGGTGCCGAAGGCCCAGTGGGCGTCGTTGACGAGCAGGCCGGCGTAGGCGTTGTCGTGCTCGTCCTCATCGGGGGTGTGTACGTGGTCGGCCATCAGCCTTGCTCGATCGGTTCTCGGAGGTGTCGGGGTCCCTGCGGCGTTGTTCTGGAGGAGCGCAGCGGGGGAAGAAGAACGTCGTGGGGTGACATCACATGTGGGGGACGTTGTCGGGGATGTCGTAGAAGGTGGGGTGCCGGTAGACCTTGTCGCCGCTGGGCGCGAACATCGGGTCCTTCTCGTCCGGGCTGGACGCGGTGATCGCATCGGCCCGCACCACCCAGATGCTCACACCCTCGTTGCGGCGGGTGTAGACGTCCCGCGCGTGCAGGAGCGCCATCCGGTCGTCGGCAGCGTGCAGCGAGCCGACGTGCACGTGGTTGAGCCCGCGCTTGCCGCGGACGAAGACCTCGTAGAGGGGCCACTCCGGCTCGACAGCACTCATGACGCGGCCTGCTTCCGGGCGTAGGCGGTGGCCGCCTCGCGCACCCACGCGCCACCCTCGTGCGCGCGGCGGCGGTGGGCCATCCGCTCGGCGTTGCAGGGGCCGTTGCCCTTGACGCCCTGCATGAACTCGTCCCAGTCGGGCTGGCCGAAGTCGTAGTGGCCACGCTCCTCGTTCCAGGCCAGCTCGGGGTCCGGGAGCGTCACGCCGAGGGCCTCGGCCTGCGGGACCGACATGTCGACGAACTTCTGGCGCAGCTCGTCGTTGGTGTTGCGCTTGATCCCCCACGCCATCGACTGCGCGGTGTTGGGCGAGGCGTCGTCGGGCGGGCCGAACATCATCAGCGCCGGCCACCAGAAGCGGTCGACCGACTCCTGCACCATCGCGCGCTGCTCGTCGGTGCCGCGCATCATGGTGGTGAGCAGCTCGTAGCCCTGGCGCTGGTGGAAGGACTCCTCCTTGCACACCCGGATCATCGCGCGGCCGTAGGGGCCGAAGGACGTGCGGCACAACGGCACCTGGTTGCAGATCGCGGCTCCGTCGACCAGCCAGCCGATGCTGCCGACGTCGGCGTACGACAGGGTCGGGTAGTTGAAGATCGAGGAGTACTTCTGCTTGCCCGCGATCAGCATCTCGGTGAGCTCGAGCCGCGACACCCCGAGGGTCTCGGCGGCGGAGTAGAGGTAGAGGCCGTGGCCGGCCTCGTCCTGCACCTTGGCCAGCAGGATCGCCTTGCGGCGCAGGCTGGGCGCGCGGGTGATCCAGTTGCCCTCGGGCTGCATCCCGATGATCTCGCTGTGCGCGTGCTGGGCGATCTGGCGTACGAGGGTCCTGCGATAGCCCTCCGGCATCCAGTCGCGCGGCTCGATCCGGTCGTTGCGGGCGATCGTCGCCTCGAAGTGGCTCTCCAGCGCGGCCTCGGAGCTCGCGCCGGGCTCGGTCTGCGTGAGGGTCATTCGTCCTCCGGATGCATGGGTCGGGACCTTCAGGGCAGCCACATTTACTGACCGATCGGTCTGGTATTAGTGTGGCAGCAGTCACTCCCGCACGCAAACACCGAAGGGACGCCCGTGACCCGTCTGCTCGAGAGCTACGCCGCCGGCCGCTGGTACACCTCCTCCGCCGAGGGCGACCCGCTCCTCGACGCGGCGACCGGTGAGGAGGTCGCCCGGATCTCCAGCAGCGGCCTCGACCTCGGCGCCATGGCCCACCACGCGCGTACGGTCGGCGGTCCCGCGATCCGCGAGATGACGTTCCACGAGCGTGCGCTGCTGCTCAAGGAGCTGGCCACCCACCTGACCGGGCTCAAGGACGAGTTCCACGAGCTGTCGTTGCGCACCGGCGCCACCCGGCGCGACTCGATGATCGACATCGAGGGCGGCTTCGGCACGGTCTTCAGCTATTCCTCCAAGGGCCGTCGCGAGCTGCCGAACGACATCGTGGCGTGCGACGGCGACCTCGAGCCGCTCGGCCGCACCGGCGTCTTCCTGGGCCAGCACGTCTACACCTCGCGGCCCGGTGTGGCCGTGCAGATCAACGCGTTCAACTTCCCCGTGTGGGGCATGCTCGAGAAGCTCGCCCCGGCCTTCATCGCCGGCCTTCCCTCGCTCGTCAAGCCCGCCAGCCAGACGGCCTACCTCACCGAGCTCGTGGTCCGCCGGATCATCGAGTCGGGCATCCTCCCCGAGGGTTCGCTCCAGCTGCTGTCCGGCTCCCCCGGCGACCTGCTCGACCACCTCGGCGTCCAGGACTCGGTGGCCTTCACCGGCTCCGCGCACACCGCGGGCATCCTGCGCCAGCACCCCTCCGTGCTGCACGGGGGCGTGACGCTCCAGGTCGAGGCCGACTCGCTCAACTGCTCCGTGCTCGGCCCCGACGTCACCTCGGACGACCCCGAGTGGGATCTCTTCGTCAAGGGCGTCGTGACCGAGATGACCGCCAAGGCCGGCCAGAAGTGCACCGCGATCCGCCGCGTCATCGTGCCGTCCGCCGTCGCCGACGAGGTGGCCGAGGCGATCACCGCCAGGCTCTCCTCGATCACGGTCGGCCACCCAGGCGACGAGTCCGTCCGGATGGGCCCGCTGGCCTCGCTGGGCCAGCGCGAGGAGGTCCGCAAGGCCGTCGAGGCGCTCCGCTCCTCCTGCGACGTGGTGCACGGCGACCCGACGTCGGCGTCCGGTTTCGCCGGTGACGCCGAGCGCGGCGCCTTCATGGCGCCGGTGCTGCTGCGGGCCCGCGCCGGAGCGGTCGAGCCGCACGACGTCGAGCCCTTCGGCCCGGTCTCGACGGTGATGTCGTACGACTCCCTCGACGAGGCCGTCACCCTGGCCGCCCGCGGCCGCGGCTCGCTGGTCGGCTCCGTGGTCACCCACGACCCGGGCGTCGCCCGCACCCTCGTGCTCGGGCTCGCGCCCTGGCACGGACGCATCCTCGTGCTCGACCGCGATGACGCTCCCGAGTCCACCGGCCACGGCTCGCCCCTGCCGATGCTGGTCCACGGCGGTCCCGGTCGCGCGGGCGGCGGCGAGGAGCTCGGCGGCGTACGCGGCGTGCTGCACCACATGCAGCGCTCGGCGATCCAGGCCTCCCCCGACATGCTCACCGCCATCACCGGCCGGTGGACGCGGGGCTCGCACCGCACCGTCACGCCGGAGCACCCCTTCCGCCACTCGCTGGCGACGCTGAAGGTCGGCGACACGATCGCCAGCGAGCCGCGGGTGATCTCGCTCGCGGACATCGACCACTTCGCCGACTTCACCGGCGACACCTTCTATGCCCACACCGATCCGGAGGCAGCGGCGCAGAACCCGCTCTTCGGCGGGATCGTCGCCCACGGCTACCTGATCGTCTCGATGGCGGCCGGGCTCTTCGTCGACCCCGCGCCCGGTCCGGTGCTCGCCAACTTCGGCGTCGACCACCTCCGGTTCCTGACGCCCGTCAAGGCCGGCGACTCGATCCAGGTGACGCTGACGGTCAAGCAGATCACCCCGCGCTCCTCGGCCGACTACGGCGAGGTGCGGTGGGACGCGCTGGTCACCAACGCCGACGGCGAGCAGGTGGCGACGTACGACGTCCTGACACTGGTCGCGAAGGACGCCTGAGCGCTGGCGTCACCCCGGCACAGCGGTGCCTGAGCGACATCCCGGCACCGACGAAGGCGGGTGGTGCACCTCCGGTCGGCGCGTCGCGGCGACGCGCCCGCGCGGAGGTGTCTGGACCACCTCGGACCTGCGCCGAATGTCGGTGGGCCACCGCTGCTCGCAGGCGCTAGCGTCTGCGCATGACTCCCAGCGCGCAGCGTGTCGTCGGCATCGTCGTCCTGCTCGTCACCGGGGTCCTCAGCCTCCCCGTGTCGGCATCCCTGCTCGATGGCCAGGGCACCGAGAACTGGATCATCCCGGTGCAGCTCGTGGCGATGGCCGCAGTCGGCGCCGGGGTCACCATCGCCCTCCCTGCCCTCGCCGGCGAGGGTGCGTCGACCGGCCGCCGGGCGATGACCGGGATGTGGTGGGGACTGCTGGCGGCGCTCGTCGGCGTGCTCGTCTCCTGGCTCCTGCTCAACGGCATCCGCGGCGCCTGAGGCGCAGAGACCGCGGTACGGTGCGGCCATGGCGAAGAAGTCCTGGGCCGACATGACGCCCACCCAGAAGAAGCTCGTCGTCGCGGTCGGTGTCGCGGAGGTCGCGGTCACGGCCTGGTGCCTGCGCGACCTGAAGGCGCGTCCGGCGGAGCAGGTCCACGGCCCCAAGGCCGTGTGGGTGCCCGCGATGTCGGTGCAGCCTGTGGGGCCGATCGCCTACCTCGTGTGGGGCCGCAAGCGCTGAGTGACGACCAGCGGTCAGCGCTGGGACAGGTCGTCGTAGCCGCCACCGTTGACGACGTCGGTGAAGCCGAGCCCGGTCATCTGCTCGACGGCACCCGTGGCCCGACGGCCGGACGCGCAGTAGAGGACGTAGGACCCGTCGCGTGGCAGCTCCGAGATCCGGTCTGCGAAGTCATCCGCCTCGACGTCGATGTTGGCCGCGCCCTCGAGGTGCCCGGCATCGAACTCCTCGGGGGTCCTGACGTCGATCACGCTCGCGCCGTCGGCGATGCGCTCAAGGGCCTCGTCAGGAGGCAGCGGCGCAGCGCTGCCAGTCGTCGCCCCGGACGAGGCAGCCGGGGCAGGCTCGTCGCTGCCGCAGGCGCCGGCCCCGAGCACCAGGAGGCTGACGAGGGCGAGGGCTGCAGCGCGACGGACGTTCACTCCTCGGACACTAGCCGGAGTAGGCAACCTCGCTGCTCCACTGCGGGTCGTCGCGGGTGACGGCCGACCAGATCGCCTCCGCGACCCGGTCCGGGGTGAACGCACCCTCACGCGACAGCGTCCCGCGCACCGTCACCGAGACCGCGCGGATGCCGTCGGGGGCGAGCGTCTTGTCGAGGCTGTGCACCAGGTTGCGCACTCCTGCCTTCTGCACGCCCAGCGAGGCGGCGCCCTCCCACGGGTCGTCCGCCGCCATGCTGCCGGTGACGCTGATGCGGGCGCCTGCGGACATGAACGGCCGCGACGCCTGCGCCACCGTCAGCAGTGCACCCACTCCCAGCGCCACGTCCTCGAGCAGCTCGGCGACCGTCAACGACAGCGGGTCCTCCTCCCGGAAGGCGCTCGGGTTGAAGTGGAGGACGTCGATGCGTCCGGTGTGCTCGCCCATCCGGCGTACGGCGTCGCGCGCGGCCGGCTCGTCGGTGATGTCCACCCGCGCATGACCGACGTCGACACCGCGCCCCTCGAGGTCGGTCGCCAGCTCGTCGAGCACGTCCTGGTCGTGGCCCAGCAGCCCGACGTCGTACCCCTCGTCGGCGAACCGCCGTGCCACGGATCCGCTCACGCCGGGCCCCGCGCCCACCACCACGATCACTGGTCTGCCCATGTGGACAGTTCTACACCTGCGTCAGGGCTTGTGCGGGTGCTCCCCGGTCTCGTCGACGGGCACCCCGTCGGGGCCGGTCGCGCCCTCCTGGGTGTCGCCCGGCTCGTCGTCGGGCTGTCCGGCGACGGAGTCGGCGGAGCTGATCGGCTCAGGCTCGGTGCCGGCCATGGCGAGCTCCGAGACCTGTCCGTCCTGCTCGGTCGGCTGGTCGTCTCGATCGTGCGTCATCGGTGCTCCTCGTCGTGTGGGTCCCCAGACAAGCACGGCTCACCCGAGCGGGTGGTGACGACTGCTCAGCGCCAGCCCAGGTCCGGCGCCACGTCGGTGAGCAGCGACTCGAGCAGGTGCGCGTTGTAGTCCACACCCAGCTGGTTGGGCACGGTCAGCAGGAGCGTGTCCGCGGCGGCAATGGCCTCGTCGTCGGCGAGCTCCTTGACCAGGACCTCCGGTTCGGCGGCGTACGTCTTGCCGAAGACGGCGCGGAGGTTGGCCTCGATCTGCCCGAACTGGTCGGAGCTGGTGCCCTCGTGGCCGAAGTACATCCGGTCGAGGTCGGTCGTGATCGGCATGATCGACCGGCTCACCGAGACCCGCGGCTCACCCTCGTGGCCCGCCTCGCGCCACGCGTCGCGGAAGACCTCGATCTGCTTGCGCTGCTGGACGTGGAAGGGCTCACCGGACTCGTCCGCCTTGAGCGTGGACGACATCAGGTGCATGCCCTTCTCGGCCGTCCACCGGGCGGTGGCGTCGGACGCGGCACCCCACCAGATGCGCTCGCGCAGACCCGGCGAGTGCGGCTCGGGACGGAGCAGGCCGGGCGGGTTGGGGAACATCGGGTGCGGGCTGGGCTCGGCGAAGCCCTTGCCGCTGAGCACGTCGAGGAAGACCTCGGTGTGGCGGCGAGCCATGTCGGCCTGGTCCTCGCCCTCGGCGGGTTGGTAGCCGAAGTAGCGCCAGCCGTCGACGACCTGTTCCGGTGATCCCCGGCTGATGCCGAGCTGGAGCCGCCCGCCGGAGATGAGGTCGGCGGAGCCGGCGTCCTCGGCCATGTAGAGCGGGTTCTCGTAGCGCATGTCGATCACGCCGGTGCCGATCTCGATCCGGCTGGTGCGCGCGCCGACGGCGGCGAGCAGCGGGAAGGGCGAGGCCAGCTGGCGGGCGAAGTGGTGCACGCGGAAGTAGGCGCCGTCCGCGCCGAGCTCCTCGGCGGCCACGGCGAGGTCGATCGACTGCAGCAGCGTGTCGGAAGCGCTGCGGACCGCCGACCGGGGCGAGTCGGTCCAGTGACCGAAGTTGAGGAAACCGATCTTCTTCATGACTGGTTCAACGCTCAACCATCCGGGTTGTTCCCGATGGGAGTTGACGGACGGTCGCAGTCGATGTGCAATATATTGCATGCCGGTCCCCGTCACCACTGCACCTCTGCGCACCGCGCTGCTGCGCGACACCGTCCACGACCGGGTCCGGGACGCGATCGTCGACGGCACGCTGGCACCGGGCGAGGTCGTCCGCGACACCGAGCTCGCCACGTGGCTCGGCGTCAGTCGTACGCCGGTGCGCGAGGCCCTGCTCCGCCTCGGCGAGTCCGGGCTCGTGCGCGCCGCTCCCGGGCGGTCGACCGTCGTCGCCGAGATCGACCTCGCCGAGGTGCGGGAGGCCCACGCGGTCGTGGCGACCATGCATCGCCTCGCCGTCGCCGAGGCCGTCGCCCTGCTCACGCCCGCCCACCTCGACACGATGCGCCGCGCCAACGAGCGCTTCGCCACCGCGATCCTCGACCGTGACGCCGACGCCGCGCTCTCCGCCGACGACGACTTCCATGCCGTCGCGGTGGACGTCTCGGGCAACCGGGCGCTGGCGACGGTGCTCGACCAGTTCAGCCCCGTCGTCCGGCGGCTCGAGCGGCTCCGCTTCGCATCGCACGCCGGCGAGGAGTCCGTGGCGCTGCACGACCGGCTGGTGCAGGCCTGCGCCTCAGGCGACGTCGACGGCGCGGCCGAAGTGTCCTTCCGAACCTGGCAGAACCTCGCCGACCTGATCCCCGACCCGACACCCATCCCCCAGGAGTTCCCGTGAAGCTCGCCGAGTTCCCCCGCCACCCGCTGACCTTCGGCCCGTCGCCGGTGCACCACCTCCGGAGGTTGAGCGACCACCTGGCCGGCCAGGGAGGTGGGGCGCAGGTGTGGGCCAAGCGCGAGGACGTCAACAGCGGGCTGGCCTATGGCGGCAACAAGATCCGCAAGCTCGAGTACATCGTCCCCGACGTCCTCGCCAGCGGAGCTGACACGCTCGTCTCCATCGGTGGCTTCCAGTCCAACCACACCCGCCAGGTGGCCGCCGTCGCCGCACACCTCGGGCTGAAGTGCCGCCTCGTGCAGGAGAAGTGGGTGCCGTGGGACGACCCCACCAACACCCAGGTCGGCAACATCCTGCTCAGCCGCATGATGGGTGCCGACTCCCGGCTCGACCCGCACGGCTTCGACATCGGCATCCGCGACTCCTGGAAGGACGCGATCCGTGAGGTCGAAGAGGCCGGCGGCACGCCGTACGCCATCCCGGCCGGCGCCAGCGAGCACCCGCTCGGCGGCCTCGGGTTCGCCAGCTGGGCCTTCGAGGTGGCCGAGCAGGAGAGGTCGCTCGGCATCACGTTCGACACGATCGTCGTCTGCACCGTGACGGGTTCGACGCACGCCGGGATGATCGCCGGCTTCGCCGCGCTGGAGGACCTCACCGGCGTACGCCGTCGGGTGATCGGCATCGACGCGAGCGCGACCCTGGACAAGACCCGCGCCCAGGTGGAGCGGATCGCGCGCAGCACCGCGGAGCTGATCGAGCTCGGCCGGGACCTGCGCGACGACGAGGTGACCGTGCTCGAGGGGTGGGCAGGCGACCTGTACGGCCTCCCGGTCGACTCCACGATGGAGGCGATGGCCCTGGGGGCACAGCTCGAGGCGATGATCACCGACCCCGTCTACGAGGGGAAGTCGCTCGCCGGGCTGATCGACCTCGTCACCGCGGGCGACATCCCCCGCGACTCGCACGTGCTCTACGCACACCTCGGCGGACAGCCGGCGATCAACGCCTACCACTCGCTCTGGCCCGAGCAGGGCTGAGCGGGCCGGGCTGAGCGGGCCGGGCTGAGCGGGCCGGACTGAGCTGGCCGGGCTGAGCTGGCCGGGCCGAGCGGGCCTCGGCTCAGCCCAAGGCGAAGTCGACGGCAGCCTGTGCGTGCAGCCGCGTCGTCGCGAAGACCGGCACCGCGACGTCCTCGGGTCCGATGAGCAGCTCGATCTCGGTGCACCCGAGCACCACTCCCCCGGCACCCTGCGCCACCAGCCTCCGCACCACGTCGACGTACGCCGCCCGCGACTCCTCGCGGACGACGCCCAGCACGAGCTCGTCGTAGATGACGTCGTGGACGAGGGTGCGGTCGTCACCCTCGGGGACCAGCACCTCGATCCCGTGCGAGCGCAACCGGTCGGCGTAGAACGGCTGCTCCATGGTGAACCGCGTGCCGAGCAGTGCCACCCGGCCGAGCCCGTCGCGACGTACGGCGCCTGCGGTCACGTCGGCGAGGTGCAGGAGCGGGATGTCGACCGCTGCCTCGATCTCGGCGGCGACCTTGTGCATCGTGTTGGTGCACAGCACCAGGCACTCGGCCCCGGCCGCCTGGAGCGTCGCCGCCTCGTCCGCCAGGAGCGCAGCCGCCGCGGCCCAGTCCCCCGCGGCCTGCATCGCCTCGATCTCGGCGAAGTCGACCGAGGCCAGGACCAGCCGTGCCGAGTGGAAGCCGCCGAGGCGGCTCCGGACCTCCTCGTTGACGAGGCGGTAGTAGAGCGCGGTGCTCTCCCAGCTCATCCCACCCAGCAGACCGACCTTGCGCATCACCGGAGCCATCACGCCATTGAACACGGCCGCGTGTGGACGTGCGCAGGACCGACCTAGGCTGGCGCCCACCCCCACCAGGAGTCACCCATGCCTGCCCGCTGCACCTCCCGCGCGCGCCGCACCACCGCCGTCGCCGCCCTCCTTCTCACGCTCGCGCCTCTGACCGCCTGTGGCAACGACGCAGCCGACACACCGGCCCCAGCCCGGCACACAGCCGCCAACGGCGACGTCTACAACGACGCCGATGCCACCTTCGCCACCGAGATGATCCCCCACCACGCAGACGCCCTGGTGATGGTGGACATGACGCAGGGCCGCGACCTCTCGCCCGAGCTGGCCCAGCTCACCGAGGACATCCGCGCCGCCCAGGCACCGGAGATCGAGCAGATGGCCGACTGGCTCACCGCATGGGGTGAGGAGGTCCCCGAGACCTCGCGCGACCACGTCAACAGCCACATGGGATCGGACGGCGACGACACGGGCACGGAGGAAGGGATGGGAATGGACCCCGACGACCTGTCCGCCCTCGACGGCACCCGGGGCAGCGCATTCGAGACCATGTGGCTCGAGATGATGATCGAGCACCACCGGGGCGCGATCGAGATGGCGCAGGCCGAGCAGGAGGACGGCACGTTCGCTGACGCCCTCACCCTCGCCGAGTCCGTCGAGACCAGCCAGAGCGCCGAGATCGACCTGATGGAGGACCTGCTCGCCGGTTGAGCTCGACCGGGCGGTCCCGGAGCCGCGTCAGCGGGGCCGGCGGGAAGCCACCGGCACAGCGATGGCGTCAGGGGATCGGGGAGCAGCCCCGACGACCGCATCACGCACGACCCACAGCTCCTCCGGCCCCGGGAGGAGCACGCCGGTGCGGTCTCCCGGCCGCAGCGTCGTGCCCAGGCGGGCCTCGACCTCCACCCGCGCGCGGGCCTCGCCACGGACAGGATCGAGCTCCACGACCACGTCGCGGTGCGGCCCGGACTGGCGCACCTGCACGACCCGGCCCGCCAACGCCGCAGCGGTCCCGGGAGGGACGAGGGCGAGGCGCTCCTTGCGGGCCAGGAGGACGGCCCGTCCCACCACGTGTGCCGCGGGAGGGACGGCGAAGGCACCCACGTGTGAGTGGTGGACGCCGGACTCGACGGTCCCGGGCAGCTCGTTGAACCCTCCCACGAGCCGGGCGACCGCCAACGTGCTCGGGTTCGTGTAGAGCGCCTGGATGGTGTCGCACTGCTCGATGCGTCCCTCGACCAGGACCGCGACCCGGTCGGCCAGACCTGCCTCGTCCAGGTCGTGCGTCACCATCACGATCGTGGGGTCGAGCGCAGCGCGGACCTCTCCCAACAACTGGTGCATCGACGTCCGCAGGCCGGCGTCGAGCGAGCTGAACGGCTCGTCGAGGAGCATGACCCGGCGGCTCGCGGCCAGGGCCCGCGCCAGGGCGACGCGCTGCTCCTGCCCGCCGGAGAGCTGCCGCGGCCGGCGCTTGCCGAGTCCACCCAGGTGGACGAGGTCGAGGTAGCGCTCCGCTGCGGCGCGGCTCTCCGGTCGGCTCCGCCCCTGCAGTCGGTCCGCGAAGGCGACGTTGTCCAGCACGTCCAGATGGGGGAAGAGGTGCGGCTTCTGGAACATGACGGTGAGGTCGCGCCGCTCCGGCGGCACGCCCAGGACGCTGGCCCCGTCCAGCAGCACGTCGCCCGACTCGGCGTCCTCCAGGCCCGCCGCGACCCTGAGCAGCGTGGTCTTGCCCGATCCCGACGGCCCGAGGACGGCGAGCATCTGCCCCTCCTGGACCTCGAGGTCGACCTCGGCAAGGGTCGGCCCCTCGGCGCCCGGGTGGCGGTGCGTGATGGCGGAGAGCTCCAGCGCGGCGGTCATGGGTGGGTGGCCGTCCTGCGGCGCGAGGCCGCGTAGGTGAAGACCGCCAGGGCCACGAGGGGCGGCAGGCTGGCGGAGATGGCGAGGGTCGCGGTGAGGGCGTCGTTGCCGGACCCGGCCGCGGAGGATCCGATGAGCATGGGCGTGGTGACGATCTGGCCGCCTCCGATGAGCAGGGTGACGGCGTAGTCGCTCCACCCGACCAGGAACGCGAGCCCGGTGGCCGTGACGATCCCGGCGGTGGCTGCGGGGAGCGTGACACGGCGGCGGGCCTGCTGGGCGCTGGCCCCCAGCACCCTGGCCTGCTCCTCCAGCGCGGGATCAAGGCCGCCGTACGTCGCCCGCATGGTGAAGGTCGTGTAGGGCAGCGCGAAGACGCTCAGGACCAGGACCACGGCGACCTCTTCGGGGATCCCCAGCCGCAGGATCGCGACGTCCAGGCCCATCGCGACCGCGAACGGTGCCAGCACGACCGGACCCAGCAGGACGATCGACGGCAGCCCGGGTCTGCGCAGCAGCCGCCACCCCAGGGCGCGCCCCGCCAGCATCCCCAGCGGTGTGGCGACGAGGGCGACGGTGACCCCGAGCAGCCCGGACCGGGCCAGCGCGGCGCCGACGCCGGCGTCCAGCGCGGCCTCCCACCCACGGAGACCGAAGTCCTGGGGCAGCCGCGCCGGACCCGACCAGCGCGAGGCCGCTGCCCACAGCACCAGCGGGGTCAGCGGGAGGACCAGCCAGAGCGCCAACAGGCCCGCAGTCGTACGTCGACGCACGGCGGTCGTCCTCGGGCTGCGCGCGGTCGGGCTCCTCATCGTTCAGCCCCGAGCCGGCGCACCAGGGGCAGGACAGCCACAGCGACCACGAGGGCGAGCCCGGTCGCGACGACAGCCGTGGCGGCAGCCTGCGGTCGGGCGGCGACGTCGATGTCGGTGAACAGCCGGTAGGCCATGACCGGGAGGGGCTCGGGGTAGGCGCGGCCCAGCAGGCGCGCGACCTCGTAGGTGCCGAGCGAGTAGACGAAGACGATCAGCGACGCCGACACGAGGGCGGGCGCGGCCAGGGGCAGCAGGACACCCCGCCACTGGGCTCGCGGAGCGGCGCCGAGCACCGCCGCGACCTCGCGCAGGTCCGCGTAGCGTCGTCCCAGCGAGGCGGTGACGACCAGGGCCACGAAGGCGGACTCCTTCCAGGCGAGCTCCAGCACCGTGGCCCAGGGCCAGCGCCCACCCACCAGCTCGGGCCACTCGGCGGCAGCGATCCCGGACCATCGCTGGGCCAGTCCCACGTCGGAGAGCAGCAGTCCGGTCGAGGCTGCCCCGACCAGGTGCGGCAGCGTCAGCACCGCGACCGCCAGGCCGACGACCAGGCGCACTCCCCCGCCCGTCCGCACCGCGAACGTCGCGATGGCGAGACCGATGGTCGCGGCCAGCACCGTCGCGGCGACCGCCGTGACCAGGGACTCCAGCGTCGCGGCGCGCAGGTCAGCGGTCAGCGTGGTGAAGCCGTCGACGCTCAGACGGGGCTGTCCCACCAGCGGCAGCAGCCCGAGGCTGGTGGCGACGACGGCGACGAGCGCCGTACCGGTGACGGCCACGACGAGGAGCATCGCGGGCGCCACGAGGCGAGCACCCTCCCAGTGGTCGGCGGCTCGGCGACTGGTGCGCGGGGCAGGTGCGGTCACGAGCCCGATCCGAGCACGGCCCGACGCCAGCCGTCGTCGATCTCCGCCACCCAGGACGAGGCGAGCTCGGGGTTGGCGTTGCGGGAGAGGACGTCGTAGGGAGGTACGACGTCGGAGACGGGGAGGTCCTCGAACCGGGTCCGGTCGGTCGGGTCCAACAGGTCGATGTCGAGCACCGTGAACTGACCCCACGTGCCCGGGTCGGCCTTGATGGCCTGCTGGGCCGGCGAGAGGGCGAGGTCGGCGACCACCATCGCGCCCTCGGGGTCGCCCGCCGACGACGGGATGGCGAGGAAGCTGGCGTTGCCGATGGTCCCCTCGTCCAGCGCCAGGACGCGAGTGGTCGCAGGGAAGGTGCCGTCGGCGACGAGCCTGGTGAGCGTCGCCGGGCCGTACGTCATGGTCATGTCCACCTGCCCGTCGGCATAGAGCCGGTCCAGGGCCACCGTGTCGCGGGGGTAGGTCCGACCCTGCCGCCACAACGAGGGGGCCACGTCCTCCAGCGCATCCCACAGCTGGGGGGTCAGCGTGTCGTAGGCCTCCTGGTCGAACTGCGCCGGGATCTCCGCGTATCCGCCGGACGTGCTGTAGAGCGCCTGGCGGACGAACACCGAGCCGGTGAAGTCCGGCGGCGCCGGATAGGTGAACCGGCCGGGGTGCTCCTTGGCCCACTGCAGCACCTCCGGCATCGACGTCGGCGGCTCCGCGACCCGCGCCGAGTCGTAGACCAGCGTGAACTGGGCCTTGTGCCACGGCGCCTCGCAGCCGTCGACCTCTGTCCCGAAGTCACGGGTGACCAGCGCGTCGTCCGGGGCCACGAAGCCCATGCTGGGCAGCTGCGAGGACCAGCCGCAGCGCCAGGCATCAGCCTGCTTGCCGGTCGCGAAGTTGTCACCGTTGACCCACACCAGGTCCACGGCCCCGTCCTCCTGGCCGGCCTGGCGCTCGGCCAGGATCCGGGTCATGGCGTCCTTGGTGTCCGCCACCGGGACTCGCCGCAGGGTCACACCCAGCTCGGCCGCGGCGGGAGTGAGGACGTCGTCGACGTACGCGTTGCCCTGTTGGTCACCGCCGTACATCCACAGGTCGACGGTCTGTCCTGCGGCCTCGTCCGTGATCTGCGACCAGGAGCGCTGCTCGGTCGTGGAGCCGGCCGGCGCGTCAGGGGCGGCGCACGCGGACGCGGCCAGTGCGAGCAGCGCGGCTGGCAGGAGCAGTCGGGCGGGGCGCGGGTGCATCGGACCTCCGGATCGGGAAACTTTGGCACATCGGGAACACTTCGAGATGCTCGGGGACTTCCCGACGTAGCACGTCCACGTCAGCCACCGGTCAGGATCACGCATGGGTCGAACTGCCCGCCTCAAGGCAGGCGCGCTGGTCCTGATCCTGCTCGGCGCCATCGGCCTTGCCCTCATCCTCGGCACCCCCGACATCGCCGCGATGCGGGCGCGCGTCGGCGAAGCCGGCGTGTGGGGACCCGCCGTGTTCTTCACCCTCTACGTGGGCCTGGCCCTCATTCCCTGCCCCAAGGCACTCCTCACCGCCGCCGGTGGTGCCCTGTTCGGCCTGTGGGCGGGCGCGGGCCTGGCGCTCGGCGCCGCCCTGGTCGGGGCGATCGTCTCCTTCGGTCTCGGCAGGATCCTCGGGCGTGAGGCCGTCGACCGCCTCATCCGCGGCCGTGTGGCGCGCGTGGACTCGCTGCTGAGCGACCACGGCCTCTCCGCAGTCCTGATCGTTCGCCTGGTCCCGCTCGTGCCCTTCATCGCCATCAACTACGCCTCCGGGCTCTCGGGCGTGAGGTTCCGCCACTTCGCGCTCGGGAGCGCGCTGGGGATGGTGCCCGGAAGCCTCGCGTACGCCGCCCTGGGCGCCTACGGCACCAACCCGTGGGGTCTGGCGGCAGCCCTCTCCGCCCTGGTCGTGCTGGTGGTCGGCGGGTCCTGGTGGGCGCGCCGGCTCAACGCGCATCGGCCGGGCAGCTCCCTGGCGCCCACCGATGCTTGACGCGGCTGCCCGTCGGGCCCTGGACCGACCCCTGGCCGGCGTGGCCCGTCTGCTCGACCGCCCCCAGGTGAGTCCGACCCGACTCACCCTTCTCGGCCTGGCGACCGGGCTCGGCAGCGCCGCTGCCGCTGCCGGGCAGCTGTGGTGGTGGGCCCTGGCACTCTGGCTCTTCTCCCGTGCGATGGACGGCCTCGACGGCCCCCTGGCCAGGCGGCGACGAGCCGCCGACCTCGACGCACCCGGGGCCGGGGAGGACTCGGGGGCCGGTGGCTTCCTGGACATCACGGCCGACTTCGCGGTCTACGGCGCGACGGTGGTCGGGGTGGCAGTCGGCGCCACCCGTCAGTACGACGCCGGGTGGTTGCCCTTCCTGCTGGTGCTCCTGGCCTACTACGTCAACGGCACGGCGTTCCTGGCGTTCTCCTCCATCGCCGAACGGACCGGGCGTCAGCGGGAGGACGGTCGCTCGCTGAGCTTCCTCGGAGGTCTCGCGGAAGGCACCGAGACCATCGCGGTGCACTCGCTGTGGCTCATCGTCCCGAGCCAGGCCGGGTTGATCGCCCTGGTCTGGGCTGCCGTCGTCGGTCTCACCGCAGTCCAGCGCATCGCCACCGGCTTCCGCCTGCTCAGTCGCCCCGGCTGACCCACCACGTTCGCGTCCGTGCGAGGGCCCCCAGGGCGCGCCGGGTCGACGGGCGCGTGAGCTGCTCCTGGACGTCGGAGATCGCGGCGTTCCACGGTCCGTCGTTGTAGGTGGGGTAGGCGTGGGTCACCCCGGCCAGGTCGCGAGTCGTCAGCCCACGGGTGATCGCCAGGGTCAGCTCGGCGAGGGTCTCCCCTGCGCGCGGGCCGACCACGGTGGCCCCGAGGATTCGGCCTCGCCGGTCGATCACCAGACGCGCGAATCCTCCGTAGTCGACCTCCGCGACCGCCCTGTCCACGTGGGAGTGCGACCAGTCGAGGGTGCGGAGTCCCTGGGGGACGCGGTCGGTGTCGACACCGACCGCGGCGACCTCGGGGTCGGTGAAGGTGACCCGTGGCACGGCCGTCAGGTCGACCTTGCGACGTACTCCCAGGATCGCGTTGGACGCTGCCAGGCTCGCGTGCCCGCCCGCGGTGTGGGTGAACTGCGGATGGCCGGTGAGGTCGCCCGCGGCCCAGATCCGTGGGTTGGTGGTGCGCAGGAGGTCGTCGACCACCACGAACCCGCGCTCGTCGACCTCGACGCCGGCCTCCGACAGTCCGATGTCGCGGGTGCGCGGGGCTCGACCGACCGCGACCAGGAGGCACGAGAAGGACACCTCGCGCCCGTTCTCGAGGTGCAGCACCCCAGACCCCGACGCTGACTCCGAGCGCTCGACCCTGACGACTCCCGAGCCCACGTGCATCTCCACCCCGTCGTCGGTGAGCGCACGGGCGAGCTCGGCCGCGGCACGAGGATCCTCGCGGGGCAGGATCCTCGGTGCCCCCTCGACGACGGCGACGCGGCTGCCCAGCCGGGCGAAGGCCTGACCCAGCTCGCAGCCGATGCTGCCGCCGCCCAGGACCACGAGCTCGGCGGGGAGCTGGTCCAGCCCCCAGACGGTGTCGCTGGTCAGGTGGTCGACGTCGCCCAGCCCGGGGATGGGAGGAATCGCCGGCGAGGCGCCCGTGGCGACGAGCGCCTGTCGGAAGCTCACGGCTTCGCCGTCGACGTCGGCCGAGTCCGGCCCCGTGAAGCGGGCAGACGCGGTGCGGACGGAGACCGATGCCTCCTCGAGCGCCTCGACCGAGTCGATCGGCGCGATGTGGTCGATCGCCGCCCGCACGTGGTCCATGACCTTCGCGAAGTCGACCGTGACGTCGCCGGCGTCGATGCCGAAGCGATGCGCGTTGCGGGCGCCGGCGGCGGCGCCGGCAGCCGCCAGGAGCGCCTTGGACGGCACGCAGCCGGTCCACAGGCAGTCGCCGCCGGTGCGTTCGCGCTCCACGAGGAGGACCCGGGCCCCGAGCCGCGCCGCCGTCTTGGCGCCGACGATCCCGGCAGTCCCGCCCCCGACCACGAGGAGGTCCCACGGCTCGTCGGGCGTTGGGCGGTCCTGGCTCATGCGGGGTCCTCGTCGTTGAGCGTGGACAGGAAGTCGCGGACCCGGTCGACCGATCGAGGATCGACGACGGTGCCCCCCGACCACACCGACAGCGCCCGGTGCAGGGCACGGTGCTCGGTGGCGACCCGGGTGCACTTCTCGCACGTGGCGAGGTGCTCTTCGAGTCGCGAGATCTCGCCGGGTGTCAGCGGGGCTGCGGGGTCGGCGTCGAGGTAGCGCTGGATGCGACGCGCGGACCAGTGGCACGTCAGCATCTGGCGCAGCATCCCGGTCATGGCTGGTCTCCTCGGGTGAGTGGGCTGGTTCGGAGTGACGTACGGACACGATCGCGGGCCCGGCTGAGCCGGGACATCACCGTGCCCACGGGCACCCCCATGACCGCGGCTGCCTCGGCATAGCTCAGGTCGTGCACGTCGACGAGGACGAGCGCGGACCGGAAGCGGGGATCGAGCGCCCGCACGGCGGCCTCGAGGTCGGGGTGCAGCTCCTCGTGGACGTAGCTGTCCTCGGCGCTCGGCAGCTCGGCCCTGCCGAAGGCGGGCCGGGCGGCCCGGAAGAGCTCCCAGTCGCTGATCGTGCCGGGACGTCGACGACGGTGGAGGTTGGCATTCGTGTTGCGCAGGATGGTCAGCAGCCAGGCCCGCGGGTGCCGGCCGTCGAAGCGGTCGATCGCCCGGTAGGCACGCAGCAGGGATTCCTGCACGAGGTCCTCCGCATCCGCCTTGCTCGCTGTGATGGACAGGGCGACGCGCAGCAGGACCTCGATCTCGGGCTCCACCAGGTCCCGGAAGCTGGACTTCCGGGCAGCGTCGTCCTGGGGTGGAGGGGCGGTCATGACGGGGGAACCCGGTGGACAGCCGGAACTCTTCCCGGACTGCGGCGCGTGGTCGGGGCGTGGGGTTCGGACACGGTCGTGTCACTCCTCCGGCTGGTAGGCGTCCAGCCACCGGCGGTCGATGTAGCGCTTGAGGCGCAGCGGGCCGGCGCCGTACCACCACAGGCGTCCTCGAACCGCCAGCCCGACACCGTCGCCGAGATCGAGGATCGACAGCGCGCGGCGCTGGGGTTCGTAGATCGGCAGGGACTCCCCGGCCATCCGCGCGAGCAGGCTGCGGAGCAGCACCGGTCCCTGCCTCACGCCGTGGACCCCGATCCGGGGCAGCGGAGAGGGCAGGAAGTGTGCACAGTCGCCGAGCGCGTAGATCTCGGAGCGCTCGGCGTGCTGGAGGGTGGCTCCCACCGGCACTCCGTGCCCGTCGCCGAGCCCGAGGAGGGCGAGCAGCGGGGGCGAGGTCAGCCCCGTGGCGAGCAGGGCGACGTCGTGGGGCATGTCGGTGCCGTCACCACACACCAGCCTCCGCTCGCCGATCTCGCGCACGGCGCACCCCGTGTGGATGCTGGCGCCACGCGCGAGCAGGACTCGTCGCATCCGCCTGCGGGCGCCACGGGGAAGGTCCGCACCGATGACGGGCCCGGACTCCACCAACCGCACGTGGAGGACGTCCGGACGGACCGCCAGGTGGGCCGCCAGCTCCAGGCCCGAGGCACCGCCCCCGACGACCGTGACCGTGGCACCCGGTCGGGATCGCAGCCGCACGTCCAGCTCCGCGAGCTCCCTCAAGGGCTTGACCCTCAGCACACTCGGATGGACGTCCATTGCGGCCGGCACGACGACGCTGCCGACGTTGATCGAGAGCACGTCGTACGCCAGGCGCGTGCCGTCCGCGGTCAGCGCGACCCGTGCGTCGAGGTCGAGCGACTCCAGCGTGCCCTCGTGGAAGTCCACACCGGCTTCGTCGGTCAGCGTCCGCACATCGATCCGACCGGAGTCGCGGGACAGCGCACCTGCGGCCCGCGCCGAGGCGACCCCGCTGTAGTCGAACCACCGCGGGGCGACGAGCCGCACGCGATAGCCGGCGGCCGCCAGCTCCCTGGCGCGCTTCACGATGTGGAGGTGGGCGTGCCCGGCGCCGACCAGGAGCAGGGCCGTCACTACGGCCGCGTGCCCGGGCGTCCCAGCCGGGTGCTGAGCAGCCCGATGAACTCGTCCGCCATGGCCAGCTGCTGGCAGAGCGTGTCCCGACGGGCGAAGGCCTCGTCCAGCGTGGCGGCGAGCTGGGTGCGAGCGGTCACGTCGGCCGTCTCCTCGTGCAGCGTCGCGATGTGGCGCATGACCTGCACCATCTCCTCGAGGGTGAATCCCAGGGGCTTCATGCGCCGGATCACCAGCAGCCGCTCCAGGTCCTCCTCGGTGTAGAGGCGGTATCCGCCGTCGCTACGCCCCGAGGGGCGGAGCAGCCCGACCTCGTCGTAGTGCCGCAGGGTGCGCAGCGACAGGCCGGTCCGCTGCGCGATCTCGCCGATCTGCATCGCCCGCACCGTCGCGCTGTCGCCGTCCACAGGTGCCCCTCTCACGTCCTTCGGATTTCAACCCTACCCTCACGTGAGGGTAGGGTCCCGAGCAGACTTCCGCCGACGAGAGTCGGCACGCATGCATCGTGGCATGCAGCCCCACCGCCCGATCCTGTCGGCTCCGTCCCACGCTGCGACGGAGCAGGCGTACGCCTGAAACGGAGCCCCCTGCCTTGAGCACCGCCATGCCCCCCAGCCCCACCGAAGGTCGGCTCGCGGACCCGCCCCTGGAGCCCTCGGTCCGCAACGCCCTGCGATCCCCCCGGATGCTGCGCACCGAGGTCCTCGCAGGCCTCGTCGTGGCCCTCGCCCTGATCCCGGAGGCGATCTCGTTCTCGATCATCGCCGGCGTCGATCCCCGTGTCGGGCTGTTCGCCTCCTTCACGATGGCGGTGTCCATCGCGTTCCTCGGCGGCAGGCCCGCGATGATCTCGGCCGCGACGGGGGCCATCGCCCTCGTCATCGCACCGGTCATGCGCGACTACGGCTACGACTACCTCATCGCCACGGTCATGCTGGGCGGCATCCTCCAGGTCGCCCTCGGCCTGGGCGGGGTGGCCCGGCTGATGCGGTTCATCCCTCGCTCGGTGATGGTCGGGTTCGTCAACGCGCTCGCCATCTTGATCTTCCTGGCCCAGGTGCCCTACCTGGTCGACGTACCGTGGCTGGTCTACCCGATGGTCGCCGTCGGGGTCGCTGTGATGGTCGGTCTGCCGCGCGTCACCCGGGTCGTACCCGCTCCCCTGGTGGCCATCGTGGCACTGACCGGATTCACCGTCCTGGCCGCGCTCACCGTCCCCAACGTGGGCGACGAGGGCGAGCTCCCGGACTCGCTGCCGTCGTTGTTCGTCCCGGACGTGCCCGTCACGCTCGAGACCCTGAAGATCATCGCCCCCTACGCGCTCGCCATGGCTCTCGTCGGGCTGCTGGAGTCGCTGCTGACCGCCAAGCTGGTCGACGACATCACCGACACCCACTCGGAGAAGACCCGCGAGGCGTGGGGCCAGGGCGCCTCCAACGTCATCACCGGCTTCTTCGGTGGGATGGGCGGCTGCGCGATGATCGGCCAGACGATGATCAACGTGAAGGCCTCCGGTGCCCGCACCCGGATCTCCACGTTCCTCGCCGGCGTGTTCCTGCTGATCCTGGTCGTCGGGTTCGGCGACGTCGTCGCGATCATCCCGATGGCCGCCCTGGTCGCGGTGATGATCATGGTCTCGGTCGGCACCTTCGACTGGCACTCCATCCAGCCGGCCACGCTGCGCCGGATGCCGAAGTCGGAGACCTTCGTCATGCTCGCGACGGTCGCGGTCACCGTCGGCACCCACAACCTCGCCGTCGGTGTCGGCGTCGGCGTCCTGGTCGCGATGACGCTCTTCGCCCGCCGTGTCGCCCACCTCACCGAGACCCACCGCGAGCTCGTCGACGACCGCGACGGCAACCCGACCGCTCTCTACCGGGTGACCGGAGAGCTCTTCTTCGCCTCCAGCAACGACCTCTACACGCAGTTCGAGTACGTCGCCGACCCCGACACCGTGGTCATCGACCTCACCGCGTCCCACATCTGGGACGCCTCGACCGTCGCCTCCCTGGACGCCATCACGACCAAGTACGCCCGCAAGGGCAAGTCCGTCCAGATCATCGGCCTCAACGACGCCAGCGCCGAACGGCACGGCCGCCTGACCGGTCAGCTCCCCGGCTGACCCTCCCCCGCGTCAGTCCGCCAGGGAGGCCGGGTCGGTGTTGGCGCCGCAGATGACGACGGCGACCCGCTCCCCGGGCTCCGGGACGTAGGCACCGGATGCCAGGGCGGCGTAGGCGGCAGCCGCGCCGTGCTCCGCCGGGATCCGGAACTCCGACCAGAGGATTCCCCTGGCGGCCCTGATGTCGTCGTCGGAGACGAGCACGGACGTCGGATCGGAGCGCTGCGCGACGTCGAGGGCGATGCGGCCGACCCGCTTCGCGCCGAGGGAGTCCGCCGCGACTCCTGAGACGGCGACGTCGACGGGCTTGCCGGCGCGGAGTGCCGCGTGGAGGGTCGGGATGCGGGTGGGCTCGACGGCCACGATCCTCGCCCTCCCCTCCACCGCCGCGGCGACGCCGGCGAAGAGCCCGCCGCCGCCGACTGCGACGACGATGGTGTCGATGCCGGGCTCGTCCTCGAGGATCTCGAGCGCGAGCGTGCCTGCGCCGGCCGCGATCTCGGGCTGGTCGTAGGCGTGGCAGAACACGGCGTCCCGCTCGGTCGCGTAGCCGATCGCCGCGTCGTACGCGATCGCGTACTCGGTCCCGACCTGCTGGACGGTGGCGCCGTAGGCGCGTAGCCGGTCGACCTTCACCTGTGGGGCTGTCTCGGGCACGAACACGGTGGCACGCACGCCGAGCGTCGCTGCGGCGTACGCGTGGGCGAGACCCGCGTTGCCTCCCGAGGCGACGACCACCCCGACCTCCGGGAACAGCTCACCCCGCTCGAGGGCAGCGAGCTGGCGGTTGAACGCACCCCTGGCCTTGAAGACACCCGTGTACTGCATGAACTCGCACTTGAGCCACACCGGGCTGCCTGGTCCGGTCGCCAGGAGCGGAGTGCGGCGTACGTGCCCGGCGATCCGCTCGCGGGCGGCGTGGACGTCAGCGAGGGTGATCAACGGCGGATCTCCGATCCAGGCGGGGAGGCAACGGGGCGTCTCGGCACCGCGGAGTCTGCCAGTCCTCCTCAGGCCGGCCCCGGGCCTCTCCGTGGATCGACCGGCTCGTTGCCCTCAGCGGCGGATCACGACCTTGAGTGCCTTCGTCTCGGCCGCTCGCCCGAAGGTGTCGTAGGCCTCGATCATGTCCTGGAGCCCGAAGTGGTGGGTGACGAACTTCTCGGCCGCCAGCTTGTGCTGGGCCACGAGCTTGAGCAGCATCGGCGTGGTCGAGGTGCTGACCAGGCCCATGGTGATCGCGATGTCCATGATCCACAGGTCCTGCAGGGGCAGGTCGACGGAAGCGCCGTGCACCCCGACGTTGGCGACCGACCCACCCGGGCGCACGATCGTGGTGCACGCCTCGAAGGTCGCGGGGATGCCGACGGCCTCGATGGCGACGTCTACGCCGAGCCCGTCGGTCATCGCCCGCACCTGTTCGGCCCAGTCGGCGTCGCCGCTGTTGATGGTGTCGGTGGCACCGAACGCCTTCGCCTGGTCGAGGCGGTTGTCATCGAGGTCCAGGGCGATCACGCGCGCGGCGCCGTACAGCCCGGCCGTCATGATCGCGGCGAGACCCACCGGTCCGGCGCCGACCACGGCCACGACGTCGCCAGGCTTCACCCTGCCGTAGCGGACGCCGATCTCGAAGCCCGTGGGCAGGATGTCGGAGAGCATCACCGCCGCCTCGTCGCTGACCCCGTCGGGCACCTTGTAGACCGAGTTGTCGGCGAACGGCACCCGCACGTACTCCGCCTGGGTGCCGTCGATGAGGTGACCGAAGATCCAGCCGATACCGCTGGCACCCTCGTCCGCCAGGCAGTGTGCGTAGAGGCCCTGGTGGCAGTAGGAGCAGGAGCCGCAGGCGCTGATGCAGGAGATGATCACCCGGTCACCGATCACGACGCTGGAGACGGCCGACCCGACCTCGATGATCGTGCCGACACCCTCGTGGCCGAGGATCCGGCCGTCGGTGACAGCCGGTACGTCCCCCTTGAGGATGTGCAGGTCGGTGCCGCAGATCGTGGTGGTGTCGATCTGCGCGATGACGTCGGTCGGGTCGATGATGACCGGATCGGGGACTTCCTCCCAGGCCTTCTGGCCGGGACCGTGGTAGACGAGCGCTTTCATCGGTTTTCCTTCCCTCGAGACGTCCCGGGTCCGGGAGCCTGCCTCCACTCTCGAACCGGGTCTTGCCGGCGGGAAGGGCAGGAGGTCCTCGCTCCGTGGGCCCTTCGGGTGCGCTGGGCGGCCCGGGACATGAGTCCCGGGCTCGGATGACCTTCGGCCCTGACGGTCCCTCCCGCTCAGGCTCTAACTTCGGAGCACAGACAGAGAAGGAGTGAGCATGATGCGACGACTGCTGGTTCTCGGTGGCGGCACGGCCGGGACCATGATCGCCAACAAGCTGCGCAAGGAGCTGGCACGCGGGGAGTGGCAGATCACCGTGGTGGACCGCGATGACGACCACCTCTACCAACCCGGGTTCCTGTTCCTGCCGTTCGGCGGCTACACCCCCGAGCAGGTCGTCCGTACGCGGCGTGACCTGCTGCCCAAGGGCGTGGACTTCGTCATGGCGGAGGTCGACCGCGTCGAGGCCGAGAGCAACCGCGTCACCCTCACGGACGGCCGCGAGCTCTCCTACGACTACCTCGTGATCGCCTCCGGCACCACGCCGCGCCCCGACCAGACCCCGGGCATGCTCGGGCCGGAGTGGCGCAAGAGCATCTTCGACTTCTACTCCTACGAGGGGGCCAAGGCCCTGGCCGAGGCGCTCAAGGACTTCGATCACGGCCGACTGGTCGTGCACATCACCGAGATGCCGATCAAGTGCCCCGTCGCACCGCTGGAGTTCGCCTTCCTCGCCGAGTCCCACCTGCGCGAGCGCGGCATCCGCGACCGGGTCGAGCTGGTCTACGTCACGCCCTTGTCGGGCGCCTTCACCCAGCCCATCGCGGCCGAGCACCTCGGCGCGATGCTCGAGGAGCGCAAGATCCTGGTCGAGCCCGACTTCATGGTCGAGAGCATCGACAGCGAGACCAAGACCCTGGTCTCCTACGACGAGCGCGAGGTGCCCTTCGACCTGCTGGTCACCATCCCCCTCAACATGGGCGCCGACTTCGTGGCACGCTCCGGGCTCGGCGACGAGCTCAACTACGTGCCCGTCGACAAGCACACGCTGCAGTCGACGGCTCACCCGAACGTGTTCGCGGTCGGCGACGCCTCCGACATCCCCGCCTCCAAGGCCGGGTCGGTGGCTCACTTCTCCGTCGAGATCTTCGTCGACAACTTCCTGCAGCTGATCGAGGGCAAGCCGATGACCGGTTCCTTCGACGGGCACGCCAACTGCTTCGTCGAGTCCGGCGACGGCAAGGGCCTGCTCATCGACTTCAACTACGACACCCAACCGCTGCCCGGCAAGTACCCGCTGCCCGTCGTGGGACCGATGGACCTGCTCAAGGAGACCCGCGCCAACCACCTCGGGAAGCTCGCGTTCCGTTGGATCTACTGGAACATCCTGCTGCCCGGACGCCCCCTGCCCCTGCCGGCCCACATGTCCATGGCCGGCAAGACCATCCAGAAGGAGAACTGATCCCGATGCCTGTGACAACGATCGACGGCCGCGAGGTACACGTCAACGAGGAAGGTTTCCTCACCGAGCCCGACGAGTGGGACGAGCAGATGGCCAAGGCCCTGGCCGCGCAGATCGGCATCGACCTGAGCGATGTGCACTGGTCGGCGATCCGATTCCTCCGGGAGGACTTCGCGGCCAAGGGAGAGACCCCCACCCTGCGTCGGGTGACCGTCGCCGGCGGGATTCCCACGAAGCAGCTGTTCACGCTCTTCCCCAAGAAGCCCGCCAAGAAGATGGCCTACATCGCTGGGCTGCCCAAGCCGCACGGCTGCGTGTGACCACCCACCCCTCCGCACCGAGAGCAGGAAACGTCATGACCACCACCACACGCACCCCGAGCGACACCGCCACCGCCCTGGTCCCCGACTTCGACACCGAGGCCAACGAAGGTCGCAAGCTCGCCATCATCTGCTCCAAGGGCAGCCTCGACATGGCCTACCCCGCCCTGATCCTGGCCAACGCCGCCCTCGGTGAAGGGGTCGAGACCCACCTCTTCTTCACCTTCTGGGGCTTCGACATGATCAACAAGAAGACGATGGGCGACCTGAAGTTCACCATGCTCGGCAACACCGCCACCCACATGCCGCAGGGCCTCGGGGGCCTTCCCGGCATGACGGGGATGGCGACCGCCAAGCTCAAGAAGTCGATCGCCGACCTCGACGTCCCCGAGGTCCCGGAGTTCCTCGAGCAGATCGTGGCCTCCGGCGGTCACCTGTGGGCCTGCCGGATGTCGGCCGACATGAACAAGCTGACCGAGGTCGACCTCTATGACGAGGTCGAGGCCATCATCAGCGCCAGCGACTTCATCGAGAAGACCGACGGAGCCCAGCTCCTGTTCATCTGAGGGCTCCTGTTCATCCGAGGGAGCGGGCCCGGACGTCCTGGTTGCCGCAGAAGCCGTTGCGACGGCGCTTCAGGCACACCAGCCCGAGGAGGACACCGTCGCCGTCCACGACCGCCAGGCGGCGCGTGCCCGAGGCGTCCAGGGCCCGTTCCGCCTCCCACGTCGAGGCGGAGGGTCCGATCGTCCTCCCCTCGAGCACCGCCAGCGGACCAGCAGGTCCGTCGGCGGGCGCGCCATCGAGGTCCGCGCGGACGAGGGTGCCGACCAGGACGCCCGCCTCGGTCAACAACACCATGTGCACGTGGTCGTTGCCGAAGACCGCACGGACGTCACCGACGGTGACATCGGGGGCCATGGTCTTCGGATCCGTGATCATGGCTTCGCCGACGATGCGGCGCGAGTCGCAGTCGGTGCTCACGGCGACACCTCCGGGTCGACAGCGACCGGGATGTCGAGGACCCGGCGCAGGAGGGTCGCGGTGTGCGCACGCGCCCCCCGGATCTCCAGGTCGCGACCGGCGATCCGGGACTCCTCCATGATGTCGCGCAGCATCAGGGCGCCGGTGATGTCGAGCCGGCCCACCCGGTCCAGGTGCACGACGACCCTGGTCACGTCGGGGTGGTCGATGATGAGGGTGTTGAGGGTGCGCTCGACGGCCGGTGCGGACCCGAAGTAGAGGACCCCGATCGGCCGCAGGTGCAGGATGCCGCCCTCCACGGAGGCCGGGACCTCGACTCCCATCTCCCGCCACAGGTGCACGGCGAGCGCCGCACCGACCCCGAGGAGCACGGCGAGGTCGACGCGCGGAGCCAGAGCAAGGGTGGCGACGCCGGTGACGACTCCGACCGCGAACTGCGGCCGGGACCAGCGCCAGTACTGCGCGGGCGCCCTCACGTCGATCAGCATCGCCACCGCCCCGATCACCAGACCGGCCAGGACGGAGAGCGGCAGCGGTTCGAGAGCGAACGCCAGGGGCAGCAGCGCCGCGACCGTGACCCCCGTGAGGAAGCCGCTCCAGCGGGTCCGAGCCCCGGACAACCTGTTCAGCGACGTGCGTGAGAACGAGCCGCCCACCGGGAAGGCCCCAACCGCGCCCGACGCCAGGTTCGCCAGGCCCTGACCGATGAACTCGCGGTTGGAGTCCCACGGCCGCCGCTCCATGGCGGCGTACCGCCGGGCGATCGAGGCGGGTTCGGCAAAGCCCACGACCGCGATCACCACCCCGGGGACCAGGAGGACCAGCACGTCCGAGGCTGCGACCCCGGACCATCCGCGCACCTCGAGCGCGACCTCGCCCACCACGGCTCCTTCGTAGCCGCTCGCCCAGCTCCACGCGATGCCGCCCGGGACAGCCAGCAGGGCACCCGGGAAGAGCGACCAGATCCGGCGCCCCCCGAGCATCAGCAGCAGGGCCGCCGTGCCCAGCGCCAGGTCCACCCACGACCACTGCGTCAGGTCGGAGACGGCCCGCAGCGCACCGAGCAGGGGGTTGCGGGCGTCGACGTGGACCCCGAGCAGGGCCGGCACCTGCGTCGCGATGATCAGCACCGCACTGGCCGAGGTGAAGCTCACCACGACCGGCTGGGACATGAGGTAGGCGATCGGTCCGGCACCGATCAGCCCCAGGCCGACGCGGACCAGTCCTACGACGATCGCCAGCACTCCGGCGAGGAGAGCGAACCGTGCCGTCGACGGGTCGGCCACGGCACTGAGCGCCCCGAACGTGAGCAGGCTGGTGACCGCGACCGGCCCGGTCTGCAGGTAGGGGGACGACCCCACGAGGGCGCCCGCCATCGGCGCGGCGACCGCCGCGAGGAGGCCGTAGGCGGCTGGCACCCCGGCGATCGAGGCGTACGCCAACGCCTGCGGTATGAGGACCATCGCCACGCTCACCGCCGCCACGAGGTCGCCTCGCGCGGGTCGCGTGAGCACGGCGCTCAGATCACGGTCAGCGACAACGAGCGGCCGACCAGACCTCGCCGTACGACGGGCAGGTGCGCGGCGATGCGGCGGAGCTCGGTCACCGACGCCGCCTCCGGGGCCGCGACCATGGCCGGTTCACCCCGGTCGCCGGCGGTCCGCAGCTCGACGTCCAGCGGCACCTGGCCCAGCAACGTGGTCCCGATCGCCTCGGCGAGTCGCGCACCACCGCCCTCACCGAAGATCGACGTCTGGGCCGCACACTCCCCGCACACCAGGGACGACATGTTCTCCACCACGCCCGCCACCGGCATCCGGGCGTCGCGCGCCATCCGGCCCACGCGTGCGGCGACCGACTGGGCAGCGAGCTGCGGGGTCGTCACCGCCAGCAGCTGGGCGTCGGGAAGGAGCTCGAGCAGGGTCAGGGTGATGTCGCCGGTGCCGGGTGGCAGGTCGATCAGCAGCACGTCGAGATCTCCCCAGTAGACGTCCCCGAGGAACTGCTCGATCGCCTTGTGCAGCATCGGCCCGCGCCACACCACCGGTTCGTTCTCGCCGACCAGGAACCCGACCGACATCAGCGAGACGCCGTGGGCCTGGAGCGGCAGCATCAGACCCTTCAACGCGACGGGCGGATGTCGGACCCCGAAGAGCTGGGGCACCGAGTAGCCCCAGACGTCGGCGTCCAGGACACCCACTCGCTTGCCCTCCTGCGCCAGCGCGACGGCCAGGTTGGCGGTGATCGTCGACTTGCCGACCCCACCCTTGCCGCTGGCCACGGCGTAGACCTTGGTGCGTGAGTCCGGACCGAACTGGTGCCCGGCCTCCCGGCCACCGCGCAGCCTCGATGCGAGACCGATCCGCTCCTGCTCGCTCATCGCGCCGAAGGTCACCGACGCACCGGTGACCCCGGCCACAGCGCCGACCGCGGCACCGACGTCGGCGACGAGCTGCTCGCGCATCGGGCAGGTCGGGGTCGTGAGTCGCACCGTCACGTCGACGACGCCTGCTCGGTTGACGTCGATGTCGCCGAGCATGCCGGCGTCCTCGAGGGTGAGGCGGAGCTCCGGGTCGAGCACGGACCCGGCAGCAGCTCGTACGGCCGCGAGGTCCACCTCGGCCCCCGGCTGGCGGCGGGTGAGAAGACTCATCGGTCGCCACCGCCCTCGGCGCCGGCCGGCACGCGGTAGGCCTTGCGCTTCGGGGTGACGTGACGCATCAGGAACTCCGGTCGACGCAGGCCACCGGGCCCGGGGCCGGGACGAGCCATCGCCAGCCAGCGACGATAGACCTCACGGGACTTGTTGGTGTCGACCTCGACGTCGCCGTACTGGTCATCGGGGCGCGCCTTCTCGATCCTCACCTTCTGGTGCCAGCAGTGCATGCCCGAGATCGGGTCGGGCTGGACGGGGAAGGTGAGGTTCTGGTGCACGCCCGGATCGTCCCAGTAGATCCGTTCGGAGTCCGGGTCCTCGCTCGTGAACGGCTTGATGCCTTCCTTGTAGCGCAACTTCCAGATCCCGTCGTCGCTGCGGTCGAGGTCGACCTTGCCCATCACCCAGCGGCTGCCGGGGTGGCCGTCCTGCTGCCAGCGACCCATGTGGTGCGACAGGCCGACGACGCCGGGGCGGATCGCCTCGGTCGCCCAGAGCCGGACCACGAAGTGTCCGATCTCGGTGGTCACCCGGACCAGGT
Organism: uncultured Actinomycetota bacterium; assembly: GCA_963843815.1. GTDB lineage: Bacteria > Actinomycetota > Actinomycetes > Propionibacteriales > Nocardioidaceae > Nocardioides. Next base: position 15,461 of record CAWJLX010000007.1, on the reverse strand, counting down.
CGCCGGTGTTCAGCCCCATGGCCGTCGCGTCGGCCTGGTTGAACCACAGCGGATGGGTGTTGGAGATCTCGTTGAGGTACTTCGCGTTGCCCGAACGGGTGTGGATCAGCGTGGGCAACCGGAAGTTGGGCATGAGCACGAACTCGTCGTTGGTGCGGTCGATCCGGCGCGGCAGACACGTGCGACTCGACGTGTCCCGGGGTCGCCTGCTCGGGCCAGCCCCAGTCGGCGAGGGTCGTGGAGAACAGCTCGAGCTTGCGCGAGGGCGACAGCCAGCCCGCGCTCGTGGTGCCGTCCTCGTGCACCAGGCCCACTGCCCCGGCCTCGCCGACGAGCGGTGGCTGGGTCTCGTCGGTGACGGGCTTGCGGAGCACGCCGTGTTCGTCGGCCACCGCACCGTCGAGCTCGGCGTCGGTCAGCTGCCGCTCGTCGAGCCGGTAGATCTCCTTGGCCACCTCGAACACGCCGTACTTGCGCATGTACTGGAGGGGGTTCAGCCCCTGCTCCTCCGCGGCCGCCGGGAGCCCGGGGACGCTCTGCGAGAACAGGGTGCTGTAGTACTCGTCCTGGGTCATCCGCTCGCCGGGACGGTCCTTGGACTCGAAGTACTTGCGGATGCCGAGGCTGCCATCGGGGTCGATCTGCCAGGACACCTCGAACCAGAACTCGTTCTCCTCCCACACCTCGCCGGGATTGGTGTCGCGGCTGTCGCGGTAGGGCATGCCGCGCTGCTCCATCGCCACGCGGGTGACGGGCTGACGGAAGGCGAGCCACTTCGACGTGTGCGTCTCGAACGACATCGTGTCGTGGCGCTCGGAGGCGTGACCCATCGGCAGGACGTAGTCGGCGAACGTCGCCGACTCGCTCCAGGAGGGCGTGAGCGCGACGTGGAGGCCGATCTTCGACTCGTCCTTCAGCACGTCGATCCAGGTGAACCCGTCGGGGTTGACCCACAGCGGGTTGTAGACGCGGCTGAAGTAGACCTCGAGGCGACCCCGGCCGTCCTTGAGCAGGTGCGGCAGCAGGATCGACATCTCGTTGGTGGTGAGGGGGTACTCCGCCGGCCAGAGCATCTCGCTCCAGCCGTCGTTGGCCTCCGGCATGTCAGGGAAGTGGGCGATGAACTTGTCCCAGCCGTTGGGGTGGGTGCCACCCTCGGTGCCCACGCTGCCGGTGAGCACGTTGAGGAAGAACATGCTCCGGGCGATCTGCCAGCCACCGAGGTTGCCGGCCGCCGCCGACCGCCAGGTGTGCGTGGCCAGGCGGGTGTCGGCGTCGGCCACCATCTCGGCCAGCCGCTCGATCTGCTCGACCGGTACGTGGGCCTCGGCCGCGGCGTACTCGAAGGTGTAGTGGGCGTAGTCGTCGGTGAGGCGCTCGAGGAACACGTCGAAGTCCTTCGGCGCGTCCGGGTGCAGCCGCTCGAGGTAGACGTCCCAGTTCACCCAGCGACGCATGTAGTCGCGGGCCACCTGCCCGGTGCGCAGCAGGTGGGAGGCGACGGCGAGGAAGATGATCCCCTCGCTGCCCGGCCACGGCGAGATCCACAGGTCGGCCTGCGAGGCGGTGTTCGAGAGTCGCAGGTCGAGCACGGCCAGCTTGGCGCCGTTCTGCTTGGCCTCCATGATGCGCTGGGCGTGCGGGTTGAAGTAGTGCCCGGTCTCGAGGTGGCTGGAGAGCAGCACGATCGTCTTCGCGTTGGCGTAGTCGGGCGAGGGCCGGTCGTAGCCCATCCAGTGCGTGTAGCCGCTGCGTCCCCCGGAGGAGCAGACATTGGTGTGGCTGTTGTGCCCGTCGACGCCCCAGGCCTGGAGCACCCGCTCGACGAAGCCGTCCTCACCGGGGCGACCGACGTGGTACATCACCTCGTCCTTGCGGTCCTCGACGATGGCCTGGCGGATCCGGCCGGCGATGTCGGCGACGGCCTCGTCCCAGGAGACCCGCTCGAACTGGCCGGAACCCCGCTCGCCCACCCGTCGCAGCGGGTAGAGGATCCGTTCGGGGTCGTGCACCTGGTTGATCGTGGCCGGCCCCTTGGCGCAGTTGCGGCCACGGGACCCCGGGTGCGCCGGGTTGCCCTCGAACTTCTTGATCTTCAGGTCCTCGTGGTCGACGTAGGCCAGCAGGCCGCACGAGGACTCGCAGTTGAAGCAGACCGTCGGGATCAGCGAGTAGGTGTGCGGAACCTTGCGCGGGTGCGCCTTCGCGTCGTACTCGACGTGGTGGTCCCAGTCCTCGACCGGCGGGTAGTTGCGCAGGTTCTCGTGGCTGCGCTCGCCGGGCAGATTCACGCGTGGATTCACGGGTGCTCCATTCGTGGTCATGAGAGGGGCGGGTCCTGTCCGGCTCGGACGAAGACACTTTCGTAGGCGATCAGCGCGGGCTGCACGACCACTCCGGCCAGGGCGAGCAGCACGACGGACGCTCCGCCCCACGTGAGGGCCCCCACGAGGGCTGCCACGGCCGCGGGCAGCACCGCACCGAACCAGAAGAGCCGCGAGTAGCGGCCGTGGGTGACGATCCGGGCGGCCACGGTCGCCTGCTCGCTGCGGTGCGTGCCGCCGTACTCCAGGGCGAGCAGCACCAGGTGGAGGACGGTCGAGACCACGAACGTGATCGCCAGCAGCAGCCAGGCATCGTCGGAGACGTCCGCGAAGAGGGCGGCGATGGCGAGCGCCCCGCTGCCGACCATCAGGGCCTGCACGACGAGGTGCCAGAACAACAGCGGGGACTGCCACAGGTCACGTCCCTCGGCCTGGCCGAAGAGGAAGGCCGTGTAGGCCGCCATCATGGCGCTGACGGGGATCCCCACCCACGCCAGGACCGTCACGGCCCAGCCCACGTCGAAGGCGACCGCGAGCATCCACAGGATGGCCCCGCCGGAGAAGGCGGTCAGGACGTAGGCCCCCAGCACGAGCCAGGAGCTGAAGTTCGACTTCAAGAAGATGTAGAGGAACCGCTCCGGCCGCTTCAGGTCCCACACCAGCAGCGCCCCGGTCGTGGCGGCGCCGAAGAGCCCCAGCATCGGCGCGACGTAGTCGCCGATCACGCCCATCTCGATGCCCACCAGGTGTGCGATCAGGGCGAGCGCGAGGGCACCGGCCCCGACGCCCTTGGTCCACAGGTAGGTGACGACCTTCCAGCCCCACGGACGGGGGTGGGCGGTGTTGAGGGTCGTCCGCGCCTGGGTGACCGGGTCCGGGGTCAGGTCTCCGGCGTTCTCCAGGCGTTGGGCATCCGGCTTGGCCCAGAGGTAGGTGTCGTCCACCGGAGCGGCCAGCGGGTCGAGGACCGCCCGGTCCGCGCCGAGGTAGAAGACGTTGGGCCCGGTGTTCTGCTCCGGGGACCGCACTGCGGTCTCGTTGCTGGCCACCAGCCTCGCGATGCCGCTCTCGGGGTCGTCGAGGTCGCCCACCCAGATCGAGTGGGTGGGGCAGACGACCACGCAGGCGGGCTCGAGGTTCTCGTCGACGCGGTGCGCGCACAGGTTGCACTTCGCAGCCGTGTTGGTGTCGGCGTCGATGTAGATCGCGTCGTAGGGACAGGCCTGCATGCAGCTCTTGCAGCCGATGCAGCGCTCCTTGTCGAAGTCGACGATGCCGTCGTCGCGCTTGTAGAGGGCCTCGGTCGGGCAGATCTTGATGCACGGCGCGTCCGTGCAGTGGTTGCACCGCATCACCCCGAACGACCGGGTGGTGTCGGGGAAGGATCCCGAGTCGACGTACTTCACCCAGGTGCGGAACTGGCCGAGCGGCACCTCGTGCTCGGTCTTGCACGCGACCGTGCAGGCGTGGCAACCGATGCAGGTGCGTCTGATCGATGGCGAACCCGTACTGCACCCCGCTCTCAGCTCTTCCGGATCACGTAGCGGAAGTAGCCGTCTTCGGTCGAGGTCTCCAGGAGCTCGTTGCCGGTGTCCTTGGCCCAGGCCGGGATGTCGCTGCGGGAGCCGCCGTCCGTGGCCTCCACGAGCATGATCTGGCCGGCCTCGATCTGCTTGATGCCCTTGGCGGTCAGCAGGACGGGCATGGGGCACTTCTTGCCCTTGGCATCGATGGTCAGGTCGATGTGGTGGTCCATCTGCACTCCTAGAGAGATTGACTAGATGAAGAGGTTGATCTGGGACTTGCTCATGGCTGACAGCGCAGTGGCAGCGCCGACCGGGTCTCCGGCGCCCTCGATGAGCTGATCCTGGCGAAGGCCCATCATTTCCATGGTCATCTCGCACGGCCAGAGGTTGACGCCGAGCTCGATGCACGCCTCCAGGAGGTCCTTGGGGCTGGCGACCTTCTGGTCGGTGGCGAGCTTGTTCATCATCCAGGCCCCGGCGCCGGCCGAGTTCAGCTTCGAGAGCTTCATGTGGCTGATGCCGGGCCGGTTGATGCCCGACAGGGCCTTGGTCATCGCGTTGGTGCCCGTGATCCGGACGTCGTCGCGCACCAGGGGGAACAGCCCCCAGAAGGTGAAGAAGATCGTGGTCTGCATGCCGTACGCAGCCCCTGTCGAGCCGAGGATCAAGGTCGGCCAGATCTTGTCGAGGTCCCCGCTCCACGCGACGATCGTCATGCTCTCCGGTACTTCGGTGTCTGCTGCCTCGGTCATCGACGGGCCCTCGCTTCTTCCGCATGGAGGCGTTGCCAACTGTGATGCGGAACACTACATTCGTGTCTGCGCATATAACAAGACCCTGCAGGAGGCGCCGTGACCGTGTCACCACTCGAGCTGTTCCAGGAGATCGCCGAGGGAAGGATCCCGGAGATCCTCGACGTGCGGAACATCGACGAGTTCGAGGAGAGCCGTGTCGAGGGTTCGAGGACCGTGCCCACCCGCAACGTGCCCGTGTACCGCGTCGTCGAGGATCTCGAGGGCGAGTGCGAGCGCACCGTCGAGGGTGCCGTGGTCATCTGCGGCCAGGGCAACGGCTCGCTGCTGGTGGCGGAGGAGTTCCGCGACCTCGGCAAGTCGGTGCGATCGCTGGAGGGCGGGACCGACGCCTGGAACCGGCTTCTGGTGCCGGTCGAGATCGTCGACCTCCCGGCTCCGGTGCGCGTGTGGCAGTTCCAGCGCCCTGCCAAGGCCTGCCTGTCCTACGTCGTCGGCGTCCCCGGTGAGCGGTGCATCGTGGTGGACCCGACACGACAACCGCAGCCCTACCTCGACCTGGCCTCCGAGCACGGCATGACCGTGGCGCACGTGGTCGACACGCACGTCCACGCCGACCACATCAGCGGCGGCCCCGCGCTCGCGGCCGAGCTCGAGGTGGAGTACCACCTGCCCCCGGAGGACTGCGGCGGCGTCGTCCCGTTCCCGAACCGCCCGCTCAAGGAGGGAGACGTCCTCGACCTCGGGTCGGCCCAGGTGCGGGTGATGAGCATGCACCTGCCCGGCCACACGCCGGGCACCATCGCCCTGCTGGTCAGCGACTCCGTCCTGCTGGTCGGCGACACCGTGTTCGTGCGCGGGCTGGGCAGGCCCGATCTCACCGGGCAGGCCGAGGAGCTGGCCCGCGACCTGTTCCGCAGCGTGCACGAGCGGTTGCGACCGCTGGACCCGCAGACGGTGATCGCTCCCGCGCACTGGTCCTCGTCGGAGGAGATCGACGCCGGGGGGCGGGTGGTGACGACGCTCGAGGACGTCTTCACGGCCACGCTGCTCAACGAACGGGCCATGGAGAAGTTCGTCGAGGAGATCGTCTCCTCGCTCCCGGCAGCGCCCGACACCTACGACACCATCCGGCTGGTCAACTCGGGTCGGTTGGCCCCACCGGAGGACGAGATCGACGTCCTCGACGTGGGACGCAACCAGTGTGCCGCCTCGACGTCACTCGGCTGAGTGGTGTCCTTCCCACGGCGCAACGACCGCCCTGCACTGCACGACGTCGGAGAAGCCCCCGACTACCGCTTCACCCTGGCCAACGAGCGTACGTTCCTCGCCTGGGTCCGCACTGCGCTGGCCATGATGGCGGCCGGGGTCGCCGTGGTGCAGTTCGTGCCCGGACTCGAGCTGGTGCGCCACGCCCTCGGGCTCCTGCTCATCCTTCTCGGTGGCCTGCTCGCGGGAGTCTCCTACGCCCACTGGGAGCGCAACGAGCGAGCCATGCGGCTCGGGGAGCGGCTGCCTCACTCCCCCGTCCCGCGCCTGGTCGCGGTGACCCTCACGCTTGCCGCTGCGGTGGCGCTGGTGCTCACCGTGGTGGACATGGTGCAGGGATGAGCATCCGAGCATGAACATCGACAACGGTCGCCAGGCCGAACGCACCACCTTGGCCTGGCAACGCACCGCACTGGGGCTCGGCGGGGTCTCGGCGCTGCTCGTCCATGATGCGCGCGGCGATCTGCTGGCCTCAGCCCCGGGAGTCGCAGGTCTGGTGGCCGCACTCGCGCTGCTGGTCTACGCGGACACCCACCACCGCAGGCACGACGACGAGGTTCCGGAGCACGCGCCGATGGGGATCGGAGCGGTCCGCACCATGGCGGCCCTGACCGTGCTGCTCGCCCTGATGGCCGTGCTCGTTCTCCTCGGGCCCTGGAAATGAACCTACAATGATCGTGACCAGTCCGGGAGAAGCCTGGGATCAGGGCCGGAGGACAAGTGAACGATGACGTGGCAGCCGAGCTGCACGAGCTGCACGCGCGCGTGTGCAAGGCCCTTGCCGACCCCAAGCGCCTGATGATCATCAACGAGCTCGACGACCGCGAGCTCAGCGTGAGCGACCTCTGCGAAGCACTCGGCCTGCCACAGTCCAACGTCAGTCAGCACCTGGCCATCCTCCGAGACCGAGGTGTCGTCTCGAGCCGTCGCGTCGGCACCAGCGTGCTCTACTCGCTGCGCGGGACCAAGGTGCTCCAGGCTGTCGTCCTGCTGCGGGAGTTCCTTGCCGAGGACCTGGCCCAGCAGGGTCGCCTCGGGCACGAGATCGCCACCTGAGGTCCTTCACTCCGGAACGCGTGCGTCCTCTGGACGACGTGCCCCGTCGCGAGCTCCGACTGTCGGACACCGACGAGCACCGCTCGCGGCGCATGCGGCTCCACGCCGTCACGCCCGCCGCCACTGCGACGAGGGCCAGGACCGCTGCTGCCGGAACTCCGCGCGTCGCCTGCGACACGGACTGCTGGAGGTCGAACTCCAGGTCTGTCAGGTCGCCGATGCCCAGCGACCCGGTGAGACCGGCGGTCCCCTCGTAGCGGAGGAAGATGACGCCGACCAGGATGAAGAGGAGTCCTGAGATCAGTGAGATCGAGTGAACCCGGAGGCGGCCGAGCGTGACCGTTCGTCCCCGCAGCCAGCGTCGACTGCCGAGCTCGTAGCGATCCCACAGCAGTGCGAGCACGAACAGCGGAGCCGCCATGCCGAGGGCGTACACCGCGAGCAGTCCCCCGCCCCTCCATGGCGTCTCCTGGGTGGCAGCCACCGTCAGGATGGCGCCCAGGACCGGGCCTGAGCAGAACCCCGCGAGCCCGTAGACGGCTCCGAGCAGCAGCGTCGAGATCCATCCGTCGCCACCTCGCGCCGCGACTGCGGTGTTGAGCTTCTCGGAGAAGGGGATGGTGAATCCCCGGCCCAGCACCTGGAGGGCGCCCAGGGCGATGATGCTCCACCCGGCCACCTCGATGAGGAGCGGCCGGTTGCCGTAGAAGAGCGCCGAGGCCGCGCCAGCGCCGGTGCCCAGCGGGACCAACGTCAGGGTCAGGCCGACGTAGAACACGGACGTGCGGGCCAGGAGTGCGCGCTTGCTGGCAAAGGCGTAGGCGAAGAACGAGGGCAGGAGCAGTGCACTGCAGGGTGAGAGCAGTGACAGCACACCTGCGGCGAAGGCGGCTGGTATCCCGACCTCGATCACGAGGAGGCATCCTCGGCGGCCTGCTCGATCGTTGTCTCGAAGACCTCGATCGGCTGGGCGCCGATGATCGGGACGCCGTTGATGATGAAGGCCGGCGTCCCGGTGACGCCGATGGCCTGCCCCTCCTGGAAGTCGCGGGCGACGGCGTCCTTCGTCGCCTGCGAGGTCAGGTCGGCCCGGAACCGGTCGGCGTCGAGGCCGATGCCGTCAGCAAGGTCGACGAGGTAGTCCTCGTCGAGATCTCCGCTGTTGGGTGGGAGCTGATCGGCGTACATCGCGTCGTGGAACTCCCAGAACTTTCCTTGCTCCGCCGCGGCGCGACCGCCCTCGGCCGCGGTGCCCGACTCCGGGCCGAGGTAGGGGAAGTCGCGCCACTCGATGCGCAGCACTCCGCTCTCGACGTACTCGTCGATCAGAGCCGGTTCGGTGTCGCGCGCGAACTTGCCGCAGAACGGACACTGGAACTCCGAGTAGGCCACCATCACGACCGGGGCATCGACATCCCCGAGCGCCATCGGATCGCCGGCCTGCCGGCGCACCAGCTGCTCCCAGGTCGCGTCGGGAGCCCGGTCCTGCGCGGCCGACCCGTCCTGCGAGGACTCCGTCGCGGCGCCACCGTCGATCGCGTCGTCGGAACCGTCAGAGGCCCACGAGCCGATCAGGGTCGCTGCCAGTGCGAGCGCTGCTACGGCGGCGATCACCAGGGCCACTACGGGGCTCTTGCGGGTGTCAGGCATGGTGCATCTCTCCTGTGGTCGGGGTCCTCGGACATGACGTCTCGCCCTTCAGGCGACTCCTGAGCGCCCAGGCGAGCAGCACGATGGCGGCGGCCTGCAGGACGGGCTGGACAGGTTGGAACCAGGTGACGGCCCCGGCACTCCCCAGAGCCAGGAGCACCAGCTTGTTGCAGACCGGGCACCCCACGGCGAAGTAGGCGAGCGCACCACCGATCCATCCACGGCGGCTCGCGCCGGCGTCCGGGACCGCTACGTCGCCTCCGTTGCCGTCCGAGACGTAGGTGGCGACCAGAAGGCCGCCGAGAAGCGCCGACACCGCGAGCGACGGCCACGCCCACCAGGTGGGCGGGATCTCGCGGCCGAACACTGGTGTGTCGATGAGGTCAGTGGGGATGCCGACGAGCAGGACGACAGCCGCGCCGGCCGCGGCTGCGACCAGCCACCGGCGCAGCGACCATTCCCGCAGCGCCCCGATCATGCCGCGCCCGTCTCGACGGTGTGCCCGTGCGTGCGCCACTCGAGCATTCCGTCCTCGAGGCGGCGTGCTTCGAGCCCGACACCGCCGAGCAGCCGGACCGCGTCGTGCGCCATCACGCAGAAGCTCCCCCGGCAGTAGGCGATGACCGGATCCGGACCGCGCAGGCTCGGCGCTCGAGCGACGAGGTTCTCGAGCGGGACGCTCATCGCCCCCGGGATGTGTCCTGCGGCGTACTCCTCGGCCGGACGGACGTCGATCAGGGTCACCTCGTCGTGCGCGAGGAGTCGTTCGAGCTCCGCGCGGGAGACGAGTCCGACCTCGTCGGAACCGGGGAGGTCGAGGTAGGCCCGCAGCGCCTGGTCGACGTCGGCCGATCGCCCGCGGGCGACGGTCCGCATCGCGTCGTACAGGCGGGCCACGTCATCCCCCGCCAGGCGGTAGTGGACCTTGGTCCCCTCACGACGGGTCAGCACCAGGTTGGCGAGCTTCAACACCTGCAGGTGGGCCGAGACAGTGGTCATGCCCATGCCCGCGGCTCGCGCGAGGCCCTCGACCGTGCGCTCGCCCTGGGCCAACAGGTCGACCAGCTCGAGTCGCTTCGCACTGCCGAAGGCCTTGCCGACCACCGCGAGCTCGTCGAAGAGCCGTGCGCGGCGTTCCTTGCTGTCGTCCATCCATTCCTCCAAAGATCTTTGGAGGATCGTAGGACACCGGATCAAACCGGGCTCGCTTCACAGCCTCGCGGCACGACGCGATGACGGGCGCCGAACATCGCCGAGCGAGCGTGTCGGGCGTGCACGACCCACCGTCGCCACGGTGAGCAATTCTCAAAATCGGTCACACGGCCTAGCGTCGGGCCATGCCCGACATCGTCATCTGTGAACCCCTCCGCACCCCCGTCGGACGATTCGGAGGCGCCCTCTCGACGCTGTCCGCCGTCGACCTCGCGTCGTCCACCCTGTCCGAGCTGGTCCGCCGTACCGGCCTCGGCGAGGGCGATGTCGACGACGTGATCCTCGGCAACTGCTACCCCAGCGGTGAGAACCCGGCGATCGGCCGGATCGCCGCCCTCGACGCCGGCCTCGGCACCGGCGTTCCCGGGCTGCAGCTCGACCGCCGCTGCGGCTCCGGCCTGCAGGCGGTCCTGTATGCCGCCGCGCAGATCGCGAGTGGTGCCGGCAGCGTGATCGTGGCCGGTGGCGTCGAGTCGATGTCCAACGTGGAGCACTACGCCCTCGGCCTGCGCGCTGGTGTCCGCAGTGGTGGCGTCGAGCTGATGGATCGCCTGGTCCGTGCCCGCGAGACCGCCGGCGGCACGGACCACCCGGTGCCCGGAGGCATGCTCGAGACGGCCGAGAACCTGCGCCGCGAGTACGCCATCTCCCGCGAGGAGCAGGACGAGCTCTCGGTGCGCTCCCAGCAGAGGGCGGGCGCAGCCCATGAGGCCGGCAGGTTCGCCGACGAGCTGGTGCCGGTCACCGTCCCCGGCCGCCGCGGCAAGCCCGACACGGTCGTCGACCGCGACGAGCACCCCCGTCCCGGGACGACGCTCGAGCAGCTCGCCGGCCTGCGGCCGGTGCGCGAGAAGCTCGATGCCGCGTCGACCGTCACCGCCGGCAACGCCAGCGGCCAGAACGACGGCGCCGCCATGTGCGTGGTGACGACTCGCGAGGAGGCCGAGCGCCGTGGTCTCCGGCCGCTGCTGTCCCTGAAGTCGTGGGCGGTCGCCGGCGTTGGCCCGGAGGTGATGGGCATCGGACCAGTGCCGGCCACCGCGGCCGCTCTCGACCGGGCCGGCCTCACCCTGGACGAGATCGACATCATCGAGCTCAACGAGGCCTTCGCCGCCCAGGTGCTCGCCTGCCTCCGCGAGTGGAATCTCGATGCCGAGGACCAGCGCCTCAACCCCAACGGCTCGGGCATCTCGCTCGGCCACCCGGTCGGGGCGACCGGGGCGCGCATCCTGGCCACGCTCGCTCACGAGATGCACCGTCGCGAGGCCCGCTACGGCATCGAGACCATGTGCATCGGCGGCGGACAGGGCCTAGCCGCGGTGTTCGAGCGGGTCGCGTCATGACCGCTGTCGACGTCCACCACGCCGTCACCCGGCCGAACGGCCTCGGCGTATCGTCGAGGAAGTGAGCCCGGCGCTGTCACCGACCGTGACCCTCGACAACCGTTTCGCCCGCGAGCTCGGCGACCTCGCCGTCTCGTGGCAGGCCGAGGACACGCCGGCACCGAGGCTGCTGGTGCTCAACGAGTCCCTGGCCGAGGAGCTCGGGCTCGAGCCCGACCGGTTGCGGACCCCCGAGGGCCTGGGTCTGCTGACCGGCACGTTGGTGCCGCCGGGGGCGACACCCGTGGCGCAGGCCTACGCCGGTCACCAGTTCGGGGGCTACTCGCCCCAGCTCGGTGATGGACGCGCGCTGCTGCTCGGAGAGCTCACCGACACGTGCGGTCGATCACGCGACCTGCACCTCAAGGGCTCCGGGCGCACTCCGTTCTCCCGCGGCGGTGACGGGCTGGCGGCAGTGGGTCCGATGCTCCGCGAGTACGTCATCAGTGAGGCCATGCACGCGCTCGGCATCCCCACGACCCGTTCGCTCGCCGTGGTCGCGACGGGTCGAGACGTACGCCGTGAGACGGTGCAGCCGGGTGCCGTGCTGGCCCGGGTGGCGAGCAGCCACCTGCGGGTCGGCACCTTCCAGTACGCCGCCGCCACCGGCGATGTCGACCTGCTGCGGCGGCTCGCGGACCACGCGATCGCCCGCCACCATCCGGACGCCGCAGACGCGGAGCAGCCCTACGTCGCCCTGTTCGAGGCGGTGCTGGAAGTCCAGGCGACGCTGGTGGCGCAGTGGATGCTGGTCGGCTTCGTCCACGGGGTGATGAACACCGACAACATGACCATCTCGGGCGAGACCATCGACTACGGCCCGTGCGCCTTCATGGAGTCCTTCGACCCCGCCACGGTCTACAGCTCCATCGACACGGGCGGACGCTACGCCTTCGGCAACCAGCCGGTCGTGGCCGAATGGAACCTCGCCAGGTTCGCCGAGTCACTCCTGCCGCTGCTGGCGGATGACCAGGACGAGGCGGTCGCCGTCGCCACCGATGCGTTGACGGGCTTCCGCGCCCGCTACTCCGCCGCCTGGTCGGCGGGCATGCGCAGGAAGCTCGGGCTCCCCGAGGCCCTGGACGACGCGATGACGTCGCAGCTCGGGAGCGACCTGGTCGCCCTGCTGCGGGACAACCGGGTCGACCACACCTCCTTCTTCCGCAGGCTCGGCGCGGCTGCCCGCGGCGACGTCGAGCCTGCGCGCGAGCTGTTCCTGGACCTCGCGGGGTTCGATGCCTGGTCCGCGCGCTGGCGGTCGCTGGACCCGGATCCCGCGACGATGGACAAGGTCAACCCTGTCTACATCCCGCGCAACCACCTGGTCGAGGAGTGCCTCACCGCGGCCACCGATGGCGACCTCGAGCCGCTCGAGCGCCTCCTGGTCGCACTGTCGGCGCCGTACGACGTACGCCCGGGCCTCGAGCGCTGGGCCAGGCCCGCCCCGGAGTCCTTCGGCACCTACCGGACGTACTGCGGGACCTAGGTCCCCGGCGATGGGGTCGTCCGCCCGTGTCCGTGCGACGAGTCCTCGCGCAGGCTGGCACCATGGACGCCACCCACAGCCCCGGAGCGTTCCGCCGTGCGTGACGTGGCTCCGGCCGTCGACCTGCCCGAGCCCCACGCCATCGCCACGGACGAGGTCGTGAAGTCGCTCGGGAGCGACGGCTCAACGGGACTCGACGAGGCGGTCGCCGCCTGGCGACTCGATACCCACGGGCCGAACACCCTTCCCAGGGCACATGGCGACTCCCTCCTGCGCAGGATCCTCCTCCAGTTCCACAACCCCCTGATCTACGTCCTCCTCGTCGCAGCGGCTGCGACACTCCTGCTCCGCCAGTACGTCGATGCCTCGGTCATCCTCGCGGTGGTGCTCGTCAACGCCTTCGTCGGTCATGTCCAGGAGTCGAAGGCCCTGGCCGCCCTGGACAGCCTGCGCTCGATGGCCCGCGGACAGGCGCGCGTCGTGCGCAGCGGGCGCGCACGCACCATCTCCTCCGAGGAGCTGGTCGCCGGCGACCTCGTGTCCCTCGAGGCGGGCGAGAAGGTGCCGGCAGACCTCCGCGTCCTGGAGACGACCGAGCTCCTCGTCGACGAGTCCAGCCTGACCGGGGAGTCGATCTCCGTCGTCAAGACCGACGGCGTGCTGGCAGAGGCGACCCGGGTCGCCGACCGTCACAACATGCTGTACGCCGGCACCCTGGTGCGCTCGGGCACAGGTCGCGGCATCGTCGTCGCCACCGCGGATGGCACCGAGCTGGGAAGCATCCACCGCCTCGTCAGCGGGGCCACCGTCCTGGCCACGCCCCTCACTCGCAAGCTGACCCACTTCAGCTCGCTGCTCACCGTCGTGATCATCACACTGGCGGCCGTGACGTTCGCGATCGGCCTCCTGCGTGGTGAGAGCGCCGCGCCCATGCTCACCGCAGCGGTCGCTCTTGCCGTGGGCGCCATCCCCGAGGGACTGCCGGCGGCGGTGACCATCACGCTGGCGATCGGCGTCAAGCGGATGGTCAGGCGACGGGCCATCGTCCGGCGACTGCCTGCCGTCGAGACCCTCGGCAGCACCACCGTGATCTGCACCGACAAGACGGGAACGCTCACCACCAACGAGATGGCGGTGCGCCACATCTGGACCCCGGACGACGAGCTGGAGGTGACGGGCGTCGGCTACGAGCCCGCCGGCCAGCTCCTCCGCGATGGCGAAGAGGTGCTGGTCGTGCACGACAGTGCATTGTGGTGGTCACTGGCCGCCGGCGCGGCCTGCAACGACGCCAGCGTCAGCCAGGACGGTGACCGCTGGACGATCTCCGGAGATCCGACCGAGGCGGCGATGAAGGTCGTCGCGCTCAAGACCGTCGTCGACGGCCATGTCGAGAAGAACCTCCCCCGGGTCGCCACGATCCCGTTCGACTCGGGTCGCCAGTACATGGCCACACTGCACCGAGGCACGTCCGACGGACGCCACCTCGCGCTCGCCAAGGGAGCAGCCGAGCGGGTGGCCCAGCTGTGCTCGGGCTGGATGCGCGCAGACGGCACTGTCGAACCGCTGGACCGCGCTCGGGTCGAGGAGGCCGTGGACGCCCTGGCCAGGCGCGGCCTGCGCGTGCTGGCCACGGCGGTGGCAGTCGAGGTCGACCCTGCCCGCTTCACGACCGACGACGTCGAGCGCCGATTCGTGTTGACCGGCCTGCAGGCGATGCTGGACCCGCCGCGGGAGGCGGTGACCACGGCCATCGCGGCCTGCCACGCCGCCGGCATCGAGGTCAAGATGATCACCGGCGACCACGCGACCACTGCGTTCGCCATCGCCGCCGAGCTCGGGCTGGACCACCGTCCGCCGGCCGACCGCCGCGTCATCACCGGCGCGGAGCTCAGCGGCCTGCGCGGCGCCGCCTACGCCGATGCGGTGGCCGTCACCGGGGTCTTCGCACGCGTGTCCCCCGAGGAGAAGCTCAGGCTCGTCGAGTCCCTCCAGGCCAGAGGCCACGTCGTGGCGATGACCGGCGACGGTGTCAACGACGCTCCGGCGCTCCGTGCCGCCGACATCGGCATCGCCATGGGTCGAGGCGGCACCGACGTCGCCAAGGACGCAGCCGACATGGTCCTCGTCGACGACGACTTCGCGACGATCGAGGCTGCCGTCGAGGAAGGTCGCGGGGTCTTCGACAACCTCACGAAGTTCATCGTGTGGACCCTGCCGACCAACATGGGCGAAGGCCTCGTCATCCTCGTCGCCATCCTTCTCGGGTCGACCCTCCCGATCCTGCCGACGCAGATCCTGTGGATCAACATGACCACCGCAGTCGTGCTCGGGCTGATGCTCGCCTTCGAGCCGCGGGAGTCCGGCATCATGCGAAGGCCGCCGCGTGCGCCGGACCGACCACTCCTCACCACGACTCTCGTGTGGCGCACGAGCCTGGTCGCCGGCCTGCTCGTGGCCGGGTCCTGGTGGATCTTCGCGACCGAGCAGGCCCGCGGCGCCGACATCGCCGAGGCCCGCACTGCCGCGGTCAACCTGTTCGTCGCCGTGGAGATCGTCTACCTCTTCAGCTGCAGGTCGTTGACCGGCGCCTCGTGGCGCCTCGGTCTCTTCACGAACTGGTGGATCATCGGCGGTGTCCTCGTCCAGGTCGCTGCCCAGGCCGTGCTGACGTACACCCCGTTCATGCACCGGATCTTCGGCACGGCACCGATCGAAGCGGGCGTGTGGCTGCGGATACTCGCCGCGGTGGCGCTGATCTCGCTGGTCATCGCCGCCGACAAGTTCCTGGCCCTCAGGCGTCTGGC
>CAWJLX010000006.1:0-148433 GCA_963843815.1 uncultured Actinomycetota bacterium | reverse complement strand
GGTGCAGCCCCATCACGGACCGCAGCAACGTGGTCTTGCCGGCCCCGTTGCGACCCACGAGGGTGACGACCTCGCCCTCGGCGACCGTGAGGTCCACCCCACGCAGCGCCTGTGCCTCGCCGTAGAACGCGTCGAGGCCCTTGATCTCCAGCATGGGTGTCTCAGGCATGGTCGGCCTCTCCGAGGTAGGCGGTGACGACCCGCTCGTCGTTGCGGACCTCGTCGTAGGTCCCCTCAGCCAGGACGGTGCCCGCCTGGAGGACCGTGACCCGGTCCGCCAGGCTTCCCACGACGTGCATGTTGTGGTCGACGAACACGACCGTGCGACCTGCGGCGATGCGACGTACGAGCTCGATGGTCCGGTCGATGTCCTCGATCCCCATGCCGGCGGTGGGCTCGTCGAGCAGGAGCACCCTGGGGTCGAGCGCCGAGACGAGCGCCATCTCGAGCGCGCGCTTCTGTCCGTAGGCCAGGAGCCCGGCGGGGCGGTGTGCCATCGACGCCAGGCCGACCTCGTCGACCAGCTCCTCCGCGCGGGGCCGGAACTTGTGCATCGATCGTTGGGAGCGCCAGAAGCTGTAGCCCTCCCGGGTCATCCCCTGCAGCGCGAGCTCGACGTGCTCGATGGGCGTGAGGTTCTCGAAGAGGCTGGTGATCTGGAAGGAGCGGGCGACACCCAGGTGGGCGATCTGCTCGGGCTGCAGTCCGGTGATGTCCTGGCCGAAGAGCTCGATGCGGCCGGCCGAGACGCTCAAGAACCCGCTCAGCAGGTTGAACAGGGTCGTCTTGCCCGCGCCGTTGGGGCCGACGAGGGCGTGGATGCTGCCCTCGGCCACCTCCAGGTCCACCGTGTCGACGGCACGGAAGCCCCGGAAGTCCTTGCACAGGCCGGAGGTCCGGAGAGCTGGTTGAGTCGCCACGAGGGCGACGCTAAGGAGGGTCGTACGGTCCGCCCAATGGTGACCCGAGCCATAAAGGGCCCCAGCAGTGTGGTGTGCGCCACCACCCGGCACGCGGTCGGTCCAGCAAATTACCAGCCAGTAGGATCTTTCTCACCCGGGTGCCGCTGCCGCAGCAGGCTGCCGCGGCCTAGGCTCCGGTGCGTCACGCCCCCCACGAGGAGCAGCTCATGCAGATCTTCGCGATCGTCGTCTCGTTCGCCCTGACCGTCGCCGCCGTCGCGCTGCTCGTCCCGGCCGTACGCCGCATGCTGGGCGTGATCCGTGCGGGCCAGCCGGCGCCCGGTCGCGCCGACAACCCCGGCGGCCGCGCCGTGACGATGCTGAAGGAGACGTTCCTCCACACCCGGATGCTCCAGTGGCACTGGGTCGGGATCATGCACTGGTTCGTCTACGCGGCGTTCCTGCTCCTCAGCACGGCCGTGCTCGCGGCGTACTTCCAGCTGTTCAAGGCCGACTTCGCCTACCCGGTCATCGGCCACTGGTACCCGTTCGAGTGGCTCATGGAGGTCATCGGGGCGCTGAGCACGGTCGGCATCGTCTTCCTGATCGTCTACCGGCAGATGCACCACCCGCGCCGGGAGGGGCGCAAGAGCCGCTTCTTCGGGTCGAACTTCTGGCAGGCGTACTTCGTCGAGGCGCTCGCGCTGCTCGAGGGCGCGGCGATCCTGTTCGTCCGCGCCGCCGAGTGGCGACTCGACGAGGAGGCCGGGCGCGCCCACTACCCGTTCTCGTCCTTCCTCGGCGACGCGCTCTACCCGAGCTCGGTCACCTCGCTCGAGAACACCATCTACTTCATCGCGATGTTCAAGATCGCGCTGGCGATGGTCTGGCTGATGGTGATCGCGCGCAACATCACCATGGGCATCGCCTGGCACCGCTTCACCGCCTGGTTCAACATCTTCTTCAAGCGCGAGTCCGACGGCAGCACCGCGCTGGGCGCGATGAAGCCCCTGACGTCGGAGGGCAAGGCGATCACGCTCGACGACATCGACGACCTCGACGAGGACTCGGTGCTCGGTGTCGGCAAGGTCGAGGACTTCTCCTGGAAGGGCATCCTCGACTTCACCACCTGCACCGAGTGCGGCCGCTGCCAGTCGCAGTGTCCAGCCTGGAACACCGAGAAGCCCCTCTCCCCCAAGCTGCTCATCACGGCGCTGCGCGACCACGCGTACGCCAAGGCGGACGGCGATGAGGCACACGCCGAGCGGGCCCTGGTCGGTGCGGGGTCGAAGGGTGAGAGCGCCGGCTCCGGGACGGACGTCCTCGACTACTTCTACAACCCCGAGGACGCTCCCTTCGTCATCGACGAGGACGTCCTGTGGAACTGCACGTCGTGCGGTGCCTGCGTCCAGCAGTGCCCGGTCGACATCGAGCACGTCGACCACATCATGGACATGCGGCGCTACCAGCTGCTGGTGGAGTCGAACTTCCCCGCCGAGCTCAACCAGCTCTTCAAGGGCCTGGAGAACAAGGGCAACCCGTGGAACATGTCCACGACCGCGCGGATGGACTGGGCCAAGGGCCTCGACTTCGACGTGCCCGTGGTCGGCGAGGACCTGGAGTCGCTGGAGTCGGTCGACTGGCTGTTCTGGGTCGGCTGCGCCGGGGCGTACGAGGACCGTGCCAAGAAGACCACCCGCGCCGTCGCCGAGCTGCTCAACATCGCCGGGATCTCCTTCGGCGTCCTGGGCAACGGCGAGACCTGCACGGGCGACCCGGCCCGCCGCGCGGGCAACGAGTTCGTCTTCCAGGGCCTGGCGATGCAGAACGTGGAGACCTTCAAGGAGCACAAGGTCAAGAAGGTCGTCTCGACCTGCGCGCACTGCTTCAACACGCTCAAGAACGAGTACAAGGACTTCGGCATCGAGCTCGAGGTCGTCCACCACACGCAGCTCCTCAACCGCTTGGTGCGCGAGGGCAAGCTGACGCCCGTCAAGGAAGGTGCGGGCGCCGCGAAGCGCTCGATCACCTACCACGACCCGTGCTACCTCGGGCGCCACAACGAGGTCTACTCGCCACCGCGCGAGCTGCTCCAGGTGCTGCCCGGCGCCGAGGTCATCGAGATGGAGCGCAACTCCGAGCGCTCCTTCTGCTGCGGTGCCGGCGGCGCGCGGATGTGGATGGAGGAGAAGATCGGCGAGCGGATCAACGTCAACCGCACCAAGGAGGCCGTCGGCACCGGCGCGGACCAGATCGCCGTGGGTTGTCCCTTCTGCCGCGTGATGCTCTCCGACGGGCTGACCGCCCAGCAGGCCGCGGGCGAGGCCCGCGAGGAGGTCGAGGTCCTCGACGTCGCGCAGATGCTGCTCGCCTCGGTCAAGGGCGAGCAGGCCACCAAGGCAGCACCCGGATCCTCAGCCGCCTCCGCGCCCGCCGCCGCTTCCTCGGCCGCTGCCGCCGCGAGCACCACCAGCGCGGCAGGCGCCGCCGCCGACGCCAGCGCTGACGCCACCACGGACGTCACCACGGACGTCGCCACCAAGGACGAGCCCGAGGCCGGCGACGTCACCGTCACCGAGGACACCGTCACCGAGACCGCTGACGCCGGCCCGGCCGCCAAGGCGTCCGGTGGGTCGTCGCTGTTCGACACCCCCGAGGCCGAGCCGGTCGCCGAGCAGCCCGCCGGCGGATCGCTCTTCGACACCCCGGCGCCCGAAGCCGGAGCGAAGGCAACGGCTGAGCCCGAGGCTGCCGAGCCCGCGACGCCCGCCGAGCCCGAGAACTCCACACCGAGCTCGGCTGTGGACCTGGGCGCCGGTGGCTCGCTGTTCGACCTCGGTACGTCCAGCGAGCCGGAGGCCGCGCCCACCCCGGAGCCGTCGGACCGGGCGACCTCCGCCTCCACGGCCGAGACCGCGGGTGGGTCCGCAACCGAGACGCCCGATGACACCGTCGCGGACACAGATCTCGCGGCCGACCTCGGTGGTGGTGGATCACTCTTCGACATCGCCGCACCGGCCACCACACCGAAGGCCGCCGAACCCGCCGCCGCGCCCGAACCCGGGACACACGGGCAGAGGCCGAACCCACCGCGCAGCCTGAGGATGAGCCCTCGGTCTCCGAGGCCGAGCCTGCAGCCGACGAAGCCGAGACTGAGCCCGCCCCCGCCGTGGCGGCCCGGACCGAGCCGGCCCCGGCTGCCAGTGGGACGACCTCCCAGCCGACGACCGACGCCGACCTGTCGAGCCTCGGCTCGCTGTTCGACCTCGAGGCCCCGGCCACCCAGCCGGCGCCGGCCGCCGCGGCCCCGGAGCCCGAGGCGAAGCCCGAGGCGAAGCCCGAAGCGGAGGACCCAACGCAGGCCCCAGTGGAGGCCCAGCACCCGGACCCGGACACGGTCCTCGACGCCGACGACGAGCCCGACGCGGAGACCGGTCCGGAGCCCGAGCCCGAGCCGGAGACCGCAACGAGCGCCGAGCCGGCGACGGAACCGGTCGCCCAGACGGGTGCGGAGGAGGGCGCGGAGGAGGGCGCCGAAGCACCGTCCGCGAGCGGTACGACGTCCACCCCGGCGACCGATGTCGACCTCGCCAGCCTGGGATCGCTGTTCGACCTACCCGCCCCCGCAACGTCCGAAGCGGCTGTCCCAGCGACCGCCTCGTCGGACGTCCCCGCCGAGGCGGAGTCCGCGCCCGAGCCGAAGGCCGAGCGGACGCCGGAGCCCGAAGCGGCTCAGGTCGAGCCCGCCGAGCAGCCCGAGCCCGAGCCCGAGGAGACCGTCGCGCCGGCGGCTGCGGGCGCACCGCCGAGCGGTGCGGACCTGAGCCAGGCGGCGATCTTCGCCGAACCCGAGCCGGAACCTGCGCCCGAGCCGGAGGCGACGGCGGATCCCGGGACGGAAGCCACGCCCGAGCCGGAGCCTGCGTCCGAGCCGGAGGTGAAGGCGGATCCCGGGACGGAAGCCGGAACCGAGCCGGATCCGGAGCCCGAGCCGAAGCCCGAGGCGCAGCCGGAAGCCGAGCCCGAGACGGCTCCGGGCGAGCCCGCTGCCGAGACCGGCGGATCGTCGTCGGAGTCGGGCCAGGAGCCGACGGCCACCTCCGACGCACCCGGGCACACTCCGCGTACGGACGTCGACATCAGCGGATCCGACTCGCTCTTCGACCTCTGACCGAAACCGCCATGACCGGATAGTCCGCATCAGAAAGCTCGTGAAACCACGTTCACGACCAGCTTTTTGATGCGGACTACACCAGGTGGGTGGCACGTGTGACGTCACTCGACGCCAACGTGATGTCACATTGCAGTTGACATGACATCATCGTGATGTCACAGTGGTGCACATGGACATCACCCCCTACGTCGACACCCTCCGCCGGGACCTGCTCGCGGCGGCCGAGGCGGGCGGCGACGAGCTGAGGCAGGCGGCCGAGCGGCTGTCCTACGCGCTCGACCCGAGCGCCCGACTGGCGCTGATGGAGGCCATCTCCCACGCCGCCGCCGAGATCACCGCCGAGCTGCCCGAGGGCAGTGTCGACGTCCGGCTGGTCGGTCGCGAGCTCGACTTCGTGGTCGAGATCGCCCCTCCGACGGCCGCGCCCGCCCCGCCACCGCCACCGGCTCCGCAGGCGCTGGAGGAGGACGACGGCGACCTGGCCCGGATCACCCTCCGCATCCCGGAGGCCGTCAAGGCCCGGGCCGAGGAGAAGGCCGCCGCGGCCGGGCAGAGCCTGAACACCTGGATGGTCGGCCTCGTGCGCAGTGCCACCAACGAGCACGCGATCAACGTCGACATCGACCTGAGCAGCGTCCCCTTCGTGGGTTACGACCCCTTCGCCGCCAACCGCAAGCAGGGCGGCAACCGCCGGATGACCGGCTGGCTGTGACCGAGCGGGGCTGAGCCAGCCCCTCCCCTCACCGCTCCACAGCGGACCGGCAGACGCCGGCCCGTCGGACGAACACACCCCGAACCGACCTGGGAGACAACGATGAACAACCAGCTGGACATGGCCTTCCACACCCCCGAGCCGATCGGCCTCTATGTCGAGAACGGCCGCGGCATGGTCGACGTGACTGCCACCGAGACCACCGAGACCACCGTGCGCATCACCGGCGAGCGCGCCCAGGAGTACGACGTCCGCGACCTGACCGACGAGCACTCGGGCCACCGCATCGCGATCATCGCGCCCCGAGGATCTGGCGGGTTCTTCGGCCGTGACCCGCGCGCCGAGATCGTCGTCGAGGTGCCGGTCGCGAGCGGCCTGAGGGTCAAGGTGGGCAGCAGCGACGTCCTCGCCCACGGCCGGTTCTCCGACACCCACATCGACAGCGGGTCGGGCGACGTCTCCCTCGACGTGGTCGACGGCTCGACGGTCGTGCAGTCGGGCTCCGGCGACGTGGTCGCCGAGCACCTCACCGGCGATGCCCGGATCAAGTCCGGCTCGGGCGACGTCCGCGTCGACCGGGCCGGCTCGGACCTCCTGGTCACGACCGGGAGCGGCGACGTACGCGTGGGCGGCGCCCACGGCGAGCTGGCCATCAAGACCGGGTCGGGCGACGCCCAGGTCGGATCGCTGTCCGGGGAGGTGGTCTTCACCACCGGATCGGGAGACCTGGTGATCAACGAGGTTGCCGCCGGCCGCGTGACCGCCAAGACCGCGAGCGGTGACATCAGCATCGGCGTCCGTGCGGGAACCCCGGTCTGGACCGACGTACGCACCGCGAGCGGCACCCTCACCTCCACCCTCCCCGCCACCGGTGAGCCGGCGGCCGACGAGCCCTTCCTCGAGGTCCGAGCCACCACGGCCTCGGGCGACGTCACCCTCCACCAGGGCTGACCCCACTCCACACGAAAGGAGCACGACCATGCATGACGCGTTCACCGACATCGAGCTGATCGCTCGTCACCGCATCGCCGAGCGCGTGCGCTACTCGCCCCGCGCCCCCAAGCGCCGCTGAGCCGCACGCCACCCACCGCGCGCGGGAGGGCGCCCTCCTGCGCCGCTCAGATCGACGTGCGGTGGAAGTTCTGGAACGACCGGCTCGGCGTGGGGCCGCGTTGGCCCTGGTAGCGCGAGCCGTACTTCTCCGAGCCGTACGGGTGCTCGCTGGGCGAGGAGAGCCGGAAGAAGCAGAACTGGCCGATCTTCATGCCGGGGTAGAGCTTGATCGGCAGCGTCGCGACGTTGGCGAGCTCCAGGGTCACGTGACCGGAGAAGCCGGGGTCGACGAAGCCGGCGGTCGCGTGGGTCAGCAGCCCGAGCCGACCCAGGGAGGACTTGCCCTCGACGCGCGCGGCCACGTCGTCGGGCAGGGACACGGCCTCGTACGTCGAGCCCAGGACGAACTCGCCCGGATGCAGGATGAACGGCTCGTCGCCCTCCGGCTCGACCTCGCGGGTCAGCTCGGACTGGTCGGCCGCCGGGTCGATGTGGGGATAGCGGTGGTTCTCGAAGACCCGGAAGAACCGGTCGAGGCGTACGTCGACGCTCGAGGGTTGCATCATCTGCGGGTCCCACGGCTCGAGGGCGATCCGGCCCAGGTCGATCTCACGGGCGATGTCGCGATCAGAGAGCAGCACGGCGCCAACCTAAGGCATGTCACCGGCTCCGGGGCCACGCCTCCACGGCCGTTTTCGGCTCTGGGGATCCGGTCGCCACAATGGTTCGGTGACCTTCCACCGCTACGTCGCCCTGGGCGACTCCTTCACCGAGGGCGTCGGCGACCCCGACCCCGCGCGGCCCAACGGCCTGCGCGGCTGGGCCGACCGCGTCGCCGAGGTGCTCGCTGAACAGTCCGACGACTTCGGCTACGCCAACCTCGCCGTCCGCGGCCGCAAGCTCGGCCCCATCGTCGCCGAGCAGGTGGGTGCCGCCGTCGCGCTCGAGCCGGACCTCATCACCATCCACGGCGGAGGCAACGACGTGCTCCGGCCGCGGGTCGACCTCGACGCCCTCGCCAGGTCGTACGACGACGCCATCGCGCGCCTGGCTGCCACCGGCGCCCACGTGGTGATGTTCACGATCTTCGACCCGGGCGGCAAGGGGATCTACGGACCCGTGCGCGGGCGGATGGCGATCTTCAACGAGTGGGTCCGCGAGATCGCCGACCGGCACGACGCGACGATCGTCGACATGTGGCGGATGCGCGACATCGAGATCGCAGGCGTCATGGACGCCGACCGGATGCACCTCAACACCGACGGACACACGCACATGGCGCACGCCGTCCTCGAGGCCCTCGGGGTCGAGCACGCACAGCCGCCGGTCACGGTGCAGCCGCCCCCGCTGCTGGGGCGCCGCCAGCAGTGGGCCGCCAACGTCCAGTGGACTCGCGAGTTCCTGGTGCCGTGGGTGCACCGCCGCGTCACCGGACGCTCCTCGGGCGACTCCGTCTCCCCGAAGCGACCGGGTCTCTCGAGCGTCAGGTAGCATTCGGCCCGCCGTTCCCGGACGGCACTGCGGATGTAGCTCAGTTGGTAGAGCGCGACCTTCCCAAGGTCGATGTCGCGAGTTCGAATCTCGTCATCCGCTCCAACTTCCTCCGCTTAGGCGCGCAGAGCGCGACACTCTGCCCACCGTCGATGTCGCGAGTTCGAATCTCGTCATCCGCTCCAACTCCCTCCCGGTAGGCACGCAGAGCGCGACACTCTGCCCACCGTCGATGTCGCGAGCTCGAATCTCGTCATCCGCTCCAACTCCCTCCCGGTAGGCACGCAGAGCGCGACACTCTGCCCACCGTCGATGTCGCGAGTTCGAATCTCGTCATCCGCTCCAACTTCCTCCCGGTAGGCGCGCAGAGCGCGACACTCTGCCCACCGTCGATGTCGCGAGTTCGAATCTCGTCATCCGCTCCACGTCTTCCTCTCGGTAGTCCGCATCAAAGAACTCCTTGAGCAATCGTTTCGGGGAGCCAATTGATGCGGACTATCTCTCGTTCAGGCTGGGGTGGCGGACTGCACTGTTGTCAGTGGGAAACTTGCGCCTTCTGGGACCAGAGGGGACAGTGAGGCGACCGTCTTCTCGGATCGAGGTTCTTCCCCATGCCAGCCCTTCCCCGCTTCCTCACCACTCGCATCGCCTCCCGGATCGCCGGCGAGGACTCCTCCCGGCCCCTGTGGCGCCACCCCGCGACCATCGCCGCGGCGGCCCTCGCCCTGACCCTGGGCGCGGTCCCGTTCCTGCCTGACGGCGACGACGGGCAGGGCCGGATCGCCCCGTCTGCGGACTCCGCCGAGGCGCCGGGCAACGCCAGCGGCCGCGGCCGGGTCACGCCCGCGATGCAGGCCGAGATCGACCGCGTGCTCGCCGAGGGCGCCGGCCTCGACCGGGCCCGAGGGCGTACGGCGATGGCGCGAGCCGCCGTCCGGTGCGCGACCTTCGACGGCCAGCGCTACTGCCTCGGCTTCGGCTGGACCAACCAGAGCCGCGCGACCCTCGCCGCCCGGATGGCACCGCGCCCGAAGCCGGGCCGCGAGCGCACCGGCGACCTCGACGCCGACGGCCTGCTGGCCCGCGCCGACAACCGCGGCGCCGCCGCCCGTACCGAGTCCGAGCGCGCCGAGCTCACCATGGCCGCGCGGTCCGTCGGCAAGGTGTGGATGCTGCGCCACGAGGTCCAGGGCGTCGAGCTGCCGGCCGACTTCGCCGAGCGCCACCCCGAGATCACCGCCGGCACCGAGGTCGACGCGCGTGGCTTCGGCCAGAAGTATCCCGAGAAGTTCGCCATCATGGACCGGTCGCAGGTCCGCAGCCAGAACACGACCTACTGGTGCGGCCCGACGGCCATGCAGGCCATCGGATGGGGCTCGAGCCAGAAGCGGAAGAACCAGTCCTACTGGGCGCGCCGCCTGCGCACCACCTCGGCCGGCACGGCCATCACCGACATGGTGCGCGTGATCAACAACCAGACCGACTACGACGACGCCGCCCACGCCGGCCCCTACGTCGTGCTCGACATCAGCGACTTCACCTTCAAGCAGTGGTACCGCCTGATGATGCGCCACATCCACGACTACGAAGCGCCCGTCGTCCTCCACCCGGTGCTGCTCAAGCAGTACTACCCCTACCTCGACGACGACGCCAGCGGTCACTTCCAGGTCGGGCGCGGCTTCGACCAGAACACCGACGGCAATCCCAGGATCGGCTACTTCGAGCCGTGGGACCAGTCGCGTTTCGACCCGAGCGAGCCGTCCATCGGCCGCGTCCAGTGGCGCAACGCCTACCGGTCCTACCGCGCCAACCGCGCCCACTTCCAGCACAACGTCGGGGTCTGACATGCGGGTCCGTACGACGATCGCGCTGGCGCTGCTGGTCACGCTCGCCGGCTGCGGAGGAACCGAGACCCCGGCCCCGGGCGACGACGCGTCGAGCAGCACCAGCGAGACCTCGACGGACGCGCCCACCGATGGAGCCGCCACCGGAGGCGCGATCGACGCACCCACCGTCGTCGAGCCCGAGCCCGCGCTGCTCGAGTGGAACGACGCCGGGGTCGAGGCCGGCACCCGCTACGTCAGGGGCCCCGAGGCCCTGGCCCAGGTGGCCCAGGACAACGCCAGTGTCGACGTGACCGTCGGCGGGCGCACCACCACGATCGACGCCGGCAGCGGGCGCACCATCTCCGAAGCCCTGATGAGCACCGAATGGGCCGTCGTGGTGCGCCAGGACAAGACCGAGACCGAGCCGAGCGAGGTCGAGGTCGTCGACCTCGCCAGCGGCAAGAAGAGCAGCCTCGCCGGCCCGAGCCCGGCCAGCGGCGGCTCCTGGGCGCTCACCGGCGGCGACCTCTACTACCCGACGTACGGCGACGACCGGGCCTACTGCCTGGCCACCAACGCGCTCGCCGACAGCAACGGCGAGGACGGCTGGTGCGCCCCGGCCAGCTCGGGCTTCTCCGGCCTCACCGCGAGCGAGCGTGGCGTCGGCATCATGACCTTCGACGACGCCCGTCCCGTCGCCTGCCGCACCCTCAACCTCCTCGACGGGAGCGGCATCCCCCAGCCGGTCGAGGGACCGACGGAGTGCCGAGGATGGGACGTCGCCGCCACGGCCGACGGAGCCCTGTGGTCGGAGGTGCCGAAGCCCCGGCGCCAGGAGGAGGCGCACTTCTACGCCTCCGCCGACGGCCTCTACTTCGACCTCGGGGCCGGCACGACCGGCAGCGCCGTCCCGTGCGGCGACTCCGTCTTCTTCGTCCGCGACCCACAGGGCGCCGGCGACCCGGCCCAGCTGATGCGCTGGACCCCGGAGCACACCCTCGAGGTCGCCTACGAGTCCGCGTCGGTCGGCAACGCCTTCCTCGGCGAGCCCGCCTGCGGAGGCGGCGTACTGGCCCTCTCCTCGTTCGGGGAGAAGGGCGACGAGCTGGTGTGGGCTAACGTCGGCTGACGTGAGCTTCACCGGATTCCCCGTCGCCGCCCTGGACTTCTACGACGACCTCGAGGTCGACAACACCAAGTCGTTCTGGGAGGCCCATCGCGCTGTCTACAAGGAGGCGGTCGAGGCGCCGATGAAGGCGCTGACCGCCGCCCTGGAGCCCGAGTTCGGCACCGCCAAGGTGTTCCGCCCCTATCGCGACGTCCGCTTCGCCAAGGACAAGACCCCCTACAAGACCCACCAGGGCGCGTTCGTCGGGGCAGGTCCGGCGACCGGGTGGTACGTCGAGATCTCCGCGCGCGGCACCCGGGTCGGGGCCGGCTTCTACGACGCCGACGGGCCGCGCCTGGCAGCGGTCCGCGAGGCGATGGCCGACGAGAAGACCGGCAAGGCCCTCGACCGACTGCTGAAGCGGCTCGAGAAGGACGGCTTCGAGATCGGCGGCGACCGCCTGAAGACCTCGCCGCGCGGCTACGACGCCGACCACCCACGCATCCACCTGCTGCGTTACAAGCAGCTCTTCGTCGGGCGGTCCTACGGCTTCGAGGAAGAAGCCATCGATGCCGGCCTGGTCGACCGGGTGCGGGAGGACTGGCGGGCCCTCAAGCCGCTGGTGCGGTGGCTGGGAGCGGCCTGACCTCTACTCGTACCACTCCGTGCTCGTCGCCAGAGCCTCCATCTGGTCCATCGTCAGCACGGGCTCGTCGGCCACCACGGTGCCCTGCTTCTCGTCGGTCGTGTTGCGCGCGATGACGTCGATCTGCCACCCGTCGGAGGTGGCCAACGTGAGGGAGCGCTCGCGGAAGGTGTCGGCCACGCCCGCACCACCGCCCGGGCGGGACTCCTCGCGCAGGAGCCGTGATCCGTCGGGGAGGGTCGCGCAGTCCAGCTCCTCCCCGGGTTCGCACAGGAAGCTCGGCGCGAGCGGCTCGCCGCCGTCCTCCACGACCAGCGGGTTGTTGTACCAGCGGATCCGGAAGGAGACCTGGGCGCCGTCGACGGTCGCGTAGTAGAGGCGCGGCAGGTCCTTCCCGGAGGTGTCGACCTCCGCCCTTCTCACCTCCGACGCGCCGGTGACGGTGCGGATCTCCGCTGCCATCTGACCGGCGGGGACGAGTGGCCTCAGCTGGTCGGCCGGCGGGGCAACGTCCGGATCGGGCGTGGTCGGCTGGTCGGGGGCGACCACGCCTCCCCCGTCGGTGGCGATGCCGGGGTCGGGCGCGCTGTCCGCCCCGCCCCCGTGGGGTACGACGGCCGCCAGGCCACCGACGACGCCGACCACGGCGAGCGAGGCGACCGCCGTACCGATCCGGGCGCGGCGCTGGCGGTAGCGGCCACGGGTGATGCCGCCACTGACGAGGCGGTCGACGTCGGGAGCGAGGTCGTCGCTGGCGTGGCGGAGGAGGTTGCGTACGCCGGGGTCGTGCGAGGACATGGGTTCTCCTAGATTTCCAGCAGGTCGCGGAGGGACGGACCCAGCACGGCACGGAGCCGGTCGAGCGCACGGATCGTGCGATTGCGGACGGCGCCGGGGCTGACCCCGAGGGCGTCCGCGGTCTCGGCCACCGAGACGTCGTCGAGGAAGCGCAGGACCAGGACCGCCCGGTCCATCGGCGCCAGCTCGTCGAGAGCCGCCCGCAGGGCGAGCCTGGTGGCGGCGTCTCCACCGGGCTCGACCGTCTCGGGCAGGTGATCGGTCGGTGTCTCGTGGTTGCTCCGCCGACGCTGGGCACTGATGTAGGTGCGGGTCAGCGTCGTGTGGGCGTAGGCGACCGGGTGCTCGATCGGTGCGCCCAGACGACGGTGCCACCGGACGTAGACCTTGGCCAGCGTGTCCTGGACGAGGTCCTCCGCTCGGTGTGGGTCGCCACACAGCAGCCACGCCGCGCGGTAGAGCTGAGGGGTCCGCGCGATGGCGAACTCCTCGAACTCCCCGTGCGTTCGGGCCATGTCTCTCCCTGGTTGTTTCGGCGTCACCAGGTGAGACGCACGAGAACCGCGTGACGTCACACCGACCTGGGCAAAGAGTTGACCACGTCGCCGAACATTTTCGACAGGAGACGGCGGTCGTTCACGTCCACGACTCCTGCGCGTGCGAGGCTCGATCCATGTCGAAGAGACTGTTCCTCCTCCACATCGGCCCCGACGCCGTCGACGTCTCGTCGATGACCGAGGCACTTGCCCTGGGACGGATCGCCGTGCCCGACGTCGACGCCGACGCCTTCGCCCACGCCGGCCTGGAGATCCGCCGCTCCCACAAGACCGCCGGCCTCACGCGCAAGCAGGTCGAGGGCGCATGGGCGAAGGTCTGTCGACGCGCCCACCAGGCCAGGGCGGACTGCTTCGCCAGCGTGCCGGCCTTCTTCGGGGCGAGCTCCGAGCAGGCCGCGCTGGCGCTCGACCAGCTCGCCGGCTTCAAGGTGATCCTCGTGGTCACCAGCGGCTTCGACGTCGAGCCACCGGCCGCGTGGACGTCACTGGTCAAGGACGGGCGTACGCACGTGCTCCCCTCGCACCTCTCCGACGAGCAGCTCGCGGCCCAGGTCGCACGCATCGCGCTCATCGCAGAGGAGGCGCGCATCGCCAAGCGCCTGGCCAAGATCTCGAGGCGCCGCAGGCAGGTCAACCGGCGGCTGGTCGCCTGAGCACCTCGTCCCTCCTCGATCGACGGGAGGGCTCAGTGGGGCTGCCAGGCGTCGTCGTCCTCGGTGAGGGCGGCAACTCCCGGCGGCAGCTTTCCCTCGGCGAGGTCCTGGATGGAGACCTGCTCGAACACCATGCGCAGCGAGCGTCGTGCCGCGATCCAGACGTGCTGCAGCACCTGCGTCGAGTCGTCGTACTCGACCGCCTCCGGGCGCAGGCCGTAGACCGACACCAGCGGACCGTCGACCGCTCGGATCACGTCGGCCACGGTCACCGTCTCGGGCTTGCGGGCGAAGCGCCACCCGCCGGACTGGCCGCGCTGCGACACGACGATGTCGGCGCGCCGCAGGTCGGCGAGGATGGCCTGCAGGAAGCCGTGCGGGATCCCCTGCGCCTTGCCGAGCTGCTCGGCGCTCACGGCCGTCCGGTCCTCGCGCACCGCGATCTCGACCAGGGCCCGCAGGGCGTAGTCGGCTTTGGCGGAGACGCGCATATGACGAGTTTGTCAGATATGTCGGCCAACTCAGTGATGTTTCTTCCGGCGGTCTGGTCAGGTCAGGCTGTGACCGACTCCAGTTCGCGTTCGAAGTCGAGAGCGGCGCGGGAGATGCGCTCCTGCTTGACGGCCCACACGATGCCCGAGACCCAGAGGACGAAGACCGCAGCGGCGGCGACCGCCACACCGACACCGGGGACGCCGACGGCCTCGAGGAGGGTCTTGGAGTTGGTGAGGATGATCAGGCCGCCGGCGGCCACGCCGAGGACCCGGGCGGCGAGGTGCCTGACGAGCCAGGCCGCGAACGGGGCTGCGATGACGCCGCCGGCGAGCAGTGCCCCGGCGTAGCCCCAGTTGATGTTGGCCGCTCCGAGCCCGAAGAGGAAGCCGAGCGAGCCGCCGACGGCCACGACGAACTCAGAGGTGTCGATCGAGCCGACCACCTTGCGGGGCTCGAGGCGACCGCTGGAGAGCAGCGAGGTGGTGCCGACCGGACCCCAACCGCCGCCTCCGACGGCGTCGAGGCATCCCGCGACCAGGCCCATCGGCGCGAGGAAGCGGGCCGACGGTCGGGGCTTGAAGGTCGGGCGCTCACCACCGAGACGCATGAAGCGGTAGACGACGTACAGGCCGAGCCCCAGCAGGATGACCGCGACGATCGGCTTGGCCACCGCCCCATCGAGGTTGGAGAGCAGCGTCGCGCCGATGAAGGCGCCGACGAAGCCGGGCAGGGCCAGGATCGAGACGGTGCGCCAGTCGACGTTGCCGAGCTTGTGGTGCGAGAAGCCGGAGACCAGCGAGGTGCCGATCTCGGAGAAGTGGACCGCAGCGGAGGCGGCGGCCGGCGCCACCCCGACGGCCAGGAGCAGGGTCGAGGACGTCACGCCGTAGGCCATGCCCAGGGATCCGTCGATCAGCTGGGCGATGAGGCCCACGACACCGAGGACGATGAGTTTGCGCACGAGCAGGCTCCTTGCAGGTCTGGTCAGGTCCCGGCTCCAGTGCCAGGTCGCGTGACTGTTGTTTGTCGGGTGAAAGACTAGACATACTCATAGTAATAGACAAAACCGACATTCACTCCGGCGCGCCGCTCTCCACCTGTGACCGGCGACATCCGGGGTTCGTGTTGCGTGATGGGCGATGGCGAGGCATCATTTTGTTACCAGCGAGTAGCCACCGCGCTCGCCCTCCAGACCGCAACGGAACAGGTGGAAGCCGTGAGCCACTACAAGACCAATCTCCGCGACATCGAGTTCAACCTCTTCGAGGTGCTCGGCCGCGACGAGGTGCTCGGCACCGGACCTTTCGGCGAGATCGACAGCGACAGCGCCCGCGAGATCCTCCGCGAGGTCGAGCGCCTGTCGCGCGAGGACCTCGCGTCGTCGTACGAGGACAGCGACCGCAACCCGCCCGTCTTCGACCCGACCACGCACACCGCACCTGTGAGCCCGTCGTTCAAGGCCTCCTACCAGGCCTGGATGGACTCGGAGTTCTGGCGCCTCCAGGTCTTCGAGGAGATGGGCGGCACCCCTGCGCCCTCGTCGTTGGTCTGGGCGATCGGGGAGATGGTGCTGGGCGCCAACGCCCCCATCTGGATGTACGCCGCCGGGCCGGCGTTCGCCAACGTCGTCCACCGCAACGGCAACGACCGCGACAAGCAGGTCGCCCAGTACATGGTCGACCGCCAGTGGGGCTGCACGATGGTCCTCACCGAGCCCGACGCCGGTTCCGACGTGGGCGCCGGTCGCGCCAAGGCCGTCGCGAACGACGACGGCTCGTGGAACATCACGGGCGTCAAGCGCTTCATCACCAGCGCGACGCACGACATGAGCGAGAACATCATGCACCTGGTCCTCGCGCGCCCCGAGGGCGTCGAGGGCGCGGGTGGCCCCGGCACGAAGGGCCTCTCGCTCTTCTGGATGCCCGAGCAGCACTTCGACCTCGAGACCGGCGAGCTGACCGGTGAGCGCAACGGCGTCTACGTCACCAACGTCGAGCACAAGATGGGGATCAAGGTCTCCAACACGTGCGAGCTCACCTTCGGCGACCCGCAGGTCGGCGGCGGCGAGCCGGCACGCGGCTGGCTGCTGGGCGAGGTGCACAACGGCATCGCGCAGATGTTCGACGTCATCGAGAACGCCCGGATGATGGTGGGCAGCAAGGCGATCGCCACACTGTCGACCGGCTACCTCAACGCGCTCGAGTACGCCAAGGAGCGCGTCCAGGGCGCCGACCTGACCCAGGCCGCCGACAAGACGGCCCCGCGCGTCACGATCACCCACCACCCCGACGTACGTCGCTCGCTGATGACGCAGAAGTCGTTCGCCGAGGCCATGCGCGCGCTGGTGCTCTACACCGCGACGTGGCAGGACCAGGTGATGATCGCCGAGCACGAGGGCACCCAGGACTCCGACGAGGCCCGCCTCGCCGCGGCGGTCAACGACCTGCTGCTCCCGATCGTGAAGGGCTACGGCTCGGAGCGCTCGTGGGTGCTGCTGGGCACCGAGTCCCTGCAGACGTTCGGCGGCTCGGGCTTCTTGCAGGAGTACCCGATCGAGCAGTACGTCCGCGACGCCAAGATCGACACCCTCTACGAGGGCACCACCGCGATCCAGGGCCAGGACTTCTTCTTCCGCAAGATCGTCAAGGACCAGGGCAAGGCGCTGGGCCACCTGGCCAACGAGATCGAGGCATTCATCGCGGCCGAGGCCGGCAACGGTCGCCTCAAGAACGAGCGCGACCTGCTGGCCACCGCGCTCGAGGACGCCAACGCCATCGTCGGTCACATGATCAACGACCTGATGTCCTCCCAGGACGAGGTGCGCAACATCTACAAGGTCGGCCTCAACACCTCCCGCGTGCTGATGGTGCTCGGCGACGTCGTGTGCGGCTGGCTGCTGCTGCGCCAGGCCGAGGTCGCTCTGGGCAAGCTGGCCGGCGAGGTGTCGGAGAAGGACAGGGCGTTCTATGCGGGCAAGGTCGCGGCTGCGCAGTTCTTCGCGCAGAACAACCTGCCGAAGATCACCGCCGAGCGCGCGATCGCCGAGGCGATCGACCTCGACCTGATGGACCTCGACGAGGCGTCCTTCTGACCTGCTGACCCCTTGTCCCTGCCGTTTCATCACGGGATGTCGCTGAATGGGCACTTGCCACGGTCAATTGACCGTGGCAAGTGCCCATTCGCCTACATACCGTGATGAACAGACCGGCGGATGACACCTGTCACGCCCAGCTCGTGACAACTCCACCCGGGCCCGAGCGTCGTACGCCGCCAGGCTGGAGCCATGATCGACACCGCAGTCAGCACTCCCGCCATTGATGCCACCGGGCTGCGCAAGCAGTTCCGCCAGAGCGACGGCACCCCGGTCGTCGCAGTCGACGACGTCGACCTGACCATCCAGCCCGGCGAGATCGTCGCCTTCCTCGGCCCCAACGGCGCGGGCAAGACCACGACGGTCGACATGCTGCTCGGGCTGACGACGCCCGACTCCGGGAGCATCGAGGTGTACGGCGTGGAGCCGGGCGAGGCGGTGCGCGCGGGCCGGGTGTCAGCGGTCATGCAGACCGGCGGGCTGCTCAACGACTTCACCGTCGAAGAGACGGTGCGCGCGATCGCCGCACTGCACGGCCGGACCGACCGCGTCGAGGTGGTGCTCGAGCGGGCGCGACTCGCCGACCTGGCGACGCGTCGGGTGGAGGCGTGCTCCGGCGGTGAGCAGCAGCGACTGAAGTTCGCGCTGGCCCTGGTGCCCGACCCGGACCTGGTGATCCTCGACGAGCCCACGACCGGCATGGACGTCGGCGCACGACAGGAGTTCTGGCAGGCCATGCGCGCCGATGCGGCGCTGGGGCGCACCATCGTCTTCGCCACCCACTACCTCGCCGAGGCCGACGAGTTCGCCCAGCGGACGGTCCTGATGAATCGCGGACGGATCGTGCACGACGCCCCGACCACGGACGTACGAGCCGCCTACGGCGGACGCACCGTCACCTTCCGCCCGCCGACCGACATGGTCGGCCCGGAAGGCATCGACGCCGCGTGGCTGGCGCGGGCGCAGCAGGCCCTCGAGCCGCTCGGCGTGAGCGGCCTGGAGGTCTGCGCCGCCAGCCTGGAGGCCGCCTTCCTCGCCCTCACGGCCGAGACGCCCACCACCCCCGACGACCTGATCGGAGCAGCCCGATGACCACGACCGTGTCCACACACACGCGCACCTCCCCCGCACCGCGACCCGCACCCCGCCCGGCCATGGTGACCTACGCCCGGCTCGACCTCCGGCGCCAGCTGCGCGACCGCATCGGGATGTTCTTCGTGGTCGGCCTGCCGACCTTCATGTACCTGGTCTTCGGCCTCGGCTCGGAGGACCCCGTGGGAAGCGGCAACGTCGCGATGTACGTGATGATCTCGATGGCCGCCTACGGGGCGGTCTCCGCGACCACCAGCGTCGCCGGCAGCGCAGCGACCGAGCAGGTGATGGGCTGGGGCCGCCAGCTCGGCCTCACCCCGATGCGACCACTGGCGTTCGTGGCCGCCAAGGCCGCGGTCGCGATGTCCGTCGCAGCGGTGCCGGTCACGCTGATCTTCGCCATCGGCGCCGCCACCGGCGCCCGGGGTGACTGGTCGGACTGGGTGCTCGCGGCCGGCATCGTGTGGTTCGGGTCGGCGCTGTTCGCGATCTACGGCCTGGCGGTCTGCCTGGCCTTTCGTGGCCCCAACGCTCCCGGCATCGCGTCCGGGATGATCGTGGTGCTGGCCTTCCTCGGCAACGTGTTCACGCCCATGAGCGGCCTGATGCTCGAGATCGGGCGCCTCACGCCGCTCTACGGCTACGCCGCGCTGGCCCGCTTCCCGCTGACCGACGGCTGGCTCCCGGTCGGCGGGCAGGACCCCCTGTGGCTGCCGGTCGCTAACGTGCTCTCGTGGACGGTGATCTTCTCCCTGCTGGCGATGTGGGGCGTACGACGGAGCCGGGCGCGGACGTGACGTCCGAGCAGGTCCCGAGCAACCCCTGGGAGAAGTGGGGCTGGGCTTTCGCGTCGATCTGGCTCGTCTTCCTGGTCTACCCGATCATCTCGGTCGTCGACGCCGACGTCTCGTCCGCCGCGAAGGGCGCCAGCCTGCTCTGCATCCTCGGCTTCGCCGTCGCCAACGTCGTCGGCTACAGCAGTCGGGGCAACGGGTGGCTGGCCCTCGCGGCGATGGTCGGGTTCGCGCTGGCCACCGTCCCGGTGATCGGCATGGCGGCGATCGGCTACACGCCCTACCTCGCCATGCTGTCCGCCCTCTCGTTGCCGGCCCCCGCCTGGAAGTGGGCCGTGGGGTTCTGGGCCGCCACTCCCCTGCTCGCGCTGCTCAGCATCGACGGCTTCCCGCCCTACTTCTTCCTGATGGCCTGGCCGGTGATGATCGGCGGCACGATGATCCGGATCTTCGGCGAGCGCGAGCGGATGGCCCACGCGGCCCAGCACCAGTTCGCCGTGGTCGCCGAGCGGGAACGGGTGGCCCGCGACGTGCACGACGTGCTCGGGCACTCGCTCACCGCGCTGTCGGTGAAGGCGGAGCTCGCGGCACGGCTCATCGATGTGGACCCCGCGCGCGCCAAGGAAGAGCTGGAGTCCATCCAGACCACCGCTCGTCAGGCTCTCGCGGAGGTGCGCGCCACCGTGGGTGGCCTACGGGCCGGCAACCTCGACGCCGAGCTCGCCGCGGCACCGCGGGTGCTCGCCGACGTCGGCGTGACCACCACGGTCGCCGGGGACGTCGCCGACACCGACCCCCGCCACCGGGCCCTGCTGGCCTGGGTCCTGCGCGAGTCGGTGACCAACGTCGTACGTCATGCGCGTGCGACCACGGTCGTCGTCGAGCTCGGCCCGCACGGCATCACGGTCACCGACGACGGCGCCGGATGTGCGGAGGCGGAGGGCAACGGCCTGCGCGGCATGCGCGAACGCGTCGCCGGGGCGGGCGGCACCCTCGCCATCAGCCCCGCCTCGCCCGGAACCCGGGTGAAGGTGGAGCTGCCGTGATCAGGTTGCTGCTCGCCGACGACCAGGCCCTCGTGCGTGGTGCCCTGGCGGCCCTGCTCGACCTGGAGACCGACCTCGAGGTCGTGGCGCAGGTCGGGCGGGGCGACGAGGTCGTCGAAGCGGCGCGCGGCTCGGGCGCCGAGGTGTGCCTGCTCGACATCGAGATGCCCGGACTCACCGGCATCGAGGCCGCTGCCGCGTTGAAGCGCGAGCTGCCCGACACGCGATCCCTGATCGTCACCACCTTCGGGCGCCCGGGCTACGTCCGGCGGGCGATCGAGGCAGGTGCGTCCGGCTTCGTCGTCAAGGACACCCCGGCGCGCCAGCTCGCCGACGCCGTACGACGGGTGCACGCGGGCCTGCGGGTCATCGACCCAGACCTGGCCGCCGAGTCGCTCATCGACGGACCGAGCCCGCTGACCGAGCGGGAGCGCGAGCTGCTGACGCACGCCCTCGACGGGGCACCGGTCGCCACCATCGCGGCGCGGGTGCACCTGTCGGAGGGGACGGTGCGCAACCACCTGTCGGCCGCGATCGGCAAGACGGGCGCCACCACGCGGAGCGAGGCCGCCAGGATCGCTCAGGACCGGGGTTGGCTCTGATCAGTCCGTGACGGCGAGGTAGCGGACCTCGACGGTGAACGTCGCGACGTCGACGGAGCTCGTGCCCCGCGTGGTGAAGGACCAGACCACCCCCGGGTCGAAGCGCCCGTCGTACTCCGACACGACGATGCCTCGACAGCCGCGTGGGCAGTCGACCCACCCAGTCGTCGCCCCGGTGGAGCCGGACACGGTGACCTGGGGCGCCCCGCGCTGCTCGCGCCAGACAGCCAGCGTTCCCTGGTCGGACCCCGCCTCCGGCGTGGGACGGCCGGCGAACGACACCCGCGCGGCGGCCACGCCGCGGATCCCGGCGGTCTCCGGCACGGGGAGGTAGTGCAGTGCTGAGGCGGTGTTGCGCTCCGGGCGGGCCGGGTCGCACTCGGCGGAGCGGTAGCTGAGTCCTCCGGCCAGCAGGGCGCTGGCCACCACGACGCCGCACTCAGCAGGCGCCTCGCCGCAGCCGTTGGCGGTGGAGAGGAAGCCGCACACAGCGGTGCGGCTGCCCTGCGCCCCGACCGCGCGCGTCTCCTCGCGCCACTCGAGTGCCTCGCGCGACACCCGGAGCGGGTACGTGTCCGTGCGGTTGATGTTGCCGGCGACGTCGCGGCCCCGGACGAAGGCGCGGTAGCGGCCGGGCGGGAGGGCCTTGCCGCGGCGCCGAGCGGTCCACACCACGTCGTCGGGGTGTGGCTGGCCGTAGTCGGCGTTGCTGTAGGTGAGGTCGTCGGCGTCGGTGACGTCCTCGGAGAGCACGGTCCGTCCGCGCCGGTCCTTGATGACGAGACGTGCCCAACGCGCCTTCTCGTGGAGGAGCGGGCGCAGACTGACCGAGTCACGCACCACCGAGGTGCGGGGGTAGACCGGGAGGACCTTGCCCCTGGGCAGGGCATAGTCCGTTCGCGCCTCGACCCGTGCGCTGAAGGTCGTGTCGACGCGGGTCCTCGCGCGTCGGGCAGGCGTGATCCTGGTGCCGTCGGCCGCGGTCAATGCGACGTTGACGAAGTAGCTGCCGTCAGCGACCCGACGACCTCCCTTGCCCCGACCGTCCCAGCTCCACTGGTGCTCGCCGCGCTTCTGCCAGCCCAGCTTGGCGACCTTCACGGTCCGGCTGGGAATCCCCTGGAGCACGACCACCGTGACCCGGCCGTTCCTCGGCAGCTCGTAGCGGATCCGTGCCTCGTCCTTGCGGCCGTCGCCGTTCGGGGAGAAGACCTTGGGCACGTGGACGGTCAGATCACCCGGCGTCGCGCCGAGCGACGACACGGGGAGCGCCAGGGCCGATGCCGCGGCCAGGCCGAGCGCGGTCACGGACAGGACGAGGCGGCGTAGCACGATGAGGACCCCCGGTGAGCACCGCGGCGCCGCGTGCGCCGGGCCGAGCCAGTATGCGTGCCGTCCGGTGACCCGTCCAGTCCCGCGCACCGGTGCCGTCAGAGGGTCGCGGCGCTCCTCCGGTCCGGCGCGACCACGCGCAGCGAGGCCGCACGGATCGCGCA
Source organism: uncultured Actinomycetota bacterium (assembly GCA_963843815.1). GTDB lineage: Bacteria > Actinomycetota > Actinomycetes > Propionibacteriales > Nocardioidaceae > Nocardioides. The sequence continues at coordinate 125,897 of CAWJLX010000006.1, read as the reverse complement.
GGACCGCGGCTGGTCGCCCGCGGTCAGCGCGCCACGGCGAGGTAGCGCACGTCCACCGTGAACGACGCGACATCCACCGAGTCGGTGCCCGTGGTGGAGAAGCTCCAGGCGGCACCCGGGTCACGCTGCGGGAAGTAGATGTCGGGGTCTCCTACGTCTCCCTCTCCCCATGCGGGGTCCAGCACCCACTCCGACTGACCACTGGTGCCCACGACGTCACTGTCCGGCGATCCCCCCCAGACGCTCAGCGTGCCGACATCGGGCTCTCCGAGGGTGGTGGTGGCTCCGGAGAAGGCCACCCGAACGGCGGACACGCCTCGCACACCTGTGGCCTCGGGAACTTCGATCAGGTGCATGGAGCTGGCTCGCGACTGCGGTGACTCCGGGACTGCGCAGTGCTTCGAGCGGTAGCTCAGCCCGCCGGTGAACAGGGCGCTCGGCACCACCTCCCCGCAGTCGGGGAAGTCACCGCACCCGTTGGCCGTGGAGTAGGTGCACGGCCCGAACCGGTGTTCCGTCGGCAGCAGCGTCGTGGTGGTCTCCTGCCAGACGAGCTTGTCGGCCGAGACCCAGATCCTCAGCGGCGCCGACCGCCCGCGGTTGCCGGCCTTGTCGCGTCCGCTGACCACTGCGGTGTAGCGGCCCTTGCGGAGCGGCTTGCCGGCACGGCGCGCGGCCCACCGGACCGCACGACCGTGTCCGAGGGTCTTGTCGACGTCCGCCTTGCGCACAACCTTGCCGGCGGCGTTGCGGATCACCAGGCGCAGCGAGCGCACCCGCGGCTCGAAGATCCGGGCCGTCAGCTCGACGGCATCGGTCACGTCGGTCGACTGAGGGAACACGCGGGCCCGGCCGTTCCTCGCGCCGTAGGTCGGCGTCTGGAGCATCGGCTTGAACGTGGTGTCGATCCTGGTCCGATCATCGGCCACCCCAGTGCCGTTGGGGAGCACCAGCTCGACGAGGTACATGCCCTGCCCCAGCAGTCGGCCGCGGTCGTTGCGACCGTCCCAGGTCCACCTGTAGGTGCCGCGGCTGTGCCAACCGAGGTCGACGGTCCGCAGCGCCCGCCCCTTCCCGGCCCTCGTCACCCTCAGCCGCGCGTGCGTCGGCCTGGGCACCGTGTAGCGCACGCGCAGCGTGTCCTGGACCCCGTCCCCGTTCGGGGAGAACGTGGTCGGCACGCTGACGTTGTAGACGGGTCTGGCGGAGGCCGTCGGCGCCACCGCCAGCGCAGGCACGGAGACGAGTGCGAAAGCGGTCAGGACCTGGACGAGACGACGAACCACAGCACACCCCCGAGCGACGCGGCGCGGGGTGCGCCGGCAGGCCGATGCTATCCGCCTGGGCCGGCGTCGCCGCACGACGACGCCGGCCGTGGATCAGACCTCGCGGCGTTCCTCGACGTGGGTGGTCCGGGAGCGCTGGTTGTTCATGACCAGACCGAGCACCAGGGCCAGGACGCCGACGATCACCAGGATCCAGCCGACGGTGGTGGGGTCGACGACGTCCTGCAGGGACGCCGGGAACTCCTTGATGGCGAACAGGAGGATCAATCCGAGGACGAGCAGCAAGATGCCGATTCCGATACCCATGACGACTCCTTCGTGTGCGTGGCGCGGTCGGTTCCGGCCCCGACCGTCCCCGGCAGCGTAGGGGCTGCGCGGTCGGGAACCCGAAAACCACCACCCCTCCGGGTGACTGGAAGCGTCGCCGCCACGGCACGAGGGACGTGAACCCGTCCCCGGGTGGGGCCTACGCTCTGCCCCATGACTGAAGCGGAGCGGTTGAGCGCCCTCGTCGCGCTGTGGTGGGAGGCGGTCGACTCCTTCACCCACCTCCTCGAGCACATCGGTGACGACCAGTGGTCCACGGCGACCGACCTCCCCGGGTGGGACGTCCACGCCGTCACGGCGCACGTCGCCCACCTCGAGGCCCTCCTGGCCGGACGCGAGCACGAGGACGTCGAGGTCGGCGAGGCACCGCACGTCCGCGGGATGATGGGCCAGTTCACCGAGCAGGGCGTCGTCGCCCGGCGCGCGGAGTCGCCCGATGACCTGATCACCGAGATCCGCGAGTCGACCACGGCCCGACACACCCAGCTCCTCGCAGACCCGCCCACCGAGCCGTCGGCCCCCGCGCCGGGTCTCTTCGGTGCGCTCGGCTGGACCACCGAAGTGCTGCTGCGCAACCGCCCGCTGGACGTGTGGATGCACGAGCAGGACATCAGGCGCGCCCTCGACATGCCCGGCAACCTGGACTCCGCGCCCGCCGTGCACAGCGCCGACTACCTCATGGAGAGCCTGCCCTACGTCGTCGGCAAGCGGGTGCAGGCGCCGGTCGGCAGTGTCGTACGCCTCGAGGTCGCGGGGCACGACCCGACGACCGCAGTCGTGGGCGAGGACGGCCGCGGCCGGGTGGGCACACCGGACGACGGAGAGCCGACGGTGACCTTGGCCATGGATCGCGAGACCTTCATCGTGCTCGCCGGGGGGCGCCGGCCGGCCGGGCCCGGTGCCGTACAGGTGTCGGGGGACCGTGACCTGGGCGAGCGGGTCCTCACCGCTCTGGGCGTGACCCCGTGAGCGAGGCCGCCTGGACGACCGACGACATCGGCGACCTGGGCGGTCGTACGGCCGTGGTCACCGGCCCGACGCAGGGCGGGCTCGGCTTCCACACCGCACTCGAGCTGGCCCGACACGGTGCCCGGGTCGCGCTCGCCGGGCGCACACCCGCCAAGCTCGACGCCGCGGCCGAGGCGATCACCGCCGAGGTGCCGGACGCCGTCCTCGACACGCTCCTCGTGGACCTCTCCGACCTCGCCTCGGTCCGCGCCGCGGGCGCGGCCGCCGCGGGGCTCGGACCGATCCACCTGCTCGTCAACAACGCCGGGGTCATGGCCACGCCGCACCGCTCGACCGTGGACGGGCTGGAGTCCCAGATGGCGACCAACCACTTCGGACCCTTCCTGCTGACCGGGCTGCTCCTCGACCAGCTCGTCGCCTCCGGCGAGGGCCGCGTGGTCACCCTGTCGTCGCAGGCGCACCGGCTGGCGCGCTCCGCACCGCTCGGCGACCCGCGCGGGCGGCGGCGCTACAGCCGGTGGCTCGTCTACGGCCAGACCAAGCTCGCCAACCTGCTCTTCACGTTCGAGCTCGACCGTCGGCTCCGCCGGGCCGGCCTCCCGGTCTCGGCGCTGGCAGCCCACCCCGGGCTCGCGGGCACGCACCTGGTCGTCAACGGTCAGATGCGCGGCATCGAGCAGCGGGGAGCCGCGATCCTGGACGCCGCCGTCAAGGCGGTCTCCCAGACCGCGGCAGCCGGCGCCTGGCCGAGCCTGATGGCCGCCACCGCCGACCTCCCCGGCGGGACGTACGTCGGGCCGGGCGGGCCGGGGCAGTCCAGCGGGCGGCCGCGCATCGTCGGCACGGCGCAGCTGGCGCGCGACGAGATGGCGCAGCGGCGGCTGTGGGAGACCAGCGAGGAGACGGTCGGTCTCAGCTTTCCCTGAGCTCCCGCCTCGATATCTGAGGACGTCCCGGACGTGGATCGGCCTCGAACACGTTCACCGCGTCCTCAGATATCCCTCATGAGCGGTCCTGGACCCGCACCAGTCCGGCCAGGGTGCCGATCCAGGCCGACCCCTCCGGACCGATCGCGATCTGCGAGTGGTGGCTGCCGGCGAGGAGTCCGGTGCCGGTGCGCACGCTCCACATGCTGCGTCCGGTCTCCGCGTCGAGGGCCGTGAGGTACCACGCGCTCACGCCGAGCAGGGACGGCCGCTTGGTCCACGCGTAGAGCAGCCCGGTGGGCCAGCTCGCGGTCACGCCCGAGCTCGGTGAGACCGCGTCGCTGCTCCACCGCTCCACGCACGCCCCGTCGACCAGGTCGACCCGGGCGATGCCGGGGCTGCTCGTGAAGCCCAGCAGGGTGCTGCGCGGCGAGGAGTAGCCCCGGTTGTTGGTCACCGCGACACCGGTGCCGAGCGGGGCGAGCGGGCTGTCGGTGGCGCCCTCGTCCTTGCCGAAGACGGGTTGACGACAGATCACCTGGCCGCCCTCGCGCGCCAGGAACACCACCCCCAGCTGCGCATCCGCTCGGTCGGTGATCGCCACGACCCCGCCGTCGAGCAGGACGGGAGCCGAGCCGTCGGAGCCGTCGTAGGGCGTGCGCCACGAGACCTGTGGCGTGCCGTCGGGCCCGGCCGTGAGCCCGTGGAGTGCCTCGTCGGTGACGACGTAGACGCCGCCCTCGTCGGCGACGAGACCGTGCCTGACGTCCTCGCCCAGGTCGTGGACCCTGACCTGGCCGGGATCAGGACCTGCGTCAGAACCTGCGGCGGGACCGGTGTCCGGGGCACCCTCGGGGGTGATGGTGCCGACCAGTCCCTGCTCCGAGGCCCACCAGATGCGCCCGGACCAGTCCGGGGCCAGGGCGACGAGGCAGTCCCCGTAGGGGACGTACGGCCTGAGGTCCCAGGTCGTCTCGGTGTCGAGCTCGGCCCGGCCGTCAGCGGACCTCGTGCGCACTGCGAGCACGCGACGGTCCGTGGTCGCCAGCACGGCGCGGTCGGCGTCGTCGAGGTAGAAGGCGTCGTCGGCGCACCGGGAGTCGCCGGGCAGGTCCGGCAGGTCGAGGCTGGTCGTGGGCCGCAGCGAGTCGGGGTCGATCAGCCGGAGGCTCGGGCCGGACCGGTCCGCGCACCGGGCGACCAGGAGGTCGGTCGAGGCGAGCTCGAGGCGACCGCAGCGCTGGAGTCCGAACCAGGACGTCTCGACCTCGGGCTGCAGGCCCAGCGGCCCGGGACGTGCCGAGGGGGCGGCCGCAGCAAGGTGGGGATTCGGCGCGACCTCGGCGGCGACCACCGGACGCGGGCTCGCGGGGCGACCGACGTACGACGGCCCTGCCCAGGCGCCGGGGGCCGGGGGGATGGGGAGCCAGCCGTCGGGCAGCAGGACGACCACGGCGAGCAGGGCGGCGACGACGCCCGCCGCCCATCCGGCCACGCGGCGACTGACGTAGGTCCGGTCCTGCACCCACCACCGGATCCGCGGCACGCACAGGGCCGCCACGACGAGGACGAGGACGACGGGTCCCCAGGCGATCCACAGGAGCAGGAGCACACCCACCAGCCAGACCACCGGGTGACCCTAGGTCAGCGACCCACCGGGTCTCGGGAGGCGCAGCGACGGCGACCGCGTGGCATGCGCCACGGGACGTCAGTCGTGGGCGGAACGGACCGGAGCCGTCAGGGTCAGGTCGGCGAAGACGCCGTGCCCCTCACCACCGCGCAGGAACACGCGCGCGCGTCGTGGCACGGGAACACGCGCCAGCGGAATCACGTTGGTCGCGATCTCCTCGGCCTGTTCGTCCGCGACGAGCGAACGCGTGAAGTGCTCGAGGTCCTTGAGTCGTCCGGCCAGGCCCGAGTCTTGGGTGCTGCTCTCGCTCTTCATCGTCGTGCTCCTCAACCCCACATGGCTGATCCCCCACGGACCGCCTGCACCACAGGCTAGGAGCGCTCAGGCGAGCGGCGCGAGCATCTAGAAGGAGCCTGCGGCAAGTCTTCGGGAGACGGTCCAGACCACCCGACCCGTCTCCCGGAGAAGAGTGTCAGGCCTTGATCATCACTGGGTTGCGAACCAGGAACGACGTCGCCTCAGGCGGCGGAGGGCCGTGCTGACGATCCGTCCTCGGGGGACTCGCGCGGGCGCGGCAGCAACGTCCTCGGCGGGTCGGAGGGCCGCTGCGAGTCGGTCTCGTCCATGGAGCCGTAGCGGATCATCCGGCCGTTTCCCTCACGTGCGTGCCCATCCCTGTTCCCCGAGGTCGCGTGTGCTTGTCCTCTCCAAGGATGCGCCGGGGCGCGATCTGATACATCGGTACATCTACCGAGGTCCAGACCACCGAGCTGCACGGGGTGGCACCCAGGCCTCAGGCAGCCGCGCGGGACTCGCTCTCGAGCTTGCGGCCGAGCAGCCGACGCGTACGACGATCGCCCGTGGCCATCTTGTAGAGGATGCCGAGCTGCTGCGGAGCGTTCTTGACGGTGGTGGTCTTGAGCCAGCCGTTGGGCAGCGACAACCGGACCACCTTGTGCCAGGCGGAGTAGACCTGCGGGACCAGGGGGCGCGCGCAGTAGGTGAGGTCGTACTTCTCGAAGAGGGCCTGCACCTTGGGCGCGATCTCCGCGTAGCGGTTGGACGGCAGGTCCGGGAACAGGTGGTGCTCGATCTGGTGCGACAGGTTGCCGCTCATCAGGTGCAGGGCCTTCGAGCCGGAGATGTTGGCCGAGCCGAGCATCTGGCGGACGTACCAGTCGCCCTTGCTCTCACCCTCGATCGAGCGCTTCTCGAAGGTCTCGACGCCCTCGGGGAAGTGACCGCACAGGATGATCGAGTTGGACCACAGGTTGCGCACGATGTTGGCGGTGAAGTTGGCGGCCAGCGTCGGGACGAACGATCCGGTGGGGATCGACAGGAGCGGGTGGACGACGTAGTCCTTGGTCGCCTGCTTGCGGATCTTGTTGAGCACCTGCTTGGCGCGGGCGCGGAAGTCCGGGTCCTTGGTCTGCTTCTTCTTGATGACGGCGCCGAGGTCGAGGTCGTAGGCAGCGATGCCGTACTCGAAGAAGACCGCGTTGATGAAGCACCAGATCGGCTGGCCGAGGTGGAACGGCGCCCAGGTCTGGTCCTCGTCGACGCGCATGATGCCGTAGCCGAGGTCGTTGTCCTTGCCGACCACGTTGGTGTACGTGTGGTGCACCTCGTTGTGGCTGTGCTTCCACTGCGCGGCGGGTGAGGCCATGTCCCACTCCCAGGTGCTGGAGTGGATCTTCGGGTCGCGCATCCAGTCCCACTGGCCGTGGAGGATGTTGTGGCCGATCTCCATGTTGTCGAGGATCTTGGCGATGCTCAGACCGGCGGTGCCCAGCACCCAGGCCGGCGGGAAGACGCTGAACAGCAGTACCGCGCGCGAGCCGAGCTCGATCTTGCGCTGGCGGTCGATGAGCTTGCGGATGTAGGCCGCGTCGCCGGCGCCACGGGAGTCGAGGACGTCCTGGCGGATGGCGTCGAGCTCGATGCCGATCTGCTCGATGTCGGCCTCGGTGAGGTGCGCGATCGGGTTGGCCTGGCCGGGGAGGGCGGACTTCTTCTGGATGGTGGTCATGGCGATCTCCTGGGGTGTCGGGGGAGGTCGAGCTCAGGGAGGGTCAGTGGTCGATCTGGCAGGGGCCGGCCGCGGCGTTGATGCAGGTCTGCACCTTGACGTCGCCGCTCTCGCCCGGCACTGCAGTGGTGATGGCGCCGTTGCGGAGGTCGCGGACGCTGCCTTCGCGGAGCGGGAGGACGCAGCCCATGCAGATGCCCATGCGGCAGCCGCTCGGCATCAGCACGCCCGCTTCCTCTGCTGCGTCCAGGATCGACGTGGCGCCGTCGAGGTCGAGGGAGGGGCCGGAGGCGAACGAGACCGTGCCGCCGTCGCCGGCTTCGATGCGGGCGGTGCGGAACTGCTCGGTGGTGAGGGTGATCCCGGCGGCCTCGTGGTGGGCGGCCAGGGCGTCGAGCAGTCCGGCCGGACCGCAGGCGAGCGTCGAGCGCTCCGCCAGGTCGGGCACCAGGTCGGCCAGGTCGTCGACGGCGAGGACGCCGTGCTCGTCGTCGTACCTCGCCACGAGCGTGATCGCGCCGGCGGCGTCGAGCGCCTCGAGGTCGCGGATGAAGATCGAGTCGGGGTGGCTCGGCGCGACGTGCACCACGACGATGTCGTGCTGCGCGCTGCGGGTCGGCCGGAGCACGCCGTCGTCGGTGCTCGGGAAGAGGTTGCGCAGCATGCCGATCACCGGCGTGATGCCCGAGCCGGCGGTGACCATGAGGAACTTGCCGCCCTCGGGCGGGAGGACGAACTCGCCGGCCGCCTGCTCGAGGTGCACCATCGTGCCGGGCTGGGCGTGGTGGACCAGGTGGTTGCTCACGAGGCCGTCGGGGACGGCCTTGACGGTGATCGAGATGCGACCGTCGCGGCGCGGGCCGTGGGTCAGCGAGTAGGCGCGCCACTGGCGTACGCCGTCGACGTCGATGCCGATGCGCAGGTACTGGCCGGGCACGTGGCCCGCCCAGTCGGCGCCGGGACGGATGACGATCGTGGCCGCGTCCGCGGTCTCGGGGTGCACGGCTTCGATGCGACCACGCAGGTCGGCACCGGAGCGCAGGGGCGCGAAGAGGTCCATGAAGTCGGCCGGGAGGTACGGCGTCGTGGCCGCCTCGGCGACCCGGACGAGGTGGTCGCCCAGTCGTCGGCTCCGTCGGGTGCTGCCCGTGGGCGGCTCGAGAGTCGTGGTCATAGGTACCAATCTGACGGAGACGGGGCAGGATTACCTGCCTCGGGCACGTGAATCTGGGCTACACTATTGTTCGCAGCGAACAAAAACGACGTCAGGAGTGCCCGTGGTCCAGCGAACTGTGCGCTCCGCCACACAACTCCCGACGGTGGTCGGCCTCGACCCCGCGGTCGCTGACGCCCTGCGCTCGCGGCTCGCCGAGGTCGCCGACAGCGCCGTGCTCCGGATCATCGAGGAGGTGCCGAGCTATGCGGGCGCCTGGAGCGGACGGATGGGCGAGGTCATCCGCAACGCCGTGCAGCTCGCGCTCGGCGGCTTCCTGACCCTCGCCACCCGCCAGGATGCCGATGCCCCCAAGGCGCCGGCGATCGAGGGCGCCTACCAGCTCGGTCGCGGCGAGGCCCGCGCCGGGCGTACGGTCGAGGCGCTGCTCTCGGCCTACCGCATCGGTGCGCGTGCGTCCTGGCGCGAGATGGCCGGCACGGCCGTCGCGGCGGGCGTGGACTCCGGCCAGCTGGCTCGCTTCGCGGAGCTCGTGTTCGCCTACATCGACGAGCTCTCCGCCGCGTCCGTCGCCGGACACACCGACGAGCTCGAGAGCAGCGGACGCCTCCGGCAGCGCAACCTCGAACGCCTGGCGCGAGCCCTGCTCACGGGCGCGCCGGCCGATGCGGTCAACGCCGCAGCCGAGCGCGCCGAGTGGGAGCCGCCGGGCGCACTGACCGCGATCGTCCTGCCCGAGTCGCAGGTCTCGCACGCGCTGACGGCGCTCGACCAGCGGACGCTGCAGCCGACCGACGACATCCCCGACCTGCCCGAGGGGCACGCCTCCTTGCTGGTGCCCGGCGCCGGGTCGGCCACCGCCCGACGTACGTTGCTGCGCGCGCTCCGCGGCACGGACGCGGTGGTCGGGCCGAGCACGCCGTGGCTCGAGGCAGTCGGCTCCTACCGGCGCGCGCTGCGCTGCACCGCCCTCGGCATCGAGGGGCTCGTCGACTCCGACGACCACCTCGCGGCCCTCGTCCTCAGCTCCGACGCCGACGCACGGGCCGACCTGCGCGCCCGCGTGCTCGCCCCGATGGCCGACCTGCGGCCCTCCACCGCCGAGAAGCTCACCGACACCCTGCGCAGCTGGCTGCTCCACCACGGGCGCCGGGACGCGGTGGCCGAGGAGCTCTTCGTGCACGCACAGACGGTCCGCTACCGCGTCGGCCAGCTCCGCGAGGTGTACGGCGACAGGCTCGACGACCCGGCGTTCGTGCTCGACGCGACGCTGGCGCTGGCCTGACACGCGGTCCGACCTCCCCGCTCGAGCGGTGCCTGAGGGGGATTCGGAGCCTCGAAGAGCCGCCTCGCACACCGCTCGAACGACGACGCGCGCGGCGGCGGTGCGTGAGGAGGAATCGCGGCCGCGAAAAGCCGCCTCGCACACCGCTCAGGGGCGGGCGTACGCCGTCTCGCCCGCGACCCACGTCGCGACCACGTGCTCGGCGAAGTCCCGCAGTCGCAGCGCGTGCTCGTGGTCGGAGTCGCCCGCCAGCGGGTCGGCGTCGAGCAGCACCAGGTCGGCCGGATGTCCGACCGCGACGGTGCCGCGGCCGTCGGTCGACGCGGCGAGCGCCTCCTGGGCAGTGATGGACTGCTCGGGGTGCCACGGCTCGCGGTCGTCGCCCGAGCGGTGCACGGCCGTGGCGATCGCCAGCCACGGGTCGAGGGGCGAGACCGGCGCGTCGGAGCCCAGCACCACGTCGACGCCGGCGTCGAGCATCCAGCGCAGCGGGAAGCAGCGCTCGGCGCGGCCGGGCCAGAGCCGCTCGGTGACGTCGCGGTCGTCGAGCAGGTGGGCGGGCTGCATGCTCGCGCGCACCCCGAGGTCGGCCATGCGGCGTACGTCCTCGCGCGTGGTGAGCTGCACGTGCTCGATGCCACCACGGGCGCCGGTCTCCTCGAAGGCGGCGAGCGCCTCGGTGACGGCGCGGTCGCCGATGGCGTGCACCGCGACGTCGAGTCCCCCGGCGGCCGCCTGCGCGAGCAGCGCACGCAGCTCGGCCGAGGACTGGTTGGGGTGACCCGACTCGCTGCCGGGCACGCCCTTCTCGGCGTAGGGCTCGCAGCACCATGCACTGCGGGTGTTGAGCGACCCGTCGCTGATGATCTTGAGCGGCCCCATGGTCAGGCGGGGGTCGCCGTCGAGCGGATCGCCGGACCTCAGGCCGCGGGCGAGCACGTCGTCGAGGCCGTCGGCGTAGCAGGCGTGCCGGACGCGGATGAGGTTCGCGCCCTCGGCCCAGCGCGCCGCCCAGTCCGCGACGCCACCGCTGAACTCGAGGTCGACCAGACCGACCACACCCTGCGCCGCCGCGGCCTCCATCGAGCGGTGGTAGGCATCGGGGCCGGTCCCGTCCGTCCCGAGCACCGAAGCCAACCGGCCGTAGGCCATGAACCACTCGGCCTCGCTGACCACGCTGTCGCGGGTCGGCAGGGCCAGCACGTGCAGTGCGGTCGTGTTGAGCCAGCCGTGGTGGCCGTCCCCTGCGATCAGGACGATCGGTTGGTCGGTCTCGATCGCGTCCAGGTCGGACACCGCGGGATTCTCGGGCCAGGCAGTGGGCCGGTGGCCCCATCCGATGACCGGCAGGTCCGGCCACTCCTCCAGCCGCTCGCGCACCAGCGCGACCGCCTCCGCGCTGGAGCGCGCCGGGCCGAGGTCGAGCCGCGCCGACGCGAGCGTCCACTGGCCGAGGTGGACGTGCTGGTCCCAGAGGCCGGGCATCAGCCAGCCCCCGTCCGCGTCGTACGACGCCTCGCTCGCGCCCTGCGCCAGGTCGACGCCCATCTCGACGACGACACCGGCATCGGCACGCACGTCGACCGTGCCTGCAGACGAGTCGGTCACGGCCACGAGGCGCGCGTTGCGGATGAGCATGGGGCCACCGTAGGACGTGCGCCCACACGCCGGGGCCCGGGCCCCGGCTAGCGTGGCCCCATGGAATGGCGGGGGCTTGCGGTGCTGGTCGTGCTCCTGGCGATCGGCGCCGGGGCCGGCTTCGCCGCGGCCGGACAGGCACGCGACGCGCAGGTCGGCAGCGGCGTCCCCGCACCCGTGACAGCCCACCGTCCCGCGCTGCCCGTGGAGGCACCGAGGCCCTACGCCGAGGATCCCGACGACCCGCCGCTCCGCCCGGGCGTCGCGATGACGCCGACCACGCTGGGCAGCGGGAAGTTCGCGATCACCTTTCCCGTCCCGACGGGCTGGACGACCAACACCAACGCCACCAACGAGGCGAAGTGGAAGCAGCCGGGGACCTCCAACAACAGCTACGTGATGCGGATCGAGCAGATCAACAGCCAGGACCTCACTGTCGAGGACGCCATCGACCTCCGCGTGGAGCGGCTGCGCGACGACCAGGAGGACGTGGAGATCGTCGCGCGGGGGGCCGACTCCCTGGAGTACACCTACCGCAGCAACGAGGGCAACGCCCGGCACAGCTTCATGCGCTGGCTCGACCTCGATGACAGCGGCCTGGCAGACGTGGAGATCGTCGTGCACGGGCGCGAGCGCGACGTGGCCGGGACCCGCGACCTCATCCAACGGGTCGCCGCCGGCATGCGCGGCCCCTCCAGCGGCGTTGCCTAGGTCGTCTGCCACTAGATTGGCGCCCGTGACATGGCGGGGGCCGACGGTGCTGGCGATGCTGCTGGCGCTCGGCGTCGGCGGTGGTTTCGGCGTCTCCCTCGCCCTGGCCGAGAACCCGCCCGGAGCCGGCGCGCCGAGCCCTGTCGCAGCCACGTCGCCGAGCCTCCCGATCGACCCCGTGCCCGACCTGCTGCCCGACCCGCCGGCCGCATCGCTCGACGTCCGGCTGGCGCTGACCAGGCAGCGCGTCGGGAGCGGGGACTTCATGCTGTCGCTGCCGGCTCCGCGAGGGTGGGACTTCTTCGAGAACTCCCTCAACGAGTGGCAGTGGCGCCCGCCCGACCACGAGACGTTCACCTACTCCATGCGCGTGGAGCAGGTGCTGAGCCAGCGTCGATCCGTCGAGAGCACCCTGACCGGGCGGATCGACGACCTCGACGCGGACGAGGACGGCGTCGCGATCGTCAGCCGGACCGCCGACAGCCTCCACTACACCTACGTCACCAACCGTCACCTGCGCCACGGTTTCCTCACCTGGCTCGACCTCACCGGCTCGGGCCTCGCGCAGGTGGAGATCGCCGTCAGCGGTCGCGAGGTCGACGTGGCCGGAATGGCCGACCTGATCGCTCGGGTCGCCGCCGGGGTTCGGCTCGGCTGAGCCCTCCCACAACCTGCGGTCAGATGCCGAAGGTCGTGACCGACTCCAGCACGCGGTTGGCGGTGGCCCGGTCCGCGCTGCGCACCTGCACCCACAGGAGCCGGTTCGACGTCAACTGGACGACTCGTTCGACGGTGACGTCGGGACCGGGGCAGCCGCTGAAGAACACCGTCATCGAGTCGTCGCCGTCCTGCGTGTCCCGGATCAGCGCCCCACCGTCCGCGCACGTGGGGTGCTGAGGCACCTGGGAGGGCAGCTTCTCCGCCTCCAGGATCCCCACGAAGACGCCGGACGCGGGGTCGGCGTCGGTGTTCCAGCCGGGACGGGTGCCCGATGCGATCGAGGGCTGCTCCTGCTGGCCCTCGGCCGGCGTCCACTGCTCGGGGTCCACCTGCGCGGTCCACGTCTCCGGCACGGTCACCGAGATCGTCCCGGTGGCGTCGTCCACTGTGCGGTCGGAGGTCGTGGCCCGCTCGAGGCCCCACCCCGCGCCGACACCCAGCGACAGGGCCAGTACGCCGGCCACCAACCCCGGCAGGCGACGACGTCGGCGGACCGGCACGGCCGGCGGCGGCAGGTCCGAGGCCTGACCGGTCGGGTCCGGCCGGGGTGCCGCCCGGGTGAGGTCCGGGTCCACCGGGATCCACGCCGGCGCGGCCTCGTCGACGCGTCCACCGAGGGCATCCACGAGGGCCGCCGTGAAGGACTCGACGTCGTCGAAGCGTTCCGTTCGGTCCTTGGCCAGCGCCTTGAGCACCACAGCCTCGGCCTCGGGGTTGCCGATGCCCATGGGCGCGGGCGGCGCCGGGTCCTCGGCGGCGACCAGGCTCGTGTGGTGGTAGGGCTGGCGCCCGGCGAGGAGGTAGTAGCTCAGCGCCGCGAGCGAGAACTGGTCCGCCCTGGCGTCCAGTCCCTCGCCCCGCGCCTGCTCGGGAGCGACGTACGTCGGGGTGCCGCCGACCATGGTGAGTCGAGACGACATGTCCATCGCCTTGCCCAGCCCGAGGTCGCCCAGCATGGCCACGACCTGCGAGGAGCGGGCGTTCTCCACCGTGCGGAAGAGGACGTTGGCGGGCTTCACGTCGCGGTGGAGGACGCCGCGGTCGTGCAAGGCGGTCAGTCCGCGACCGACCTGGGTGATGACCCTCAGCGCCTGGCCGGGCTCGAGCGTGCCGAGCTCGAGCCGGTCGGCCAGCGTGCCCTGGTCGGCGTACGCCATGACCAGGTAGGGGCGTTCGTCGGCGAGCTCGCCTGCGTCGTAGACGGTGACGACATGGGGCGACTCGACCTTGCGCAGGAAACGACCCTCCTCCACGAAGCGCCGCCGGATGTGGAGGTCGCCGCTCCAGTTGTCGGCGAGGACCTTGATCGCCACCGGGGAGTCGAGGTGCTCGTCGTAGGCGAGCCAGACGGTCGCGAAGGCTCCCGAACCGATGCGACGGCGCACCGGATAACGACCGAGACGAGAGGGAGCGGACACCCGGGCATTATCGTGCAGAGGTGAGCAATTCGGGGGACCACGGGGTCGCGTTGACGCCCGACGACATCGACGACCTCGCGCGGCAGGCCCGCGACGGGGACCGTGACGCGCTGGAGTCGCTGCTCGCTGCGACCCGCCCTCGGGTGCTCAACATCTGCCGTGGGGTGCTGCCCTACTCCGGTGACGCGGAGGACGCCTGCCAGGAGGCGATGCTCAACGTCGCGACCAAGATCGGTTCGTGGGGCGGCCGCGGCCGGTTCACCACGTGGCTGCACGTCGTGGCGGTCAACAGCGCCCGGTCGACGTACCGGCGCATGAAGAACCTCGCCACGCCGACGGACTTCGAGGACGGCGCCCACGACCGGCCCGACCCGCGCACCACCAGCGTCATCGCCGGCACCCGCCTCGACCTGCTCGAGGCGATGGAGACCATCGAGCGCGACCACCCGCAGTTCGTCGAGCCGCTGCTGCTGCGCGACGTCTACGGGCTGCCCTACGACGAGATCGCTGCCCTGGTCGACGCCCCGCTCGGCACGGTGAAGGCGCAGATCCACCACGGTCGCAAGCTGGCACGTCCCCTCCTCCGGGGCGATAAGTGAGCCGTTCGCTGCGGTCGAGTGCGCTCGCGGCACGAACCGCCGTGGGGGTGCTGCTGCTCGCCGGCTGCACTTCCGGCACCGTTGCACCCGACGCGCTCGGCACCCCGGCGCCGTCGAGCACCGCGCCGGGAGGCGCGGAGGAGGTCGCCGTCGCGCCGAGCTCGCCCGCTCCGGTGATCGACCCCGTGGAGCAGGACCTCGATCTCGCCGTGTCCACGCCGGTCGAGGACAGCGTCTATCCCGAGGTCGGCGACCCGCGCGTCGACGCCCTTCTCTACGACCTCGACCTGAGCTGGGACCCCCTCGCGAAGCGGCTCACCGCGAGCGCCGCCGTCACCTTCCGCGCCGCTCGCACCGCGCCCCGCTTCCAGCTCGACCTCGGCCCCGGGCTCACCGTCGGCGAGGTCGCCGTCGATGGCACCGTCGTCCAGTTCGTCCGCCGGGGCAAGGACCTGGTGGTGAAGGCGCCCATCGAGGCCGACCAGCGCTACGAGCTCACCATGGACTACGTCGGCACTCCCGAGCCCGCACCCGCCCCCACCACCCGCAGCGACTTCTCCACGACCGGCTTCACCATCACCGACACCGGCGAGGTGTGGACGATGCAGGAGCCCTACGGCGCCTACACCTGGTACCCCGTCAACGACCAGCCGTCCGACAAGGCGCTGTACGACATCACCGTGCGCGCGCCGGCGCCCTGGACCGGGATCTCCAACGGACAGCTCACCGAGCTCACCACCGAGGACGGCAGCACCACCACCTCGTGGCAGCTCACCGAGCCGGCGTCGTCGTACCTCGTCACCCTCGCGATCGGCGACTACGCCCACAGCAGCAACACCACCGACTCGGGCCTGCGCGTGGACTACTGGACCCCGCGCGGGATGGTGCTCGGCCTCGACCAGGTCCAGACCGCCGCCGCCTCGATCGACTGGATCTCGGGCAAGCTCGGGCCCTACCCGTTCGACTCCCTCGGCCTCGTCGTCACCGCGTCGCAGAGCGCCATGGAGACCCAGACGATGGTGACGCTGGGCAACAACGAGTACGTCCTGTCGCCTCAGGTGATCGCGCACGAGCTGGTGCACCAGTGGTACGGCGACCAGGTCTCGCCCGCGGACTGGCGCGACGTCTGGCTCAACGAGGGCATGACGATGATGATGCAGTGGGTCTACCAGGACGAGCACGACCTGCAGCCGATGCGCGAGAGCGTCCGGAGCGCCCGGGCCGCCGACCAGGGCCTGCGCGACACGTACGGTCCGCCCGGCGCCTACGACCCCCGGCAGTTCGGCGGGTCCAACATCTACACCACGCCCGCGCTGATGTGGAACGAGCTGCGGGTCGAGCTCGGCGACGACCGGTTCTACCGGATCGCCCGCTCCTGGTTGGACGACAACGACAACACCTCGGTCACGCGCGAGCAGATCGTCGCGCACTGGGAGTCCGAGACCGGGCGCGAGCTCTCGGCCTTCTTCGCGGGGTGGATCACCGGCGCGACGACGCCGCGGCGGGGCGTGCCGAAGGGCTGAGGCCCGGCTACACCTGCTCCGAGGACTCCTCGTCGCTCGGCTCGGACTGGCCCGGCTCGGAGTCAGCCGCGACCTCCTCGTCGGGGGCCGGAGCCTCGTCGGCCGCCGGCTCCCCGACCGGGATCACCCCGGGCACCGTGCCGGTGAGGGTGGCGAGCATCTGCCGGACGTTGGAGAGCTGGGCGTTGATGCTGTCGCGACGCTGGGAGGCCGCCGCGAGCTCGCGGTCGGACTCGGCGCGCACCCGGTCGGCCGTCGCCCGTGCCTCGTTGACCATCGAGGCGGCGCGCTCCTCGGCCTCGGTGAGCATCCGGGCCACGCGGGCCTCGGCCTCGCTCCGGTTGTGCTCCAGGGCTGCCATGGCATCGCTGTTGCGCGCCGTCATGGCGTCGAGCTCTGCCTGGGCGGCGGCCTGCTGGGCCTGGAACTCGGAAGTGGACTTCTGCCGCCGCTCGGCGAGCGTGGTCTCGAAGTCTGCGGCCGCCTGGGCCGCCTTCGCCCGCTGGTCCTCGTAGAGGGCCTCGGCCTCGGAGCGCAGGGCGGAGGCGTCCCGCTCAGCGGCGTCGCGTTCGGAGTCCGCGGCCTTGCGGGCGTCGGCGACGATCCGGGCACCCTCCGCCTCGGCGTCGCGACGGGTCTCCTCGGCGTATCGGTCGGCGTCCGCGCGCAGCGTGGCCACCTGGGCCTCGACGTCCTTGCGGAACGCCTCGGCCTCCGCGCCGACGCGACTGCGGGTCTCCGAGGCCTCGGCCTCGGCGAGGGAGAGGATCTGCCCGACACGCTCACCGAGGTGCTCGTACGTCGGAAGCTCGGGCTCCTGGCCTTCGCGTGAGACCAGCGCCTCGCGCGAGGCCGAGGCCTCACCGCGCGCCTGCTCGGCGGCGGCCTCGGCCGCCTCGAGCCGTGTCCGCAGGTCGGCGACCTCGCCCTGCACCTGGCCCAGGGCCCGCTCGACCTCGGTCGGGTCGTAGCCACGTCGCACGGTGGTGAACATCTCGTCAGGCATCGGGGGTCTCCTGGTCACAGGTCGGGGTGGGGGAAGCGTGGATGATCGGGATGGGGCCTGAAAGAGCGGTCTGGTCACGCTCGGGGACCGAGAGTGCCTCGATGACGCCCGAGAGCTGTCCGAGCTCGGCGGCGATGCCGTCGCGCTGGACCTGGAGCTGGGCGATCTCGGCGCGCGCCCGCTCGAGCGCACGTCGGGCGCCCTCGCGGAGCTGGTCGGCCTCGGCACGGCCCTCGGCCACGAGCGCCAGTGACTCCTCACGCGCCCGTCGCCGATCCTCCGCCGCTTCGGCACGGCTGCGGGTGACCTCTTCGGCCACCAGGGCGCGCAGGCTTGCGGCGCCCGACTCCGCCTCGGCGCGACGGCGCTCGAGGCGAGCCACCGCGCGCTCGGACTCGTCGGTCGCGTCGGCGACGATGCGGGCTGCCTCGGTCTCGGCCCCTTGGCGGATGGCCGTCGCCTCGCTCTCCGCCTCCTTGGCCGCAAGGGCGGCCGCCTGGTCTGTGGCATCGGCACGCTGATGGGCCTCGGCCAGCTCGAGGACCATCCGTCCGTTGATGGCGGCGATCACGCCCTGGAGCCGACGGCGTACGACGCTCGTGTGCGCAGCGACGTCGGCGTGACCGGCCTTGCGGATCGAGTCGGCCTCGGAGGCCGCACCCTCCAGCACAGAACGGACGGTGGCGGTCGCCCACGCGGTCTGCTCGGCGGCCTGGCGCAGCTGCTCCTCGCTCTCCGCGCGGGCCGCGGCGAGGGTCTCGTCGGCCAGCTGTCGGACGCGGTCGGCCTCGAGCGCCGCCGTGCGGCGCAGCTCCTCGGAGTGAAGCGCAGCCTCGTCGCGCATCCGGGCCGATTCGGTGGAGGCGCTCGCCCTGAGCGACTCCGCCTCGGCACGGGCGGAGTCGAGGTGGTGCTGCCCCGTCGCGCGACCTTCCTCGACGAGGCGGGACGCGGTCTCCTGGGCGGCCGCGACGGTGGCCTCCGCCTCCGCCCTCGCGGCGTCGAGCATGGCGGCCTTCTCCGCGGCCGCGGTGTCGCGCAGCTCCTGGGACTCGGCGCGGAGCCCGACAGCGTCCTGCTGCGCCCGGGCGCGCAGCTGGTCCCCCTCGAGTCGCGCCTGCTCGACCTGCTCGTCACGCGCGCCCGCGGCCGAGCTCATCAGCAGTGCGGCCTGCTCGTTGGCGTCCATGACGATGGTCGCCGCTTCCTCCGACGCCCCGGCCAGCACGTCCTCGGCCTGCTTGCGCGCCCGGCCGGCCTCCGCACGGTCGCGCTGGGCCTCGGCCTCGAGCCGACGGGCCTCCTCGCGCAGCACGGCGAGATGGGCGGTCAGCCGCTCGGCCTCCTGCTTGGCCTCGCTCTGCAGCTGGTCGGCCACCTGCTGCGCGCGGGCGAGCAGCGCGGCAGTGGTGGACTCGCCGGAGGTAGCGGTGGCAGCATCGAAGGACAAGCCCCTGCTCCTTCCACACGATCCGAGACAGCCATTCTGGCAGCGCACCGGCGTCGATGACAAAGGGGTCCGCCTTCGGTTGCGCCGACAGCGAACGATCTTGCCGGCCCGGCAGCCGGGGGCTGGAGTGGATGCATGAGGCTCCTCGTGCTCGGCGGCACCCAGTTCCTCTCCCGCGAGGTGGCCACCCAGGCGGTGGAGCGCGGGTGGCACGTCACCTGCGGCTGCCGTGGCGAGTCCGGACCGCTGCCGGTCGGTGTCGAGCACCTCAGGTGGGACCGGGCCGGGACGGCCCCCGCCGCGCTCGCGACGGGCACGTGGGACGTCGTGGTCGACGTCGCCCGTCTCCCCTCGCACGTCCGCAACGCCGTGGCGGCGACGTCAGGGGCCCATTGGGTGTTCGTCTCGACGATCAATGCCTACGCCGACAGCTCCTCACCCGCGATGGAGCCGCTCGTCGAGCCGATCACCGACGACGTGGACCTGGCGGTCGATCCCGAGGCATACGGCGGCATGAAGGTGGCCTGCGAGCAGATCGTGCAGGAGCACGCGAGGTCATGGATGATCGCTCGACCCGGCCTGATCGTCGGCCCGGGTGACCCGTCGGGGCGCTTCGCCCACTGGCCCCAGCGCCTGGCCCGCGGTGGCGAGGTGCTGGCGCCCGGTCGGCCCGAGGACGTGGTCCAGGTCATCGACGTACGCGACCTCGCGGCCTGGCTGCTCGATGCGGGCGGGGCCGGCGTGACCGGCGTCTTCGACGCGGTCGGGATGCCGGTGCCGCTCTCGGAGGTGCTGGCCGACGTGGCCGTCGGGGTGGGCAGCGCCGAGCCCCGGCTGACCTGGGTCGACGCAGCGTTCCTGGAGGCTCAGGGCGTGGCCCCCTGGGCGGGCGAGGGGTCGCTGCCGCTGTGGCTCCCCCGCCCGGAGTACGACGGGATGCTGGCGCACGACCCCACGCCGGCCGTCGCGGCCGGGCTCCGGTTGCGGTCGATCGCGGAGACCGCTGCGGACTGCCTCGACTCGCCGGTGACGGCGCTGACCGCCGAGCGGGAGGCCGAGGTCCTCGCCGCGTGGCACTCCCGCTGACCGGGCGGCGTACGCGTCGTTCGAGCGGTGGCTCAGGGGGCTTCTCGGCCGCCCTATTCCGCCTGTCGCACCGCTGATCGGCAGGTCCACCAGGGCTCGCCGCGCGGCGGTGCGTGAGGGGGGTTCCCCAGCCTCGGAACCCCCCCTCACGCACCGCTGCGACAGCAGCTCAGAAGAGCAGCGCCGTGCCCGGGTCCTGGAGGATCCCGGCCACATCGGCCAGGAAGCGTGAGCCCTTCTCGCCGTCGATGTGACGGTGGTCGAAGGACAGCGCCAGGGTGGTGACGTCGCGCACGACGATCTCGCCGTCCTCGTCCACCCACGGCCGCTTGTTGATCGCGCCGAAGCAGAGGATCGCGGACTCGCCGGGGTTGATGATCGGCGTGCCGGCGTCGACGCCGAAGACACCGACGTTGGTGATCGTGAAGGTGCCGCCCGCCATCTCCGCCGGCTGGGTCCTGCCGTCGCGCGCGGTGGCGGTCAGCTGGCCCAGGGCCGCTGCCAGCTCGGTCAGCGAGAGCGCGTCGGCGTCCTTGACGTTGGGCACCACCAGCCCCCGCGGCGTCGCCGCGGCGATGCCGAGGTTCACGTAGTGCTTGTGGACGACCTCCTGCGCGGCTTCGTCCCAGAACGAGTTGATCTCCGGCGTGCGCTTCATCGCGAGGATGACGGCACGCGCCAGCACGAGCAGCGGGCTGACCTTGACGTCGCGGAACTCCGGGCGCTTCTTCAACCGGGCCACCAGCTGCATCGCAGCAGTGACGTCGACGGTGACCCACTCGGTGACGTGCGGGCTGGTGAAGGCCGACTGGCTCATCGCCGCCGCCATCATCTTGCGCACCCCCTTGATCGGCTCGCGGGTCTCGCGCTCACCGGGGGCGGACCTCACGGCAGCGGGAGCGGCGGCCGGAGCGGCCTTGCGCGAGCCGGCACCCTGGACGTCGTCGCGGGTGATCGAGCCCGACGGCCCGGAACCCGTCAGCGTCGACAGGTCCACGCCGAGGTCCTTGGCGAGCTTGCGCACCGGCGGCTTCGCCAGGGCGCGTACGTCGCTGGGCTCGGCCTGGGCCGACGGGGGCACCAGCGCCTCGGCCGGCGCCGCGGACGGAGCAGGACGCTGGTCGACGGCCGGCACCGGCGGCTCGTCCGCCGGCAGTACGTCCTCCGACAGGGCACCACCGGGCGCGAACGCCCCCTGCAGCTGCATCTGGGTCTGGGCGCCGGCGTCGGTGCTCGGTGACGCCGAGCCACGACGGGCGCGCCGCATCGGACCGCGATCGGCCTTGATGCGCCCGACGAGCGAGGCGCCCTCCATCGAGCCGGAGGCCGCAGGGTTGGACAGGTCGATGTCGGCGGCGTCGACCTGGGCCGGGGCCGCGGCGTCATCGGCGCCGGAGGCGGTCTGCGCAGCGGCGGGGGCCGGGGCCTCTCCCTCGGCGCCGACCGAGATGATCGGCGTGCCGACCGCGACGGTCTCGCCCTCGGAGACGAGCAGCGCCAGCACGGTGCCCTCGAAGGGCGAGGGCAGCTCGACCAGCGACTTGGCGGTCTCGATCTCGACGATCACGTCGTTGATCTCGATCGTGTCGCCGACCTTGACCTTCCACGCGACGATCTCGGCCTCGGTGAGACCTTCACCGACGTCGGGGAGCAGGAATTCAGACATCAGGATCCTTTCGGGGCCGGGTCTCGGAACGCCTCGCTGGGCGGCCTCCGACCCGGCGGAGGACTAGAAGGCGAAGGTGCGATCGACGGCGTCGAGCACGCGGTCGAGGTCGGGGAGGTACTCCTCCTCGATCCGCGACGGCGGGTAGGGCATGTCGAAGGCACCGACCCGCAGCACCGGGGCCTCGAGCGAGTAGAAGCACTGCTCGGTGATCCGGGCCGCCACCTCCGCGCCCATGCCGAGGTTGACGTGCGCCTCGTGGGTGATGACGCAGCGGCCGGTGCGGCGTACGGACTCGAAGACCGGCCCCATGTCGAGCGGGGACAGCGTGCGCAGGTCGATGACCTCGAGGCTGCGGCCCTCGGACTCGGCGGCCTCGGCGCACTTGAGGGCCGTCTTGACGGTCGGGCCGTAGGCCAGGACCGTCGCGTCGCTGCCGGGTCGCACGACGCGCGAGGTGAACAGCGGCTCGGGCGTCGCCGAGTCGTCGAGCTCGGCCTTGTCGGCGTGGTACTGCCGCTTGGGCTCGAGGAAGATGACCGGGTCGTCGTGGGCGATCGCCTGCTGGATCATCCAGTAGCCGTCGACCGGGTTGGAGCAGGCCACCACCTTGAGGCCGGGCGTGTGCGCGAACTGCGCCTCCGGGCTCTCCGAGTGGTGCTCCACCGCGCCGATGCCACCGCCGAAGGGGATGCGGATGACGATCGGCATCTTCACCTTGCCCTGCGAGCGGTAGGTGTACTTGGCGACCTGGCACACGATCTGGTCGTAGGCGGGATAGACGAAGCCGTCGAACTGGATCTCCACGACGGGGCGGTAGCCGCGCAGCGCCATGCCGACCGCGGTGCCGACGATGCCCGACTCCGCGAGCGGGCTGTCGATGACGCGGTCCTCGCCGAAGTCCTTCTGCAGACCGTCGGTGATGCGGAAGACACCGCCGAGCTTGCCGACGTCCTCACCCATGAGCAGTACCTTGTCGTCGGCCTCCATGGCCTTGCGCAGGCCCATGTTGAGGCCCTTGGCCAGGGTGATCTTCTGGGTGCTCATGCGTGGGTCTCCTCAAAGGACTCGAGGTAGGCAGCGAAGCCGTCGCGCTGGGCGGCGAGCTCGTCGGTCATCTCGCTGAAGACGTAGCCGAACTGGTCCAGGGGCTTGGGGTCGGGCAGCGCCTTGCACCCTTCGCGGAGGTGGTGGCCCAGCTCCTTGGCCTCGGCGTCGAGCTCGTCGAAGAACTGCTGGTCCACCAGGCCGTTGCGGCGCAGGTAGACCTTGAGCCGCTCGATCGGGTCCTTGAGCTTCCAGTGCTCGAGCTCGTCGCTCAGGCGGTAGCGCGTCGGGTCGTCGGTGGTGGTGTGGGCACCCATCCGGTAGGTGTAGGCCTCGACGAACGACGGGCCGTTGCCGTCGCGCGCGCGCTGCAGCGCGGCCTTGGTGACGGCGTACGTCGCGAGCACGTCGTTGCCGTCGACGCGGACGCCCGGGAACCCGAAGCCCAGCGCGCGCTGGTAGAGCGGGATGCGGGTCTGGCGCTCGATCGGCTCGGAGATGGCCCACTGGTTGTTCTGGCAGAAGAACACGACGGGGGCGTTGTAGGACGCGGCGAAGATGAAGGCCTCGTTGACGTCGCCCTGCGAGGACGCGCCGTCACCGAAGTGGGCGATCACCGCCGAGTCGCGCTCGGGGTCGCCGGTGCCGACGACGCCGTCGCGCTGCATGCCCATGGCGTAGCCGGTGGCGTGCAGGGTCTGGGCGCCGATCACGATCGTGTAGAGACCGAAGTTGTTCTCGTTGGGGTCCCAGCCACCCTGGTCGACCCCGCGGAAGAGGCCGAGCAGTCGCAGCGGGTCGACACCCTTGCAGTAGGCGACGCCGTGCTCGCGGTAGGTCGGGAAGACGTAGTCCTGCGGGCGCAGGGCACGGCCGGCGCCGATCTGCGCGGCCTCCTGGCCGAGCAGCTGCGCCCAGATGCCGAGCTCGCCGTGGCGCTGGAGTGCCGTGGCCTCGACGTCGATGCGTCGGGTGAGCACCATGTCGCGGTAAAGACCGCGGAGCTCCTCGGCCGAGAAGTCGTAGTCGAAGTCGGGGTGGTGGACGCGCTCACCCTCGGGCGTCAACAGCTGGATGAGGTCGGGCCCACCGTCGGACTGGGAAGGCCCGAAGACCTCCGCAAGGTCGGGGCCGAAGCCGGCAGTATCGGACAACGCACTCTCCTTCAACAGCTAGCGGCAGTCACGGGATCGCCGGACGCCGACAACTTTCAGCGTGGTCATCGGCGTGTGTGACCCCGACCACATGATGGTGCACAACGTAACGGCCGCAGCCTGCCAGCACCAATCTGGCTGGGGCCGGGCCGCCCCCTGCGCGCACTCCCGGGAACTCCCCGGAGAGCTCCCCGGAGAGCTCCCCAGGACATGGAAGAGCCGGCGCCGAACGGGCTCGTGGGTGCCCGTCGACGCCGGCTCACCTCCATTGGGGGTGGAGGCCCGGGGCAGCAGTTGCTGCTACCCCGGTGATGAAGACGGCCACGAGGTGCTCGTCGGCCGCGAACCTGTGTCGGCCAGGGCCCGAGTGGACCTGCCCGTCGTCGGCACACGGATGGCGTCGAGCCTGTCGGCAGCGGTCTTCAACGCATCAGGGAGTCATGGTGTGCGCCTGGCCGGACCATGAGGCGGCGTCCGCCTCGGCCGCCAGCGGCTCGAGGGCGGAAAGTCCGCTGACCGTGAGCGCCACCGCAACGAGGGCCAGGAGCAGGCGTCGCATCTGGATCAGGCCTCCTTGTCGGGTGATGGTTCGGCGTCGTACGGCCCTTCCGGGGCGAAGCAGGTCTACGACGATCCGTCGCAGTTGGCCGGCTCGATCGCCTTCGACGTGAAGGCCGAGCCTGTACGAAGGACGGTGCAGTCAGCCGCGGAGACCAGCCGGTACGAGATCCTCGACGAGAACAAGCTGGAGGACTGCGTGGACTTGGACTCGATCCAGTACGTCGCGTCGGCGGTCCCGGCTGGAACGAGGACGGACCCCCCCGTGACCGCGCCCGCGGTGCAGGAAGGCTGCGCGACCAGCGTGCAGTTGTTCTCGTTGACAACCGTGTGGCTGGGGGTGCTGTAGATGCCGTTCACCCCGGAGTAGACGCCCGCACCGGGCCCAGTGGGCGCGGCACCGCAGTTGCAGGTGTACATGCTCGTGATCTGGAAGATGATGTCCCCGGGCCCCGGGTTGCTCAGCGTGAGCGGGACCTGGAGTGACTTGTCGCCCCCACAGCCCTTCTGCCTGGCCCCTGTGTTTCCGCAGGCACCGCCGAAGTTGATGACCGGCGGCGGCGGCTCGTGCGACGTCGCGAACGCGGGTGCCTGGGCCGCCACGGCGATCACCGGCACCGTCCAGGCGAAGCCGCGAACCACGGTGCGGCGGGAGAAGTCAGACATCTGGGTGTTCCTTTGATAGCCGTATTTTGGAGGGATCGACGCCGTTTCCGGGTTGCTGATCCCGTCCGGCCGCGCGCCCATGGGCCCACGTCGTACGGCTCCCGCTCCCCTGCGAGTCGATCCCGTTGGTGCGAGACCGGGGCCCCCAAGGCTCCCGATCCCTGTTGCCGTCGTCCCCAAGACGGACGGCACGCGTTCTCTCGCACCACCACAGTGACCCGATGGGACGCACAGAAACACCCCCTGGACCAAGGCCTTGGACGATCTGAAGGCAGGCTTGACGCGATCCTCGATGTATCCGTGGGATTGGCCACCGCTCTCAAGATCTGTCTGAGCTCGCGGGGTCCTCGCGACCCGGTGAACGGCGTCCGCCACGCGCGAAAGGCCCGCGAGACGTACCCTTGCCGGCGCAAGGTGCCAGTGACCCGGGGGGAGATCGAACAGTGCCGATGGCGAGTCGAGCAGCGCGCCGAGCGACGGCCGTCTCAGGCGTCGCTGCGCTGGCCCTGGCCGTGCTGGCCGTGCTGACGCCGTCCTCCTCGCCGGCGGACGTCGTCCCCTTCCCGCCGCGCCCCCTCTTCTGGGAGCAGCCGCTCGCCGACCCGAGCGTCGTCCTCGACGGCACGCGCTGGTTCGCGGCCGGGACGGGATGGCGGGGCGGCACCAGCAGCAGCCCGCAGGAGTACTCCGGCTGGGTGGCCGGCCCCCCGCTGCTGGACAGCCGACCCCAGTGGGCCCGCAACGGTGACGTGTGGGCTCCCGAGCTCGTCCGAGCAGCGGACGGCACCTGGCTGGCCTACTACTCCGTCCCCGTCGTCGGGCTCCCCTTCGCCGAGGACCGCTGCATCGGCGTGGCCACGGCTCCCGACCTCGCCACGCCCTTCACGCCGCTGCACACCCAGCCCCTGGCATGCCCCGCCGACGCCGCGACGGCGCCGGCCAGCGACGTCGTACCCCGTGAGCGCGGGCTGCCGCGGCGAGGCGTCATCGACCCGTCGTCCTACGTCGCACCCGACGGTCGTCGGTTCCTGCTCTACCGCACGCAGGGCACGCCGTCCTCGATCCGGATGGTGCGGCTCACCCGGAGCGGTCGACGCGCGGCCGGTCCGAGCCGCGAGCTGCTGCGCGACCCCGGCGTGCTGGAGAACCCCGAGATGGTCGACGCCCGGGGCTGGCACCACCTGCTGCTGAGCCGGGGCGACTACGGACGGTGCGGCTACCGGACGGTCTGGCGGCGCTCACGGTCAGTCCGCCGCGGCTGGGATTCAGCGCCCGAGACGCTGCTGCTCGATCGCTCCAGCACGGGGATCTGCGGACCGGGTGGTGCCGACTACGTCGCCCTGACACCGCACCGCCTGTTCATCCACGGCTGGGTGTGTGACGGGGTCAACGGCCCCTGCGAGGCGTCGTACTCCTCCCACGACGACGAGGCCCGGCGCGGCCACCGGGTGCTCTACCTCGCCCGGCTCCGCTGGACCCGTGACGGGCCGGTCCTGGCCCGCTTCGGCCAGGGACCGGAGTGGACGCCGGCCCCCGACCCGGTCGGCTGACCCCTCAACCCCGGCCGTGCGGCGTCAGCCAGACCGACGGGTCGGGCCCCACCGGCACGATCTGCATCGGATTGATGTCGGTGTGCACGACGTAGTAGTGCTGCTTGATCTGGTCGAAGTCGACCTCGCCGCCGAAGCCGGGGGTCTGGAACAGGTCGCGTGCGTAGCCCCAGAGGTTCGGCATCTCGGTGAGCTTGGTGCGGTTGCACTTGAAGTGGCCGTGGTAGACGGCGTCGAAGCGAACGAGTGTGGTGAAGAGCCGGACGTCCGCCTCGGTGATCGCGTCACCCATCAGGTAGCGGCGGTCGGCCAACCGCTCCTCGAGCCAGTCCATCGCGACCCAGAGCCGCTCGTACGCGTCCTCGTAGGTCTCCTGCGACCCGGCGAAGCCGCAGCGGTAGACGCCGTTGTTGACCTCCGTGAAGACGCGCTTCATGACCGTCTCCATCTCCTCGCGGAGGTCGGCCGGCCACAGGTCAGGGGCGCCGGGGCGGTGGTGCTCGCGCCACTCGAAGAACAGGTCGTGGGTGATCTGCGGGAAGTCGTTGGTGACGACCTCGCCGGTCTCGACGTCGACGATCGCCGGCACCGTGATGCCGCGGGAGTAGCCGGGCTCCCGGGCGAAGTACGCCTCCTGGAGCCGTTCGATGCCGAGCACCGGGTCGCGGCCGTCCTCGTCGAGGTCGAAGGTCCAGCTGCGTGCGTCGTGCGTCGGTCCCGGGGCACCCCAGGACAGGACGTCCTCCAGGCCGAGCAGTGAGCGCACGATGATCGAGCGGTGGGCCCAGGGGCAGGCGCGGGCGGCCACGAGCCGGTAGCGGCCGGGTGCCACCTCCCACGTCGGCGCGTCGTGGGGGCTGTCCTCCGAGCCGCTCGGGAAGGCAGGGTCCAGCGGGTCAGCGGACTTCTCCTCGGCCAGGATGCGGTCGGGGAGGTAGGTCATGTCGCGCTCGAAGGGCTCGCCCTTGTGTGCGTAGCCGACAAACTGGTTCATGGTTCAACTATACGTGGCTCCAAAAGCCCTGCCCGATGGTCCAGTGACCCCCGGTTGTCCACGACTCCATCGGACAGCCATCCGTCACTGGACTACCAGGAAAGACCGCAAAGAATTGTTTGCAAACAACCCTTGGCAGTCTTAGTCTTTTCAGGTGACCTCCTCCATCACCCCCGACATCGCCGGGCTGCGAGCCCTCAGTCACCCGGTCCGGCTACGGATGCTCGGCCTCCTCCGCACCGAGGGACCCGCGACCGCGACAGGGCTCGCCACCCGGCTGGGCCTCAACACAGGCGCCACGTCCTACCACCTGCGCCAGCTCGCGGAGCACGGCTTCATCGAGGAGGACACCGAGCGGGGCAACGCGCGCGACCGTTGGTGGCGCGCGGCGCACGACGCCACCCGCACCGACTTTCGTGAGCATGGGCAGGACGGGGAGGACGGGGAGGACG
The DNA here is from genome assembly GCA_963843815.1 of uncultured Actinomycetota bacterium. Classification (GTDB taxonomy): domain Bacteria; phylum Actinomycetota; class Actinomycetes; order Propionibacteriales; family Nocardioidaceae; genus Nocardioides. Next base: position 98,033 of record CAWJLX010000006.1, on the reverse strand, counting down.
GGGAGGACGTCGAGGCCTACCTCACGACGGTCGCCCAGATCTATGGCGAGCGCCTGCGCGTGGCGGTCGCTGAGATGGCGTTCCTGCCCGAGCGGTGGCGCTCCGTCGGCACGCTGAGCGACTGGGAGGTACGCCTGACCCCGGATCGCGCAGAGGCGCTCGTCTCGGAGCTCACCCGACTCGTCGAGGAGGCGGCGGACTCCGACGAGGAGGGTGCGGCCCCGTTCTCGGTCAACATCAACGCATTCGTCCGACCCGGGCAGGAATGGGGCGAGCGTTGAACGTCCCGGCACCGCGACGTACGCCGCTCGTCGGCGGCCTCGTCGCCGAGGGCATCTCCTTCCTCGGCACCCGGATCTCGATGATCGCGATCCCGTGGTTCGTGCTGTCGACGACCGGCTCGGCCACCCAGACCGGTCTGGTCGCAGCCGCGGAGATCACGCCGCTCGTGCTGTTCAAGGCGCTGGGAGGTCCGCTGCTCGACAGGGTCGGCCCGCGTCGTGTGACGCTGGTGTGCGACCTGTTGTCTACCTTCGTCGTCGCGGCGATCCCGCTCCTGCACGGGCTCGGGTTGCTCAGCTTCTCGACCCTGCTGCTCCTCGTCGCGGTGGCCGGATCCCTGCGTGGACCCGGCGATGCAGGCAAGGCCGCGATGACTCCCGAGATCGCGGGGGTCGCCGGCTGGTCGCTCGAGCGCGTCTCGGGGTTGTCCGCCGCGGTCGAGCGCACCTCCTCCATGGGCGGTGCCGCCCTCGCGGGCGTGCTCGTGGCCACGGTGGGGGCAGCCGACGCGCTCTACGTCGATGCCGCGTCCTTCCTCGTCTCCTTCGTCGTCTTCGCCGTCGCCACGAGCGGTCTCGGGCGACCGGCCCCCACCGGGGCCGACGCCGGCCCGACGACGTACGTAGCCGAGCTCAGGCAGGGCTGGGACTTCCTGCGCACCGAGCCGGTGCTGATCGCCCTCTGCGCCATGGTCGCGGTCACCAACCTCATCGACCAGGCCTTCGCCTCGGTGCTGGCGCCGGTGTGGGCGAAGGAGTCGGGGGCGGGAGTCGCCGCGCTCGGCAGCCTGTTCGCGGTGATGAGCGGCGCCTCGGTGATCGGAGCGCTGTCCGCTGCACGGTGGGGCGAGACTTTGCCCCGGTTCCGGACCTACGTCATCGCGTTCCTCATCTGCGGCGCACCGCGCTACGTCGTGATGGCGTGGGAGTCGCCGGCGTGGGCGGTCTTCGCCGTCACGGCGGTGGCCGGCCTCGCATCCGGCTTCCTCAACCCGATCCTCGGCGCGGTGATCCTGGAGCGAATCCCGGCCCCACTCCTCGGTCGCGTCTCCTCGCTCAACACCGCGATCTGCTGGTCGCTGATGCCGTTGGGCGGTGTGCTCGGCGGGCTGGCGGTGGCCGGGCTGGGCATCTCGCCGGCACTGCTGGTCGCCGGTGCGGCGTACCTCGTCGCCACCATGGCACCGACGCGGGTGCCGTCCTTCCGTCGGATGGACCGACAGTCCGTCGCAGACACGCGGACCATGGTCACCCCGACGGGACGTCCGCCCGCCTGATGGCCGCAGGCCCGCCGACCAATGCCCGCGCGTCCACCGCCGACGACTCAGGGCGCGAAGCGGGCGGCCACCTCGACCACCCGGTCGAAGGCCTCGGCCTCGCCGATGCTGACGCGTACGCCGTTCCCGGCGAAGGGCCGCACCGAGACGCCGACCTCGCCGCAGGCGGCGGCGAAGTCGAGGGAACGCTCGCCGAGCGGGAACCAGACGAAGTTGCCCTGCGCGTCGGGCAGCTCCCAGCCGGCGTCACGGAGCCGGGCCACCAGGTCGGCGCGCCGCGCGACGAGGTCCTCGACCCGCTCGAACAGCTCGTCCTGCGCCTCGAGCGAGGCGATCGCGGCGGCCTGGGCGACGTGGCTGACGCCGAAGGGCAGCGACACCGCGCGGAGCGCACCGGCCAGCGGCGCGGCCGCCACGGCGTAGCCGACGCGGAAGCCGGCGAGGCCGTAGGCCTTGGAGAACGTGCGGGTCAGGACCACGTTGTCGTGGCGCCGGTAGGTCGCGATGCCGTCGATCGCGTCGTCCATCCGGACGAACTCGAGGTAGGCCTCGTCGACCACGACGACCACGTGCGAGGGGATCTTCGCGATGAAGGCGTCGAGCTCGGACTGCGTGACCGCCGGGCCCGTGGGGTTGTTGGGCGTGCAGACGATGACGACCTTGGTGCGGTCGGTGACCGCGGCCGCCATCGCGTCGAGGTCGTGGCGGCCGTCCGCGGTGACGGGTACCTGGACACTTGTCGCGGCCCCGGCCGTGACGGCGATCGGGTAGGCCTCGAACGAGCGCCAGGCATAGACGACCTCGTCCCCGGGCTCGCAGAAGGCGTTGACGAGCTGGTAGATCAGCGCCACTGAGCCCGTGGCCGCCGCCAGGTCCTCGGTCGGCACGCCCATCGCCTCGCCCAGCGCGGCGTAGAGGGCGGTGTTGCCCATGTCGGGGTAGCGGTTCATCGCCGCGGCGGCCTCGGCCGCCGCCTCGAGCACGCCGGGCAGCGGCGGGTAGGGGTTCTCGTTGGACGACAGCTTGTAGGACGTCAGGCCGGGGCGGGCCACGGGCGGCTTGCCGGCGACGTACGCCGGGATCGCGAGCACGTTGGGCCGGGGGCGGGGGCCGGAAGAAGCGTGGGACATGCCGCGACCCTATTCAGTGCGACGGCGTCCCCGCCACGGCCGGGTGATCGGCAGCAGCGCCACCCCGATGGCGAAGCCGATGCCGGCCCCGAAGATGTTGTCGATCATGTCGGTGACGTCGCAGGCGCGGTCCAGCCGGGCCAGCTGGAGCTGGGCGAACTCGACGCCCAGGCTGTACGCCGCCAGCGCGGCGAGGCCGATCGGCGCGAGGAACAACCCCGACCACCAGCGCCCGACCGCCAGCACGAGGAACATCCCGGCGGGCACGAACAGCAGCACGTTGAGAGTGCGCTGGTCGAGGCCGAACACCTCGAACGCCCCTCCCGACGGGCCACCGTAGTCCCACGAGCAGGACTCGCTCCGGCCCTCGGCAGGCACCACCCCGACGCCGGGACGGGTCGGCACCAACGTCACCAGCGCGATCGCGACCAGCGACCAGAGCAGGCCGGAGATCCCCACCGCGGAGACCGTGCCGAGCCGTGCGCGGACGGCCAGCGCGAGGAGCGCGGCGACGACTCCCGCCACCAGGGCTCCGAGCACCATCACGCCCGTGCCGCCGATCGTCATGCGGGGTCCCCGCGGCGTTGTTCGGGGGAGCGCAGCGGAGGAGAGGAACGTCGTGGGGTGCTCAGCACGACGGCGAGGGTAGTGGGTGGTGCGCCTTGGCTAGGGTCGTGGCATGCGCTTCGTGACCTGGTTGCTGACCTACGCCGCCGGCCTCGCCGTCGCGGCCCAGCTCCTCGACGGGATCTGGTTCGACGGCCCCGGCTCCGGGCAGGCCGAGCTCGAGGAGAAGATCGTGCCGCTGCTGGTCGTGGCGCTGATCCTCGGACTGGTCTCGACCTTCATCGAGCCGGTGATCAAGCTCCTGTCGCTGCCCTTCATCATCCTCACGCTCGGGTTCCTGCTGCTGGTCATCAACGCGCTGATGCTCCTGCTGACGGCGTGGCTCGCCGACGCGTTCGACCTCGGCTTCCACGTCGACGGCTTCTGGAACGCGCTGGTCGGCGCCCTGATCGTGACGATCGTCGGGTGGGGTGTCCGGACGGCGCTGCCCGCTCGGGACTGAGCCCGGGTGACGAACCTCGCTCCGCCCCGCACGCCCGGCAGGTACCGCATCGCCCTGGTCTGCCTCGGCAACATCTGTCGCTCCCCGATGGCCCACGTCGTCCTCGAGAGCCGGCTCGCCGATGCCGGCCTGGGCGACCGGGTGGAGGTGGCCTCGTCGGGCACCGGCGGCTGGCACGTCGGCAACCCGATGGATCACCGGGCCGCCGCCACCCTGGGCGCCGCCGACTACGACCCGACCCGGCACCGCGCCCGGCAGTACGACGCAACCTGGCCCGAAACGTACGACGCCGTGCTGGTGATGGACGAGGCCAACCTCGTCGACGTGGGTGGGCGCACCGATCGCGTCGGGCTGTTCCGCGACTTCGATCCGATCGATCGGGGTGGAGAGGTGCCCGACCCGTACTACGGTGGGGACGACGGTTTCGAGGAGGTGCTGGCGATGGTCGAACGCACGAGCGATGCGATCGTGGCGGCACTCGCAGGCCTGGTCGCGGGTCGCGCCTGATGGCGCGCCAGGCCCTCATCGCCAAGCGGGCCGAGGAGATCCTCGGCTCGTCCGTCGTCGCGACCTCGCCCGTGGCCGGGGGCGACATCGCCACCGCGACGCGACTGCGACTCTCCAGCGGCCAGACCGCCCTGATGAAGACGCTGCCGCACGCGCCCGAGGGATTCTTCGAGGCCGAGGCGGCGGGGCTGCACTGGCTCTCCGAGGTCGAGGGCGGGCTCCCCGTGCCCGAGGTGCTGGGCGCGGCGAGCGACTGCCTGATCCTGGCCTGGGTCGAGCAGAGCGCGAAGACCCCCGCGGAGGCCGCCGTCACCTTCGGCCAGCAGCTGGCCGTCACGCACTCCGCCGGTGCGGACGGGTGGGGCCTGGACCACGACGGATTCATCGGTCGACTGCCCCTGCCCAACAAGACGGCCGACTCCTGGGCGGAGTTCTACGCCGTGCGGCGCGTCCTTCCCTACCTCAAGCTGGCGCGCGACCGGTCGGCGATCACCGACGCGGACGCAGCCGCGGTCGAGGCGACCGTCGGCAGGTTCACCGAGCTGATCCCCGACGAGACACCGGCCCGGCTGCACGGCGACCTGTGGAACGGCAACTGCCTCTGGGGCCACGACCTCGCCATCCACGTCATCGACCCGGCCGCCTACGGCGGGCACCGCGAGGTCGACCTGGCGATGCTGCACCTCTTCGGCCTCACCCACCTGCCACGGGTCATGGCGGCGTACGACGAGGCCCACCCGCTCGCCGACGGCTGGGAGGACCGGCTGGGCATCCACCAGCTCTTCCCCCTGCTCGTGCACGCCTGCATGTTCGGCGGCACCTACGGCGCCCGTGCCGGCACGATCGCGGCGCGCTACGCCTGACCCTGCGCGAGCCCCGGTCGCGTGCGCCCGCGGCTGCACCCGACACAGGCCGCGCCCTCGACGTTCAGGTTCGCCTCAGGCGTGGCTGGCATCCTGTGTGACGTGACTGACCCGAGGCCCCGCGTGCTGGTCGTCGACGACGACCGCGCCGTGCGCGACTCGCTGCGACGGTCGCTGGAGTTCAACGGCTACGACGTGGTGCTGGCCGGGGACGGCGCCGAGGGCCTGGTGGCCGTCGGCACGCACCAGCCCGATGTCGTGGTCATCGACGTGATGATGCCGCGGCTCGACGGCATCGAGACGACGCGGGCCCTGCGTGCGGCCGGCAACGACGTACCGATCCTGGTGCTGACGGCGCGCGACGCGGTCGGCGACCGCGTCGAGGGCCTGGATGCCGGCGCCGACGACTACCTCACCAAGCCCTTCGCCCTCGAGGAGCTCCTGGCCCGGCTGCGCGCGCTGCTGCGACGCGTCGTCCCGGACGAGGGCGACGGCGAGGTGCTGAGCTTCGCCGACCTCACCATGGACGTCGCCAGTCGCGACGTCTCCCGGGCCGGCCGGCCGATCGAGCTGACGCGCACCGAGTTCACCCTGCTCGAGATGTTCCTGCGGCGACCGCGCCGCGTCCTGGACCGCAGCTTCATCCTCGAGGAGGTGTGGGGCTACGACTTCCCGACGAGCGCCAACTCGCTCGAGGTCTACGTCGGCTACCTGCGCCGCAAGACCGAGGCGGAGGGCGAGTCGCGGCTGATCCAGACCGTGCGGGGCGTCGGCTACGTGTTGAAGGAATCATGAGCTCGGCCGCACCCCGACCCAACGGGCGCTGGCACTACCGCAGCTCCCTGGCGTCGCGCGTGGCGGTGCTCACCACGCTCGCGCTCGGGATCTCCATCGCGATCATGGCCCTCACCGCCTTCGTCGTGATGCGCCAGCAGCTGATGAGCTCGCTCGACCAGTCGTTGCTCAACCGTGCGCACAAGGCCACCGCTTTCACCACCCTGTCGCGGATCACCGCCCAGGGTGCGCCCGCGTGGGTGCTCGGGGCGGCGGACGTGCGGATCATCTTCATCACCGCCGAGGGTCAGGGGATGGCCGGGGACGACATCCCCAACTTCACCATCGACCGACCGGAGCTCGACGTCGCCGCCGGGACGAGCCGGAAGTCCGTGCGCACCCTGGTCACCGTGGAGGGCGAGCGCTTCCGGGTGGCCACCGTGCCGGCCGGGAGCGGGCAGGCGCTGATGCTGGCGCAGCCCCTGGCCCCCAACGACCGCACGCTGGAGAAGCTCGGCGGGGTGCTCTTCGTCTTCGGCGCGCTGGGCGTGCTGACGGCCCTGCTGGCCGGCTGGCTGGTGGCCCGCAACGGGCTCAGACCCGTGCGGCGCCTGACGACCGCGGTCGAGCGCATCGCCGTCACCGAGGACCTGACGCCGCTGCGGATCGAGGGGGACGACGAGGTCGCCCGCCTCGCCAGCGCCTTCAACCAGATGCTGCTGGCGCTCGGCGCCTCGCGCGACCGGCAACGCCGGCTGGTGGCCGACGCCAGCCACGAGCTGCGTACGCCGCTCACCTCCCTGCGCACCAACCTCGACCTGCTCCGCCAGGCGGAGGGCAACTCGGCGCTGCCGCCGCAGGCGCGGCTCGAGCTGCTCGACGACGTACGCGGTCAGATCGAGGAGCTCAGCGCCCTCGTCGGCGACCTGGTCGAGCTGGCGCGTGACGAGCCGACCACGCGCGAGGTCGCCGAGGTCGACCTGGCCGAGGTGGTCGAACGAGCGGTCACCCGCGTGCGACGTCGTGCCCACGGCGTCTCCTTCGACGTGGCCACGGACTCCTGGCCGGTCGTGGGCGACGCCAACAGCCTCGAGCGTGCCGTCACCAACCTGCTCGACAACGCCGCCAAGTGGAGCCCCGCCAACGGGACCGTCAGCGTCCGCCTGAAGCAGGGCGTGCTGGTGGTCGACGACCAGGGATCGGGCGTCGACGAGGCCGACCGGCCGCACGTCTTCGAGCGGTTCTACCGCTCGGAGGAGTCGCGCGCGATGCCCGGCTCCGGGCTCGGGCTGGCGATCGTGCGGCAGGTCGTCGATCGCCACGGCGGCGAGATCGCGGTGTCCGAGGCGCCCGGCGGGGGTGCCCGGTTCTCGCTCTGGCTGCCGGGAGTGCGGGCGGTCAAGGGAGGCTAGTCGAAGAGGCGCAGCAGCCGCTCGGCCTTCCACTCCGACTCGGCCCACTCCTCCTCGAGCTCGGACTTCACCGTGATGCCGCCGCCCGTCCCGAGCGACCATCGGCCGCCTCCGTCGGTGGTCAGCGACCGGATCACGACGCCGAGATCGGCGGGCCCGTCGCCGGTGATCCAGCCGAACGCTCCGGAGTAGACGCCGCGCGGCGACGACTCGACCTCCTCGATGATCTGCATCGTGCGCAGCTTGGGGGCGCCGGTCATCGAGCCGGCGGGGAACAGCGCCCGCAGCGCACCCACTGTCGTGACGTCGTCCCGCAGGTGGCCCCGGACCGTCGAGACCAGCTGGTGCACCGACTCGTAGGTCTCGACCTCCATGAGGACCGGCACCTCGACCGACCCGACGTCGCAGACCAGCGACAGGTCGTTGCGGAGCAGGTCGACGATCATCAGGTTCTCGGCCCGCATCTTGGGGTCGCCGGCCAGGCGGTCGCGATGCGCCTCGTCCTCCTCCGGAGTGGCGCCGCGCGGGGTCGTGCCCTTGATCGGCTTGGTCTCGAGGTGCCGGTCAGGGGTGATGAGGGCGTACCTCTCCGGCGAGCTGGACAGCAACCACCCGCGAGCGTCCGGGACGTCGTGCTGGAGGAAGCCGGAGTACGGCGCCGGGTTGAGCTCGCGCAGCCGGAGGTAGGCCGCCACCGGGTCGAGGTCGACCTCACGCGTGAGGCGGTGGGTGAGGTTGACCTCGTAGGAGTTGCCGGCATGCAGGTGCTCCTGGACGGCGGCGAACGCGTCGGCGTACGACGCTGGCACCGGCGCTGGTGGCGCACTGGGCGGGCGAGTCCTGCTCTTCGCGGCCGTTGCAACGGCCTCGAGGAGATGGACTCCCCGCTCGTGCGGGGACTCATGCACGGGAGGCGGCGCCGCATGCTCGAAGAAGCGCACCGCCCGCGGGCGCATCCAGACCGCGTCGGGCAGCAACGGGTCCGGCTCGGCAGGGAGGTCGGATCGCGAGGCATAGCCGAAGTAGCCGAACCACTGCTCCCCCGCACCGATCTGCTGCTCGAGGACGGTGAAGATGTCGTCGCCGACCACCGACGAGGTCCCACCGGAGTGCGCGCGCACCTCGCGCCGGGTCGCCGACCAGCTCAGCGAGACGTCGTCGTCCTCGAGCCAGCCGATGATCGAGCGCCGCCCGGACCACGCGCGGGCCCCGCCGCCGTCGAGCCAGAAGCAGCGGGGGTGCGCGGCCGCCACGTCGCGGAAGAAGGTGGCCGGGTCGTCGCTCATCGACCCTCCAGGAAGTTGTGGACGATGCCGTAGCCGTGGTCCGACAGCACCGACTCGGGATGGAACTGCACGCCCTCGAGCGGCAGGTCGACATGACGGACACCCATCACCACGCCGTCCTCGCTCCATGCCGTCGCCGTCAGGACGTCGGAGGGGAGCGCCGTGACGGCGAGCGAGTGGTAGCGCACCGCGGCGAAGCCCTGGCCCAGGTCGCGGAAGACGCCCTGCCCGTCGTGGGTGATGGTCGCGACCTCGCCGTGCGCCGGCCGCACCCGCTCGACCGTGCCGCCGTACGCCGTCACGAGGCCCTGCATGCCCAGGCAGACGCCGAGCACCGGACGCGTCCCGGCCAGCACGACGTCGCGCCCCACCGAGAAGTCCTCGGGCGTCGCCGGGTGCCCGGGCCCGGGCGAGAGCACCACGTGGGAGTGCCGGAGCACGTCGTCGACCGACGCCTCGTCGTGCTGCACGACCCGTGGCAGGACACCGGTCACGCGGGCGACGAGGTGCACCAGGTTCCACGTGTAGGAGTCATGGTGGTCGACCACGATCACGTCCGGCGTCACGCGCCGAGGCTAGTGCGTGAGGGTGCGGCAGGCCTTCGGGACCGGCTTGTCGCCCTTCTCCCGACACCCGTCGAAGGCGACGAGCTTCGACATCAGCACCGTCACCTCCTGGCGGCGTCTGGGGTTGGCGAAGTCGTTGCGCTTCTCGAAGCCGTGGCGCCGGTAGGTGTAGAACTCGTAGCCCCACGACGTCTTCCTGCGGCGCGGGTCGAGGTCGAGGCGCACCAACAGCGCCTTCCTGCTGCGCACCGCGGTGTACGACGGGATCCGGTCGAGCTCGGAGCCGCTGAACGCCGCGTCGGGGTCGCCGCCGGTGAGCGTCTGCTGGGTGTGCTCGAGGAAGGCGTACGACTGTCGCACCAGCTGGGGCTGGGAGAGCGTCGGCACCAGGGAGACGCCGCTGCGGAAGGGCGCAGGCAGCAGCCCGGCGAGCTCCTCGAAGGTCGGCGCGAGGTCGATGTTGCTCGTGACCTCCTTGCGCGCACCGGGCGCGACCCCCGGTCCGGTGACCAGCAGCGGCACCCGTACGTCGGTGTCGTACGGCGTCCCCTTCCCGCGACCCGTGCCGACCTGACCGAGGTGGAAGCCGTTGTCGGAGGTGAGCACGACGTACGTGTCGGGGCCGACCGTGCGGAGGATCCTCGTGACCAGCCGGTCGGCGGACTGGGCCATCCGCGCGCGGTCGCGCAGGTCACGCACCGCCACCCGGGCCGGAAGCGTACGGACGGTGTTCCACGCGCGGGTCACCTTGCCGTTGGCCCTGCGCGGGCGGTTGTTGCCGCGCTTGTCGCCGTAGCCGGGGAGGTCGGCGATGGTCAGCTTCCTGCACGCCACCCGCCCGCAGCTGCGCTCGCCCTCGCGGTCGCGGAACATGGGCGGGAAGAGCGGGTCCCCGGGGTAGTAGCCCTCGGGCTGCGTGCGGTTGTGGGGCGCGTAGAGCGCGACCTCGAGGAAGTAGGGCGCGTCCGCGGCCTCGCCCCTGCGCAGGAAGTCCATCGCCAGGTCGCCGATGACCGTCCCGGCGTAGGCACGATCCTTCACCGCCGCAGGCGCGCTCGCGGGTGGAGCCGGATGCTGGGTGACCTGCATCCGCTGGTTGACCAGCGAGGTGCTGGCGAAGTCCCACCCGTCGTAGGCCGAGCCGAAGACCGTGTTGAACGTCGACCAGCCCGGCACCACCGGAGGGAGCGCCTTGCCCGGCACCCACTCGTACTCGTTGAGGAACTTGCCGACGAAACCCGTCGTGTAGCCCGCCTTCTGGAGCCGCACGTTGAACGCGCGCTCGGGGTTGCCGTGGGTGTCGAAGGCCGGCCAGCCGCCGAGCATCGAGGTGCCCTGGTTGGAGGTGTTGGTGCGTACGCCGGTCTGGTGCGGGTACTGGCCGGTGAAGAAGCTCGACCGGGAGACGCAGCACAGCGAGTCGGTGACGAAGGAGTGCGGATAGCTGGCGCCTGCCCTGCGCATCCGCTGCACCGACCTCATCGTCTGGACGAGGTCGACCGAGAAGTCGTCGAGCATGACCACGACGATGTTGGGTCGCGCGGCCTTGCTCGCCGCGGGTTGCAGCTCACTGATCGCGGACGTGTCGCTCGTCGGCCGCGGGGGGCGGGGGTCGTCGCGCGACGACGTACCCCCTGCAGCAGCGCATGCAGTGAGAGCGAGCAGGCACACGCCCACCCAGGCTCGCGTCAGTTGTCGCACCAGTCCCCCGTCATGTCCCCGTCGGCTACCAAGAGTGACGCTGTCCGCCCCTGCGAGGTTGCCTCCCACGCCGGACGACTTGGCCCATGGCGCAGGGTCGGTCCGCGCCCATCCCGGGTAGTTAGGGACGTTTTGGTAGGGAGAACGACCGACATACCTACGAGATCGTCCCGAACTACCGGGGCCGGACACGCGACGACCTCAGCCCGTCAGGAGGTCACGCACCACGGCGTGCAGCAGGTCGTAGCCGTTCTCGGTGAGGATCGACTCGGCGTGGAACTGGATGCCGCGGAAGTGCGGACCGATGACCGCGTGGATGTCGCCGGTGGCCTCGTCGGTTTCGACACGCACCCCGTCCGGCAGAGCACCGACGGCGGGAGCCCGGCCGACGAAGGTGTTGTAGAAGCCCACCCGTTCGGTGCGACCGTCGAGCCGGACCGGGGACTGGGTGCCCTGGAAGACGACGTCCTTGTAGGCCAGCTCGAGCCCGAGGCGCTGGCACAGCGTCTGGTGGCCCAGGCACACCGCGAGGAACGGCTGGCCCGAGTCGAGGAGGTCGTCGACGGCGCGTCGGAACGCCGCGATCTTGGGGTGGTCACCCGCGCGGGGGTCGCCCGGCCCGGGGCCGACGATCACCAGGTCGGCCCCGTCGAAGGCGCCCGGGCCGTAGTCCTCGTGACGCACGACGCGCGACGTCATCCCGAAGACGCCGAGGACGTGGACGAGCATGTTCACGAAGTCGTCCTCGCCGTGCAGGATCACCGCGGCCTTCCCTGCCAGCCCCGGGTCGGCGGGCTCGCCGGCCTGGTCGGTGAGCCAGAAGCGCGAGAGCCGCTGGTTGCGCGAGCCGAGAGCCAGCACGACGTCCTCGTCGCGCGCGAGCTCGGCGATGTCGGCGCCGTCGGAGAGCGCGGCCGGCGCCAGGCCGAAGGCGCTGAGGATGCCGCCGGCCTTGGCGCGGGTCTCGGCGACCTCGGAGGCGGCGTCGGAGTCGCGGACCAGCGTCGCGCCTGCGGTGACCTTCAGCTCTCCGTCGGGCGAGACGTCGGCGGTGCGGATCAGGATCGGGCTGTCCATCGTCGGCGTGCCGTCCGGGGACCGACCGAACAGGGCCAGCGCGGCGCCGTAGTAGCCGCGGCCCTCGGGCTCGTAGTCGGCGATCAGCCGGCACGCGTTCTCGACGGGCGCGCCGGTCACCGTCGCGGCGTACATGGTGTCGCGGAGGATCTCGCGGTGGTCCCGCTCGGAGCGACCGGCGAGGAGGTACTCGGTGTGGATCAGGTGGGTCATCGGCTTGAGGAAGGGCCCGAGCACCTGGCCGCCCTCCTGGCAGATGTCGCACATCATCTTCAGCTCTTCGTCGACGACCATGAAGAGCTCGAAGACCTCCTTCTCGTCGGCCAGGAAGTCGAGCAGGCGATCCTTCACGTCGCGGGCCTCGCCCTCCGGGGCCGCGACCCGGAAGGTGCCCGAGATCGGGTTCATCCGGACGTCGCCGGAGCGCACGGAGACGTGGCGCTCGGGGCTGGCGCCGACCAGGTAGCGGTCCCCGGTGAAGAAGATGAACGTCCAGTACGCCCCGCGCTCGCGCTCCAGCAGCCGACGGAACACCGTGAGCGCGCGCGCGGCGTCCCAGTCGGCGACGACGGCTCGGTAGTGGCGGCCGATGACGAGGTTGGCCCCCTCGCCCTGGCCGATCTCGTCGCGGATGATCGCCTCGACGACCTCGGCGTAGTCCGCGTCGCTGGTCGCGAACCCGCCGCGGTCGGCGAACTCGATGGGTACGTCGGGCAGCGCGGCGAGCAGGTCGTCGACCGACACCTCGTGCTCGGCCTCGATGTCCACGACGGTCAGCGGGGTGTCGTCGTCGATGGCGGCGAACCCGCGCTCGCGCACCTGGCGGAAGGGCACGGCGACCAGTCGGTCCGCGCTGCGGCCCGGCTCCGGGGCACCGGTCTCGAGCGGGATGTCGAGCAGCGAGGCCACCTCGTGCGGCGTGCCGCCGACCAGGCCGGCGGTGGGGGCCGCCTTGCGCCGGATGACCGCCCACGCGCCGTACCCCTGGATCTGGTCCAGGAGGTCGGCCACGGGGTGTGAGCCAGGGGTGGTCTCGGTCATGGCCGAAACCCTACGGCGGTGCGACGGAGTCGCATCCGGGCGTCCCACCCGTCAGTCCAGCTGGGTCGCGATCCATTCCTGGAGGCCGGCGACGCCGTCGCGCAGGCTCACGCGGGGCTTCCAGTCCAGCTCCGCCACCGTGGCCTCGACCGTGCACGAGGCATGCCGGACGTCGCCGTCGCGGTACTGGCCCGTGATGTGCGGCTCGGGCGCGGAGTGGTAGCGCGCGACCTCGCGGGCCAGGTCTCCGATCGTGGTGCGCACACCGCTGCCGATGTCGACGGTGCGGATGTGGTCGGCCGGCGGGTCGGCGATCGCGGCGACCAGCGCGCTGACGACGTCGTCGATGTGGACGAAGTCGCGCGTGATGTCGCCGTCCTCGTAGAGCGGGATCGACTTGCCCTCGCGGGCCAGCCGCGAGAAGAGGGAGACGATCCCGGTGTAGGGGTTCGACAGCGACTGGCGCGGGCCGTAGACGTTCTGCAGGCGCAGGGTCGACAGCTTCGTGTCGTGCGAGCCGGTCCAGGCGGCGAGGATCTGCTCCTGCGCGAGCTTGGTGGCGCCGTAGACGTTGATCGGGTGGGGGTGGGTGCCCGCCACCGAGTTGGGGACGTGCTCGGCGCCGGTGCCGTGGTCCCACGCGCCGGCCTCGAGCTGCGCGTGCGTGCGCAGGCCCGGCTGGAAGGTGGTGCCATCGGCGTTGCGCCACACGCCCTCGCCGTAGACCGCTCGCGAGCTGGTCAGCACGAAGTGGCTGGGGACGTGACCGGCGCGCGTGAGGGCGTCGAGCAGCTGGGTGGTGCCCACGACATTGACCATGCCGTGGCGGGTGCTCTCCGACAGCGACTGCGCGGTGCCGGTCTCGGCAGCGAGGTGCACGACGGTGTCCGGGCGCAGGTCGACGACGACCGCGTCCAGGTCCTCGGCGCTGGTGACGTCACCGACGCGCAGGTCCACGGAGTCGGGCAGGTCGAGCGGAGGCTGGGAACCGGGATGCACCTGCGGGTGCAGGTTGTCGAGGACGACCCACTGCTCGGCGGAGTCCGCGAGCTCGCGTGCCAGCGTCGTACCGATGAAGCCGGCGCCGCCGGTGACGAGGACCCGGCCGCCGGACGATGAGGGAGCTGGCATGGGCAGAGCCTAGGAGACAGCGGGCGAACCCGCAGGTGGGCGTCGGTCGCCGGCTGGCAGACTCCGGCACATGACTCCGGAGACGCCCGCCTCCTCCGGGTCTCGAGCACCCGGCCACCGGTCCCACGTGCGCGGCCTGGTCGAGGTCGGCGTCGCCAGCGTGCTGTGGGGCACCGGCGGGCTGGCCGTGCAGCTGATCCGGGAGCACGAGGCGATGTCCCCGGTGACCATCAGCGCATGGCGGATGACGATCGCCGCCGTGGTGCTGCTGGTCACGCTCCTGGCCCTGCGCCAGGTCGGGGACCTGGTCGCCCTGGCCCGGTCGCGGCCACGTCAGCTGCTCGCCGTCGGCGTCGGGACCGCGACCTACCAGGGCTTCTACTTCGTCTCGGTCACCCAGGTCGGCGTCGCCGTCTCGACCGTCGTCAGCCTCGGCCTGGCACCCGTGCTGCTGACGGTGGCGGAGTCCGTACGACACCGCCGGGCGCCCGCGCCCTCACGCGTCGCCGTGCTCGTGGCGGCGCTCACGGGCCTGCTGCTCGTCAGCGTGGCCGGCCACGAGTCCTCCACCGGCCCGGCTCCTCTCGCCGGGGTGCTGCTCGCGATCGCGTCGGGCACGACGTACGCCCTGACGACCGCGGCCGGCGGCTCCATCAGCCGGGACGCGTCACCGCTGGTGCTGACCAGCGGGATGACGCTCGTCGGCGCCGTGGTGCTGCTGCCGTGCCTGGCCCTCGTCGGGGGCCCGCGGGTCACGGCGGACCCCGCGGCGATCGGGTGGCTGCTCTACCTCGGGGCGCTCACGATGGCGCTGGCCTACGTCCTGCTCTACTCCGGGCTGCGGGTGGTCGCACCCAGCACGGCCGTCACGGCCAGCCTGGTCGAGCCCGTGACCGCCGCCGTGGTCGCCGCGGTCGTCCTGGGTGAGTCGCTCGGACCGGTGGCGGTCGTCGGGATCGTGCTCGTGCTGGGTGCGGTCGCGGGCCTCGGAAGGCCTGCCGCAGCGGCGGGACCCGTGCTGCCCGACCCGCATCCTGTGCGGTGAGTCTCCGAGGGACTCACGCGCAAGTGCCCAGGTCGCCCGTGCTCAGCTGACCGTCGTCAGGAGCTGCGTCGCGCGGGTCAGCACGACGTAGAGGGTCGAGCGCCCGGTCGCCGACTCGTCCTCGATCTCCTGCGGGCGGACGACGACGATGCCGTCGAACTCCAGGCCCTTGGTGTCGAGGCCGGTGAGGACGACGATGCGGTCCTCTCCGCTCGGGGTGACGCTGGAGTCGACCGCAGCGCGCGCGCCCGGGGCGTGCTCGGCGAGCTCCGGCCACGACGCCAGCCAGGCGTTGACCTCGGAGCGACGGGCCGCGGGCACGACGATGCCGACAGTGCCCTCGACACGACCGGAGGTGGCGGCGACAGCCTCGCGGACCGCGGCCTCCAGGTCGTCGACCGGACCGACGACCGTGGGCTCCTCGCCCGTTCGGCGTACGGCGTCGGGCAGGTCGGCGTCGAGGCCGACGCGGGCGGCGTAGGCAGCGGCGAAGTCGTAGATCTCGGCCGAGTTGCGGTAGTTGGTGGAGAGGTGGAACTCGTGGAGCTCCTTGCCCTCCAGCGCCTCCGCACGGGCGGCAGCCGACTCGGGGGCGTCGGGCCACGACGACTGGGCGAGGTCACCCACGATGGTCCAGCTCGCGGCGCGGCCGCGACGCCCGACCATCCGCCACTGCATCGGGGTGAGGTCCTGCGCCTCGTCGATGAGGACGTGGGCATAGCCGTCGTCCTCGATCCGGTGGGTCGGCGCCGACCAGGCCAGGCCACCGGGGGCGTACTCGCGCTCGGAGATGGTGGTCAGCTCCTGGAGGTCGACGCCCCCCTCGAGCAGGCCGGTCTCGTCGAGGTCGCGCTCGTCGTCGGTGCGCTGCGGCACGTCGCCGATGAGGTAGCGCAGCTCGTCGAGGAGCGGGACGTCCTCGATCGACAGGGTCCCGGCGTCCCACGACTTGGTGAGCAGGAGCTGCTCCTCACGGGTCACGACACCCTCGCCGACGCGCTCCAGGAACTCGGGGTCGCGCAGCCAGCCGAAGACCGTGGTGGCATCCAGCGGCGGCCACCAGTGCGAGGCGAACTCGACGAACCCGGCGTGCGACAGCATGTCGTCGTCGAAGGCCTCGCGACCCCGCTCGCGACCCCGCTCGCCCTTGACCTGACGCCACATCGCGTCGAGCAGCGTGCGCGCCACGCGCGGGAGCTGGCGGTTGCGACGCCCCTGCGACATCAGCTGGCGGCGCAGCCGGCCGAGCAGGCCGGGGTCGAGCACGATGGTCTCGTCGCGCCAGTAGATCCGGAAGCTGGTGGGGGCACCGGGTGCGTGCTGGCGCGACGTACGCCGCAGCAGCTCGGCCATCCTCGTCGCGCCCTTGATGTCGGCGACCGCAGGCTCGTCGTGGCGGTGGGCGCGGACCCCACCGACGACCTCGCCCAGCGACCGCAGGGCGACCGCGGTCTCGCCGAGGCTGGGCAGCACCCGCTCGATGTAGCGCATGAAGACACCGCTCGGGCCGACGACGAGCACGCCGCCGCCCTCGTAGCGACGACGGTCGGAGTAGAGCAGGAACGCGGCACGGTGCAGCGCGACCACGGTCTTGCCGGTGCCGGGACCGCCGGAGATGGACACGACGCCCTTGCCCGGGGCGCGGATCGCCTGGTCCTGCTCGGCCTGGATGGTCGCGACGATGGAGTGCATCGAGCGGTCACGGGCGCGGGAGAGCTGCGCCATGAGCGCGCCCTCGCCGACGATCGGCAGGTCGGTGTCGGCCTGGTCGTCGAGCAGCTCGTCCTCGACGCCGATGACCGTGCGGTGCAGCGAGCGCAGCACACGGCGACGTACGACGCCCTGCGGCGTCGCGGCGGTGGCCTGGTAGAACACCCCGGCGGCCGGCGCACGCCAGTCGATGAGCAGCACGTCGCGCTCGGCGTTGCGGACGCCGATGCGCCCGATGTAGCGCGGCAGCGGGTCGATGTCGGGGTCGATGTCGAGGCGGCCGAAGACCAGACCCTCGTGGGCTGCGTCGAGCTGGGCGATCCGCTTGGCGGCCTGGAAGACCATCGCGTCGCGCTCGACGAGACCGCCCTCGTGCTCCAGCTTGCCGCGGCTGTGGCCCTCGGCGGCCAGCGCCTTGGCGTTCTGGGTGGACGCGTCGAGCTGGACGTAGACCTCGTCGACGTAGTGCTGCTCCGCCGCGATCTCCCGCGCCTCGAGCTCCTCGCTCACACCTGCTCCTCATCCCCCGATGGCATCCCCTTTGCGGGTGCCCGTCCCTCCCGGGCAGACCGACAAGCCTAGCGCCGCCGGGCCGGGGTCACCCATTTAGCGCCGAACTCGTCGAACTTGTTCCCGTCACACCGGAGGGTGCGGTCACGCCACCAGCAGGACCGCCCCGGCCAGGCAGACCACGGCCCCCACCGTGCGGACTCGGTCCGCGCGGTCGAGCCGGCGCATCAGCGACGGCCGGTCTGCCGCCCCGACCGACGACAACCGCCCGTGCGCAGGGGCGGCGACTGCCGCCGTGGTGACGACGGACAGCAGGCCACCCGCCAGCGCGAGCCACGCACCGGCCGCCTGCGGTTCCGAGACAACGGCCCAGCCGAGGATCAGGACGAGGGTGGGGTAGAGAGCCGCCACGATCGGGACGATCCGGCGGGAGTGCCGCGCGTGGGCCGACTCCCACGTGTCGGGCGGCACGTCCCCGAGTGCCGGGTAGACGACGAGGTCGACGGTCGCCTGGAAGCCCAGGTGGGCGGCCGCGACCACCAGGAGCCACAGGGCCGGGTCCGCGAGGGTCACCGACGGCGCTACTTCCTGGACAGGAAGGCGGTCATCGCCTCGCGAGCCTCGTCGCTGGCGAACAGCCGCGCGCTGGTGGTGGCCATCTCCTCGCCGAGCGCGTCGATGCGGGCGACGAGGTCCCGGTTGAGGATCCGCTTCGACTCGCGCAGCCCCTGGGCCGCACCGGTGGCGAGGCTGGCGCAGACCGCGGCCACCTCGTCGTCGAGGTCGTCGGCCGGCACCGCCTTCGTCACCAGTCCGTACGTCGCCGCGTCGGCGCCGCTGAACACCTCACCACCGAGGGTGGTCAGCGCGGCGGCGCGCGGGTTCATCCGCTGGTGGACGGTGAGGCTGATGATCGCTGCGGCCAGTCCGAGCTTGACCTCGGTGAGGGCGAAGGTCGCGCCCTCGGCGCTGATCGCGATGTCGGCCGCGGCGATGATGCCGATGCCGCCGGCACGGACGGCGCCCAGGTTCTTGGTCACGACCGGCTTGTCGAGGGTGACGATCAACCGCTGGAGATCGACGATCCGGCGAGCACCCACCTCCATGCCCTCTGTCGTCGCCTCGGACAGGTCGGCGCCGGAGCAGAAGACCTTGCCGGAGCTCTCGATCAGCACCACGCGCACGTCGGCGTCGGCGCCCGCCCGTTCGAGGTGGGCGACAAGCTCGGTCACCAGCTGGCGGCTGAGCGCGTTGCGGTTGGCCGGGCTGTCGAGGGTGATCGTCGCGACGGCGTCGTCAACGGCGTAGTGGACCAGTTCGGCGGGCGCATCGGTCATGGGCGCCATCCTGCCGCACCTCACCTCCCCGTCCGGACCCCATCCGTCACCCCGCCGGCTCCGAACACGTCCCATGCAGACTCCTGAGCCGCACACCCGGCGCCGCACGCTCGGCCACGCGGCGTACGGCGTCCTGGCCACCGTCGTCGGCCTCGCCGCGGCGCACCTCGTGGCCGCGCTGACCGTGCCGGCAGCCTCACCCGTGCTGGCGGTGGGCTCCACCGTCATCGACCTGACGCCGACACCCCTCAAGGAGTGGGCGATCCGGCAGTTCGGCACCGCCGACAAGCTGGTGCTCGTCGGCTCGGTGACCCTCGTCGTCCTGCTGCTCGCGGCAGTCGCCGGGATCGTCGCCGCCAGGCGCGAGACCGTGGGTCTGCTCATCGTCGTGGGCCTGGCCGGCGTGGCCGGCGTGCTCGCCGTCCTGCGCCCGGGCGCCGGCCCCTTCGACCTCGTTCCCGCTCTGGTCGCCGCGGCGGCAGCCGCCACCTCGCTGTGGTGGCTGAACCGCATCGACCAGACCTCCGCCGGATCGTCGCCAGGGGTCGACGGTCCGAGCCGGCGCGGGGTCGTGCTGGCAACCGGCGGCCTCGCCGCGGCTGCGGTGGCCATGGGGGCCGTCGGCCGCTGGGTCACGTCGTACCGCCTCGGCGGGACCGACATCGCGCTGCCGGTTGCCACCGATCCTGCGCCCTCCTTCCCCCAGGGGTTGGAGGCGACGTACGACGGCATCAGCCCGCTGCGTACGTCGAACGCCGACTTCTACCGCGTGGACACCCGACTCACCGTCCCCAGCGTCGACGTCGACACGTGGACCCTGACCATCGACGGGGATGTCGACGAGGAGATCACCTTGACCTTCGACGACCTCGCGGCGATGAGGACCGTGGAGCGCGACATCACCCTCACCTGCGTCTCCAACGAGGTGGGCGGGCAGTACGTCGGCAGCGCCCGCTGGCTCGGCGTCCCCCTGGCCGACGTGCTGGCCAGGGCCGGCATCGACTCGACCAGGGCGGACCAGATCCTCTCGACCGACGTGGACGGCATGACCATCTCGACTCCCCTCGACGTGGCGCTCGACGGCCGCGACGCGCTGATCGCGATCGGCATGAACGGCGAGCCGCTGCCCCGCACCCACGGGTTCCCGGCGCGGATGGTGGTGCCCGGTCTCTACGGCTTCGTCAGTGCCTGCAAGTGGATCACCAGGATGACGCTCACGACCTACGACGCCGAGCAGGCCTACTGGACCGAGCGCGACTGGGCGATCGAGGCCCCCATCAAGCTGTCCAGCCGGATCGACACCCCCAAGCCGCTCTCCGACAGCACGGCCGGCAAGGTCGTCATCGGCGGCATCGCCTGGGCGCAGACCGTCGGGATCGAGAAGGTCGAGGTCCGCATCGACGGTGAGGCATGGAAGCAGGCCACGCTCGGCCCGCAGGTCACCGACGACTACTGGCGCCAGTGGTTCTACGAGTGGGACGCCTCCCCGGGGCAGCACTTCATCGCCTGCCGGGCGACCAACAAGGACGGCGAGGTGCAGTCCGCGGTCCGGATGAAGCCGTTCCCCGAGGGCTCGTCGGGCCTGCAGGAGATCTCCGTCAGCGTCACCTGACGGCGCCGGCTGCCCGTGGGGCGGTGTGTGGCGCAGGCCCTGAGCCTTCCAGGTCCTGCGTCACTCACCGCCCTGCGGTCGTCCCGGCGCACGGGACAGAAGTGGTTGAACTTTTTTCCGATCGCACCCATCCGGTCTCCCCCACGCACCGAACACCTCCTGAAAGCGGGCCACCACGGCCCCCACCCGATGGCTTCCAACGAAAGGCACCGCCATGAACACCCTGCTCCGCACCCGCACCCTGGGCATCGCCGCCCTCGCGCTGACCGCGTCCATGAGCCTGGCTGCCTGTGGCAGCGAGGACGACACCAGCTCGACGGCGTCCGACGACACCACCAGCTCGACCACGCCCAGCGAGTCGCCGACCGAGTCCGAGCCGGCCATGGCTGACGGTCCCTTCGGCCCCGGCTGTGCCGCCGTCCCCACCGAGGGTCCGGGTTCGGTCGAGGGCATGTCCGACGACCCGGTCGCCACCGCCGCCTCCAACAACCCGCTGCTCACGACGCTGACTGCCGCCGTCACCGAGGCAGGCCTCGTCGACACGCTGAACTCCGCCGACGGCATCACCGTCTTCGCGCCGACCGACGACGCGTTCGCCAAGATCCCCGAGAAGGACCTCAACGCCCTCCTCGCGGACAAGGACGCGCTGACCACGGTGCTCACCCACCACGTGGTGGGCGAGCAGCTCTCACCCGAGGACGTCGCGGGTGAGCACGAGACCCTCGCGGGCGACATGATCACCGTCGAGGGCTCCGGCGAGGACTTCACCGCTGAGGGCGCGGCCGTCATCTGCGGCAACGTCCCGACCGCCAACGCCACCGTGTACGTCATCGACTCGGTGATGATGCCGAGCTGATGTGACTCGTCCTCCGACGATCACTACGCAAGGATGACAGACGTGGACCACGTGAGGCCCGTACCGGACGGGGCGCCCCAGGGCGCCCCGTCCCGGGGCGACTCAGGCAAGCTCTCCGACCTGCTCCACCGGGCCGGACGCGGCGACGAAGCGGCATTCGCCGAGTTCTTCGACGCCACGTCCGCCCGGGCGTACGGCCTGGCACTGCGCGTCGTGCGCAATCCGGCCCACGCCGAAGAGGTCACCCAGGAGGCCTATCTCGACGCCTGGCGCTCCAGCACCCGCTACGACGCCAAGCGCGGGAGCGCAGCCGGGTGGCTGCTCACGATCGTCCACCGCAAGGCGGTGGACAGGGTCCGCTCGGTCGAGGCCTCCACCACCCGCGACGAGACCTGGAACCGGCAGACCGCTCCTGTCGACCACGACCAGACCTCCGAGGCCGCCCACGCGTCGCTGGACGCAGCGCGCGTCCGCAGCGCGGTGGCCACCCTGACCGACGTGCAACGCCGAGCCGTCGAGCTGACCTACTTCGGTGGCTACACCCACACCGAGGTGGCCACCCTGCTCGACGTCCCGTTGGGCACCGCCAAGACCCGAATACGCGACGGACTGATCCGCCTGCGAGACCTGATGGGAGTTGCGACATGAGCGACATGCACAAGCTCACAGGTGCCTATGCCCTGGACGCGGTCGACGACATCGAGCGAGCCCGGTTCGAGCAGCACCTCGCCGAGTGCGAGGACTGCCGTGCCGAGGTTGCCGAGCTGCGGGAGACCGCAGCCCTGCTCGCCGAGACCACCGCCGTGACCCCGCCCGCATCACTGCGTGCCTCGGTCCTCACCGGCATCTCCCAGGTCCGTCCGCTGGCGCCGGTCGTCCCCGCGCCCCTGGCGACCACCGGTCCGGTGGTCCGCCGTCGAATCCCTCTTCTCGTGGCTGCCGCCCTGGTCCTGATCGCCGGCTTCGGCGCCGTCGTGTGGCAGCCGTGGTCCACCCCGGCGCCCCAGCTCACCGCTGCCGAGCAGGTCCTGCAGGCCGACGACGCAGAGGAGGTCTTCCTCGACCTCGGCGAGGCCGGCCGCGCGACCGTGGTGCGTTCCAAGTCGCAGGATCGCGCTGTCATCGTCACCGAGGACATGGTCGCGGCGCCCGCGGGCAAGGACTACGAGCTGTGGTTCCAGACACCGGACGAGGACATGGTCCCCGCTGGGCTGATGCCGCCCGTCCCGGACCAGACCGTGGTGCTCGACGGGTCCGCCGCAGAGGCCATCGCCGTGGGCATCACGGTAGAGCCCGCTGGAGGGTCCGAGCAGCCCACGGCCCCTCCGATCGCCCTCTTCGATCTCACCGAGTCGACGTGAACGCGCGCGATCAGCGCCGGATCGCCGTTGTCGGCTCCGGCGTCGCCGGTCTGACGGCCGCCTGGGTGGCCTCGCGCACCGCCCACGTCACCCTCTACGAGGCCGACGACCGCCTCGGCGGGCATGCGGACACCCACCGGGTGCGGACCCCCGGCGGCGAGCTGGCCATCGACACAGGTTTCATCGTCCACAACCGCAAGACCTATCCCACGCTGCTGCGGCTCTTCGCCGAGCTGGGCATCGAGACCCAGCCCTCGGAGATGTCGCTGTCGGTCAGCGACGCCGGCACGGGTGTGGAGTACGCCGGCGCGCTCGGGGCCCGCGGGCTCTTCGCCCAGCGCTCCTCCGTCCGGTCGCTCGACCACTGGCGGATGCTGCTCGAGATCCCGCGGTTCCACCGACGGGCGCGGGCCGTCCTCGCCGTCGAGGACTCGGGCTCGGACCAGACGCTGCGCGACTTCCTCGCCGAGGGCGACTTCTCGCCCGGGTTCGTCCGGCACTTCATGGAGCCGCTGGTCGCGGCCGTCTGGTCCTGTGACCCGGCGACGTCGCTCGACTACCCCGCGCGCTACCTCTTCACGTTCCTCGAGCACCACGGCATGCTCGGCGTCTTCGGCTCGCCGGAGTGGCGCACGGTCACCGGCGGCTCCGCGACGTACGTCGCCGCAGTCGGCGCCGGGCTCCAGGAGGTTCGCCTCGAGACCAAGGTGACATCGGTCCGCGAGCTGGCCGACGGCGTCGAGATCACCGACGGCAGCGGCACCACGACCGCCTTCGACGCGGTCGTCATCGCCACCCACCCGGCCCACGCGCTCGGCATGCTCGAGTCGCCCACCGACGATCAGCGCGAGGTCCTCGCCGCACTCCCCTACAGCAGCAACCCTGCCCTGCTGCACACCGACGCCTCGCTCCTGCCCGAGGCGCCCGACGCTCGCGCGTCGTGGAACTTCCGCCGCCCCGCCAGCGAGAGCGGGCAGGTCACGGTGACGTACGACCTGACCCGCCTCCAGCGCCTTCCCACCGACACCCACTACCTCGTCACCCTCGGCGGCGAGGAGCTGGTGGACCCGACCTCGGTGATCGACCGGATGGAGTACGAGCACCCGCTCTACACCCCCGAGTCGGTCGCTGCGTCCAGGCGGCTGCCGGAGATCAACACCGATCGGATCGCCTTCGCCGGCGCCTACCACGGGTGGGGATTCCACGAGGACGGTGCGCGCTCCGGCCTGGCCGCCGCGACCCACCTGGGTCTTCCGTGGACGGCCACCACCCCGGTGGTCCCCCAGCCCGGTCGCTTCGAGACGACGATCCGCCACACGCGGCGTACACCCTTCGTCCGCACCTTCGAGAACTCCTCGACCCTCTGGCTGGTCGACCTCGACGACCTGCCCGACCACGGCGTCCTGGCCCGCTTCGAGGGACGTGACCACATGGGCTCGCCGGAGCTCACGCTGCGCCAGAACGTCGAGGCCTTCCTCGCCGCGCACGACGTCACCCTCGGTGACGGCGAGCTCCCCGGCACGATCCTGATGGCGGCGCACCCGCGATCGCTGGGCCACTGCTTCAACCCGATCAGCGTCTTCTGGTGCTTCGACGACCGCGGTCGTCAGGCCGGCGTCGTCGTCGAGGTCCACAACACCTACGGCGACCGGCACGCCTACCTCGTGCACCCCGATGAGCAGGGCCGGGCCCGCACCGAGAAGGCGATGTACGTCTCGCCCTTCCACGGCGTGGACGGTTCGTACGACATCGCGGTGCCCATCCCGACCGACCGCCTGCACGTGGCCGTGACCCTGCGCGGTCACGACGACGGCGCAGCTTCCCCCTTCAGCGCAAGCCTCACCGGCACGCGCAGCGACATCACCGTCCGTCGGACCCTCGGAGCCGCCCTGCGCGGCAGCCTGCAGATCCGGATGCACGGCATCTGGCTGTGGGTCCGGCGACTGCCGGTCCGACCCCGACCTCGCCACCGACAGGAGCGCGTGCAATGACCCTCGAGATGAACCGACCCGTCGACACCGCCACCGCCACCGGCAGGCAGCAGCCCTCGCAGGGCATGCCCCCGCTCGAGCCGATGGTCGGTGGTCTCCGCACCGCCGTCTCCGCGGCCGTGGCGCGACGCCTCTTCCACGCCGCCGTCGGGCGGCTCGCCGTGACGGTGGTCGAGGAGCCCACCGGGCGTCGCCTCGGCCACGGCGGTCCGACGATGCGGCTGCACCGACCCGACGAGTTCTACGCCCG
This sequence comes from uncultured Actinomycetota bacterium, assembly GCA_963843815.1. Classification (GTDB taxonomy): domain Bacteria; phylum Actinomycetota; class Actinomycetes; order Propionibacteriales; family Nocardioidaceae; genus Nocardioides. The sequence continues at coordinate 73,246 of CAWJLX010000006.1, read as the reverse complement.
CCTGGGCCGCGACGGCCTGATCGGCTTCGGCGAGTCCTACCTCACCGGCGCCTGGGACACCGACGACCTGGCCGGCTTCCTCACGGTGCCGGCGGCCAGGATGTCGACCCTGATCCCGGACTCGCTGCAGAAGCTGCGCGCCCTGGTCATGCCGCGCATGCCTGGCCACCACCAGAGCACCGAGGCCAACAGCCAGGCCAACATCTCCCACCACTACGACCTGTCCAACGACCTCTTCGCCCTCTTCCTCGACGAGACGCTGAGCTATTCCTCCGCCCTCTTCGACACCTCGCTCACCTCCTCCAAGACCTCCCCCAACACCTCGCCCGGCACACCGCGTGACCACGTGGTCGCCACTCCGCCGGAGACCAGCTCCTCGTGGGGGGACGACGCCGACCCGCTCCACCACGCCCCCGACTTCGCCGAGGCGCAGGGCCGCAAGATCGAGCGCATGCTCGACGAGGCCGGCGTCACCGACGGCACCCGGGTGCTGGAGATCGGCACCGGCTGGGGCGAGCTCGCGATCCGCGCTGCCCGGCGCGGGGCGAGCGTGCACACGATCACCTTGTCGGTCGAGCAGCTCGAGCTGGCCGAGGAGCGGATCGCCGCTGCCGGCTTCGCCGACCGGGTCGAGGTCGAGCTGATGGACTACCGGGCGCTCGGCTCCACCGGCAGGACGTACGACGCGGTGCTGTCGGTCGAGATGATCGAGGCCGTCGGCCACGAGTTCTGGGGCACCTACTTCAAGACCATCGACGAGGTGCTCGCCCCGGGCGGCCGGGTCTCCATCCAGGCGATCACGATGCCTCACGACCGGATGCTCGCCACGCGCGGCGGCCACACGTGGATCAACAAGTACATCTTCCCCGGCGGCTTCCTGCCCAGCGTCGAGGTCATCGACGAGGTGACCCGCGACGAGACCACCCTCCGGCTGGTCGGCCAGCTCGAGATGGGCAGCCACTACGCCGAGACGCTGCGCCGCTGGGACCGACGGTTCCTCGCCCAGCGTGAAGCCGTGCTCGCCCTCGGCTTCGACGACATGTTCATGCGAGTCTGGCACTTCTACCTCGCCTACTCCCAGGCCGGTTTCGCGAGCGGTTACATCAACGTCTCGCAGCTCACCTTCACGCGGGAGGACCAGTGACCCAGACCGCTCCTCGCTCCACGACCCGCACAGCCACGGCCCCGGGTGTCGCCGACCGCCTTGCCGAGGCGGTCCGGCCCTTCATCGGCGGCGACCTCCCGGTCCGCCTCGAGGCGTGGGACGGCTCGGCGGCCGGCCCCGCCGGTGCTCCGGTCGTGGTGCTCCGCTCGCCCGACGCGCTGCGTCGCCTGCTCTGGCACCCCGGCGAGCTCGGGGCCGCACAGGCCTACGTCACGGGTGAGCTCGACGTTCCCGAGCAGGACGGCTGGGACCTGGAGTCCACCCTGACGCACGCCTTCACCGTGGGCGCCGAGCGCGGCCTGTCCGGCGTACGACTCTCGCCCCGGGCACTGGTCGACGCCATCCGCACCGCAGCGGGCCTCGGCGCGCTCGGTCGACCGCCGGCACCGCCCGCCTCGCAGGCACGGATCAAGGGGCGCCTGCACAGCCTGGCCCGCGACCGGTCCTCGATCAGCCACCACTACGACCTCTCCAACGAGTTCTACGCGCTCATCCTCGAGCCGCAGATGGCCTACAGCTGTGGCTACCACGCGACCCCCGACACGCCCCTCGAGGAGGCGCAGCGCGCCAAGCTCGACCTGGTCTGCACCAAGCTCGGCCTCGAGCCGGGCATGAGGATGCTCGACGTCGGCTGTGGCTGGGGTTCGCTGTCGCTGCATGCCGCCGAGCACTTCGGGGCCCGGGTCACCGGTGTCACGATCGCCGCGGAGCAGAAGAAGTTCATCGACGCCCGGATCGCCGAGCGTGGGCTGGGCGATCGGGTCGAGATCCGGCTCCAGGACTACCGCGAGGTGCCCGAGCGCGACCACTTCGACGCCGTAGGCTCGCTCGAGATGGGTGAACACGTCGGCGCCACCAACTACCCGACCTACGTCGAGGTGCTGCGGCGCGCGGTGCGCCCCGGTGGTCGCGTGCTGGTGCAGCAGATGTCGCGCCAGGGTGCAGGTGGTGGCAAGCACCCCGGCGGTGGGCCGTTCATCGAGTCGTTCATCGCCCCCGACATGACCATGCGGCCGGTCGGCGAGACCGTCGACCTCATCGAGTCCGGCGGCCTCGAGGTCCGCGACGTGCACGCGATGCGCGAGCACTACGTCCTCACCGTCGCCGGCTGGATGGAGCGCTTCGACGCCAATCTGCCGCGCCTGCTCGAGCTGGTCGGCGAGGAGGTCGTCCGCGTCTGGCGGCTCTACCTCGTCGGCGGCGCACTCGCCTTCCGCGACGGGCGGATGGGCGTCGACCAGATTCTGGCCGTACGACCCGGCGCACCGCACACGCTCCCGGCGGTCCGCTCGTGGTGACCCAGGCCCTGGTCGCTCTGCTGGTGGCCCTCGTCGTCATGGGAACCACCGCCGCGATCAGCAAGCGCGTCGACCGGGTCGCGGTCGTCGACATCGCGTGGGGCTCGGTCTTCGTGGCGATCGCCCTCGTGCTGGCGATCGTGTGGCCCGACCAGCACTCGTGGCTGCTGGCGGTGCTGGTGACGCTGTGGGGCGGCCGGCTCGCCTGGCACATCGCCAAGCGCTCCGGCGGCCACGGAGAGGACCCGCGCTACGAGGAGATGCTCGGCGGTCCGGGCTGGCACGCCGGTGCGGTCAAGGTCCTGCTCCGCGTCTTCCTGACCCAGGCCGTGGTCGCCTTCCTGATCTCGTTCCCGCTCGTCGTGGCAGCGGCCTACGACGTCCGGTGGTGGCCGGTCGTGTGGCTGGGCGTGGCCGTGTGGGCGCTGGGCATCTTCTTCGAGGTGGTCGGCGACGCCCAGCTCGCGGCGTACCGTTCCCGCCCGCGTGATGAGCGGCCACCGGTCCTCGACACGGGCCTGTGGGGCTGGACCCGACACCCCAACTACTTCGGCGACGCCAGCGTGTGGTGGGGCCTCTGGATCGCCGGCGCGCTGTCCCTGGGCTGGCTGCCGGGACTGGCGACGATCTTCGCCCCCGCCGCGATGACGTACTTCATCCGCAACGTGACCGGCGCCAAGCTGCTCGAGAAGACGATGTCGCAGCGACCGGGGTGGGACGACTACGCCGCCCGCGTGCCGCTCTTCGTCCCGCGGCCGCCACGGTCGTGACGCCCGGTCGCCGCGCCGGCCTGCCACCCACCGGGTGGGCGCACCGCAGGGACCTGGGGTAGAAAGCGGACGTGTCAGGTCCAGATCCCCTCGATGACGCCGTCGAGCGCATGCTCACGGGGGACGAGGGGGCGTTCCGGACCGTCTACCGCGCAGTCCAGCCACCGTTGCTGCGCTACCTGGCGGTCCTGGTCGGGGCGGCCGATGCCGAGGACGTGGCCAGCGAGGCATGGGCGCAGGCGTTCCGCGACCTGGACCGCTTCACCGGGGACGCCGACGGCTTCCGCGGGTGGGTCACCACCATCGGGCGCAACAGGGCGCTCGACCACCTGCGACGCGCCAACCGTCGCCCCGTGAGCAGCCACTCCGTCGAGGACCTCGTCGACCTCCCGGACGCCGTCGACGTCGAGCTCGACACGCTGGGACGGGTGCAGTCAGAGTCGGCCCTGCGGCTGATCGCCTCGCTCCCCCGCGACCAGGCGGAGGCCATCATGCTGCGCACCGTCCTGGGCTTCGACGCGCCCACCGCGGCCCGCATCCTCGGCAAGCGGCCGGGGGCGGTGCGCGCAGCTGCGCACCGCGGGTTGAAGCAGCTCGCGAAGAAACTCTCCGCGGACCCGTAACACTCTGCGCCGCCGCGGCGCTGAACCCAGTGACATGAGCAACCACCGACACCGCCTCTCCCGCCGCGACGCCGAGCGCCTGCTCGACGACCCGTCGGCGGCGAACAGCGTCCTCGGCACGGCGCTCTCCGCAGCAAGCGCGCCTGCGCGAGCCGGTGAGCTGCACCGCGAGGAAGCAGCGGTGGCGGCGTTCCACACCGCTCGCCTGACCCCCTCCCCGGCGTCCAGCGGCTCTGCCGGCTCCCCCTCTCGACTGGCCAACCGCGCCGCGGCCCGCGCCGTGATCGCCACCGGTGCCATCGTCGCCCTGACCTCCGGCGGTTTCGCCCTCGCCAACTCGGCCCACCTGCCGAGCCTTCCGGGTCAGGCCTCGGACCAGGCCACCGAGTCGGTCGCCAAGACGCCGAAGCCGACCGAGGCCACGGAGCCGACCGAGACCGCGGAGACCACCGAGTCCGGGGTGGGCACGACGGAGACCACCGAGTCGGCGGAGACCGAGAGCCCCAGCGAGTCGGCCGCGCCGACCCCCAACTTCCGGGGCCTGTGCAACGCCTTCCAGGCCACTGACCGCTCCGCCCACGGCAAGTCCCTCGACAGCGCTGCCTTCACCGCATTGGCCACCGAGGCCGGCGGCGCCGAGCAGATCGCGACCTACTGCGTGGCTCTCATCGGTGAGCCGACCAAGACGGTCAAGCCCACCCCGACGGCCAGGCCGACCGACAAGCCCACACCGGGCAAGCCGACCAGCAAGCCGACGCCCACGAACAAGCCGACCGACAAGCCCACGCCCGGCAAGCCGACCAGCAAGCCGACGCCCACGAACAAGCCGACCGACAAGCCCAGTCCTGGCAAGCCCACCGACAAGCCGGCACCTGCCGGCAAGGGTGGCGGAAAGGACTCCTCTACTTCCGGTTCCTGACCGGAAGCGGCCGCGTTCCGCGGAGCTCGGCTCAGCGTGCCCGTATCTCGACCCTCCCGTCAGAGCTACGGATCCCCCCAGTCGCGAAGAGCTGAGCTCCCCAACGCAACTACAGCGGCACGGTCCCCTCGGGGCCGTGCCGCTGGCCTGTTTCGGGGAGGCGCGGACCACCGGCGCTGGCTAGCGTCATCCTCATGACCGCCACCCACCACATGACCTCCCACCACATCCCCAGCGTGATCCCCAGCGTGATCCCCAGCGTGCCCGTGCACGACCAGGGCCCACGATGAGCTACCCGCCGCCGCTCTACCACGGCGAATCCGGTGAGATCTCCGCCCACGTGGTGCGGGCCGGGATCGAGCCGGCGGCCGTCTACCCCAACGGCAACAAGGTCTTCTACCTCGCCCAGGACACCTCGACGGGGGGCACCTTCGGCCTCTACCGCTGGGAGTTCGGCGGTCCCGTGAGCGGTCCCGGCGCCCACTTCCACCGCACGATCACCGAGTCGTTCTACGTGCTCGAGGGCACCGTCACCATCTTCGACGGCACGGACTGGACCCGGTGCCACACCGGCGACTTCGCCCACGTGCCCGCCGGTGGCATCCACGGCTTCCGCAACGAGGACGGCCCGGCCAAGATGCTGCTCCACTTCGCCCCGGGCGCCCCGCGCGAGGCCTACTTCGAGCAGCTGGCCGAGGGCCTCGGGGAGTTCGACGAGGACGCCTACGACCGGTTCATGCGCGAGCACGACACCATGTGGGTCTGATGGACCTGGTCGACGAGGCCTTCGACGCGACCCCGCGGCGGGGCTTCCTGCCGCGCGGGGTCCGTCGACGCGCGTCGTACGACGGCCCGCTGTCCATCGCCGCAGGCCAGACCAACTCCCAGCCCCGCACCGTCGAGAACATGCTGCGGCTGCTGGACGTCCGGCTCGGTCAGCGGGTGCTCGACGTCGGCGCCGGTTCGGGCTGGACGACCGCGCTGCTCGCGCACCTGGTCGGACCGACGGGCTCGGTGGTGGGCGTCGAGCTGGAGCCCGAGCTGGTGGCCTTCGGCGCCCGCAACCTGGCCGGCACGCACCGTCCGTGGGCCTCGATCCGGCAGGCGGAGCCGGGCGTGCTGGGCGACCCCGGCGGGGCGCCGTACGACCGGATCCTGGTCTCGGCCCAGCCGGACGACCTGCCGACCGAGCTCGTCGACCAGCTCGGCGACCCAGGGGTCCTGGTCATCCCGGTGGCAGGCACCATGCTGCGGGTGACCAACCCCGGCGGCGTGGTGACCCGGCACGGCCGGTACCGCTTCGTGCCGCTGCGCTGAGGCCGGTCGGGCTCAGGGACGTACGACCTGCTCGACCAGGCTGGCCGGCGCCTGGAGGCAGTAGGAGTCCGTGAGCAGCTCCCGGAGCTCGTCCCAGTCGGTGTCGTCGTCGACGACCATGCCGATCACGTTGCCGCCCCAGCCGGAGCGGAAGTAGGGCTCGCCCATGTGCTCGAAGGCGGCGACCTCGTCGGGCTCACCGCGGAAGGTGATCCGGAAGACCTGGTCCTCGCCGCCGAAGACGTGCGCGACCGTGGCGCTCCCGACCCGCCAGCGCGTGCCGGTCCACGCCGACTCCTGCCGGCAGCGCGGCAGCGCACCGAGCACGTCGTCGATGCGCCGCACCCACTCCTCGGGCACGAGCGGTCGGTCTGCGAGGGCCACGGCATACAGCCTGCCACCGCAGTCGGACAGCCCGATATCTGAGGACGTGGTGAACGGATCCGTGGGGATCTCACGTTCACCACGTCCTCAGATATCGACGGGTCAGTAGGACTTCGGCAGCCCCAGGCTGTGCATCGCGACGAAGTTGAGGATCATCTCCCGGCTCACGGGGGCGATCCGGCCGGCGCGCGCGGCGACGAGCAGCCCGGCCATGCCGTACTCCTGGGTGATGCCGTTGCCGCCGTGGGTCTGCACGGCCGCGTCGACGGCGTGGCAGGCGGCCTCGGCCGCGGCGTACTTCGCCATGTTGGCCGCCTCGCCCGCGCCCATGTCGTCGCCGGCGTCGCACAGCGCAGCGGCCTTCTGCGTCATCAGGCGCGCCAGCTCGGTCTCGATGTGCGCCATCGCGAGCGGGTGGGCCACCGCCTGGTGGGAGCCGATGGGGGCCTTGAAGACGGTGCGCTCCCTGGCGTACGACGACGCGCGCCCGAGGGCGTAGCGCGCCAGCCCGGTCGAGAAGCTGGCCGCCATGATCCGCTCCGGGTTGAGGCCGGCGAACAGCTGGACCAGCCCGCCGTCCTCGTCGCCGACGAGCGCGCCGGCGGGCAGGCGTACGTCGTCGATGAAGACCTGGAACTGCTTCTCGGGACTCACGATCTCCATCGGGATCGAGGTGAACTCCAAGCCCTGGGCGTCGGTCGGGACCACGAAGAGGCAGGGCTTGAGCTTGCCGGTCCTCGCGTCCTCTGCCCGGGCGACGACGAGCACGTTCTCGGCCTCGTCGACGCCGGAGATGTAGATCTTCTGGCCCGTGAGCACCCACTCGTCGCCGTCGCGGCGCGCGGTGGTGGTGATGTTGTGGGAGTTGGTGCCGGCGTCGGGCTCGGTGATCGCGAAGGCCATGGTGGCGGTGCCGTCGGCGATGCCGGGCAGCCACTGCTGCTTCTGCTCGTCCGTGCCGTAGCGGGCGATGACCGTGCCGCAGATCGCCGGGCTGACGACCATCATCAGCAGCGGGCAGCCCTGCGCGGCCAGCTCCTCGCAGACGGCGGCGATGTCGCCGATGCCGCCGCCGGAGCCGCCGTACTCCTCGGGCAGGTTGGCGCCGAGGTAGCCCGCCTTGCCGATCTCGAGCCACAGCTCGGTGGTCTTCTCACCGGCCCGCGCCTTCTCGGTGAACCACTCGCGGCCGTACTTGCCCGACAGGCGGGCGACCTGCGCGCGCAGCTCGATGCGCTCGTCGGACTCGGTGAAGCTGGTCATGCGTGTTCCTCCACTACTGCCAGGACTTCCCCGGACGCGACCTGCGCACCGGGCTCGACGTTGATCTCGGTGACGGTGCCGTCGTGCGGCGCGGTCACGGTGTGCTGCATCTTCATCGCCTCCAGGACGAGGACGGCATCGCCCGCGGCGACCTCGGCCCCCGCCTCCACGGCGACGCGTACGACGGTGCCGGGCATCGGCGCAAGCAGCGAGCCGCTGGCCACCGCGTCGGCGGGGTCGGTGAAGCGGGGGACCTCGCGTAGACACGCGGACCTTGCCGCCCCGTCCACCCAGAGCTCGCGCGGGGAACCCGGACGGTCGGCCGACCAATGTCCGCGCGTCTCCGTGGCGACGCCGTCGACCTCGAGACGGGCGTGCGTCGGAGAGACCTCGAGCACGGTGACGCCGTCGACCACGAAGCCGTCGCGGGTGCCCCACCACTCGACGGGCTCGTGGCCCTCGAAGGTGGTGCGCTGCGGAGCACTGGAGACGTTGCGCCACGCGGACGGCACGCCCTGCTGGACCGTACGTCGTGCCGCATCGTCCGCGGCGAGCATCAGCGCACCGGCGATGACCGCTGTCCGGTCGACCACGGGGGTCCCGCAACCCTCCCTGGACTCCAGCCACGTCGTCGTCATCTCGCCGGCGACGAAGACCGGGTCGGTGAGGATCTCGACGAGCTGGTCGCGGTTGGTGGTCACGCCGTGGATGCGGGCTCGGCGCAGTGCGGCGACGAGCATGCGGATCGCCTGCTCGCGGGTCGGCGCCCACGCCATCACCTTGGCCAGCATGGCGTCGTAGAACGTGGAGACCTCGTCGCCCGAGGCGAAGCCGCTGTCGACGCGGACGCCGGCACCGCCGAGAAGTGCGAACTGTGTGTCGGTCGGGAGGTCGAACGTGATGAGCCCACCGCTCTGGGGGACGTGGTCCGCGTCCTCGGCGTAGAGCCGCACCTCGATCGCGTGGCCCTCCTCGTGCGGGACGACGCCCGGCTCACGGCGTCGGCGCGCGGCGCCGAGCCCGGACGCACCGCCGAGGTCCCACCCCTCGGCGACCGCGATCTGGAGCTCGACGAGGTCCTCTCCCCACACGAGCTCGCTGACCGGATGCTCCACCTGGATGCGGGTGTTCATCTCCAGGAAGTAGAACCGGTCCGCTGCGGGGTCGTAGAGGAACTCGACGGTCCCCGCGCCGCGGTAGCCGATGCGCTGGGCCAGGTCGCCGGCGGCGACCTCCATCGCCGCTCGGGAACGCGCGGGGATGCCGGGAGCCGGCGCTTCCTCCACCACCTTCTGGTGGCGCCGCTGCACCGAGCAGTCCCGCGTGCCAAGTGCCAGGACACCGGTGCCTCCGCCCTCGATCTCGGCGCAGACCACCTGGACCTCGACATGCCGTCCGGACTCGACGTACGGCTCGACGAAGACCGTTCCGTCACCGAAGGCGCTCTCGGCCTCGGCGCCGGCCGCCTCGATCTCGGACTGCAAACGGTCGAGGGTGCGTACGACGCGCATGCCGCGCCCACCCCCGCCGGCCGATGCCTTGACGAGCAGCGGGAGGTCAGCGTCGGTGGGCTGGTCCGGAGCCGCGAGCACCGGCACGCCGGCCTTCGCGGCGATCTCCTTGGCACGGACCTTGTCGCCCATCTCCTCGATCGCCTCGGGGGGTGGACCGACCCAGGTGAGTCCGGCGTGGATGACGGCGCGGGCGAAGTCCGCGTTCTCGGACAGGAAGCCGTAGCCCGGGTGGACCGCGTCGGCGCCGGACCTGCGGGCTGCCTCGAGGATCAGGTCGGTGCGGAGGTAGGTGTCGGCGGGCGCGTTGCCCGGCAGGCGTACGGCCTGGTCGGCCTCGGCCACGAAGGGGAGGCCGGCGTCCGCGTCGGAGTGCACGGCCACGGTCTCGATGCCGAGCCGGCGGCAGGTCGCGAACACGCGGCGGGCTATCTCGCCCCGGTTGGCGACGAGGAGTCTCTGGATCATGGTCGGAACACCCCGTATCCCCCGGCACCGGTCCAGGTCGTGTTGCCGATGACGCTGAGGCAGATCGCCAGGACCGTGCGGGTGTCACGCGGGTCGATGACGCCGTCGTCGTAGAGCATCCCGGAGAGGAAGTAGGGCAGCGACTGCTCCTCGACGGAGGACTCGACGTAGTCCTTGATGCCCTGGAATCCCTCGGCGTCGAAGGTCTCGCCCTTGGACTCCGCCGACTGCTGGGCCACGATCTCGAGTACGCCGGCGAGCTGGGCCGGGCCCATGACCGCGCTCTTGGCGCTGGGCCAGGTGAAGAGGAAGCGGGGGTCGAAGGCGCGGCCGTTCATGCCGTAGTTGCCGGCGCCGTACGACGCGCCCATGATCACGCTGAGGTGGGGCACGGTCGAGTTGGAGACGGCGTTGATCATCTGTGCGCCGTGCTTGATGATCCCGCCCTGCTCGTAGTCCTTGCCGACCATGTAGCCGGTCGTGTTGTGCAGGAAGAGCAGCGGCGTGTCGGCCTGGTTGGCGAGCTGGATGAACTGCGTGGCCTTCTGCGCCTCCTCGCTGAACAGCACGCCCTGGGCGTTGGCGAGGATCCCGATGGGGTGGCCGTGCAGCTGCGCCCAGCCGGTGACGAGCGAGGTGCCGTACAGCGGCTTGAACTCGTCGAAGGGCCGGCCGTTGTGCGCGCTCGTGCCGTCGACGATCCGGACGATCACCTCGCGCGGGTCGAACGGCTCCTTGAGGTCGGCCGGGATGAGGTCGAGGAGGGCGTCGGGGTCGGCGTCGGGCTCGGCCCAGGGGTTGCGATCACCGGGTACCCGGTGATTCCCCGGGTCATCGCCCGTTGCAACGGTCGAGAACCCGTGGGAAAGGACTGGAACCCCGGTCGTACGCCCGCGGTTCAGCCTGGCCACGATCCGCCGCCCGATCCGGATCGCGTCGTGCTCGTCCTCGGCGAGGTAGTCGGCGAGCCCGGAGACCCGGGCGTGCATCTCGGCGCCGCCGAGCGACTCGTCGTCGGACTCCTCGCCCGTCGCCATCTTCACCAGCGGCGGACCGCCGAGGAACACCTTCGCACCGCCGCGGACGAAGACGGTGTAGTCGCTCATGCCGGGGACGTAGGCCCCACCGGCGGTCGAGTTGCCGAAGACCAGCGCGATCGTCGGCTGCTTGCGCGCCGACGACCGGGTCAGGTCGCGGAACAGCTTGCCGCCGGGGATGAAGATCTCCTTCTGCGTCGGCAGGTCCGCGCCGCCCGACTCGACCAGCGAGATCGTCGGGAGGTTGTTCTCCTCCGCGATCTGCGAGGCCCGGAAGACCTTCTTCACCGTCCAGGGGTTGGAGGCGCCGCCCTTCACGGTCGGGTCGTTCGCGCTGATCATGCACTCGACGCCCTCGACCACGCCGATGCCGGTCACGACCGACGCACCGACGGTGAAGTCCGAGCCCCACCCGGCCAGCGGCGAGAGCTCGAGGAAGGCAGATCCCGGGTCGAGGAGCAGCTCGATCCGCTCGCGGGCCGTCAGCTTGCCGCGGGCGTGGTGGCGCGCGACGTACTTCTCCCCACCGCCCGCGACCGCCACCGCGTGCTGGGCGTCGAGGTCGGCGAGCTTGTCCAGCATCGCTTCGCGATTGGTCACGCTTCCAGCACAGCCTTCATCCGCTCCAGCGTGGTGCGCATGCCGCGCCGGTTCGTACGACGACGCAGCGGGCCGAGCACGAGCCAGTAGAGGCGGGTCGGCAGGTTGGGTTCGAGGCGGAAGTACTCGGTCACCAGCGTGCCGCCGTCCTTGGGCTCGAGCCGGTAGCCCCAGTTGTTCATCGTCACCGCGTCGGTGCCCACGGAGAACTCGAAGACCTCCTCCGGCACGCACTGCGTGACCTTGCAGGGGCTCCAGTAGGTCGGGCCGACGCCGTTGCGCTTCACGTGGCCCTTGAAGAACGCCCCCACCTCGGGGCCGGTGGAGCCGCGGGTCCACTGCGCCTCGAACGTCTCAGGGCTGAACTCCCCGATCCGGGTCACGTCGCTGACGAGGTCCCAGACCTCGGCGGGCGGGGCGTCCATCTGCACCGAGACCTGGTCCCCCAGTGACGGCAGCTTGATCATCGTGTCTCCATTTCGTTGGTCGAGGCGGGACGACGTCCCGTCTCGCAGCTCATCAGGCATACCCGTAGAGCTTGGCCGCCAGGTCGCGCAGCACCTCGTCGGCGCCGCCCCCGATCGGCAGGATCCGGGCGTCGCGGTAGTGCCGCTCCACTTCGTTGCCGTGCATGTAGCCGGCGCCGCCGAAGAGCTGCACCGCGCGGTCGCAGACGTACGCCGCACAGTCGACCGCGGTCTGCTTCGCCAGGCAGGCCTCGGCGACGACGAACTCGCCGGCGGTGTGCCGGGCGGCCACGTCACGGGTGTAGGTGCGGGCGACCTCGACGTGACGGCGCATCTCGACCAGCGTGTGCTGCACGGACTGGTGGCCGATCAGCGGGCGGCCGAAGGTCTGCCGGTCGCGGCAATGGGCCGCGGCGAGGTCGAGCGAGCGCGCCGCGATGCCGTAGCCGTGCACGGCCAGCGCGATCCGCTCGATGACGAACTGGTCGGCGATCTGGCCGAAGCCGGCGCCCTCCTCACCGACGAGGTTGGCGGCGGGCACGCGCGCGTCGACGAAGGAGAGCTCGGCCGTGTCGGAGCAGTGCCAGCCCATCTTCTTCAGCGAGCGGTCGACGGTGAAGCCGGGCGTGCCCTTCTCGACGACGAGCAGCGAGATGCCACCGTGTCCTCCCCCCTCGAACGGCACCGGGCCGGTGCGGACCGCGACCGTGACGAAGTCGGCTCGCACTCCCGAGGTGATGAACGTCTTGGCGCCGTTGACGACGTAGTGGTCACCGTCGCGCACGGCCCGCGTCGTGATCCGGGCGACGTCGGAGCCGCCCCCGGGCTCGGTGATCGCGAGGGAGCCGATCAGCTCACCGGCCAGGGTGGGACGCACGAAGCGGTCGACGAGGTCGCCGTTGCCGCTCGCCGCGATGTGCGGCAGCGCGATCCCGCTGGTGAACAGCCCGGCCATCAGCCCGCTCGACGCACCGGCGTCGAACATCGCCTCCTGCATCGCCACCGAGTCCAGCGGGTCGCCGCCACTCCCGCCGACCTCCTCGGGGAAGGCGACGCCCATCAGCCCCAGCTCGCCGGCCGTCCGGTGGAGGGACCGCGGGATCTCGCCGGCGTCCTCCCAGTCCTGGAGGTGCGGTGCCACCTCACGGCGTACGAACTCGGCGGCCGTCGCGCGCAGCGCCTCGCGCTCCTGTGACGTCGAGGCGCTCATACGATGCTCTGCTCGATCGAGACCAGGCGCGAGCGCAGCCACTCGCCGAGGCCCTTGGCCTGCGGGTCGAAGCGGGTCGAGGCGGCCACTCCCTGACCGAGCAGGCCGTGCAGCACGAGGTTGACCGCGCCGAGGTTGGGCAGCAGCCACACGTCGACGTCGAGGTCGGCGGCCTCGGGCAGCAGCGACCCGATGCCGCGCGGTGACATCATCTTGAAGAGCCACTGCACGCGGGCGTCGTACGTCTCCTGGTCGACACCGTCGTGCGCGATCCAGAGGCCGACGTTGGCGTCGCCGCCCTTGTCACCGGACCGCGCGTGGACGAAGGTCCCCAACGGCAGGCGGCGCGTGAGCGAGTCGGTGCGGCCCGGGTACGGCGACGGGCGGGCGCCGGGCGCGTCCTGGAGCGGCGTGTAGCTGCCCGGGTCGTCGACGACCTCGCGGCGGCCGTCGGCGTGCACGACCGTGTGGGTCACGTCGGAGCGGTCGACGTACGCGGCGCGGTAGACACCGAAGGGCGTCGCGGGGGCGGGCGGGGCGGTCATCGTGAAGCCGGGGTAGGACCCGAGGGCCAGCTCCACGACGGCTGAGGTGAAGGCGCGGCCGACCGGGTCGGGCGAGCTGTCCTTGACCGTGCAGCGCAGCAGCGTCGAGGCGGCCTCCTCGGTCGCGCCGTCCCGCGCGGGGACGGCGACGTCGGACCAGGCGACCTCGGCCGCGCCGAGGCGTGTGCCGAGCTGCTCGCGGACCCACGCGGCCTTGGCCTCGACATCGAGCCCGGTCAGCACGAGCTCGACGCTGTTGCGCCAGCCGCCGAGCTCGTTGACGCACACCTTGAGCCGCTCGGGCGGCGCCTCGCCGACGACGCCGGTGATCGCCACCCGGTCCTCGCCGGCCCGGTCGAGCCGGATCGCGTCGAGGTGCACCGTGACGTCCGGGCCGAGGTAGCGCGTGGACTGGATCTCGTAGACGAGCTGCGCGGTCACCGTGTCGATCGTGACGGCCCCGCCGGTGCCGGCGTGCTTGGTGATGACGCTCGATCCGTCTGCGGCGACCTCGGCGACGGGGAAGCCGAGCGGGAGTTCGCGGCGCGGCAGGTCGAGGAAGCCGCTGAAGTTGCCGCCCGTCGCCTGGGTCCCGCACTCGATGACGTGACCGGCGACGACCGCACCCGCCAGCTCGTCGTACGACGTGGGCGACCAGCCGTGGTGCGCCGCGGCCGGACCCACGACGAGCGAGGCGTCGGTGACGCGGCCGGTGACGACGATGTCGGCACCCGCGCGCAGCGCGGCGGCGATGCCGAACCCGCCGAGGTAGGCGTTGGCGGTGAGGGCGCCCTCGAACTCCAGCGCCCGTACGTCGTCGCCCTCGACGTGCGCGACCTGCGGGTCGAGCCCGAGGCCGGCGGCGACCTCGCGGAGCCGGTCGGCCAGGCCCGCAGGGTTGAGGCCGCCGGCGTTGGCGACGATCCTGACGCCGCGCTCCAGCGCCAGCCCGAGGCAGTCCTCCACCTGGCGGACGAAGGTGCGGGCATAGCCGAGGGAGGGGTCCTTGAGCTGGTCCTTGCCGAGGATCAGCATGGTCAGCTCGGCGAGGTAGTCGCCGGTGAGGACGTCCAGCTCACCGCCTTCGAGCATCTCGCGCATCGCGCTGAGGCGGTCGCCGTAGAAGCCGGAGCAGTTGCCGATCCTGATCGGACCCGTCATCGCGGACCCCTCCCCTCACCCGGCTGGCCCGCGAAGGCCTGGGCGATGTCGAGCCACCGGTCGACGTCGGCGCCGCTGGCGACGAGGTCGGTGTCGGCGCGGTGCACGCGCTGGGTCACGAGGCGGCAGAAGTCGCCCGCGCTGCCGGTGAGGGTCTGGGCCGCATCCTCCGGACCCCAGCTCCAGACGTCGTCGGACGGCGCGACGAGGTCGATCCGGAACTCCTCGGTGGGCGCGTCGAGCCCGTGCAACCGATGAGCGAAGTTGCGGGTGCGGACGCCGAGGTGGGCGATGTGCCGGATCCGGTCGGTGTCCTCCACGGGTGCGCCGAGTCCCTCGTGCACGTCGAGGCCGTGGGCCCAGGTCTCCATGAGTCGCGCGGTCGCCATCGACGTGGCCGACATCGGCGGCCCGAACCACGGCATCTTCTCGCCCGACGGGTGCGCGGCGAGCGCGGCGTGGAGGTCGGCGCGGGCCCGGCGCCAGCGCTCGAGGAGCCCGGGTCCCCGGGCGAGGGCGAGCGCCTGCTGGTCGACGAAGCCGCTCGGGTCGGCGATCGCCTCGAGGACCACCGCGTCCCAGGCGTCCTTGTCGGTCGCGGCCTTGTGGGCCACGTCGTCGGTCCAGGCGAGGTGGGCGATCTGGGTCGCCACGTCCCAGCCGGGGGCCGGCGTGGGCGTGTGCCAGCCGTCGTCGTCGAGGTCGGCCACCAGCGCCTCCAGGCGGTCGCCCTCCGCGGCGAGGTCGGCCAGCACCTGGGTGAGTACGTCGGTCATGGGCGTACCTTCTCGTCGGTCGGGGCGGAGCGGTGGTTGCGGTCCCGATGGATTTCCACTCGCAGGAGTGGAACTTCATCGGCGGCTGAGCGTGGGGCGGGCTTCGGAGCCCTGAACTTCCACTCGCTCGAGTGGAAATCCATCGGGGGGATGGCTCTCACGACAGCTCCTTGTCGAGGACATCGGCCCACGACCTCAGGATCCGGCGGCGTCGCGCCGAGTCGTCGGAGATCGTGGAGGCCAGACCCAGGCCGCGGACCAGGTCGAGGGTGGCCTGGACGAGCTCGCGCACGCCCTGCTGGGACTCGTCGACACCGAGGGCCGCCACGGTCATCCGGTGGGCCTCACGCCCGACCCGCTGCTCGAGCGGCTCGACGGCAGCGAGCAGCGCCTCGTCGGTGCGGGCGGCGACCCACAGCTCCAGGGCCGCGGCGAAGACCGGCGAGGCGAAGTGGTCGCCGAGCATCTCCAGGACCCGCCGCAGTCGGGTACGCCTCCCCGCGGCGCTGTCGACCGGCTCCGCGCTCAGCTCGGCGAAGGCAGCCGCGAGCTCGGCGCCGCGCCGCTCGGTCAGGTGCTCGACGGCAGCGACGACGAGGTCGTTCTTCGTCGGGAAGTGGTGGAGCTGCGCCCCGCGGCTGACCCCTGCCCGCTCCGAGACGAGGGTGGTCGTCGTGCCGGCGAAACCGCGTTCGACCACCAGGTCCACGGTCGCCTCGAGCAACCGGGCCCGCATCGCGCGCGAGCGGTCCGCCTGCGGCACGCGGGTCGCCTGGGCCTCGGAGGTCACGCGGCCAGCCTGCCGTCGTACAAACAAACAGTCAAGCCTGACTTTTTATTAGTTCACGTGCACCACGGACCATTCGGCGCGCGCACACCGAGCTCGCACCCGACCCACAGGTCACCCGGGTCGACGTCTCGACCTGCCAGGCGTAGTAGCCCGGGCCCATCGGTGCCGACCTCGATCGGCCTGACTGCGACCGTGCCGTTTCCGCGAAGCGTCAACGTGACGACTTTGATCGCACCCGTGCACACCGCTGTCGCCGCCTGCGGGTCCTAGGGCCGTACAGCTTGAGCCCGTGAGGACCCTCGTCATCGGGAATGGCATCCCGTCGACCTTGACCGTGGCGCCGACATCGCCGGTGGCGGGAGAAGGTGCAGGGATGACGGGGTGCGTCGGCCGGCCCCGGACCTTCACCACCGCCCCGCAACTGTGGCGGGGATGCTGTCGCCGTGCCGTCGACGTCGACCGCCAGGGAAGTAGCCGCCGGCCGAGGGGAGAGCGCCGGCAGGGTGTAGGCGCCGTCGCCGGGCAGGGTCTGCCGACCGCGCCGACCGACGTCCCCGGCGCAGGTGGCCGACGTCGCCGTGGCGAACGGGCCGTGCAGGGTGGCGACAGCGGCCCGCGGCGACACCGTCGCCGCTGCACGGCGGCGACGACCGGGCCGATCCACCCAGGACGAGCTGGCCCGGGGATCGGCTGCCAGCGACAACCGTCTGCGGGCCCCGCACCGCAGCCTGCGCGGACGCGACGATGGTGCGTCGCACCCCGCCCTCCGCCACGGCCGCCTGCGCCTTCCTGCGCGGCTTGCGCACGTGGAGTCGGTGCTCGGGCACCTTGCCCACGCGTGCGGTGACGGTCCGCCAGCCGGCCACGGGGGCGGCGAGACGTACGACGGCGCGCCCGTCGTCAGCCGTGACGGCCTTGACGGGCCCCGCCGCCGGGACGGAGGCGCCACCGTCGGGAGAGGTCACGCGGACCGGGAGGCCGGCCACGGGACCGCCCCGCCCGTCGGTCACGCGGACGGTCACGCTGGTCACGCCTCCCACATCTGCGGTGGTCGGCGTCACGACGGCCCGGTAGCGACCGGCGCTTGCGCGTGACTGACGCAGCATCACCCGCACGAAGCGCTTCACCGTGGCCGGGTCACCGGACGCCCGGATCCGTCGAGCACCTCGACGGTTCCCGACCTCCCACTTCCGGCCGGCCAGCAGGTGCAGCACTGCTGCGTCCACGGCCGCGGCCTGGGTGGCGTCGCGATAGCCGCCGTACTTGGACAGGATCCAGGCGGCACGAGCGGTCCGGCGCTTGGAGGGTCCCTTCTTGCCGTGGAGGTTGCGGCTGGGCCGCGCGGCCCGGAATCCCGCCCGGTTGGGCCGTCGGCCGGGCGTGATGACGAAGGCCGGCGTGGAGCGGACGCGGTAGCCGCCGATCCAGCCGCCTGCGGCCTTGCCCGTCGGTGGGATGCGGTAGCCGGCCCAGCGGTGCGCCTTCGCCGGGGCAGCGACGGACGCTGCGCTCGGTGGGACCGCGGCCAGGGTGGATGCGGTCAGGGTGGACACGGCCAGGAGCCAGGCGAGGAGGCACCCGGTCAGCGGCCTCACGAAGCCTGCCGACCTGGTGCGTGGGGTGGTCTCGGACATGGGACTACCTCCTCACCCCACCGGGCCCGGATCGGTGGTGCCCGGGTCGGTGGGCTGGCTCGTCGGTCGCGCTGGGGCACTCGGAGTGGGGCTCGGGGTGGGACTCGGCTGCTGCGTCGGCGTGGGGGACGGCGTGGTCGTCGGCGTGCTGGTCGGTGTCGGCGTCGTGGCCGCCTCGGTCTGGACCGCCACCGGGCTGGGCTCGGGCTCCGGCTTGGGAGACTCCGCCACGGCGACCACGGTCGGCTCCGCGACCACTCGCACCTTCCCGGTGACCTTCTCGGCGCTCGTGGAGGTCGCCGACCAGCGGTAGGTGCCGGGGTCCAGGCCGCCCACCACCAGGCGCTGGCCGCCGGCGCTGCGGACGACGACGTTGCGGACGACGTCGAGCCCCGCCGGGCCGGCCACCTCCAGCCGTACCCGTGCCGGGCGGCGAGTGGCCCGTACGACGAACGCGGCGGCTCCCTCGGCGCCCGTGACCGGACGGACCCGCACCTCCCGGACCACGCTGACCGGCTCCCCCGATGCGTCTTCGGCCCCGTCCGGCTCGGTCACGGGCGGAGCAGCCGGTCGCAGGCTGCTGGTCGCGTCGCCACCGACGGGGCCGCCCTGGCCACCCGGGCCGCCGGCGCCCAGGCCGGCCACGCCCAGGGACGCGGCGAGGACGATGCCCGCAGCCACCAGCAGCCGCGCCGCGGCTCCGCGGATGGACAGTCCGCTCGGCTCGATCTCGGCGGCGACGGGGACCTGTGGGGAAGGGGACTGGGTCGCGCGGGCGGCCTCGTGGGTTGGACCCTGATCAGGGCCGGGCTCCTCGGCGACGACCTCGGCTGCGACCCGCGGACGTGGCACCTCTGGAGGGGGCGCTGGTTCGACCCGGACCGGCTGGGGCGCTGCTTCAGCCCGGGCCGGAAGAGCCGCTGCCTCAGCGCGGGCCGGCTGGGGCGCTGCCTCAGCCTGGGCCGGCAGGGCTGCTGCTTCGGCCGGGGCCGGCACGGGCGATTCCACCTCCCGAGGCAGGGAGAGGAGCGCCACCAGCGCGGGCGACGGCGACTCGCCGAGCTCGTCGTTGACGAGGTCGCTGTAGCGCTCCAGCTCGTGAGCCGCGCTGGCCCGGTCGCCCCTGGCCAGGTGCCCCCGGATGGCGAGCTCGCTCGCCGACTCGAGCAGCGGCTCGACTCTGGCGGCGGCGCGAGCCGCGTCGACGACGAGCGCCGGATCCCCGCACTCGAGTGCCCTGCGCGCCAGCTGCTCCAGGGCCCGGACCCGCTGCTGCTGGATCCGCTCGCGCTCCGGCTCGACCCACTCGTCGTACCAGTCGGGCAGGAGCTCGCCGCCGACCAGGGAGGCGAGCAGGCCCTGACCCGGCTCGACCTCCCCGGCCCGCGCCGCGGCCGCCTGCAGCTCGTCCACATCGACGATGACATCGGGGTGCAACCCGATGCTGGTGCGGTCGGCCCGCAGCAGCCCGGGGCTGCGCCGCTGGGTCTGCAGCACCGCCCGCCGCAGGCTGGCGAGTGCGCGCACGTCCGTGCTCTCGGGCCAGAGGACTCCGGCCACCTGGGACCGGGCCCGCCGACCGGTCAGGGCGAGCAGCGCGCTGAGCCGCTGCTCGCGCCCCCCGAGCCGCACGCTCTCACCGTCCACGACGAGGTCCCAACGCCCGAGCAGGACGAGATGACGTGTGGTGACAGCGCTGGACTCCGGCATGGTCTGCTACCCCCGAGACCCTCCTCATGGACGGCGCTTCCTGCGCATCCACACTGCCGGACCCACACCCTTTCGGGTAGCCCGTCCGGGCTATCTACCCAACATTGGGGTGGTCGGTGCAGGGACCGGCTGCTAGCCGGCGACGGTCACGCAGGGGTCACGCACCGTCCGGTCCCATGAGTGCGCAGATCCAACCGCACCGGGGGAGGTGAACATCATGCGGGAACTTTCTTTCACTGAGCTCGACTCCGAGCGCACCGAGCTGCTTCCGACTCGGGAGACCCTCAGCTGGGGCAACACCAACTGGGCCAACATCGCGGCGAGCAACTCGTCGATGGCGCTCAACGCCGCAACCTTCTGGTCCGTCGCCAACAGCGCGGCATACCAGTCGGTCGCCGTGAACCAGGGCTGATGACTTCGCAGGGCCTCCCAGCCGGGAGGCCCTGCGGATCCGGTCGACCCAAGCAACCCGACCAGCACGAGAGGAGGTGTATCGGCATGGTCCGACGACCGGAGATCGCCCTGACAGACCTCGACGCCGAGGCCGCCAGCTTGTTGCCTCGTCGGGAGACGCTGAGCTGTCAGTTCGCATGCTTCAACGTGACCAACGTCGTGGGTGTCAACCTCGCCCTCGCCGTCAACGCGGCCACGATCAACTCGCAAGCCGAGGCGCTCGCGATGCAGTACCTCGCCTCGACCCAGCTGCACTAGTGGGCCCCGCGCCAGGCGGCGGATGTGTTGCTCTGGCACATCCGCCGTCCTCCCACCCGATCGACCTCCAGAGCACACCAGAGCGATGGACCAGATGACTGCAGACCAGATGACCGTGCCACCGCGTGCCACCGAGCCGCGGTGGAGACGGGCGCGCGGCCTGCAGTTCCTGGGGCCGGTCCAGGGGTCCGGCCTGAAGGATCCGGCGTTCCTCGTACGTCGGGAGGACGACCAGGTCGTGCAGCTGTCCGAGCTGCTGCACCTGATCGTCCGATCGGTCGAGCCGCCCCGGCCCCCGGCAGAGGTCGCCGCCGACGTCAGTGCGGCGTACGGCCGGACCCTCACGGTGGAAGGCCTGGCCCATCTCGTCACGACCCGGCTGGAGCCGCTCGGTCTGGTGATCCCCGACGAGGCGCCGGAGCCGGCGCACGCCCTCCGGGCACGTCCGTTGCTCGCGCTCACCGCCAAGGGCACCCTCATCCCGGCGGGGATCACCCGACGCCTGGCCGGCGTCCTGTCCCCGCTGTTCTGGCCGCCCGTGGTGGTCCTCGCGATCGCCGCCCTGGTGGTCGCCGACTACGCCCTGCTGACCCGCGGTGACTTCTGGGGGGCGATCACCAGTCTGTTCTCCACGCCGACGATGGCGCTGCTGATCTACGCCCTGCTCATCTCGGCTGCCGTCGTCCACGAGATGGGCCACGCCGCCGCCTGTCGCTACGGCGGGGCCCGGCCCGGCGAGATCGGCTTCGGTCTCTATCTCGTCTTCCCGGCCTTCTACACCGACGTGACCGACTCCTACCGGAGCACTCGTGCCGGGCGGGTGCGCACCGACCTGGGTGGTCTCCACTTCAACGCGCTGACCGTGCTCGCACTGGCGGCGGCCTACTGGGCCACCGGCAGCGGGGTGCTGCTGCTGACCGCGGTCCTGCTGCAGTTCCAGATGCTGCAGCAGCTCCTTCCCGTGGTGCGCTTCGACGGCTACTACGTCCTCTCCGACCTGGCCGGCGTGCCGGACCTCTTCGCGCGTGTCGGCCCGGTCCTGCGCAGCCTGCGACCCGGCCGCCCCGTCGACCCGCGCGTGAGCGAGCTGCGACCCAGGTCGCGTCGCTTCGTGACCGGCTGGGTCGTCGTGGTGGTGCCCCTGCTCACCGTGGCCTTCGCCTGGGCGGCCTGGCACCTGCCGGAGTTCCTCGCCCGGGGGCGCGACGGGGTCGAGCTGCAGCAGGTCGTCTTCGGCGTGGCCTGGGAACGCAAGGACTGGGCGGCCATGGCCCTCGCCGTGGTGTCGATCGCGTTGCTGCTGCTGCCGATCCTCGGAGTCACGCTGGCCCTGTGGCGGGTGGCGGGCTCGCTGGTGGCGCTCGTCCGCACGCGCCTGTCGGCCCGCGCCGCCGCGCCGGCGTACGAGCAGGTCGAGGAGTTCCGGCCCGACCCGCCCACCGCGGTCTCGGCCGCCGACTTCACCGACGAGGTGATGTACGCCCCGCCCGCGCCGGTGCCGACGCTGGGCTGGCGCAGCGCGGTCTACCGAGGCAGTGGCCACCTCGTGAACCCGGGGCCGAGTCACTCCGAGCAGCGCCGGCGCGAGCTGGAGTGCCGGCTGCGCACCCCGATCGAGGGGTCGCGCCGGGTCGTGGTGATGAGCCGCAAGGGCGGCGTCGGCAAGACCACGATCACCCTCGCCCTCGGGAGCACCTTCGCCATGCTCCGCGGCGACCGCGTGATCGCCGTGGACGCCAACCCCGACGCCGGCAACCTCGCCCACCGGGTGGCGCCGCCGCACGACCGCACGGTCACCGACGTGCTGCGCGACCTCGAGCAGATCGAGACGTACGCCGCCCTACGGCGCTACACCTCGCAGGCCACCGAGTCGCGCCTGGAGGTGCTCGGCTCCGACGACGACCCCCACATCCAGATGGCCCTCGACCGCGACGACTACCACCGCCTGATCGGCCTGCTCGACCGCTTCTACAACCTCATCCTGCTCGACACCGGCACGGGCATCCTCGACAGCGCCAACCAAGGGCTGCTGACCGAGGCCGACCAGGTGGTGCTGGTGGTGCGGGCCGGCCTCGACGGCGGCCGCGCGGGCGCGCTCACCCTCGACTGGATGGACAAGCACGGCTTCGAGGACCTGGTCGCGCAGACGGTGGTGGTGATCAACGCGGAGCGTCGTGGCGGCGAGCCGCCCGCGGCGATGCGACGGCACTTCGAGAAGCGCTGCGCACGGGTGGTGACCGTGCCGTGGGACGACGCCCTGGAGCCCGGTGCCCTGACCGACATGTCGTCGCTCGGGCGGCACACCCACGACAGCCTCGTGGACATCGCCGCCGCGGTCGCCGACAACTTCTCCGCCCAGGAGGACACGTGAGCGCCCGGAGCCTCGCGCTGCACGTCGTCCTGCTCTCCGTGCTGATCGCCGGCACCGCCGACGCGACCTCCCGCAGCGCACCGGCGCCGCGGCGCCAGGTCGACCTCGTCTCGAGCGCACAGCCCTCGGACCAGCGCCGGGTCGACCACGACTCCGCGTTCTCCGAGGTGATGGTGCGCGGACGGGGCGTGAAGGCCGACACCGTCGCGACGACCACGACCCAGTGCCACGGTTGCGAAGGTGCGAGCACCGCCCTGCAGGTCGTCTACGTTCCGGGCCCGGCTGCTGCCCGCTTCGACAACGTCGCCTCGGCATGGACGCAGGACTGCTGGGACTGCAGGGCGACGGCTCTCTCGGTGCAGGTGGTGGTGGTCGGCAGCCGCACCCGGGCCCGACCGACCAACCGGGCCCTGGCGGCCGGTCAGGCGTGCGCGACCTGCCTGACCGCGAGCGCCGCCTTCCAGGTCGTCGTCCAGGTGAAGGAGGTCAGCCGGCTGCCTGATGCGCTCCTCACCGAGATCCGCACCTGGTTCGCCGCGGAGGCTGCGGCCCTGCGTACGCCGGGGGTCACCCAGTCGCCGCGAAACGCCAAGCGGGCGGCGAACCGCTCCCTCCTCCGTCTGCGCCGGACCGTGGTCGCCGGGCTGGACGGCCGCACGCGGTCAGCGCGCGTGCAAATCACGCGCTGACCGGGCACGAATGTCCCTCCAGAAGGCGCCGACCGGGCACGAACGTCCCGCCAGAAGGCGCCGACCGGGCACGAACGTCCCGCCAGAAGGCGCCGACCGGGCACGAATGTCCCGCGAGAAGGCGCCGAACGGGCAGGAATGTCCGGCCGGGCGGCGCACTTTGCGCCCGGTCGAGCCGCTCCCGCGGGCATTTGCGCCCGGTCGAGCCGCTCCCGCGGACATTTCGTGCCCGCTCGGCGAGGAGAGGGCGACTCAGTCGAGCCGGGCGACCAACGGCAACCGTGACCGAGCGGTCAGTCCCACGACCGCAGCCGTCAGCAGCGGGAGTGCGACGACGATGACGGCGATCAGCAGCCAGGGGATCACCAGGACGGGACCGACCGGACCCGGGCCCACGCTCGCGAGGCCGGCGGTGAGCGGCCGCGAGATCGCGATGCCCGGGATGAGCCCGACCCCGGCTCCCAGGATCGCGCCGACGAAGCCGACGACCAGGGCGTACGACGCCGCCACCCGTCGCCGGGTCCGTGGCGCCGCGCCGACTGCCGACAACGTCGCGAGGTCGGGCCGGGCGTCGGACAGCGCCAGGAAGGTCGCGGTCAGGGTGCCGCCCACCATGAGCACGCCCCCGAGCGCCCCGAGCACCAGCAGGATGATCAGGGCCTCGTCGGAGCGCTGGTAGCCGCGCTCGACGTAGAGGTAGGCGCCGTCCACGGCGCCCTGGACCGCCTCCTTGATCCGGGTCTCGGTCGCCGTGTCGAGGTCGCCCGTGAGGCGCAGGGAGCGGGTGACCACCTCGAGGTCCGCCTGCCCGGCGATCGAGGAGGGCAGGACGGTCGACGCCGGAGCGGGTCCCAGCTCCTGCTGGTCCCAGACCACGAGCTGCGCCGGTACGTCGTACGAGCTGATCTCCTCGGGCTCGCTGGCGTCGTCGCGCCAGGTCTCCTGACGGATCGTGACCTCGGTCCGGGTGTCGGCGGAGTCCGTGAAGACCACGGCGCGTCCTGCTGCGAGGGCCCGGTCCACCACGGCTGCTGCCGCCGGGCCCATCCCGAGGCCGTCCGACGTGTCGGCCACGCTGATCGACTGGTCGAAGGTCTGGATGGCCCAGGCCGACTCCTCCCACTCGCGCGGGAGCTCGACGTACGTCGAGGTGTAGCCGTGGGGGGTGTAGACGTCGTTCGGTCCCTGAAGGGCGCGCACGGTGACCTCGGGCGCGGACCGGTGCACGGCATCCTCGATCCGGCTCCACGTCCCAGCCGTGTCGGTCGCCTCCTCCCCCGGCAGGAGGTCTGGACCCCACGAGATGCGACCGGTGCCCATCTGCGCCTGCGGTGTGTAGGTCTTCTCGTTCGCCCGCTCCTGACTGGTCGTGGCGATGCCGAGGGCGACCACGCCGGCGACGGTCGCGGCCACCGCAGCCACGGCCGGCACGGTGCGGGTGCGGTGGCGCGCGGCGTCGCGAGCGGCGTACCTCGCTGTCAGCGGCAGGCGGCCCGAGGCGCGTGCGACGGCCGACACCACCACGGGGACCACCAGGATCATGCCGAGCACCGACACGACGGCCGAGCCCGCGATCCACAGTGCGCCGTTGCCGTTGTCGGAGGTGACGGCGCCGTACGACGACGTCGCGATGCCGATGCCGAGCAGGACGAGGCCGACGATCGGGGTCGACGCGCGCGGCCGGCGGTCACCGCGACGGCCGGCCAGCACGGCCACCACGTCCTGGCGGCTTGCGAGCCAGGCCGGGACGACCGAGGCGAGGACGGCGGAGAGGAGTCCGAAGGCCGCGATCGCGGCCAGGTAGAGCCACGGGAGCTCGAAGGGGCCGAACCACTCGCTCTGGAAGCGCTGGGCCAGCGGCAGCAGCAGCCAGCCCGCGAGGACGCCGAGCACCACTCCGAGTGCGGAGGCGACCAGGCCGAGCACGACGCCACTGCCCAGGATCACCCGGCGCGCCTGCGACGGAGTGCCGCCGGAGGCCGCGATGAGCGCCAGGGTCCGGGCGTGCCGGCGAGCACCGACCGCGAACGCCGGCCCGGCCAGGAGGACGACCTCGATCAGCGCCATCACGATGACCAGCAGGACGATGGCCAGCGCCTCGTTGCGACCGGTGTCGTAGCCCATCTGCTCGGCCATCGACGCGACGTCCGGAGGGTCGGCCAGCACAGCGCGCGAGGTGACGAGACCACCGATCCGGTTCACCTCCCCGACCTGCGACCAGGACACGGGGCCGGCCTCGACCAGCCACTCACGGCGGTTCGTCGTGTCGCCGGGCAGGTCGGCCCCGGAGCCGAGGACGACCGGGTAGTCGCGGGACGTGGCGTCGCGCCCGGAGCCGACGATCCGCAGGGTGGACCCGCCGACCTCGAGGTCGTCGCCCACTGCGAGTCCCTTGTCGAGCATCGCGCCGTTCACCACGACCTCGCCGGCCGCCTCGGGGAGGTGTCCGCTCTCGAGGTCGAAGAGACCCTCGGCGACCGGGTCGGACAGGTCGACGCCGGTGGTCGAGAACTCGATGGCCCGGTCGCCGAGTCGGGCGCGCGACCAGCCGCTGGTGATGGGGACGAACCGTGCGTCCGCCCCCATCACCGCGCGCAGCTCGTCCGCCGTCAGCGGATTCTCGTAGTCGAAGTCGCCCACCTGCGCCCAGTCCCCCCGGCTCGGGTCCGGGGCCTGGATGATCGGGCCGCGTCCCTCGGAGCTGATGCGGGCGTCCGCCGCTCCGAGCCGCCGCTCGGTCCCCTCGACGCCGCTGACGTCGGCGGTCTTGATGACGACCGCGGCGGCGCTCACCGCGAGCACGGGCAGGCAGATCATCACCAGCACCAGGATGCTGCGGCCCCGGTGGCGGAGCGCATCGCGCCAGGCGATGAGCAGGGCCGGGCGCCAGCCGCTCATGCGGGGTCCCCGCGGCGTTGTCCGGGGGAGCGCAGCGGCGGAGAAGAGCGTCGTGGGGTGTTCATCGACCGACCTCGCCGGCGAGCAGCTCCTCGGGCTCGTCGGCCCCGGTCTCGTCGACCACGACGCCGTCGCGCAGGAAGACCACCCGGTCTGCCCACGCGGCGTGCCGGGCCTCGTGGGTCACCATGACGCCGGCTGCTCCCGCATCGCACCGGGCCCGCAGCAGGCGCAGGATCTCCTCGCCGGTGTCGGTGTCGAGGGCCCCTGTCGGCTCGTCGGCCAGGATCAGCCTCCGGTCGCCGACGATGGCGCGGGCGATGGCCACGCGCTGCTGCTGGCCGCCCGACATCTCGTCGGGGAACCGGTCGGCGAGGTCGGCGATGCCGACCTCCTCGAGCGCGGTGAGCGCCAGCCGGCGGGCGATACGGCCCTTCTCGCCGTCGAGCTCGCGCGGCAGGGCGACGTTCTCGGCGGCGGTCAGCGCAGGGATCAGGTTGAAGTCCTGGAACACGTAGCCCACCGACGTACGACGGATGCGCGCGCGCCCGGCGTTGTCCAGCGACGCGAGGTCGGTGCCCTCGATCCAGACCGAGCCCGAGGTGGGGGCGTCGAGGCCGCCGGCGAGGGTGAGCAGGGTGGACTTGCCCGAGCCGGAGGGGCCCATGACGGCGACGAGCTCGCCGGGGTGGGCGCGGAAGGTGACGCTCCTCAGGGCGTGCACCTCGGTGGCGTCCTGGCCGTGGACGCGGGAGACGGCAGCGAGGTGGAGGACGGAGTTCATCGCGTGACCCCCTTCGGCGCCACCTGCTGGGCGGGCCGGGCGACCGGCACCTCGGCCGCCGCCCGACGCAGCCGCGCCTCGCAGTGGTCGAGCCAGCGGACCTCCGCCTCGGCGTCGAAGACGAGCGAGTCGAGGACCAGGCTCCACGCGAGGTCCTCGGGCACCTGGGGGGAAGCGGCGCGGCCGCTGCGCTTGAGGCGGGTGTAGTCCTGGAGTGCCGTCATCGTGGCGCTGCGCTGGCGCTGGATGATGTCGCCGACCGCGACGCCGGGCAGGGTCACCGCGATCGCGAGCTTGATGGCGAGCTCGTCGCGCGGGGGCTGGGAGCGAGGCACCGGGGTGGCGAACCACTCCGACACCTCGCTCCGGCCCGCCTCGGTCGCGCGGTAGATGACCTGCGTCCGGTCGGACCCGAGCGATTCGCCGACAGCCCCGTGGCCTGCGGGCTCGCTCTCATCATGGTCAACGACGACCTCGACCAGTCCGTCACGCTCGAGCCGCGTCAGGGTGGTGTAGACCTGACCGATGTTGAGCGGCCAGGTCTCCCCCGTGCGCTGCTCGAACTCCGCCCGCAGCTGGTAGCCGTACATCGGCCCCTGCTCCAGGATCGCCAGCATCGCCTGTCGGATCGACATCCGCGCCTCCATGGTCCCCGCACCGCCCCCGTGGCGATGGATACCGGGTATGTATACCACGTATGCATGGGCGATCGGAACCACCGGGTACCCGGTGGTTTGTCGGGTTATCGACCGTTGCAACGGTCGATAAGCCTATGGATCACCGGGTACCCGGTGGTTCCGACAAGGCCCTCGATCAGACCGCGGCGACGGTGAGCACGACGCGCGCCCGCTCGACCGGCGCGAGCCACCGCCGCCGGGCCCGGAGGAGCTTCCGGGTCGACCACGCCAGGAACGGCAGGGCGACGACGAAGGGCAGCCAGACCCACGGAAGGGCCGCGATGCCGGTGAAGAACATCCCGGTCAGCGTGGTCACCAGCGAGAGCTTGCCGGCGTAGCCGGCCATGGCCGCGTGCGGCGCCGGAGTGGCCCGCGGCGACGAGAGGTCGACGGCGTACGGCGAGCGGAGCGACCAGGTCATCACGATCGCCAGGACCTGAACGAGCACCACCACCCAGCAGACCGCCACGGAGATCCCGACGACCAGCGGCGGGAAGCCGTTGCGCAGCAGGGCGAGCACGACGGGCACGCCGGAGACCACGGCCATGCACTCCGCGGTCACCAGGGCTCGTACGTCGAACACGTCGGCGTCGGAGACCGGCAGGGTCTCGCGCCAGATCATCCCCTTGCCGTCGAGGCACCAGGCGTTGACACCGAACAGCAGGGCGGCGCCGCTCGCCGTGAGGCCGGGGAGCAGCATGACCGAGCTCCACTCCAGGCCGGCGACGAGGGCGATCAGGCCGGGACCGAGGCCGAGGACGAGGAGGCCGCGGCGCATCCCGACCGAACGCCAGACCGAGCCCCGGTCGAGGCGGCGCAGCAGCGCACGGTCCGGCGAGCCCCAGCGGGGCTCCGGCACGTGGCGCGCCTCGTGGACTCCCGACTGCACGCGCAGCTCCTCGCGGGGCGGTTGCCCGAGGGCCCAGCGGGCGGGGCGCGCGCCGAGAACCACGCCCGCGACCGCGATGACCAGCAGCACGAGGACCGCCTGCGGCCAGCGCGAGGTCTGCATCACCTCGGCCAGCCAGGTGGTCGGTAGCGCGCGCACCACAGGGCCGAGCACGCCGGCCAGGTGCAGCGCGGCGAGGCCGACGACCACGAGGCCGGAGATGACTCGCACGACGACCACGCCGTGGGGCGTACGTCGTACGCCTTCCACCGCCCAGCCGACCGCCTGGCCGACCGCCGTGGCGGCGAGCACCCAGGCCAGCACCACGACCTGGGCGCCGAGGAGCCGGTCGGGTGCGGTGACGAGCGCGGTGATGGCCATGAGTCCCCAGAGCTGGACCAGCCATCCGAGGTTGAGCGGCGCCAGGGCCAGGGCACCGAGGTGTTCGGTGACGGGGCTGATCGGGTGGACCGCGGCCTCGGTGCGCGACATCAGCTCGCGCCCGCCGCCGCTGCCCATGGCCGCGCTGATGGCGAGCAGGAGGAACCCGACGAACGCCGCGCCGACGTTGCCCCGCAGGGTGCCGATGGTCCGGTCGAGCGCCGGCGACCCGATGGCGTCCGCGTCGAGGGTGGCCGGCCCGAAGGCGAAGACGGCCGTCACGAGGAGGACCACGACCAACCCGGCCACGGCGGCCCTGGGTCGTCGCACTGTCCGGGCTCGGAAGGCGATGAGGTGGGCCGCGTCACGAGCCGCGTCGGACCAGCTGTCGCGGGGGCGGTCGGTCGAGCGGTCAGTCGAGTGGTCAGTCGAGAAGGGCACGGTAGGCCTCACCGGTGAGGTCGACCGCCTCCATCGCGGCGACGCGGTTGCCGCCGCGCAGCACGACGGCGGTGCCGCACGCCTCCAGGGCGAGGTCGCGCAGGTGGGTCGAGAGCAGGACGCAGGCGCCGCGGGCGCGCGCGTCGGCGACCACCTCGAGGGTGGCCTCGACGCCGAGCGGGTCGACGCCGTCGAACGGCTCGTCGAGCAGCAGGACAGGTGGTTCGTGGAGCGCCGCCAGGACGACGCTGAGCCGTCGGCTCATGCCGTGGCTGAACCCACCCACCACCCGGTGGGCGACGTCGCCGAGCTCGAAGCGCTCCAGGAGGTCGCGGCCGCGTTCCTCCCACTCGTCCATCCGGCGGAGCCGGGCGCTGAGCTGGAGGTGCTCCCACGGGGTGGCCCGAGGGACCAGTCCGCCGACGTCGGGGCAGTAGCCGACGACCCGCTTCACGCCGAGTGCGTCGGTGGCGGCATCGTGACCGGCCACCGTGACTGCGCCGGCGGTCGGCGGCACCACACCGGCCAGCACCTTCATCGTCGTGGACTTGCCCGCGCCGTTGCGCCCGAGCAGCGCCGTCGCCTGTCCGCTGTCCGCGCTGAGGTCGACGCCGGAGACGGCCTCGACGTCGCCGAAGCGGACGTGGAGGTCGCGTACGACGACGGCGGGTGACAGCGGCTGGATCACCGACCCATCCTCGCCGACCGGTCAGAAAAGTGCGGCGAAATGCGCCGACCGGGCACGAATGTCCAGGCGTGCGGCCCCGACCGGGCACGAATGGCGCAGCTTGGCCGCGACTTTCGTGCCCGCTCGGCACGCTGGCGGGGACTTTCGTGCCCGCTCGGCACGCTGGCGGGGACTTTCGTGCCCGCTCGGCACGGGTCAGGCGGGGAAGGACTCGCCCTTCTCGGCCAGCTCGCGGAGGTACGCCGTGGGGCGGAAGCGCTCGCCGTAGGCCTCGGCCAGCTCGTCGGCGCGGGCCAGGAACGCGTCCAGCCCGACCGGACCGACACCGTGGCCGGTCTCGTCGAGCGCCTGCCAGCCGGTCATGAACTGCGCCGCACCACCGGTCAGGGCCGGGAAGCCGATGCCCATGATCGAGCCGATGTTGGCCGCGGCCGCCGAGGTGATGACGCCCTCCTCGAAGCACTTCGCGGTCTCGATCGCCTCGATGAAGAGCATCCGGTCGCGGATGTCACGGATCGGGGGCTGCTGCTCGGCGACGGGGAACGTCTCGGCGAGCCCGGACCACAGCGTCGTACGCCGGCCGTTCTCGTCGTAGTCGTAGAACCCGGCTCCCTTGAGCCGCGAGGGCCGGCCGAGGCCGATCATCGTCGCGATGACCTCACCCGCCGGGTAGTCGCCCAGGTCGGCGCCGTCGCGCGCCGCCGCGTCCTCGGTCGCCTTGCGGATCTTGGCCATCAGCTCCATGTTGAGCTCGTCGCTGATCTGCAGCGGCCCGACGGGGAACCCGGCGGACGTGGCCGCGCGCTCCAGCGAGACCGGGTGCACGCCCTCGGCCAGCATGGTCAGGCCCTCGTTGATCTGCGTGCCGATGACCCGGGAGGTGTAGAAGCCGCGCGAGTCGTTGACCACGATCGGCGTCTTGCGGATCTGCTGGACGACGTCGTACGCCTTGGCCAGCGCCACGTCGGAGGTCTCCCCGCCGCGGATGATCTCGACCAGCGGCATCTTGTCGACGGGGCTGAAGAAGTGCAGGCCGATGAAGTCGGCGGGTCGGTCGATGCCCGCGGCGAGCTCGGTGATCGGCAGGGTCGAGGTGTTGGAGCACAGCAGCGCGTCGTCCTCGACGTACGGCATCACCTCGGCGAAGACCTTCGCCTTGAGCGTCGGGTCCTCGAAGACCGCCTCGATGACCAGGTCGCAGCCGGCGAGGTCCTCGGGCGAGGCGGTCGCGGTGATCAGGCCGAGCAGCTCCTCGGCCTTGTCCGACGTGAGCTTGCCGCGCTCGATGCCCTTGGCGTTGAGCCTGGCGGTGTAGGCCTTGCCCTTCTCGGCCGCTTCCACCGAGACGTCCTTGAGCACGACCTGCATGCCGGCGCGGGCGCAGGAGTAGGCGATGCCGGCGCCCATCATCCCGGCGCCGAGGACGCCGACCTTGGTGGCCTGCCAGCGCTCGATGCCCTGCGGGCGCAGGGATCCGGAGTTGATCGCCTGGAGGTCGAAGAAGAAGGCCTGGATCATGTTCTTGGCCTGCTGGTTGACGACCAGGTTGGTGAAGTAGCGGCTCTCGATCCGCGACGCGGTGTCGAAGTCGACCTGTGCGCCCTCGACCGCGGCGCTCATGATCGCGCGCGGCGCGGGATAGATCGCGCCCTTGGTCTGCTTGCGCAGCAGTGCCGGGAAGGCCGGCAGGAACTGTGCGAGCGCCGGCGTCTTCGGGGTGCCGCCGGGCATCTTGTAGCCGGCGCGGTCCCACGGATTCTTCGCCGCGTCCTCGTCGTCCTTGTGGGCCTTGATCCACGCCTTCGCGGCGGGCACGAGCTCCTCGCGGGTCGCCACGACCTCGTCGATGAGCCCCGTGGCCAGCGCGCCCTGCGGGTCGAACTGGGTGCCGGGCATGAGGACGTCCATCAGGGCGGACTGCAGCCCCAGCATGCGTACGACGCGGGTGACCCCGCCGCCACCAGGCAGCAGGCCGAGCGTGGACTCGGGCAGGCCGATCTTGACCGAGCGGTCGTCCACCGCGATGCGGCGGTTGGCCGCGAGCGCGATCTCGAGGCCACCGCCGAGCGCGGCGCCGTTGATCGCCGCGACGACGGGGCGCGGGAAGGTCTCCAGCTTGCGGAGGCTGGCCTTGACCGCCTCCCCCATCGCGAAGATCTCGTCGGCGTCGTCCGGGGTGGCGGTGACCATGCTCTTGAGGTTGCCGCCGGCGAAGAACGTCTTCTTGGCGCTGGCCAGGACGACCCCGGTGACGTCGTCCTGCTCGTCGTACAGCCGCTGGAGGGCGGCTTCCATGGACGCCTGGTAGAGCTCGTTCATGGTGTTGGCGCTGGCGGTCGGGTCGTCGAGGGTCAGGGTGACGATGCCGTCGGCGTCGCGGTCGTAGCGGACGGCGGTCTGGGTCTCGGTGTCAGTCATGTTCGGTGGAGTCCTGTTCGTGTGGTGCCGCACGGTGGCGGGATACGACATCGGAACCGGTCGGATCGATGTCGTACGCCGCCGGGCTGGGACGGAAGGCGTCAGACGAGCTCGACGATGGTCGCGATGCCCATGCCGCCGCCCACACAGAGAGTGGCGAGGCCGCGCTTGAGGTCGCGACGGGCGAGCTCGTCCACGAGGGTGCCGAGGATCATCGCGCCGGTAGCGCCGAGCGGGTGGCCCATGGCGATGGCACCGCCGTTGACGTTGGTGATGTCGTGGCTGATGCCCAGGTCGCGCATGAAGCGCATGGCGACGGCGGCGAAGGCCTCGTTGATCTCGAACAGGTCGATGTCCTCGACCTCGAGGCCGGCCCGGGCCAGCGCCTTGCGCGCCGCCGGGGCGGG
This sequence comes from uncultured Actinomycetota bacterium, assembly GCA_963843815.1. GTDB lineage: Bacteria > Actinomycetota > Actinomycetes > Propionibacteriales > Nocardioidaceae > Nocardioides. The sequence continues at coordinate 40,244 of CAWJLX010000006.1, read as the reverse complement.
ACCGGTGAGCATGATCGTCGGGTCGGCGCCGGAGACGGCGGTCGAGATGATGCGGGCGCGCGGCGTCAGGCCGAGCGCGGCGCCGACCTCCTCCGTGCCGATGGCCATCAGGGCGGCGCCGTCGACGATGCCCGAGGAGTTGCCGGCGTGGTGGACGTGGTCGATCTTGTCGATCCAGTGGTACTTCTCCAGCGCGACGTCGTCGAAGCCGGCGTCCTTGCCGATCCCGGCGAACGACGGCTTGAGGCCCGCGAGGCCCTCGACCGAGGTGTCGGGTCGCACGGTCTCGTCGCGGTCGAGCACGGTGATGCCGTTGAGGTCGCGGACCGGGATGACCGCGGAGTCGAAGTAGCCGTTGGCCCAGGCCTTCGCGGCACGGTGGTGGGACTCCGCGGCGTACGCGTCGACGTCCTGACGGCTCCAGCCACCGATCGTGGCGATCAGGTCCGCGCCGATGCCCTGCGGCACGAAGCCCGTCTCGAGCGCGGTGGCCGGGTCCATCGCCCACGCGCCACCGTCGCTGCCCATCGGCACGCGGCTCATCGACTCCACGCCGCCGGCGATGATGAGGTCCTCGAAGCCCGAGCGCACGCGCTGAGCCGCCTGGTTGACGGCCTCGAGCCCGGACGCGCAGAACCGGTTGAGCTGGACGCCGGCCACGGTCTCGGGCAAGCCGGCCTTGAGGGCGGCGGTCTTGGCGATGTCGCCGCCCTGGTCGCCGATGGGGGTCACCACGCCGAGCACCACGTCGTCGACACGCGACGGGTCCAGGTCGGGGTTGCGGGTCCTGAGCTCGTCGAGGAGTCCGACGACCAGGTCGACGGGCTTCACCTCGTGCAGCGATCCGACGGCCTTGCCGCGGCCGCGAGGAGTGCGGATGTGGTCGTAGACGAATGCTTCAGCCATACCCGCGATTGTGACACCATTACTGTCACCGTCCAACAGGTGTGTGCGGCGTCACCCGGTCGGACGTCGCTGGAGGAGAGGATGGGCCGGTGGAGACCGAGCACAACGGCACTGACCTGCTGACGCTGGACGAGTTGACCACGCGCACCGGCGTGAGCGCCCGCAACGTGCGCTTCTACGCCTCGCGCGGCCTGGTCCCCGCGCCCATCCGCCGCGGCCGCTCTGGCTACTACGGACCCGACCACGTCGCCCGGCTCGAGCTGGTCCGCGAGCTCCAGGGACACGGCTTCACGCTGTCGGCGATCGAGAAGTACGTCGACGCGATCCCCGCGACCGCCACGCCCTCCGACATCGCGCTGCACCTGTCGATGCTCGCTCCGGTCACCGGTGAGCGGGACATCGACGTCACCGGAGGCCTGTCCGGGCTGGGCATCTCACCGGAGGCCGCGGAGGCGGTCGCCGAGGTCTATGCCGAGCACGGCCGGCAGGTCGCCCAGGAGCTCTCCGAGATCGTGCGCACGATGGTCTGGCCCCAGTTCCGCGAGCGCGGGGGCACGGCCGAGGAGCTGCGCGAGTTCGTGCACCGCCTCAAGCCGTTGACCATCGCAGGACTGGTGACGGCCTACGAGCAGGCCATCGACGAGAGCTCGGCGGCCCACGACACGAAGCGTGCTCAGTGACCGGCGCCACGGTCTACTTCCTGTTCGGCCTGTCCCTGCTCCTTGCGACGGTCCTCCCACAGATCACCCGGCGCATCGCCGTGTCACCGCCGATGGTGCTCGTCGCCGTCGGCATGCTCATCGGCCTGCTGCCGCCCGCCGGTGAGGTGAGCTTCGACCCGATGGACCACCCGGTGCTGGTCACCCACGCCACCGAGCTCACGGTGCTGGTGTCGTTGATGGGCGTCGGCCTCGCCATCGACCGCTCCCTGGACCTCAGGTCGCGGGAGTCGTGGCGCACCTGGTCCCCGGTGTGGCGGCTGCTCCTGGCGACGATGCCGCTCACCATCCTCGGCACCGCCCTCATCGGCTGGTGGGTGGCCGGGCTCGCCCCGGCGGTCGCGCTGCTCCTCGGCGCCGTCCTCGCCCCGACCGACCCGGTGCTGGCCTCCGACGTCCAGGTCGGTGAGCCGCTCACCGACGACATCGACGACCTCGACGACGAGGACCGGCCCGACGAGGACGACGACATCCGCTTCGCCCTGACGGCGGAGGCCGGCCTCAACGACGGCCTCGCCTTCCCGTTCGTGCACCTGGCCCTCCTGCTGCTGGCCGGCGGCTTCACCGTGGTCGACGCCGGCGTCTGGATCGGGTGGTACGTCGTCGTCAAGATCGCCCTCGGCGTCGGAGTCGGCCTGGTCGCGGGCTGGCTGCTGGGCCGGCAGGCCTTCCACTCCCGCAGCGAGCACTTCCGCCTGGCCGACACCGGGGAGCCGTTGCTCGCCCTGGCTGCGCTGCTGGCGTCGTACGGCGCCGCGGAGCTGGTCGGCGGCTACGGCTTCCTGGCCGTCTTCGCGTGCGCGATGCGGTTGCGGTCCTCGGCGCGCGGGCACTCCTACCAGCGAGCGATGCACAGCATGGTCGACCGCCTCGAACGGCTGATGACCCTCGCGGTGCTGCTGGTCCTGGGCATGGCGATGACGCGCGGGTTGCTCAACGACCTCGACGGGCGCGGCGTCGCCGTCGCACTGGCGCTGGTGCTGGTCGTACGACCGCTGGCCGGCTACGTCGCGCTCGCCGTGCGCGGGCGGGAGCAGCACCAGGAGGGCGGGCTCGACCGCGGCGAGCGTGTCGCCGTGGCGTTCTTCGGGGTCCGGGGGGTCGGCTCGCTCTACTACCTCGGCTACGCCGCCACCCACAGCGACCTGCCCGACGAGCCCTGGCTGTGGTCGACGGTCGCGTTCACCGTCGTCGTCTCGGTGCTGTTGCACGGCGCCACCGCCACGCCCGCGATGTCCCGCCTCGACGCGCGCCGCAGGGACACAGCGCCACAGGGATGAGGCGGGGGTTCGGCCCGTGCTGACAGAGTGGGCTCATGCCCACCGTTCTCGTCACCGGCGCCACCGGCTTCATCGGTCGTCGACTGGTCCCCGCCCTGATCGAGGCCGGACACGACGTCCGCGCCATGACCCGTCGTCCCGACGACTACGACGGGCCCGGCACGCCGGTCGGGGCCGACGTCTCCGACCCGGCGTCGCTGGAGCCCGCCCTCGAGGGCGTCGACGTGGCGATCTACCTCGTCCACTCCCTCGACGACCCCGAGTTCGAGCGCAAGGACGCCGAGGCTGCCCGCAACTTCAGTGCCGCCGCGGCCGCGGCCGGCGTACGCCAGATCGTCTACATGGGCGGGCTCGGCGACGACGACGACGACCTGTCCGCGCACCTGCGCTCGCGCCGCGAGGTCGAAGGCCTGCTGGGGGAGGACGGCGTGCCGGTCACGGTGCTGCGCGCCGCGATCGTGGTCGGCCACGGAGGCATCTCCTGGGAGATCACCCGGCAGCTGGTCAAGAACCTGCCGGCCATGGTGGTGCCGAAATGGGTCGGCACGCGCACCCAGCCGATCGCCCTCGACGACGTGGTCCGCTACCTCGCCGGGGTGGTCGACAAGGAGGAGGCGTTCGGCCGCGTCTTCGAGATCGGCGGCACCGAGCAGCTGACCTACCTCGAGATGATGAAGGTCGCCGCGGAGCTGATCAACGGCCGCAAGATCCCCGTGGTCCCGGTCCCGGTCCTGACGCCGCGGCTGTCCTCGTACTGGCTGGCGCTGGTCACCGACGTCGACGCCACCACCGGGCGCAACCTCATCGACTCCATGTCGACCGAGGTCGTCGTCCGCGACACCTCGATCCGCGACGTCGTGCCGGGCGAGCCGATGTCCTACAGCGAGTCCGTACGCCGGGCACTGGCCGAGCGCGCCGCGTCGGGAGCGTGAGTCCACCGCCATGACGCCGCGACAACTGGTGAGCTCCGGCGCCCTGTGGGAGCCGGTGGTCGGCTACTCCCGAGCGGTGCGCGTGGGCCAGTGGGTCTCGGTGGCCGGCACCACGGCAGCCGCGGACGGCGGCGGCGCTGTGGGCGGTGACGACGTCGGCGCCCAGGCGCGAGAGGCGTTGCGTCGCATCGTGGCCGCTCTGGAGGAAGTCGGCGCTGGACCCGAGCACGTCGTCCGGACCCGCATGTTCGTGACCGACATCAGCTGTTGGGAGGAGGTCGGTCGAGCGCACGGGGAGGTGTTCGGCGATGTCCGTCCTGCCACGACGATGGTGGAGGTGAGCCGTCTGATCGACGCGGCGCTGCTCGTCGAGATCGAGGCCGACGCGTTCGTCCCGTAGGGGTCACCGGCGCGCCGGCGACCCCTGGGGACGAGGAAGGCTCAGCGGGCCCCGCGGTCGCCCCCGGGCCCACCACCGAGCACTCCGGCGTCGAAGGCCTTGAGCACGGAGGCCCGGTCCTCGGCGGTGAGGTCGCCCTCGGAGACCGCCTCGTCCAGCCGGTCGCCCAGCGCGGTACGCCGTTCGTCCGCGTGATCCTGCTGCAGCTCCTCGAAGGCGGCGGTGACCTCGGCTGCAGAGAGGTCGAGCTCTGCGGCGAGCGCGTCGATCATCTGACCACGACGCTCGTCGCGCTCGTCGTCGGTCGGCGGCGTGGACCGATCCTCGGTCTGGGAGGGCTGGAGCTGCTCGCGGACCGACTCGAGTGCGGACTGGAGCTCGGTCTCACTGACGCCGAGCGCCTCGGCGAGATCGGCGCCGCCCAGCTCATGACCACGGCCCGGGCCGTGGCCGCGATCGCCCCGGCTGCGCTCGGCGGCACCGGTGTCGGCTGCAGAGCTCGCGGAGAACGTCGAGCTGTCGGACTGCGTGTCGTCCTCGGCCGCCGAGGCGATGCCGAGTCCGCCCAGGGCCAGACCTGTTCCGGCGATGCCCGCGGCCACGCCGCGTCGGATGTTGGTGGATGTGTTCATCGGGACTCCTTTGTCGTGATCGTCTGCATCGTTCGGTCTCGACCATCCCCAGCAACCCTGTGCTGAGGCTGTGCTCGACCCCCGAGTCCGGTGTGCGTCCCGCGGTGGTCAAGCTCCGCTCGCGGTGCGGGTTGACGCAGCGGCGTACCCCCGGTAGTTTCCAAAGTAGTTAATAAACACCCTCGGAAACAACAAGGATGCCGCCCATGGGATCAGCGACCGCAGTGCTCGACGACGCGCACCTGGACGAGACCTTCGCGGCGCTCGCGAACTCGACGCGGCGCGCAATCCTTGCTCGCCTCGCCGAGGGGGAGGCGAGCGTCAACGATCTCGCGGAGCCCTTCGACCTGACCCTGCCCGCGATCTCCAAGCACATCAAGGTGCTCGAGCACGCGGGGCTCGTCACGCGGGGTCGGCGAGCGCAGTTCCGACCCTGCACCATCGCGGCGGCACCCCTGGCCCAGGTCGCCGACTGGGCCGAGCAGTACCGGCACATCTGGGAGGACCGTTTCGACCGGATGGACGACTACGTCCAGACCCTCCAGAACACCGACAACCAGAAGGAATGACCATGCCTGACACCAAGGACGTGCAGATCGAACGCACCTTTGCCGCCCCGATCGACCTGATCTGGGCGATGTGGACCGAAGCCGAGCACTTCGCCAACTGGTACGGCCCGATGGGCGCCAGGATCCCCCGCGCCGACATGGACGTCCGCGTCGGCGGCCGTCGCTACATCGCCATGGAGATGGACACCCCCCAGGGCGCGATGCAGATGTTCTTCGTCGGCGAGTATCGAGAAGTCGATCCGAAGACCCGCCTCGTCTACACCGAATCCATGGCCGACGCCGACGGCAACGCCATGACCCCCGAGCAGATGGGCATGCCCGCCGGAGCGCCGGCGGAGACCTCGATCGTGGTCGAGCTCGCCGACCTCGGCGACCGCACCAGCATGACCATGACCCACATCGGCGTAGCCGCCGACTCGCCGGGCGCACAGGGTTGGGGCATGGCGATCGACAAGCTGGAGGCACGGATCGCCGCGCTCGCCGATCCCGGGCCGCACCAACCCTGACGTGCCACCCCTTGCGAACCAGTCATGTGACTGACTAGATTCAGTCACATGACTGAAGCACGGGTCGACGTCCTAGTGAGCGAGATCATCCGACGCCCCGTCGAGGTGGTGGCGGACTACGCCAGCGATCCCTCCCACGCTCCCCAGTGGTACGCCAACATCAGCGAGGTGGAGTGGAAGACGCCCCCGCCCACGCAGGTCGGCAGCGAGGTCGCGTTCGTCGCCCGGTTCCTCGGACGCGAGCTGCGCTACACCTATGCGATCGTCGAGCACACCCCCGAGTCGTTGGTGATGCGCACGGCTCAGGGCCCCTTCCCGATGGAGACCAGCTACCGCTACGAGTCGCTGCCCGACGGCACCACGCGCATGACCCTGCGGAACCGGGGCACGCCGAGCGGGTTCTCGCGGGTCGTCGCTCCCGTCGTCGGACTCGCGATGCGCCGTGCCACGAGCAAGGACCTCAAGGCCCTCAAGCAGATCCTCGAACGTGACTAGCCCGAGGGTCGACGCCCTCCTCGACGCGGCCGAGGCCGAGTTCGCCGACGAAGGAATCGAGTCCGGGTCGCTGCGCAGGATCATGCGTCATGCGGGGGCTGACCCGGGCGCGATCCACTACCACTTCGGCAACCGCGAGGCGGTCGCCGCGGCGGTGCTCGAGCGCATCCTGGTCCCGCTGAACGCACGTCGACTCGCCCTGCTCGAGCAGGCGGCGGTGACCGACCGGCCGCAGGTGCAGCAGCTCGTCGAGGCGTTGATCCGCCCCGACATCGAAGCCGCACACGTGCTGCACGCCCGATCCCCGGGGCGAGCCCGGCTGATCGGCGCGATCTACACCCGTCCGAGCGACTTCGTCGCCACGACCGTGGCGGCTCACTTCGGTCCCGTGGCCGACGCCTTTCGTCCGCACCTCGAGGCGGCCCTGCCCCACCTGTCCTTCGGTGACGTCGCGTGGCGGATCCGCTGGTGCGTCTTCGGCACTGTCGGGACCCTCCTCACCGACCCATCTGCACCCTTCGAGCAACCCGCGGACGACCTCATCGACGACCTCGTACGCACCCTGTCGGCCGCGCTCGCCGCCTGACCCGGTCGTCGCTTGCTGCATACTCGAAGACAATGAGCACCGGCACTTTCGGTCCGGACGGAAGTGACCCCGCCTACGACGCGCCCGCCCGAACGAGGACACGGCTGAGTGCCACCGCACGGGCTCTGCGGAAGGCCGTCGCGTGGGCCGTCGACCGGATCGGGTTCCTCGCCCCCTGACGCCCGAACCGATGCGTCAGGGGAGGTCGACGAAGACGCAGGAGGATGGCTCCGGCCGGCAGCGCACCATGGCCTCGTCGCCGCCGTCCCGGGTGACCACGAGCGCAAGCAGACGGTCCTCGGACTCCCAGGTGAACCCGGGGGCCGTGAACAGCCAACCGTCGGGTGGGGAGAGCACGCCGGCTTCGGAGCCGTCGATGCGTTGCACGCGCAGCTCGTCGCTCGACGAGGCTTCGCCGCCGACGGTGCCGGGCGGCACGTAGGCCAGCCACAGGCCGCTGGCCTCGAGGACGTCGTGGGTCGGCACGGCGGCGACGCGGGTGAGGATGCCGTCGGCGGACAGCCGGGCCAGGTAGGGGTCGCCCTGGGTGCCGTCCGCGCCGTCGTACGTGCCTGCGGTGACCAGCAGCCCGGCGCCCGTGTTCCCGAGGACGATCTGCCCGGGCGCGGTGTCGGCCAGGTCGACGACCTTGCCGTCGACCAGTGGGCGCCACAGCTGCTGGAAGTCGGCACCGCGCGCGACGACGAGGCCGTCGTCGGTGACGGCGACGGCGCGGGGGGCCGGGTCCGGGGTCCCGTTGGGCAGGTTCAACCCGCCGAAGCCCTCGCCACCCCACTCGGTTGCCGCGCCGACCAGGATCCTGTCGCCACCCTCGCTGACCACGCGAGCCAGGTAACCGCCGGCCGGGGAGATGGCCGGTGGCTGGTCCAGCGCCCTGTCGAACTCCTGTGGTTCGGCGTCGTAGCCCCACCACCAGCTGCCAGCGTCGCCCTCGACCACGAAGTCGGGGCCGCTGCCGGGCTCGCGCTGCCCAAGCCAACGGGTGCCGGCACCTTCGACCATGGACCAGCGGCCGGCCACCTGCTGCCCACCGACGTACAGACGACCGGCGACCACGACGGGTGCGGCCGGTGCCGCTGTGCTGACCGGGCCATCGTCCACGACCCGGGTGGGGTTCGGTGCCGGTGCCGGCTCAGGGCTCTCGGGGCCGGCGAGCCTGACGACCACGGCAAGCACGGCAACGACCACCGCTGCGGCGACCAGGAGTGGCGCGACGGTGTGCCAACGCCGCCGGCCGGCCGGCGTGGCCGGAAGGTCGGGGAGCGGCGGGATGCCGAGGTTGCTCGCGAGGTCGTCCAGCTCGCGGGTCAGGGTGTGCTCGAGCTCGGAGCGCATCAGTCTTCCTCCTTCCCGAGAGCGGTTCGCAGGTTGTGCAAGGCACGGTGCGCGGTGGACTTCACGTTGCCGCGGGAGCAGTCGAGGACGTCGGCGATCTCCGCCTCGCTGAGCTGCTCGTAGTAGCGCAGCACGATGACCGCGCGCTGCCGCGGCGGCAGCTCGCGCACGTGCGGCCACAGGAGCAGCCGGTCCTCGGGGCCCACGCTGGGTGGTGAGACCGGCTCGGTTGCGTCGTCACCGACCAGGAGCTCCAGACGTCGCCCCTTGGGGCGCTTGAACGACAGGAACGCGTTGGTGAGGATGCGCCTGACGTAGGCGTCGGGCACGTCCGACCGGCTCACGCGCGTCCAGGCGGCGTGGACCTTGATGAGCGTCTGCTGGGCCAGGTCCTCGGCGTCGGCGTGGTTCCCCGCGAGGAGGTAGGCGCGGCGGAACAGCGACGGCCAGGCCGCGGCTGCATAGTCCTCGAACGTCAACGCATCGGTGTGGGTGAACGTCGGCATCGGCACCACCTCCTCGAACTACCTGACTCCTCTGCCGGGCAGGAGGTTGCGTCACGTGCTCGATTTGTTGACGACGCCGACCACGCCGGAATCAGGGGTCCTGAGGGGAGCAGGCCGGCTGGGTGCCGCAAGGGCCTCGTCGCTGACCGATCGGCAACCGCTCACGCTCCGCGTGACGACAACCAGATCCAACGACTATCCGGGTCCGCACATCAGTCTGCCGACGTCGAGCGAGTGCCTCGTGGCAATCAGCAGCTGGCCTCGTACGCGCGCTGCCACGCCAGCTGGGACGACGTCAGCGGCCCGCCGCCGCCGAAGCCGATCGAGCAGATCGTGCGCCACGACTGCGGCCCGAAGCGACCGTCGACCAGGATGCCCATGCCGGACTGGAACCTGCGGACCGCCTTCTCGGTGAGGGGGCCAAAGCTGCCGTCGACGGCGAGCCCGCCCGTCCACACCGTGCTGCTCCGGTTGTCGGGTCCGCGGAGCAACGTCTGCAGGTGCCGGACGCAGGATCCTTGCCAACCCTTGTAGAGGACGAAGTGGCTGCACTGGTAGGCAGCGGTCGCAGGCGCGGCGGGAACGGCGACGATGCCTCCCAGGGCCAGCGCGAACGAAGCGGCCAGGCCGGCGAGAACTCGTGTGACGGGACTGTGCATGGATCCTCCTGGAAGCTGGCGACGCACCGAGCGGCGCACCATCGGTCAGATGATCGCACGCAAGGGCCGTCATCTTCCCTCTCCGAAACTCCACGATCGCGGCCTGCGAGGACGGCCGAGGACCGTGCCAGCCTGAGCTATTCCGCGTGGGTCGCTCCACGGTGCACCGAGCCATGTCTCGGCGACCGACCCTGGGCGTCGACGCGCGCCGTCTCCTGCGCCCGGGGCCCGAACGCCGCGACGAGCACGGCGGTGACCAGGGCGACCGCCGCGGCCACGAGGAGCGCGGCGCTGACGCCGTCCACGAACGCCTGCCGGCCGAGGTCGGCCAGCTCCTGGCCACGCTGGCCGAGCCGGGAGAGCTCCGGCGCCTGGGTGAAGGCGACCGAGCCGAGGATCCGCTCGGCCACCTGCTCCGGCACTCCGGCCAGCTGGCCGGTCATGCCGTCGCGGTAGACCTGGTTCAGCGTCGACCCGAGCACGGCGATGCCGAGGGCGGAACCAAGCTCACGGGCGGTGTCGTTCATCGCGGACGCGACGCCCTGCTTCGCCGGCGGCAGCGCCTCCGTCACCGCGGTCGTCGACGGCGTCCCGGACAGCCCCATGCCGGCCGCGCCGATCATCAGGCCGACGGCGAAGAGGGGGTAGTTCAGGTCGACCTGCGACCGGCTGATGATGAACAGGCCGACGGCGAGCAGCACCATCCCGACCGGCACCAGCCGCCGGAACCCGAGGCGCGCCGCCAGCCGCGGCGCCGCGCGGGCCGTGGGCAGCAGCAGGAACGGGATCGGCAGCAGGCGTACGGCGGCCTCGAGCGGGCTGTAGTCCACCACGAACTGGAGGTACTGCAAGATCGCGAAGATCAAGCCGAACCAACAGAAGAACGTCACCGCGATCGACAGGCTGCCGATCGCGAAGCCGCGCCGGGCGAACAGCCGCGGGTCCAGCAGCGGCTCGGCGCGCCGGAGCTCCCACCAGGCGAACGCCGCCAACCCGAGCACACCGAGCACCAGCGCTCCGACGGTGAAGGCGTCGGTCCATCCGCGCTCCGGGCCTTCGATGATCCCGAAGACCAGGGCGCCCATGCCGACCAGGGAGAGCACCCCGCCGACCACGTCGACGGACGGCGGGTGCTCGTCGGTGGAGTCCGGCACCCGCGCGATCGTGCCCACGATCGCGATGGCAGCGAGGACGACGTTCATCCAGAAGAACGACTGCCAGGCGAAGAACTCCAGCAGCGTCGCCGTGATGAACAGGCCGACGATCGCGCCCGCACCGGCGATGCCGACCCAGAGGCCGATCGCGCGCGGGCGCTCCTCCTCCGGGAACGAGGTGGTGATCACCGACAACGTGGTCGGCATCACCGCGGCCGCACCCAGACCCATCGCCGCGCGGACCACGATCAGCCCGGTGGGCGTGTCGATGAAGGTCCCCGCGAAGGCAGCCAGCCCGAAGATCGCCAGTCCGGTCGCCAGCAGCCACTTGCGGCCGAAGCGGTCGCCCAGGGCGCCCGCGAAGAAGAGCAGCGCGGCGAACACGACGGTGTAGGCGTCGATGATCCAGGTGAGCTCGGTCTGGGTGGCACCGGTGGCACGGGCGATGTCCGGCAGGGCGACGTTGAGGCCGACGACGGCCGAGACGATCGTCATCAGCGAGATCGCGATGACCGGCATGACGGCCTTGGTGGAAACCGCGGGGGCCGTTGCGATAGGGGAATTTCGTCGCATGATGAATTGTATGCTCGGCACGACGAGATCTGTCAAGGAGGATCTGTGAGCCGCACCCGCACACCCCGTGGTCGCCGCCCCGGCAGCCCCCAGACCAGGGAGCAGATCCAGGAGGCGGCGCGCCGGCTCTTCGCAGAGCACGGTTTCGTCGGCACCTCGCTGCGGCAGGTGGCAGCCGAGGCGGGGGTCGACGTGCGCCTGGTCAGTCACTACTTCGCCTCCAAGGCCGGCCTGTTCGTCGCCGCGGTGGAGCTGCCCTTCGACCCCGAGCCGACCTTCGACGCCCTGCTCGCGCCCGGCCCGGAAGGGCTCGGCGGACGAGTGGCGGGATTCGTCCTGTCGGTCCTGGACAGCCCGGCCGGGCAGACGACGATCGGGCTGGTGCGGGCCGCGGCTTCCGAGCAGCAGGCCGCAGCGATGCTCCGCGAGCGGTTGGTCGACCAGCTGCTGCTGCCGCTGGCCCAGCGGTTGGGGTCGGAGAACGCCGAGCTGCGCGCCTCGCTCATGGGGTCGCAGATCGCGGGGCTGGTGATGGCCCGGCACATCGTCGGGCTTCCCGCGCTGGTGACGGCCGACAGCGGGACCCTCGTGCCGGCGCTCGCCCCCGTGTTCCAGCACTACCTCACCGCGCCGCTGTCGGCGGTCGTGGCCGACACCTGACCTGGCGACCGGTCGTGCTGATCGCGACTCGGCCTGCACTCGGTGGGTGCGACGTATTGCAACCGTACGCTACTTAGCGTACTGTTCACCACATGGTGAAGCATTCTGGTGGTACAGACGGGCGGCTGGACGGCGTGTTTCTCGCGTTGGCCGATCCTTCCCGGCGGAGCATGATCGCGCAGCTCGCTCAGCACGGATCACTGAGCGTGGGGGAGGCCAGTGTGGGTCTCACGCTGTCGCCGGCCGGGATCACGAAGCACGTCAAGGCGCTCGAGGAGGCCGGTCTTGTCTCCCGCCGCCTCGAGGGGCGCAGGCACGTCCTCAGCCTTGAGTCGGATCGGCTGCTGCTGGCTGAGGACTGGATCGACCGCTACCACTCGTTGTGGACACACAGCCTGTCGCGGTTGGCTTCGTTGGCGGCCGAGATCGAGAACGAGGCTCAGTCATGAGCACCTCGCCCGAGCTGGCGCTCGAAGTCGATCAGCTCGTCCGGGCGCGTCCGGACACCGTCTTCCGGTTGCTGACCGACCCCACGCTGTACGCCCGTTGGTTCGGCCCAGAGGGTGCCGAGGTGACGGTCGATGAGATGACTGTGCAGCTGGGTGGCCGTCTTGCGCTGACCATCAACATCCCGGCCCTGAGCCTGGCAGTTGGCATCGAGGGCTTCTACGAGGTCATCGAGCCTCCGACCCGTCTAGTACACACGTGGCGGAGTCTCGACGAGGAGCTTGTCACCACAGTGGAGTTCACCCTCGAACCCCAAGGCGACGCCACGCGGCTCACCGTCACTCATCGTGGCTTCGTCGACCCTGTGGACCTGGAGCAGAACCAGGGCGGTTGGACCACACATCTCCACGTCCTTGCCGACCTCGCTGTCGAGCTGGAAGGGACCTGACCATGACCATGCAGCCATCCGTCTGGGGCCGTAGGGCAACCGCCGCGCTGCTGGGTCTCTGGGGCGTGCTCCATCTGGTCGGCGGCACCTCTCTCGTGCTTCTGGACGGCCGGTCCGGGCTGGAGACGCTCGCCCCGAACGCCCCGCTTCCAGGGGCATCGGCGCCACTGGAGTCCGTAGCGTCGATCATTCACTTCCACGGGTTCAACGTGGCGTTCGGCGGGCTCGCCGTGGTCGTCCTGGCGGTGTGGTGGGCCAAGCGTCAGGCGTCGTGGCGATGGTGGGTCGCGATCTGGATCGCGACGGTGCTGGACGTCGGGCTGCTCGCCTTCCTCGTGGCACCAGGACTCCTGCCAGCCGGACAAGGACTGCTCGGGCCAGTGTTGCTCGCCCTGGCAGTGACAGCTCTCGGACTGACCAGCCGGACCGCCGTGGGTCCCCTCCCGGACGCCTCGCCCTGACACCCCAACCCGAGAAGGAGCAGAACCATGCAGCTCGAAGATGCCCTTTCAACCTCACTGCAGGCAGTGCAGTCGATGCTCGCGGCAGAGCCGTTGTCGAGCGGCGACCTCGCCCGCCCGACGCCGTGCGCTTCCTTCGACGTCAACCAGCTCATGAACCACATCCGCGACACGCACCTCTTGCTGACGAACGCCGTCACGCGAGGGTCGGTCGAGAACACGGCTCCACTGAGCGAATGTCACGCAGAGCTGGCACGTGATGCGCACACCGCCTGGGACGAGCGCGGCCACGACGGGACGGTGAGCCTGGCGGGTCACGACCTCCCCGCCTCGTTCGTGCTGTCCCTCCACCTGGTCGAGACCGCTGTGCACGGATGGGACCTCGCGACGGCCCTGGGCCGCGACCTCGACCTGCCGGACGACGTGGTCGACCTCATCTGGCAGCTGGTGCCCGGCGTCGCAGACGACGAGACACGAGGCAACGACACGGAGGCCGCCTACGGCCCTGCGGTCTACGTGCACCCAGCGACGAGCTCGCTGGACCGCTTGATCGCCTTCACCGGCCGCGACCCCGCGTGGGGATCGATGCGGACCCAGGTGGCGTGACGCACGTACTCGCGACGGCACCGCGTGTGGACGGTCCGCCGGTGGCCTCAGGCGAAGAGCAGAGGTAGCACGAACAGCATCGTCAGCGACCACGTGATGTGGGTCAGGATCGGAGCCAGTACGCCGCCGCTCGCGCGCCGCTGCAGGCCGCAGACCGCGCCGAGCAGGATCGCCGCGAAGGCCAGCATGATGTTGCCGGTCGCGAGCGTCGCCACGACGTACGCGAGGGTGGTCCAGGCGACCGGGTGGCGCGGGATGGCGGCGTACATCGCGCCGCGGAAGAACAGCTCCTCGGCGATGCCGTTGAAGAAGGTGATCACGGCGAGCACGGCCAGCGAGCCCTCGTCGGCGTACTGCAGGACCGAGCTCACGTAGGCCGCGAGCGGGTCGATCTCGCGCACGACCAGCGAGCCGAGCACGAAGATGCCGGCGAGCGCCAGGCCGATCAGGATCGGCTCCACGACCGGGCGGATGAGGGCCTCGTGTCGCGAGATGCGGCCCAGGTGCAGCTGTCCGGAGAGGAAGGCGCCGGCTGCCCAGACGCCGGCGAGCAGGACGGCCGCGACGTAGAAGGTCCCGCCACCGGGCTCGAGACGCAGCGACCAGCCGAGCACGACGGCACCGATCAGGACGACGGTGGCGGCCACCATCTGGCGTCGGCGCAGCGCGGACGGGGTGTCGCGTTGGTCGCGCGGGACGACCTCCCACAACGACCGTCGGATCCAGGTGCGCATGCCGGCCAGCCTAGGAGTCGGCCATGAGCTCGCGGACCCGAGGGATCACTTCCTGGCCGTAGAGCCGGATCGACTCGAGCCGCTGCTCGTGCGGCAGGGCGCCGACGGAGTACTTCAGCTGGAAGCGCGAGAGCCCCAGGGTGCGCGCCGCCCAGGCGACCTTCTGCGCCACGGTCTCGGGCGATCCGACGAACAGCGAGCCCTGCGGACCGGCAGCCTGCTGGAAGGCGATCTGGCTGTAGGGGCCCCAGCCGCGCTCGCGACCGATCCGGGTCACCAGCTCGGCCTGGTGCGGGTAGAGCTGCTCGCGGGCCTCGTCGTCGGTGGCCGCGACGTGGCCCGGCGAGTGCATGCCGACGGGGAGCTCGGGGCAGCCGAGCTGACCGAGTGCGTCGCGGTAGAGGTCGGCGAGCTGCACGAAGGCCGCCGGCGATCCGCCGATGACCGCGAGCATCAGGGGCATCCCGTAGCGCGCCGCGCGTACGACGGACTGGGGCGTGCCGCCGACGCCGATCCAGGCCGGCACCTTGCCCGCGGTCGTCGTCGGGTAGACCTGCTGATCGGCGAGGGGCGGGCGGATGCTGCCCTCCCACGTGACCGGCTGCTCGTGCTGGAGCGCGGCGAAGAGGTCGAGCTTCTCGGCGAAGAGCCGGTCGTAGTCGGCGAGGTCGAGGCCGAACAGGCCGAAGGACTCGATGAACGAGCCGCGACCCAGCTGCACCTCGGCCCGTCCGTTCGACACCGCGTCGAGGGTCGCGAAGCGCTGGTAGACCCGGATCGGGTCGTCGGAGGACAGCACCGTGACCCCGGTGCCGAGCCGGATCCGCTCGGTCTGGCCGGCGATCGCGGCCAGGACGACGTCGGGCGCCGAGATCGCATAGTCGGGGCGGTGGTGCTCCCCCAGCCCGATGTAGTCGACCCCGACCCGGTCGGCGAGCGCCGCCTCGGCGACGACCTCCCGGATGGCCTGCGGGTGGTTGCCCGGGGCGCCGTCGAGCGGCGCGTCGCCGAAGGTGTCGAGGCCGAGCGAGGGGTGCTCGCGGGTGCCGAGCACGGTGTGGTCGAAGTCAGGCATGACGCTCCTCCATGTTGTTGAAGGATGAACGAACCGTCGTCGCCGGACATTCCGACAGTCCCTTCGGAGCGCTTCTCGACCGTTGCAACGGGCGGGAACCCCGCGAATCACCGGGTACCCGGTGATTCCCACCGGGCCGGGCCGAAGCACCCGGAGACGACCTTGCCCTTGAGTCTCCAGGAGACTCAAGGGCAAGGAACGGTGCTGGAGGAGGTCAGCGACCCCGGCTGAACGACGACGCGCTGTGCGCGCGCCCGCCGGCCGACTGACCGGTGGACTGACCGCCGCCACTGCGACGACGGTTGCCGCCACCCTGGCCGCCCTGGCCACCCTGGCCGCCCTGGCCGCCGCCGGAGCGACGACGCTGGCCGCCACCGGTGGAGGCGCCGCCGGCGCTCTCGCTGGTGTAGGTCGTCGGGTTGCCCCGACGCGACTGGCCGTTGGTCTGGCCGGTGCTGCGGGCCCGCTTGCGCTGGGCGTTGGCGCCGTTGGATCGGCCACCGCCACCGCCGGTGGAGGGGACCTCGACGACGAGCCCGCCGGGCGTGCTGCGCTCGCCGGGGGCGAGCTGGAGGAGCATCGGGTGGCTCGGGCCGTGGACCTTGGTGGTGGTCGGCTTGATGCCGGCCAGACGGGTCAGGTCGCGCACGTCGCGGACCTGCTCGTCGGTCATCAGCGTGATGACGGTGCCCTCGGCGCCGGCGCGGGCCGTACGGCCGGAGCGGTGCAGGTAGGCCTTGTGCTCGACCGGCGGGTCGGCGTGGACGACCAGTGACACGTCGTCGACGTGGATGCCGCGCGCGGCGATGTCGGTCGCGACCAACGTCGTGGCCGTGCCGGAGTGGAACTTCTCCATGTTGCGGGTGCGCGCGTTCTGGCTGAGGTTGCCGTGCAGGTCGACGGTCGGTACGCCGCTCTTGTTGAGCTGGCGGGCCAGCGCCTTGGCGCCGTGCTTGGTGCGGGTGAAGACGACCGTGCGGCCGGGGGCGCTGGTGAGGTCCACGAGGACCGGCACCCGCTGCTCGCGGCTGAGGTGGAGCACGTGGTGGTGCATGGTCGCGATCGGCGACTGCGCCGAGTCGGCCTCGTGGGTCATCGGCTTGTCGAGGTAGCGCTTGACCAGGACGTCGATCGCCTTGTCGAGGGTCGCGGAGAACAGCATCCGCTGGCCCTGACGGGGCGTCTTGTCCATGATCCGGCGCACGCCGGGCAGGAAGCCCAGGTCGGCCATGTGGTCGGCCTCGTCGAGGATGGTGATCTCGATGTTGGAGAGGTCGGCGTAGCCCTGGCCCATGAGGTCCTCGAGGCGACCGGGGCAGGCGATGACGACGTCGACGCCCTTCTTGAGCGCGGTGGTCTGGGGGTTCTGGCCCACGCCGCCGTAGATGACGACGGTCGAGAGACCGGCGGCCTTGGCGAGCGGGGCCAGCGAGGCGTGGATCTGGCCGACCAGCTCGCGGGTCGGGGCGAGGATCAGCGCGCGCGGCTTGCGCGGCATCGCGGGCATCTTGCTCGCGTCGAGCCGGGCGACCATCGGCAGCAGGAAGGCGAACGTCTTGCCGGAGCCGGTGCGGCCACGGCCGAGCACGTCGCGGCCGGCCAGGCTGTCAGGCAGCGTCGCGGCCTGGATAGGAGTGGGGGTGGTGATGCCCTGCTGCTCGAGGATCCGGGCAAGCGAAGCGGGCACGCCGAGTTCGGCGAAGTTCATGTGAGTTGCTTTCGGTTGGCGTCTCGCCACCGTGAGCCGCTGTCCCGTCCGATTTCGACGGCGTGCGGCGTACGTGCCTCTGAGTGAGGAAGGGTGTCGCACGAAGGCGACGACCTGCGCCCGGGGCAAGACCGGCCGGACGTCTGTAGCCAGAACACTAGCGGGACTGGTGGTGTTCCGGTGAATCCTTTGCGGTGTGATCCCGCACGCAGGCGCAGGTCGACGTCTCAGGCGCAGCACACCTCACCGGCGTCGGCGCCACTGACGGCCACCACGTCGCCGTCGACCTCGGGCGCGTCGTCGGTGATCGTGTAGACCTCCCAGCGCTCGCCGTCCGGGGTGCCCTGGACCCAGAACTTGTCCTGCTTGGCGTAGCAGCAGGTGGTCTCGCGCTCCTCGGTCGTGGCGAAGCCGGCCGCGGCCAGGCGGGTGAGCTCGGCGTCGACGGTGTCGACGCCCTCCACCTCGACACCGAGGTGGTTGATGCTGCCGCCGTGGCCGGCGTTCTCGAGGAGGACGAGCTTGAGCGGGGGCTGGGCGATCGCGAAGTTGGCGTAGCCGGGGCGCACCTTGTGCGGCTCGGTGCCGAACAGCGTCGAGTAGAAGGCGATCGACGTCTCGAGGTCGTCGACGTTGAGGGCGAGCTGCAGGCGGGACATGGTGGGACCTTTCGTCGGGTTGGTGTCGTCGGACATTGATGTTGATCGATGTCTCAGATTGCACCATACATCGACGTCTGTCAATATTGATCCGTGTCTAAGTCACAGCTCACCCTGACCCCCGTGGAGACGGCCGCGTGCTGCTCCCCGTTGATGCGCGAACCGCTCTCGGCCGAGCAGGCCGAGCGTCTCGCCCCCTTGCTCAAGGCGCTCGCCGACCCGGTCCGGCTCCGCCTGGTCTCGATCGTCGCCGCCAGCGAGGGCGGCGAGGCCTGCGTGTGCGACCTCAACGACGCGTTCGACCTCTCGCAGCCCACGATCAGCCACCACCTCAAGGTGCTGCACGACGCCGGGCTGTTCGACCGCACCAAGCGGGGCGTGTGGGTCTACTACGCCGTACGCCGCGAGGTGCTCTCCGACGTCGCGGCCCTCATCGGCGGGGCCGCGTGAGCGCCCGGCGCGGCGGCGACGTCGTCGACGGCCTCTCCACCCTCGACCGGTTCCTGCCGCTGTGGATCGGCCTCGCGATGGTCGCCGGCCTCCTGCTGGGGCGTACGGTCCCCGGCCTCGACAGTGTGCTCTCTGCAGTGGAGATCGACGGGATCTCGCTGCCCATCGCCATCGGGCTGCTGGTGATGATGTATCCCGTCCTGGCCAAGGTCCGCTACGACAAGCTCGACACCGTCACCTCCGACCGCCGCATGCTCGTCGCCTCGCTGGTGCTCAACTGGCTCGTCGGCCCGGCGCTGATGTTCGCCCTCGCCTGGCTGCTGCTGCCCGACCTGCCCGAGTACCGCACCGGGCTGATCATCGTCGGCCTCGCCCGCTGCATCGCCATGGTCATCATCTGGAACGACCTCGCCTGCGGTGACCGCGAGGCCGCGGCCGTCCTGGTCGCCCTCAACTCGGTCTTCCAGGTCATCGCCTTCGCCGGCCTCGGCTGGTTCTACCTCGAGGTCCTGCCCCGCTGGCTCGGCCTGGACGGCGCGGCGCTCGACGTCTCGGCGTGGCAGATCGCCAAGTCCGTCCTCGTCTTCCTCGGGATCCCGTTGCTGCTGGGCTGGCTCTCGCGCACGTACGGCGAGCGCGTCCGCGGCCGGGAGTGGTACGAGTCGACGTTCCTGCCGCGCGTCGGCCCGTGGGCGCTGATCGGCCTGCTGTTCACGATCGTGGTGCTCTTCGCGCTCCAGGGCGAGCAGGTCACCAGCCACCCGCTCGACGTGGCCCGCATCGCGCTGCCGCTGCTCGTCTACTTCGCCCTCATGTGGGGCGGCGGGTTCCTGCTCGGCCGTGCTCTCGGCATGACGTACGCCCGCACCACCACGCTCGCCTTCACCGCGGCCGGCAACAACTTCGAGCTCGCCATCGCCGTGGCCATCGCGACCTTCGGCGTCACCTCCGGCCAGGCGCTGGCCGGGGTGGTCGGACCTCTCATCGAGGTGCCCGTCCTGGTCGCCCTGGTCTACGTCAGCCTCGCGCTGCGCGACCGCTTCAACGATCCGACCCCCGCCCCTGCTGCCCAGGAGAACGCCCGATGAGCACTCCCACCGTCCTCTTCGTCTGCGTGCACAACGCCGGCCGCTCACAGATGGCCGCCGGCTGGCTGCGCCACCTCGGCGGGGACCGCATCCAGGTCCTCTCGGCCGGGTCGGCCCCGGCCGACTCGATCAACCCCGCCGCCGTCGAGGCGATGGCCGAGGTCGGGATCGACATCGCCGGCCAGCAGCCCAAGCTGCTCAGCGACTCGGCGGTGGAGACCTCCGACGTGGTCATCACCATGGGCTGCGGCGACGTGTGCCCGATCTACCCCGGCACCCGCTACGAGGACTGGAAGCTCGACGACCCGGCCGGCCAGGGCATCGATGCCGTGCGCCCGATCCGCGACGAGATCAAGCAGCGCGTGGAGGACCTGATCGCCTCGCTCAGCTGAGCGACTCCCCCACCTGGGCGTCGGCCTCGGCTGGCGTCGAGGTCGTCGTCGACCAGCGCAGCACCCCGTCGTCGAGCTTCGCGCGGCGCATCGCGCGGGCGTCGTACCGGTAGCTCTGCTTGAGCGACCACGGCGCGACCGCCCCCTGCCGCGGCAGGGCGTGGACCATCCGCTGGACGTAGCCCGCAGCAAGGTCCATCAGCGGCAGCTCCTCGACCGACGGGTCGCGCACCGGCACCACCGACCGCGCGCCGGTGGAGCGCAGCCGGGCCAGGAGGCGTACGACGAGCTCGGCGACCAGGTCGGCCTTCAGCGTCCACGACGCGTTGGTGTAGCCGATGGTGAAGGCGAAGTTGGGCACCCCGGAGAGCATCATCGCGCGGTAGGCCATCGTCTCCGACGGCGTGACCACCTCACCGTCCACGAGGAGCTCGGCGCCACCGAAGATCTGGAGCTCGAGTCCGGTCGCCGTGACCACGATGTCGGCGTCGAGGTGCTCCCCCGAGGCGAGCTCGACGCCGGTCTCGGTGAAGGTGCGGACGTGGTCGGTCACGACGTCGGCCCGGCCGCTGCCGATGGCCGTGAACAGGTCGCCGTCGGGCACCAGGCACATCCGCTGGTCCCACGGGTCATAGGTGGGGTTGAAGTGGGTGTCGACGTCGTACCCGGCCGGCAGCCTGGCGACGTTGGCCTTGCGGATCCACCGACGCACCAGGGCCGGGCGACGCCGGCTGAGCCGGTAGAGCGCGGACTGGAGCCAGATGTTCTTCCCGCGGGTCACGGCGTACGACACCCGCTCCCCGACGAGGGAGGTCAGCCGCCGCTTGAGGCCGTCCTTCGACGGGACGGGGACGACGTACGTCGGTGAGCGCTGCAGCATCGTGACGTGGCCGGCGCCGGAAGCGACCATCGCCGGGACGAGCGTCACGGCCGTCGCGCCGGAGCCGATCACGACCACGCGCTTGTCGACGTGGTCGAGGTCGTCGGGCCAGTGCTGCGGATGGACCACCTGCCCGCCGAAGCGCTCCTGGCCCTCGAAGTGCGGGGCGTGTCCCTCGTCGTAGTCGTAGTAGCCGCTGCACGCCCAGAGGAAGTCGGCGGTGGTCTCGCGGGTCTCGCCGCCCACCTCGGAGGTGACGGTCCAGAGGGCGGTCGCGGAGTCCCAGGCGGCCGTGGTGACGTGGTGTCCGTAGCGGACGTGCCGGTCCACGCCGTAGTCGCGGGCGGTGTCGCGCAGGTAGTCGAGGATCGAGGCACCGTCGGCGAGCGAGGTGTCCCCGCGCCAGGGCCGGAAGCGGTAGCCGAGGGTGTGCATGTCGGAGTCCGAGCGCACTCCCGGGTAGCGGAAGAGGTCCCACGTGCCGCCGCTGGCGTCGCGGCGCTCGAGCAGGGCGTACGACGTCCCCGGCAGGTCCTTGGCCAGGTGCGCGGCCGCGCCGATCCCGGACAGGCCGGCTCCGATGATCAGCACGTCGACGTGGTCGGTCATCACCCCACGAGCCTAGGCAGCGACCCTCAGCCGCGGGCGTACAGCTCGACGAACCTGGCCAGCAGCCGCACCGGCTCGGTCACCGACGCCCCGCGGGCGGCTGCCTTGAGCGACTCGCGCTCGTGCGGCTCGTAGTAGCCGTGCGCGCTGTAGGCGTCGATCCGGTCGCAGATGGCGTGGGCGTCGAGCTCGGGGTGGAACTGGGTGGCGTAGACGTTGCACCCGAGGCGGAACGCGTGGACCGGGCAGGCGTCGGTGGACGCCAGCAGCACCGCGCCCTCGGGCAGGCGCGAGACCCCCTCCTTGTGGCCGAGGTAGGCGGCGAACTCGGCCGGCATCACGCCGAAGAGCGGATCCTCCGCGCCCGCCGCGGTCAGCCGCACCGGAGGTGCGCCGATCGGCTCACCGAAGGTCCGGTCCACCACCCCGCCGGCCAGGCCACCGAGCACGCCGATGCCGTAGCAGGCGCCCTAGGAACGGGAAGTCTGCTGCGACCACCCGCTCGGCAAGACCGCGCAGGTCGGCCTCGGCGCCGAGCTGGGCCGGCGACTTCGCGTCCTCGGGGTCGGAGGAGTTGAAGGGCCCGCCGCCCAGGATGATGCCCGACCAGTCGGCCAGGTCGACCGGGCCGAGGGGGCCCTGCTCGAGGCGGACCCGGACCAGCTCGTCGGGTCGCAGGCCGCAGCCGGCGAGCACGGCGTCGTACTCCTGCTGGGCGACGTCGTCCTCGGCACGGGTGCCCAGGAAGAGGAACGGCAGCACCATGTCAGGCCTGGGTCGCGGCGCCGCTGGCCAGCAGCGCGTCGATGTCGTCGATCCCCCAGGCGGCCAGCGCTTCGCGGGTCTGCTCACCGGGCAGGGCGGGGGCCTCTCCGAGCGTGGCCCCGGTGCGGGAGAAGCGCGGCGCCGGGGCGGGCTGGGTGATGCCGTCGCGCTCGACGAACGTGCCGCGCGCGGCGAGGTGTGGGTGCCGCGGTGCCTCGGAGAGGGGTACGACGGGCGCGACGCAGGCGTCCGTGCCGTCGAAGATCTCGGCCCACTCGGCCTGCGTCTTCTCCTTGAAGCGGGCCGTCAGGGCGCCGCGGATGGTGGCGTGGTTGGCCGGGTCGTCGCGGTCGGGCAGGTCGACGCCGATCCGGGCGACCAGCTCGGCCCAGAACTGCGGCTCGAGCGCGGCGACGCTCATGTGCTCGCCGTCGGCGGTCTCGTAGAGGTCGTAGTAGGGCGTGCCGCCGTCGATCAGTCCCGAGCGCCGGGTGCCGTCGTCGAGGCCGAGGGCGGCGAAGGCGGAGGTCATGGCGTTGAGGTGGGCGGTGCCGTCGACGATCGCGGCGTCGACGACCTGGCCCTGGCCGCTGGTGCGGGCCTCGAGCAGGGCGGCGAGTATCCCGATGACGAGGTAGGTCGAGCCTCCGCCGAAGTCGCCGAGCAGGTTGCTCGGGAAGTGCGGACGGGCGGGGTCCTGCCCGAGCCCGTGCAGCGCCCCGGTGATCGCGATGTAGTTCATGTCGTGCCCGGCAGCCTGGCTCCACGGGCCGTCCTGGCCCCACCCCGTCATCCGGCCGTAGACCAGGCGGGGGTTGCGCGCGTGGCACTCGTCGGGCCCCAGCCCGATCCGCTCGAGGGCACCCGGGCGCATCCCCTCGACCAGCACGTCCGCCTGCTCGACGAGGTCGAGGACGGTCGCGACCGCCTCGGGCCGCTTGAGGTCCATCGCGACGCTGGGCCGGCCGCGGTTGAGCAGGTCCTTCGTGCCCATGCCGAAGATCCCGCCGCCGGGGCGGTCGATGCGGATCACGTCGGCGCCGAGGTCGGCCAGGATCATGCAGGCGTGCGGCCCGGGGCCGAGGCCCGCGATCTCGACCACCTTCACGCCCCGCAGCGGCCCGGTGCCCTGCCCCAGCTCGTACGTCATGGGGTGGAGTGTGGCACCGGTGCTGTCGGGGTCGAAGGCGGCGTCCGGGTCGTGGCGGGCCGTCGAGCTCGAACTCTGCTCGTGACATCCACGAGCAGACTTCGAGTCAGGAGTCCCCGATCGGACAGGTCGGCGTGCACGGCGTCGGGGAGCCCTCCCAGCCACCGAACGCCAGCAGCCGAGCGACCTGGGCCGCCGTACGACAGGGGCGGTCGTAGACCTGACCCCACCCCAGCCGGACGCTGCGCCGACCGTTCGTCGCGGTGTCGAGGTCCCGCTCCAGGTCGCGGTCGCGGTCGGCGAGGGCACTGTGGTCGAGGCGGCCGTCGAGCTCGACGTCGAGGTCGTACGCCGGGTAGGGGGCGTCGCGGTAGATCCGGGCTCCCGCGACCCGGTCCTGCTGCTGCCGGTCCGCCGCCGGCAACCCGTGCGCCCGCTCGACGCGATGGAGGTAGCCGTGCTCCAGGACCGAGGCCGAGCCGGCCGCCTCGTCGGCGAGCACCCGTCGGAGCCACGTCCGGCGCGGGAACCGGTGGCGCGCATCGAGCGCCACGGCCAGCCGCTCCGCCGTGGTGCACCGGCCCCGCACCGCAGCCGCGCAGGCCTCGATCACGTCCCACTCGCGGGTCAACCCGGCCACCACGTCGAGCACGGCCTCCTCATAGCGGACCCTCGGCGGCGAGGTGTTCCACCGCGAGCGGGGCGTCAGCCCGGCCATCCGCCGCACGCGCACGTCGGGCTTGTCGCGGACGGTGCGCGCGACGTCGACGGCGACCTCGATCATCGCCGCCTCGTCGAAGCCCCGCAGACCGGGCCCACCCTCCGCCCGCAGCGCCGAGGCTCCGGCGAGTGCGGCAGGCCAGCAGGCGAGCACCGCGATCCAGGCCCGCTGCTGCCACGAGCGTGGCCCGTTGTGGTGGAGGTAGACCCCCGGCAGGGCGACGAAGAGCTCCTTGCGCCTGATCATCCGTTCGAGGTCGTGGGGCTCGCACCCGGCGTCGACCAGCTGGGCGCGGGACGCGACGCCGTCCTGCGCGGCGAGCAGGGCGGCCACCGGGTCGGCGTACGTCCTCGGGCTCGGCTCGGCGGTCATGACCACCACCCTCGTCCGACGTCCTCACGGTCCGCCAGCACGGCGGGACGATCTGTGGATGACGCAGGCTCGAGGTCTGCTCGTGGATTCCACGAGTGGACTTCGACCTGGGCAGCAGTCGAGCGTGGCCGGACTACCCCGGCAGCGAGTCGAGCGCGCGGGCGAGGTCGGCGCAGAGGTCCTCGGGGTCCTCCAGCCCGATGGAGAGCCGCAGCACGTCGGCGTCGGGCTTGGCGTCGGCGGCCACCGGGCGGTGGGTGAGCGCGGCGGGGTGCTGGATGAGCGAGTCCACGCCGCCGAGGGAGACCGCGTGGGTGAAGAGCTCGACGGCCTCGGTGACGTGGGAGGCGGCGGCGTACCCGCCCTCGACGCGGAAGGCCAGCATCGCGCCGGGCCCGCGCATCTGGCGCCCGACCAGGCCCTGCGGGTCGCACTCGGCCAGGCCCGGCCACCGCACGTCGCGCACGTGGGGGTGGGAGGACAGCCAGGCGGCGACCTTGCCGGCGCCCTCCTGCTGCGCGCGCACCCGCAGGGGCAGCGTCGCCAGCCCGCGGTGCAGCAGGTAGGCGCCCATCGGGTGCAGCAGCGCACCGGTCACGGCACGCGTACGCCGCAGCGCCTCTGCCCACTCCTCCGAGCAGGCGATCACGCCGCCCATCGCGTCGCCGTGCCCGCCGAGGTACTTGGTGGCGCTGTGCAGCACCAGCGTCGCGCCGTGGTCGGCGGGGTTCTGGAGGACGGGGGTGGCGAAGGTGTTGTCGACCAGCACGGGTACGCCGCCGGCAGCCGCGGTGACCGCGTCGAGGTCGACCAGCTCGAGCGTGGGGTTGGCCGGGGTCTCGAGCACGACCAGGCAGGTGTCGGCGCGCACCGTGGCGGCCACCTCGTCGGGGGCGCAGTAGGTGGTCTCGACGCCGAGCATCCCCGAGGCCAGCAGGTGGTCGGTGCCGCCGTACAGCGGTCGGACGGCGACGACGTGGCGCCCGGTCCCCTGGGCCAGGGCGGTGAGGACCGCCGCGGTCACCGCGGCCATGCCGGTGGAGTAGGCCACGGCAGCCTCGGTGTGCTCGAGGCTCGCGAGCGCCTCCTCGAAGCGCGCCACGGTCGGGTTCCACAGGCGCTGGTAGACCATGCCGCCCTCGGTGGGGTGTCCCCCGGTCGCCATCGCCTCGTACGACGTCCCGCCGGCGTCGATGCTCGGCAGCGGGTTGGTCGTGGACAGGTCGAGCGGGAGCGCGTGCACGCCCAGCTCGGTGAGGTCGGCGCGGCCGGCGTGGACGGCAAGGGTGTCGAGGCTGGTCATGCCACCATTCTCGTGGAATCCTCGCCCATGGGTAACCTTCGATGAAGGATCCACCTGAAAGCAGCCATCACACCGAAGAAGACGGAGAAACACCCATGAAGCCGCTTGCTCCGTCGGTGGATCCTGCGTCGCTCGACGCCCTCGATCGGCGCGTCCTGACCGAGCTCGCCGTCGACGGACGGATCACCAACGCCGCGCTGGCCAAGCGCCTCGGCATCGCCGAGTCCACCTGCCTCCAGCGCGTGCGCTCCCTGCGCGAGCGGGGCGTGATCCGCGGCGTGCACGCCGACATCGACCTGGCTGCGCTCGGCTTCCCGATCCAGGCCGTGATCAAGGTGCGGCTCGGCAGCCACAACCGCGACCACGTGGCGAGCTTCCACGAGACCCTGGCCCGGGTGCCGGGAGCGCTGCGGATCTTCCACGTCGGAGGCGAGGACGACTACCTGATCCACGTCGCGGTCTCCTCGACCGCGCAGCTGCGCGACCTGGTGCTCGAGCACCTCAACGTGCACCCCGTCGTCCGCCACACCGAGACCCAGCTGGTCTTCGAGGAGATCGCCGGCGCCGGCGTGCTGTGACGTCGCGCACCTTGCAACTCGTTGCATAGGTCGGTCACACTGGTCCGCATGGCCCTCGAGCACGCTCTCCTCGTCTCCCTGAGCGAGCGACCCGCGTCCGGGCTCGAGCTGACCCACCGCTTCGAGAAGTCGCTCGGCTTCTTCTGGCACGCGACCCACCAGCAGATCTACAAGGTGCTCGCGCGGATGGAGGCCGACGGCTGGGTGACGGTCGAGGTGGTCGAGCAGGAGGGCCGCCCCGACAAGAGGGTCCACACCCCCTCCGTCGCCGGCCGCAAGGTGCTCGCCGACTGGCTGGCCACCGCGATGCCGTTCGAGTCCTTCCGCAGCGAGGTCGCGGTCAAGCTGCGCGGGGCGTCGTACGGCGATCGCGCCAGGCTGACCGCCAACCTCCTCGACCTCCGCGCCGACCACGCGACGCGGCTGGCGCACTACGAGAAGTTCGAGCGCGACCAGTTCCCCGACCCCTCCGCCCTCGACGAGGCCGCGCTCGACCAGTGGCTGGTGCTGCGCGGCGGCTTGCGGATGGAGCGGTTCTGGATCGACTGGATCACCGAATACCTGCAGGCACACGACCACCACCACCCCCACGACCAGGCAGCCCACGCCGACACCACGGAGGCATCCGCATGAGCCACCCCACCTACCCCCACCTCCTCGAGCCGCTGACGCTCGGCGCCGGTCCCGACGCGCTGACCATGCGCAACCGGGTGGTGATGGGCTCGATGCACACCGGGCTCGAGGACCACCCGTGGGACATCGACAAGCTCAGCGAGTTCTTCGCCGAGCGGGCTCGCGGCGGGGTGGGCCTGATCATCACCGGCGGCTATGCCCCGACGAAGCGCGGCTGGCTCAAGCCGTTCGCGTCCGAGATGACCAACCGGCTCCACGCGATGCGCCACGAGCGGATCACCGGCTCGGTGCACGACGCGGGCGGCGCGATCGCGATGCAGATCCTGCACGCCGGGCGCTACGGCTACCACCCGCTGTCGGTGAGCGCGTCGGACAAGAAGTCGCCGATCACGCCCTTCAAGCCGCACGCGATGTCGAGCAAGGAGGTCGACCACACCGCGACCGCCTTCGCCAAGAGCGTCGCCCTCGCGCGCAAGGCCGGCTACGACGCGGTCGAGATCATGGGCTCCGAGGGCTACCTGCTCAACCAGTTCCTCGCCTCCCGCACCAACGACCGCGACGACCAGTGGGGCGGCTCGGCGGCCCGCCGGATGCACTTCCCCGTCGAGGTCGTACGCCGCTCGCGCGAGCTGGTCGGCGACGACTTCCCGATCGTCTACCGGATCTCGCTGCTCGACCTGGTCGAGGGCGGGCAGACGTGGGAGGAGACCGCCGAGCTGGCCCTGCACCTGCAGGCCGCGGGCGTCACGGTCTTCAACACCG
Source organism: uncultured Actinomycetota bacterium (assembly GCA_963843815.1). Classification (GTDB taxonomy): domain Bacteria; phylum Actinomycetota; class Actinomycetes; order Propionibacteriales; family Nocardioidaceae; genus Nocardioides. Next base: position 12,470 of record CAWJLX010000006.1, on the reverse strand, counting down.
GCATCGGCTGGCACGAGGCGCGGGTGCCGACCATCATCACGCAGGTGCCGCGGGGCGCCTGGCGCTCCTACACCGCTCGCCTCAAGCAGGTCGTCGACGTCCCGGTGTGTGCCTCCAACCGGATCAACACCCCCGAGCTCGCCGAGGAGATCCTCGCCGCGGGCGAGGCCGACCTGGTCTCGATGGCGCGGCCGCTGCTTGCCGACCCGGCCTTCGTCGCCAAGGCGATGGACGAGCGCGCCGACGAGATCAACACCTGTATTGCCTGCAATCAAGCCTGCCTCGACCACGTCTTCGCCAACGACCGCGCCTCCTGCCTGGTCAACCCGCGTGCCTGTCACGAAACCGAGCTTGTCCTCACTCCAACGATGCGCAAGCAGACAGTGGCCGTCGTAGGCGCCGGCCCTGCCGGGCTGGCCGCCGCCACCAGCGCCGCGGAGCGGGGCTTCGCGGTGACGCTCTTCGAGAAGTCGACCGAGCTCGGCGGCCAGTTCCGCCTCGCCATGGCGGTGCCCGGCAAGGAGGAGTTCGCCGAGACCCTGCGCTACTTCACCCGGCGCCTCGAGGTGCTTGGTGTGGACGTTCGCCTCGGCGCGCTCGCCGCCCCCGATGACCTGATCGGCTTCGACCAGGTCATCGTCGCGACCGGCGTCGAGCCCCGGATGCCGGAGATCCCGGGCATCGACCACGCATCCGTGGCGTCGTACGCCGACGTGCTGAGCGGCGCGGTCGTGCCGGGCAAGCGCGTCGCGGTGATCGGGGCCGGCGGCATCGGCGTCGACGTGAGCGTCTTCCTCACGCACGAGGAGGAGGACCTCGACGACTGGATGGCGCACTGGGGCGTCGGCGACCCCGCGCTGACGGAGGGCGGACTCACCGAGGCCAAGCCGCGTACGCCCGCACGCGAGGTCACGCTGGTGCAGCGCAAGACCACCCCGATCGGCATCGGCCTCGGCAAGACCTCGGGCTGGGCCCACCGGGCGGTGCTCAAGCAGTCGAAGGTGACCCAGGTCAGGGGCGCGACCTACGACCGCATCGACGACGACGGGCTGCACATCACCGTCGACGGCTCGCCCCGTGTCATCGAGTGCGACACCGTCGTGGTGTGCGCCGGCCAGGACTCGGTGCGAGGTCTGTACGACGCCCTCTCACACTCCTCTGCTCACCTCATTGGTGGTGCCGATGTCGCCGCCGAGCTCGACGCGAAGCGGGCGATCAAGCAAGGAACCGAGGTCGTGGCGGGGTTGTGAGGGGGTAGCCCAGTTCGCCCACCGTGCCGCTGTCCCAGGGCGAGCGGCCTCGACGCTCCCCTGCCCAAAGCCCCCTCACCGACGCCGTACATCACTCTGGAGGACACAGCTGCAGGGACTCTCGCGCGCGTCCGGACCTGGGCCTCGGTCATGCAGGGTGCCGCGAGGCTCAGGCCCTGCCGGTCCCCTGAGGGTCAGGCATGTCCGCGGCGTCGACGACCGGTCCCCACACCCACATGGCGAGGAAGGCCAGGGCGCCGGTGACCGCCAGGGTGACCGCGAGGCCGAGGAGCACCGAGCCGGTGAAGGCCACCATCACGTAACCCAGCGTCGAAGCGGCGACGGCGGTGAGCATGTAGGGCAGCTGGGTGGTGACGTGGGTGATCACGTTGCACCCGGCCCCCGTGGCGCTGAGGATCGTTGTGTCGGAGATCGGCGAGGCGTGGTCGCCCGAGACAGCTCCAGCGAGCACCGCGCCCAGCGTGGGCAGTAGCAGCTCGGGAGCGTCCAGGGAGTTGATGATGCCTCCGGCCAGCGGGATCAGCAGGCCGAAGGAGCCCCAGGAGGTGCCGGTGGCGAAGGCCATCGCGGCGGCGAGCAGGAACACGATCGGGACCAGCCAGGACGGGGAGATCGAGGCGCTCTCGATCAGGCCGGCGAGGTACTCCCCAGTGCCGAGTGCCTCGATCAGGGCCCCGAGCATCCAGGCAAGAATCAGGATGCTGACCGCGGGCATCATCGACTTCACGCCTTCGAGCCACCCGCGGCCAAAGGTGCTGGTGCCGAACTTCGGGTTCTCGGAGGTGTCGCGCACGTAGTAGTACAGCGCCGCGACCAGGCCGAGCAGGCCGCCGACGATCAGCGCGAACGTGACGTCGGTCGAAGCGAGAATGTCGACCACCGACCACGAACCGGCGGCCCGCTGCCCGGTCCACGCGATGCCGCCGAGGACGCCGACCACCAGCAGGGCGAACGGCACGATGAGGGCGAGCTTGGCGCCCGGACGGTGCACCGGGAGGTCCTCGGCGAGCTGGCCGGGGATCTGCTCGCTGTCGTCAAAGGTCTCGCCCTCGAGGATCGCCCGCCGCTCCTCGGTGCGCATCGGCCCCAGATCCAGCTGCATCGTGGCCACCAGGGCGACCAACAGCAGCGCTGCGAAGGCGTAGTAGTTGGCCCCGGCCGCCTGCAGGAACGCGCTGATGTCGCTGGTGTCCAGTGTCGAGGCCGCGACCTCGGTCCCGATCAGGCCGAGGATGAACGCCCCCCAGCTCGAGAACGGCGCCAGCACAGCTACCGGCGCCGCGGTGGAGTCCACCAGGTAGGCCAATTTGGCCCGCGAGACCCGGTGGGTGTCGGTCACGGGTCGGCTGACCTGGCCGACAGCCAGGGCGTTGAAGTAGTCGTCGACGAAGATCGCCACGCCCAGTCCGGCCGGAAGCATGGTCGCGCCGCGGCGGGTCTTGATCTTCGTCTGGGCCCAGTCGGCGAAGGCGCGGGTGCCGCCCGACATCATGATGAAGGCCGTGATCACGCCGAGCATGAGAGTGAAGATCAGGATGTAGACCTTCGTCGTGTTCATCGCCCCGTCGACCCAGAAGATGTCAGCGAAGGCCCCGAGAACCTGCTTCAGCGTGCCCCAGGGCGATAAACCCTCGATCAGCAGCGCCGCGGTCACGACTCCGAGACCGAGGCTCAGCAGCACCTTGCGGGTAGCCACCACCAGGCCGATCGCGAGCACGGGTGGTAGCAGGGTCAGGATCGGATAGCTGTCCACCATGCGAACTCCTCCGCGGCAGGTGTATCTGACGCTAGACCGGAAGCGCGCCCGCCACCACCCGCGCCGCACTCAGGGACGACGACCAGCCGGCCAGCGCGCAACCATGTCGGATGGTCAGGGGACCATCTCGATGGTCGCTTTTGGGCGGTCCAGCTGCATCCGTCACCGCGATCACGACACCCTTCACGTGGCGTGAAGTTCTGAAGTCCGGGAGTCGCCCCCCGACGCCCGGATAGTCCTGGAACCGGACCCCAGCAGCCGCCGTGATCTCCTCGCTGACACCTGGACCAAGTCTGGCCCAACACCGATCCTGCAGCCGACTGTGTAGTAGCCGCGTACGAGGCCAGCACAGCGGGGCATAAGGTCCCCCGGGCCGAATACAGCTGTCACCGCTAGTGCTGACAGTAGGAACGGATCGAGCCGGAGACTCCCGTCATCTCGTCTATAGCCCAGCGTCCTACCGCCGCGATCCGGAGTGAGAGCCGGCGGCTGGCTGGTGCCCTGGTGGAGCCGCTTCGAGGGCTCATCGGTGGCCGAACTGTCGCACGGTGAAGAGCGTGGCCCCACGCACCGGATCAACTTCCGTCCGGTCGGCCTCTGTGAATCCGAGTTTGGCCAGCACTCGGCGAGATGCGGTGTTCCAGTCCCAGACCGTGGCCCACACGCGTTCGTACCCCGACGACCTCGCCCAGTCCAGAACCGCCGACGAGGCCTCGGTCGCGTATCCCTGACGCCACACCCGACGCAACAGCTCGAAAGCCAGCTCCTGCTCACTGTCCGATCCTCGTCCGCTGTCGACCAGCCCGCAGTAGCCGATGACGTCACCAGCGGCCTTCCGCTCGACCGCCAGCAATCCGTTCGACGACGATGGCTGGTTGGTGCGGATCGACTCCTCGAGGTCTGCAACCGTGGGGTGCCCGTCCGCGTCGATGCGGCGGTGGGGTGGCACTCGTGGATCACGTTCCATCCACAACTCACGCTGGAGGGCGGCCTCGGATACCCGCCAGGGTCTGAGAACCAGGCGATCCGTCTCGAGTACGACTTCGCGATCCGGAGTCGCTCCATCCCCTGCCATGCCAGCAGTCTCTCAAGGGAGTGTGCTCATACCGCCGTCCGAGCCGCTACCTGCGTCACTCCGCCGCCTGTCGGCCCGCGCTACACACTGGATCGGACACATGAGCGGACTGCACGTGGGGCGCGTGGACAGGATCCGAGGATGCAGGCGTTGAATATGCCGAGCTCTGAGCGGTCGACCAGCCACGCGGTTCGGCGCGCACCTTCAGCATCATCATCTGGTCAGAAGTTTCCGATTTGACCAACGGAAAGTCTTACGGCGCCTAGCCTTCGACGTGGTCCGGCCGCAGAGGAATCGGGCCCCGTCATCGGCACTCAGACGACGGCGCTCATCGAACAACGGGGACTGAACATGACTGACCAGAACACAGGCGCGCCCAGCGCGAGTAACGCGCAGGACGAGTCCGTAGTGACTCAGAAGACTGCTGTCGGCAACAGCGCCCCGTCGCGAGTTGCTGCTACTCATGGATCCTCGGTCGGCGCGGAGAAGAAACGGGCAGTCATTGGATGGGTACGCATCGTGGCCGCCGTCGTTTTGGCGGCAGTCGCGGTGTTCGTGTGGTTCGACACCGCGCCGGGCGACAGCTCGTTTGCCTCCGAACGTTCTTCCATCGAGGCCACAGACGATCTAAACAACCTGCGGGCCGAAGGCGCTCCGCAACAAGAGGTCGTCAACGGTTGGACCACTATTGAGTACCTCAGCCTACTTTCGGAGCAGCAGGAACAGTCCAACGACCGCCTCGACGCACTCCTACTCCTCGCCCTACTGGGCGGGTCGGTGGCGCTTGCGACTAGTCGCAGCAATGCCCGTACCTGAAGCCCCTTTTTCAGCCACATGCGCACGCACGTTCCTCGCGGCCAGGAAACCTGGAGTTCCTGGTCCAACGTGCGCGAGTCCGACCGAAACGCCACTTTCAGCGGCGTCACGCGCCACCTGATGGCCTCGGCTGTCACTGGAGTCTTGCGACATTCCTACGACCCTCACAGAGGTGACTCGAATGGCTGAAGTGATCGCGTTCGACGCCGAACTGCACGCAGGCCGGGCCAGCGCACTTCGTTGCGGCCAGGGCGGCTCGGATTCCTGCTCATTTCCTCCTGAGTCTTCGGTGATCGGCGAGAAGCAGAAGATCTCCGCCTGCGCGAGTCACCTGGCGGGAGCCGGGCGCGAGGCGCACGGTATGCCCCCGCGGCGCTGACTATCGACTATCTGAGAGTGGCCCATTCCGCCGCGAAAGCGGGGCCTATTCGCTCGGCGACCTCGATGGCAAGCCTGGTCTTCCCGAAGCCGCCCGCGCACGGTTTGCCTTCGACGTGTGCGAGTTGGCAGCTGGCGAACCGTGCCGGACCTCGGCTTCCGGCGGTGCGAGCGTCACGGGCGAGCATGCCCCCCGCCCATGCCGCCCGCGGCCGCGACGCCCGCGGTGACGGTTGCGGCCGTCTGGCCTCCGACCGTGACCGTGTATGTGGCACCGTCGACGACCTCGACTGCCGAGAGAACAACCGACTGGAACGACTTGACCGAGGTGGTTTCGGCGATCACTGAACCGCTGTCGTCAAGCACCTGCACAGTGTCGCCCGCACCGTAGGTCTGCTCGAGCGATGCGCTCAACCAGCCCTGCCCGGACTCCGCATCGGGCGAGACCGCCATCGCGGCGGTGCCGATGGCGAGGATCGTGCCGCTGTCCACGACCAGCGAGCCGTTGGTGTCCAGTGCCCCCTCACGGTCGTCGGGCGAACCGAAGACCGTGGTGGTGCCGCCGGTGACCAGGATCGAGCCGTTCGAGTCGATTCCGTCGCCCTCGGCGTCGATGGTGCTCTGGCCGCCGGTGATGGTCACCATGGCACCGTCGTCTGCCTCGACGATGCCGCCGATGTCGGTGGTGGTGCTGGTCCCGCTGGTGGCGTTGATGCCGTCGTCGCTCGCGGTGACCTCGAGGGTGCCGCCCTCCACCGTCACGTAGTACGCCTCGAGGCCCTCGTAAGAGTTCTCGACGACGGTCGCGCCGGCGGCGATGACCAGGTGGACCTCGGCCTTCAGCCCGTCGTCGGTGGCATCGATCGTGGCCTCGCCGCCGGTGACGACGAGGTCGGTCTGCGCCTGGACGCCGTCGTCCCCTGCGACCAGGTCGATCAAGCCGCCAGCGATGTGGACATAGCCGCGAGTCTCGTCCTCGTCGTCGTCGGACTTCAGGGCGTCGCCGCCGGCCTCCACAGTGACGGTGCCGCCGCGGATGGTCAGCGAGTCCTTGCCGCGCAGGCCGTCGTCGCCTGCCGTGACAGTGATGTCACCCGAGAGCACCGCGAGGTCGTCGTGGCTGGTGATGCCGTCGTTCTCGGAGCTGGACACCGTCAACGATCCGTCGCCGGTGATGGTGAGATCGGCGTCGCTGAACAATGCGGCGTTGGCCTCGTCGTCGTCTCCGGTGGACGAGAGGGCGTTGTCGCCACTGAGCGATACAGCGACGTCCTCAGCGTTGAGAACTGCCAGCGCGGCGCTGGTCGAGCTGGAAATCTGCACCGCATCGAGCACGATGGCCACGGGGTCTTCGTCTGCTGTGTCGACGACGACCTGCCCGTCGAGCTGTCCGGACAGAACGTAGGTGCCTGCTTGCGTGATCGTGACGGTGGTGCCATCCACCTCGACACCGCCGCCATCCGCCGAGGCGGTCGAGCCCTCGAGCGTGATCATCACAGCACCATCCATCGTCCACTCGTCGTCGTTGACGGTGGTCGCGTCCGCATTCGCGGCCAGCACTTCGCTGGCCACCGCTCCGGTGGTGAGTTCGGCAGTCGAGGCGCTGCTGCTCGCGCTGGTGATCTCGCTGGCCGTGCTGCCGGTCTCGGCGGCGGACGAGCATCCTGCCAGGAGTCCCGCGACAAGCACCGTGCTGACGACGTTAGGGATGAACTTGTTGCGCTTCATGATCGCTCCTTGGGATGCCCGAGCATCACTCGTGGCTCGATTGGGGATGTGACCATCTGATGGCCGGGGCCTGTGCCATTCCTGTGACCGGGGTCAGAGTCGGCTGCGTGAAGCACGGAACCTGACCCAGGTGCTCTCGTCCCGCAATGCGATGGGCTCGCCCAGCGACCCGGTGCGGGATGGTCATTCGAGAGTGAGCGACACGGGGCCTCGCTCGCTCGTGAGCCGGTAGTGGCCGTTCAATGGCGCGCCATGCGCCTCAAGTGGTTGGCTCGGATCATGGAGCACCCAGTCATGTTCGGTGATGACGACCCGGGCCTTGCCGAGCTGCGGACCATCGCGTTGACCTACCCGGGAGCGGTGGAGAAGGTCTCCCACGGCCGCCCGACGTTTCGCGCGGGCAAGATCTTCGCTGCGTTCGGTGGCTCGGAAAAGCTCAGCCCTGGGAACCACCGACAGGTGCCGAGCGCGCTGATCTTCACGCCCGAGCCCCTCGACCTGCCCATCCTCGACGAAGACCCGCGGTTCTTCGTGCCTGCCTACTACGGCCCCTACGGTGCCCGCGCGATCAATCTCGACGTCACTGACGTCGACTGGATCGAGATCGCCGAGCTGGTCGACGCGTCATACAGAATGATGGCACCCAAGCGGCTGGTCTCCGAACTCGACGCTCGCGCCTGACCGTGCGGGTTGTCGCAGGGAGTAACGACCAGCCGGGGGCTTCTGCCGCCATAGGCCGATCCCTCTGTGAGACGGGAGTGTTGACGTGGCGCGGGGCCGCCTTCAGGCAGGCCACGAGGATCATTGCGCGCATGCCCGGCTTTAGGAGCCTGACATTGTCGCGGCGCCTGGAGCGCCCGAGCACCTACTTGCTGCTCGTGGAGTGGGACAGCCTGGAGGACCACACCGTGGGCTCTCGCGGTTCGCAGGACTACCAGCAGTGGCGCCAGTTGCTGCACCACTTCTATGAGCCCTTTCCCGTCGTAGAGCACTACGAGCAGGTCCTGACCGCTTGACGATCGGCACGCGGAGCGTGTCACAGAGGGATCCCGCACTGGTCACGCTCCGCGTGACGATCCTCGTGTGGCCACAAGCCCCAGGTCAGCGGGGCACCATGATGACGCCGATGGTCAGGTCTGCAGCGACGTGGGCCGCGTAGGGGCCGGGGTCCCTTGTGCGGTAGCGCATCACATCAAGCAGCATGCCCCGAGGTCGTGCTGTGCTGACTCCCACCGACCAACGTGTCGTCTTCCGTCGTTGCTTGATCGGTCCGCGCACACGAGTCCGCTCTGCAATGGCGCGGGTCGCCAGGGCGTGGTGCAACCCGGATACTGGGTCGAGATGAGTGACCACGGCGAGCGGCCCCGGCTTGAGATCAACTGGGTCCAGTCCGCGGGCGGATCCCTGGCTGCAGTCTCCTCCGCGGTCCTGCTCTCCACGTTCGGTGTCGCCGGGACGCTGATCGGCGCGGCGGTCGGCTCGCTCGTGATCACCGTGGGTGGCGCGCTCTACTCGTACTCGATCCGCGCGACCCGGCAGCGCGTCGCGACGGCACAGACCATCGCCGCTGCGCGGATCGGGCTCGTCCAGGCTCGTGCGAGAGCCGCTTCCGCGGAAGGAGCGGAAGGTACCCAGCGCGCGGCCGCCGACACCGCGGAGGAGCTTGCGGCGGCAGAGGTGGATCTCGACCGCGCCGGAGCCGAACTGGGGGGCGAGTCGGTGGAACGAAGCGAGCGGCTCAGCTATCGCAGCGTTCTCGGCGGGCTGCCGTGGAAGCGCATCGTGGCGAGCGCCACGACGGTCTTCGTCGTGGCGATGCTCATGATCCTGGCTTTCGAGCTCCTCGCTGGTCGGGCCGTGTCCTCGTACACCGGTGGCAGCGATCCCGACCGCCGTACTTCCATCCCAGGCATCGACGGCGGCGACGACGACGACGCGGAACAGCCTGAGGAGCAGCAGCCGGAGGCCCCCGACGGCGAGGAGGAAGTCCCGCCCGAGGACGAGCCGGACGAGATCGAGCCCACCGTTGAGCCCACCGAGCCGGTCCCAAGCGAGCCGGCGCCCACCGACCCCACCCCCGAACCAACGCAGGTGCCAACCACGGAGCCTTCGCCCGCCCCCTGAGACCCCGCCACCGCCAGTCGGGCGCTCGGGGTTTTCAGAACCCGATCGTCACGCAGCGTGACCAGTAGCCGATCGTCTCTCGGGACGTCCCGCTTGCCAAGACCCGGTCATCATCGACCCGCTGCATTCCGCCGCGAACGGACCTCTGACCTGTGAAACGCGTCGACTCGAGCTCTACTACGACATCTGAGTCTCACTCCCTGACGACGCCCCCGCCCTGCTGGTCAGGCGGGGCGTCGTCTGCACGGTGACCCTCAAGTAGGTGAGCCGGTCCTGTCCGAAGAACGAGCGGCCTAGCATGGCCGGGCTGCTGACAACGGGAGGGTGCCAGCGTGATCACGACGGTGAGCACGGTCAAGGACGACATCGCGCGCCTTGATCGTTGGGTCGATCGCAACATGGCTGCTGGTGTCGACAGGATGGTGGTCTTCGTCGACGACCGGGACGATGCGCAGACGGCCGCGAGACTGAACGCGCGCCCGGGCGTCGTCGCTGTCGATGCCGGCACGTGGTGGGGCTCCGACTACCCGGCCAGGCTGAATGACCGGCAGCGCATCAACGCGAACGCCGCGCTCAGCGTGGTGCAGGAGTTCGACCCCCGGGGGTGGATGTTCCACATCGACGGGGACGAGGTCCTGCACCTCGACAAGGAACGGCTCCTGACGCTGGGGGACGAGATCGCGGCGGTGCAGCTCTCGCCGCTGGAGGCACTGGCCCAGTGGGAGTGGCCGGAAGACGAGGTCACGGTCTTCAAGCGCCTGCTCACCCCTGCGGAGCTCAACCTGCTCCATCTCCTGGGCAAGCTCGAGCGCCCCGACAACGACGCCCACTTCAGGGGTCACACCGCCGGAAAAGCGGGGCTGCGCGTCAGGTCCGACGCTTGGTTGGAGATCCACCGAGTGGTCGACTCGCGGAGGACACCTGTTGCTGCGCACCGTGCACCGTGGCTCCAGGTGCTGCACTACGAGTCCCACACGCTGGAGGAGTTCGTCCGGAAGTGGGCGAACCACACGACGTCCGGCCATCGCTTGGTGGCCCGCCCAGAGCGGCGCCGTCTGGCGTCTGCGATGACGGCGGAGGGGTGGGGACGATGGCCGGACGAGGTGGTGGACCAGGTACGCCGCGAGCTGTTCGCGGCCACCGCCCTCGACGACCGGGAAGGACTCGAGAGACTGGGCCTGCTGGTGACCCCGGTCATGCCGCAAGGCTCAGCCGCGCCTGCGACGAGCGACCCCAACCTCGGTCAGATCGAAGAGGGACTGTCGGCGCTCGCAACGACGGACAAGTCGACGTTCAGGCTGGATGACCCGGACCCGAGCACGCAATGACGTGGTCACCAGACGGTCGAGGTCCGACCACGACTGGAGGACGGAGCGATCCGCGGAAAGGTCGCCACCACGCGGTGATGCCAGCTGAGTGTGCTGACGACGGGAGGCGTGCAGGTCGGATTCCCTGAGCGACTGGCTCCCGGCACCAGGACTGGGACTAGGGTGAATCATGCGTTACCGACTACTGGGCCAGAGCGGCTGCGCGGTCTCTGAGTTGTGCCTCGGCACCATGACGTTCGGCGCCGAGACCGACGAGGCGGGCTCGCACGAGCAGCTCGACATGTTCGTCGAGGCAGGTGGAACGCTCGTCGACACAGCGGACGTGTACTCCGCGGGGGTGTCCGAGGAGATCATCGGCCGATGGCTTGCGGCCCGCCCCCAAGACGTGACGGAGTCCGTCGTCATTGCGACCAAGGGCAGGTTCGCCACCGATCCTGGCCCCAACGGCAACGGGCTGTCGGCCCGGCACCTGACCCGCGCCCTCGACGCGTCCCTGGGGCGGCTCGGAGTGGACGTCATCGACCTGTACCAGGTCCACGCCTACGACCCCTACACACCGTTGGCCGAGACGTTGCGCACGCTCGACGGGTTCGCGCAGGCCGGAAAGATCCGGTACTACGGCCTGTCGAACTTCACCGGATGGCAGCTGACCAAGGCGGTGCTGACCGCACGCGCGCTGGGTCTCCGCGAGCCGGTGACCCTGCAGCCGCAGTACAGCCTCATCGTCCGCGAGATCGAATGGGAGATCGTTCCGGCGGCCCTCGACGTCGGCATGGGCCTGCTGCCCTGGAGCCCGCTGGGCGGCGGCTGGCTGTCCGGCAAGTACCGACGCGACCAACGGCCCACCGGCGACACCCGGCTCGGAGAAGACCCCGGCCGCGGGATGGAGGCGTACGACCGACGGGGCAGCGACCGGACGTGGCGGGTGATCGACGCGGTGGACCGGATCGCCCAAGACCGTGGGCTCTCCATGGCCGAAGTCGCGCTCGCCTGGGTCAACAACCGCCCGGCCGTGGTCTCCACGATCATCGGGGCCCGCACGACCGAGCAGCTGGAGGCCAATCTGCGAGCCGCCGGACTCGAGCTGTCGGACGAGGAGTGCGCGACGCTCGACGAAGCGAGCGACCTCGCCCCCGGTGACTACCCCTACGGTGAGCTGGGCATCGACCAGCGCAGCCGAGAGCTGTCCGGTGGCTGACCTCTCTCCCCACAAACATCCGGAGTTCCGGTCGATCGCCGATCAGGCGTCGTCCGTCCCCGACTGGCTACGGGCAACGTCGAGGTGGCGCGTCATGACCTCACCCAGCGAGACGGAGTCAACGGCGACAGTCACGATGGTCGCGCCCTCAGCGGCATAGCTAGCGGCGTCCTCCCCGTTGTAGGCATGGACACCGACAGGCACCCCGGCGGAGACGGCCCGGGAGATGATCGAGGACAGGACGTCGCGCAGGTCCGCCGAACGATCCGCGGCGTCGAGGGCCAGGGACAAGGAAAGGTCCCCCGGGCCGACGTAGATCCCGTCCAGGCCCTCCACGCCCAGGACCGCGTCGAGGTCGTCGAGCGCTGTCGCGGTCTCCACCATGACGATGACCAGCGGCTGCTCGGCTCCACCTGACAGACGCCCGATCGACCGCCCACCCGCTGGGGCGTAGCGGGTGGCGGCGACGACCTCCCGGGTGTGATCGGCGTCGCGCACGTTCGGCACGATGACGCCGCAGGCACCGAGGTCGAGCGGGCGGCCGACATCGGCGAACAACGGGCTGCGGGTCCGGACCAGCGGCACCGAGCCTGCTGCCCTGATGGCCGCGGCCACCCCTGGCAGCTCCGCCTCCGTCACGGCCCCGTGCTGCAGGTCCACGACGACGAAGTCGGGACCGGTCCGTGCGAGGACTTCAGCGCTCACAACGCCCGGCAGCAGACTCCACAGCCCATGGCAGGGCTGTCCCTCTGTCCATCGCCGCCGCACGCCATCCTCGCTGGTCACCATGCCGACA
>CAWJLX010000005.1:0-251645 GCA_963843815.1 uncultured Actinomycetota bacterium | reverse complement strand
TGCGCTATCCATTGCGCCACGGGGGCCGGGCAGCGGCCAGTATTCCAGCGGGACGGGACGGATGATGATCCGGCTCGCCGGGCGACCGGATGATCACACGTCCCGGCGGCTCCGCGGGGACGGCTCGAGCTCCTCGCGCCACGCGCCACGCCCGCGCGGAGCGTCGTACGCCGACTGGTCGAGGATGCCCTCGCGCTTGGCCACGAGCGTCGGCACGAGCGCCTGGCCGGTGACGTTGACCGCAGTGCGCCCCATGTCGAGGATCAGGTCGATCGCGAGCAGCAGGCCGACTCCCTCCAGGGGCAGGCCGAGGGTCGACAGCGTCAGCGTGAGCATGACCGTCGCGCCGGTCACGCCGGCCGTGGCGGCCGAGCCGATGACGGAGACGAACGCGATCAGGACGTAGTCGGTGATCGAGAGGTCGAGGCCGAAGAACTGCGCGACGAAGATCGCCGAGATCGCAGGGTAGGTCGAGGCGCAGCCGTCCATCTTGGTGGTCGCGCCGAGCGGCACGGCGAAGGAGGCGTAGGAGCGCGGCACGCCCAGGTTGCTCTCGGTGACGCTCTGGGTGACCGGCATCGTGCCCACCGAGGAGCGTGAGACGAAGCCCAGGGTGATGGCGGGCCAGGCTCCGGTGAAGAACTGCCGCACCGACAGGCCGTTGAGGCGCAGCAGGGCGGGGTAGACGCCGAGCAGCACCAGGAGCAGTCCGGCGTAGATCGCCAGGGTGAAGGTCCCCAGCGAGCCGAGCGCGTCCCAGCCATAGCTGGCGACCGCGTTGCCCAGCAGCCCGACCGTGGCGATCGGGGCGAGCAGGATGATCCACCACAGCACCTTCTGCACGACGGCGAGCGCCGAGCGGACGAAGGTGAGGAAGGGGTCGGCGGCCTCGCCGACCTTGAGCGTGGCGATGCCGGTGGCGATTGCGACGACGAGGATCTGCAGCACGTTGAACGACATCGACACGCTGCCGTCGTCGCCGGCCGAGCCCTCCAGGCCGAGCACGTTGGCGGGGACCAGACCGGTCAGGAAGTCGAGCCAGGAGCCGGTCGTCGACGGTGCCGAGGCAGCCTCAGCGGTGACGCCGGCGTGGTCTCCGGGCTGGATGAGCAGGCCGAGCGTGATGCCGATGCCGACCGCGATGAGGGCGGTGATGGCGAACCAGGCCAGCGTCTTCCACGCGAGCCGCGCCGCGCCGGTGACGTCGCGAAGGTTGGCGATCGAGGCCACGATCGCGAGGAAGACGAGCGGCGGGACCACGGCTCGCAGCAACGTGACGAACGTGCCGCCGATCGTGCTCAGGGTCTCGGTGAGCCAGTTGGGGTCGACCTCGCCGGTGGCGGCGTCGACGCCGTCCGCGCCGATGCTGCGGGCCACCAGCCCGAGGACCACGCCGAGGACGAGCCCGATGAGGACCTGGACGCCGAACGAGGGGAGGCGGAAGCGGGTGGGCTTCGACGTCTCCGTGACAGAAGTGCTCATGCTGTGAGATGACCTTTCTAGCGCGCACGGCGGCACAACGAGTGCGTCGGCGCGGGGGAGAGCGGGGCGTCAGGGGCGGGGCGAGTGGCCCGGACACAGGGCGCTCTGCGTGCGCGCGAGGTCGACGGCACGACGCTGCGTCAGCAGGTCTCCGGCAGTCGGGGGGATCCGGGGGGCGGGCACGACAGGCCCAACCGGTATGACCCACCACGGATTCCGTGTTTCGACTCACATGTCAGGCATGGCCTGACTAGGGTGCGCCGCATGACACCGCGCCCTGTCACGCGGCTCCTGGCCGCCCTCGTCCCTGCCCTCCTGCTGTTCCCCGCCGCCGGGCACGCAGAGAAGGTGGTGACCGAGGACGCTGTCGGTGACGTTCAGTCTCTGGACTTCGTCTACGACGAGCACTTCGTGCCCGCTCCGGACAACACTGCCGCCGACATCACCAGGACGGTGGTGGCGTACGGCCGGACCCGCCTGGCCCTCTCGGTCCACATCCGCGACGTGATCTCCACCGTCTACCTCGACACGCAGGTCCGCATCCGGACGCCCGACCACAACTTCACCCTCCGGGTGCTGCATCTTCCTGGCCGCCGGGCACTGGTGGAGCTGCAGGTGGCGCGTGGGAACCCCGCCACGTGCCGTGGTCTGCGCGCACACTTCGACGGCGGTGCGGACGTGGTGTCGGCGTCCTTGCCGGCAGACTGCATCGGCGCACCGCCGTGGGTACGGGTGGGGGTCGCTGCGAAAGGTCTCGATGAGCTGCCCAGCGTCACCGACGAGCCGGTGATCTTCCTCGACGACGGTCACCGCGACATCCTCCGGGAGAACAGCATCGCCAAGGGACCACGGATCCACCGCGGCTGACCTCACCGGGTCAGCAGCACCAGCACCTCGTAGTGCGTGGTGTGCGGGAACATGTCGAGCACCCGCGCCTCGAGCGGCCGCAGCGATGGCATCAGCGCCAGGTCGCGGGCGAGCGACTCGGCATTGCACGAGGAATAGACGACGTGGCTCACGCCGGACGACTCGAGCCAGCGCGCCAGCTCGGGGCCGATGCCCCGCCGTGGTGGGTTGACCACGACCAGGTCGGGTGCCGAGTCGGCACCCAGGGCGTACGCCGTCGCGTCGGCAGCGACGAACGTCGCGGCCACCCCCAGCTCCGCTGCCGTCGCCCGCGCGGCAGCGATCGCGTCGGCCGACACCTCGACTCCCACGACCTCGCGCCCCGGCCCGGCGAGGTGCAGGGCGAAGCCGCCGACCCCGCAGTAGAGGTCCCACACGGTCCGCACGTCCGTCAGCGCGTCGACCCACGTGCGCGCCTGCTCGTAGAGCGCCTCCGCCACGAAGGTGTTGGTCTGGAAGAACGACCGCGGCCCGAGCCGTAGCGTCACCCCGGTCGCGAGTCGCATCGGCAGCGTCGAGGCATCGGTCAGCACGATCTCGCGCTCGCCCTCCAGCACCGCCTTGTGGTCCGGCTGCACGTTGATGGTCGCCACCCGCAGCGCCGGCACGGCCTCTCGCAGCGCCGGCAGGCGCGAGCGCACCCGGGCCTCCAGGGCCGTCGAGCGCATCACCAGCCGCAGCATCAGCTGGCCGTCGGGCGACTCGGTGAGCAGGACGTGCTTGAGCTCGCCGCTGCGCGTCGCCACGTCGTACGGCGTCAGGCCGGCGTCACGGATCCAGGCGGCGATGCTGCCCAGGGCCGACGTCAGGCCGGGGGAGTGCAGGCCGCAGTCACGCAGGTCGACCCCGGCGAGATCCCGGTCCAGGATTCCCAGGGTCGGTGCGTCCACGCTCCCGCCGACCACCATCTTGGCCTTGTTGCGGAAGCCCGCCTCGGCGCCCGCGACAGTCGGCAGCCACGCGGGAGAGGGGACCAGCGATCGCGCGTGCGTCTCCTTGTCGGAGAGCTGCCGGGCCCGCGGGACCTCGAGCAGACTGCACGAGCGACACCGGAACGCGTCGTAGTGGTGGCACTCCACTAGCGGCGCATCCCACCCATCCACTCCTCCACGTCGCCCGACGTGCGGGGCAGCGAGGCCGAGAGGTTGGTGTGGCCGTCGGCCGTGACGAGGATGTCGTCCTCGATGCGGATCCCGATGCCGCGCAGCTCCTCGGGGACGAGCAGGTCGTCCTCCTGGAAGTAGAGCCCGGGCTCGACGGTGAGGACCATGCCCTCAGCGAGGTCACCCTTGGGATAGATGTCGACCGAGGTGCGACCACAGTCGTGCACGTCCATGCCGAGCATGTGTGAGGTGCCGTGGAGGGTCCAGCGGGCGTAGAGCTTGGACTCCGGGTCGAGCGCCTCCTCGGCCGAGACCGGCAGCAGTCCCAGGTCGGACAGGCCGTGGGCGAGGACCTCCATCGCGGCGTGGTGGGCGGCGAGGAACGCGACGCCCGGCCGCACGGCCTCGATGCCCTTCTGCTGGGCGGTGAACACCAGGTCGTAGAGGTCGCGCTGGAGCGGGGTGAAGGTGCCGTCGACCGGGAGCGTGCGCGTCACGTCGGCGGTGTAGAGGTTGGTGCCCTCGACGCCCATGTCGAGCAGCACCAGCTTGCCCGGCTCGATCGACCCGGTGTTGTCGATCCAGTGGAGCGTGGTGGCGTGCGAGCCGCCGGCGCAGATCGAGTCGTAGCCGATGTCGTTGCCCATCGCGCGGGCGCGGCGGAAGAAGGTGCCCTCGATCCACCGCTCGCCGAACTCCAGCACCCGGTCCCACTCGCGCACCGAGTCCTCGAAGCCGAGGGCGGTGATGTCGCAGGCCTCCTGGAGCTCGCCGACCTCCCACTCGTCCTTGACCAGGCGCAGCTCGTCGGCGACCCGGCCCAGGTCCGCGTCCGTGGTGATGTCACGCGTCTTGCGGTCGTCGTCGAAGGACGGCAGGTCCTTGACGTGGCGGACCTCGATGCCGAGCGAGTCGGAGATCTCCTGCGCCGATGGGCGACGTCCCGCCCACAGCTCGCCGTACTGGCGGTCGCGGAAGAACTCGTCGGTGTCGCGCTCGGAGCGCGGTCGGGCGTAGAGCACCGACTCGCCGTCCTCCACCACCAGCACCGCGTCCGAGGTCTGGTTGCCGGTGAAGTAGGTGTGGGCGGTGTCGGGGCGGAAGCGGTAGTCGGTGTCGTTCGCGCGCACCTTGTAGGTGCCCGCCGGCAGGACGAGCCGCTCGCCGGGGAACGCCTCGGCCAGCTTCGCGCGCCGGGCGGCGGCCCAGTCGGCGATGGGGTGGCGCGGCAGGTCCAGGTCGCGGCTGCCCCAGCCCTCGCGCATGAAGGCGGCATAGGCGGCGGGCACGGCCGGATCGTGCGACTCGGTCCTGGGCTCGGCAGCGTTGTCGTCGGAGTTCTCGGCAATCGTCTCGCTCACGCGGTCACTGTACGACGAACGCATGGCGCGGGCGGGTGCGGACCTCCCGCCCGTAGGGGTGCGCCACGCAGGCGGGAGCACACGGCTCGGTTAGGGTCGGGCCATGC
This sequence comes from uncultured Actinomycetota bacterium, assembly GCA_963843815.1. GTDB lineage: Bacteria > Actinomycetota > Actinomycetes > Propionibacteriales > Nocardioidaceae > Nocardioides. The sequence continues at coordinate 246,686 of CAWJLX010000005.1, read as the reverse complement.
ATCGGGGCCGCCGCGACAGTGTCGCCTTCACCGTCGTCGTGGGCATCCTCGTCCTCCTCGGTGGCCTCGCCATGGCCCTGGTCGTCGCGCTGTCCGGGGCTCCCGGCTCCCTCGCCCTCGCGGCCGTGCTGGCGGCAGTGCCGGTCGGCCCGCTGGTCGGTTGCTTCATGTGGCTGGACCGCTACGAGCCCGAACCGCGCAACCTGCTGGTCGCGGGGCTCCTGTGGGGCGCCTTCGTCGCCACCGCCGCCGCGCTGGTCTTCCAGGGCATCGGGCTGGCAGGCGGCGCCAGTGAGCGTGACAGCCTCGCCGTGATCGCGCCGATCACCGAGGAGGCGACCAAGGGTGCCTTCCTCCTGCTGCTCCTGTGGTGGCGGCGCCACGAGCTCGACGGCGTGCTCGACGGCATCGTCTATGCCGGCATGGTCGGCATCGGCTTCGCCTACACCGAGAACATCCTCTACCTCGCTGCCGCCTACGACGGCACGGACGGGCTCGGACCGGGCGGCACCACGGCGCTCACCGGCACCTTCATCCTCCGCTGCCTGATCAGCCCGTTCGCGCACCCCTTCTTCACCGTCTTCATGGGCATCGGCGTCGGACTCGCGATCGCGTCGCGGCGCATGGCGGTGCGGCTGCTGGCCCCGCTCGTGGGCTTCGCCGTCGCGGCGCTGTTGCACGGGCTGTGGAACTCCTCGACCCTCTCGGGCACCGGCCACTTCTTCGTCGTCTACGGCACCCTCATGTTCCCGGTGTTCGTGGGCGTCGTGGCGTTCGCCGTCTACCGCCGACGCTCCGAGCGCCCCTTGCTGGCCGCAGCGCTGCAGGACGCCGCGGATCGCGGTCTGCTGCCCGCGACCGACATCCCGTGGCTGGTGGACCTGCGCGCCCGTCGCCATGCGCGCCGCTGGGCGCGCGAGCAGGGCGGGACGCAGGCCGAGCGAGGCATGCGCGAGTACCAGTCGGCGGCCGTGGAGCTCGGCTACCTGCACCACCGCTACCTTCGGGGGACCGCGCCCGAGGACTTCGGGGTCCGCGGACAGGAGCACGTCGAAGAGCTGCGCAGGATCCGCCCCTACATCTCCTTCCCCGGACAGGTGGTACCCACCCGATGAGCGAGAACACCGCGATGGTCACCGCGCTGGTGCGGCTGCGTGGTGCGCTCCAGGAGGCGAGGCTGCCGCTCGAGCTGCCCGGTGCCGAGGAGCAGCGCGCCGCGCGCACCGAGATGGTCGACCAGCTCGAGGACTACGTCATCCCACGCCTGATGACCCTCGACGCGCCGCTGCTCGCGGTCGTCGGCGGCTCGACCGGCGCCGGCAAGTCGACGCTGGTCAACTCGCTCGTCGGCACCCGGGTCACCGTCCCCGGCGTGCTCCGGCCGACCACGCGCTCGCCCGTCCTGGTGCACCACCCCGACGACGCGAAGTGGTTCGGCCAGGACCGTCTCCTCCCCGAGCTCGAGCGCGTCGCCCGGCAGACCGACGACCCCGAGGCCCTCCAGCTGGTGGCCTCGCCGGCGATGACGCCCGGCCTGGCGATCCTCGACGCTCCCGACATCGACTCGGTGGAGGAACGCAACCGGATCCTCGCCGCCCAGCTGCTCGCCGCCGCCGACCTGTGGCTCTTCGTCACCTCGGCCGCGCGGTACGCCGACCAGGTGCCGTGGGACTTCCTCCGCAAGGCCGCGGAGCGCTCGGCTGCGGTGGCGATCGTGCTGGACCGCACGCCCGCCGACGCGATCGAGACGATCTCCACGCACCTGGCACGGATGCTGGCCAGCCGTGGGCTGAAGGACTCCCCGCTCTTCACCGTGGTGGAGGGTGAGGTGTCCGAGTCCGGGATGCTGCCCGCGTCGGCCGTCGCCGACATCCGGCAGTGGCTCCAGGCCCTCGCCGACGACCAGGACGCGCGAGGCGCGGTCGTGCAGCAGACCCTGGACGGGGCGGTGCGCACGCTGGCTCGTCGTACGCACTCCGTGGCGGACGCCACGACCGAGCAGACCGATGCCGTGCGCCGCCTGCGCGAGGACGCGAACGATGCCTACGACCGGGCCGTCGTCCAGATCGCGGAGGCCTCCGCCGACGGCACGCTGCTGCGCGGTGAGGTGCTGGCCCGCTGGCAGGAGTTCGTCGGCACCGGCGAGCTGCTCAGGTCGCTGGAGACGAAGGTCGGCTGGCTGCGCGACCGGGTCGTCAACGCCGTCAAGGGCAAGCCCCAGCAGGCCGAGCGCGTCACCGTCGCCGTCGAGTCGGGTCTCGAGACCCTCGTCCTGGAGCACGCCGAGGCGGCAGCCGAGCGGGCCGAGGCGTCGTGGCGCGGGACCGCCGCCGGGCAGGTGCTGCTGCGCGATGCGGGGGAGGACCTGGGTCGCGCCTCGCGAGACTTCCGGCGCCGCACCGAGCGGGCGGTGCGCGACTGGCAGTCCGACGTGCTCGAGATGGTCCGCACCGAGGGAGCCGACAAGCGCTCCACGGCACGCTTCCTCGCCTTCGGGGTCAACGGCCTGTCCGTGGCGCTGATGGTGGTCGTCTTCGCCCACACCGCCGGGGTCACCGGTGCCGAGGCCGGCATCGCCGGCGGGTCCGCGGTGCTGGGGCAGAAGCTGCTGGAGGCCGTCTTCGGGGACCAGGCGGTGCGGTCCCTCGCCGAACGCGCCCGCCGTCAGCTCGAGGCGTCGGTCAGCGACCTCCTCGACACCGAGCGGCGTCGCTACACCGACCTGCTCGACAGCCTCGAGATCTCACCCGAGTCCCCCGAGCGGCTCCGGTCAGCGGCCCGCAAGGTCGACGACCTGCGCTATGCCGCGACGCACACCCGCGCGGGTTCGGACAGTGGTGTCACCGCCCCCTAGGGTTGGGGGTCGTACCCCTCCACCCACGACCGTGAGGCAGTCATGACGTCCTTGCTCGAAGGGGCCAAGAAGCTGGTCACCAGGAGCTCTGACATCGGCGCCCGCGTCGAAGGACTCGAGCGCGCCGCGGCGGCCGCCCGCGGCCGGGTCGACGACGACATCGCGGACCGGGCCTCGGAGGTCGCGGCCCGCGCGGCCGGACGGCTCAAGCTGTCGGCCGACCACACCGTGGTCGCGATCGCCGGTGCGACCGGCTCCGGCAAGTCCTCCACCTTCAACGCCCTGAGCGGGCTCGAGCTCGCGGCGGTCGGCGTCCGTCGTCCCACGACGTCCTGGGCCACCGCCTGCGTCTGGGGCAAGGAGGGCGCCGAGGAGCTGCTCGAGTGGCTGGGCATCCCCGCGCGCCACCAGGTGACCCGCGACTCGATGCTGTCCCAGGCCGACGAGGACGCCGAGATGCGTGGGGTCGTGCTGCTCGACCTCCCCGACCACGACTCCACCGAGGTCTCCCACCACCTCGAGGTCGACCGGCTGGTGCAGCTGGCCGACATGCTCGTGTGGGTCCTCGACCCGCAGAAGTACGCCGACGCCGCGATCCACGACCGCTTCCTCAAGCCGCTGGCCGGGCACAGCGACGTGATGCTGGTGGTGCTCAACCACATCGACACGGTTCCCGAGGCACGACGCGCGAGCATGCTCGACGACGTACGCCGCCTGCTCGACGCCGACGGCCTCACCGGTGTGCCGGTGCTGGCGGTCAGTGCCCGGCACGGCTGGGGCGTCGGCGAGCTGCGCGCCGAGATCGCGAAGCGCGTCGCGCGGAAGAAGGTCACCCGCGCCCGCCTCGAGGCCGATGTGAGGTCGGCCGCCGAGCGACTGCAGGACGCGGTCGGCACCGGCAAGGCGCCGACCCTGTCGGCGGAGCGCATCGCGGCCCTGGACGACGCCTTCGCCGACGCCGCCGGCGTCCCGACCGTCGTCAAGGCGGTGGCCGACTCGACGCGACTGCGTGCCAACCGCGCGACCGGCTGGCCGGTCACCGCGTGGTTCTCCCGGCTCAAGCCCGATCCGCTCAAGCGCCTGCACCTCGACCTGGGGGCGTCCGGCAAGGAGCTCACCGGTGCCTCCCGCACCTCGGTGCCGCAGGCGACGGGGGTGCAGCGCGCGCGGGTCGACACCGAGGTCCGGGCCCTGGCCGACCAGGTGGGCGAACCGATGGCGCCCTCGTGGGCCCACGCCGTGCGCGCAGCCTCGGTCTCCCGCCTGCCCGACCTCAACGACCGGCTCGACCGGGCGGTGGCCGGCACCGACCTCGGCGCCGACCGGATCCCTGTCTGGGCGGGGATGGTGCGCGCCCTCCAGTACGTCCTCATCGTCTCCGCGCTGGTGGGAGCCGGCTGGCTCGCGCTGCTGGCCTTCGGGTCCTACGCCCGGCTGCCCGAGCCGCCGACCCCCGAGGTGGGTGCCTTCCCGCTCCCGACCCTGCTGCTGCTCGGGGGGATCGGGCTTGGCCTGCTCCTGGCCCTGGTCTGCCGCTGGCTGGTCTCGATGACGGCGAGGTCGCGGGCGCGGACGGCCGACCGGCGCCTGCGCGAGGCGATCTCGGAGGTGTCCGCGACCATGGTGGTCGAGCCCATCCGCGCCGAGCTGGTGTCCTACGCCGAGGTCCGCGACGGGCTCACCGCAGCCCTGCGCTGAGCGACTCCCCTGGTCGGAGCTGTCGGAGCTGGTCGGAGCCGGGCCACCGGCCGTCCACAGCCGGGCCGGATCGGGGGTCGTCCACAGCCGCACCGCGTCCGGTCCGCCGGTGTCGGTCGTGCTGTCGACCCTTGGGTGATCGCGACGGAACGACCGCCGCCGACACCAGGAGGACCGCTCGATGAACGACACCCAGATCACCCTGACCGGCTGGATCGGTGGCGACATCACGCTGCGCGAGGTCGGCGAGGGACGCCACGTCGCCTCGTTCCGGATGGCCTGCACCCCCACCCGCCTCCGCGACGGCGAGTGGGTCAAGGGCACCACGTCGTGGCACACCGTGAAGGTGTGGAACCGGCTGGCCCGCCACGTCGCCGCCTCCCTCAGCAGCGGCGATCCCGTCGTGGTCCACGGCCGTCTCGTCGCCGACGTGTGGGAGCGCGAGGGCAGGCCGCAGACCTCCTGGGAGGTGGTGGCCACGGCCGTCGGGCACGACCTGTCCCACGGCACGACGCGCTTCACCAGGCCCGCGGCCGTCGAGGAGGCGGCTCCGGAGGTGCGGGCCGCCTGAGACGCGTGGCCCTCAGGTCGGTCCCGGGGCAGGCACGATTGTCGGCGCAGGTGCGCTGACCCGTAGGCTCGCCCGCATGGCTGAGTACGTCTTCACACTGCGCAATGTGCGCAAGGCCCACGGTGACAAGGTCGTCCTCGACAACGTCACCCTCTCGTTCCTCCACGGCGCCAAGATCGGCGTCGTCGGACCCAACGGCACGGGCAAGTCCTCGCTCCTCAAGATCATGGCGCAGCTCGACCACGCCAACAACGGCGACGCCATCCTCGACCCCGACGCGACGGTCGGCATGCTCCAGCAGGAGCCGCCACTGTCCGAGGGCAGGACCGTCCTGGAGAACGTCGAGGAGGCCGTCGGCGAGCTCAAGGGCAAGATGAAGCGCCTCGAGGAGGCGTACATGGAGATGGGCGAGCCGGACGCCGACCAGGACGCCCTCATGCAGGAGACGGGCGACCTCCAGACCGAGCTCGACAACGCCAACGCGTGGGACCTCGACAGCCGCCTCGACCAGGCCATGGACGCCCTGCGCTGCCCGCCGCCGGACGTGCTGGTGGACCACCTCTCCGGTGGTGAGCGCCGCCGCGTCGCCCTGTGCAAGCTGTTGCTCCAGCAGCCCGACCTGCTGCTCCTCGACGAGCCCACCAACCACCTCGACGCCGAGTCGGTCCAGTGGCTCGAGGGCCATCTCGCCAGCTACCCGGGCGCCGTCCTGGCCGTCACCCACGACCGGTACTTCCTCGACAACGTGGCGCAGTGGATCCTCGAGCTCGACCGCGGCAAGGCACACCCCTACGAGGGCAACTACACGACGTACCTCCAGACCAAGAAGGACCGGCTCAAGATCGAGGGCCAGAAGGACGTCAAGCGCGCCAAGGTCCTCGAGCGCGAGCTCGAGTGGGTGCGCTCCAACGCCAAGGCCCGCCAGACCAAGAGCAAGTCCCGCCTCGCGCGCTATGAGGAGATGGCGGCCGAGGCCGACCGGATGCGCAAGATCGACACCTCCGAGATCAACATCCCCGCCGGGCCGCGGCTGGGCGACATCGTGCTGGAGGCCGACGACCTCGGCAAGGGCTTCGAGGGCCGCACCCTCATGCACGACGTCTCCTTCAAGCTGCCCCGCGCCGGCATCGTCGGCGTCATCGGCCCCAACGGCGTCGGCAAGACCACCCTCTTCCGGATGATCACGGGGGAGGAGAAGCCCGACGCGGGCGAGCTCAAGGTCGGCCAGACCGTCAAGCTGTCCTACGTCGACCAGAGCCGCGGCGGCATCGACCCCAACAAGAACGTCTGGGAGGTCGTCTCCGACGGCCTGGACTTCATCAAGGTCGCCAACTTCGAGATGAACAGCCGCGCCTACGTCGCGTCGTTCGGCTTCAAGGGCCCGGACCAGCAGAAGAAGGCCGGCGTGCTGTCCGGTGGTGAGCGCAACCGACTCAACCTGGCGCTGACGCTGAAGATGGGCGGCAACATGCTGCTGCTCGACGAGCCCACCAACGACCTCGACGTGGAGACCCTGTCGTCGCTCGAGGACGCCCTGCTCGACTTCCCCGGGTGTGCCGTGGTCACCTCCCACGACCGGTGGTTCCTCGACCGGGTCGCCACCCACATCCTCGCCTGGGAGGGCGACGCCGAGGACCCGGCGAACTGGTTCTGGTTCGAGGGCAACTTCGCGGCCTACGAGGAGAACAAGATCGAGCGCCTCGGCATCGAGGCCGCGCGGCCGCACCGGGTCACCCACCGGCGTCTCACCCGCGACTGACGCCGCGGGGTCGGCTCACTGGTTGCGGATCTCGCTCTCCGGGTGCCGGGTGACGAGGTGGTCGGCGACGCGGTCGAAGACCCGCCCGACGGCGGCGAAGTCAGCCTCGGCGACCAGGTCGATCATGTTGCGCCGCACGCTCTCGACGTGGCACGGCGCGGCCCGGGCCAGCAGCTCGTGGCCCTTCTCGGTCATGGTGGCCACCACGCCGCGCCCGTCCTCCGGCGTCGTGCCGCGAGTGACGTAGCCGACGTCCTCCATCCGGGCGACCGTGTGGGTCACCCGGCTGCGTGAGTGCGCCATCGCGTCGGCCAGCTGCGCCATCCGCATCGCACTGCCGGGACGCTCGGAGAGCCGCACCAGCACCTCGTACTCGGTCAGCGACATGCTGAACTCGCGTCGCAGGTCGTCGTCGAGACGTTCCAGCAGCAGCGTCATCCCCATCATCAGGGCGCGCCACGAGCGCTGCTGCGAGTCGTCGAGCCAACGCGGCTCACCCGTCACGGTCATGGTGCCAGCCTAGTCGGCGAGGACCCGGTCCGGCTCAGCGCATGCGCTCGAGGATCATCGCCATGCCCTGCCCGCCACCGACGCACATGGTGATCAGGCCGGTGGACTTGTCGTGCCAGTCCAGGCTGTTGAGCATGGTGTTCTGCAGCCGGGCGCCGGTCATGCCGAACGGGTGGCCGACCGCGATCGCGCCACCGTTGACGTTGAGCCGGTCGAGGTCGATGCCGAGGTCCTGGTAGGACGGCACGACCTGCGCGGCGAACGCCTCGTTGATCTCGACCAGGTCGATGTCGCCGATGCTCATCTTGGCGTACTTCAGCGCGTTCTTCGTCGCCTCGACGGGGCCCAGGCCCATGATCTCGGGCGAGAGGCCCGAGACCCCGGTGGACACGATCCGCGCGAGCGGCGTCAGGCCGAGCTCGGCGGCCTTGGTGTCCGACATGACCACGACCGCTGCGGCGCCGTCGTTGAGGGCGCAGCAGTTGCCGGCGGTGACGACGCCGTCCGGGCGGAACACCGGGTCGAGCCCCGCGATGGCGTCGTACGTCACTCCTGCGCGCGGGCCGTCGTCGGCGCTCACGACCGTGCCGTCGGGGGTGGTGACCGGCGTGATCTCCCGGGCCCAGAAGCCGTCGGCGATCGCCTTCTCCGCGAGGTTCTGCGAGCGGACCGCGAACTCGTCGAGCTCCTTGCGGTCCAGGCCCCGCATCCGGGCGACGTTCTCCGCGGTCTGGCCCATGGCGATGTAGATGTCGGGCAGCTCGCCGTCCTCGCGCGGGTCGTGCCAGTCCTGACCGCCCGTGGCGTAGGCGTCGGTGCGGGCTCCGGCGTCCTCGAAGAGCGGGTTGCGCGTGCCGGGGATGTGGTCGGAGGTGCCCCGGGCGAAGCGCGACACGGTCTCGACACCCGCGGAGACGAAGATGTCGCCCTCGCCGGCCTTGATGGCGTGGAAGGCCATCCGGGTCGTCTGCACCGAGGAGGAGCAGTAGCGGGTGACGGTCGCGCCGGGGACCTCGAGGCCGAGGAGCGTGGTGACGACCCGTGCCATGTTGTTGCCCGACTCGCCGCCGGGGAGCCCGCAGCCGAGGAGGAGGTCCTCGATGGCGGTGGGGTCGAGGTCCGGGACCTTGTCGAGCGCGGCCCGGACGATCAGCGCCGTCAGGTCGTCGGGACGGAAGTCCTTGAGCGAGCCCTTGTTGGCGCGGCCGATGGGGGTGCGCGCTGCGGAAACGATCACTGCCTCGGGCATGGGGAACTCCGGTTACTCGTGGGTCAGGGTCTCCCGGCACCCTAGTGCGAGCCCGGTCGCCGCCTACGCAGGGTCCGCCCCGGCGCCGGTCAGCAGCTGCTCGAGGCTCTCGGTGACGAAGGTGCGCCGGCGGCGCGGCGGCAGCATCAACGAGGCGAGCAGGACACCGTCGAGGGCGGCGACGAGTGTCTCGGCGGACGCTCCGCCTGCCCTGCCCGCGTCGTCCCTCACGCCGCGCACCATCTCGACGAGGTCCTCGCGCCACCGGGCGAACCGCTCGGCCAGGCCGGCGTCGCGCGTCGCGGCGACCGTGAGCTCCAGCCGTGCGGCCAGCAGGTCGGGCTGGTCGAGCCAGCGCGAGAACAGGCGGGAGACCTCCGCGACCGCCCGCTCGTGAGCTGCCCTCCGACAGCCCGGCCTCCCGGTCGACGGCGCGGTGGGTCAGTCTTCGCCGGGCCCGCCACGAGTCGATCCCCGCCTATTACGGACGGCTCCACTTCGCCCACTGATTCTCTGCGACGATCGAGGGGTGCGCCATCTCTACCGCTGCCCGCTCAGGTGGGCCGACCTCGACCTCCTGGGCCACGTCAACAACGTCACCTACGTCGACTACCTCCAGGAGGCGCGGGTGGACATGTTCCGCACCCACGCCCCCGACAGCCGTGCCGACGACCTGGCCGAGGGGGTCGTCGTGGTCCGTCACGAGGTCACCTACGTCTCGTCGCTGACGTTCAGCTTCGAGCCGGTCGCCATCGAGTGCTGGGTCACCGAGGTCCGGGCCGCGAGCTTCACGATGGCCTACGAGATCTTCGCCGAGGACGAGGCCGGTCGGCGCACCGTGCACCTGCGGGCCCGCACCGTGCTGACGCCGTACGTCTTCGCCATCGAGCGGCCGCGACGCCTCCACGACGAGGAGAAGGAGGTGCTCTCCCGGCTGCTCGAGCCCGACGAGCCGGTCCGGCCCCCGCGCGCCCCCGAGATCGTCGACGTCCCCGGCGGCGCCTACCCGGTCCATGTGCGCTTCAGTGACGTCGACGTCTACGGCCACGTCAACAACGTGAAGTACTTCGAGTACTTCCAGGAGGCGCGCATCCAGCTGATGGTCACCCAGGGGCGTGAGCTCGGCGAGGGGTACCACCTCGTCGTGGCGCAGACCGACGTGGACTACAAGCGGCCGATCCTGTTCCGGGCCGAGCCCTACGACTGCCGGACCTGGGTCTCGCGCATCGGCGACACCTCGGTCGTGTTCGAGTCGGTGGTCCGCGACGGCGACCAGGTGCTGGCCCTGGCCCGCGTTGTCGGGGTGTGCATCGACAGCGCTACCGGGCGCCCGGCCCCGGTGCCCGACGCCTTCCGCGCCCTCGTCGCGGGGTAGGTGCCGACCAGCCGGCCGGGTGGGGCCAGGTGGCGGGGTGCCTCACTGCAGGGTGTTGACCATGAACTGGGCGGCGTGCGTCACGTAGTCCCAGAACCGCTCGTCCTGCTCGGGCGTGAGCCCGGCCTGGTCGAGACCCGCTCGGAAGTGCACCAGCCACCGCTGCGCCGCAGCGGGGGTCACCTCGAACGGCGCGTGCCGCATCCGCAGGCGCGGGTGCCCGCGGGTGTCGCCGTACGTCGTCGGGCCGCCCCAGTACTGGATGAGGAACAGCGTGAACCGCTCCTCCGCCGGGCCGAGGTCCTCCTCGGGATACATCGGGCGCAGCAGCTCGTCCCCGGCCACCCCCTCGTAGAAGCGGTGGACGATGGTGCGGATCGTCTCCGCGCCGCCGATCTCGTCGTAGAACGTCGTGGTCACGTCGTCATCGTCCCCTCTTCGGCCTGCGACGGTCCCTCGGCGGGGAGCTGCTCGTCCTCGTCGGGGACCGGGGGGTGCGGGCGCTGCTCGTCGCGCATCCACACCACCCGCTGGGCGAACGGGATCTCGATGCCCTCGAGGTCGAAGCGGGTCTTGATCCGCTGGCGCATCTCGCGGGCCACGGCCCACTGCTCGAGCGGGGCGGTCTTGATCGCCACGCGTACGACGACGGCATCGGCTGCGAGCTCCTGGACGCCCCAGACCGAGGGCTCCTCGATCACCCGGCCCGAGAAGTCCTCGTCCTCCCACAGGTCGTGAGCGACCTCCGACAGCACCCGCCGGACCCGGGCGATGTCCTCGCCGTAGGCGACGCCGATGTCGAGCACGCTCCGGGCCCAGTTCTGGCTCATGTTGCCGACCCGGACGATCTCGCCGTTGCGCACGTACCAGACGGTGCCGTTGACGTCGCGCAGCCGGGTGACCCGCAGGCTGACGGCCTCCACGGTGCCCACGGCCTCGCCGAGGTTCACCTCGTCGCCGACGCCGTACTGGTCCTCGAAGATCATGAAGATTCCGGAGAGGAAGTCCTTCACCAGCGCCTGGGAGCCGAAGCCGAGGGCCACCCCGATGATGCCGGCGCTCGCGATCAGGGGCGCGATGTCGTAGCCGAGCTCGGAGACGAACATGAGCGCGATGACGGTGAAGACGACACCGCTGACGATGCTCTTGAGCAAGGAGCCCATCGTGGCCGCACGTTGCACGCGGCGGGTGAGGCTCGGGTCCTCGGTCAGGTTGAGCGCGGCACCCATCCGGCCGCCGGTGAGGGCGCGGCTGACCCGGCTGGGCAGCATGCCCACCTCGGCCCGCTTGACGACACGGTCGATGAGCCGGTGGAGCAGCCACCGGACGATGAGTCCGATGACGATCAGTCCCAGCAGGGCGGACGGTTTCCCGACGACCCAGTCCGTGACCGTGGCGAGCTGGGCGTTGCCGGTGCGCTCCAGGACCCACGTGCAGAGGTCCTCGTCGCTGGAGCAGGTCAGGAGGGGGTTGGTCTCGCTCCCGGAGACCTCGGTCACTGTGATGATCGCGGTGGTGAGGGGGTGAGGCATGCCGGCCAGTATGGGCGATACCCTTGTGCACGTGACCATGCCCGTCAGCCACTCCGACTCTCCGCGGTTCGCCCACGCCCGGTGGGCCCGCCGCGTCGCCGTCCTGGCCAGCGCCACCGTGCTGGCGCTCCTCGCCCATCCGGCGCAGGCCGACGTCCCCGAGGGCTGGGGTGGTGAGACCCGGACCAACGACCCGGACTTCCTCCACGCTCTCGGTCTCTACCTCGGTGCCCCGCTCCTGCTCTTCGTGCTCCTCATGGTCGCGGTCTACCTGCCGGCCCTGGTGCGTGGCGAGAAGCTGCTCCCCGACCACACCGGCCAGAAGCTGCCCGAGGGGCAGTGGATCGGCGGACCCCGTCAGGGTGTCGCCGAGCTGCCGGCCCCCGACGGTGACGACTCACGGGCGGGCGGCGCAAGTGGCAGCTGGTGAGCGGCTGAGCGAGCCCGACCGGCTCGCCCTCGACCGGGCCATCCGCCTCGCCGAGCAGGCGTGCCGCTTCGAGTTCTCCGTCTACACCGGACCCGCGGAGGGCGACGACACCCGCGAGTGGGCCACCCGGCTGCACAACCGGCTGGTCGCCCCGCGGCGGAGCGTGCTGATCCTGGTCGACCCGCGCCGCCGGGTGACCGAGGTCGTGACGGGCGGCGACGTCCGGATGCACCTCAGCGACGCCGAGGTCGAGCTCGCCGTGCTCGCGATGTCGTCGGAGTTCGCCACCGGCAACCTGCTGGGCGGCCTCCAGCGCGGGATCGCGATGCTCGCCGAGCACGCGCGCCCGCAGAACACCCTCCACGCCTGAGCCGACCGGGCACTTCCTCCCCGTCCTGAACAGCGACCGGGCACTTCCTCCCCGTCCTGCACGGCGACCGGGCACTTCCTCCCCGTGTCGGGGACGAAGTGCCCGGTCAGCGCGTGTGACGGGAACCAAGTGCCCGGTCAGCGAGCGTCGTGCTCCTGCGCGGTGAGCGCCCGGGCGATCTCGGCGCGCGCCTCGCCCACATAGCGCTGGGCGCCCTTGGGTGCCGCGTTGTCGGCCAGCCACTCGTCGAGGCGCACCAGCGTCCGCGCCGAGCCGAGGGGGCGGGGGAAGCCGTACTCGAGGACCGCCGAGGCCTTGTGGAAGCCGATCGTGTCGATCAACGTCTCCGCGGCCTCGAGGAACTTCTCCAGGTAGGGCTCGAGCACGTCCTCCTGGCCGAACCGGAAGATCGACATCGCGATCTCGCGCGAGGTCTCGTTGGGGGTGGCCGGGTCGATGATCGCGTTCCAGCCGGCCTCCTTCGCCGCGGCCGTGGGCTGGGCGGCGCGCGCGGCGGCCGCCTGCTCCTTTCCGGAGATGGTCCGGTCGACCTCGAGCTCGGCGTCGATCTCGGCGTCGCCGAAACGACCCGCCTTGGCGAGGGCGGTGATCAGCGACCAGCGCATGTCCTGGTCGATCGCGAGGCCCTCGACGGTGAACGACCCGTCCAGCAGCCCGATCAGGTCGTCGAGCGCCGCCGTGCTGTGGGCCGCACCGGCGTACGACCGGGCGAAGGTCAGCTGGTGGTCGCTGCCGGCCTCGGCTGCCAGGAACAGCTCCCGCAGGCCGGACTCCCACGTGCCCCTGAGCTCGGCACGGTGCGCGGGGTCGGAGTAGAAGTTCACCGCGAGCGCCGTCGAGGCGGGGATGCGGGTCACGGCCCACGCGTCCGACTCCCGGCCGATGTTCGCCAGCACGAGGTCCACCCAGTCGCGCGCGCGCATCTCGGCGTCGCGGGTCATGTCCCACGTGGCGCCCCACACGAGCGCGCGCGGCAGTGAGTCCTCGAAGGTGGAGAGCGCCGAGATCGCCGTGGCGAGCGAGCGCTCGTCGAGGCGGATCTTGGCGTAGGCGTGGTCCTCGTCGTTGAGCAGCAGCAGCGCCGGCTGCTTCACGCCGGCGAGCTCGGGCACCTCGGTGCTGGCACCCTCGACATCGATCTCGAGGTAGTCGCGACGCACGAGGCGAGCCTCACCCTGCTCGTCGGTGACCGTGTCGTAGAGGCCGATGCCGAGGCGGTGGCGGCGCAGTGTCGGCCAGTCCGCGTGGGCCGACTGGGCCACCGCGAACGAGGTGTAGCTGCCGTCGTCGTCGAGCTCGAAGCTCGGAGCGAGCGTGTTGACGCCGGCCGTCTGGAGCCACTCCTGGGCCCAGCCCTGGAGCTCGCGGCCGGACGACCTCTCCAAGGTGGCGAGCAGGTCCTTGAACTCCGGGTTGCCGTACTCCCACTCCTTGAAGTAGGCGCGCAGGCCGTCGAGGAACGGCTCGAGGCCCACCCAGGCCACGAGCTGCTTGAGCACCGAGGCGCCCTTGGCGTAGGTGATCATGTCGAAGTTGACCTCGACCGCGTGCAGGTCGACGTTGTCGGCCGCGATCGGGTGCGTCGAGGGAAGCTGGTCGGCGCGGTAGCCGGTCTGCTTGCGGGCGTTGGCGAACCCGGTCCACGCGTCGTCGAACTCGGTGGCGTTGGCCTCGCACCAGTAGCAGGCCCACTCGGCGAACGACTCGTTGAGCCAGAGGTCGTCCCACCACTTCATGGTCACGAGGTCGCCGAACCACATGTGCGCCATCTCGTGGGTGATCACCGACGCGCGGAACTCGAAGAACGAGCGCGACTGGCGGCTGCGGGGGAGGTACTCGTCGCGCAGCGTGACGCAGCCGGCGTTCTCCATGGCCCCGGCGTTGTACTCGGGGACGTAGAGCTGGTCGTACTTCCCGAAGGGGTAGGGGTAGTCGAACTGCTCCTCGAAGAACGCGAAGCTCTGCTTGGTGAGGTTGACCAGCTCGGCCGTGTCCATGTGCTCCTTGAGCGACTGGCGGCAGTAGTGCCCCAGCGGGATCGTGCCGAACTTGCCCTCGTAGGTGTCGAACTCGCCGTGGTACTCGCCGGCCACGATCGCGGTGATGTAGGTCGACATCTTCTTGGTGGCGGGAAAGCGCCAGAGGGACGCGCCGTCGTGCCCCTCACCGGGGGCGTCCGCCGGCTCGGGGGTCGCGGCGTTGGACACGACCACCCAGTGCGAGGGAGCGGTGACGTTGAAGGTGAAGACCGACTTGAGGTCGGGCTGCTCGAAGGTGGTGAAGACCCGGCGTGCGTCCGGCACCTCGAACTGGCTGTAGAGGTACACCAGGCCGTCGACCGGGTCCACGAACCGGTGCAGCCCCTCGCCGGTGTTGGAGTAGGCACAGTCGGCGGTGACGACCAGCGTGTTGGTCGCCTCGAGCCCGTCGAGCGCGATACGGCTGTCGGCGTACGCCGTCGCCGGGTCCAGGGCGCGTCCGTTGAGGGTGATCCCACGGACCGTGGGCGCGACGAGGTCGGCGAAGGTGCTCGCCCCGGGCTCGCGACAGGTGAACTCGAGCGTGGTGACGGACCCGAAGGTGGACTGGTCGGGCCGGGTGGCGCCGGTCAGGTCGAGGTCGACGGTGTACGCCGTGACGTCGAGGAGGGCGGCACGGGTGGCCGCCTCGTCGCGGGTGAGGTTGGTTCCAGGCATGGGCGCATCCTGCCACCGCGCCCGGGAATAGCCGCGACCGGTGAACACTTGACCCTCACATGGCTACTGCTGACCTGTGGTTCGACCCGCTCTGCCCGTTCGCCTGGATCACCTCGCGCTGGATTCGCGAGGTCGAGCAGGTCCGCGACGTCGACGTGCAGTGGCACGTCATGTCCCTGGCCTACCTCAACAAGGACGCGGACATCCCGGACGACTACCGCGAGATGCTGGCCGACACGGAGAAGCCGGTCCGGGTCGCGATCAAGATCGCGCAGGACTACGACAACACGACGCTCGGTGAGTGGTACACCGCGATCGGCACGCGGCGCCACAACAACAGCGAGGCGATGGACCGCGACATGGTCGCCTCGTCCCTCGCCGACGTCGGCCTCCCGGGCGACCTGATCGAGGCGTGGGACGACGCGTCGCTCGACGACGCCGTGGCGAAGAGCCACCACGAGGG
This sequence comes from uncultured Actinomycetota bacterium, assembly GCA_963843815.1. GTDB lineage: Bacteria > Actinomycetota > Actinomycetes > Propionibacteriales > Nocardioidaceae > Nocardioides. The sequence goes on along the minus strand of CAWJLX010000005.1, from coordinate 231,158 downwards.
CATGGACGCCGTGGGTGACGACGTCGGCACCCCGACCATCCACATCAACGACTCGGCCTTCTTCGGGCCGGTCCTCTCGAAGATCCCGCGTGGGGAGGAAGCCGGCGAGCTCTGGGACGGCGCGGTCGCGGTCGCGAAGTTCCCCTACTTCTACGAGCTCAAGCGTTCGCGCACGGGCGACCTCGACTTCAGCTGATCCTCGGGTTGCCGCCGCGGACCGCCCGGTCCGCCAGCTCCGTGCCGGCGGCGTCGTAGAGGCCGACGACAGCAGCGTGGCCATCCAGCTGCTGGGCCTCCTCGTCGAACCTCGTCACCACGGTCACCGACCCGTCGAAGGCGCTGTCGCGGAGTCGGTCGAGAGCTGCGGCGTTGCTGCCGTGGAAGGGCATCGCCAGCACGACGAACCGGACGGTGCCCTCGTCGGAGACCCGCTCCCAGAAGAGCGGGTCGGTGGCGTCCCCCTCGACGACCGTGAAGCCCTCCGACGCGAGGTCGGCGACGCGGGCGACATCGGTGTCGACCCCCACCACACGAAGTCCGTAGCCGTCGGTCAGCCTGCGGCAGGCCGCCCGCCCGAGCCGTCCCACGCCCAGGACCAGGGCGTCGGCGTGGCGCAGGTCGATCGGGAGCTCCTCCTCGTGCAGCCGACGCGGATCCGACGGGACGCGCGAGGCGGAGGCGGAGAACCGCTCGACGCCCGCCCCCACGAACGAGGCGAGCACGAAGCTCAGGGCCACCGCCGTGGACAGCACGACCAGGAGCTCGGGTGCCAGCACGTCCGCCGCGCTGCCTGCCACGACGACGATGAGGGCGAACTCCGAGAAGCTGGCGAGGGAGCCCGCGGCGCGGGTCGCCGTGCGCACGCGGAACCCGCTGGCGCGCAGCAGCACGGCGAAGAGCACCGCCTTGACCGGGACCAGCGCCAGCAGGAGGAGCGCCAGCCCCACCGTCGCCGGATCAGGGGTGCCGTGCAGCCCCACCGAGAGGAAGAAGGCGACCAGCAGGAGCTCCTTGATCGAGAAGATGGACTTCGCCATCTCCTCCGCGCGCGGCGACGGGGCCATCAGGATGCCCATCGTGAGGGCGCCGAGGTCGCCCTTGAGGCCGGCGGCCTCGAACAGGGCGTAGCCCGGGACCAGGGCGAGCACGACCGCCGTCAGGGGCAGGAGCTCGCCGTGGTCCAGCTTCCCGAGGAGCGGACGCAGCAGCCGCGATGCCGGCACCAGCAGCAGGAGTGCGGGCGCCCACCAGCTCGGCGCCCGACCCTCCACGAGTGCCAGGGCGCCGACGGCGACCAGGTCCTGCACCACCAGGATCCCGATCGTCGTCCTGCCGTGCAGCGAGCGGGTCGCGTTCTGCTCCTCCAACAGCTTGACGGCCACCACCGTGCTGGAGAACGACAGCGCCAGCGCCACGAGCACCAGGTCGGTGCCGTCGGCGTCCGCGAGCATCGCCACGCCGAGCGCTCCCGCGCCTGCGAGCACACCGAGGGCAAGTGCGGTGCTGCACAGCGCGTGGGCGACCCCCACGCCGAGGACCTCGCGTCGCGCCAGCACCCGGACGTCGAACTTGAGCCCGATGGCGAACAGCAGCAGGAGGACGCCGAGCTCCGCGAGGGAGTCCAGGGTCGCCGAGCCCTCCACTCCCCATCCCGCGAGCACGAAACCGGCGACGAGGAACCCGACCAGGGGCGGCAGTCGCAATGCGTAGCCGAGGAGTCCGCCCGCTGCGGCGACGGACAGCATGAGCACGAGGTCGTGCGGCACGGCACCTCCCACTGCTCGTCAGCACCCTCACCCTAGGTGGCCGGGGATCGTCGGCGCCCGTCCCGCCGCGAAAACGCGGTGCGGGCCTCACTAGGCTTGCCCGCATGACCCGTGTCCTGTCCGCCGTCGCCTGGCCGTATGCCAACGGCCCCCGCCACATCGGCCACGTGGCCGGTTTCGGTGTGCCCTCCGACGTCTTCAGCCGCTACATGCGGATGGCCGGCCACGAGGTCCTGATGGTCTCCGGAACCGACGAGCACGGCACCCCGATCCTCGTCACCGCCGATCAGGAGGGCGTCAGCGCCAAGGACCTGGCCGACAAGAACAACGCCGTCATCGTCACCGACCTCGCCGACCTCGGACTGTCGTACGACCTCTTCACCCGCACCACGACCGGCAACCACTACGGCGTGGTGCAGGAGATGTTCCGCGTCTGCCTGGCCAACGGCTACATGGTCGAGCAGACCACGCAGGCCGCGATCAGCCCCTCGACGGGGCGGACGCTTCCCGACCGCTACATCGAGGGCACCTGCCCGATCTGCTCCTACGCCGACGCGCGCGGCGACCAGTGCGACAACTGCGGCAACCAGCTCGACGCGACCGAGCTGATCGACCCGCGCTCGAAGATCAACGGCGAGACGCCGAAGTTCGTCGACACCCAGCACTACCTGCTCGACCTCCCGGCCCTCGCCGACGCACTCAAGGTGTGGCTGGACGAGCGCGAGGCCGAGGGCCACTGGCGCCCCAACGTGATCAAGTTCAGCCAGAACATCCTCAAGGAGATCCGGCCTCGGGCGATGACGCGCGACATCGACTGGGGCATCCCGGTGCCGGGGTGGGAGGACCAGCCCACCAAGCGCCTCTACGTCTGGTTCGACGCGGTCATCGGCTATCTCTCGGCGTCCATCGAGTGGGCCCGGCGCTCGGGTGACCCGGAGGCCTGGCGCGGCTGGTGGAACGACCCGGACGCGCTGTCCTACTACTTCATGGGCAAGGACAACATCGTCTTCCACTCCCAGATCTGGCCGGCCGAGCTGCTGGCCTACAACGGTCAGGGGTCGCGAGGCGGGCAGCCGGGGTCGTACGGACTGCTCAACCTGCCCACCGAGGTGGTCTCCTCGGAGTACCTGACGATGGGCGACCAGCAGTTCTCCACCTCGCGTGGTCACGTCCTCTACGTCGGCGACTTCCTGGCGCGCTACGGCCCCGACCCGCTGCGCTACTTCATCTGCGCGGCCGGGCCCGAGACCTCCGACGCTGCCTTCACGTGGGCCGACTTCGTCACCCGCAACAACTCCGAGCTGGTGGCCGGCTGGGGCAACCTGGTCAACCGGACCGCCACCATGGTCGCGAAGAGCTTCGGTGAGATCCCGCCCTGCCACGAGCTGGAGGAGGTCGACGAGGCCGTCCTCGCCTCGGTGCGAGGGGGCTTCGACTCCGTCGGCGACCTGCTGGGGCGCCACCGGCTGCGCGCCGCGACCGCCGAGGCGATGCGGATCGTCGGCGAGGTGAACAAGTACCTCACGGTCACCGAGCCCTTCAAGATGAAGGACGAGTCGCAGCGTCACCGCCTCGAGACCGTCCTGCACGTCGCGTTCCAGTGCGTCAGCGACTGCAACACCTTGCTGTCCCCCTTCCTGCCCCACGCCGCCAACAAGGTGCACCTGGTGCTGGGTGGGGAGGGCGAGCTGGTCCCGATGCCACGCATCGAGCAGGTCGACGAGCTCGACGTCGACAACGGCGCCGGCCTGGTGTCGTACCCCGTCATCACCGGTGACTACACCGGCACACCCCGTTGGGAGTCGCGTCCGGTGACGGTCGGCGCGACCGTGGAGAAGCCGACGCCCGTCTTCACCAAGCTCGACCCCTCGATCGTCGAGGAGGAGCTCGCCCGCCTCGGGTGAGGTCGTCCTAGGCTTGCTCCATGACTGACGAGAACCTGGCCGGGAACACGGCCGAGATGTATCTCTCGCACTTCGTGGTGAAGCAGAAGCTCACGCTGATGATCAACCGCTACGAGGTCTCCGAGTCCGACGAGGCCGGCAACCCCACGCGGTTGATGGCGCTGGCCGAGCAGAAGCGGATGGCGTTCAAGGAGCAGGTCACCTTCTTCTCCGACGCAGGGAAGTCGCGGGCCGTCTTCGGCTTCAAGGCCCGCAAGAGGCTCGACCTCAACGCCGGCTACGACATCACCGACGAGTCAGGCGCGCAGATCGGCTACTTCAAGAAGGACTTCGGTGCCTCGCTGCTGCGCTCGACGTTCCACATCGAGGGCCCGGGCTTCGCCGGCACGGGGCAGGAGCGCAACCAGGTCGTCGCCCTCCTGCGCCGCTTCGCCGACCTCGACTTCCTGCCGATCCACTTCGACTTCGTCGACACCGAGGGTCGAGCGCTCTTCTCGGTCGAGCGGAAGATGTCGATCGGCGACCGCTACCGGGTGCACGTGCCCGACCAGCGGGTCGACTTCCGGGTCGCCGCGGCGGTCGCGGTCGGCCTCGACGCTCTGATGTCGCGCTGATGGCCGTGCACCACGCAGTCCTGGGCACCGGCACGGTCGGTCGCACGATCGCGGCCCGGCTCGTCGAGCTCGGCCACGACGTACGCCTCGGCACCCGCGACCCCGACGCCACCCGCTCGCGCGAGGGCTGGGTCGACGTGCCGGGCGTCGAGCTCGTCACCTTCGCCGAGGCAACCGAGGGGGCCGACCTGGTCGTGCACGCGGGCAACGGCGCGAGCGCACTCGAGCTCCTGGCGCAGGCCGGCGACCTGGCCGGTCGGGTCCTGGTCGACATCTCCAATCCGCTGGACTTCTCGGCAGGCTTCCCGCCCACGCTGAGCGTCAAGGACACCGACTCGCTGGGCGAGCAGATCCAGCGGGCCTTCCCGGACTCCTTCGTCGTCAAGACGCTCAACACCCTGACCGCGGACCTGATGGCCCACCCGGACCGGCTGCCGGAGCCGACCAGCGTCTTCGTCAGTGGCGACGACGCCGCGGCGAAGCGACGCGTGGGCGCGTTGCTCACCGAGATGGGTCACCGCGACGTGATCGACCTGGGTGGCATCGAGACCGCGCGCGGCGTCGAGATGTGGATGCCGCTGTGGCTGCGACTGATGGGCTCGCTCGGAACTGCCGAGTTCAACCTCAAGGTGGTCCGGGGATCGTGATGTACCCCGAGGTCCGCGCCGCGGTCGAGGCCGACGCGAGCCCGGACCTCCGCGCGCCCGGGTTCGACCTGGCCGCCCACCGCGAGCAGGTCCGCCTCGCCAACCTCAGCGAGCCCCGCGAGGACGTCGCCTCGGTCGAGGAGGTCGACGCGGACGGCGTACGGTGCCGCCTCTACACGCCCGCCGACCGGCTCGACGGCCTCGTCGTGCACGCCCACGGCGGCGGCTTCGTGCTCAACGACATCGACGTGCACGACGCGGTCAGCCGCCGCTTCGCCAACCGGGTTCGGCGCCCGGTGCTCAGCGTCGACTACCGCAGACCGCCCGAGCACAGGTTCCCGGCGGCCCCCGACGACCTCGACACCGTCGTCGGCTGGTTGCGGCGAGAGGGTCCGCCCGGGCCGTACGCCGCCCACGGCGACTCCGCCGGCGCCAACCTCGCCCTGGTCGCCGCCCTGCGCAACCCCGGCTTCTTCCGTGTCGTGGCCCTCGTCTACCCCTTCCTCGACCCGCGCAACAGCTTCCCGTCGTGGGCCGAGGGGGCGGCGTCGGGCTTCGACCCTGCGGAGGCGTCCTGGTACTGGGAGCAGTACGCCCGCACCGAGGCCGACCACGACGACCCCGACCTGGCCCCCCTGCTCTCGGACCGGCTCCACACCCTCCCGCCCACCTTCGTCGCCACCGCCGAGCACGACCCGCTGCGCGACGAGGGGGAGGAGCTCGCGCGGCTGGTCGCCGAGACCGGCGTGGAGACCGTCGGCGTCCGATGTCTGGGCCAGACCCACGGCTTCTGGCGGCACCCGCAGTTCGCTGCGGCCGAGCCGCTGGTGCGCCAGGTGGCGGGCTGGCTCGACCAGCACCTGGCCTGACTGCGGGAGAGCACGGCGCGGCGTGCTTCGGGCGGCGGGGCGCCGTCGCCTAGGAAGCAGTGTGTAGGTGCTGGCGAGGTGGAGCTCGCAGGGTGAGTAGTCCCATCCGCCGGCGGGGCCTCCGGGCAGGGGTGGGGCGGTGGATCTGGTGATGCGGAGGTGTTCGGTCACGCCGTGGACCTCGTGGGGCTGGTCGGGGCTGGTGCCGGGTGGTGGGTCGGGGGTCCAGGTGGTCCAGCCGGGGGTCTCCTTGAGGTAGTTGCAGCGTTCGCAGAGTCCTTGGCCGTTGGCGGCGGTGGTGGTGCCGCCGTCGGCGGTGCGGGTGATGTGGTCGTGGTGGCGGATGGTGGCGTTGCAGCCGGGGGTGCGGCAGGTGCCGGCGTCGCGGAGGGTGAGGAACTCGGCGAGCAGGCCGTCGAAGCGGCGGGTGGTGGACTCCATCGCGACCAGCGCCCGGTGCTCGGGGGTGGCGAACAGGCGGCGCAGGGTGGCCTTCGCCGCTGCGGTGGCGCGGCGGACCAGGTCGGTGCACAGGGCGGCGGGGAGGTATCCGAGGCCGGGGATCAGGCCGGGCTCGGTGCCGTCGCCGAGGAGCGACTCGATGCCGATGACGAGGTTGACCCTGACCGGCGGGGTGTCGGTGACGGGGTCGAGGCCGGTGATCCGGGCGGCGAGGGTGTCGGCGCGGACCTGCCCGCCGGTGCGGGGGTCGCCGGCGGCGCGGGCGGTCGCGGCGGCGACGTCGAGGGCGGCGCGGACTCCGGCGAGGACCTCGAGCGGCAGGATCGCGGTGAGCTGGCCGGTGCCGTCGTCGAGGTGACGGCTGGTGACCCGGCGCTCGGCGCGGGCGCGGCGGTGGCGGCGGGTCTCGGCGTCGGCGGCGATGGTGAGGCACGAGCGCCGCACGGCCTGCCGGAGCTTGAGGTCACCGAGCCCGGGCAGGCGTGGTGCGAGGTCGTCGTCCACGCGACGGCGCTGGACGGGGGTGAGGTGGGCGACCTCGCGGGCCACCGCGAACGCGCGGGCCTCGGTGAGCTCGCCCCGCGCGAGTGCGGCCAGGGTGTGGGGCAGGTCGTCGCGCAACCGACGTGACAGCAGCACCCGCTGCTCCCCGGCGTGGGGGCTGGCCAGGGTCGCGAACGCGACCTCCGCACCGATCGACATCGCCCGCGGTGGCGTACGACGTCCGGTCACCGGGACGTCCTCGGCCTCGGCGGCATCGGCGAAGGTCGCCGTGACGACCACCTGCGCGGCAGCCGCGGCGGCCTTGACCCGCTCGAGGGCCTCGAGCTGGTCCAGGTGATCAGCGGACAGATCGGCCGGTTCGAGGTCGGCGAGCAGGTCGGCCAGCGCGTGCACGTCACCGGCCTGCCACGACATCCCCGGCAGCTGCCTCTCCATCGACACCCCTTCTCGATCGAACGTCTGTTCGATTCTGTCATGTCGTCTGGGACGCGTCAACCCCCGCTTCTCCAACGGTTGTGGCAACGAGCGCAAGGGAGGCGAGGAAAGGCAACGCCTCGTCACGCCACGTCGCGCCGTCCACGCAGGGTGGGCTCTGCCAGACTTTGTGCATGCGCGTTCACCTCGGCTCCGACCATGCCGGCCTCGAACTCAAGGACCACCTCACGATCTGGCTGCTGGACCACGGCTACGAGGTCGTCGACCACGGACCGTTCGTCTACGACGCCCTCGACGACTACCCCTGTTTCTGCCTGCGTGCGGGGGAGGGCGTGGCGGGGGACCGGGCGGAGGGCCTCGACAGCCTCGGTGTGGTGATCGGGGGCTCCGGCAACGGCGAGCAGATCTCTGCCAACAAGGTCGAGGGGATCCGCTGCGCCCTGGTGTGGTCGGAGGAGACCGCCGTGCTCGCCCGGGAGCACAATGACGCCAACGTCGTGTCCGTGGGTGGGCGCATGCACTCCCTCGACGAGATGACCCGCTTCGTCGAGGTCTTCCTCGCCACTCCCTTCCCGGGCGACGAGCGCCACGTGAGGCGGATCGGCCAGGTCACCGCCTACGACGAGACCAAGGAGCTTCCCGACCTCCCGGAGTCGGCACTCCGCGGGCCGGAACGACTCGACGCCTCCCGAGATCCAGCGGATGCCTGAGGGACACACCCTCCGCCGCCTGGCCGACGACCTGACCGCGGCCTTCGCCGGGCGCACGGTCCGGGTGAGCTCGCCGCAGGGACGCTTCGAGGCAGATGCGGAGCAGCTCGACGGTGCGCTGCTGCTCGGCGCCGATTCCGCAGGCAAGCACCTGTTCGTCGAGTTCGACGCAGAGCGCTTCGTCCACGTCCACCTGGGGCTGATCGGCAGCTTCGACGTCCATGCCGGCGTCGACGAGGTCCCCGACCCCGTCGGGGCCGTCCGGCTGCGACTGGTCACGACCCCGCCCGGCGCTCCACACCAGGCCCCGCGCGCGGCGTCGTACGCCGACCTGCGCGGCGCCATCGTGTGTGACCTCGTCGGGGAGGGGCGACGTGCGGAGATCCTCGGCCGGCTCGGTCCCGATCCGCTGCGCCCCGACGCCGACCCCGACCTCGCGTGGCAACGGATCTCGCGCAGCGACCGCACGATCGGCGACCTGCTGATGGACCAGAAGGTGCTGGCCGGGGTCGGCAACGTCTATCGCGCCGAGGTGCTCTTCCGGCACCGCATCCATCCGCTGCGCCCCGGCCGCACCCTCCGGGTGGGTCAGTGGCGTGCCATGTGGGCCGACCTGGTCGAGCTGATGGGCGAGGGGGTGAGGTCCGGACGGATCGACACCGTCCGGCCCGAGCACACCCCCGAGGCCATGGGCCGCCCGCCACGTGCGGACGACCACGGGGGCGAGGTCTACGTCTACCGGCGCACGTCGATGCCGTGCCTGCTGTGCGGCTCGACCGTGCGCACCGCCGCACTGGCGGGACGCAACGTCTTCTGGTGCCCGAGATGTCAGCCCACGTTCCGCTCCCGAGCCGTACAGTCTCTCGGAAAGGACACTGGAACGTCGCGAGGAGCCCGGCCATGAGGTCTCCCCGCGAGCGCCGACCGACCGTCGGTGTGGGCGCGCGGCTCGAGCGCGTGCTGAACCGGATCGTCCCGCGCGGGTCGCGGATCCTGGTGCTCCTGGTCGTCGTCACCGTCGCACTCGGCGCGGCCATCTGGGAGTTCCCCGACTACGCACCACTGGTGAGCCTGCTGGTCCCGCTCGTGCTGTCCAGCCTCGTCCTCGGGCCGCGGCAGCTGCCGTGGTTCGTGGTCTTCGTGCTGCTGGTGCTCGCCGTGACGGTGCCGACCCAGGAGATCTCCATCCGCACGGCAGTGGTGGTGGTCATCATCTTCGGTCTCGGCTTCGTGGTGCTGCTCTCGTCGTTCCGCCGCTCGCGGCTGGGAGTGGCCGGCATCCAGGGCGAGCAGATGTTCATCGACCTGCGTGACCGGATCCTGCGCCAGGGCGGCATCCCGGCGCTGCCCGAGGAGTGGTACGCCGCCTCCGAGCTGCGCTCCGCGGGAGGCACCCCCTTCGCGGGCGACTTCATCGTCGCCTCGCGGGTCGGCGAGCGTCTGGAGGTGGCGGTCGTGGACGTCTCCGGGAAGGGTCAGGGCGCCGGCACCCGGGCGCTGCTGCTCTCGGGTGCGATCGGCGGCCTGATCAGCGCGCTGCCGCCGGCGGAGTTCCTCGCCGAGGCCAACACGTTCTTGCTGCGGCAGGACTGGGAGGAGGGTTTCGCGACCGCGATCCACCTCTCCCTGGACCTCACGACCGGGCGCTACGAGCTGCGCACGGCCGGCCACCCCCCGGCCGCGCTGCGGCACGCCGGCTCGGGGCGGTGGGAGGTGATCGAGACCGAGGGGCCGGTCCTGGGCCTCATCGAAGGCACGACGTACGCCGCCACCTCAGGCGTGATGCGTCGCGGCGACGCGCTCCTGCTCTACACCGACGGCATGGTCGAGACCCGCACGCGCGACATCGGCTCCGGCATCGACAAGATGCTCGGACAGGCCGAGCGGCTCCTGCGCGGTGACTTCGAGGGTGGTGCCACCCGGATCATCGAGGCCATCGGGTCGCGCAACGACGACCGCGCGCTGCTGCTCGTGCACCGGCGCTGAGGTCGTACGAGCCGGGTAGGGGCGAGCGGCGCGCGTGTGGCACCATGACATCCGCACCAGGCAGCGCACTCGGCCCGAGAGGTTCTTCGGGGGTCCACGGGGGCGAAGCCACCGTGCGTGCGGATGTAGCTCAATGGTAGAGCCCCAGTCTTCCAAACTGGCTACGCGGGTTCGATTCCCGTCATCCGCTCCAAGCAGGCTCCTCGCCACTCGATCCACGCCGGATCGGTCGGCGTAGGCGCCCGTTTGGCGGGGCGTAGCGTAGTGGCTAGCGCGCCTGCTTTGGGAGCAGGAGACCGCAGGTTCGAGTCCTGTCGCCCCGACCGCGGAACCCCGGCACGGGCGTGATTCGGCCTGAGCCCGCCCCCTCGATAGACTGACGAGGTTTGCGGTCGCCGGGCCATGCCTGCGCGCCGCACCCACACCCCCACGTTCCCCCGTGGACGACCCATGACCTTCAGCATCAGGAGACATTTGTGAAGAGCGCCGTCGAGACCTTGAGCCCGACCCGGGCCAAGCTGACCGTCGAGGTGCCCTTCGAGGAGCTCAAGCCGAGCCTCGACGCGGCCTACCAGAAGATCGCGAAGCAGATCAACGTCCCGGGCTTCCGCCGCGGCAAGGTTCCGCCGGCGGTCATCGACCGCCAGGTCGGCCGCGGCCCGGTTCTCGACGAGGCGATCAATGCCGTCGTCCCGCAGTCCTACATGGCAGCCCTGCAGGAGCACGACCTCGAGCCGCTGGCCCAGCCGGAGATCGAGGTGACGAAGTTCGAGGACAACGAGTCCCTCGAGTTCACCGCCGAGGTCGACGTCAAGCCCGACTTCGAGCTCCCCGACTACGACGGCCTCGAGGCCTCCGTCGAGGACATCGAGATCAGCGACGCCGACGTCGACGAGCAGGTCGAGGCGCTCCGTGAGCGCTTCGGCACCCTCGCGCCCGTCGAGCGGGCGGCCGCCGACGGCGACTTCGTCACCATCGACCTCGTCGCGGCCACCGACGGCGCGCCCGTCGAGGGCGGCGAGGTCTCCGGCATGTCCTACCAGGTCGGCCGCGGCGGCATGATCGACGGGCTCGACGAGGCCCTGGTCGGGCTGAGCGCCGGGGACGACACCACCTTCGACTCCGAGCTGGTCGGCGGCGACCTCGTCGGCGAGCAGGTCCAGGTGACCGTGACCGTGACGGCCGTGCAGGAGCAGCAGCTCCCGGAGTACGACGACGAGTTCGCCCAGCTGGCCTCCGAGTTCGACACCGCTGAGGAGCTCACCGCCGACGTGCGCGAGCGCCTGGGCCGGGGCAAGCGCCTCGAGCAGGCCGCTGCCGCTCGCGACGCCGTGCTGGAGGCCCTGCTCGAGAAGATCGAGATCCCGCTGCCCGAGGTCATGGTGACCGACGAGCTCAACGCCCGTCGCCAGAACGTCGAGCAGCAGCTCGGCATGGCCGGGATCAGCATGGAGAAGTACCTGGAGGACGAGGGCCAGACCCAGGAGGAGTTCGAGGCCGACCTCGAGCGCCGGGTCCGCGACGCGGTCGCCGCCCAGTTCATCTTGGACAAGGTCGCGAAGAAGGAGGAGTTCGGCATCGAGCAGGCCGAGCTCTCCGAGCACCTCGTGCGGCGCGCCCAGCAGTCCGGCCAGGACCCGCAGGAGTTCGCCAACCACATGTTCGAGCACAACCACATCCCCGAGCTCGTGCAGGAGATCCTGCGCGGCAAGGCGCTCGCGACGATCGTGGAGTCCGCGACCGTCACGGATGCCTCGGGCAACGTGGTGGAGCTCAAGAACCTGCGTCCCGACGGCACCATCGGTGAGCCGGTGGACGAGACCGCCGACGAGGTCGCCGAGGAGGACTGACCTCCCCGCCGCTGCGGCTCCACGACCGGCGTCCACCCCTCGGGGGTGGGCGCCGGTCTGCGTGTCCGCCTCAGGCAGCGGCCTCGGTCCGCGCCAGCACCTCGAGGGCGTAGCGGGCGATGCCGGCCCGTTGCCGGGCCCAGTGGTCGACGGGGTCCCGCCAGGTGGCGTCGTCGTACAGGCCCGGCAGGACGGTGAAGGCGAGCCGGCCAGCGACGAAGGTCTCGATGTCCCAGGGCTGGGGGTCGATCCCGGCCAGGGGCGCCACGCGACGACTGGCGGAGAGACGCCCGAGCAGCCGGGCCGCGCGCACGCTGTCAGCGACGCCCCACTCGACCGGATCGCTGTCCACGGCCTCGAGCCAGAGCACCGCGGTCTGGTCCTCGCGCTCGTCGACCCGCAGCCCGCGCGGCATGGTGAGGCCCTCGGGGAGTCGCTCGGCGAGGTCGGAGGCGTAGATCAGCGGCTCGGCGCGCCAGGGCACCGACTCGGCTGCCGACTCGAGCAGGGTGACCGACGGGACCCTCCACAGCTCGGCCACCAGGGCGGCGAGCTGGTCAACCGGTTGCCCGCCGTCGAGCCCCACCTGCCCATGCTGATGGGCATGGTGTTCGGACGACTGCGCGAGCGGCTCGCGGAGGAGGCGCCCGAGCTGCGCCCCTCCCAGCTGCGGGTCCTGGAGTGGCTGCCGCCGGATGGCCTCACGATCACCGAGCTCGCCGAGTGCGCGGAGATGACCACGCAGGGGTGTGGACAGTTCGTCCGCCAGCTCGCGGCGCTGGGCATGGTCGAGGTGAGCGTCGCCGACCACGACGCCCGGGCCCGGCTGGTGTGCCTCACCAACGCGGGCCGTCAGGCGCTGGCGCGCTCGAGCGCGGTGCTGAAGGCCTGCGACCAGACGTGGGCCGATCGGGTGGGCGCCGAGCGCTATCGCGTGTTCCGTGAGGTCCTCGAGGAGGTCGCGCTCGGCTGAGCGAGACGCCGGGGCGCGGAATCCGCTGTGGGCGAACAGGGCGGGTGTTCGTGTGGAAGTGTCCGAGCTTCGGGCTAGTGTCGCCAGCGTGAACCAGAACTCCAGCCCAGCCCTCTCGCCCGAGATGAACGGCGCCGGTGGGATGTATGGCCTCGACGACCACATCTACCAGCGCCTCCTCCGCGAGCGCATCGTCTTCCTCGGTTCGGAGGTGCGCGACCAGAACGCCAACGCGATCTGCGCCCAGCTCCTCCTGCTGTCCGCAGAGGACCCCGAGGCCGACATCTTCCTGCACATCAACAGCCCCGGCGGCTCGGTCGACGCCGGCATGGCGATCTACGACACGATGAACTACATCCCCAACGACGTCGCGACCGTCGGCATGGGACTGGCGGCCTCGATGGGCCAGTTCCTGCTGTGTGCCGGCACCAAGGGCAAGCGTTACGCCCTGCCGCACGCGCGGATCATGATGCACCAGCCCTCCTCGGGCATGGGTGGCTCGGCCTCCGACATCAAGATCCAGGCCCAGCAGTCGCTCCACATCAAGAAGGTGCTCCTCGACCTCATCGCCGACCACACCGGCCAGAGTGTCGAGCAGGTCGTCGCCGACGCCGATCGTGACCGCTGGTTCACCGCCGAGCAGGCTGTGGAGTACGGCCTCGTCGACAAGGTCGTCACCAATGCCCGCGAAGCCGCCGACGAAGGCCGCCCGGCCAGGACGAAGGACTGACCCATGAACTACTACATCCCCCAGTGGGAAGAGCGGACCTCCTACGGGTTCCGCCGCATCGACCCCTACGCCAAGCTCTTCGAAGAGCGCATCATCTACCTCGGCACCCCGATCAGTGACGACGTCGCCAACGCGGTCATCGCCCAGCTCATGTGCCTGGAGACGATGAACCCCGACACCGACATCAGCATCTACATCAACAGCCCCGGTGGCTCCTTCACCGCGTTGACCGCGATCTACGACACGATGCGCTTCATCAAGCCCGACGTGCAGACCGTGTGCCTGGGCCAGGCGGCGTCGGCGGCGGCGATCCTGCTGGGAGCCGGCGCCAAGGGCAAGCGGATGGCGCTGCCCAACAGCCGCATCCTGATCCACCAGCCCTACACCGAGGGCACGTTCGGCCAGACCTCCGACATCGAGATCCAGGCGAACGAGATCCTGCGCATGCGCGAGCTCCTCGAGCGGATGATCGCCGACTCCAGCGGCAAGGACATCGACCAGGTCAGCCGCGACATCGAGCGTGACAAGATCCTGACGGCCGCGCAGGCTGTCGAGTACGGCCTGATCGACGCCGTGATCGAGTCCCGCAAGGGCGCCCCGGCGCTCGTCTGAGCCCGATCCCGAACACGTCAAAAACATGATCCGCGACATCTCGTGTCCGGCCCCCGCCGGGGGTCGGCACGGGGTACCGTCAACGGGCTTGTTGCAAGGTGTTGAGAGCCGGCGCCCCCGCCCGGCAAGACTGGAGGACACGACTCGTGGCACGTATCGGTGACGGCGGCGACCTGCTGAAGTGCAACTTCTGTGGCAAGAGCCAGAAGCAGGTCAAGAAGCTCATCGCTGGACCCAACGTCTACATCTGCGACGAGTGCATCGAGCTCTGCAACGAGATCATCGAGGAGGAGCTCGCCGAGGGTTCGGAGGTCAGCCTCGAGGAGCTGCCCAAGCCCAAGGAGATCTTCGAGTTCCTCAACTCCTACGTCATCGGCCAGGAGCACGCCAAGAAGTCGCTCGCCGTCGCGGTCTACAACCACTACAAGCGGGTGCAGTCCGGCCTCACGCCGGTGAGCGGCAAGGCCAGGGAGGACATGGTCGAGGTCGCGAAGTCCAACATCCTCGTCATCGGTCCGACCGGTTGCGGGAAGACCTACCTCGCCCAGACGCTCGCCCGGATGCTCAACGTCCCGTTCGCGATCGCCGACGCCACCGCCCTGACCGAGGCGGGCTACGTCGGTGAGGACGTGGAGAACATCCTCCTCAAGCTCATCCAGGCCGCCGACTACGACGTCAAGAAGGCCGAGACGGGCATCATCTACATCGACGAGATCGACAAGGTGGCCCGCAAGTCGGAGAACCCCTCGATCACGCGCGACGTCTCCGGTGAGGGCGTGCAGCAGGCGCTGCTCAAGATGCTGGAGGGCACCACCGCATCCGTGCCCCCGCAGGGCGGCCGCAAGCACCCGCACCAGGAGTTCATCCAGATCGACACCACCAACATCCTGTTCATCGTGGGTGGTGCCTTCGCCGGCCTCGAGCAGATCATCGAGCAGCGCGTCGGCAAGAAGTCGCTGGGGTTCACCGCCGAGGTGCGCAGCGCCGCCGAGCGCAACGCCGACGACCTGCTCGCGCAGGTGCGCCCCGAGGACCTCACCAAGTTCGGCCTGATCCCCGAGTTCATCGGGCGTCTGCCGCTCATCGCGAGCGTCAACAAGCTCGACCGCGAGGCGCTCGTGCAGATCCTCACCGAGCCGCGCAACGCGCTCGTCAAGCAGTACCAGAAGCTCTTCGACCTCGACGGTGTCGAGCTCGAGTTCACCGACGAGGCCATCGACTCGATCGCCGACGCGGCACTCGAGCGTGGCACCGGCGCCCGGGGACTGCGGGCGATCATCGAGGAGGTCCTCCTCTACGTGATGTACGACGTCCCGTCTCGCGGTGACGTGGCGAAGGTGATCGTCACCCGCGACGTGGTCGAGGACGAGGTCGCGCCGACGCTGATCCTGCGTGAGTCCGAGGCCAAGAAGAAGAAGTCGGCCTGACCCAGGTCGCCCCCCGTAGCCCGATATGACCAGGGCGCCTAGTCACTTGTGACTATTCATGAGCCTCGACGGCGATCATGCGTCATGATCCGTCCACGCTCACGTCTCGTCAGCATGTGGGAAGGGGAACCGGTGAGGTTGGATCCGAAGCGACCGTTCGTGGGGTTCTTCCTCGTGGCCGTGCTCTGTGTCGTCCTGATGGCCCTGTCAGTGGGGCGCGGATGGAGCGGTGTCGGTCTCTTCCACCCCGGCAAGCCCATCTCCGCCCCGGCCACCGGAGAGCGCGTCGACAGCGCCCCGTCGCCGACGCCCCCCCGGGTCGAGCCGACCGGGGCGAGCATCCCTGCCGAGCTCAGCACCCGGCCGCTCGGCGTGTCCGTCGCCAGGGGATGAAGCGACGAAGGCCGCCTCGCAGCCCGGGGCAGCGAGTGGCTCGTCCTCCGGGTCGCGCCGCCTCGAAGTGAGCCACACCCGGGCCGGCAAGGGCGACGCGAGGACGAGCAGGCGTGAGGAGGAGCACCGGGCCGCAGCACGAAGGACGATGCAAGGCCGAGCACGAGGACGAGCAGGCCGAGCACGAGGACGAGCAGGCCGCAGGGCCGAGAAGGCAGCCGAGAAGGCCGGCCGCAAGGACGAGCGGGCGCCAGCGCAAGGCAGATCGCAAGCGAGACGAGTCAGCGAGAGGTGACCCGCGAGCGCACGGATGAGCGCACGGACGGGCGGGAGACCGACCGTTCCCACCGTGAGGTCGAGCGCGAGGACGAGCGGGAGTCCGGCCACTCCGAGCACCAGGCCGCGCGGGCGAGCGACCGGTCCGAGGCCGAGCGGAGGCGCAGACGTCCGGCAGGCGCTGAACCCCCCTCACCGCAGCCGGGTCTAGTCCTGTGTCGGCGCCAGCTCCGCGCTGACCTGCAGCTCGGTCGCCGACTCGTCGGTGACGAACTCCAGGTCCCCGACGATCGTGCCGACCGCACGCAGGTCGTCCTGGGCCTGCTGGGCTGCCTCGACCAGGTCCTCGGGCCCGGTGATCACCACGCGGGACAGGGGCGCCCGCATCTTGGCCTTGGCCTGCGACTTGGCGCCGCGGATGCCGGTGAGCGCTGCCGCGACGGCATCGAGCACCACCGGCTGCGACGCGGCCGCGGAGCCGAGGTCGGCGGCGGTGGGCCAGGCGGCGTGGTGGATCGACCCGTCCTGCCACCACGACCACACCTCCTCGGTGGCGTACGGCAGGAACGGCGCGAGCAGCCTCAGCTGCGTGTGCAGGGCGATCGCGAGGGTCGCCCGCGCCGAGGCGGTCGCCTGCCCGCCGTCGGTGTCGTACGCCCGCTCCTTGACCAGCTCGAGGTAGTCGTCGCAGAACTCCCAGAAGAACTTCTCGGTGACCTCGAGCGCGGTGGTGTAGTCGTAGGCGTCGAAGGCCTCCGTGGCCCGGCGCACGACGATCTCGAGGCGGCCGAGCAGGGCGCAGTCGACGGCTGCAGCTCACCCTGCTGGGGGTCAGCTCGGTGGCGCCGACGTTGCCGAGGACGAACTTCGAGGCGTTGAGCACCTTCATCGCCAGACGGCGACCGACCTTCATCTGCGACTCGTCGAAGGGCGAGTCCATGCCCGGGCGGCCGATGGCGGCACGCCAGCGGACGGCGTCGGCGCCGTACTTGTCGAGGATGTCGCTCGGCACCACGACGTTGCCCTTGGACTTCGACATCTTCTTGCGGTCGGGGTCGACGATGAAGCCGGAGATCATCGCGTGCGACCAGGGCGCCACGTGGTTCTCGAACTCGGCGCGCACCACGCGCGAGAACAGCCAGGTGCGGATGATGTCGTGCGCCTGGGTGGCGAGGTCGTAGGGGAAGACGCGGGAGAACAGGTCGTCGTCGACCTCCCACATGCCCGCGATCTGCGGGGTGAGCGAGGAGGTCGCCCAGGTGTCCATCACGTCCGGGTCGCCGACGAAGCCGCCCGGCTTGCCGCGCTGTCCCTCGTTGTAGCCCTGCGGCGCCTGCGCGGAGGGGTCGATCGGGAGCTCGGCCTCGGCCGGCATCAGCGGGTGGTCGTAGTCGGGCTCGCCCTCGTCGTCCACCGGATACCAGACCGGGAAGGGGATGCCGAAGAAGCGCTGGCGCGAGATGAGCCAGTCGCCGTTGAGGCCGCCGACCCAGTTGTCGTAGCGGTGCTTCATGTGGGCCGGGATCCAGGTGACCTCCTCGCCGCGGTCGAGCATCTCCTTGCGCAGCGCGGCGTCGTGCCCTCCGTTGGTGATGTACCACTGCCGGGTGGCGATGATCTCGAGCGGCTTGTCGCCCTTCTCGTAGAAGTTCGCCATCCGCTGCGTCGCCTTGGGCTCGCCGTCGAGGTCGCCCGACTCGCGGAGGAGGGCGACCATCGCCTCGCGGGCGCTGAAGGTGGTCTTGCCCGCCATCTCGGCGTACGCCGTCGACGCTTCCTCGGTGTCCAGCCACTCGGGGGTCTCGCGCAGCATCCGACCGTCCCGGCCGACGAGGGTGCGGACGGGCAGCTGGAGCTCGCGCCACCACGTCACGTCGGTGAGGTCACCGAACGTGCAGCACATGGCGATGCCGGCGCCCTTGTCGGGCTCCGCTGCCGGGTGGGGGAGGACCGGGATCTCGACGCCGAAGACCGGCGACGTGACAGTGGTGCCGACGAGGTCCTGGTAGCGCTCGTCGTCGGGGTGCATGATCAGCGCCACGACGCTCGGGATCAGCTCGGGACGGGTGGTCTCGATGTGGATCGGGCGGCTGGCCCCGCCATCGGTGGGGACCGTGTGGAACGCGACACGGTGGTAGTGACCCGGGTAGTCGCGCGCCTCGAGCTCGGCCTGGGCGACGGCGGTCTGGAAGGTGACGTCCCACAGGGTCGGCGCTTCCGAGAGGTAGGCCTCGCCGCGGGCGAAGTTGCGCAGGAACGCCCGCTGGCTGACGGTGCGCGAGTGGTCGCCGATGGTCGTGTAGGTGGGGTCCCACTGCACGGAGAGCCCGAGCTTGCGCCACAGGGTCTCGAAGGCCTTCTCGTCCTCGACGACCAGCTGCTCGCACAGGTCGATGAAGTTGGGTCGGCTGATCGGGACCTGTCGCTTGGGGTCCGGCTTCTCCGGCGGCGTGAAGTCGTCGTCGTAGGGCAGGCTCGGGTCGCAGCGGACACCGAAGTAGTTCTGCACCCGGCGCTCGGTCGGCAGGCCGTTGTCATCCCAGCCGATCGGGTAGAAGACGGCCTTGCCCTGCATGCGCTGGTAGCGCGCGATCAGGTCCGGGTGGCTGTAGGAGTAGACGTGTCCCACGTGCAGCGAGCCGCTCACGGTCGGCGGGGGCGTGTCGATCGAGTAGACGTTCTCCCGCGGCTGGGTGCGGTCGAAGGCGTAGGTGTCGTTGTCGGCCCACGTGCGCGACCACTTGTCCTCCAGCCCCTCCAGCGCCGGACGCTCCGGTACGACGACGGCACGCTGGTCGGTGCTCGAGGTCGTGTCCGGGGTCTGGGTGGCTGGAGTGTCAGTCATGCCCGAAGTCTATGGACGGGCCTCCGGCCTGCGAAAACGAGTACCAGCCTCTGCCCGCTGGGCTCTAGCGTGGCGCGATGGACCTGGAGTTCTTCGACGCCCCCCAGCCCTTCCTCGACGTGGCCGGCGAGCTGCTCGCCTCGGACCCGGTGCTGGGCAGCGTGATCGCCAGCGTCAGCGAGCGGACGGCCCGCGAGCTGGCCCAGGGCCGGGACTCGTGGGCCGAGGTCGGGGCACCCTTCGAGCGCTGGTGGATGGTCGCGCGCGACGACTCCGGCGCGGTGGTGGGTGCAGCCATGCGCACGGCGCCGTTCCTCCCCTACCCGACCTTCACCATGCCGATGCCGGACGAGGTCGCTCGAGCCCTGGCCGCCGCGCTGCACGAGCGCGGCGAGCTCCTCGGCGGGTGCAACGGTGCCCTCCCCGGCGCCGAGGTGCTGGCCACGGCCACGGCCGAGCTGACCGGTGGAGAGGTCGGTCACGGACAAGGCGACCCGGCTGTGGGAGGCCACGTCCGTCGCAGTCCCGACAGCGCCCGAGGGGCGGTTGCGCCCGGCCACCGAGGACGACGCCGAGCTGGTGCTCGCGTGGTTCGGCGCGTTCCACGCCGAGGCCGACGAGCAGGCCGGGCGTGAGCCCGACCCGACGTCCGGGGAGCACAACACGCTCGCCAGCGTGCTGGTCCGGATCCGTGAGGGGGTCGAGTGGCTGTGGGAGATGCCTGACGGCACGGTCGCCCACCTGACGGGGGCCGGGCTGCCGTCGTACGGCGTCTCGCGGATCGGCCCGGTCTACACGCCACGGGAGTTCCGGGGGCGCGGCATCGCGTCCTACGTCGTGGGCGAGGTGACACGGCGTGGGCTGGAGGCAGGCAACCGGATGTGCCTCTTCACCGACCTGGCCAACCCCACCTCCAACAGGATCTACGCCGGGTTGGGCTACGAGCCGGTCGTGGACATGGCGGAGCACGTGGTCCGGGCCCGAGCCAGGCCCTAGTCTCGGCAGATGCGGCGTACGACACTGCTCCTCGCGTCCCCCTGTCTGCTGGTGGGCCTTCTGGTGGGTCTGCTGGTGACGGCCCCGGGGGCCGCGCCCGCGCAGGGGCCGGACGTCACCGGAGCCGACGCGCGTGCCCGCGTCCACACCGTCGGCGGGTGTGAGCTCTTCCCGGCCGACAGCCCGTGGAACCGTCGCGTCGACTCCCGGCCCGTCTGGCGCAGGTCGCGCACGATCGTGGACCGGCAGGCCACGGGACACGACCTGCACCTCGACCTCGGGACGAGCGAGGACTACTACGGCATCCCCGTCAACGTGGTCGGGGCGGACCAGCCGTTGCTCCCGCTGCGGTTCGGGGTGGACGGGGAGGACTACCGCGCCGAGAGCGACCGGGGGCCGGTGTTCGTGCCCGCAGACGCGGCCATCGAGGGCGGCAGCGCCACCGACCCCGACCCCGGTGGGGGAGACCGGCACGTGATCACCGTCCGCCGCGACACGTGTGACCTGATCGAGCTGTACGCCGCCGAGCGGGTGCGTGACGCGTCCGGCCGGGTGGTCGCCTGGCGGGCCGCTGCGGCCGCCCGCTGGGACCTCTCGTCCCGCCGGCTCCGGCCAGCCGGGTGGACGTCCGCGGATGCTGCCGGGCTGCCGATCCTGCCCGGACTGCTGTCCTACGACGAGGCCGCCTCCGGCCGCATCACGCACGCGCTGCGGTTCACCCTGCCGTCCGCACGCCACGCCTACACGTGGCCCGCACGGCACTGCGGGCCGCGCGGGAACACGGCACGGAACCTGCCGGCGTACGGCATGCGGTTCCGGTTGCCCAAGTCCTTCCCGGCCAGGCGCTACACCGGCGCGGCCCGGGCGATCGTCGTCGCGATGAAGCGCTACGGCCTCGTCTTCGCCGACCAGGGCTCCGCGATGTACGTCACCGGCACCGCGGACCCCCGCTGGGCCGACGCCCTCGACCAGTTCCGCGAACGGCCGCTGGACGGCCGGGCGCTGCAGGTCGTGAAGCCGTGGCGGCGCCTCGTCCGGTGCTGAGCAGCGAGGGGCACGCCCTAGACTCGTGGCGCCATGACTGACGCCCCCGACGCTGCCCCCGACGAGGCGCCCGACGAGCACCTCGCCCCTCGCCTCGCCCAGACCTATGCCGAGGTCGAGGACGCCCTCCTGTCCCGTTGGCCGGAGACCAGGCTCGAGCCGAGCCTGGACCGCATCGAGGCCTTCACCGAGCTGTTGGGGGACCCGCAGCGCTCCTTCCGGTCCGTGCACCTGACCGGCACCAACGGCAAGACCAGCACCAGCCGGATGATCGAGGAGCTGCTGCGCGCCCTCGACCTGCGCACCGGCCGCTTCACCTCCCCGCACCTGGAGAAGATGAGCGAACGCATCAGCGTCGACGGCGAGCCGCTGGACGACGAGGGCTTCGTCCGTGCCTTCAACGACGTGGCCGCCTTCACCCACCTGGTCGACGCCGACCAGGACCACCCCCTGAGCTTCTTCGAGACCGTGGTCGGCATGGCCTACGCCGCCTTCGCCGACGCCCCCGTCGACGTGGCCGTGGTCGAGGTCGGGATGGGGGGAGCTGGGACGCGACCAACGTCATCGACGCCGACGTCGCCGTGGTGCTGCCGATCGCCGTCGACCACGCCAAGTACCTCGGCGAGGACGCGGCCACCATCGCTGTCGAGAAGGCCGGGATCATCAAGCCCGGGTCCGTGGCGGTGCTCGCCGAGCAGACCCCGGAGGTTGCGGCGGTGCTGCTGGCGCGGGCCGCCGAGGTGGGCGCCACCGTCGTACGGGAGGGCATGGAGTTCGGCGTCGCCGCCCGCACGCCCGCGGTCGGTGGACAGGTGATCTCGCTGCAGGGTCTCCGCGGCCAGTACGACGATGTCTTCCTGCCGCTCTACGGCGCCCACCAGGCCCAGAACGCCGCCGTCGCCCTCGCCGCGGTCGAGGCCTTCGGCACCGGTGCCCTCGACGACGACCTGGTCCGGGCCGCGTTCGCCGAGGTGACCTCTCCCGGGCGCCTGGAGATCATCCGCCGCAGCCCCACGATCGTCCTCGACGCCGCCCACAACCCGCACGGAGCCGAGGCTGCTGCCGCCGCCCTGGAGGACTCCTTCTCCTTCAGCCCTCTGGTCGGGGTGATGGGTGTGATGGAGGACAAGGACCACGAGGGCCTGCTCGCGGCCTTCGAGCCGCACCTCGCCTACGTGGTGTGCACGCAGAACTCCACCGCGCGGTCGATGTCGGCCGCCGCCCTCGGTCGGGCAGCCGTGGAGATCTTCGGGGAGGACCGCGTCAGCGTCGTCCCCGACCTGGCGGAGGCCCTCGACCGCGCGGCCACGCTCGCGGAGGCCGGCGAGGCGATCGACGTCTCCATCGGCGCCGGGGCGGTCCTGGTGACCGGCTCGGTCATCACGGTGGGTGAGGCACGCACGATGCTCAAGGGGCGACGATGAGCGAGGAGACCAGCCAGCCGTCGACCAACACCGAGCGCTCGCCCCGTCGGGGCATGTGCGCCGCCGTGCTGTCCCTCGAGGCGATCGCCCTGGGACTGACCACGCCCGTGATGATCACCATCTCCGACGTCGCGGTCGCCACGGCCCTGACCGTCGGCCTGGGCCTCGCGGTGGTCTGCCTGCTGCTGGCCGGGATGCTGCGGGCCGAATGGGCCTACCTCGCGGGCTACGCCGTCCAGGTGGCCGCCATCGCCCTCGGCTTCGTCGTCCCTGCCATGTTCGTCCTCGGAGTCATCTTCGCCGTGCTGTGGACCGCCGCCGACCTGCTGGGCCGCAAGATCGAGCGCGAGCGCGCCGAGGCATGGGCGGCCTGGCGCTCGGAGCAGGGCTGAGGGTGGCTAGGCTTCCCGCATGACCGACGTCCAGCGTTCCCTCGTCCTCGTCAAGCCCGACGGCGTACGCCGTGGCCTCTCGGGCGAGATCCTGCGCCGGATCGAGGCCAAGGGCTACACGCTCGTGGCCGTCGAGCTGCGCACCGCGACCTCAGAGATCCTTGCCGCCCACTACGCCGAGCACGAGGGCAAGCCGTTCTACGGCCCGCTCGTGGAGTTCATGCTCTCCGGACCGGTGCTTGCCGTCGTCATCGAGGGCCAGCGCTGCATCGAGGGCTTCCGCTCCCTCGCCGGCGCCACCGACCCGACCGTCGCCGCCCCGGGCACGATCCGTGGCGACCTCGGTCGCGACTGGGGCGCGGCCGTCCAGCAGAACCTCGTGCACGGCTCGGACTCCGAGGAGTCCTCGGCCCGCGAGATCGGGATCTGGTTCAGCCAGCTCGCCTCCTGAGCCGGGCGCGCCTCCGCCTAGCCGACCTCACCCGCGCGCAACTGGGCGGGCGAGTCTTGCTCCTTGTGGGTGTTGCAACGGCCACCAGGAGACAGACTCCCCGCTCGTGCGGGGACTTCAACGGCCCGAGGCGACACCTCGAGCGAAGTGGGCACCCGCCGCCGGTGTGTCGTCCGGGACGCATGTGGCGCGCGTGTCCTGCCGGGAACGGGCAACCACGCTCCTTAATCTGAGTCAGGGTCGGCCGCAGCACTGCTGACCCCACTTCCCGGTACGACCCGACCTGCAAGGGCTCAGCGGCATGGCACACAGCTTGATCGGCCGAGACATGGCTGTCGACCTCGGCACCGCCAACACACTGGTCTATGTCCGCGGCAAGGGCATCGTGCTCGACGAGCCGTCGGTCGTCGCGATGAACACGACCACCGGCGAGGTCCTCGCCGTCGGCCACGAGGCCAAGCGGATGATCGGGCGCACCCCCGACAACATCGCCGCCATCCGTCCGCTGCAGGACGGAGTCATCGCCGACTTCGAGGCGACCGAGCAGATGCTGCGCTACTTCATCCACCAGGTGCACCGCCGCCGCTACTTCGCCAAGCCCCGCATGGTGATCTGCGTGCCGAGCGGCATCACGGCCGTGGAGCAGCGCGCCGTCAAGGAGGCCGGCTACCAGGCCGGCGCCCGACGGGTCTACATCGTCGAGGAGCCGATGGCCGCCGCGATCGGCGCCGGGCTGCCGGTCCACGAGGCCACCGGCAACATGGTCGTCGACGTCGGCGGCGGCACCACCGAGGTCGCCGTGATCAGCCTGGGCGGCATCGTCACCAGCCTGTCCGTGCGGACCGCCGGCGACGACCTGGACCAGGCGATCATCGCGTGGATGAAGAAGGAGTACTCCCTCATGCTGGGGGAGCGCACCGCCGAGGAGGTGAAGATGACCCTCGGGTCGGCCTTCCCGCTCCCCACGGAGCCGGACGCCGAGATCCGGGGACGCGACATGGTCTCCGGCCTGCCTCGCACCGTGGTCGTCTCCAGCTCCGAGCTGCGCCAGGCCCTCGAGGAGCCGCTCCACAGCATCATCGACGCTGTCCGCACCACGCTGGACCAGACGCCGCCCGAGCTGGCCGGCGACATCATGGACCGCGGCATCGTGCTCACCGGGGGCGGCGCCATGCTCCGCGGCCTCGACGAACGACTGCGCCACGAGACGGGCATGCCCGTCCACGTGGCCGAGGACCCGCTGTCCTCGGTCGCCTACGGCGCAGGCAAGTGCGTGGAGGAGTTCGAAGCCCTCCAGCAGGTCCTCGTCTCGGATCCGCGGCGCCACTGATGGGTGCCTTCTCCGGCCACGGCGGCCGTGAACGCCGCTGGACCGGCCTCGACCGGCTCGAGTCGCGCAACCGACCTCCCCGCTCGCTCCTGGTCGCCCTGCTGCTCGCGAGCATCACCCTCATCACCCTGGACGTGTCCGGTGGCGGCAGCTCGCCGCTGGAGCCGGTGCGCCGCGCGGTCGGTGAGGCCTTCGGTCCCGCCGAGTCGGCCGCGGCCGCCGCCGTACGTCCCTTCACCGCGGTCCCCGCGTGGTTCCGCAGCAAGGGCGACCTCGCCGACGAGGTCCGCGACCTCGAAGCCAGCAACGCCGAGCTGCGTGGCCAGGTGGAGCTCGCCGGCTTCGACCGCAACCGGCTCCAGCAGTACGACGGCCTCACCACCGCCGCAGCCGACCTGGGCTCGGCCCTGGTGCCGGCCCGGGTGGTGGCGCTCGGCTCGCGCCAGTCGCAGAGCTTCACGGTGACCATCGACGCCGGTTCCGAGGCAGGGGTCGGCCCCGACATGACGGTCGTCAACAACGACGGACTCGTCGGGCGCGTCCTGCGGGTCACCCGCACCACCGCGACGGTGCTGCTGATCGTCGACCCGGACTCGACCGTCGGCGGTCGGGTCGGCTCCAGCATGGAGATCGGCTTCGTCAACGGCAGCGGGTCGCTCGACCAGGACGCCTCCCTCGACCTGCGTCTGGTCGACGACGCCTCGATCCCCGCCCGCGACGACACGGTCGTCACGTGGGGGAGCACGACCGGCCCCTACGCGCCGGGAGTGCCCATCGGCACCATCACCGAGGTCTACAGCTCGCTGCGCGAGGCCTCCCAGCGGGCCGTGGTGAAGCCGTTCGTCGACTTCTCCGCGCTCGACGTGGTGGGCGTGATGGTCCCCAGCGGCGCCGCGAGCGACCGTGCGGTCATCGAGGCCGACGGGAGCCTGCGATGACACAGCTTCGCTGGCTCGTCGCGCTCGGCGCCGTCATGGTCGCGCTCGTCGTGCAGGTCTCCCTCTTCCCGCACCTGGCCTGGCAGGGCATCGTGCCCAACCTCTGCCTCCTCGTCGTGGTCGCCGCTGCGCTCACGGTCGAGGCGCCCTTCGCGCTGGTCCTCGGGTTCGCCGCCGGGCTCACCCTCGACCTCGCCCCACCTGCCGACCACATCGCCGGGCGGTGGGCACTGGCGCTGACCGTGGCGGCCTTCCTCGCCGCCCGCGTGCGCCAGGACGTCAAGCCGACCGCCCTCGCCGTGGTGGGCACCGTCGCTGCAGCGTCGTTCGTGGCGACCTCGCTGTTCGCCCTGACCGGGGTGCTCCTCTCCGACCCCACCATGTCGATCACCGGCCTCCTCGAGGTCGTCCTCGTCGCCGTGGTGTGGGACGTGCTGCTCACGCCGTTCGTGCTGCCCCCGCTGATGAGGCTCTTCGCGCGGCTCAACCCCCAGTGGGCGACGCAGTGAGTCGCAGCACCGGCAGGAACACCCGGCTGCGCCTGCTCGTCGTGCAGGCGCTCGCCTTCTCGTTGTTCGCGACCCTCTTCGTCCGGCTGTACTACCTGCAGGTGATCGGTGGGGAGTCCTACCAGGCGCAGGCCGCCAACCAGTCGGTGCGCGACATCGTCGTCCAACCCCAGCGCGGGCTGATCGTCGACAGCCAGGGCCGCCCCCTCGTCGCCAACCGGACGTCGTGGGTGATCTCGGTCGACCGCACCCTCCTGGGCAAGCTCGAGCAGGACGAGCGCACCGAGCTGGTCCGCCGGGTCGGGGTCGTCGTCGACGCCAGGCCGAAGGACGTGGAGGCTCGGCTGGTCACCTGTGGTGATCCCGGCAGCGTGCGCGACGTGTGCTGGAACGGATCGCCCTACCAGCCGGTGCCGGTCGCCACCGACGTCTCCAAGGACGTCGCGCTGCGCGTGCTCGAGCAGCCGGAGGACTACCCCGGTGTGCTCGCAGAGCAGCAGAACGTCCGCTCCTATCCGCGGCCCTACGGCATCAACCTGGCCCACGTCCTGGGCTACCTCAGCCCGATCACCGAGGACGAGTACGACCTCTCCTCCGAGCGCGACGACCGGTCCCTCAACGGCGCCTCCGTGGTCGGACGCGCGGGCGTGGAGAGGGAGTACGACGAGTGGCTGCGCGGGTTGCCCGGCTACCGGCGCGTCGCGGTCGACTCGATGGGCCGGGTCCTGGGCGACGACTCCATCGTCGAGAGCACCCCCGGCGACACCCTGGTCACGTCGATCGACGCGAAGGTGCAGTCGGTGGTCGAGCGCCAGCTGGCCGAGCGGATCAAGATCCAGCGGGCGACGCTCGACCCGGTCACCGGTCGCAAGTACGAGGCCGACTCGGGCGCCGCGGTGGTCCTCGACGCGAAGACCGGGCGGGTCGTCGCGATGGCCAGCCAGCCGACGTACGACCCGGACGTGTGGACCGGGGGCATCAGCGAGTCCGAGCTGGCGCGGCTCTACTCCGAGAAGGCCGGCACGCCCCTGCTCTCGCGTGCCACCCAGGGCCAGTTCGCCCCCGGTTCGACGTGGAAGCCGTTCATGACGGCCGGCGCGCTGACCAACGGTTACTCGATGGACACCACGCTGCCGTGCTCGTCGGGCTTCCAGGTGGGCAACCGCGTCTTCAAGAACTACGAGTCCGGTGCCTACGGCAACATCGGCTTCGCCAAGGCGCTCGAGGTCTCCTGCAACACCTTCTTCTACCGGATCGGCTACAACTTCTGGCAGCGGTTCGGCAGCGATCCCGCCGACATCGATGCCTTTGACCCGCTGGTCGAGATGGCCCAGGAGTTCGGCTTCGGCTCGCGCACCGGCATCGACCTGCCCGGCGAGGCGCCCGGCCGCATCGCCGACCGCCACTGGAAGCAGGCCTACTTCGAGTCGCAGAAGGACTACTACTGCGGCATCGCGGACAAGCCCCGGACCGCCGACACCAGCGCCTTCGTCTACACGTTCGCCCGCGAGTTCTGCATCGAGGGCAACCTCTACCGCGCCGGCGACGCCGTGAACTTCTCCATCGGCCAGGGCGACACGATCGTCACCCCGCTCCAGCTGGCCCGTGCGTACGCTGCGCTGGGCAACGGCGGGACCCTCTACGCGCCGACCGTCGCCAAGGCGCTGGTCAGCCCGGAAGGCAAGGTGCTGCGCCGGATCGCCCCGCGCAAGGTCGCCCAGCTCGACGTCCCGAAGAAGTACCTCGCCTACATCGACAGCGCCCTCCAGAACGTGACCCGCGTGGGCACGATGGCGTGGAAGATGGGTGGCTTCCCGCTCGACCAGGTCACCGTGCGCGCCAAGACAGGGTCCGCGGAGGTCTACGGCAAGCAGACGACCGGCTGGGTGGCGTCCTACAGCGAGGACTACGTCGTGGTGATGATGATCAGCCAGGCCGGCACGGGGTCGGGTTCCACCGGCGAGGGCATCCGGGCCATCTGGGAGGCGCTCTACGGCGTCGACGGCGAGACCGTACGCCCGGCGCGCGCGGCCGTCCCCGGCACCACGCCCCCCGCGAAGCTGCCGCAGTTCCTGGCCGACGGGTCGATCATGCCGCCGATGGTGAGGGAGTGAGCCGATGACCGTCCTGTCCCACCGGCCCTCTCCCCGCCCCGTCGGCCGCCCGGCCCGACCGGGCCAGCCCTCGAGCAGCCTGCGGACCCCCGGCCTCGACTGGCTCCTCATGCTCGCCGCGCTCGCCCTGGTGGCGATGGGCACGCTGCTGGTGTGGTCGGCGACCTCGACCCGGGCCGACCTGACCGGGGGTGACCCCAACGCCTACCTCCGCAAGCAGCTGGTCAACGTCGCGATCGGCGCGGTGCTGATGGTCGCGGTCATGGCCACGGACCACAGGTGGGTGCGGATCCTCGCGCCCCTGGCCTACGTCGCCAGCATCGTCGGGTTGGCCCTCGTCCTCGTCGCCGGCAGCACGATCAACGGCTCCCGCTCCTGGCTGCAGCTCGGGGGCATGTCGATCCAGCCCTCCGAGTTCGCGAAGCTGGCCGTGGTCATCGGGATGGCCCTGGTGGTGGCCGAGCGGAC
The DNA here is from genome assembly GCA_963843815.1 of uncultured Actinomycetota bacterium. GTDB lineage: Bacteria > Actinomycetota > Actinomycetes > Propionibacteriales > Nocardioidaceae > Nocardioides. The sequence goes on along the minus strand of CAWJLX010000005.1, from coordinate 202,489 downwards.
CGAGCGTCGGTGGGGTCGCGAGGTCGGCAGCCTCGAGGTGGTCGCGATGCTCGGCATCGCCGGCGTCCCCGCGGTCCTGATCCTGCTGCAGCCCGACCTCGGCACCATGCTGGTCCTCTCCGCGACCGTGTTCGGGGTCCTGGCCATCGCCGGGGCCGGGCGCTGGTGGCTGGGCGGACTGACCGTCGCCGCCGTGGTCGGTGCGGTCGCGGCCGTGTCCATGGGCGTGCTCAAGCCCTACCAGGTCGACCGATTCCTGGCCTTCACCAACCCCGGGCTGGACCCGCGAGGGGCCGGCTACAACACCGAGCAGGCTCGCATCGCCGTCGGCAACGGTGGCCTGTTCGGCCAGGGCCTGTTCGACGGCTCGCAGACGCGGTCCGGTTTCGTTCCCGAGCAGCACACCGACTTCATCTTCACAGTGGCCGGCGAGGAGCTGGGCCTGGTCGGGGCAGGCGTGCTGATCCTGCTCCTGGCCGTGGTGATCTGGCGTGCCCTGGCCATCTCGGCCGAGGCCGGCGACCTGTTCGGCCGGGTGGCTGCAGCCGGCATCGCCTGCTGGTGGGGCTTCCAGGCGTTCCAGAACATCGGGATGTGTCTCGGCATCATGCCGGTCACCGGCGTCCCGCTGCCGTTCGTCTCCTACGGCGGCAGCTCGCTCTTCGCCGGGATGCTCGCCCTGGGCCTGCTCCAGAACATCCACCTCAGGTCGTCCGGCTCGGTGCCGACGCGGCTGCTGGCCTCAGCCCGACGCTGAGCCACACGTGTCCGGCGGCCTCAGCCGGAGGTCGGCCCAGAGCCGGTGGTGGTCGGAGGCCCCTGAGGTCGCGACCTGGCTGAGCAGCGGACGCAGCCCGCGGACGAAGAGGTAGTCGATCTTCTTGCCGCCACGGCTCGTCGCCGACCGGCCCTGCCCCGCAGCCGTCCAGGTGTCGGTCAGCTGGTCGCTGATCGCCGCGACTGCGGCGGAGGCCGGCCAGGCGTTGAGGTCGCCGCCGAGGATCGTGGGCAGGTCGTCCTCGGCAAGGATCCCGGCGACCTGACGCGCCTGCGCGAGGCGTACGTCGGCGCGCGTCGCGTCGAGGTGGGTGTTGTAGACGCGGACGGCCTGTCCGGAGACCTCGAGGGTGACCCACTGGAGCCCGCGGGTCTCCGAGCGCGGGCTCCGCACGAGCGGGATCCGTCCCTGCTGCACGATGTCGAAGCGGCTCAGGATGAGCGTGCCGTAGTGACCCGCTCCACGAGCCAGGTTGGAGCTGAAGGAGCCGTCCATGCCCACGGCGTCGGCGAGCACCTCGGCCTGGTCCACGGCGCCACTGCGCACCATCCGGCGGTCCACCTCCTGGAGCAGCACGATGTCCGGATCGACCTCGAGGATCTCCTCGGCGACGGCGTTGAGCGTGCCGGTCGAGCGGTGGGTGTTGAAGGACAGCACCCGCAGCTCCACCGGCTGTCGGAACTGCTCGCACACGAGCTCGGCCAGTCCTTCGGGCGGTGAGGGGACGGCCTCCGGCTCGGCCTGGCCGGGCGACCCCTCGGCCTGCCCGGGGATGCCGGGCACCTCGGTCGGTGTGGTCACCGTGTGCCCGGGATCGTCGACCGGGGGCGGCTCGTCGGGAGCGCGGTCGCGCAGGAACAGGAACGCCAGCACGCCGAGGATGAGCGCGGCGGCGCCGATGCGCAGCCACTCCTCGCGCCGACCCATCGTGTTCCCCCATGGTTAGGCCGCACCGTGCGCGGCGAAGTAACCTTGATGATCGCCCATCGGGCCAACTGCGCCCGGCATTCGTCCGTCTTTTCCTCTCGTCCCTGATCGAGGTGTTTCCCTCATGTCCGTCGCGTCGGTCTTCCCGCGCCTGGAGGCCAAGCTGCCGTCGGTGCAGAAGCCCATCCAGTACGTCGGCGGTGAGCTGAACTCCGTCGTCAAGGACTGGGACTGTGCTGCCGCCTCGGAGACGGGCGGTCCCACGGTGCGGTGGGCCCTGATGTATCCCGACGCCTACGAGGTCGGACTGCCCAACCAGGGCGTGCAGATCCTCTACGAGGTGCTCAACGAGCGCGACTGGATCCTGGCCGAGCGCACCTACTCGGTGTGGCCGGACATGGAGCAGGTGATGCGCACCGGTGACGAGATGGGGCAGATCCCGCAGTTCACCGTCGACGGCCACCGCCCGGTGGGCGCCTTCGACCTCTTCGGACTCAGCTTCTCGACCGAGCTCGGCTACACCAACATGCTCAATGCCCTCGACCTCGCGGGGATCCCGCTGCATGCGGTGGATCGTGGCGAGGACGACCCGATCGTGATCGCCGGCGGCCACGCCGCCTTCAACCCCGAGCCCATCGCGGACTTCGTCGACGCCGCGGTGCTCGGCGACGGCGAGGAGGTCGTGCTCGCGATCTCCGAGGTCGTGCGCGAGTGGAAGGGCGAGGACAGGCCGGGCGGTCGCGACGAGCTGCTGCGGCGGCTCGCGGTCACCGGCAACATCTACGTCCCGCGCTTCTACGACGTCGCGTATGCCGCGGACGGCTCGATCGAGGCCGTCGTGCCCAACCGCCCCGGCATCCCGTTCCGGGTCCGCAAGCACACGCTGATGGACCTCGACCAGTGGCCCTACCCCGCCAAGCCGCTCGTGCCGCTGGCCGAGACCGTGCACGAGCGATTCTCCGTCGAGATCTTCCGCGGCTGCACCCGCGGCTGCCGCTTCTGCCAGGCCGGCATGATCACCCGTCCGGTGCGCGAGCGGTCCATCGAGACCATCGGCGACATGGTCGAGAACGGCATCCGCAAGTCCGGCTTCGAGGAGGTCGGCCTGCTCTCGCTCTCCAGCGCCGACCACACCGAGATCGGTGAGATCGCCAAGGGACTGGCCGACCGCTACGAAGGCTCCAACGTCTCCCTCTCGCTGCCGAGCACCCGCGTCGACGCCTTCAACATCACCCTGGCCAACGAGTTCTCCCGCAACGGCCGGCGCTCGGGCCTGACGTTCGCCCCCGAGGGCGGCTCCGAGCGGCTGCGCAAGGTGATCAACAAGATGGTCACCGAGGAGGACCTGATCCGCACGGTCGCGGCGGCCTACTCCCACGGCTGGCGCCAGGTGAAGCTCTACTTCATGGTCGGCCTGCCGACCGAGACCGACGACGACGTGCTCCAGGTGGCCGACCTCGCCAAGCGCGTCATCGCCAAGGGCCGCGAGGTCTCGGGGCGCAACGACATCCGCTGCACCGTCTCGATCGGCGGCTTCGTGCCCAAGCCCCACACTCCGTTCCAGTGGGCCGCCCAGCTCGACCACGAGACGACCGACGATCGCCTCAAGAAGCTGCGCGACATCGTGCGAGCCGACAAGAAGTACGGCCGCGCGATCGGTTTCCGCTACCACGACGGCAAGCCCGGCATCGTCGAGGGCCTGCTCTCGCGCGGTGACCGCCGCGTCGGCCGGGTCATCGAGGAGGTGTGGCGTGACGGCGGTCGGTTCGACGGCTGGAGCGAGCACTTCTCCTACGACCGCTGGATGGACGCCGCCTCGCGGGGTCTGGCCGACACCGGCGTCGACGTCGACTGGTACACCGTGCGCGAGCGCGACTACGACGAGGTGCTGCCCTGGGAGCACCTCGACTCCGGCCTCGACAAGGACTGGCTCTGGGGCGACTGGGAGGACGCCCTGGCGGCCGCCGACGGCGCCGACATCGAGATCGAGGACTGCCGCTGGACGCCGTGCTACGACTGCGGCGTCTGCCCGGAGATGGGCACCGAGATCCAGGTCGGCCCGACGGGGCGCCCGATGCTGCCGCTGAGCGTCGTCTGAGCGGCGCTAGAGTCTGCGCTGTGAGTGAGCCGACACGGGAGAGCTTGCAGGACGAACTGGAGCTGCTGCGTCGCGAGCTGGCCGCGATCCGCGCCGAGCAGGAGAAGTGGGGCGAACGTGAGTCCCGCCTGCGCAAGTCGCGTGATCGCGCCGTGAAAGCCGCCGACACGCTCTCGACGTTGTTGGCCGAACGCCTTCGCGGGGAGACGGCGGTCGCGGGAGCCGAGCCGCGTTCGTGGTGGCGCCGGGGGGCCGCGACCGTGACGCCGGAAGAGGCCGGACAGCTGGAGCTCATCCGCCAGTCCGCGCTGTTCGATGCCGCCTACTACCTCCGCTCCCATCTCGACGTCGCCCGTCGTGGGGAGGAGCCCGGGCTGCACTTCCTGCGCCACTGGGACCACCCCTTCCGACGGCCCAGTGAGTCGTTCGACATCGCCCAGTACGTCCTGGACCACCCCGAGGTGCTGACGGAGCGGGTCAACCCGCTGGTCCACTTCCTGTCCTCGCCCGGGTCCGACGGGGCCGACACCTACCCCCCGACGCGTCGGTGACCCACGACGGTGCCGGTGCGCTCGGCGACCGGCTGGCGGAGCGTCGCGCCACCCTCGAGGAGTTCGAGGCACGGTGGCGGGGGTTCGTGCGCGCCTGGCGTCGAGCCGCGGCGGAGGGGCCGGAGGCCGCCGCCGCGCTCGTCGAGGACGTGCTGCGCAGCGGGCTCGTCGCCGGGGACGCGCCACGCGTGGCACCGCAGCCAGCCGCGGCGAGCGTGGCTGCCGCCCGGGCCGTCGTCGCCGCCAGCGGCTACCTCGATGCCGAGGCGTACGTCGTGGGTCACCGGTTGCGGCGCGGGACCGACCCCTACCGGCACCACGTCGAGGAGGGCTGGCGGCTGTTGCAGAACCCCAGCACCCGGTTCGACCTGTGGTCCTACTGGGTCGACCACCTGGACCCGACCCGGGACGGTGCCGACCCGCTGCTCCACTGGCTCGTCCTGGGGCGACACCGTGGTCTTTCCCCGGTGCCGCAGCTCGTCGAGACCCGGACGCCGACGCGGCCCGAGGCAGGCACGACCCCGCGCCGGATCTGCCTCTTCGCCGCCCACGACCGCGACGGGATCGTCGACGACTACGTCGTGACGTACCTGCGCGAGCTGTCCCGGCACGCCGACGTGCACTACCTCGCCGACGGCGTCCTGGAGCCAGGCGAGCTCGCCAAGCTCGACGAGGTCACCGTCGGTGCGTGGAGCCTGCCGCACGGTGCCTACGACTTCGGGTCGCTCTCCGCACTGGCCCGCGACCTGGTCGGGTGGGACGTCATCGACTCCTACGACGAGCTGCTGCTGGCCAACGACTCGTGCTTCCTGCTGCGCCCGCTCGACGAGGTGTTCGCCAGGATGGACGCGCGCGCATGTGACTGGTGGAGCCTGCAGGCAACCTCCATGGAGCATGACGAGAACTACTTCCGCGACGACTCCCCGATCCCGCTCACCGAGGCGAAGCACCGCTTCCTGGGCCCGCGCCAGCTGAACGACGTGCGCTACCTGCACCTGAGCTCCTACTTCCTCGCATTCCGTCGTCCCGTGTTCACCGACCCCGGCTTCCGGTGGCGCCTCGACACCGTCGTGCCGCAGGAGGCCAAGGCGCTCGTGGTGCACAAGTACGAGGTCGGCATCAGTCGCTACCTCACCGACGCCGGGTTCGACTTCGACACCTGGCTTCCGGACCTGCAGCCGTTCCACCCGCTCTACTCCCGTCGCGTCTTCGACCTGGTCGGACAGGGGTTCCCGCTCGCGAAGCGCAACTTCCTGGGCGAGAACCCGCGCCGCGCACCGGGCGTGGGGGAGTGGCGTCAGCGGCTGGAGCAGCTCGCACCCGAGGCCCGGCTCGAGGAGATGGAGAAGAACATCCGTCGGGTCACCGACCCGGCCCGGCTCCACGACGCCTACGACGTCGAGCAGGACCCGCTCACCCTGCGCCGGACGGTGCGCACCTACCCCCTTGCGGGACACCCCTTCCGACGCATGGACCGCGAGACTCCCTCCTTCAGCCACTGGTGGGCCTTCGTGGCCGGTCCCGCGGGTCGGCTCGACGCCGGGGTACGCGCCGTGTTCGAGGAGGTCCGTCACGACCCGTCAGTGCGCAAGATCGTCCTCAGCCGCACCCGCGCCCTGGAGGAGGACCTGAGCGGCGAAGACGTGAGGATCGTGCCGGCAGCGACGTTCGAGGGCCAGGAGACGCTGGTCCGCTGCGCCGTCGTGGTCGTCGGCGACCCGCTCGAGACGGCGCTCCCGCTGACCCCGCTGCCGGCACGCCACCGCGTGGTCCACGTCGGTGCGCGGTGGTCGGCCGCGATGCCGTCCACCTCGCTCGGCGACGTGGACGCCGTCGCCACCGGCTCGCACGTCGAAGCGCTGGCCAGGCGAGTCGCCGACCATCGCCTGGGGGCGCTCGACGCGTGGCACACCGGCCTTCCCCGCCACGACCTGCTGCTAGCGGGAACGGCCCGCCTGCCGAGGGACCTCGCCGATGCCGAGGGCCGCCTGCGAGCACGACTCGACGCCCGCCCCCTCGTCGTCCTGGAGGGGACGGGCGGCACGCCCTATGCCCCTGCGGACGTGGCGAGGCTGGCGGACTGGGCACGCGACGTCGGAGTGGTGCTGGGCGTACGGGAGGCGCGCCCCGACTCCGTCGACGGCCTCACGCGCTCCCTGGCCCCGTTGCGGCCATGGGGGCTCAGCGAGCGTTCGGTGTCGTCGGAGGTGGTCGTGTGGCGGGTCGCGTCGGCGGTGGTGTCCGACTGCCCGTCAGGGGAGCACGATGCGCGCGCCGCGGGGCACCCGCTGCTCGTCCACCGCGCCGGAGAGGACCTCGACCTGCTGCTGTCCCGGCTCGATCGGCTGGCTGCAGCGGGGTGGGCGTCCGTGCCGATCCCGGCAGCAGATGCGGGTGAGGCGCCGCTCGACGGCGCCGCCTCGCGTCGCTTCGTGGCGCAGGTCCGCGCCCGCGAGGTGGAGCGCGCGGAGCTCAGGTCCGGTCGCTGACCTCCGGCCCGTCGTCGGCGAACCAGTCGTCGATGGGCTGATAGGTGCGCTTGATCGCCATGACGACACGTTCCGCGGCGTGTCCGTCGCTGCGGACGTGGAGACCGCGGCCCCACTCGACGAAGGTCTCCGGCGGCGGTGCCGTCAGCGCGGCGGCCACCGCGGCCGCGACCTCGCCGGGGCCCGTGCAGGGGAGCGGCACGCCCTCCGAGTCCACCAGGCTCACCGCTGGTCGCCCCAGGACCGCCCAGTCGGCGAGGTCGGCGGCTGATCCGGACACCAGGACGTCGGCGATCCGCCACGCGGTCTCGGGATGGACCGGGGTGAGTGGCTGCGGCGGGGCGCAGATGAGGTTGTCGTCGCCAAGGTCGAGCAGCGGCTCGGGCAGCGGGGCCGACTCGGCCACACCGCGGCGTACGCCGACCGCGACATCGGGGTGTGCGCGCGCCCACGCTGCGAGGTGGCGGAGGTCGAGTGGACGACCCCACGGCTCGACCACCACCAGGCGACGCCCGGCCAGCAGGGCGCGCAGTCGTGCGAGCTCGGCGACGTGGGCGGGAGCGAGGCGGACCTCGTCCGCGACGAGCAGGTCGATACGGGGAGAGCCGAGCTCCCACGCCCCATCTGCGTCCAGCCGCGGCAGTCCAGCCACCGCGGAGGCTCCTTCAGCGCCAGAGACCACGACGACACGCGTCAGGCTGTCGTCGAGCTCCAGTGCGCTGGTGTCGCGCAGTCCCCACGTGTCGCCACTGCCGTCGAGCCCGACGTCCGGGGGGACGAGTCCCGTCGGACGCCCGAGCTGGACGAAGCGGTGGTGGCGTGGCGAGAGCGGATGGTTGACGTCCGAACGGGGCCCCACGCTGGTGAAGATCGTGCCCATCCGCAGGCAGTACATCTGCCCCGGCGGGCTCTCGGTCTGCACGCGGACCACGTTCTGGCCGGACACGGCCAGCGGCCGGGCGCCCTCGAGCACGATCTTCTTGATCGACGCGTCATCCCTGACCGCGTCGAAGACCGCCCGGACCCCGCCGCTGAGGAGACCTGTGCGGGGATCGGCGGGGAACCCCCACCAGTGGTCGAAGGACGGGACCCAGCGGTCCTCGTCCGGGAAGGTCTCCGACCCGAGCGGCTCGGGCAGCACGGCCGTGCCGTCGGGGCCCGAGCGAATCGCAAAGCTGCGGTGCAGGCTCCAGGCGGGCGCGATGCGACGCAGGTTGCGCTCCATCGCCTCGACGTCGGCGTCGGGCAGCTTCTCCAGCACCCGCTCCTTCCACAGCCGCAGGTCTGGTGCGGAGAAGGGGTTCTCGTAGAGGAACTGTCGCTTGAGGAGCGGGAAGCCCTCGCCCATCAGCTCGAAGGCGGACGCCCGGTAGACGGGGTGGTAGGGCAGGATCCCGTCGACGAACGTCGCGAGGTGGTAGCCCGCGAGGATGAGGTAGCGCGAGAACCCGATCTCGTACTTCAGGATGATCGCGGTCTTGTCGCGCTGCTTGGCAACGGTCTCGAGGCGTCGGCGGAACGCGGGGTCCTGCAGCACACGCCGGCGGTAGACCAGGAAGTAGGAGCCGACATGGATGAAGTCGGAGTAGCGCCACAAGTCCTGCTGACGCATCTGCTCCTCGACGTCGTCGAGCGCCAGCGGCCGTCCGAGGCGTTCGAACTCCCGCACCCCGAAGTCCTCGTAGGTGGCCTGAAGCCCCCACCAGTCGCACGCCGTCGAGTCCATCTTGGCGAAGACGGTGTCGAGCGGCTGCACCATCCAGCACGAGTCGTTGGTGAGCATCATCTCGTCATACGTGTCGATGACGTCCCAGCCGACGAGGTCGGTGGCGAGCATGGAGTAGGACCCGAAGTCGTAGCGGGCGTGCCGGATGGCCCAGGCGCCCCGGGTGTAGGGGGCGAGCTTCTCCAGCTCGCCTTCCTCCATCTGGCAGTCGGCGAGGTAGTAGACGTCGGCGAAGCGGCTCAGCTCCGCGATGTAGGCCACGACGGTGGGGTCGACGACGCCGTCGACGTCGAAGCCGGCGAAGAGGCAGACGCGGCGGGGAGGCTCGGTGGGGGTCGACGGAGCGGCCAGCTCCTGGACCTCGGGCAGGGTGGACAACCCGTGGCGCCTGCCCTCCAGCGCATGGTGGACCACGGGGTTGATCTCGTCGTCCTCCGGGTCGAGGTGAGCCTGCGTGTAGTGCCACAGGTCGAAGCCGGGAGACGGGTGGCGCATCTCGTGCCAGCCGCGCTCGGCGAAGTGGATGGCCTGTTCGGGACCGTCGCACAGGTGCCAGCGCAGATCAGGGTTGTGCCACATGTAGCCGAACTCGTCGAACACACCGCTGGCGCGCACGATCGCCACCTCGGCGGCCAGGGCGGCGTCGCGGCTCGCGGGCTCCGGATCGCCCTGGACCTCCCCGAGCCCGTGCGCGACGGCGTCCGCGACCAGCCGGGCGCGCGCGTCCGGCTCCGCGTCGGCCCAGGCCGAGACGAATCCCCGCCAGCGCGAGCTGAACTCGTCCAGCGAGAGCATGGTGGTGGGGGGTTCCGGTGCTGTCACAGGTGCAGGTCGTGGGCCGGGGACTCCGTCGCGTCGGAGTCGTCGTGGGACTGGTGCAGCAGGCCGTGGCGCGAGGCGTGCAGGAGCGCGGGAACACCGCTTTCCTCGGCTTCTGGGTGCAGCTCGAGGTAGTGGGCGGTGCTGAACCGCGGTCCCGGGTCGAGCCGCTTGGCATTGCCGTGGCGTACGTAGTGCAGGGCCGGGCTCTGGCCCGACCGGACGGCCTTCGCGTGGGTGCGCAGGTACCAGCCGCCGTCGAAGTGCTCGCTCGCCTCGACCTCCCGGACGAGGTCGGCCTCGGGGTCGGCAGAGGCCCGGCCCAGGAGGCGGCCGACGCCGCCGGTGGCTGAGGACCGTTTCTCCCAGTAGTGGGCCGAGAGGCTGTCGGCGAGCGCGTCGGACAGGGCATTGACCTGCTCACGCAGGCGGGCTCTCTGGCGCCGCGTGCGCTGGAGAGCCTCGGCGGTGTGCTCGAGCTCGATCTGCCACCACTTCATCTCGCGGCCGGAGCGGCGCAGGGCCTTCTCGGTCTCGCGGAGTCGTGCGGTCGTCGACGTGTCGTCTTCCCGGTCGTCCACGAGCCTGACCCTACCTGTGGCCTCAGGGGTGTCCGTGAGCCCGGGGGCGTCGCCTCCGGTGGCGCCGCTGGTGGTACCAATGTCCCGACCGGCTGCGTTGCCGGAACCGCACCGCCAGGAGGGGATCCCATGTCAGAGACCTACGATCACGTCGTGGTGGGCGGTGGCATCGTCGGAGCCGCCACGGCGTGGACGCTCACCCAGAAGTTCCCCGGACGGCGGGTGCTCCTGCTCGACAAGGAGAGCACGTTCGGCCGTCACCAGACCGGTCACAACAGCGGCGTCATCCACTCCGGCATCTACTACGAGCCGGGCGGCCTCAAGGCAGAGCTGTGCCGGGCCGGGGCTGCCGCCACCGAGCAGTTCGCCGAGGAGCACGGCATCCCGTGGAAGCGGATCGGCAAGCTGCTGGTGGCGACGGACAGCCGCGAGCTCGCCGGCATGCGCGCCCTGGTCGAGCGGGCTGAGGCCAACCAGATCCCGGCCACCGTGCTCTCGGCGGCAGAGCTGCACGAGCGCGAGCCCCACGTCGCCGGGGTGGGGGCCCTGCACATCGCCTCCACCGGCATCACCGACTACACCGCCATCAACCGCCGGCTCGCCTCCCTGGTGGAGGAGGCCGGCGGGACCCTGATGACCTCCACCGCCGTGACCGGGATCGACGAGCGTGCCGACGAGGTCGTGCTGGCCACCACGCGAGGTGAGGTGCGCGGCTCGCACGTCGTGTTCTGCGCCGGTATCCAGGCCGACCGCATCGCCGCTCTCGCCGGCCTGGAGGTCGACTTCGCCATGGTGCCCTTCCGTGGTGAGTACTACGACGTACGTCCCGAGCGCGCCGACCTGGTCAGCGCGCTGGTCTATCCGATCCCCGACCCGGAGCTCCCGTTCCTGGGCGTCCACCTGACGCCCACGGTCGAGGGCGGCCTCAACGTCGGGCCCAACGCCGTGCTGGGCCTGGCGCGCGAGGGGTACGCGAAGTTCTCCTTCGACCGTCGTGACGCCCGTGACATCGTCACGTTTCCGGGGATGTGGCACGTCGCTCGTGCGAACGTCCGCACCGGCGCCCGCGAGATGCGGAACTCGCTCTCGAAGCGCGGGTATCTGCGGTTGTGCCAGAAGTACTGCCCCGACCTACGCCTGGAGGACCTGACCCCGCGCGAGGCCGGGATCCGCGCGCAGGCCGTGATGCGCGACGGCTCGTTCGTGCACGACTTCCTGCTCCGCGACACGCCGCGAACCCTCCACGTGGTCAACGCGCCGTCCCCGGCCGCGACCTCGGCACTGCCGATCGCCGGGATGATCGTGGACCGGGTGGGCGCTGCCGGATCGTGAGCGCCCGGAGTCAGACCTCGTCGTCGTCGACGCCCCGGTCGTGGTGGATCGGGCCGTAGCGGCGACGCTCCCACCACCCCAGGCCAGCTGCGCAAGCGGCGGTGACGAGGTCGGCCACGATGATGAGCACGCGCGAGACGGCCGCGATGGCGATCGCCTCTCCGGAACCGATCGTCGGGGCCAGAGCAGTGACGATGACCAGCTCACGCACGCCCGCGCCCGAGGGGAGCAGGAAGAAGAAGAGGCCCGAGATCATGGCGATGGCCATGGTGCCGATGGCGACGAGGATGGGTGGCTGGTCACCCGCAACGGTGACGCCTCGCACGAGCAGCCACAGGTGCAGACCGAAGAACGCGTAGGACGCCAGAGCGGCGAACAGGGACAGCGCCACGGCCCGAGTCCGAACCGGGTGGTCGCGCTGCGGGCGCCCGAGTATCCGAAACCCGAGACCCACGAGCCGTTCGAGGATCCTGGGGTGCAGGCAGATCAGACCGATCGGGAGCAGCAGGTAGAGCCAGACCAGGCCGCGCAGCGCCTCGTAGTCCCGGATGAACCCGGGCAGGACCAGTGAGCCTGCCAGCAGGGCCGCCACGACAGCGACCGCGAGGGAGAAGAGCGTGGCGGTGAAGATGCGAGCGCGGGCGAGACCGGCGCGCCTGCCCAGCTCGATCTGCAGGAGGTAGGCCCAGACCGAGCCGGGCAGGTACTTGCCGAGCTGGCCGACCAGGAAGATCTGTGCCCCGCGGGCCACGCCGATCGGCTCCCCGAGCTCGTCGACGAGGAGCTGCCAGCTCCAGGTGGAGAGCAGGATCGCGACCGGCAGCGCCAGCAAGGACGGGAGCCAGTCACGCCAGGAGAGCTCGGCCAGGGTCTCCTGGACCACCTGGTGGTTCGACCAGAGGGCGTACCCGGCAGCCAGGACGACCGCAACGATCAAGCCGATGCGCGCCCAGTGGATGAGCCGACCACGCGTGGTGTGCGCAGGCTGGACTTCAGCGGACGTGGCGGATCCTTTCGTCGGGCAGCCGGGGTGGACCGGCGCCATCAGGAGTGTCCGCGCGCGGCGCGGGTGCGAGAACCACCATCTTGCCCCACTGGGGTGGGATGCGGCCAAACCGACGGCCGTGGATAGGGTTCCCGGCATGGTCACACCACTGCGTATTGCCCTGATCGGATCCGGGTCCATGGGGCGGAACCACGCTCGCGTCATCGCCACCGGAGCGAGGACCGAGCTGGCTGCTGTCATCGACCTGCACGAGGAGAGCGGCCGCGCCGTGGCGGGTCAGTACGACTCGTCGTGGCAGCCTGACCTGGACGGGATCGGCGCATTCGACGCTGTGGTCATCGCGGCCGCCACCGAGGCCCACCATGACCTCGCCGCCCAGGTGATCGCTGCGGGCCTCCCGCTGCTGGTGGAGAAGCCCCTGTGCCCCTCCTTGGAGGATTCGGAGGAGCTGGTCAGCGCCTCCGTGACCGCCGGCACCCCGCTGATGTGCGGGTTCCTCGAGCGTTTCAACCCGGCCGTCATGACCGCGATGAAGATGGTGGAGGCGCCGCTCTACGTCCGTGCTCAGCGCCACTCGCCGTACGCCCCCCGCATCAAGACCGGCGTTGCCTGGGACCTGCTGGTCCACGACGTCGACCTGGTGGTCCGCGCCTTTGGCGGCAAGCAGCCGGAGTCCTTCGACGTGAAGGTGGGCCAGTTCCACCCGCAGAGCGTTCCGGGCGCCGAGGACATCGTCGAGGCAGGCGTGCGATTCACCGGCGGGGGCATCGCGTCGGTGTCGGCGAGCCGGCTGGGCCAGGTCAAGGTGCGCTCCATGGTCATCCAGGAGCTGGACCGGATGATCGAGATCGACCTGCTGCGCCGTGGGCTCACCAGCTACCGCCACTCCAGCATCGAGGGAGACGACGAGTTCGTCGGCTTCCGTCAGTTCACCGAGATCGAGGTCCCGGAGATCGGCGGCGCCGAGCCGCTCGTCTCGCAGCTCGACCACTTCGTCAACCTCGTCGAGGGCTCGGTCGATGTCGACGTCGAGCGTGACAGCATCCTGCCGGCCCACCGGGTGGTGGACGAGGTCCTCAGGACCCGGTGACCAGCCGCGGGTCGGTCGGGTCGGCGAGGTCGACCCGACCGATCTGGCGCGCCGGGACGCCGCCGACGATGGCGCGTGCCGGCACGTCGGCCGTCACGACGGCGCCCGCGGCGACCACGGCCTCGTCACCGATGGTGACGCCCATGTTGACGATGGCGCCCGCCCCGAGGAACACGCGGTCCCCGATGACGACGGGCTGCCGCTCGACCTGGTCGAACCGGCGCCCGCTGACGCAGCGGCGTGCCGACGAGTGCGTGTAGATCTGCACGCCGGAGGAGATGTCGCACCCCTGGCCGATGGTCAGCCCACCTGAGCCGTCGATGACGGTGAACGCACCGATCCACGTGCCCTCACCGACGGTGGGCTCGCCCACCACCCACGCGTGCTCGTTCCACGGGTTGGCCGGGAAGGATGCGTTCACCGACGGCTCACTGACCCCGGATGAGGTCGGTCATGCCGGCGTTGACGTCGATCGTCGACTCGAAGCCGATGACCTCCTTGGCACGGGTCGTGTCGGCCGCCCTGCGGCTGACCAGCACGTCTCGGGGGTTGAACTGCGGCTCGACGTCGGCGCCGACGGCGTCGATGAGGATGCGGGCAAGCTCGGCGATGGAGGTGTCGATGCCGGTGCCGATGTTGACCGGCAGGTTGGCCTTCTCCGACTCGAGCGCCAGTACGACGGAGCGTGCGATGTCGTGGACGTGGATGAAGTCCATCGACTGCTCGCCCTTGCCGTCGATCACCGGGGGCTCGCCGTTCTTGATGCGGTTGACGAAGTGGTTGATGACCGAGGTGTAGTAAGCAGTGGTCTTCTGGCCGGGGCCGTAGACGTTGAAGAAGCGGAGCGCGACCCAGGACAGGTTGGCCCGTCGCTGGTAGTAGGCGAGGAGGTCCTCGCCTGCACGCTTGGCGATGCAGTAGGGCGTGATCGGGAGGAGCTTGTCGTCCTCGTGCATCGGCAGCCGCTCGGGGTCGCCGTAGACCGACGCGGAGGAGCAGTAGACGAGGCGGTCGACACCGTGGTCGGCTGCGGCGGCGAACACGTTGTGGTTGCCGATCATGTTGATGTCCATCGACTCGTGCGGGTCGGACTGGCTCTTGTTGATCGAGACGGCGGCCGCGTGGATGACCTTGGAGCACCCCTTCATGGCGGCGTGGACCGAACCTCCGTAGCGCACGTCCTGGTCGATGAGCTCGACGTCGTCGCCGAGGGCGGCCACCGCGTCGCGGTCACCGCGGAACATGTTGTCGAAGATGCGGACCTTGTAGTCCTTCTCGAGCAGCATGGGAACGACGTGCATGCCGATGAAGCCGGCACCGCCGGTGAAGAAGACGGTTTCCTTCGAGCTCATCTGATGAATCTCCTCGTGGGTTCGCAGGACGGCGGTGCCGCGCCTGTCGGGGGGTTGTGGGCCGGTGATCGCGGGGATCAGCGGGACGTGTGGGACGCCGGGTGCGCCACGAGGTCGTCGAGCACCTCGAGGTGGCGGTCCAGCACGCGCTCGAGGGCGAAGTGCTGGTCGACGATGGCCTGCGCTCGGGCACCGACGAGTCGCGTCGCCCCGGGGTCGTCGAGTGCGAGGACCAGCCGCTCGGCCAGCCCTGCCACGTCCCCGACCTCGCACATGAAGATGTCGTCGCCGTCGATCATGGGGACGCCCGGGAAGTTGTCGATGCGACCCCAGGCGACGACCGGCGTGCCGGCGGCCATGGACTCGAGGGTGGCTGTTCCGAGGCCGAGACCCTGCTCGTGGCTCTCGACCGTCGCCGCGGCGAGGAGGTGGGGGACGTCCGACTTCGGCACGGCCCCGAGGCTGTGCACGGCGTGCGACACTCCCAGCTCCTCGGCGCGCTTCTGGAAGAGGTCGTAGTAGACCCGTCCCACGACCACCAGGCGCGCCTCGGGGTGCTTCTCCAGCACCTTCGGCAAGGCCTCGACGAGACCGAGCCGGTCGCGCACCGGGATCACGTGGCCGATGGAGAGGATGATCGGGGCATCGCCGACGCCGGCCAACTCGCGCCCGCGGGCCGCGTCGCCGGCCCGGAGCCACGCGGGGTCGACCCCGACAGGGATGGCGACCAGGTCGCGATAACCGCCCCGGTAGCGATCCTTGATGTAGTCGTCCATGTAGGAGTCCATGACCACCAGCGAGGGCTTGAAGCGGCGCAACCGCGGGGCCACCAGCGTGGCATCGAGGAAACGGAACGCGTGGCGGTAGGTCGCGGAAGGGTTCTCCAGCCGGGTGTGGATGCTGAGGAGCACCGGCACACCGTTCCGGCGAGCATAGGCACCCGTGGCCCAGGTGAGGTCCATGAACTGACCGTGCTGGTGGATGACGTCCGGAGCGAAGTCGTCGAGGAGCCGCGCCAAGCGCTTGCGCAGGCTCGGCCGCGTGGCGAAGGAGATGTCGAAGGACACCGCGAGGCGGCTCTCAGGGAGCATGTAGGCCGGGAACCGCACCACGCGCACTCCATCGCGCCACTCCTCGGCGGGTGCGTCCTCGTAGGCTGCCGTGACGACCAGGACCTCGTGCCCACGGGCCGCGTAGCCACGCGCCAATGCGTCACTCAGGTGGGCACTGCCGCCCACTCGTGGTGGGTAGAAGTTGTTCACCACGACGATACGCACGTAGGTCCCCGTTCGATAGCGCTGACAAGCCGGTCCACCTTAACGACGGGCGCGCGCGTCGGGCGAATCCGCCCGGGAGCGCCGGGGCGCCCATGCAGTAGCCTGACCGCCGCCCGACATCGGACAGGGGGAGCCGTCATCAACACCACGTCGCCGGAGCACACGGCCACCAGCGAGGACGCATCCTCCGACACGGCGACGCACGGGCGGGCGCCATCGTGGCGCAACGCACGCCTGTTCGGCAGCTGGGCAGACCGGCTCGAGGTCCTGCTGCCGCTTCTTGCCTACGCGGGCCTGGTGTTCGGCAGCATCACCACCTCCTCGCTGGCGCTGCTGTCGGTAAACGGCGCCGGGGACGGTGCGGAGCAGTGGGGGAGCCCGCTGCCGATCCGCAGCGACGAGTGGCTCACCCAGGCTCCCATCGACCTCTCCGTCCTTGCCCACGGCAGCTCGATGGCGCCCTCGCTGTCGCAGGACCCTGACCTGATCTACCAGATCTCGTCGGGCCAGCTCGTGGAATCGATCCTGTTCCACGAGGGCAACCTGCTGCGCCTCGGTGCGTGGCTGCCCGACGAGATGCTCTTCGCCGCGTTCCGGGGGTGGCCGTGGCTGCTCCTGGTGCTGACGCTGCCACCGCTGCTGCGCCGCATGGGGGCCACGCGTCCGCTGTCCTGGCTCGCTGTGGTGCTGGTCTTCCTCGCTCCGGCCTCGCTGTGGTGGTCGTTCATGCCGGTGCGCATCATGGCCTTCGCGGCCGCAGGAAGCTACCTCCTGTGGCTCGCCCGCGACCGGATGGTCGCCGGGAGACGGGTCACCGCCGTCCTCCAAGCGGGAGTCGCGGGCATCCTGTTGGCCAGGCTGGTGACCTACTACGTGCCGTGGTCCCTCACCCTGGGCGTCCCGCTCGTGCTCGCCACGGGCATCTACCTGGTCGTGGACCGAGCGACACGACGCCAGGCATTGTTGACCATCGGTGCCGGCGCGCTCGTCTCCGTGGCCGTGCTCGCAGGCACGCTGCTGGAGAATGCCGCCTCGTTGTCAGCCGAGCTCAACACCGTCTATCCCGGCCTTCGCCGCGCGACCGGAGCGGCCCAGACGCCTGCGCAGCTCGTGGGGGGACCTGCCCTCTTCGAGATGGAGAACGGCGCCGCCCCCACCCTCCTCAACCAGAGCGAGCTCTCGTCAGGCTTCCTTGTGTGCGCCTTCTGGGCGCTGGTCCTCTGGCGTCGCTCGTGGGCGGCCGCCACGACGGCGCAGCGCGGAGCGATCCTCACGCTGGCGGGAGCCACGGCGCTCTGGAGCGCCTGGGCGATGTTCGACTGGGGATCCTTCGGCGAGCACATCCCCCTGCTCAGCTCCGTGCTCCCGGTGCGAGCCGCGCAGACCGTCGGCTTCCCCGCGACGCTCCTGCTGGTGCTTCTGGCCTCGCGCCTGACGGGCGACTCGTCCCGCTTGGCACTGGGGGCGGCAGTCACGACGGGGGTCGTCACGGCCTACGGTGCCGGCGACATGCGCAAGGCGCTGCCGGACCTGGCCACGTGGCAGGTGTGGGCCGCAGTCCTCGCCGTGGCCCTCGTGGCCTACACAGTGACCCGCTGGCCGACGCGTACCTGGCCGGTGGCCGGGACGTTCCTGATCTGTCTGGCTGCCGGCATCGACGCCAATCCTCTCGTCCACGGGGTCGGCGAGCTCCGCACCAGTCCTGCGGCTGGCGCTGCCCGGGACCTCGTCCGGCGCGCCGAGGGCGACGGCACCCTCATCGCGACCAACTCGATGGCCGCCAACGCACTGCTCCTCGCCAATGGTGCACCGATGCTCACGGGCAACCAGGTGACCGGCCCGCTGGTCTCCGAGTGGGAGAAGATCGACCCCGACCACGAGTTCGAGGACGTGTGGAACCGCGGGGCCAGCTATCTCTACGTCGCCTTCGACGGTGAGCGCGAAGCCCCGTGGGTGGAGGAAGCGGCCCCTGACGTCATCGTGGTGCACGCCCATCCGTGCTGGCTGGCCGCGAGTGACCTCGGGGTCGGCTTCCTCGTCTCCACGTTGGAGGTCCCCGGACGGTGCGTCGAGCAGGTCCGCACGTTCACCTGGAACGGCGGTCCGCAGTACGTCTACGCGCTGCGTCAGCGCGGCTGAGCCGGGCCCCGGCCGGCGCCCTGTGGACGCCGGCCGGCTGGGCGGGGGTCAGGCGCCGGCGCGGACCGTGGTGTTGACTGCCGTCACGATGCGCTCGAGGTCGGTCTCTGTGAGCGACGGGTGGACCGGCAGCGAGATGACCTCGCGCGCGACCTGCTGGGTCACGGGGAGCTCGAGGCCTTCGGCGTACTTCGTGAGCGAGGCCAGCTGGTGGTTGGGGATCGGGTAGTAGACACCCGTGCCCACCTGGTGCTCCTCGCGCATGGCGGCGACGATGCGGTCGCGCTCGCCGCCGTCGACCTTGATCGTGTACTGGTGGTAGACGTGCGTCGCGTCGTCAGCCACTGGGGGCACGACGACGCCCTCGAGGTGCCGGTCGAGGTAGGCGGCGTTGTCCTGGCGGACCTTCGTCCAGCCCTCGACCTTGGCGAGCTGCACGCGACCGATGGCCGCGTGGATGTCGGTCATGCGGGCGTTGAAGCCCACGACCTCGTTGGCGTACTGCTTCTCCATGCCCTGGTTGCGCAGGAGGCGCATCATGCGCGCGATGTCGTCGGTTGCGCACGAGACCATGCCGCCCTCGCCGGACGTCATGTTCTTGGTGGGGTAGAGGCTGAACATCGCGAAGTCGCCGAAGGTGCCGACCTGTGCCCCCTTCCAGGTCGCGAGGTGGGCCTGGGCGGCGTCCTCGAAGAGCCGCAGGGAGTGCTCGTCGGCGACGGCGCGCAAGGCATCGACGTCGGCGGGGTGGCCGTAGAGGTGCACCGGCATGATCGCCGCGGTGCGCTCGGTGACGGCTGAACGGACGCTCTCGGCGTCGAGGCAGAAGTAGTCGGGCTCGACGTCGGCGAAGACCGGCGTGGCGCCCGTCAGGGCCACCGAGTTGGCGGTCGCGGCGAAGGTGAACGACGGGACGATGACCTCGTCGCCCGGGCCGATGCCGGCGGCCAACAGGCCGAGGTGGAGGGCGGAGGTGCCGGAGTTGACGGCCACGCAGGTCCGGCCGCCGGTGACGGCGGCGCCGAACTCCAGCTCGAAGGCGGCCACCTCCGGGCCCTGAGCGATCATGCCGGAGCGCATCACGCGGTCCACGGCGGCGCGCTCGTCGTCGCCGACGATGGGCTTGGCGGGTGGGATGAACGGGAGGGATGCGTCGGACATGTGGGGCCTTTCGGTGCTGTGCTGGTAGCGATCGGGCTGGAGGTGGTCGAGCCGGGCTGGGTCAGGTGGTCGTGGTGCGCTCCAGCCACGACTCGACCGGTCCGCGTAGGGAGGGGGAAAGGGCCGAGGTGTCACGCGAGCCGTGGAGCACGACGGCTGCGAGGGACTCGTGCTGGTCCTCGGGCACCCCGAGGCGGGAGAGCCGATGGGTGTTGAGGCGGACGGGCCGAGCCGGCACGCCCTTGCTCACGACGTACGGCGGAAGCTGGCGGGTGACGGCGGACTGCATGCCGATCATCGAGCCCTCGCCGACGGTGAGGCGCTGGTGCACCACGGCGCTCAGCCCGAGGTTGGCGCCGTCGCCGACCGTGACGTGGCCAGCCGTGACGACCATCGCGGACAGCGTCACCTCGTCGCCGATGCGGCCGTCGTGGTTGACGTGGACCTTGGTCATGAAGAAGCAGTCGTCGCCCACGGACGTCTCGTGCGCCCAGCCGCCGCTGACCGTGACGAACTCCTTGAACACGTTGCGGGAGCCGATGGTCACGGGGTTGCCGACGAAGGTCTCTTCCCAGGAGCTCGTCATGTCGTGGCCGCGGACCTCGGCGGCGCCGCCCAGGACGACGTGGGATGCCAGGTAGTTGTCGTCCCCGATCGTCATCGGCCCCTGCAGGACGCAGAAGGGGCCGATCACGTTGCGCTCACCGAGGGTGACCTCGGGGCCGATGACGGCGGTGCTGTGGATGCGGTTGGACACCGGTTGCTCCGTTCGCCGGACGTTCAGGCGCGCACGCGCGGGTCGGCGAGCAGCTCGCGCACCTGCTGTGCCACGTAGTCGAGGTCGTCCTCGACCAGGTTGGCGTGCATCGGGAGCGCGAGCTGGGAGGTGAACAACCGAGCCGACACCGGGCACTCCTGGCGAGCGGCGTAGACCGGCTGCACGTGTGAGGCGTACGTACCGAAGTTGCTGCCCACGCCGCGCTCGCGAAGCCCCATGACCAGCGCGTCACGGTCCACGCCGTCCTGGGCGGTGACGAGGTAGGACTGCCACGGGTGGGTCCGGTCATCGAGGACGACCGGGAGCGAGATGCCTTCGACGTCGCCGAGCCGCTCGGCGTACCCGACGGCGGCGGCCGAGCGGTTCGCGACCAGTTGCGGGAGCCGCGCCAGCTGGACGCGCATCATCGCGGCCTGCACGTCGGACATGCGGTAGTTGTAGCCCGCCATGTCGAAGGAGGGGACCGCCAGCGCCGAGGAGCCCTCGCGGGTGACGGCGGGCGCGATGCCGTAGGTGTGCAGCTTGCGGGCGAGGGTCATGTGCTGGTCGTCGTCGCCGACCAGAGCGCCTCCCTCGCCGGCGGTGATGCCCTTGCGGCCGTGGAAGCTGAAGGCAGCCAGGTCTGCCAGGCTCCCGGCAGGGCGACCCTTGTAGGTGGCTCCGGCCGAACAGGCGGCGTCCTCGAGGAGCCAGAGCCCGTGGCGCGACGCCAGGGCTGCGAGCTCGTCGTAGTCAGCGGGCTGGCCGACCACGTCGACGGCGATGATGCCGACGGTCCGCGGGGTGACGAGCGAAGCGGCAACGTCCACGTCGATCGTGCCGATGTCAGGTCGCACGTCGGCAAAGACTGGGGTTGCACCAGTCCACATGACTGAGTGGCCCGTGGCGGGGAAGGTGTAGTCGGCCACGATGACCTCGTCGCCGGGGCCGCATCCCAGCACCTGCAGAGCGAGGTGGAGCGCGGAACCGCAGTTGGACGTGGCCAGTGCGTGATGCGTGCCGACGACCGAGGCGAGCTCGCCTTCGAACGCCACGCACGTCGGCCCGGCACCCGAGAGCCAGCCGCTGGCGAACACCTCGCGCAGCGCCTCGATCTCCTCCTCGCCGACGGTGGGCTGACCGAGGGCGACCTGACGGGTGGCGTTCATGGGAGACCTTCCGGGTACGCGGCCCCGAGGCGGGCCTGGAGAGCTGGGATCGACGGCCCCCAACCTAGACGGGGTGGTCGGGTGGGCGGAAAACGCCGTGAGGTGCGAAAGCGGTCGGCGTCGCGGGTCACCACGCCGTCACGCACCAGGCGACGACGGCCATCGTGCTGACGGCGGCAAGCACCCGCGAGAACCAGCGGTGGTCCTGCGCGAGGAGGAGGAGGACCAGCACGACGAGCGGCGCGAGGGAGATCGAGTAGCGCGAGACGATGGCCACGTCGATGCCGAGGTTGATCGCGTTGAGCAGGCGCAGCATCGGCGGGTACACCAGCAGCCCCAACAGCGCGGAGGTGGCGACCAGCTGGAGCACCCGAACAGGGGGCCGGTGCTCGGCGGATGCCTGGTCGGGTCGCACCGGGTCGAGGCGTCGCAGCGCCCCCGCGGCGCCGGCCACGAGGCCCCCGGCCACGATGGCCGTGACGAGCATGGGCATCCCCACGCCGGCAGCGCGCACGTAGGTGCGCGCGGTGCCGAGCTCGGGACGGACCAGGCTGCCGTCCTCGGCCCAGGGCAGGTGCCACGCGAAGGTCTCGGCCCAGACGCCGAGGGCGACCTGGTCCCACCCGGCCGCGGCATAGGAGGCGTACAGGGTGGCGTCGTCCACCGCCGCCCGGGCCTCGATGAACGCACCGAACGCGACGATCGGGACCAGCAGCAGCCCTGCGAGCACGGCCGCGTGCCACCACCGCGGATCCCAGGGAGTGTCGAAGCGACGTCCGCGCCATCGCAGCCCCAGAGCCAGGAGCACGGTGAGGAGCAGCACTCCGGCGGGAAGGGAGGCCGTGACGGCGACCGCGGCACTGGCGGCGGTGGCCGCCGCGACCCCGCCGAAGCCGCGGCCGGTGAGCATCCACCGCAGCCCGGTCCCTGCGACGAGGGCACCGCAGAGGACGGCCGCGGACATCGGGTTGACCATCGTCGAGTAGACGAGCACCGACGGCGCGGCGACCGGGGTGAAGGCGGCGGCGACCTGACCCGCCGGCCCGAGGCCCAGGCGCCGGGCCACGTAGCCGCACAGGGCCATGCCGAGCACACCGAGCACGGCGGCGTACTGCCGGTAGCGATCGATCGACCAGGTCGCCTCCCCGGCCACCAGGTCGTGGCCGCGGCGGTACGCCTCGCCCACCACGAAGTACGTCGGATAGTGGATGTAGCCGGTGGTGTAGGCCCCCGCGGTCATCGGCAGTCGCTCGGCACGGGCCTGGGGGGAGCCGCACGGCGCCTTGAAAGTGAGCGTCTGGTGGCCGGTGTAGCACGCCCAGGTGTCCACCAACGGCTGCCCCAGGGTCGCCCCGCGGAAGGGATAGCTTCCGCGGTGGACCTTGAATGCGGTGTCGGCGTGCGGGACCTCGTCGACCCCCGAAAGCGGCTTGCCCTCGCCGGCGAGGCGCCACGTCGTCACGAGGGTGAGGAGAAGACCAGCCACGAGGACGCCGGTGCCGAGGGAACCAGCCAGGCGGACACGCATGGGTGACGGGATCTGGCTCACCATGTCGCCCATCCGAGGGCGAGGAGGGTGACCGTGGCCAGGGACGCCAAGCCCCAGGTGAGCAGCGATCGCTCGCGGAGCTCGAGCAGGACCACCCACATCAGCAGGGGAGCGAATCCGATCGAGTAGCGCGCGACCACCGGGAAGTCGAAGCCGACGTTGACTGCATTGCTGACCCGCAGCAGGACCGGGTAGACCAGAAGACCGACGAGGGTGCAGAAGGTGAGCAGAGCAGTCGGCGACACGACGGGTGGCTCCACTGTCGCGACTCGATCTGTGGAGCGCCGGGCGAGGTGCACGTCGGTGACGAGGCGCACGGACACGGTGACGACGACCGCGAACACGGCGAGGGTCTGCCACAGGGGCAGCCCTTGCACCCCCGAACGCACGAGGCGCTGCGTCAGAGTCCCGTCCGCGCCAATGCCGAGGGAGCCCGTCGCGTACCACGGGCTGTGGAGGGTGGACAGCTCCTCGACTGCCCCGGCGGCCACGGTGTGCCAGGAGTCGAGGGCGGCGAAGGCGTACAACTCCTCGTTGGAGATGGTCGCCTGGGCGGAGATCCACCAACCGAACACGATCACTGGGGCGACCACGATGACGGTGAGGACCCCCAGCTGCCACCAACGGGGATCCCATCGTCCTGCGACGCGCCACCCCGCGCGACGCAGGATCAGCGCAGCGATGATGGCCAGCATGAAGGCGCCTGCGGGGAGCGAATGGGTGACCGCGACCAACGAGGCGAAGGCGGTCGCCGCCGCCAACCACCAGAAGCCGCGCCCGGTCAGCATCCACCGCAGACCGGACCATGCAATCAGTGCACCCGCCAGAACAGCCGCGGACTGAGGGTTGGCAATGGTGCCGTAGAGCAGGATCCCGGCCGTGGCAGACGGCCCGAGAGCACCAGCGGCGAGCGCGGCTCGCCGTAGCCCCAATGACCAGGCGCCAGCGAGGCACACCAACAACCCGGCGAGCGTCACCATCGCCGCGTAACGACGGTAGGTGTCGACCCACGAATCGGGGTCGGCGAGCGAGT
The DNA here is from genome assembly GCA_963843815.1 of uncultured Actinomycetota bacterium. Lineage (GTDB taxonomy): Bacteria > Actinomycetota > Actinomycetes > Propionibacteriales > Nocardioidaceae > Nocardioides. Next base: position 178,655 of record CAWJLX010000005.1, on the reverse strand, counting down.
CCTCCAAGCTCCGATACGCCTCGGCGACGACGAAGTAGGTCGGATAGTGGATGTATCCGGTCGAGTAGATGCCTGAGGGCAGGGAGTTGGGTCCCAGGTCCGGATGGTCGCAAGGTGCCATGGCGGCGCCGGCCTCGTGCCCGACCCCGCAGGCCCATTCCCGCACCACGTCCATCGTCATCACTGATCCACGGTGCGGGTAGCCGCCCTCGTGCACACGCACGTGCGTGTCGAGATGCACGTGCTCGTCCACCGCGCTCATGGGAAGGCCTTCTCCCGCGCGCACCCAGAGTCCGGTGGCGAGGATCCCCAGCACGAGTACGAGCAGGGCGCCGGTCCATCGTCCGCCATGGTCTGCCCGCGCCTCAGCGTGGCTCGTCGTCCTGCGCACCCGAATCCCCCGATTGTCTTCTGCGTGTGGCTCGTGCCCGGCCCGCAGGTTAACCCGGGCGCGGACTAACCTCGTCGCCGTGCCGAAGGAACAGCCCGAGCAGCAGGCCCCGCCCGTCCAGCGCCTCCGGGTGCGCTACGCCAAACGGGGTCGACTCCGCTTCACCAGCCACCGCGACTTCAGCCGGGCCTTCGAGCGTGCGGTCTTCCGTGCGCGGGTGCCGATGGCGTACTCGTCGGGCTTCAACCCGCACCCACGGATCTCCTACGCCGGAGCGGCTCCCACCGGATCGGCGAGCGAGGCCGAGTACCTCGAGCTGGCGCTCTCGGAGGTGGTCGTGCCGGCCGACGTCCACGCCATGCTCGACGAGGCCCTGCCGACCGGGTTGGACGTCCTCGAGGTCGTCGAGTCACCCGGAGGCTCGCTGGCCGACCTGCTCGAGGGAAGCCGCTGGCACATCGTGCTGGCCGCCGACCCGGAGGTCGCGTCCGACGCCGTGGCCCGCTTCCTGGCTGCCGACGAGGCGCTGGTGGAGCGGATGACCAAGAAGGGCATGCGCGAGTTCGACGCCCGCGGCGCGGTCGTCTCCCTCCAGCTGCTGCCGGCCGACGAGTCCATGCCCGGACGCGTGGTGCTGGACGTGGTGCTGCGGCACGGCACGCCGGCGGTGCGGCCCGACGACGTGCTGCGAGGGCTCGACAGCGTGGCCGGCCTCGCTGCGGGGGAGGCCCCGTTGATGACCCGGCTGGAACAGGGTCCGCTGCTCGACTCCGGCGAGGTCGGCGACCCGCTGGCGCCTCGGGCATAGGGCCTACCGCTGCCGGTGTGCGATACTCGCCACGTTCGACGTCCCCTGGCAACCGTCAGGATCCGTCGAGCCGACGACGTTCTCGCCGGTCACCCCAGTGGCAGGCACCCCGGACGGGTGGACGTCACCGGACCGCGACGCGGCCATGGGAGTCAGTGACAGTGACTTCAGGCGCCCGGCGACCGCGGCAGGTGGCAGAAGTCCTTCGGAGACGCTCACGCGGAGGGTGTCGCCGCCACTGAAGCTTTGCGTCACCCGGCTGGCCACACGCGGCCGGTGGGCGCCGTACCGGCACCGTGACGGTGCCCGAGGAGCACGACATGCTCGATCAAGACCAGCCCGAGCGCACCGAAGCCGGCACCGCGCCTGACGCCCCGCCGGCTGCCCCGCCTGCAGCCCCCGTCGTGACCCGACGTACGCGCAAGGCCCCGGCCAAGAAGGCCGCTCCCGCGGCATCCGCCGAGACGCCTGGAGGGACTCCCGACCCCGCCGCGGACTCGGAGGCCCCCGCCACCGAGGCGCCGGCCAGGAAGACCGCCGCCCGGAAGGCGCCGGCGAAGAAGACCACCGCGAAGCGCACCACCGCCAAGAAGACTGCTCCGGCCGAGGCGCCCGCCCCTGATGACTCCGCAGCGCCCGCCGAGCCGGCCGACACCGCCGAGGCAGCCGCTCCGTCCAAGAAGGCGACCGCCCGCAAGGCCACCGCCAAGGCGGCCGCCTCCACGGCTGAGAAGGCCGGCGAGAAGCCCGCCGCCAAGAAGACGAGCACCAGGAAGTCGACCGCCAAGAAGGCTGCCCCCGCGCCCGAGCAGGCCGAGGAGGTCGCGGAGACTGCCCCGGCCGACGACGCCTCCGGCCACGCCGTCCTCTTCCAGGCCCCGGTCGCCACGACCACCCGCCGTACGCGCAAGAGCGTCGAGCCCGCCGCGAGCGACGAGCCGACCGAGACCGAGACGCCCGAGGATGCCGACGACGCCGAGGAGTCGACCCAGGCGCCCGCCGAGAGAACCGCCGACAGCTCGAACGCCCGGAAGAAGTCCACCAGCAAGAAGTCGGGCGGCAAGAAGCCGGGCGACACGTCGGCAGCCGTCGCCTCCGGCGACGTCGACACGACCGGCGCCGAGCCGGCGGACGAGGACGAGTCGCAGGAGTCGCGGGCGCAGGACGACGAGTCCGGTGACGGCGAGGGCGGTCCCGCCCGTCGCCGCCGCCGTCGCGGCGGCCGCCGTCGGCGCAAGCCGTCGGACGGCGAAGGCTCCGACGCCTCGGACGCCTCGGACGCCTCGGACGCCTCGGACGCCTCGGACTCCTCCGACGACGCCGCGCCTGAGAGCGCCGAGTCCACGGACGACGACGCCGGGCAGGGCGACGGCGCCGAGGGCAACGGCGAGGGCTCGTCGCGACGACGACGCCGTCGCCGCCGCTCCGGCGAGGAAGGCGGCTCCGACGACGGTGACGCCAACACTGTGACCCGGGTGCGCAAGACACGCTCCGCCGAGGACCAGATCACCGCCGTCGCAGGCTCCACCCGCCTCGAGGCCAAGAAGCAGCGCCGTCGCGAGGGACGTGAGGCCGGTCGCCGCCGCGCGCCGATCGTCAGCGAGGCCGAGTTCCTGGCCCGCCGCGAGTCGGTCGAGCGCGTCATGGTGATCCGCCAGCGCAAGGACCTGACCCAGATCGGCGTGCTCGAGGACAAGGTCCTCGTGGAGCACTACGTGGCCCGCGAGTCGCAGACCTCCATCATCGGCAACGTCTACCTCGGGCGGGTCCAGAACGTGCTCCCGTCGATGGAGGCCGCCTTCATCGACATCGGCAAGGGTCGCAACGCGGTGCTCTACGCAGGCGAGGTCAACTGGTCCTCGCTCGGCCACAAGGAGGGCCAGGCCCGCAAGATCGAGTCGGTCCTCTCCAGCGGCCAGATGATCCTGGTGCAGGTCACCAAGGACCCCATCGGCCACAAGGGTGCCCGCCTGACCAGCCAGATCAGCCTGGCCGGCCGGTTCCTGGTCTACGTCCCGGACGGCACCACCTCCGGCATCTCGCGCAAGCTGCCCGACACCGAGCGCAACCGCCTCAAGACGCTCCTCAAGGAGATCGTCCCGGACACGGCGGGCGTCATCGTGCGCACCGCTGCCGAGGGCGCCAGCGAGGAGGAGCTCACCCACGACGTCGAGCGCCTCAAGTCGCGTTGGGAGGACATCGAGAAGAAGTCCGCCAACAAGGGTTCGGGCCCGCAGCTGCTCTACGGGGAGCCCGACCTCACCCTGAAGGTGGTGCGAGACCTCTTCACCGAGGACTTCTCCAAGCTCGTCATCGAGGGTGACGACGCCTGGGACACCGTCTTCGGCTACGTCCAGTCCGTGGCGCCCGACCTCGCCGACCGCGTCGAGAGGTTCGAGCGCGGCAACACCGGCGGCGACATCTTCGCGACCTACCGCGTCGACGAGCAGATCCAGAAGGGACTGGACCGCAAGGTCTGGTTGCCCTCCGGTGGCTCGCTGATCATCGACCGCACCGAGGCGATGACGGTCGTCGACGTCAACACCGGCAAGTTCACCGGCTCCGGGGGCAACCTGGAGGAGACGGTCACCAAGAACAACCTCGAGGCTGCCGAGGAGATCGTGCGCCAGCTCCGCCTGCGCGACATCGGCGGCATCATCGTCGTCGACTTCATCGACATGGTCCTGGAGTCCAACCGCGACCTGGTGGTCCGCCGCCTCGTCGAGTGCCTGGGCCGCGACCGGACCCGTCACCAGGTCGCCGAGGTCACCTCGCTCGGCCTGGTGCAGATGACGCGCAAGCGGATCGGCACCGGTCTCGTCGAGGCGTTCAGCGAGAACTGCGAGCACTGCCAGGGGCGAGGCGTGGTCATCCAGGACCAGCCCGTCGATCCCGACGCCAGGCCCGACGAGGGCGAGGGACGACGCTCGGGACGTCGCCGCGGCCGCCGCGGTGCCAACGGTGAGGGCAACGGCTCCGACAAGCCCGCCGAGCAGGGGAGCAACGCCCCGTCGCCCAAAGACGTCGCGGCCATGGCCCGCCATGACAAAGGAGCCGAGCAGGCCGACGAATCTCCTGCCGACGAATCTCCTGCCGACGAATCTCCTGCCGACGAATCTCCTGCCGACGAAGCTCCTGCCGACGCGCCTGCCTCGGACGAGACGGCTGCTGACGCGGCTCCTGCCGACGAGACGCCGACCGAGGCCGTGACCGAGCCCCCGGAGCAGACGCCGGTTGAGGCGTCCGTGCAGGCCCCGGCCGAGGTCGAAGCTGCGGCAGAGGCTCCGGTCGAAACTCCGGCCGAGGCTCCGGCAGAGGCTCCGGCCGAGGACGAGAAGCCTCGGGTGGTCACGCGTACGCGCCGTCGCTCCGCCAGCCGTCCGGCCGGCCCCCCGGCTGCGCCCGCCACGACCACACTCGGCTCGACCGGCACGCCTCCTGCGTCCGGCCTGGTCGAGCCGGGCACCGCGGGCGTCGAGCCGGGTGCCGAGGCTGGTGCCGAAGGTGAGGCGCCGGCGTCCGAGACGCCGACAGTGGAGCACGTCCCGGTCAAGAAGAAGGGTTCGCGCAAGCGCTGATCCGAGGGGGAGGGGGTGGCTGGACGTCGTTTTGCCCGGTCGGCACCCGATCCCGTACTCTTGGGCGTCGGTGTTCGACACACCCATCTGCGCGCCCGCCACGCGGCGTACTCGTCCGAAGTTCCAGGCGGTGTCGTGCGCAGTCCCGAAGTTCTTTTACCTGTAGTTCCCTGATCGAGGAGAGTGACTCGCCGTGTACGCGATCGTGCGCAGTGGCAGCAAGCAGCAGAAGGTTGCCGTGGGCGACGTCATCGAGATCGATGCGATGGCCGCCGAGGGTGACACCCTCACCCTGCCCGTGGTGATGGTCGTCGACGGCGAGACGGTCACCGCGACCGGCCTCGACAAGGCGAGCGTGACCGTCGAGGTCACCGGGCGCACCAAGGGCCCGAAGATCATCATCCAGAAGTACAAGAACAAGACCGGCTACAAGAAGCGCCAGGGTCACCGCCAGAAGTACACCCAGGTCAAGGTCACCGACATCTCCCTCTGAGCGCTCGCTCGAGGTCGACACGTCTCTCTTCAGAAGGACTGAACAATGGCTCACAAGAAGGGTGCTGCGAGCACCAAGAACGGCCGTGACTCGAACTCCCAGCGCCTCGGCGTGAAGCGTTTCGGCGGCCAGGTCGTGGGCGCCGGCGAGATCATCGTCCGCCAGCGTGGCACGCACTTCCACCCGGGCACCGGCGTGGGCCGTGGCGGCGACGACACCCTGTTCGCCCTGCAGGCCGGCGCGGTCGAGTTCGGCACCCGCCGCGGTCGCAAGGTCGTCAACATCGTCCCCGGCGAGTGACGTCACCGCGACACTGAGAACTTCTGCGAAGGGCGTCCCTGTCTGGGGGCGCCCTTCGCGGCTTTCGGGGCACACGTCCCCGCACGTCCACCACAGCAAGGAACTCCATGGCCATCCCCACGTTCGTCGACCACGTCACGCTGCACCTCGCAGCCGGACGAGGTGGCAACGGTGTGGCCTCGGTGCACCGTGAGAAGTTCAAGCCGCTCGGTGGTCCTGACGGCGGCAACGGTGGGCAGGGCGGGTCGATCATCCTCGAGGTGGACACGAGCGTCACGACCCTCGTCGACTACCACCACGGCCCCAAGCGTCGCGCCGAGAACGGCGGGCAGGGCGCCGGTGACCACAAGAACGGCGGGAACGGCAAGGACCTGGTCCTGAAGGTCCCGGACGGCACCCTCGTCAAGGACGCCCAGGGCAACGTGCTGGCCGACCTCGTGGGGCACGGGACCACTCTCGTGGTCGCCGCCGGCGGTCGCGGCGGCCTCGGCAACGCCGCGCTCGCCTCCTCCAAGCGCAAGGCCCCCGGGTTCGCCCTGCTGGGTGAGCCCGGCGACGAGCTCGACGTACGCCTCGAGCTGAAGGTGGTCGCCGACATCGGGCTGGTGGGTTTCCCCAGCGCCGGCAAGTCCTCGCTCATCGCGGCGATCTCGCGGGCCCGGCCCAAGATCGCCGACTACCCCTTCACCACGCTCATCCCCAACCTCGGCGTGGTCACTGCAGGTGAGACGACGTTCGTCGTCGCCGACGTACCCGGCCTGATCGAGGGTGCTGCGGAGGGACGCGGACTGGGTCACGACTTCCTGCGCCACATCGAGCGCTGTGCCGCCCTCGTCCACGTCATCGACACCGCGTCCATCGAGCCGGGCCGCAACCCGCTCGACGACCTCGACATCATCGAGGGCGAGCTCGCCCGCTACGGCGGACTCGAGGACCGGCCCCGGCTGGTCGCGCTCAACAAGGTCGACGTCCCCGACGGGCAGGACATCGCCGACATGGTCGTCGAGGAGCTCCGCGCACGCGACCTGCAGGTCTTCGAGGTCAGCGCTGCTTCGGGCGCAGGACTGCGCGAGCTCACGTTCGCGATGGCGGAGATCGTGGTCGCCTCTCGGGTGGAACAGCCCTCAGCCGAGCCCCAGCGGATCGTGCTCCGACCCGGGGCGACCAGCGGCGATGCCGACTTCGTCGTGACGGCGTCCGACGACGGGTGGCGCGTCCGCGGCACCAAGCCGGAGCGCTGGGTGCGCCAGACCGACTTCAGCAACGAGGAGGCCGTGGGCTTCCTCGCCGACCGGCTCAACCGGCTCGGCGTCGAGATCAAGCTCGCCCAGATGGGTGCCCAGGAGGGCGACACGGTCCTCATCGGCGCCGACGACAACTCGGTCGTCTTCGACTTCAAGCCCAGCATCGAGGCCGGCGCCGAGATGCTGGGTCGCCGTGGTGAGGACGAGCGGCTCCGTGAGGAACGCCCGGCCCGCACCCGCCGCTACGACATCGCTGCAGCCATGGAGAGCAAGGCCGAGGAAGAGGCCCGCGCCGACGTGGCCCGCCGCCTCGATGCGGAGCGCAAGAAGGGCCCCAACCGCAGCACCGGCAGCTCCGGCGTGGGTCCGATGTCCTACGAGATCGGCACCAAGGACGACCCCGACTGGGACGGCAGTGACGACTGACCGCTCGGCCCTGGTGGGCGGAGCGCGACGCATCGTCATCAAGGTCGGCTCGTCGTCGCTGACCACCGCCGCCGGCGGGATCGACCCGGCCCGCGTGCGCCAGCTCGTCGAGGTGCTGGCCGCCGCCCGCGGTGCGGGCGCCGAGGTCGTCCTGGTGTCGTCAGGTGCCATCGCGGCCGGGCTGGCCCCGTTGGGGCTCGGCAGGCGTCCGCGTGACCTCGCCGCCCAGCAGGCGGCCGCGTCCGTCGGCCAGGGCCTGCTCGCGCACCGCTACCAGGAGGAGTTCGCCCGGCACGGCATCGTGACCGGCCAGGTCCTGCTCACCTTGGACGACGTCACGCGACGCGTCCACTACCGCAACGCCCACCAGACCTTTGCCAAGCTGCTCGAGCTCGGAGTGGTCCCGATCGTCAACGAGAACGACACGGTCGCGACCTCCGAGATCCGCTTCGGCGACAACGACCGGCTCGCCGCGCTGGTCGCCCACCTGGTCCACGCCAACCTGCTGGTCCTGCTCTCCGACGTCGACGGCCTCTACGACGGTCCGCCCGGGCGCGCCGGGTCGCAGCTGGTCCCGGTCGTACGCTCCGAGGAGGACCTCGCCTCCGTGACCATCGGGCCCGCAGGCTCCTCCGGCATCGGCACCGGCGGCATGACCACCAAGGTGGAAGCCGCCCGGATCGCGACCGGCGCCGGCATCCACGTCGTGCTCACCTCGGCCGACCAGGCCGCCGCGGCGCTCGCTGGCGCCGAGGTCGGCACCCTCTTCGAGGCGACCGGCAAGCGTCGCCCGACGCGGCTGCTGTGGCTCGCCCACGCGACCTCCGGCCAGGGCACCCTCTCCCTCGACGCCGGCGCCGTGCGCGCCGTGGTCGAGCGCCGCGCCTCCCTGCTGGCGGCCGGTATCACGGGCGTCGGCGGCGGCTTCGTGGCCGGTGACGCGGTCGACCTGCTGGGGCCTGACGGCGTGGTCGTCGCCCGAGGGCTCGTGAACTTCGACGCTGACGAGCTCCCGGCGCTGCTCGGCCGCTCCACCAGCGAGCTGAAGGTCGCGCTCGGGGCGGCGTACGAGCGTGAGGTCATCCACCGCGACGACCTGGTCCTGCTGGGCTGAGCCAGCCGGGCAGCACGGTTCGACGTCCCCCTCGTTCGGCCCCTAGCTCTCGGACGTCGTGCGGACCCAGGCCCCGGCACGCATGACGCGCTCGACCCCCAGCCCTGCGCCGAGCACGACGAGGTTCGCGGGCGCGCCCACGGCCAGGCCGTCGTGCGGCAGCCCCAACGCCCGCGCCGGCACCACTGACGACTGGCGCACGGCGCTGAGCAGTGCCGTGTCGGGGTCGGGGTCGGCCTGGGCGAGCGCGAACCGGAACAGCCTGTCCATCGTGGCCGTGCTCCCGGCGATGGTGTCGCTGCCGGCCAGACGAGCGACACCATCGACGACGTGAACGGCCAGTGGCCCGAGCTCGAACTCGCCGTCGGGCATACCGGCGGCCGCCATGGCATCGCTGACGAGCGCGACGCGATCGCTCCCGGCCTGCCTGACCACCCCCCGGTAGAGCGCGGGGTGCACGTGCGTCCCGTCGGTGATCATCTCCAGCGTCACCCGGTCGTCCTCCATCAAGGCCACGACCGGCCCCGGCTCGCGGTGGTGCACCGACCGCATCGCGTTGTAGAGGTGGGTCGCGACGCTGGCACCGGCCTCGATGGCGGCGCGTGCCTCGTCGTAGGTGCCGTCGGTGTGCCCCACTGCGGCGACCGCGCCCGCTCCGACGATCCGTCGGATCAGCTCGAGCGCCCCGGGGAGCTCGGGCGCGATGGTGACCATTCGGACAGTTCCCCGCCCGGCGGCCAGCACGGCGTCGAGCTCGCGAGGATCAGGGTGGCGCAGCGCCGTCGGCTCGTGCGCCCCGCAGCGGTGAGGGGACAACCATGGCCCCTCGAGATGGATGCCGGACAGCAACCCGTCCTCGACCTGGGCGGCGAGCACGTCGACCTGTCGCAGCAGCTCGGCGGGTGGAGCCGAGACCAACGAGGCCATGATCGACGTCGTGCCGTGTCGCTCGTGCAGGCCGACGGCCCCCGAGGTCGCCTTCTGCGTGGCGTCGGAGAATGATTCCCCGCCACCCCCGTGCGCGTGGGTGTCGACGAATCCGGGAACGAGCGTCACCTCACCCAGGGCCACGTCGGCCGGGCGCAGTGGTGACCCCGGGCCCAGCCCGACGATGCGGCCATGGGCGACCTCGATCCAGCCGGGCCGCACGACCTCGGCGCCGGTGGCGATGCAGCTGGCGGTGATCAGCATGGTCACAGGCCCTGCCACGAGGGCTTGGCCAGGTAGGTCTCCCGGTAGTACCCGGCGAGCTGTAGCCGGCTCGCAGCTGCCTCGTCGAGCAGCACGCTCACGTGCGGATGGTGCTGCAGGACCGTCGCCGGCCACATCGCGCTGACCGGACCCTCGGCGAGCTGGTGCACCGCCTCAGCCTTTCCGCGGCCGTTCGCCACGAGCACCACGTGCCGGGCGGACATGATGGTGGCCAGCCCCTGCGTGAGGCAGTGGGTCGGCACGGAGTCGAGGTCGCCCTCGAAGAAACGCGCGTTGTCGAGGCGGGTCTGGCGGGTCAGCGTCTTGATCCGCGTGCGGGAGGCCAGGGAGGAACCGGGCTCGTTGAACCCGATGTGCCCGTCGGTGCCGATCCCGAGGATCTGCAGGTCGACCCCGCCCGCCTCGGCGATGGCGGCCTCGTAGGCCGTACAAGCGGCCGGGACGTCCTCGGCTAGGCCGTCGGGGCCGCGGACTGCGGACGGCGCGATGTCGACGCGCGAGGTGAAGGCCTCGTCGATGACGTTGCGGTAGCGCTGCGGGTGGTCGGCCGCGAGGCCGACGTACTCGTCGAGGGTGAACGCCCGCGCGTGGGCGAACGAGACCTGTCCCGCAGCGGACCTGGCCGCCAGCTGGTCGTAGATCGACCCGGGCGAGGAGCCCGTCGCCAGGCCGAGCACGGCGTCGGGCTTGCGGCCGAGCAGGCTGCAGATCTCGTCTGCCGCCACCCGGCCGATCGCATCGGTGTCGTCGAGGATGATGATCTCCATGGTGCAGAGACTCCTTGTCGGGGTGGGGGGATGGGGGGCCGGCGAACCGGCCCACCAGGGTCAGGCGGTGACGTCGAGCAGTGCGTCGAGGGAGGCCACCTGGGTCGCGGCGGTCTCCACGAGCGAGACCTCACCGGCCTTGGCGTCCATGACGACCACGGGCACGATCGGGTTGCGCCCGGTCGCCTCGATCGCCGGAACGTCGACCGTGATCACCGCCTCCCCGACCTCGACCTCGGCCCCTTCCTCCACATGGGTGGTGAAGCCCTCTCCCTTGAGCTGGACGGTGTCCAGGCCCAGGTGGACCAGGACTCCGACCTTGTCGGCGGTGAGGATCACGTAGGCGTGCGGCCACAGCTTGACGAGTCGGCCGCTCACCGGCGCGACGGCGGTGACGCTCTCCCGAGGCGGGTCGATGGCCACGCCGTGGCCGACGATCCCCTGGGCGAAGGTCGCGTCGGGCACGTCCGACAGCACGACTATCCGTCCGGGGAGCGGGGCGAGTACCTGCGTCGTCGCACCGATTCCACCCGCCGCTGGACCGGACTCGCCCCGAGGCGTGGGCCCTGCTTCCTCGGTGGGCCACGAATCGTCGACCGGAGCGGTCGCCGGTTCGGCCGGGCCGTGGGCCAGCGCCGCGTTGATGTCGCTCTTCAGGACGTCTGCCTGTGTGCCGAAGATGGCCTGCACGTTGTTGCCCACCTCGATCACGCCGGCCGCTCCCAGGGCCTTGAGCCGCGCCTTGTCCACCTCGCCTCGATCAGCCACCTCGATCCGCAGCCGGGTGATGCAGGCGTCGACGTGGAGCAGGTTCTCCCGTCCGCCGAAGGCCTCGATGAGCTGCTCGGTGCGCTCTCGCGTCGCCACGGCCGTACCGCCGCCCGAGGCACTCGTCCTCGTCTGGGGGTCGGTCAGGTTCGCGGCCTGCGCGGCGTCGAACTCATCGTCCGGCTCCCGCCCGGGGGTGCGCATGTTCCAGCGAACGATCGCGAACCGGAACATCACGTAGTAGAGGACGAAGAAGACGAGTCCCATGACGATCAACATCGGGATGTTGTTCGCGGCCGGGGCGGTGCCGTAGAGCAGCAGGTCGATCAGTCCCGCCGAGAACGAGAAGCCGAGATGGATGTCCAGCAGGTAGGCGATGGCCAAGGACAGTCCGGTCAGCACGGCGTGGATGACGTAGAGCGGGAAGGCGACGAACATGAACGAGAACTCCAGTGGCTCGGTCACCCCGGTCAGGAAGGCGGTCAGCCCGGCGGCGGAGAGGATGCCGACGGCCATCTTGCGCTGGCGCGCCTTCGCGACATGGATCATCGCCAGGGCGGCGCCCGGCAGGCCGAACATCAGGATCGGGTAGAACCCGGCGGTCAACAGGCCCGCACTCGGGTCGCCGGCCGCGAACCGGGTCAGCTCGCCGGACACGGATCCGCTGGCGCCCGTGTAGTCGCCGTAGATGAACCAGATGTAGGTGTTCACGATGTGGTGCAGCCCCAGCGGGATCAGCATCCGGTTGACGAAGCCGTAGACGAAGGCACCGAGCGCGCCGGATCCCCCGATGAACTGCCCGACCGACGTGAGGCCGGCGTTGAAGAACGGGTAGAAGTAGCTGAGTGCGACGCCGAGGAACAAGCACGCAAGTGACACCGCGATCGGGACGAACCGCCGGCCGCCGAAGAAGCCGAGGTACGCCGGCAGCTGGATGTTGTGGTAGCGGTCGAAGAGCCACGCGGTGAGGAGACCGACCGCGATCCCGACGAAGACGCTGTAGTTGATCATCGCCTGCTCGCCGGCGGCATTGGTGACGCCCTCCAGCACGATGGGGGACATCGATTCGAAGACCGCATCGATCACGAGATAGCCGGCGACGGCGGACAGTGCCGTGGAGCCGTCGGCGTTCCTGGCGAACCCGATGGCGACGCCCACCGCGAAGAGCAGCGGCAGGTTCGCGAAGATCGCGCCGCCGGCGGCGCTCATCGCGTCGAAGAACGCGCCGATGACGGGGGCCTCGAGCTTGCCCAGCAGGTCGGGTTGTCCGAGCCTCAGCAGGATGCCGGCTGCCGGCAGCAGGGCGATCGGGAGCATCAGGCTCTTGCCGAGTCGTTGCAGCTGTGCGAACCCGGGGATGCGCAGACCCGACCTCGGGGGCGCGGTATCGGCTCGTGTGGTGCTCATCCATCCTCCTCGCGGTCGTTTCCGACCGGATCTCGCGGAACGTCAATTGGTCTACACCTATATTGGCATAGACCAATTATCCTGCACAAGGGGTCGGACGGACCTGACGAGATTGGTCTAGGCCAATGGGATAGCCTGTCGGTGCCGAGCCATGGATCGGCGCCGGCAGGTGGCCGGCCGCTTCAGGAGAGAGGCCGCGATGAAGGTCCCCAAGTACTACCGCGTCAAGAGCGAGATCCTCGCGCTCATCTCGGACCTGGCACCGGGCACCGCCGTCCCGACCGAGCGCGAGCTCGCCGTGCGGTTCGGCACGTCGCGCACGACAGTGCGCCTGGCGATCGCCGAGCTGGTGGTGGACGGGCGGCTGGAGCGCACGCAGGGCCGGGGCACCTTCGTCGCCCAACCGAAGCTGATGCAAGTTCGACAGCTCACCTCGTTCTCTCAGGACCTCAGCTCCGGGGGCTGGCGACCGGGCAGCGTGGTGCTCGACATCTCCGAGCAGCGGGCCGAGGGGGAGCTGTGCGAGCGGCTACAGGTCGCGGAGGGGTCTCCGGTGCACCGGGTCGAGCGGCTGAGGACTGCGGCGGACGAACCGATCGCGCACGAGGTCGCGCACCTGCCTGGACCTCTCCCCGGCCTGGCTGCGGAGCTGGCGACCCGGGGATCGCTCTACCGCACGCTCGCAGAGGTGTACGGCATCGTGCTCGACGTGGTCGAGGACACCGTCGAGACGGCGCTGGCCGATCCCAGCCAGGCCGAGCTGCTCGGGGTGGACACGGGACTGCCCATGCTGCTGATCCACCGGACTGCGTGGGACGTCGAGGGTCGGCCCGTCGAGTGGACCAGGTCGGTCTTCCGCGGAGACCGGTTCCGGTTCGTGGCTCGCCAGCGGATCGACGTCGACGTCGACGCCGGGGCACCGGCTGGATCGCCAGGTTGACGGAACCAGGTCCTCCCGCATCATGCGGAGGCTGTCAGATCAGGCGCGGACCGGCGTGACCTGCCAGGCACCTCCAGTCGCCACCGGCGCGGACCCAGACCTGTGTCATCGGCATCCGGAAGGTCGCGAGCTCGTTCTCTTCGCCGACGACCACGTCAGTGACCTCGGCCCGCAGGACCGCCGTGTCGCCGACCACGTCGACCTGCGTCCCCGCCAGGCGCTGCGCGCGCCACACCGTCCGACCACTGGTATTCCGGCTGATGTACTCGGCCCTGGTGTAGGTGTCGCCCGGGTGGGTCGTCCAAGCGGAGTCCTCGGCAGGAGCCGGACCAAGCGTGCGGCGTCTCCGTCGGCAAAGGCGGCCGCCCGCTGCTCGGCGGCTGCGATGACCTGGTGCACATCCGCGGCGCTGATCGCGGCTCGCACCTCGTTGACCAGCGCGTCGTCGTCGACCGGGGCAGTGGTGTCGATGGTGACCAGGGGGCCGCCCAGTCCCAGTCGGCCCGGGTACGACTGACGCAATCGCGTCGTCCGGTACGCCTGCTCGGGAGCTGGTCCAGGTGCCCTGGATGACGCTCTCGCGCAGCGAACCTGGCCGCTGCCACGTCAAGGGGGCAGTCGCAGAAGACTTCGACGAGCGACTGGGCGATCTCGGTGAGCCGGGCGGGTGCTGTGTCGTGGTGCCACCAGCTCACGAGCACCGCTGCCCCGGAGGAGCCGGCCTGGGTGAGCAGGACCTCTTCACTGGCCCGGCTGAGGCGCCGCCGTTGATCACTGTCGTCGCACCCCAGGCTGTCGAACAGGGCCTCGAGGATCGCGTCCTTGTCGATGAGGGGGAGGGATAGGCCTTCGCTGAGGACCCGTCCCACCGTGGTCTTTCCGCTGGCGGGGAGGCCCGAGACCACGACCAGCAGACGTGCGCCCATGGTCGTCATCGTGCCACTCGTCGGACCGTCGCGAGCGTGAGCTCCAGGAAAGCTTGACGATCTCTTGATCGAACATGTGTTCTATATCGCGTGGTGGGCGGGTAGAGTCGGTGTCACGTTCCATGTAGTCACCGGGTAGTCGAGATGCCGAGCTGGTGGGCGAGTTGCGAGGGTGAGTAATAGTCCAGGATCCGGGCCTCCAGGAGCGACGATCGTCGAGGGTCACGTGTGTGCGTGACGCTCCCCGTCGTCGGAGAGGAGGCCAGCCGTGACAGATCCGATCGTGAGTCATCCGATTGTTGCTGCCGTCTCCGACATCCGGGCGTTGCTCAAGTCGGTCTCCGGTGCGAATCCGACGTTCATGAGCGATCGACGAGAAGGCGACCGCGCTGAGCGAGCTGGTGCGTGCCGAGGCCCAGCTGACCGAGCTGCGGTTGCGGGTCCTGGCCGATGCGGGTGATCTCGCCGACTCGACGGGTGCGAAGGACGCCGGCGTGTGGCTGGCCCACCACGACGCGTACGCGGTTCGCCGACGCCCGTGCCGACCTCGCGCTCGCGACGGCGCTGGACCGGGAGCATCCGGTCCTGGCGGCGGCGATGCGCGACGGCGACGCGACACTCGCCCAGGCGCACGTCATCCACCGCGCGATTGCCGCCCTGCCCGCCTCGGTGGATGCCGACACGATCACGCTCGCCGAGGCGAACCTCGTGGAGCACGCCGAGGAGTTCGGGCCCAAGGAGCTCGGCCGCCTCGGCCGCCGGATCCTCGACGTCATCGCCCCCGAGATCGCCGAAGCAGGCCGAGGCCGCCCGGCTCGCCGACCTCGAAGCCAACGCCGCCGACCTGACCCGGCTGACCATGCGTCGCCTCGGCGACGGCACCACCCGGATCTCCGCACGCGTCCCCGACGCCATCGCCACCCGGCTCGCGACCTACCTCGAAGCCTTCACCAACCCCCGCAGCCCACCGCGACGACCACGGACCCAACGACCGCGGACCAGCAGGCCGCCGATCCGGTCACCCGGCTGCCCTACCCCAACGCCTCGGACAAGCCTTCGTGCCAGCTCCTCGAGACCATCGACCCCACCCGGCTCCCGATCCACGGCGGCGACGCCACCACCGTCATCGTCACCATCCCCCTCGCCGCCCTCCACGCCGAGCTCGCCACCGCCGACCTCCTCGGCGCCGGCCTCGTCCCCGGCGACGACCTCACCGGCGACCGGATCACCGCCGCCCAGGCCCGCCGGCTCGCCTGCACCGCCAAGATCCTCCCCGCCGTCCTCGACGGCGACCGAGCCTCCCCATCGACCTCGGCCGCAGCCAAACGACTCTTCACCCCCGCCCAACGCAAAGCCCTCCTGCATCCGCGACCAGCACCTGCCGCGCCGAAGGCTGCGACATCCCCGGCACCTGGTGCGACGCCCACCACCTCGACCCCTGGCACACCGGCGGACCCACCAACCTCGACCAACGCCATCCTGCTCTGCTCCCACCACCACCACCGAGCCCACGACACCAGCCACCGCACCGACCGCTCCCCAACGGCGACCTCAGTTCCACCGACGCAGATAGGAGATCGCCAACGGCGCTAGCGTCGGCGCATGGACGACGTACGGGAGCCGCTGCACCGGACGCCCCAGGAGATCGCGGAGGACGAGGACTTCCTCCGCTGGTACGGCCCGTGGGCACCGCTCGACCCGGCCGGTCTCGTGGAGTTCATGGCCGGCTTCACCCGCCCGTGGTGGATCGTCGGCGGCTGGTCGATCGAGGCCTTCACGCGGCGTCCCGCGCGAGCACGAGGATGTCGACCTGTCGATCCTGGCCTGCGACCTCCCGGCCTTCCGCGAGCACGTGGGCGATCGCTGGAACCTCTGGAGCAACCACGGCGGCACGCTCCGCCCCTTCAACGATCGCCACCCGGAGGTGCTGGACGACCACAGCCAGATCTGGGTGCGCCGGAGCGCGGCCGACCCCTGGATCATCGACCTGCCGATCACTCCCGACCGCGACGGGCAGTGGACCAGCAAGCGCGACCCCGACCACGTCGCCCCGCTCGAGGACGTCACCTGGGTGGATGGCGACGGCGTGCGCTACCTCCGTCCCGAGATCACCCTGCTCTACAAGGCCGCCCTCCACCGCCCCAAGGACGATCGCGACCTGGCCGTGACGTGGCCACTGCTCGGTCGAGCCGAGCAGGGCTGGTTGCGCGAGGCCGTGGGCCGCCTCTACCCGGACCACGCCTGGCGGGGCCGGCTCAACCGTTGAGCCGGGCAGGGGCGTCCGCGGACAGCCAGCCGCGTCGACGCCGAGCTCACGCCTGAGGACGGCGTCGTCGGTGGCCTTGTTCGCCACGGAAGGCCGCCATCAGGCTCCACAGGGCCTCGGGTCCACGCGTGGTGGCGAGGTAGTCGCACACGATGCCGGAGAGCGTGTAGCTGGTGAGTGGATCCACCTGGTAGAAGTCCCGACCACTCCGCAGCTCCGGGTCGCGACGTCACCCAGGTCGGACGCGCGATCGACGGCGGCGGTCGTCGACCGGGTAGGTCGATCCGGCGACGTACTCGGCCGCTCCTTCGACCAGCCAGGTGGGACTGCGGTCGTCGGAGGTGCCCAGCGCCACGTGGGTCAGCTCGTGGCGCAGCACCACGCGGCGGTCGAAGTCGGACTGACCACGTCGGGGTTGAGCATCACCCGGTAGGACGCGACCTGCGTCGCCCCGGATGCGCCGGACGGGGAAGGCCACACCGGCGGTCTGCTGACGGTCCATCAGGCTCATCTTGTCGAGGGCAGTCGACGTCGCTGATGTTGTAGACGGTGACGTGGCCCGACCACGCGGGCACCTGGCCGTTGACGACGTCGAGGGCGGCGGTCGTGGCATCCATGACCGCGTCGGCAGTGGCGGCGGTCTCCGCGTCGAAGATGCCGAGGACGTCGTCCGTCTGCTCGACCACGATGTCGGTGACGTCCCACGGCGCCGGGCGCCAGCCGGTGAAGGCGTCGCTCTGGAGGTTGCGGTCGCTGGTGAGCAGCACCTCGTCCTCGTCGCCGACGAAGGTGTAGATGAGCGGCTGGGTCGCCGGCAGGTCGTCGAAGCCGTCGAGTCGCATCGTGAAGTCGACCGGCAGCTGCAGGTCCGCCCTCGCCATGGACGCGAGTCATCACCCCCTCGTCGCCGAGCTCGAGTGCGAGGTCGGTGGCCGGGATCTCGGCCAGGTTGTCGAACCAGCGTGCCTGTGTCCTCGCGAACTCCGTCGCGGCCGGGTCGACCGTGGCCAGGAACGCGTCACGATCACCCTCACGGAGGCGCGCTCGCGGTCTCGACGAGGGCCAGGGCGGCGTCCCGGAGCGACTCGTCCATCCCCGGGGCAACCGCGGAGCGCTTCGCGACCTCCGGTTCTGGCGCCGTGTCCCGCTGCTCGCAGCCCATCGTCGGCACCAGGAGGAGGCAGGCGAACCAGGCCCGAGACGTGCGCATGCCGGGGAGCCTAGGTCCTCCGGTGGGTGCGCAGGGGGCTCGCCCCGTACGCTTGGCAGGTCATGACCGAGCCCCTCGTCTACCTCGACCACGCCGCGACCACGCCGATGCTGCCGGTCGCGGTCGAGGCGATGACCCGACACCTCACCGGCGTCGGCAACGCGAGCTCCCTGCACGCCTCGGGACGAGGTGCCAGGCGCGTGGTGGAGGAGTCGCGCGAGACGATCGCGGGAGCCATCGGTGCTCGTCCTGCCGACGTGGTCTTCACCTCGGGCGGCACCGAGTCCGACAACCTCGCCCTCAAGGGCATCTTCTGGGCGCGACGCGAGCAGGACCCGCGTCGGACACGCATCCTGTCGACGGCGATCGAGCACCACGCCGTGCTCGACCCGCTGCACTGGCTCGGCAAGTACGACCGTGCCGACGTCGAGCTGTTGCCGGTGTCTTCCGAGGGCGTCCTGGACGTCGAGTCCCTGAAGGACTCCATCGCCGAGGACCCCGGTTCGGTGGCCCTGGTGTCTGTCATGTGGGCCAACAACGAGATCGGCTCGCTGCAGCCGCTCGACGAGGTCGTCGCGATCGCGTCCGAGCACGGGATCCCCGTGCACACCGACGCCGTGCAGGCGCTCGGGCAGGTGCCGGTCGACTTCGCGGTCTCGGGCGTGGACGCGCTGACCTTCACCGGCCACAAGGTCGGTGGCCCCTACGGCGTCGGTGCCCTGGTCGTACGACGTGACCTGTCGGTGAGTGCGCTCGTGCACGGGGGCGGGCAGGAGCGCGACATCCGCAGCGGCACCCTCGACGTGCCCGCGATCGCAGGCCTCGCGGCCGCGGTCGAGTCCTCGGTCAAGACCCAGCACGAGCACGCCGTACGCGTCGCCCAGCTGCGCGACGACCTGGTGCGCCGCGTCATCGAGGTCGTCCCCGACGCCCACCTGCACGGCGCCCCCATGGGTCCGGGGCGTCTGCCGGGCAACGCCCACCTCGGCTTCCCGGGCTGCGAGGGTGACTCGATGCTCATGCTGCTCGATGCGCGCGGCATCGAGTGCTCGACGGGCTCCGCCTGCTCGGCCGGGTTGCCCCAGCCCTCGCACGTCCTGCTGGCGATGGGCTGCGACGAGCACCAGGCCCGTCACTCGCTGCGCTTCTCCCTCGGCCACACCTCCACCACCGCCGACGTCGACGCCCTCGTCGAGGCGATCGGGCCCGTCGTCGAGCGCGCCCGGGCCGCCAGGGGCCTCTGATGGCGCGCGTGGTCGCCGCCATGTCGGGCGGAGTGGACTCTGCGGTCGCTGCCGCCCGTGCCGTCGAGGCCGGCCACGACGTCACAGGTGTGCACCTGGCCCTGAGTCGCAACCCCGCGTCCTACCGCTCCGGCGCCCGGGGCTGCTGCACGATCGAGGACAGCAACGACGCGCGTCGCGCCGCCGACATCATCGGCATCCCGTTCTACGTCTGGGACCTCTCCGAGCGCTTCCACGAGGACGTGGTGGAGGACTTCATGGACGAGTACGCCGCCGGACGCACGCCGAACCCCTGCCTGCGCTGCAACGAGAAGATCAAGTTCGCGGCCGTCCTCGACCGGGCCCTGGCGCTGGGCTTCGACGCCGTGGCGACCGGTCACTACGCGCAGCTGCGGACCGGTGCCGACGGGCTGATCGAGATGCACCGCGCCACCGACCACGGCAAGGACCAGTCCTACGTCCTCGGAGTCCTCACCCAGGAGCAGCTGCGGCACTCGATGTTCCCGCTGGGCGACACCGACAAGCCGGCCGTACGCCGGGAGGCCGAGGCCCGCGGCCTGCTGGTGGCCGACAAGCCCGACTCCCACGACATCTGCTTCGTCGCCGACGGCGACACCGCCGGCTGGCTGCGCGAGAAGCTCGGCGACCGCGCCCCCAACCACGGTGGCGACATCGTCGACGCCACCACCGGCGAGACCGTGGGCAGCCACACCGGCACCTACGGCTTCACGATCGGCCAGCGTCGCGGGCTGCGGCTCGGCACCCCGGCAGCCGACGGCAAGCCCCGGTTCGTCCTCGACATCGAGCCGGTCAGCGGGACCGTCACCGTCGGACCCCGCGAGAGGCTGGCGGTCGACCACATCGCCGGCGTCCGTCCGCGCTGGTGCGGCTCCGTGCCCCAGCGGGTCGAGGGGACCGTGCAGCTGCGTGCCCACGGCGCCGAGCACCGTGCGGTGGTCCTCGTCGACGACGACCGGGTCTCCATCGACCTCATCGACCCCGCTGAGGGCATCGCGCCCGGTCAGGCCGCGGTGATCTACGACGGCACCCGGGTCGTCGGGTCCGCCACCATCGAGTCGACCCGCCCGGTCGAGGCGCTTGCGTGAGTGGACTGGCACAGCGGGCCGGAGCGCTGTTGGGGCACACGCACACGACGTACGTCGTCGCACTGGTGACGCCTGCCGGCGTCGAGGTCGACGCGGTGGGCACCGACGTGCACGGCGACGTCGAGCTCGGCTCGGTGAGCAAGGGCATCACCGGGCTGCTCTGGCGCGACGCCGTCAGCCGCGGCGAGGTCGCCGAGGACGCCGTGCTCGGCGACCACCTGGATGTCCCCGCCACCATGGCCGGGGTCCGGCTGTCCGCGCTGGCCACGCACAGGTCCGGGCTGCCACGGCTCGCCGGCGGCTCCGACATGGTTCGCCGCACCTGGGAGCTGTGGCGCAAGGGCCGCAACCCCTACCGTGAGGACCTGGCTGGCCTGCTCGTGCAGCTCGAGCACGTGAAGGTCGGCAAGGCGAAGCCTGCCTACTCCAACCTCGGCTTCGAGCTCCTCGGGCACGCCATTGCCTCCGCCGCGCGCAGGTCGTACGCCGATCTCGTGGCGCAGCGCATCACCGAACCGCTCGGCCTGGTCGACACCTATGTCCCCATCTCCGCCGACCAGCTGCGCCCAGGAGCCGTCGCGCCGCAGAACCGCGCCGGGCGCGAGGTCGAGCCCTGGGCCAACGAGGCGATCGCCCCGGCCGGAGGCGTGCGCTCCTCGGCCGCCGACCTTGCGGTGCTCCTGCGCGCCATGCTGGACCGCACGGTTGCGGGCGCCGACGCCCTGGAGCCGAGCGTCCCGTTCGCCGGCAAGATGCGGATCGGAGCCGGCTGGCTCACGGGCTCCATGCTGCGGCGAACCGTCACCTGGCACAACGGCGGCACCGGTGGTTTCCGGTCCTTCGTCGGGATCGACCGTGACCACGGCGTCGGGGTGGCGTTGGTCAGCGCCTCGACCCGCTCCGTCGACGGCGCCGCAGCCCGGCTGCTGGCCGAAGCGGGCGAGGATGAGCGCCGCGACCGGCGTCGGGTCCATGCCCGGGACGGACTACGCGGAGGCCGTACGCCTCGTCCTCGACGAGCTGCCCGACCTGCCGTACGTCCCCGAGCTGCCGGAGCGCGGCGTCGCGGCGGCGATGACAGGCCGGAGCCTGGCGGTGGTGGCCGGGTTGGCCGCGGACCTCCAGCCCGCCGGGTGGCGACTGACCGACGCCAGCGGCGTCGACCACCGGCGGGCGCGGTCACTGCTGGCCCAGGACCTCGACGTGGTGGAGGAGCTGGGTCAGGGCTACGCGGGCGCCTTCAAGACCCAGGTCGCCGGGCCCTGGACGCTGGCCGCCACCGTCGAGAAGCCACGCGGCGACAAGGTGCTCAGCGACCACGGGGCTCGTCGGGAGCTGGCGCAGGCACTGGCCGAGGGGATCACCGTCCACCTCGCCGACCTGCGCCGCCGGCTGCGCGGGGTCGACCGCTGGATCGTGCAGATCGACGAGCCCGCCCTCGCCGCCGTCGTACAGGCCCAGGTCCCGACCGCGAGCGGCTTCGGCCGCCACCGACGCGTCGACCTGCCCGAGGCCTCCGCCCACCTCGAGTGGGTGGTTGCCGCGATCGCCGACGCAGGTGCCGAGGCCTGGGTGCACTCGTGCGCCCAGCAGACGCCCTGGTCGCTGGTGGCCGGCACCGGGGTCGCCGGCCTCTCGGCGGACCTCGACATGCTCGGGCCGGGCGACCTCGACGCCTTCGCCGAGGCGCTGGACGCCGGTCGTACGACCGCCCTCGGTGTCGTGCCCTCCACCGACCCGGCCTCCGAGCCCTCGGACGCACGGCTGACCGAGCGCGTGCAGCGACTGCTCGACATGCTGGGCCTGGACCAGGAGGTCGTGGGGGAGCGCCTGGTCATCACCCCGACGTGCGGACTGGCCGGCGCGACACCGGCGTGGGCGGCGGACGCCGTACGGCTGTCGGCCAGGGTCGCGCGCAACCTCTGAGCACCGGACGCCAGATCAGCCCCCCGTGCCTGCCGGGACCGTGACCTCTCCGGACCCGGTCAGGTCCCACGTCCAGGTCTGCGCGAACCCGGGATCGATGGACAGGCTGCCTCGGAAGGCCACGTTGTCGGGGCTGAACCGGTTGGTCTCCGCACCTCTGGTGTCGGAGTTCTCCATCAGTGCGCCGCCGCCCCCACCACCCACGAGCGTTGCGGCGTCGTACGGCGGGGACGGACCGTTCTCCGTCGGCGGGCAGGGCGCCAGCATGGCTTGCGTCTGGTACGCCGGGGCGAGTCCGAGCTCATAGGCCCAGCCCTTTCCTGCGGTCCTCCGCCACTCGATGGTGCTGTCGTAGAAGTCCGTCGACAGGTCCGGCAGGGCCAACGTCCCGCCGCCGTTGCACCGGCCGGTCAGCTGCCAGGTGACCGACGCAGCGGTGGTGCGGTAGTGGGCGGAGTCCAGGTAGGGGAAACCGGTGTGGGGGTCCTCGGCGACGAAGGTCTTGGTGACAGATCCGGTCCAGGTCAGCAGGTGCGTGCCGGTGTCGACGGAACCTGAGAACGTGCCGGCGAGCGCTTCGGGCACGGTCTCCACGTCCACCTCGCACAGGAACTTCGCGACGGCCGCCGCGGCGTCGACCGACAGGTCGAACGGGGAGGAGCTGGAGATGTCACGGCTGAACACGGTCCGGCCGGACCTGATGTGCGCGACCTTGACCTGTCCGGTCGCCGAGGTGGCGGAGAGCGAGGTCACCGAGCCCATGACACGCAGGGTCGGCGCGAGCTTCGGGAGGTTGCGCAACGCGGCGCGGGCGCGCGTCCTGGTCTCCGGGCTGGCGAACCGTGACGCCTGGAGCCTGAGCTCCTTGAGGACGTCGCCGTAGCGCCCGTACTTGCGGTCCTCGTAGAGACGGACGACCTTGCGGCAGCTGCCGACCTCGCGCAGCTGCTCGAACACGTCGCCGATCATCAGGTCCGACAGACCGCGGGCGAAGTAGCCTGCGTCCGCATCGGCGCGGGGAGGGGGAGTGAAGCGCCCGACGCTGATCCGCACCGGGCCCGCCCTGAGGTCGCTCGTGCGGGGCCTGACGGTGCGCCCGGACCGCACCAGGACCACTGACGCGTGTGTCCTCGGCGCCTTGCGGGCGTAACCGGAGGTGACGACCGAGTAGAGGCCGGGGCTGACCTTGGCCTTGAACGCGCCCCGCCTCGACAGGGCAACCGGCTGGATCGCCCCGGGCTTGTCGAGCCGGGCGACGTAGGCGGTGGAGGAGAAGACGTCGCGACGGGCGCGCGCGGGCATCTTCACCGATCCCTTGATCGTGCCCTTCTGGGCCAGCGAGGTGTCCGCCATGACCACCGAATGGACGGGGGCACTGCCGAGCGCCGCAGCCGTGCCGAGGGAGGCCAGGAGGACGACGAAGGTGCGCAGCTGGGACGAAGGCATGTGCGGGTCCTCCCCTGAGGTGGCCGTCGTGACCACGATTCAGGATGACGGCTGCCCGTGGCCCGCCACATGGCCCATCTGGGGGATTGACACCCGCCTCGGCCTGACGTGGTTCGCGTCAGTGCCTGGCGTGCGGAACGTGCTCGCCGAGCGCCTCCAGCGACGCCTCGACGGCCACGTCGTGCCAGCGTCGCGCGCCGGTGATCATGTAGTGGCCCAGCGCCCCCATGTCGCGCAGGTCGGCGCTCTCGGCCACCGGCCGGGCGCGCTGGACGTAGCGGCCGGTCTCGCGGAACGAGGTGATCCGGTCGCGGCGACCGTGTGCGGCGCGGAGAGTGCGACCGGCGAGGGTCGACACGGGGTCCTGGGCCGACCACCAGGGGGCGAGTCCCACGACGCCGCGCACGGACGGGTCGTCGGCCACGTGCACCGCGACGCGCGCCCCCATGGAGTGGCCGAGCAGGACGACGGGCACGTCACCGTGCTCGGCGCGCAGCTCGTCGAGGGCCCACCGGGCGTCAGCCGTCGGGTCGGCGCCGGCATTCCAGCCGCGGTGGCGGTAGCGCGTCAGCCAGACGCCGACCCCCGCCTCGTGGGCCCGTGGGGCGATGTCGCGCTGGAGCCACAGCGCGCGGCGCCAGGACGCACTGCGCCCGTCGACGGCCTGGGTCGAGCGCGGCTTGCCGCCGTGGAGGACCAGGATCATCGCTCGCGGGCTGCCGGGAGCGTCGTACTTCGTGAGCAGCGGGTCGGTCACATGTCTCCTTCGGAGCGGCCGCGGGCATCGGATGGGGTGTGCCGAGGGAGGACCTCCGTCGCCGGAGATCCTCCCTCGTCGGTGGTGGTGCGGGCGATCAGTGGACGCCGACACCCTCGGGCACGTCGTCGGTGGCCAGCTCCTCGTGCTTGACGTCGAGGAAGAGCCAGACGATGGCGGATGCGACCAGCATCATCGCGGAGCCGACCAGGAAGGCGTGCGTGGCGCCGTCGGCGAAGCCGACGAGGCCGGCGACCTGGCCCAGCGCTTCGGGCGAGAGCTGCCCCTGGGCCGCGGCACCGAGCTCGGGAGCGACCTCCCCGGCCCGTGCGGTCGTGTAGTGCAGGGCCACGGTGCTGAGGGTGGCCAGGCCGAGGGCCCCGCCGACCTGCTGCATGGTGTTGAGCACGCCCGAGCCGATGCCGGTGTCCTGGGCCCGCAGACGGTGCACCGCGACCAGGGTCAGCGGGACGAAGTTGAGCCCCATGCCGAAGGCCATCAGGACGATGAACGGCATGACGTGGGTCCAGTAGTTGACGCCGTCGCCGAGGAAGCCGCCGTTGGCGGTGGCGCTCAGGATGTCGGACGCCTTGTCGGGCACGTCGAGCCGGCTGAAGCCGTAGAGGGCGGTGGCCGAGAGCAGGGTGCCGACGCCGGACAGGAACCGGGGGTCCACGGTGCTGATCAGCCTGGAGGCCGTGGTGGCCGAGATGATCATCGCGATCGAGAACGGCAGGAACGCGAAGCCCGTGTGGAGCGGGGAGTAGCCCACGACCAGCTGGATGAAGAGCGAGAGGAAGAAGAACATCGCGAACATCGCAGCCGGGACGATCATCATGACCGCGAAGGCGACCGCGCGGTTCTTGCTGGCGAAGATGCGGAACGGCAGCAGCGGGTGCTCCACGCGAGACTCGATCAGGATGAAGAGGCCGAGCAGCGCGACGCCCACCACCAGGCTGGCGATGGTGCTGGTGGCACCCCAGCCGTAGGCCTCCTGGCCGGCCCGGCTGAGGCCGAACACGATGGCGAGCAGGCCGAAGGTGCCCGCGATGGCTCCGGGGACGTCGAGCTCGCCCGGGTGACGCTCGGACTCGTCGAAGAACCGCGGCGCGAAGAAGGCGGCGGACAGGCCGATCGGGACCACGATGAGGAAGGTGTAGCGCCAGCCGGCGATGCCGAGCGGGTGGTCGAGGCCGGTGAGCCACCCACCGAGGACCAGGCCCACTGCGGCGCCGACCCCAGCCATGGCGGCGTAGACAGCGAAGGCGCGGTTGCGCTCCTTGCCGGCCGGGAACGTCGTGGCGATCAGGGCCAGAGCGGCGGGCGAGGCCATCGCGGCGCCGAGTCCCTGGAAGGCGCGGGCGCCGAGCAGCATGACCTCGTTCTGGGCGGCACCGCCGACCAGGGAGGCGACGGCGAAGACGAGCACGCCGGTCATGAAGATGCGACGTCGACCGTAGAGGTCCGCGAGCCGCCCGCCGAGCAGCAGGAAGCCGCCGAACGTGAGGGCGTAGCCCGTCACGATCCACTGCAGGTTGGCCTGGGCGATGTCGAGGTCGCCTCCGATGTAGGGGAGGGCGATGTTGGCGATGGTGCTGTCCAGCACCACCATCAGCTGCGCGAGCGAGATGAGCACGAGCGCCCAGCGCAGGCGCTTGTGCTGCTCGGGGGTCACCTCATCGGCAACCGGAGCGAGGTCGGTCATGGGAGTCCTTCTCAAGAGCGGGTCGGTGACGAGTGGAGCAGAGGGGGCCGACAGTCGAGTCGGCCCGTGGTCAGGCGAGAGGGCCGTGGAGGGCGGCGGGCAGGATGACCTCGTCGAGGACACGCTCGACGAGCTCGGGGGTCACGGCATCGCCGAGCAGGAACGCGCGGTGCAGGACGATCCCGGCGAGTGAGGGGGCGAGCACCGAGAGGTCGACGTCGGGGTGGACCTCGCCGCGGGTGCGGGCGCGTTCGTAGATCGCGCGCGAGACCGCGATCTTGGGTGCGATGAAGTCGCGGCGGTAGACCTCGGCGAACTCCGGGTCACGACCCATGGCCGTGACGACCGCGCTGAGCACCGACTGCGCCAAGGGATCGTTGAGGCCGCCGCTCGCGCCGCAGTAGGCCGCCAGCAGGTCGCCGCGCAGGGTGCCGGTGTCGGGCACGACCGACTCGCCCTTGTGCGCCATGATCGCTGCCACGACGAGCTCGGGCTTGCTCTTCCAGCGCCGGTAGAGCGTGGCCTTGGACGCCTTGGCGCGTGCCGCCACGGCATCCATCGTCAGCAGGTCGTAGCCCACCTCGTCGAGGACCTCGAGCGCTGCCTCGAGGATCTCCAGCTCGCGCTCGCCCTCCACGCGGGGGCGGGTGCCTGTCTCGGTCGGGGTCACGGATCTCTCTCACACGTCGGCAGGGCCTGATGAAACGGAACGGTTCCGTTTCGCCCAACAGGAGGGGAAGCCGATCTATTCCGATGGAACCAACCCGTTCCATCCGGTCCAGACCGCTTCGTCGGATCGGTCCGGTGAGGTGCAGCGCCGGGTGTCGGAGGTACCCGGCAAACTGTGCCCATGAGCACGCCAGACCAGCCCGATCTCGATCCCGGTGTCGCCACGGCTCCGCCGCAGGCGCGTGAGCGCCATCGCGAGCTCAGCGAGCAGGTCGAGGACGCCCGCTGGCGCTACTACGTGCTCGACGACCCCACCCTGTCCGACGCCGACTTCGACGTCCGGCTGCGCGAGCTGGAGGCGCTCGAGGGCGACTTCCCCGAGCTGCGCACGCCGGACTCACCCACCCAGAAGGTCGGCGGTGCCGTCTCGACGGAGTTCACCGCGGTGGACCACCTCCAGCGGATGGAGTCGCTCGACAACGCCTTCTCGGGCGACGACCTCGCCGCCTGGCATGCCCGCATCCTGCGCGAGGGCATCGAGTCGCCCGCCCTGCTCTGCGAGCTGAAGGTCGACGGCCTCGCCATCAACCTGCTCTACGAGCAGGGACGCCTGGTCCGCGCCCTCACCCGGGGCGACGGACGCACCGGCGAGGACGTCACGCCCAACGTCAAGACCATCGCCTCGGTGCCGCACCGCCTCACCGGCACCGACGAGCACCCCGTGCCAGCCCTCCTCGAGGTCCGCGGTGAGGTCTTCTTGCCGAGCGAGGCCTTCGAGCGGCTCAACGCCTCGATGGTCGAGGCAGGCAAGCCGATGTTCGCCAACCCGCGCAACGCCGCCGCCGGGTCGTTGCGCCAGAAGGACCCGCGGGTGACCGCGACGCGCGACCTGGGCATGGTCTGCCACGGCATCGGCGCTCGGGAGGGGTTC
Organism: uncultured Actinomycetota bacterium; assembly: GCA_963843815.1. GTDB lineage: Bacteria > Actinomycetota > Actinomycetes > Propionibacteriales > Nocardioidaceae > Nocardioides. The sequence continues at coordinate 151,021 of CAWJLX010000005.1, read as the reverse complement.
GAGCCCGCGTCGCAGAGCGCGGCGTACGACTCCCTGCGGACGTGGGGGCTGCCGACCTCCGAGCAGGTCAGGGTCGTGGCCACGCTTGCCGAGGTCGAGGACTGGATCGCCTACGTGGGCGAGCACCGTCACACGATCGTCGGCTACGAGATCGACGGACTGGTGGTCAAGGTCGACGACGTGTCACTCCAGCGGCGGCTGGGCTCGACCAGCCGGGCGCCGCGGTGGGCGATCGCGTTCAAGTACCCGCCCGAGGAGGTCAACACGCTCCTGATCGCGATCGAGGTCAATGTCGGTCGGACCGGCAGGGTCACCCCCTACGGCGTCATGGAGCCCACCAAGGTGGCCGGTTCCACGGTGGAGAACGCCACACTGCACAACGCCCACGAGGTGGAGCGCAAGGACGTCCGGCCGGGCGACACCGTCATCCTGCGCAAGGCCGGCGACGTCATCCCCGAGATCCTGGGACCGGTCCTGCCGCTGCGGCCGAAGGGGCTGAAGCCCTGGAAGATGCCGACGACGTGCCCCGCGTGCGGGACCGCGCTGGCCCAGCAGAAGGAGGGTGACAAGGACCTGCGTTGCCCCAACCACGAGAAGTGCCCCGCCCAGGTGCGCGAGCGCGTCTTCCACGTGGCGGGTCGGGGAGCCTTCGACATCGAGGGCCTCGGCTACGAGGCGGCCGTCGCGCTGCTCGACGCGGGGGCCATCGTCAACGAGGGCGACCTGTTCGGGCTCGACGAGGCTGCGCTGCTGACCGCGCCCCTGTTCACCCGTGCGCCGAAGAAGGGGGAGGAGGGGCCGCAGCTCTCCGCCAACGGCCTGCGCCTGCTGGCCAACCTCCACCAGCGCAAGGCCGAGGTGCCTCTGTGGCGGGTGCTGGTGGCGCTGTCGATCCGCCACGTCGGACCGACCGCGGCCCGGGCGCTGGCCACGCAGTTCGGCTCCATGGCCGCCATCCGCGAGGCGTCGGAGGAGACGTTGGCCAACACCGACGGTGTCGGCCCCACGATCGCCGCCTCGGTGCGCGGCTGGCTGGACGGCGAAGGTGCCGAGTGGCACACCGCCATCATCGACAGCTGGGCGGCGGCGGGCGTCGCCATGGCCGACCAGCGCGACGAGTCCATCGCCCGCACCCTCGAGGGGCTGACCATCGTCGCCACCGGGTCGCTCCAGCACTACACGCGCGACTCGGTCAAGGAGGCGATCATCAGCCGCGGCGGCAAGGCGTCGGGCTCGGTGTCGAAGAAGACCGACTACGTCGTGGTCGGCGAGAACGCCGGCACCAAGGCCGACAAGGCCGAGCAGCTCGGCGTCCCGGTCCTCGACGAGGACCAGTTCACCGTGCTGCTCGAGTCGGGCCCCGACGCCCTGGCCACCTGAGGGACGCACCGGCGAGCCGCTCGGAGGGCCGTGATGTTTGATGAGGCCCCGTTGCGGTCATAAGCAACTGGACATCTATCTCGGGGGTCCCCATGCGTCTCGTCCCATCTGCCGTCCCATCTGCCGTCCCAGCGATCGTCGCCGCGATCGGGCTGGCCACGCCGCTCGCGTTCGTGCCGTCGGCCCAGGCGGCCGCAGTCACCTGCGCCGGCCTGAAGGCGACCATCGTCGGGAACAACAAGGCCAACTCGATCACCGGCACCGCCAAGCGCGACGTGATCGTCGCCCGCGGTGGCAACGACACCATCCGCGGACTGGGCGGCAACGACGTGATCTGCGGTGGCGATGGCGCCGACAGGATCTTCGGCGGTGACGGCAACGACCGCATCTGGGGTGAGGCCGACCTGGTCCGGATCGACAGGTTCGGGCGGATCGTGAAGAAGGGCGACACGATCACCGGTGGCGCCGGCAACGACACGATCGACCTGGGCTACGACCCCCGCCCGGCCAGCGAGGGCACGAAGGTGCTCCTCGACGGCCTCTCCTACGCCAGTGCGCCCGCCGCGGTCGTCGTGGACTTCCGTGCGGCCGCCACGGTGCCGATCGCCGCAGACGGCAACGACACCGTCACCGGGTTCTCCGGAGGCATCCGCGTCTTCGGCTCCCCGCTCGGCGACACCATCAAGGGCACCAACTCCGCCGACGTGATCTTCGCCCGCGGCGGGGACGACACCATCTTCGGCCACGGCGGCGACGACGTGATCGTCGCCGACACGGCGGGGACCGTGGGCAACGACCGCCTCTTCGGCGAGGCCGGTGACGACAGCCTCAGCGGCACGGTCGGCTCGGACACCCTTGTCGGCGGCACGGGTGCCGACACGATCACCTCCACCTCCGACCTCCACCAGGTCCTCCGCGGCGGCGGTGGGGTCGACACGATCACCTTCCCGATCCCGGTCGAGTCCGGCTTCGTGGCCAAGGGGCACGGTGGCCAGGACAAGCTGCGCCTGCTGCCCACCTCCAACCCGGCCCTGAAGCCGACCGTGCGCATCGACCAGATGAAGAAGACCGCGATCCGCGACCTGCAGCCCTACACGCTCCGGGGCAAGATCACCGGTTTCAGCGACGTGCTCCTCCCCGCGCGCGCCCTCTCGATCTTCAAGGGCAGCAACGACTCGGAGGTCATCACCGCCAACCCCGACTTCCGCGTGAAGATCTACGGCCGTGGCGGCGCCGACGTGATGACCGGCTCGAAGCAGCCCGATCGGCTCGACGGTGGCAAGGGCTTCGACATCGCCCGCGGGCGAGGCGGCAACGACACCTGCAAGAACGCGGAGAAGCGCTCCAGCTGCTGAGAGGCGCTGGGACGTCACCGACGTACGGCACTCCGCCGGGGCCTGACGAGAGGCCCGGGCGGAGCCGCGGGAGCCCTCTCCCTAGGATTGACCCCATGCCCGAGATCTCCCGCGAGGAGGTGGCCCACCTGGCCGCCCTCGCCCGCATCGACCTCTCCGACGCCGAGCTCGACCACCTGGCGCCGCAGCTCAGCGTCATCCTCGAGTCCGTCGCCTCCATCACCGGTGTCGCGGGGGACGACGTTCCGCCCACCTCGCACGCCATCCCGCTGACCAACGTGTTCCGCGAGGACGTCGTCGTGCCCGGTCTGACGGCTGAGGAGGCGCTGTCCGGCGCACCCGCCGTGGAGGACCAGCGCTTCTCCGTGCCGCGGATCCTGGGCGAGGAGGCCTGATGACCACGCAGCCGAACCTGACCGCGACCGCGGCGTCCATGGCCGAGGACCTCGCCGAGGGCCGGGTCACCTCGACCCAGCTCACCGAGGCGCACCTCGACCGCATCGACGCCGTCGACGCCGATGTCCACGCCTTCCTCCACGTCGACCGCGTGGGCGCCCTGGCGCAGGCTGCCGACTCCGACGCGCGACGGGCGCGCGGCGAGGCACGCGGCCCGCTGGACGGCGTACCGATCGCCGTCAAGGACGTGCTCGCCACCCGCGGGCTGCCGACGACCTGCGGCTCCAGGATCCTCGAGGGCTGGATCCCGCCCTACGACGCCACCGTCGTCCAGCGACTCCGCGCCGCCGGGCTGCCGATCCTGGGCAAGACCAACATGGACGAGTTCGCGATGGGCTCCTCCACCGAGCACTCCGCCTACGGCCCCACCCGTAACCCGTGGGACCTCGACCGCATCCCCGGTGGATCCGGCGGTGGCTCGGCCGCTGCCGTCGCCGCCTTCGAGGCTCCGCTCGCGATCGGCACCGACACCGGTGGCTCGATCCGCCAGCCCGGTGCCGTCACCGGCACGGTCGGCGTGAAACCGACCTACGGAGGCGTCTCGCGCTACGGCCTGGTCGCCCTGGCCAACAGCCTCGACCAGGCCGGTCCGGTCACCCGCACCGTGCAGGACGCGGCGATGCTGCACGACCTCATCGGCGGGCACGACCTGCGCGACTCCACCTCGATCAAGCAGGAGTGGCCCTCCTTCACCGAGGCGGCCAGGCGCGGTGCCTCCGGAGACATGACCGGCGTCAAGGTCGGCGTCATCACCGAGCTCGCCGGCGACGGCTGGCAGGCCGGCGTGATGAACCGCTTCAACGAGTCCGTCGAGCTGCTGGTGAAGGCGGGCGCCGAGGTCGTCGAGGTGTCCTGCCCGTCCTTCGTCCACGCGCTGGCCGCCTACTACCTGATCCTGCCGGCCGAGGCGTCGAGCAACCTCGCGAAGTTCGACGCGATGCGCTTCGGCCTCCGGGTCACCCCCGAGGGGAGCCCGTCGGCGGAGGACGTCATGCGTGCCACCCGTGATGCCGGGTTCGGCGACGAGGTCAAGCGCCGGATCATCCTCGGCACCTACGCCCTGTCCAGCGGCTACTACGACGCCTACTACGGCCAGGCCCAGAAGATCCGCACCCTCATCAGCCGCGACTTCGACGCGGCCTTCGAGCAGGTCGACGTCCTGGTCTCGCCCACCGCGCCCACCGCGGCGTTCCGGATCGGCGAGAAGCTCGACGACCCGATGGCGATGTACCTCAACGACCTTGCCACCATCCCCGCCAACCTCGCCGGCGTACCGGGCATCTCGGTGCCCAGCGGGCTCGTCGACGAGGAGCCGCTCCCAGCCGGGTTCCAGGTGCTCGCACCGGCGCTGGCCGACGACCGCGTCTACCGCGTCGGCGCCGCGCTCGAGAAGCTGCTGACCGACCAGTGGGGCGGACCCCTGCTCGACCAGGCGCCCGCCCTCTCCACGAAGCCTGCCGAGAAGCCTGCCGAGAAGCCTGCCGAGAACGAGGTCGTGCGATGACCGACACCCTGATGCCCTTCGACGACGTGCTCGCCGCCTTCGACCCGGCCATCGGCCTCGAGGTCCACGTCGAGCTCAACACGGCGTCCAAGATGTTCTGCGGCTGCCCGGCCGTCTTCGGCGGTGAGCCCAACGCCGGCGTGTGCCCGACGTGCCTGGGCCTGCCCGGCGCGATGCCGGTGGTCAACGGCAAGGCCGTCGAGTCGGCGATCCGGATCGGCCTGGCGCTCAACTGCGACATCGCCGAGTGGTGCCGCTTCGCCCGGAAGAACTACTTCTACCCGGACATGCCGAAGAACTTCCAGACCTCGCAGTACGACGAGCCGATCTGCTTCGACGGATTCATGGACGTCGACATCCAGAACGAGGCAGGGGAGACCGAGACGTTCCGTGTGGAGATCGAGCGCGCCCACATGGAGGAGGACACCGGCAAGTCGCTGCACGTCGGTGGCGCCACCGGCCGCATCCATGGCGCCGACTACTCGCTCGTCGACTACAACCGCGCCGGCATTCCCCTGATCGAGATCGTCACCCGCCCGATCATGGGTGCGGGGGAGAGGGCGCCCGACGTGGCGCGCGCCTACGTCGCCCAGCTCCGCGAGCTGATCGTCGCGCTCGGCGTCTCGGAGGCGCGGATGGACCAGGGCAACCTGCGTGCCGACGTCAACCTGTCGCTCGCGCCCGAAGGACAGCGGCGGCCTCGGCACCCGGACCGAGACCAAGAACGTCAACTCCTTCCGCTCCGTCGAGCGGGCGGTGCGCTACGAGATGCAGCGCCACGCCGCGATCCTCAGCGAGGGCGGCTCGATCCTCCAGGAGACCCGTCACTGGCACGAGGACACCGGGATGACCACGAGCGGTCGCGAGAAGTCCGACGCCGAGGACTACCGCTACTTCCCCGAGCCGGACCTGGTGCCCGTCGCGCCGAGCCGGGAGTGGGTCGACGAGCTGCGCGGCACCCTGCCGGAGAACCCGACCGTACGCCGCGCGCGGCTGCAGGCCGAGTGGGGCTTCACCGACATGGAGATGCGCGACACCGTGGGTGCCGGGGCGCTCGGCCTGGTCGAGGAGACCATCGCCGAGGGGGCCCCGCCGCAGGCCGCCCGCAAGTGGTGGCTCGGCGAGCTCGCCCGGCGCAGCAACGAGGACGGCGTCGACATCGTCGACCTGCCCATCACGCCCGCCCAGGTCGCGCGCATCCAGGCGCTCGTCGACGACAAGACGGTCAACGACAAGCTGGCGCGCCAGGTCTTCGAGGGCGTCCTGGCCGGTGAGGGCAGCCCGGACGAGGTGGTCGCGAGCCGCGGCCTGGCCGTGGTCTCCGACGACGGTGCCCTGGGCGCCGCGGTCGACAACGCCATCGCCGCCAACCCCGACGTCGCCGACAAGATCCGTGAGGGCAAGGTGGCCGCGGCCGGTGCGCTCATCGGTGCGGTGATGAAGGAGATGCGCGGTCAGGCGGACGCGGGCCGGGTGCGCGAGCTGATCCTGGAGAAGCTGTCCTGAGGTTCCCTTGCGGGCGATGAGGCGCGGTCTAGACAACTTGTTATGGTGCTGGTGCGTCACATGAGTCACATCACCAACCAACGCTCGCACCACACGGGGAACACCTGACGCGTCACAGTTGTCGCGCCTTCCTCGCGAGCGGGAAGGAAAGTCATGCAGCATCTCATCCGACCCATCCGAACGGCTGCGGTCGCCCTGTCGACCGCCGCACTCGGAGTCGGCGTACTCGCCGCTCCGCCCGCCTCGGCGGATCCCTCGCCGGCCCTCCGGGCGGCCACGTCCGGCGTGCCCACCGACAGCACCCCCTCGGCGATCGCCGCCGACTGGATCGCAGGCGAACTCAGCAACGGCCTGATCGTGAGCGGCTCCGGCCCGGACTTCGGCCTCACCATCGACACCGGCATGGCGCTCGCGATCACTCCCGGCCACGTCGCGGACGTCAGGGCGATCAACAACGCTCTCGAGCCGCGCATCGGCGAGTACATCGGTGACGGCACCAAGGAGTCCTACGCCGGCCCGCTGGCCAAGGCTGCCACCTTCTCCCGCGCGGCCGACAAGGTGCCGACCAACTACAACGGGATCAACCTGATCACCCGCCTCGAGGAGCGCACGGCCGACGTCCCGGCCGACCCGGCCGCCGAGCCGCAGGCTGCGGCGATCGCCGGTCGGATCTTCGACAAGTCGGAGTTCGGCAACTACGCCAACGTCGTCGGCCAGTCCTACGCCGTGCGCGCCCTGGCACGCGCCCGGTCCACGGAGGCGGGTGCGGCGCGCGACTTCCTGCTCAAGCAGCAGTGCGCCTCGGGCGCCTTCCGGCTCAACTTCGCGAAGGCCGACGTGCCCAACCAGTCGTGCACCGAGGGTGCGGCCGGCAGCGAGGCCGACCCGGACGCGACCGCGTTCGCCGTGATCAACCTGGTCGAGTCGCGTGACACCAGCAAGGCGGTCAAGGACGCGCTCGCCAAGGCCGGCACGTGGCTGGCCGACCGCCAGCGCAAGAGCGGTGCGTTCCGCAGCTCCGGCGACGGTGCGCAGATCAACACCAACTCGACCGCCCTCGGCGGCTACGCCCTGGGGCTGCTGAAGAACCGCGACGCCGCTCTCAAGGCCGCCCTGTGGGTGCGCAAGAACCAGCCGGTCGACAAGTACAAGTGCCGTACGGCGCTGACCAAGGACACAGGAGCCGTCGCCTTCCGCAAGGACCGGGCCAAGGCGGCCAAGGCCGGTGGCATCCCCGCCGACGGTCGTGACGAGTGGCGTCGTGCCACTGCGCAGGCGATCCTCGGCCTGCAGTTCGCCCCGGCGAGCAGGGACAAGTTCCGGATCGAGTCCGTCCGTCGTCAGGCCCGCGCCGGTGAGCGCGTGCAGTTCCGGGTCTACGGACTGGCCCCGGGCGAGAGCGCGTGCATGCAGGTCAAGGGCGACTTCCGCCGCGTGAAGGGCAAGACGCTGGGCGGCAAGATCGTCCGCAAGCTCCTGCTGCCGACCGGCAACCAGCGTCGTGTCGGCCTGGTGAAGACCTCAGACGACGAGGCGCGCACCTGGATCCGCGTCCGCAACTGAGCGTCTTCGCACCACCTGCACCACCACCACGCACCACCCCCGGCCCGGCGTCCCACGACGCCGGGCCGGGGTGCGTCCGGGGCCGGAGGAGGGCTAGGCTGCGAACGCCGCACCCACCCGGGTCGGCACCACTTACGCCCGAGCTGGGGAAAGCCGGTCCGAAACCGGCGCTGACCCGCAACCGTGGGCACGGGAGCACTTCTTCCCGTGCGAGCCGGAACACCTGCCTCGACGCGTCTTGATCACCATCGCTGTCGAGGAATGCAGCGGGGGCGTAGCGGTGCATGCCGTTCCCCTCGTTGTCGCAGCGAGGAAGGAACCATGAAGCTCTCCCCGCCGAGAAGTCTCCTCTCAGGGCTCGCACTGGCAGTCGCCACCACTGCGCTCACCCAGCCCCTGCTCGCACCCGCCGCCCACGCCGCGACGGACGTGCCCTCCCCGGGCGCCGCCCACGCCGGCACCGGTTGGCTGGCCACGCAGCTCACGAACGGCGTCATCCACAACTCCGCCTACGACTTCGACGACCTCGGCATGACGATGGACATCGGCCTGAGCATGGACGAGGTCGGTGGGGACCGGGCGCTGGTCCGCCAGCTCCGCTCGTCGCTCTCGACGCGCGTCGAGGAGTACGTCACCGGCGGCTCCTACGGCGACCCCGACTTCCGTCTGGCCGGCGAGCTCGCCAAGTCACTCGTCTTCGCCCAGGTGAGTGGCGCCGACCCGAGCACCTATGGCGGCCTCGACCTCGTCACCGAGGTCGAGGACCGGGTGACCGCGTCGGGCCCGAGCACCGGCCGCGTCGTCAACTACTCTCCCGCGCCGGGTTGGGACGACTACGCCAACACCTTCAGCCAGGCGCTGGCGGTGCGCGGCCTGTCCGTCGCCGGCTCCGCCCAGGCAGCTGCAGCGACCGACTTCCTGCTCCAGCAGCAGTGCTCCTCGGGCTTCTTCCGGGTCTTCTTCAACGCCGACCCCGCCGCCGCCACCCAGGGCTGCGTCGAGGGCGTCGACGGCACCGACACCGATGCCACGGCGATGGTCGTGGCCCAGCTGGCCGCCATCGCGTCGCCGTCGCCTCGCGTGGAGGCTGCCATCGATCGTGCCGCCGACTGGCTGGTCACCACCCAGAAGGCGGACGGATCCTTCGTCGGCAGCGTCTACACGCCGGACTCCAACACCAACAGCACCGGCCTGGCGGCCGCCGCCCTGGCCGCCGACGGCCGGTGCGAGCAGGCCGGGAGGGCCGCCGAGTGGGTCGCCTCGCTCCAGGTCGGTGAGCAGCCTGCTGCTGCGCCGCTCAGCGGGGAGGAGGGTGCGCTTGCCTACTCCTCGGGCGCCCTGGCCACCGCCACCGCCGACGGCATCACCGACGACACGCGTGACCAGTGGTGGCGTGCCACGGTCCAGGCCGTCGCTGGTCTCGCTCACCTGCGCGGCTCCGTGAGCGCGCTCGAGGTCAGCTCCACGGGCACCGAGCCCGGCTCCACGTCGACCCTGACCGCGACCGGTGCCAGGCTCGGAGAGCGGTTCTGCCTCAGCGGCCCCGGCATCACCGGCAGCCGCACCCTCGTGGTGGGCCCGGACGGGACCCTGTCGGGACGCGTCACCCTCCCGGCCACCTCCGGCCCGGCGACGTACACGCTCACCGGGCGTGACGGCTCGGCCACGCACACGGTCGCCGTCCAGTCCTCGACGGCGCGCGGATCGGTCGACGGGGTGCGACTGGTCGGCCCAGCGGGCTTCCGACGGGCCGGGAGCAAGGCGGCCCTCGAGGTCGTCGGGGCCGCCCCCGGCGCCCGCTTCACGCTGCGCGGTCCCGGCGTCGACGACGTCACCGTCGTCGTCGGCTCCGACGGCCTGCTGTCGCGCACGGTCACGCTGCCGACGACCACCACGAAGGCGTCGTACGTCCTGTTCGGTGACGACGGCCAGGTGACTGACCGGACCCGGGTGCTCGGGAAGACCCGACTGAGGGTCTCGACGCTGGCCACCGACGGCCCCCGGACGCGCGTCCTGGTCCGACGACTGGCTCCGCGCGAGCGCGTCCGCCTCGTGGTCGCGGGCAAGAGGATCGCCAAGGGCCGCGCCAACGCCAAGGGCCGGTACGTGGCTCGCGTGCGCCTGCCCGGCGGTCGGGCCAAGGTCCGGATCCGCGCCGTGGGCCAGTTCGCGGCGCTGCGCTCGGGGTCGACGACCGTGACGCTGCGATGACGGTCTCTCTCCGTGGCGCAGTCTCCGCGCTCGTCCTGCTGGTGGCCGGCCCGGGGTTCGTCCTCGGGTCGGCCCCGGCGGCGGGCGCGGCCACGTGCACGTCCTCGGGCGGCGTGAGCGTCGTCGTCGACTACCGCGAGCTCGGCGGCGGCACGGTGACCGCCTGCGCGAGCGACGGCGGCGGCAAGAGCGCTACCGCGATCTTCGCGTCGGTCGGCGTCGACCTCGGCTACGCGACCCGGCAGCCCGGGTTCGTGTGTCGCGTCAACGGCGCACCCACCAGCGACCCGTGCGTGAACGCCTCCCCGTCCGATGCCTACTGGGGCCTGTGGTGGGCCGACGGCTCGAAGGCGGCCTGGACCTACTCCTCCTACGGCGTGGGATCGCTGACCGTCCCCGCAGGCGGATCGGTCGGCTGGTCGTGGCAGCAGGACCGCGCGGCAGGCACGAGTGTCCCGCCCGGCGTCTCCCCGCCGGTCACGAAGGCGCCGGCCCCGACGACCACCCCCAGCCCCTCGCCGTCCTCCTCGTCGTCACCCTCGTCGTCACCCTCGTCGACCTCCTCACCGACGGCCACGCCGTCGAGCGGGGGCGGAGCGTCCGGCGGGTCCGGCGGCGGTTCGCCGTCGACCAGCCCGTCCCCGAGCTCGGGGGCAGGCTCCGGTGGCGGTGCGGGGAGCGCCGGGAGCTCGGGCGGCTCCGGCTCGTCCGGATCCCCGCAGGCGACTCCCTCGGGCACGCCGGGCGACCCCTCGGAGTCGCCCCTTGCCTCTGAGTCTCCCAGCGACTCAAGGTCGACGGGCGCCTCCGAAGAACCGTCCCCCGACGCTGAGTCTCCTGGAGACTCAGGCGCCAGTGAGGACGCGGAGTCGCCCTCTGAGTCTCCCCGCGACTCAGGCGCAAGCAGCACCCCGGAGGCCGGTGCGACCACGGCCGACGAGCCTGCGCGGGTGCCGGCGACGATCACCTGGGGCATCGTCGGCCTGCTCGCGATCTCGATCGCCGGCAGCGCTGTCGTGGCGCGTCGTAGACGGGGGGTCTGACGCGCCGTGACCGGATCGGCCCCGACTCCGCGGCGACTGCCGCGTGACCTGCACCCGATCGCCTGGTGGTCCTGGGCGATCGGGCTGGCCACCGCAGCGTCGCTGACCACCAACCCGTTGTTGCTGCTCCTGATCATGGGGTCAGTGACGGTGGTGGTCATGGCGCGCCGATCCGGTCACCCCTTCGGCCGGTCGTTCCGGCTCTACGCCATGCTCGCGGCGCTCACGGTCGTGCTCCGTGTGGTGTTCCGGATCATCTTCGGTGGCCAGGAGATCGGGCACGTGCTGCTCGATCTGCCCGAGATCCCGCTGCCGGACTGGGCCGCGGGGGTCCGGCTGCTCGGTCCGGTGACGAGCGAGGCGCTCCTGGCCGGGCTCTACGACGGGCTCAGGCTCGCCGCGATCATCCTCTGTGTCGGAGGCGCCAACTCGCTGGCCAACCCCAAGCGCCTGCTCGCGTCCGTGCCGCCCGCGCTCTACGAGATCGGCACCGCGCTGGTGGTCTCGGTGACGATCTTCCCTCAGCTCGCCGAGAGCGCTCGCCGGGTGCGCGCCGCCCAGGCGCTGCGCGGGGGTGCGACGTCCGGCGTGGGTCGGCTCCGCCGCTTCCTCGTGCCAGTCCTCGAGGACGCGCTCGAGCGGTCCCTCGCGCTGGCAGCCGGCATGGACACCCGCGGCTACGGCCGGTCCGGGGGCGCATCGACCCGCGAGCGGTGGATCACCGGATCGCTGCTGCTCGCCGCGCTGACCGGCATCTGCGTAGGAACCTATGCCTGGCTCGATCCGACCGCACCCCGGATCCTGGCCCTGCCGATGCTCGGCGCCGGGGTCCTCGTGGCGGTGCTGGGCCTGGTCAGCGCAGGCCGTCGAGTGCAGCGCACCCGCTACCGACCCGACTCGTGGCGATCCCCCGAGCTCACCACCGTCGGCATCGGGATCGGGGTCGCCGCGCTCGGCTGGTACGTCGGCCACACCCAGGTCGCGGTCGCGTACCCGGGCGTCGACATCGCGCCCTACCTCTCGCCGCTGGCCCTGGTCGTCGGCCTGCTCGGCACGCTTCCCGCGTTCGCGACGCCGCTCCCTGCGTCGGCGCCCGTCCGGGAGGCCACCGCATGATCGAGCTGCGCGACATCGGTTTCACCTATGACCAGCACCAGGTGCTGCGCCACGTGGACCTCACGCTCGAGGAGGGCGAGCTGGTGCTCGTCTCGGGCCGCACCGGGGTGGGGAAGTCCACCCTGCTCGGCATCGTGACCGGTCTCGTGCCCCGCTTCACGGGTGGCGTGCTCACCGGTGAGGTGCTGCTGGACGGCGCCAGCATCGTCGAGCAGCCTCCGCGCGAGCGCGCCCACCTCGTCGGCTACGTCGGGCAGGACCCGCTCGCCGGGTTCGTCGCCGACACCGTGGAGGAGGAGCTCGCCTACGGCATGGAGCAGCTCGGGACCGCCCCCGAGACGATGCGCCGTCGCGTCGAGGAGACCCTCGACCTGCTCGGCATCGCCGACCTGCGCTCGCGGGACCTGCGCACCCTCTCCGGCGGCCAGCAGCAGCGGGTCGCGATCGGATCGGTGCTCACGACGCACCCGCGCGTGCTCGTGCTGGACGAGCCCACCTCGGCCCTCGACCCGACTGCCGCCGAGGACGTCCTTGCCACGATCACCCGGCTGGTCCACGACCTCGGCCTCACCGTCCTGCTCGCCGAGCACCGTCTCGAGCGGGTCGTGCCCTTCGCCGACCGCATCTGCCTGGTGACCGGCGAGGGGGGCATCAGGGTGGGTCTGCCGCAGGAGGTGCTCACCGACTCGCCCGTCGCGCCGCCCCTGGTCGAGCTGGGTCGCCTCGCCGGCTGGGACCCGCTGCCGCTCACCGTCCGCGACGCCCGCCGGCACGCGCGCTCGCTCCCGGAGCTCGCGGTCCCCGAGCACGTGACCCTGGCGGAGACCGAGCCGCTGCTCGCCGCGCGCGGCGTCACGGTCGTCCACGGCACCCACGTCGCCGTCCGCGAGGTCGACCTGACCCTGTCCACCGGCCGGGTCACCGTCCTGATGGGGCGCAACGGGTCCGGCAAGTCGAGCCTCATCTGGGCGCTCCAGGGCTCGGGCAAGCGCCGCTCCGGCACGATCGACGTGTCCGGCGACGACCCGGCCACGCTGGCGCCCGCCCAGCGTCGTACGCACGTGGGCCTGGTGCCGCAGACCGCCGCCGACCTGCTCTACCTCGAGACCGTCGCCGACGAGTGTGCGGCGGCCGACGCCGGGGCCGACGCCACGTCCGGCACCTGTCGCGGACTGCTCGACCGGCTGGCGCCCGGCATCGAGGAGAGCATCCACCCGCGCGACCTCTCCGAAGGGCAGCGGCTCGCGCTCGCCCTGTCGATCGTGCTGACCGCCCGCCCGCCCGTCGTGCTGCTGGACGAGCCGACCCGAGGCCTCGACTACGCCGGCAAGGCCGAGCTGGCCCGGATCGTCGCCGACCTCGCCGCCGACGGTCGCGCGGTGCTGCTCGCCACGCACGACGTCGAGTTCGCGGCGCACGTCGCCGACGAGGTCGTGGTGCTGGCCGAGGGCGAGGTGGTCTCCAGCGGGTCGCCGCGACGGGTGCTGGCCGAGTCCCCGTCGTTCGCGCCTCAGGTCACCAAGGTGCTGGGGACACCGTGGCTCGTGGTCGAGGAAGTGGCCGCCGCGCTGCAGGAGGCGGGTCGTCGGTGAGCACCGTCGAACGTCCCCGCCAGCGGTCGCAGCCGGCCGTCCCGCGCCCGGGGGTGGCACTGCCGATCGGGCCCCGCACCGCCGCCGTGCTCGTCCTGGCGTCGGTCGCCGGGCTGATGATGCTGTGCTGGCCGCTGCTGCTCAACGCCCAGCCCGGACAACGGGTCGAGCCGCCGTTCATCTTCCTGGCCCTCCTGCCGCTGGTGATCGTCGTCGTCCTCGCCGAGATGGGGGAGGGCGGCATGGACTCGCGCGTCCTCGCCGTCCTCGGCGTGCTGTCCGCGGTCAACGCGGTGATGCGGGGCCTCGGCGCGGGCACCGCCGGCATCGAGATGGTCTTCTTCCTGCTGGTGCTCGGTGGGCGCGTGTTCGGGGCGGGCTTCGGCTTCGCCCTGGGCTGTACGTCGCTCTTCGCCTCCGCCCTGCTCACCGCCGGCGTCGGCCCGTGGCTGCCGTTCCAGATGATCTGTGCCGCCTGGGTCGGCATGGGCGCCGGCTTCCTGCCACGGCGGGTCGCCGGCCGCGCAGAGATCGCGATGCTGGTCGCCTACGCGATCGTGGCGGCCTACCTCTACGGCCTGCTGATGAACCTCAGCTACTGGCCCTTCACGCTCGGCATCGTGGTGCCCGGGCACGAGGGCTCGCTGGCCTATGTGGCCGGCGCGCCGATGCTCGAGAACGGTCACCGGTTCCTCGTCTACACCCTGCTCACCTCGACGGGCGGGTGGGACACGGGTCGGGCGATCACCACGGCCGTCGCGATCGTGGTCCTCGGCCCGGCGATCCTGACCACCCTCCGTCGCGCTGCCCGTCGCGCCGTGGTCAGGGTTGGATGAGGATGATCCGGTCGTCCGCCGGCGTCGGGTCGCCCCGACCGTCGCGGTTGGACGTCGTGAGCCAGATCGTGCCGTCCGGGGCCGTGGCCACGGTGCGCAGCCGCCCGTAGTCCTCGGTGAAGAACGCCGTGGGCCGCGAGGCCTTCCCGGCTGCGTTGACCTTGATGCGCCACAGACGCTGGCCGCGGAGCCCGGCCATCCAGAGGTGGCCGTCGGCCCAGGCGAGACCACTGGGTGAGGCTTCCTCGACGGGCCAGACGAGCTGCGGGTCGATGAACCGGGCGCCGCCTCCGCTGCCCTCCACCTCGGGCCAGCCGTAGTTGCCGCCCTTCTCGATGAGGTTGAGCTCGTCCCACGTGGACGCACCGAACTCCGAGGCCCAGAGCCGTCCCTCGTCGTCCCAGGCCAGGCCCTGGACGTTGCGGTGCCCCGACGACCAGACGGGCGAGTCGGGGTCGGGGTTCCCGGGGGCGGGCGTGCCGTCGGTGGTGATCCGCAGGATCTTGCCCGCCAGGCTGTCGGGGTCCTGGGCCAGCCCTGGGTTCCCGGTCTCGCCGGTGCTGACGTAGAGGTAGCCGTCGGGACCGAAGGCGATGCGCCCACCGTCGTGGATGAAGCCGCGTGGGATGCCATCGAGGACGACCGTCGGTTCGCCGAGATCCTTGCCGTCGAGCTGCGCGCTGAGCACCCGGTTGTCGGTGCCGGTCGTGAGGTAGAAGAAGAGGGTCCGGTCGCTGTCGAAGGTCGGCGAGACGGCGACGCCGAGGAGGCCCGCCTCGCCCTCGGCGACGGCGGCAGCGATCCCGCCGAGGCGGCTGAGGGCACCGTCGGGGGTGACGTGCAGGACGCGGCCGCTGATCCGCTCGGTGACGACCGCGGCACCGTCGGGCAGGAAGTCGACGCCCCACGGCACCTCGAGCTGGTCGACGAGGGTCCCGTCGGCCCGGGGCGCGCCGTCGCGGCTGCCGTCGGTCTTGCCGGCGTCCGGGCTCGGCGTCGGCTGGCTGGTCGCGTCACTCGGCTGGGTCGTACGCGGCAGGGGTGCCGGTGTGTTGCTGGCGCACCCGGTGGCGAGACCCAGCGCGAGGGCCAGCGCGGTGATGGCCAGTGGTGAGACGGCCAGTGGTGAGAGGGCCGGTCGCGAGCTCATGTCGCGATTGTGCCCGGTCCCGCCGAACGCGTGGCCCCGATCGAGGCGGCGACGACGCAGGCGATGGCCAGCCACTGCACGGGAGAGAGGTGCTCCTGCAGCACGACGATCGCTGCGAGGGCTGCCGCGGCCGGCTCGAGGCTCATCAGGATGCCGAAGACGGCGGGGCGCAGGCTGCGCAGCGCGACCAGCTCGCAGCTGTAGGGGATCACCGAGCTCAGCAGTCCGACGAGCGCTCCGATGAACAGGATGCGGCCGTCCCAGAGACCGGTGCCTGCCGAGAGCAGGGCAGGAAGGGCCATGCCCGCTGCCGCGATGATGCTGGCCACGGCGAGCCCGTCGAACCCGGCCCACCGGCGTCCGGTGCTGGCGCTGAGCAGGATGTAGGCGGCCCACGCGGCGCCGGCCAGCAGCGCGTACGCGATCCCGAGGGCGTCGAGACCGGTGCGTTGGAAGCCGAGGAGGACGACACCCGCTGCGGCCAGGAGGACCCAGACCACGTCGCGTGCGCGTCGCGACCCGAGCACCGCCAGGGTCAGGGGTCCGATGAACTCGATGGTCACCGCGATTCCGAGCGGGATGCGGGAGAAGGACTGGTAGATCGCCCAGTTCATCGTGGCGAGGCTGAGTCCGAAGCCGAGCACGACCACCCAGTCCCGGCCGCTGCGTCCGGTGAGCCTGGGGCGGGCGATCGCGGCGAGCACGAGGGCGCTGGTGAGGAGCCGCAGCCAGACCATCGCGGTCGGCGAGATCTCGCCGAACAGGCCCTTGGCGATGGCGGCGCCGAGCTGGACCGACAGGATGCCGACCAGCACCAGTCCCACGGGCCCGAGCATGGTGCGGCTCGGTCGTGGGTTCACCCGCGCAGCCTATTCAGTGGCCTCGTCGAGGCTCGTCAGCGCCCGCTGCGCGTGCCGGGTCTCGGCGGCGAAGTAGTCCAGCCCCCAGTCCGCCACCAGCGCAGGGAAGCGGAAGGGGTCGCCGGGTCGGTCCACCCCGCGCAGCGCCTCGCGCACCTCTGCAAGGTCCTCGAGAGCCCGGTCCAGCTCGCCCAGGTAGTCGTGCAGCATCTGCCGGGTCTGCTGGGGCTGCGTGGCGTGGGCGATGAGGAGACGCAGCAGGACGGTGTGCTTGAGCACCGGGAAGCCGGCGGGTGTGCCGTCCATCCACTCCCGCAGCGCCACCTGCCCGGCCTCCGTGATGGCGTACGACGTCACCTCCCGGCCGCCGTCGGTGCGTGCGTCGCCCGAGACCAGGCCGTGCTCGGTCAGCCGGCGCAGCTCGGTGTAGATCTGGCTCATCGCAGGGGAGACCCAGTAGAAGCGGAGCGTGACATCGGCGCGCTGCTTGATCTCGTACCCCGTCAGCTCGTCGCCGAAGGTGAGGAGGCCGAGGATCGCGTATCCGGTCACCGGAATGTCTTGACTCATCTCGGTCGCAGAGTAGTGTTCCTAATCGGAATAGTCACGATCTGACACCCACTTGGTCGTCCTGGGAGGCCCCGATGTCGCGCACCCTGCTCATGGTCGGAACTCGCAAGGGCCTGTGGCTGGGCACCTCCGACGAGGCGCGGACGTCCTGGGACTGGACCGGGCCGCACTTCCCGATGGAAGAGGTCTACTCCGTCATGATCGACACCCGCGGGGGAGCGCCCCGGCTGCTGGCCGGTGCGTCCTCGAGCTGGCTCGGTCCGCAGGTCTGGCGTTCGGACGACCTCGGTGCCACCTGGGACGAGACGCCCAACGGGGCCGCCCGCTTCCCCGAGGACACCGGCGCCACCCTGGCCCGCGTGTGGCAGCTCCAGCCCGGCCTGTCCGAGGACGGGAGCGCGGACGTCGTGTGGGCCGGGACCGAGCCGGGAGCGGTGTTCCGCTCGACCGACCGGGGCGAGACCTTCTCGCTCGTACGGGGGCTGTGGGACCACCCGCACCGCGAGGAGTGGAACGCGGGCTTCGGCGGCCAGGCCTTCCACACGATCCTGCCCGACCCTCGCGACCCGGCGCGGGTGCTCGTCGCCCTCTCGACCGGCGGGGTCTACGCCACCACGGACGGCGGGGAGTCCTGGGCGCCCTCGAACACCGGCGTGAAGGCGGAGTTCTTCCCCGGCGAACGCAACTACCCCGAGTTCGGCCAGTGCGTGCACAAGGTCGCCCGCGACGCCGCCGACCCGGACCGGCTCTACCTCCAGAACCACGGCGGCGTCTACCGCTCCGACGACGGCGGCGCTTCCTGGCAGGACATCGCTCCGGGGCTGCCGGCCGAGTTCGGCTTCGCGATGGTCGCCCACCCGCACCGCGCGGACACGGCGTACAACTTCCCGATCACCGGCGCAGAGGCGCGCTGGCCCGTCGACGGCAAGGCGCGGGTCTACCGCACCACCGACGCGGGTTCGTCGTGGGAGCCGCTGGGTGAGGGCGCCCTGCCGGACGGCTACTACACCGCGGTGATGCGCGACGCCATGTGCGTGGACGACCACGACGACGCCGGGCTCTACTTCGGTGGCCGCAACGGCGGTGTGTGGGCCTCGCCGGACGAGGGCGCGTCGTGGCAGGAGATCCACAAGGACCTGCCGGACGTGCTCGTCGTACGCGCCGCCAGGCTCGACTGAGCCCGGTCGACCGGGACCAGGGTCAGCGACATGGCCGACTTCACGCTCTCGCGCAGCACGCGCATCCAGGCGGACCCCGCCCACGTCCACGCTCTCCTCGACGACTTCCGGGAGTGGCAGAAGTGGTCGCCCTGGGAGGGCCTCGACCCGAACCTGAGCCGCGAGTACACCGGCCCCGACCACGGCGTCGGCGCGACGTACCGCTGGTCAGGCAACAAGAAGGCCGGTGAGGGCGAGATGCGGATGACAGGCTCGACGCCGAGCGCGGTCGTGGTGGACCTCGAGTTCGTCAAGCCGTTCAAGGCCGTCAACGTCACCACCTTCGACCTGGCGCCGACAGGTGGTGCGACCGAGGTGACCTGGACGATGACCGGCACGCGGAACGCGGTCATGGGCGTGATGGGCGCGCTGTACTTCGACAAGGCGATCGGCCGCGACTTCGAGCGGGGCCTGGCCGCGCTGAAGCAGGAAGCCGAGCAGGTCTGAGCCTCGGATGAGACTGGTCCGCCCGGCCGAGAAGCCGCCCACTAGCCTGACCGCATGAGCCACGCAGCCGACGCACCCGACATGAAGCCCCGGAGCCGCGCCGTCACCGACGGCCTCGAGGCGACCGCTGCGCGAGGGATGCTGCGCGCGGTGGGCATGGGTGACGACGACTGGGTGAAGCCCCAGATCGGTGTCGCGTCCAGCTGGAACGAGATCACCCCCTGCAACCTGAGCCTCGACCGCCTCGCCAAGGCCGTGAAGAACGGCGTGCACGCCGCGGGTGGGTTCCCGCTGGAGTTCGGCACGATCTCGGTGTCGGACGGCATCTCGATGGGCCACGAGGGCATGCACTTCTCCCTCGTCAGCCGCGAGGTGATCGCCGACTCCGTCGAGACGGTGATGATGGCCGAGAGGCTCGACGGCTCGGTGCTGCTGGCCGGCTGTGACAAGTCCCTGCCCGGCATGCTGATGGCCGCTGCACGGCTCGACCTCGCCAGCGTCTTCCTCTATGCCGGCACGATCATGCCCGGCCAGGTCGACGGCAAGGACGTCACGATCATCGACGCCTTCGAGGCCGTCGGCGCCTGCCTGGCCGGCAAGATCTCGCGCGAGAAGGTCGACGAGATCGAGCGCGCCATCTGTCCGGGCGAGGGTGCCTGCGGTGGGGCGTACACCGCCAACACGATGGCCAGCGTGGCCGAAGCGATCGGGATGTCGCTCCCGGGAAGCTCCTCGCCGCCGGCCGTGGACCGGCGCCGCGACGGGTTCGCCCACAAGTCCGGCGAGGCCGTCGTCGAGATGCTGCGTCAAGGCATCACGGCGCGCCAGATCATGACCCGCCCGGCCTTCGAGAACGCCATCGCGATGGCGATGGCGCTGGGGGGCTCGACCAACGCCGTCCTCCACCTGCTCGCGATCGCCCGTGAGGCCGAGGTGGACCTGACGCTGGACGACTTCACCCGCATCGGCAAGACGGTGCCGCACCTGGCCGACATGAAGCCGTTCGGCCGCTTCGTGTGGACCGACTTCGACCGCGTGGGCGGCATCCCCGTCCTGCTGCGGGCGCTGCTGGACGCCGGCCACCTGCACGGCGACGTGCTCACCTGCACCGGCAAGACGATGGCCGAGAACCTCGCCGACCTCGACCCCAAGCCTCTCGACGGCGAGATCCTGCGCCAGCTCGACCGGCCGATCCACGCCACCGGTGGCCTCACGATCCTCAAGGGCTCGCTCGCCCCGGACGGTGCCGTGGTCAAGAGCGCCGGGTTCGACGACTCGACCTTCACCGGCACCGCCCGCGTCTTCGACGGCGAGCGCAAGGCGCTGGACGCCCTCACCGAGGGCGCCATCCAGGCCGGCGACGTCGTCGTCATCCGCTACGAGGGCCCCAAGGGCGGCCCGGGCATGCGCGAGATGCTCGCCATCACCGGCGCGATCAAGGGGGCCGGGCTCGGCAAGGACGTGCTGCTCATCACCGACGGTCGCTTCTCCGGTGGCACGACCGGGCTCTGCGTCGGACACATCGCCCCCGAGGCGAGTGACGGGGGACCGATCGCCTTCGTGCGTGACGGCGACCAGATCACCCTCGACGTCGCCAACATGAGCCTCGACCTCCACGTCGACGACGACGAGCTGGCCAAGCGCGCCGAGGGCTGGGAGCCGCTGCCCCCCAAGTACACCCGGGGCGTGCTCGGCAAGTACCGCAAGGTCGTGCAGTCCGCCGCCCACGGGGCCGTCTGCTACTGACATCCGGGCGTCCGGGCACGGCCGATAGGTTGCAGTGGTGACCACCGCAGCCGCACTCGACGCCGCAGACCCGCTCGCCCACGTCCGGTCGAGGTTCGTCGGCGCCGACTCCGACCTCGTCTACTTCGACGGCAACTCACTCGGCCGGCCCGTCGCGGCCGCGGCCGAACGGCTCACGGAGTTCGTGCAACGGGAGTGGGGTGCACGCCTCATCCGCGGGTGGGACGAGCGGTGGATGGACCTGCCCACGACCCTCGGCGACGACCTGGCCCGGATCTGCCTCGGTGCGGCGCCGGGCCAGACCGCGGTCGGCGACTCGACCACCGTCTGGCTCTACAAGCTGATGCGCGCCGCCGTCGACCACGCCCTGCGCACCGACCCCGGCCGCACCGAGATCGTGGTCGACACCGACAACTTCCCGACCGACCGCTATGTCGCCGAGGGCATCGCGGACGAGCGCGGGCTCACCGTGCGCTGGATCGAGGTCGACACCTCCGAGGGCGTCACCGCCGACCAGCTCCGCGAGGCCGTCGGCGAGCGTACGGCCGTGGTCGTGCTCAGCCACGTCGCCTACCGCTCCGCCTGGCTCGCCGACGCCCCCGAGCTGACCCGGATCGCCCACGACGCCGGGGCGCTCGTCCTGTGGGACCTGTCCCACTCCGCCGGATCGGTCCCGGTCGCGCTGGACGAGTGGGACGCCGACCTCGCGGTCGGCTGCACCTACAAGTACCTCAACGGCGGCCCCGGCTCACCCGCCTTCGGCTACGTCAACGCGCGCCTCCAGGAAGACCTCACCCAGCCGATCCAGGGCTGGATGGGCCACGCCGACCCGTTCGCCATGGGCCCCGGCTATGCACCCGCCAAGGGGATCCGTCGCTTCATCTCGGGCACGCCGCCCATCCTGGGGATGGTGGCGATGGGGGTCATGCTGGAGCTGGTCGAGGAGGTCGGCATGGAGGCGATCCGCGCCAAGTCGGTCGCGCTGACGTCGTACGCCGTCGAGCTCGCGGACGCGACCCTGCCCGAGGTCACCCTCGTCTCGCCGCGTGACCCTGCGCGACGTGGCGGCCACGTCACCCTGCACCACGACCGGATGCGCGAGGTCACCGCGCGCCTGTGGGAGCGCGACGTGATCCCCGACTACCGCGACCCGGGCGGGCTGCGGATCGGCCTGTCGCCGCTGTCGACGTCCTTCGACGAGGTCGAGCGCGGGATGGCGGCCGTGGCGAGATCCCTCCGATGAGCAGCCCGGAGCCCATCCGGAACGAGCGCGGCCAGCGCCTCGGCCGCCCCGTCGACTGGACGGCGGCCTCCCGGCCCGGCTCGGCCGTGCTCGAAGGCGCGGGCGTCCGCCTCGAGCCGATCGGGCCGCAGCACGTGGACGACCTCTACGCCGCGCTGTGCGGCGAGGACGACGAGGCGCTGTGGACCTACCTGTTCTGGGAGCGCCCCCACGACCGCGACGCGATGGCCGCGATCGTGAGCCGTGGCGCACAGGACCCCGACCAGGTGATGTACGCGATCGTCCCGGTCGAGACGGGCCGCGCGGCGGGCTTCTGCTCGCTCCTGCGCATCGACCCGGTCATGGGCTCGATCGAAGTGGGCCAGATCGTGTTCGGCCGGCAGCTGCAGCGCAGCCGCGCCGCGACCGAGGCGATGGCCGTGCTGATGCGTCACGTCTTCGACGACCTCGGCCACCGCCGCTACGAGTGGAAGTGCGACAGCCTCAACGCGCCGTCGCGGCGGGCCGCGATCCGGCTCGGCTTCATCTGGGAGGGACGCTTCCGCAACGCCGTGGTCTACAAGGGCCGCAACCGCGACACCGACTGGTTCTCGATCACCGACGGTGAATGGCCACGCGTCCGAAAGGCCCTCGACGACTGGCTCGACGACCGCAACTTCGACGACATGGGCCGCCAGCGCGTCCGACTGGCTGCTCGACCGCCCGAGACGGATGGCACCGACCGCACGCAGAAGGAGCAGTGACATGGACCAGCGCGTCAGCTTCATCACCCTCGTCGTGAGCGATCTCGACCTCACCCGGCGCTTCTACGTCGGCGGGCTCGGGTGGGAGCCCGAGCTCGACGTCCCCGGCGAGGTGCTGATGTTCCGCGTCGCCGAGAAGGTCGTGCTCAGCCTCTGGGTCGAGACGGGCTTCGTCACCGAGGTCGGCCACGCGCCCTCCCGCGGCGGCGTACCCCCGGTCACGCTGTCGCACAACGTCGCCACGACCCAGGGGGTCGACACCGTCCTGGAGCAGGCGCGGACCGCGGGAGCGTCCGAGGTCGGAGAGGCCCACGAGCGCGACTGGGGCGGCTACAGCGGCTACTTCGCCGACCCCGACGGTTTCCGCTGGGAAGTCGCCTACAACCCCGGCGAGATCGGGCAGTCTGTGCTCCCGTGAGCACGTCCCCGACCGACACACCGCCCGACAACGCGGCCGTCCCCGGCTGGGACGACTACTTCCTCGGCATCGCTGCCGCCGTCTCGGCGCGGGCCAAGTGCACGCGCCGACGCGTCGGCGCGGTGCTGACGATCGAACACCGGATCATCGCCACCGGCTACAACGGTGCCGCCCCGGGCGAGGACGACTGCCTGATGGGCGCCTGTCCGCGCGGCCAGCTGGGGTACGACGAGGTGCCGGGGCTCGGCGACTACGACCGGCCCGGCACGACCGGGTTCTGCATCGCCATCCACGCCGAGGTCAACGCGCTGCTGTTCGCCACCCGCGACACCAAGGGTGCGACCGCCTACATCACCGACCCGCCGTGCCCGGGGTGCCGCAAGGCTCTGGCCGCGGCCGGTGTGGTCCGGGCGGTCTGGCCCGAGGGCGAGCACGACCGGTCGGGGCTCACGACCTGGGCTTGACCCAGATCAGCTCGTCGGACTCCCACTTCTCCAGGGCCACCGGCACCAGCAGGTTCAGGACCTCGGAGGCGGAGCCTGCCTGCAGCTCGCTCGTGTGCGCGGCGCCGTACTCCTGGCCCACGGCGTTGTTGTGCTGGTCGACGCCGGAGTCCTTGCGGTTCGGGGTGCCGGCCTCCTGGGCGTCCGCGATGGTGCGCGCGGCGTCCACGCCGTAGCGGGCGGTGAGAACGGCCTGCCACATGAAGTGGCGCAGCGCGTTGGTGCGGCCGGGCACGCCCCGCCCGTGGGCTGCCGCGATGCGCAGCGCGGCCTCGGAGATCCGCAGCACCTCGAACACGCCGGACGGCCCCAGTCCCGCCTTGATCGCCGCCGCGGAGAGTCGTGGCACCACCGTGGCGCTGTGGATGGCCTGGTCGAGCACGTCACCGAGTCGCATGCGCACAGGGTGCCAGACCCGGGGTGCCAGACTCGGAGCATGGCCACGCCCACGCCGCGCTTTCCGCCTCCGCTCCGTCCCGGTGACCGGATCGGCGTCACCTCACCGTCGTCCGGTGTGTCCGGCGACGCGGCGACGCGCATCGACTTCAGCGTCGACTGGCTCCGCGGTCGTGGCTTCGAGGTCGAGGTGGGGGAGTGCATGGACGGCGCCGGCCTCACCTCGGCGCCCGCGACGCAGCGGGCGGCGGAGCTGACCCGGATGCTGGCCGATCCGGCGATCGCCTGCGTGGTCCCGCCCTGGGGCGGGGAGACGGCGATCGACCTGGTCGACCTCCTCGACTGGGACCTGCTCGCCGACGCGGAGCCGACGTGGCTCGTGGGCTTCTCCGACATGTCGACGGTGCTGGTGCCGGTGACCACCCGGCTCGGTTGGGCGACCGTCCACGGCGACAACCTGGCGGACACGCCGTACGCCGTGCCGGACGGTCTGCTGCACTGGCTGGACCTCGTGGCCGGCGAGGGCCCCTTCCTGCAGCGAGGCTCCGGGCTGGTGACCGACTGGGTGCGGTTCGAGGACGACCCCCGCGCCACGCAGTGGACGCGCGTCGGCGACGGTCGGTGGGAGGTCCTCGGCGGCGGCCCTGTCGACGTGTCCGGCCGGCTGATCGGCGGGTGCATCGAGACGATCGCGCACCTGGCCGGCACGCCGTACGGCGACGTGCGCGGCTGGGCGGAGGCGCTGGACGAGCCGACCGTCGTCTACCTCGAGGCGTGCGAGGACGGTGCGGTCGACATCTGCCGCTACCTGCACGGCCTGCGGCTGGCCGGTTGGTTCGACCGTGCGGCAGCCGTGCTCGTGGGAAGCACCCACGCTCCCGACCACCCGCAGCTGACGCAGCGCGAGGCAGTCGTGGACGCCCTCGGCCGTCTCGACCTGCCGATCGTCATGGACCTGGAGATCGGGCACGTGCCCCCACACCTGCCGCTGGTCAACGGTGCACTGGCCCGCGTGGTGGTCGACGGCGACACCCGCGAGATCACCCAGCACCTGGGCTGAGGGGTGGTCGCTGTCGGTGGGTCGTGGCACTGTCGGAGACATGAGCGATCCGAAGCAGAAGCTGACTGCCACCGAGGTCCAGGAGGCTCCGGGCCTCGACGACTGGCGCCTCCTCCTCACCGGCATCCGCGCGCGGTTCCGCACCGGCGACTTCGCCACGGGCCTGGCGCTGGTGGACCGGATCGGCGCGGCTGCCGAGGAGGCCAACCACCACCCCGACATCTCGCTGACCTACCCCGAGGTGATCGTGACGCTCTCGAGCCACGACGTCGGCGGCATCACCAGCCGCGACGTCGAGCTGGCGCGACAGATCAGCGGGTTCGCCTCCGACCTCGGCGCCGAGGCCGACGTCTCCGGGCTCACCCAGCTCGAGCCGGGGCTCGACACCTCGGGGCCCGAGCGACTGGGCCCCTTCTACGCCGCCCTGCTCGGCGGGGACGTCCAGCACGGCGATCCCGTCGACCCCAGCGGTCAGGTGCCGGGACTCTGGTTCCAGGGTCCCGGCGCCGCCGACGAGCCGCAGCTGCTCCCGCCGTCCGAGCACGAGCAGCGCTGGCACTTCGATGTCTGGGTGCCCCACGACGAGGGGGAGCGACGCCTGCAGGCGGTGCTCGATGCCGGCGGCACGCTCGTCAGCGATGCCGAGGCGCCGTCGTTCTGGGTGGTCGAGGACGCCGACGGCAACCGTTCCTGCATCTGCACGAGGGCCGGGCGGGGATGACCCCACCCGGCCCTCGGCCGATCGCTGACGAGCTGTCGTGACCGAGGTCAGACGAGCTTGACGACGACGTTCCGCACGACCCGGTTGCCGGCCTCGTCAGCGATCACGACGCTGACCCTGGCCTTGACCCGGAACTTCTTCTTGTCCTGCGCGCTCGCGTCGCGGTAGCGCTGCACAGCTCGCAGCACCTTCTTCTGGGCCTTCTTGCCCACTCGCAGCTGGAGCTTGGCGACGTCGCCCGAGCCCGTGGTGGCGGAGGACCTGGTCCGCAGGGTGATCGCCTTCTTGGAGCCGGCGATCGTGATCACGCCGCCGCCCGTCGCGGTGACGGCCTCGGAGGCCGTCGTCCTGACGACGACCCGCACCTTCTTGCCCTGCCGCTGGGGCGCCTTCACCTTGACCACTGCGCCGCGGACGGCGTCGTCCACCGGGGCCGGTGCCGTGAAGGTCGCCGGGGGTGTGGGGGTGGGGGTCGCGGCCGGAGCGACGTCCACGGTCCAGAGCTCCTGGCCCGCGGCGTCCGTGTAGGCAGCGAAGAACGGCTTGCCGTGGATGTCGGTGATCCACCGCGGCTCGCTGCCCTCGACCCCGGCTCGGATGTCCGCGGCGAGCGATGTGTTCGCCCGGGTGCCGTCGCTCGTCCAGAGCTCGCGGCCCTGCATGCCGTTGTCGGCGGTGAACCAGAGTCGTCCGGCCACCTCGGCCAGGGCATAGGGGTAGCCGCTGAACGTGCCGGGGGCGATGTCGGCCACCATGCTCGCGGACGTGCCGTCGCTCTTCCAGAGCTCACGGCCGGAAACCCGGTTCTCGGCCGAGTAGAAGACCGAGGTCCCGACAGCCGTGATCTCCCTCGGGTAGCTGCCGTTGCGCCCGGGGTTGGCGTCGACCACCAGGGCGGTGCCGGCCTCGGTGCCGTCGGACTTCCACAGCTCGACCCCAGAGGTCCCATCCTGTCCGGAGAAGTAGAGCGCCCCCCCTGTCGCGACCATGGCGCCGTAGTTGCCGTACCAGTAGTTGTTGGTCACGCCGCTGCCGTAGCCGGGGTTGATGTCCTTGACGAGGGTGGTGCCGGCCTCGGTGCCGTCGCTCGTCCAGAGCTCACGGCCGTGCGTGCCGTCGTCGGCCGAGAGGAAGAGGGTGCCTCCGACAGCAGACATCGAGCTGTTGTAGTAGTACTGGCTCGAGTTGGCGCCCGGCCGGATGTCCTTGACGAGGGTGGTGCCGGACTCGGTGCCGTCGGACTTCCACAGCTCCGTGCCGGTGCCGTCCTGGTAGGCGGTGAAGAACAAGGTGTCGCCGACTGCAGTGGCTCCGTTGGCGTAGTTCAGTCCCCAGTTGTAGCCCGCGTTGATGTCCTTGACGAGGGTGGTGCCGGCCTCGGTGCCGTCGCTCTTCCACAGCTCCCTGCCGGTCGCTCCCTGGTAGCCGGGGAAGAAGAGGGTGTCGCCGATTGCGGTCATCTGGCTGTTGCCGTAGCCGTGGCTGTAGTTCTGGGCGCCGCTGCCGGAACCGGGGTTGACGTCCTTGACGAGGGTGGTGCCGGCCTCGGTGCCGTCGCTCCTCCACAGCTCGCGGCCGTGGGTGTCGTCCTGGGCGGTGAAGAAGAGCGTTCCGCCGACGGCGGTGAGGTTCTGGGGGTAGCTGGATCCCGTGGTGTTGATGTCGGCCACGCGCTGCGCGCCGGCGGCGGTGCCATCGGTCTTCCACAGCTCGCGGTCACCGTCGCCGTCGACCGCCGTGAAGAACGTCGTGCCGCCGGCAGCGACCACCTCACGGGGGTCGGAGCCGTCGGTGCCGGGCACGAGGTCGGCCACCATGCGCGGGGTGACCTCGACCGGGCCGGCCTGCGCGGGCGCGACACCGCCCAGTGCGGCAGCCGCCGCGGTGATCATGGTCCCGGTGACGGCCACCGAACGCGTACGACTTCTGCTGCGGGCCGAGCTCGCAACGGCCTTGCGGCGCTTCAAGAGCTTCTGACGCTGACGAGCCCCCACGGGCTTCTCCTTACAACGATGTGATCTGACGCGCGAAACCTAGGGTGGAACCCGTGAGGCGCGTGGGGCTACGTCGTTTTCTTTACTTTGGAGACCTCCCCCGGGGGAGCGTCACGCAGGCGGGGGGACGACCCACGCAGTGCGGGCGAGCTCGCTGCGCTCCTCGGCGATGTCGGGGAACCGGACCCCTGGGAGCACCGAGACGTCGAAGATCTCGCGGATGCGGTCCTCGAAACGCACTGAGGCCACGACCTCCCCGGTGGTGGTGTCGATGGCCCACACCCCGCACTCACGGCGCGGGAGCGAGGCGATGGGCAGGCCGCCGAAGGTCGCCGTCTCGCGCACCTGCGACGTGCCGACGAAGGCGAGGTTGCCGTGGAAGGAGAGCCCGCGGGTGAAACCCGGCACCTGGGCCACAGTGGTCGTCACACCCGTCTCCGGGTCGCAGACCAGGAGTCGGCCCCGGCCGGACTCGAGCACCCACAGGCGGCCGTCGTGCCAACGTGGGGAGTGGGGCATGGAGAGCCCCTCGACGACGGTGCGCCCGCTCGGCACCTCCATGATGACCCCGCCGTCGACCTTCCGGCCGCGCCACCCGCCTGCCTCGTCACTCACGCCCAGCGCGGTGACGTAGCGCGGCGAGCCGTCGACCAGGGCCAGCCCGTTGAGGTGGCACCTGTCCTCGGGCGCCAGGGCGCTGATGAACGGCGGCTGCCAGCGCGGGACGAAGCTGTGATCGGTGTCGAGCGTGGCCAGGCAGCTGAACTGGGTGGCCACCACCCAGAGCCCGTCCCGCCCGAAGGCGAGGTCGTGCACGGAGATGTCGCCGGTGACGTGGGAGTTCCTGGGGAGGAAGTAGGCGTCATGACTGCCCTTCGGCTCGACCCTCGCGGCCAGCTCGGCGAAGTTGCGGTAGTCGAGCACCTCCGAGCCCACCCCCAGGGCGAATCCGCTCGGGTGCAGCGCGATCCCCATGGGCCGGTCGAACGCGCGCAGGTGCACGCCGAGGCGTCCACCGTCGTGGCGCAGCACGATGACGCGGTCGGACTGATAGGTGGTGACCATCAGGGAGGACCCCAGCGACTTCAGCAGCCCGGCCAGCCCCTCGTCGTGGGCGGTGAGGCTGCCCGGAGCAGTGGTCGGAGCGAGGCTGGGAGCGGTCGGCTGGGCGAGGGCCTCTGCACGCGTCGCGAGCTCCATGGCCTCGACGTCCGGCTCGCCCGCGGTGGCGCCGGCGGCAGCGTTGCTGGTCCTCATCGCGACCGCCAGGTCTCGCAGGGGTCCGGAACCTGCGGGGTGCCAGCCCAGGCCGAGGAACTCGAAGAGCCGCTGCGAGGCGTCGTCCGGCTCGGCGAGCAGGTCCTCGACGTCGACCACGCACCCACGCCGGGGACCCACGCGCGTGATCAGGTCGAGTGCCGACCGCGTGCGCTCCTTCCACGCTGACAGTGCTGAGGTGGGGTCGGGCGCCCCTTCCACTGGCGTGGCGGGGGGCTGGTGCAGATGCACCACCAATGACTCGCCCGCCACCTCCTCGCGGCGCGCCTCGTCCGCGTCGAAGACCAGGGGGCGCGAGGCAGCATGGACGTCGTACCGCGTGGGATCCAGTCGCGCATGGTGCTCGGCCAAGGCATCGGCGGTCCACGGCGCCACCGCGCTGGCGTCCCACGCACCCGGAGCCATCGCCAGCGAGAGGCGCAGCGCGTCGTAGGCCCGGCCGGGCGCGCCCGTCACGAGCACCGGTCGGGTGGGCGTGGGAGTGGCGAGGTCGGGGGAGGTCGCCGGGTCGTGCTGTTGGGTGGGCATGGCGTGGGATCCTTCCACGGATGCAGACCGCGCGATCAGGGTAGGGATCCGCGGCTGCATGTCACGATCCGAGATCGTCGTTCCACATTTTGGGACGACTGTCACACTGGCTTGACGCCGGACCGGCCCGGCGACGACGGTTGTCACATGCGCACCGAGATTCTTGTACGCACGCGACGCGTGAGCTGAGGTCACCAGACCGAACGCACACGCGTCACCCCTCGTCGCCCACCGGGCCGAGGGGTTTTTTGTTGGGCTGAGCGGAAGAAGAACCATGACGGAGCAGGGCGGACAGGTCAGCGGGGCGGTCTCAGGAGCCCAGAGCCTGGTGACTTCTCTGGAGGCGGCAGGCGTCACCGACATCTTCGGCATCCCGGGCGGTGCGATCCTCCCGGCCTACGACCCCTTGATGGACTCCACGCGGATCCGGCACATCCTGGTCCGCCACGAGCAGGGTGCGGGGCACGCGGCCCAGGGGTACGCCGCCGCTACGGGACGCGTCGGCGTCTGCATGGCCACCTCGGGTCCCGGCGCCACCAACCTGGTCACCCCCCTGGCGGACGCGCACATGGACTCGGTGCCGATGGTGGCGGTCACCGGCCAGGTGAGCGCCGCGATGATCGGGACCGACGCCTTCCAGGAGGCGGACATCCGCGGCATCACGATGCCGGTCACCAAGCACAACTTCCTGGTCACCGACCCCGCGGACATCCCGGGCACCATTGCCGAGGCCTTCCACATCGCCTCCACCGGTCGTCCCGGCCCGGTGCTCGTCGACATCGCCAAGTCCGCGCTCCAGGCGCAGACCACCTTCGCCTGGCCGAGCGAGCTGCGCCTGCCGGGCTACCGCCCCGTGACCACGCCGCACGCCAAGCAGATCAGGGAGGCGGTGCGCCTGATCAAGGACGCCCGCCGCCCGGTCCTCTACGTCGGCGGCGGCGTCATCCGTTCCGGCGCCTCGCGTGAGCTCGCCCAGCTGGCTGCGCTGACCGGCATCCCGGTCGTCACCACGCTGATGGCCCGGGGCGCGTTCCCGGACAGCAATCCCCAGCACCTCGGCATGCCGGGCATGCACGGCACGGTGGCCGCTGTCGCCGGCCTGCAGAAGAGCGACCTGATCATCAGCCTCGGTGCGCGCTTCGACGACCGCGTCACAGGCAACCTCGACTCGTTCGCCCCGCAGGCGCTCGTCATCCACGCCGACATCGACCCGGCGGAGATCGGCAAGAACCGGCACGCCGACGTGCCGATCGTCGGGGACTGCAAGGAGGTCATCGCCCAGCTGGTGGCGCTGCTGACGGCCGAGGGCGCCGACGGCGACTACGAGTCGTGGGTTGCGTTCCTGGCCGGGCTCAAGCAGAGCTACCCCCTCGGCTACGACACCCCGGCCGACGGCTCGCTCGCCCCGCAGTACGTCCTCGAGCGGCTCGGGGCGATCGCCGGCCCCGAAGCGATCTACTGCTCCGGCGTCGGGCAGCACCAGATGTGGGCGTCGCACTTTGTCGGCTACGAGAACCCGAACACCTGGATCAACTCCGGCGGGCTCGGCACGATGGGCTTCTCGGTCCCCGCGGCGATGGGTGCCAAGGTGGGGATGCCGGACAGCACGGTGTGGGCGATCGACGGCGACGGCTGCTTCCAGATGACCAACCAGGAGCTGGCCACCTGCGCGATCAACGACATCCCGATCAAGGTCGCGATCATCAACAACGAGTCGCTCGGCATGGTCCGCCAGTGGCAGACGCTCTTCTACAACGAGCGCTACTCCAACACCGACCTCCACTCCAAGCGCATCCCCGACTTCGTCAAGCTCGCCGACGCCTACGGCTGTGTCGGGCTCGCGTGCGACTCGCCCGAGGACGTGGACGCCACCATCGACAAGGCGATGTCGATCAACGACCAGCCCGTCGTCGTCGACTTCCGGGTGCACCGCGACGCGATGGTCTGGCCGATGGTCGCCGCGGGCAGCAGCAACGACGAGATCAAGTACGCGCGCGACCTGGCGCCCGAGTTCGGCGAGGACGACGTCTGATGAGCAAGCACACCCTTTCTGTTCTTGTGGAGAACAAGCCCGGCGTCCTGGCCCGCATCGCGGGGCTGTTCTCCCGTCGCGGCTTCAACATCGAGAGCCTCGCCGTGGGCCCGACCGAGCACGCCGAGGTCTCCCGGATGACCATCGTGGTCAACGTCGAGGAGTCCCCGCTCGAGCAGGTCACCAAGCAGCTCAACAAGCTGGTCGAGGTGATCAAGATCGTCGAGCTCGACGGGCCGGGCTCGGTCAAGCGTGAGCTGCTGCTGGTGAAGGTCCGCGCCGACACGACCACCCGCGGCGCGGTGCTCGACGCCGTACAGCTGTTCCGGGCCAAGGTCGTCGACGTCTCGCCCGAGGCCATCACCGTCCAGGCCGTCGGCAACGCCGACAAGCTCGCCGACCTGCTCCGGGTGCTCGAGCCCTTCGGCATCCGCGAGCTGGTGCAGTCCGGGATGGTCGCGATCGGTCGCGGCTCGCGGTCCATCAGCGAGCGCCCGCAGCGCCCGGTCGCCGTACCTGCACCGCCCATGGCCATCTGACCCCACGCCGACCTGCAAGCTGACCCCAGCCAGACCCCAGACCAGAACCCCAGAGAAGTTCCCACACGAAGGAGAGCCCCCAGTGGCTGAGATGTTCTACGACGACGACGCCGACCTGAGCCTGATCCAGGCCAAGAACGTCGCCGTGATCGGCTACGGCAGCCAGGGCCACGCCCACGCGTTGTCCCTGCGCGACTCCGGCGTCGACGTCCGGATCGGCCTGCAGCCCGGCTCCAAGAGCCGGGACAAGGCCGAGGCCGAGGGCCTGCGCGTCCTCACCCCGCGCGAGGCGGCGGAGGAGTCCGACCTGATCGTGATCCTCGCCCCCGACCAGCACCAGCGCAAGCTCTACGCCGAGGAGATCGAGCCCGCGCTCGCTCCGGGCGACACCCTGGTCTTCGGTCACGGGTTCAACATCCGCTTCGGCTACATCACCCCGCCCGAGGGCGTCGACGTCTTCATGGTGGCGCCCAAGGGCCCCGGCCACCTCGTGCGTCGTGAGTACGTCGACGGTCGCGGCGTCCCGGTCCTCGTCGCGGTGGAGAAGGACGAGTCCGGCACGACCTGGGACCTCGCCCTGTCCTACGCCAAGGCGATCGGCGGCCTGCGTGCCGGTGGCATCAAGACGACCTTCACCGAGGAGACCGAGACCGACCTGTTCGGCGAGCAGGCCGTGCTCTGCGGCGGTGCCTCGCAGCTGGTCATGTACGGCTTCGAGGTCCTCACCGAGGCCGGCTACCAGCCCGAGGTGGCCTATTTCGAGTGCCTCCACGAGCTCAAGCTGATCGTCGACCTCATGTACGAGGGCGGCATCGCCAAGCAGCGCTGGTCGGTCTCCGACACGGCCGAGTTCGGCGACTACGTCTCTGGCCCCCGCGTGATCACGCCGGACGTCAAGAAGCACATGGAGGACGTCCTCGCCGACATCAAGAACGGCGCGTTCGCCGAGCGGTTCATCACCGACATGGACAACGGCTCGCCGGAGTTCACCCAGTTCCGCAAGACGGGCGAGGCCCACCCGATCGAGGAGACCGGTCGCGAGCTGCGCAAGCTCATGGCCTGGGTGAAGTCGCACGACACCGACTACGTCGAGGGCACCGCCGCTCGCTGATCGCAGCCCCACGCACGCGTCGTACGGCGCGCTGGACAGGACACGCCTCCTGACCGGCGCGCCGTACGCCACTCCCGCCCTACGATGCCGTCATGAGCGAGACAGCAACCCCGGGTTCGGGGCTCGAGCAGACCCGCCGGCTCGGCGTCGAGACGACCGGCATCGAGATCGTCGACGAGGCCGAGCGCACCGCCCGGCCGAAGGACCTGTTCTGGCCGTGGTTCGCGGCCAACGTGTCGGTCTTCGGCATCAGCTACGGCTCGTTCGTGCTCGGCTTCGGCATCTCCCTGCGACAGGCCGCGGTCGTCACCGTCGTGGGGATCGTCGTGTCGTTCGCCCTGTGCGGCGTCATCGCGATCGCCGGCAAGCGCGGCTCGGCGCCGACGATGGTCCTCAGCCGGGCGGCGTTCGGCGTGGACGGGCAGAAGGTGCCGGGCGTCGTCTCCTGGCTGGTGTCGATCGGCTGGGAGACGTTCCTCGCGATCCTCGCCGTCCTCGCGACCGCGACGATCTTCGACCAGCTCGGCTGGTCGGGGGGGACGACGACCAAGGTCGTGGCCACCGTCGTCGTGGCGCTGATGATCGTCTCCGCCAGCGTGGCCGGCTACCACATCATCATGCGGATGCAGTCGGTCCTGACGTGGATCACCGGGATCGCGACGATCATCTACGTCAGCCTGACCGTCGACGAGGTCGACTGGTCGGCCGTCGGCGACCTGCCCAGCGGAAGCACCCAGCAGATGGTGGGCGCCCTGGTCATGGTGATGACCGGGTTCGGACTGGGGTGGATCAACATCGCGGCCGACTGGTCGCGCTACCAGCACCGCGACGCCAGCGGCGCGGCCATCGTCGGCTGGAACACCCTCGGCGGAGCCGTCGCCCCCGTGCTCCTGGTGCTCTTCGGCCTCCTGCTCGCCGGCTCCTCCGAGGACCTGTCCGCCGGCATCGTCTCCGACCCGATCGGCACCCTCGGCACGCTGCTGCCGACGTGGTACCTCGTGCCCTTCCTGCTCGCCGCGATCCTGGCCCTGGTCAGCGGAGCCGTGCTGGGCATCTACTCCAGCGGCCTGACCCTGCTCAGCCTCGGCGTCAAGATCCCGCGTCCCGCAGCTGCCCTGGCGGACGGCATCATCCTGACCCTCGGCACGATCTATGTCGTCTTCTTCGCGACGAACTTCATCGAGCCCTTCCAGAGCTTCCTGATCACGCTCGGCGTCCCGCTCGCCGCGTGGGCCGGGATCATGATCGCCGACATCGCGCTCCGCAAGCGCGACTACGACGACGAGGCACTCTTCGATGCGTCGGGTCGCTACGGCTCCTTCGACTGGGTCTCGATCGGCACCATGGTCGTCGCCTCGGTGCTCGGCTGGGGGCTGGTCGTCAACAACTTCGCCACCTCCGCCTCCTGGAACAACTGGCAGGGCTATCTCCTCGAGCCGCTCGGTCTGGGCACCTGGATGGATGCCGACGGCTACTGGGAGGGCAACTGGCCCTATGCAAACCTCGGCGTGCTCCTCGCCCTGGTGCTCGGCTTCGCGGTCACCTACGTGGCCCGTCGGAGCACGGTGCGCCGCCAGGAGGTCACGGACCCGACGACCGAGGAGCACCGGGCTCGCATCTCACCCTGACCGGGAACACGATGCCCGACCCCGCTGTTGGAGCGGACGTGAAGATCGAGATCTGGTCCGACGTCGTCTGCCCGTGGTGCTACATCGGCAAGCGCCGCATCGAGGACGCACTGGCCGAGTTCGCCCACGCCGACGAGGTGGAGGTGCACTGGCGCTCCTACCTGCTCGACCCGGGCGCGCCGACGGAGCCGACCGAGAACGCGTCCGAGATGATCGCCCGCAAGTACGGCCAGTCGCCCGCCGGCGCCCAGCAGATGCAGGACCGGGTCGAGGCCGTCGCGGCCGAGGCGGGCCTGATCTTCCGGCTCTCCCAGACGCTGCACCTCAACACCGTCGACGCCCATCGGCTGATCCACCTCGCCCACCAGCAGGGCGGCAACGACCTGCAGGGCTCGGTCAAGGAGGCGCTTCTCTCGGCGTACTTCACCGAGGCACGCAACGTCGCGGACCACGCGGTGCTTCGTGAGGTCGGCGTGGCTGCCGGGCTGGACGCCGCACGCGTCGACGAGGTCCTCGGTTCCCGCGAGTTCGAGAGCGATGTGCACGCCGACATCGAGCAGGCGCAGGCCTACGGCGCCACCGGCGTGCCGTTCTTCGTCATCGACCGGGCGTACGGCGTCTCCGGCGCGCAGCCGGCCGAGGCCTTCACCCAGGTGCTCGAGCGGGCCTGGTCGGAGTCGCATCCGCTGGTCGAGGTGCTCGCGACCGGCGAGGCGTGCGGCCCCGACGGCTGCGCGATCTGACGCCTCCGCTGGTCGGGGGAGAGGACCTACCGGGACTTCTCGCCGCGAGCTGCCTTCTCGGCCGTCGTGGCGATGCGTGCAGCACGGGTCTCGGGCAGCTTGGCCAGCACGATCCACGCAAGCATCATCTTCTGCGCCGACGGCGAGAACGACTCCCAGTGCTCGCGCGAGCCCGGGTGTCGCTCGAACGCCGCCGCCAGGTCGTCGGGCACGACGAGGTCCTCGACCGGATCCATCAGGGTCCACATTCCCGTCCGTCTCGCGACGGCAACGGCAGCGGCGCCGGCGGGCTCCAGCAGCCCGGCCTCCTCGAGGCGGGCGATCCGGCCCTTGTTGATGCGGGTCCACACGCTGCCCGAGCGGCGCGGGGCGAACCACATCATCGAGCGGTCCTCGTCGACCCCCTTCACGGTGGAGTCGACCCAGCCGTAGCGCAGCGCCTCCAGCACTGACTCCTCGTAGGAGAACGACCGGTCGGCGGCCCGCCGCATGGTGACCAGCCAGACCCCCTGCGGCTGCATGTGGTGCTCACGCAGCCACTCGCTCCATGCCTCGATGCCGCCGGGCTCGAGTCGTTCGGCGTCGTCCATCACACCCATCCGCCTACCCTGCCCGATGGGACGGGTTCGAAGGGGCGAGGACCCGCGGGTAGGGTGGGCCGAGCACAGCGTCGTGCAGTCCCGGACCCACCCTTGATCTTCCACGAGGACCCCGCTGTGAGCGCACCTGTCAAGCCCGTCGTACTCATCGCCGAAGAGCTGAGCCCCGCCACCGTCGAGGCGCTCGGCCCCGACTTCGAGATCCGCAGCTGCAACGGCGCCGACCGCGCCGAGCTGCTGCCCGCGATCGCCGACGTCGACGCGATCCTGGTCCGGTCCGCCACCAAGGTGGACGCCGAGGCGCTCGCTGCTGCCACCAGGCTCAAGATCGTCGCCCGCGCCGGGGTCGGCCTCGACAACGTCGACGTCAAGGCCGCCACCCAGGCCGGCGTGATGGTCGTCAACGCGCCGACCTCGAACATCGTCAGCGCCGCCGAGCTCGCCGTCGCCCTCATGCTGGCCGCGGCCCGCCACGTCAGCCCCGCCCACGCCGCGCTGCGCAACGGGGAGTGGAAGCGCTCGAAGTACACCGGCGTCGAGCTCTACGAGAAGACCGTCGGCATCGTCGGTCTCGGCCGCATCGGCGTCCTCGTCGCGCAGCGGCTCAGTGCCTTCGGCATGAAGGTCATCGCCTTCGACCCCTACGTCCAGGCCGGGCGCGCCGCCCAGATGGGCGTGCGCCTGGTGGACCTCGACACGCTGCTCGCGGAGTCCGACTTCATGAGCGTGCACCTGCCCAAGACCCCCGAGACCGTCGGCCTGATCGGCGCCGAACAGCTCGCGGCGGCCAAGGAGAGCCTGGTGCTCGTCAACGCCGCCCGCGGTGGCATCGTCGACGAGGCCGCGCTCTACGACGCCCTCAAGAACGGCCAGATCGCTGCCGCCGGCCTCGACGTCTTCGCGACCGAGCCGTGCACCGACAGCCCGCTCTTCGAGCTGGACAACGTCGTCGCCACGCCCCACCTCGGCGCCTCCACGGACGAGGCCCAGGAGAAGGCCGGCATCGCGGTGGCCAAGTCCGTCCGGCTCGCGCTCAGCGGCGAGCTCGTCCCCGATGCGGTCAACGTGCAGGGCGGCGTCATCGCCGAGGACGTACGTCCCGGCATCCCGCTCACGGAGAAGCTCGGCCGCGTCTTCACCGCGCTCGCCGGCGAGGTGGCGCAGCAGCTGGACGTCGAGGTGCGCGGCGAGATCACCGAGTTCGACGTCAAGGTGCTCGAGCTGGCTGCCCTCAAGGGCGTCTTCGCCGACATCGTCGAGGAGCAGGTCTCCTACGTCAACGCACCGCTCCTGGCGGCGGAGCGCGGCACCGAGGTGCGCCTGGTGACCGATCCGGAGAGCCCCGACCACCGCAACCTGATCACCCTCCGCGGCACGCTGGCCGATGGCACGCAGATCTCTGTGTCCGGCACCCTGGTCGGCATCGGCCAGAAGGAGCGCCTGGTCGAGGTCAACGGCTTCGACCTCGACATCGAGCCCACCAGCCACCTGGCCTTCTTCACCTACGAGGACCGACCGGGGATGGTCGGCAGGGTCGGTGGCATCCTCGGCGACGCCGCGGTCAACATCGCCGGGATGCAGGTGTCGCGCCAGGACAAGGGTGGTGCGGCGCTCGTCGCGCTGAGCGTGGACTCGGCCATCCCTGCCGAGACCCTGGCCGAGATCGAGTTGGCCATGGAGGCCGTCTCGGTGCGCGCCGTCGACCTGGTCTGACCGGGGCGCCGGGACCCACGGCGGTCTCAGTTCGATAACGACGCGAAAACCCGTCCCTACGGGGGTTTCGGTCCGGGCTCGTCGGGACGCACGATCCCTGACGGGTCGCCGCATCGGGCGGCGGCCGACAGATCAGGGATGTCCCGGGCGACGATCTCGAACGGGCTTCCTGCCTGCAGGAGGGAAACCCGTTGAGACACGTCTCACGCCGTCACACCCGGGCTGCAGCCATCGTGGCGTCCGCCGGCCTCGTTGCCGCCGGGCTCCTCGTGAGCTCACCCACGACCGCCAACCCGGGAGCCTCGGCTCCGGAGGAGGCCGCGTCGAAGGACCGCCCGCAGGGCGGTCACGAGCCCAAGCACCCGCTCAAGATCAAGGAGAAGCGCGACGCCCAGCGCACGGAGGCGTTGCAGCGCAAGCTGCAGGGCAAGAAGCCCTTCAAGCCGGGCGGTGGCGCGAACCAGGTGGTGCCGCTCGAGCGCGAGGGCACCGACCGGATCTTCGTGGTGCTCGCCGAGTTCGGCGACCAGCGCTACGAGACCGCCACGGACAAGCGGTTCGTCGACCCGCCCGACAACGGCTACCCGCTGCCGGCTCCGCAGCCGGAGCGCTTCGACGGTCCGCTGCACAACCAGATCCCCGAGCCGGACCGCGCCACCGACAACACCACGATCTGGAAGGGCAACTTCGACCGCGCCCACTACGAGGACATGTACTTCAACCGCATGGCGAAGTACTACGAGCGCCAGTCCTCGGGTCGATACTCCGTCGACGGCGACGTGACCGAGTGGGTCAAGGTCCCCTACAACGAGGCCCTGTACGGCCGGGGCTACTGCGGCAACCCGCCCGGCACGCCGGCGACCACCTGCGCCTCGACCAAGGCCCTGGTGCGCGACGCGCTGGCCATGTGGGTCAAGGGCCAGCTCGACAGCGGCAAGACCATGGAGCAGGTCACCGACTACCTCAAGACCTTCGACGTCCAGGACCGCTACGACGCTGACGGCGACGGCAACTTCGAGGAGCCGGACGGCTTCATCGACCACTTCCAGATCGTCCACGCAGGTGGCGACGAGGCGGCAGGTGACCCGATCTACGGCTCGGACGCCATCTGGAGCCACCGCTGGTACTCCAACCTCCAGGCTGGTGGCCCCGGCGGCCTGCCCGGTGTCAACGTCGGCTCCAACGGCGGCGCCTTCGGCCTGGGCGCTTCGGCGGCCAACCCGGTGCCCAACAACCCGACCGGGGTGTGGGTCGGTGACTACACCATCCAGCCCGAGAACGGCGGTCTGGGCGTGTTCGCCCACGAGTTCGGCCACGACCTCGGCCTGCCGGACCTCTACGACACCTCGGGCAACACGGGCGGCGCGGAGAACAGCACCGGGTTCTGGACCCTGATGTCGTCGGGCGCCAACATCGGCGGCGGCGGCGACACCATCGGTGACGACCCGGTCGACCTGGGCGCGTACGAGCTCTTCCAGCTCGGCTGGCTCAGCGCCCAGGGCGACCAGGGACCCTTCTACTCCGTCGTACGACCGGGTGAGAAGGCCACCACGCGTCTCGGCAAGAACGTGCCGGCCACCACCAAGGCCAGCCAGGCGATCTTCGCCACGCTGCCCGACAAGGAAGTCGCGATGGCGCTGGGTGATCCGGCCCCCGGCAGTGGTGAGAAGTACTTCTGGTCCACCTCGGGCAACGACCTGAGCACCACGATGACCAGGACCGGCATCACCGGCACGGCCCTCACGGCCAAGGTCAGCTACGAGATCGAGGCGGAGTGGGACTACGCGTTCCTCGAGGCCTCGAGCAACGGTGGCACGTCGTGGACGCCGGTGCTGACCAATCTCTCCGACTCGGCAACCCACTCGGGTCACAACCAGAGTGGCTTCAACGACAGCGGTGCGGGCATCACCGGCAACAGTGGTGGCTGGCAGTCGCTGACGGCGACCCTGCCGGCCGGCACCAACGCCGTCCGCTTCCGCTACGAGACGGACGCGGCTGCGGTCGAGAGCGGCTTCCGTGTCGACGACATCACCGTCGACGGCACAGTGATCGGCACCGCGGAGACCGAGGACGAGGGCTGGACCTTCGACGGCTTCCGGACCACCACGGGAACGGAGATCGAGAAGTTCTTCAACGCCTACATCGCCGAGAACCGTCAGTACGACGGCTACGACGCGTCGCTGAAGAGCGCCTACAACTTCGGCTTCATCCCCGACAAGCCCGACTTCGTCGAGCACTTCCCCTACCAGGACGGCCTGCTGATCAGCTACTGGGACACCTCCCAGGGCGACAACAACGTGGGTGACCACCCCGGTGAGGGCCTGGTCCTCCCGGTCGACGCACACCCGCAGTTCAGCCACTGGCAGAACGGCACGCTGATGCGGCCGCGGATCCTGTCCTACGACTCGACCTTCGGGCTCGAGAGGACGGACCCGATCACGCTGCACCTCGGCGGCCAGGCGGCGAGCATCGCGAGCAAGCCCGCGGTCTCGACCTTCGACGACACCTTGTCGTGGTGGTCCAACTCCGACGAGCATGCCGCGACGGGTGCTCACGTGGGTCGCTACCAGCCCGGCTGGTACGGCGTGGACGTGCCGAAGACCGGCACGATCATCCGCGTCCTCTCCGAGGTCGGCGGCGGAGCGCTGAACGTCCGGGTGCAGCCGAAGGGCTGATCCCGCCTGACGATCGGTCTCAGGCAACCATGACCCGGCCGGTGGCGCCCTGCGTCGCCGGCCGGGTCATGTGCGTGGACACGTGCTCCCAGGCCGCGGCGAGGCGTCGTACGGCCTCGGTCAGGTCGTCCGGCGAGGCGGTCCACGGGATGCGGACGTGGCGGTCCAGTCCGCCCTCCACGGCGAAGACCGGTCCCGGCGCGACGACCACGCCGCGCCGCTCAGCCTCGACGGTCGTCGCCGTGCCGAGGGCCTCCGGCAGCTCGCACCACAGCGCGAGCCCGCCGTCGGGCACCCGGAACCGCCACGCGGGCAGGTGCTCGCGCATCGCCGCCACCAGGGCCTCGCGTCCGTCGAGCAACCGTTCGCGGTGGACCGGGAGCACCTCGTCGGCGTGGTCCAGCAGGTCGGCCAGCACGAGCTGCTCGAAGACCGGTGCGCCGAGGTCCATCCCGATCCGGGCCTGGATGAGCCGGTCCATCTCGGCCAGCGGGGCGCGCACCCAGCCCAGGCGCAGGCCGCCCCAGAAGGACTTGCTGGCGCTGCCGACCGTGATCGCGTCGGTGGCGTGGGCCGCGAGGGGCCGCGGCATCTCCGCGGCCAGTCCGGGGCGCAGCGCGAGCGCCTGGTGGGCCTCGTCGGCGACCGCGATGGTGCGGGTGCGCGCCAGTGCCGCCGCGAGCTCCTCGCGCTGGGCGTCGGACATCAGGTGGCCGGTGGGGTTCTGGAAGTCGGGGATCAGGTAGGCCAGCCGAGGCGAGGACTGCCGCAGGGTGGCGCCGAGCGCGTCGAGGTCCCAGCCGTCGGGGTCGACGGTCGCCGGGACCAGCCGGGCACCCGCCTGGCGTACGGCCTGGGTGGCGTTGGGGTAGGTCGGGGACTCGACCACGACGCGGTCACCGGGAGCGGTGAAGGCCCGCGCGACCACGGACGCCGCGGCGAGCGCGCCGGCCGTGACCATGATCTGCTCCGGCACGGTGGGCACGCCGCGAGCGTCGTAGGCCGCCGCGATCCGGGCCTGGAGGGCGGGCACGCCCAGCGGGAAGTAACCCGGTCCGCTGAGGTAGGCGGGCAGCTCCTCGCTGGCGCGCTGGTAGGCCTCCACGAGGCCGGGCGGGGCCGAGTGGGCCGCACAGTTGAGGTCGATGACGTCCTCGCCGCCGAGGCCGGGCAGCAGGGTGTGGTCGTGGGCCCGGCGGTGCCCGCCGGGGACGGCGGTGTAGGTCCCCGAGCCACGTCGCGCCTCGGCATAGCCGCGTTCGCGCAGCACCTCGTAGGCCCGGGTCACGGTGGTGCGCGAGACGTCGAGGGCGCCGGTCAGGTCGCGCTCGCTCGGCAGGCGTACGCCCAGGCCGATCCGTCCGTCGCCGATCAGCACGCGCAGGCTCTCGGCGAGCCCGAGGTAGGCCGGGGACCGGGGGAAGTCGCCCGCGAGAGTGGCTACGCGCTGTGCACTGATGACCGGACTCATGCAGGCCACTGTTCCACGATTGGCTATGTTGGGCAAGGCCAATCGACGCCATGATGGTGACCATGAGCTCCACAGTCCACGCACCCCGCGGCGTCCTCGTCGACCTCGGCCCCTTCGCCCAGCTGCGAGCCGGCCAGCTCCTGCGACGCCTGCCCCAGCTCTTCCTCGGCCTCGCCCTCTACGGCGTCTCGCTCGCGATGATGGTGCGCGGCGCGCTCGGTCTGGCGCCCTGGGACGTGCTCCACTCCGGCTTCATCCGGCACGTGCCGATGACTCTCGGCCAGGCGGTCATGCTCTGGAGCTTCGTGGTCCTCGTGCTGTGGATCCCGCTGCGCGAGATGCCGGGGCTGGGCACGATCAGCAACGCCGTCGTGGTCGGCCTCTCCGCCGATGCGACCCTCGCGGTCCTGGCCCAGCCGGACGCGATGTCCGCGCGGATCGCGCTGATGGTGGGTGGCGTGGCGCTGTGCGGCCTGGCCACCGCCCTCTACATCGGCGCCCAGCTCGGCCGCGGTCCGCGGGACGGACTGATGACCGGTCTCGCCAGGCGTACGGGTTTGTCGCTCCGCCTGGTGCGCACCGGGCTCGAGGTGACCGTCGTCGTGATCGGACTGCTGCTGGGTGGGGCCCTCGGCCTCGGCACGGTGCTCTACGCCCTGGCCATCGGACCGCTGGCGCAGCTGATGCTTCCGTGGTTCACCGTCGACCTGATGGTCCCCGCGGCTCAGCCGGCCCCGTCCGAGACCAGGTAGGAGATCACGCCCACGCTGATGGTCGTCGAGACCAGCACGCCGGCGGGGCCGAACATCAGCGGCAATGCCGTCAGCGCCCACACGTCGAAGCCGCGCGCCACGCTGGAGAAGACGCCCGTGGGCACGCCGCCGGCCGGCGTGCTCACCATCGGGGCGGCGTAGTCCGGTGGCTTGCCGGTCACCCACCGCGCCGTGGCCGCCAGGGCGGAGAGGCCGCAGGCCATCGCCACCGTCACGGCCTCGTCCGGCGGCTGGGTCGGCAGCAACGTCCACGTGGTCGCGAGCCCGAAGACCATCAGCGCGGTCCCGGGCACGACCAGGTGTGCCAGGAGCAGCGACGGACGGCTCAGCGGCAGCATCCGCGCCAGGCTCTGGGTGCGTACGACGACGCGCAGCCCGGAGCACATCGCCGGCCCGGCGACGAACCCGACGAACGTCGTGGTCAGCACGACCGCGCGGCCGGCGCCGGCCTCGGCGGCGGCGTAGGGCACCAGCAGCAAACCGGCCAGCAGGACGAACGGCTGTGGGTTGCGTGCCACCCGAAGGAGGTCGCGGTGGACGAGTGCCCACCAGCCGAGCGGACCGCCCGTGCGTGTGCGGACGCGGGCGCCGCGTCCCCAGCGGCGGGCCAGCAGCACGTCGTACATCAGACCGAGGTCGACCGAGGACAGGGCGCCCGAGAGGCTGGGGGAGAGGTTCTCGGTGTAGCCGAGGACCCTTCTCGTGATGCCGCCGACGGCGAGGCGCGTGCGCCAGAAGAGCGCCACTGCGACGAGGACGGGCAGCAGCGCGAGCGCCGGCCCCAGGCCGAGCGGTGCGGCGGGGAGGGCTCCCAGCCTCTGGGTCGCCGAGAGACTCAAGCCCGACCAGAGCGCCGCGAACACCACCCACGTGAGCCGGCGGGCGGCCGCGCTCTCCCGGATCTGGGAGAGGGCCGCGATGCCCACGCAGGTCACAGCGGCGGCGCTGCCGGCGACCACGAAGACGGCGCCGCCCGTCGGATCGAAGCCGGCGAGCGTTGCCGGTGCGACCAGCAGCAGAGCCGCACCACCGAGGGTGAGGGCAGTGGTGCGCGACCAGCCGGGACGCAGGAGCGCACCGCGGTCGACAGGTGTGCTGAGCAGCCAGCCGTTGGCCGCGGGAGGGCTGAAGACCGGCCCCAGCAGCCGGGCCAGTCCCAGCGCGAGCAGGGACACGGCCACCGCGACCAACCAGGGCGCCGCTGCACGGGCCTCGCCGCAGGCGCCCACGCAGGAGTCGTCCGCGAGGCGGCGCAGGGAG
The DNA here is from genome assembly GCA_963843815.1 of uncultured Actinomycetota bacterium. Classification (GTDB taxonomy): domain Bacteria; phylum Actinomycetota; class Actinomycetes; order Propionibacteriales; family Nocardioidaceae; genus Nocardioides. The sequence continues at coordinate 107,041 of CAWJLX010000005.1, read as the reverse complement.
AGCACCACGTTGCCGCCCATCGCCGCGATCATCGCGATGCAGAACAACGCGATGTAGGCGTCCGAGAGGACCTCTCCCCACTTCAGCTCGGCGCGGCCACGACGCCACTCGCGGATCTCGCCGCGCACCTCGCCGGCGGTCGGGACCTCAGTCGTGCTCATGGCCGGCGTCCGGGTCCGGCCCGAGTCGCACCACGCGGTCGCACACGCGCGCGACCAGGTCCGGGTCGTGGCTGACCAGCAGGATCGCCCCGCCCTCGGCCTTCTCGGCGATCAGCCTGTCCCCGAGCCACTGCACGCCCTCGACGTCGAGGCGCTGCTCGGGCTCGTCCAGCACCAGCAGTCGACGCGGCCGGACGAAGGCGCTGGCCAGCGCCAGGCGCCGCCGCTGTCCCGACGAGAGCGTCGAGGGCAGCTGACCGGAGACCTCCATCAGCCCCACCTCGGCGAGGACGACGTTGACGATCTCCTCGGCGTCCCGCTGGGCGTGCGCCCGCGCCATCAGGTCGAGGTGCTCGACGACGGAGAGGTCGGGGAAGAAGTCGAGGTCGTCCATCACCACCGCCAGGTCGCGGCGGATCTCGGGAACCCGCTCGTCGAGCTCCCGCCCGGCCAGGGTCGAGGTGCCGTCGTCGGCCTCGTCCGCCCCGACGATGCACCGCAGCAGGGTCGACTTGCCGCTCCCGTTGGGACCGACCACGCCGACCGCCTCGCCTGCGGCGACGTCGAGGTCGATGTCTGACAGGACCGTGCGATCGGCGAAGCGGCGGGTCATCCCACGGACGGTCAGCAGCGCTTCCCCCATGCGTCCATTCAAGCAGCGGGGTCGCCGGACGGACGGACCCCGTCGACGAGGCGGGCGATTCCTTCGCGGCGCGGGTCGGCGACCGCCTCGAGACTGCCGTCGGACCTGGTGAGCGCGGCGCCGACACCGCCGTAGTACATCGAGAGCCCCTCCTCGACGCGGATCTCCTCGTCAGGGAGCCCGGCCCGGTGGACGTGGATCCGGGGATGCGCGACCGCGGCAGCGAGGTCCAGTCCGCCGTTCACGAATCCGGCCAGGGCCGAGACGATCGCGGTCGTGATCCTGTCGGCGCCCGGAGACCCGATGGCCAGCGTGGAGCCGTCGTCGTGCCGGCCCACCGCGGGCGCCATGTTGGAGAGCAGTCGGGAGCCGGCCGGGACGTGTCGACCGGGTGGGTTCAGCTCCTGCTCGCCGAGGCAGTTGTTGAGCCAGATGCCCGTGCCGGTGGCGATCATTCCCGCGCCGTAGCCGGACGACACCGTGATGGAGCAGGCCGCGCCCTCGGCGTCGGTGACCGACACGTGTGCCGTGGAACCCGACTCGAGCACGGCGCGGTGGTCGGCGTCGACCCGGTCGAGCCAGGTCCGTGAGGCCTCGTCGAGGTCGGCTGCCGTCTCCAGGGCCTCCCGGCGGTGACCGAGGACCGCGCGCTGCACCCGCACCAGGTGCTCCACGTCGCGGGAGTCCCACTGAGCCAGCGGGTGGCCGTCGAGCAGGCGGAGCATCGCTGCGACGACCACGCCGCCGACGGACGGAGGGGGAGTGGTGGCCAGGCTCCACCTGCCGACCCGGGTGGTCAGCGGCGGGCGGACGACCGGCGCGTAGGCCGCCAGGTCCGCCAGGCCCAGCAGCCCACCGCGATCCTGCACGTCCTGTGCGACGAGCGCGGCCAGGTCGCCCTCGTGGAGTGCGCGGGGGCCGGCGACCGAGATGAGCTCGAGGGTGGCCGCCAGGTCCGCGACGACGACCCGCTCCTCGGTCAGCCGTCCGTCGGCGTCGTGCAGGGCGCGGCGACTCCCGGGGTCCCACCCGAAGACGCTGTCGTGGACGTGGCGGAGGTAGTAGCGCGACGCCGCCCCGAGCCGGAAGCCGCCGCGGGCCACGTCGATGGCGGGGGCGACCAGCTCGCGCCAGGGCAGCCGGCCGTCGCGCGCATGGGCCTCGCCGAACGCTGCGAGTGATCCGTGGGTGGCGACCGAGCCCGGCCCGATCGTGATCGAGACGCCGCCGCCGTAGGCCGTCGACACGTCCCACGTCCTGACCGCTGCACCGGCGGAGCGACCGATCCCGGGCCGGTCGACCCACCCGTCGACGGTGTACGCCGCTCCGGCCGCGGGCTGGACGGCCACGAAGCCCCCTGAGCTCAGCGAGACCAGTCCCACCTCGTTGACCATCGCCACCAGGGCCGCTGCGATCGCGGCGTCGACGGCTGAGCCGCCGGCCCGTGCGACCTCGGCGGCTGCTTCCGCCGCGGCCGGGTTGGGGGCGGCGACGGCCAGCGCGGTCATGGGCAGGCGGTCAGCGACGCGTCGCGATGACTGCCGAGGCGTCGGGGGCCACCATGACCTCGACGGCGGTGAAGCGCTCGTCGGTCAGCCACTGCTCGCGCAGGCTGTCCACCCGGCCGTAGGTGATCGGCGGCCATGACTCGCACGGCGTGAAGTCGTCGAGCACCACGATGCCGCCCGGCTCGACGAGGTCGACGACGGCGTCGACGCCCACCTCTGAGGGCGAGCCCGAGTCGAGGAAGAGCAGGGAGAAGGGGCCGTGGTCGCGCAGCACGTTCCAGTCGGCCGACAGCACCTCGACCTTGGCGTCGTCCTCGAAGATCTTGGCTGCCGCGCCCGCCAGTGACTCGTCGAGCTCGGCGGTCAGGATCCGCGCCCCGTTGCGTACGCCACTGCGCAGCCACGCGGTGCCCACCCCGCAGCCGGTGCCGTACTCCGCCATCGTGCCGCCCCGGGTCGCCGCGAGGGTGGCGAGCAGCCGACCGGTCTCGTTGCGGCAGAACGCGACGTAGCCGGCCTGTCGGCACACGTCGAAGGCTCGGGAGACGACGTCGGGGAGATCGGGAGGAGCAGACATGAGGCCGCGAGTGTGTCACCTATCCACGGTGGTCTCAGCGGGCGGTCCCACATCTCACGATCTGACACGTTTCGGAAACCGGATGCGCGCGCCCGGTAGCCGGTCGTACAGTCAACCCCATCATGCGGAGCGTCTTCGTACTTATCGAGCGCCGCGGCGGGGCCTGAAGAAAGGCCACCTCGTCGCGGTGTTCGGCGTTGACGAGTTCCGCCGCCCGGCCTTTCTCCCCTTCCGACTCGGAAGGTTTCGACTCAGTCGAGCTCGAAGTCGCCGCCTCTGCGGCGGGACCAGCCACAGGCCGCGCGATCCGCACCCTGACCTGATGTGCATCAGGGCTGGCCGGCAGCCGGGCCCCGGGCGATCCCCGCACTCCCGCTCCCTCACCCGCCGCGGTGTCGGTGGCTTCGAGCTCACACCCAGCCAGGAGTGAGAGCCATGTACAACCTGTATCCCGACTCATGGGGCCCCGCGGCCCACGACCCCGAGAACCCCCGCAGCGCGGAGAACACCGCGACCGCCGTCCAGGTGGCTCTTGACCTGCGAGACAACGGCGGCGCACGCCCCGACGACAACTAGATTTCGCGGCATGTCCGACACCCAGCAGACCGCTTCGCCCACCCCTGCTCCGGGGAACCCGACCCTCGCCGTCATCCCTGGCGACGGAATCGGCCCGGAGGTGACCGCGGAGGCCCTCAAGGTCCTCGAGGTCGCCTCTCCGGTGAAGTTCGAGTCGACGCGCTACGACCTCGGCGCCGAGCGCTACCTCGCCACCGGTGAGGTGCTGCCCGACTCGGTGCTCGCGGAGATCCGCGAGCACGACGCGATCCTGCTGGGGGCCGTCGGGGGCAAGCCCAACGACCCCAACCTGCCTCCCGGCATCCTCGAGAGGGGGCTGCTGCTGCGGCTCCGGTTCGAGCTCGACCACTACGTGAACCTGCGTCCTTCGCGACTCTTCCCCGGCTCGGCCTCACCCCTGGCCGAGCACGTCCTGGCGGGGGGCGACATCGACTTCGTCGTCGTACGCGAGGGCACCGAAGGCCCCTACACCGGCAACGGCGGTGCCCTCCGGGTCGGCACACCCGCCGAGATCGCCACCGAGGTCTCGGTCAACACCGCGTACGGCGTCGAGCGGGTGATCCGCGATGCCTTCGCCCGTGCCGAGAAGCGACCGCGCAAGAAGCTGACCCTGGTCCACAAGACCAACGTCCTGGTCAACGCGGGCTCGCTGTGGTGGCGACTCTTCCAGTCGGTCGGCGCCGAGCACCCCGACGTTGCATGCGACTACATCCACATCGACGCGGCCATGATCTTCATGGCCACCGACCCCGCCCGCTTCGACGTGATCGTCACCGACAACCTCTTCGGCGACATCGTGACCGACCTCGCCGCTGCCATCACCGGCGGCATCGGGCTGGCCGCCTCGGGCAACATCAACCCCGACCGGACCGCCCCCTCCATGTTCGAGCCCGTGCACGGCTCGGCGCCCGACATCGCCGGCCAGCAGAAGGCCGACCCGACCGCCGCGATCCTCTCCGGCGCGCTCCTGCTCGACCACCTCGGTCACGCGGACGCGGCGGCTGCCATCGAGGCCGCCGTCCTGGCCGACCTCAGCGAGCGCACGCCCGGGTCGAGTCGCTCCACCAGTGCGATCGGGGACGGCATCGCCGCCCGTCTCGCCTAGACCCGCGTCCGGATAGATTGCTCCCATGCAGATCAGTACGACCGCCAACACCACGCCCGTCGACGACGCCCGGCTCGCCGAGATCCTGGCCAACCCCGGCTTCGGCCAGCACTTCACCGACCACATGCTCACGGTCGAGTGGACGCCGGAGAAGGGGTGGTACGACGCGCGGATCACGCCGTACGGCCCGCTGACGCTCGACCCGGCGACCGCCGTCCTGCACTACGCGCAGGAGACCTTCGAGGGGATGAAGGCCTACCGTCACGACGACGGCTCGGTCTGGACCTTCCGCCCGGAGCAGAACGCCGCGCGGATGGTGCGCTCGTCGCAGCGCCTCGCCTTCCCCGAGCTGCCGGTCGACGACTTCGTCGCGTGCGTGGATGCGCTCGTCGAGGTCGACCAGCGGTGGGTGCCGGACAATTCTGTCGGGGGAGGAGGGGGCGAGAAGTCGCTCTACCTGCGGCCCTTCATGTTCGCCTCCGAGACCTTCCTCGGCGTGCGACCGGCCCAGCACGTGACGTTCATGGTGATCGCCTCGCCCGCTGGGGCCTACTTCAAGGGCGGTGTCCAGCCGGTCAACCTCTGGCTGTCGGAGCACTTCACCCGGGCCGGACGTGGCGGGATGGGTGCGGCCAAGACCGGTGGCAACTACGCCGCGTCGCTCGCCGCGCAGCGCGAGGCGATCGAGCAGGGCTGCGACCAGGTGGTCTTCCTCGACGGCCAGGAGCTCCGCTACATCGAGGAGCTGGGCGGGATGAACCTCTTCTTCGTCCACGCCAACGGCCACATCGTCACCCCGGAGACCGGCACCATCCTCGAGGGCATCACCCGTGCCTCGATCATCGAGCTCGCCGGCAAGCTCGGCCACGCGGTGGACGAGCGGAAGTTCTCCATCGACGAGTGGCGCGACGGCGTCGCCTCCGGCGAGATCACCGAGATCTTCGCCTGCGGCACCGCTGCCGTCGTCACGCCCGTCGGTGAGCTGCGCTCACCCGGGGGAGTCGCTCCCGCGCCGGCCAGCACCGAGCTGACCATGCAGATCCGCGAGGCGCTGGTGGGGATGCAGTTCGGCCGCACCGAGGACACCTTCGGCTGGATGCACCAGGTCTGCTGACCGTCCGCACCACCGAACCGGTCAGCCGTCACGTCCGCCTGGCGAACCTGACGTCACCGTTGCTCAGCCGGTCGGCGGAGTAGTCGGGGTCGTGCGCCCGGTGGTGATGGTGGGCGCAGAGCAGGACGCCGTTGTCGAGGTCGGTGGGGCCGCCCTGGTGCCACGGGATCCAGTGGTGCGCCTCGGCCCAGGTGCCGGGGATGTCGCAGCCCGCCGCACGGCAGGTGCGGTCGCGGAGCAGGAGCGCGCGGCGCTGGGCGGACGTGAAGAGACGTTGGGCCCGCCCGACGTCGAGGATCTCGGAGTCCCCACCCAGCACCGCGGGGATGAGCCGGGCGTTGCATGCGAGCCGCCGGACGTGAGTCGCGGTCATGGTCTCGCCTGCGCACGGGTCGGCGCCCGGATCGCTGGGGATCGTCCCGGCGCCGAGCGTCTCGGCGAGACCGAGCTCGGAGGTCAGGGTCTCGAACGGGATCGTGACGATCACCGTCGTGGCGTCGCCTCCGTGGACGGGCAGGCGCTGGGGGTCGGCGGTCTCGAGGAACTGGCAGAACGCCTCGCCGAGTCGGCGCGGGTAGGGGAGTCGCTCCACCGGGTCCGGCCCGATGCCTGCCGTGGCGGTCTCGTCGAGCGTGAGGGGGCGCCGCGGGTTGGCGTAGGCCTCGAGGTAGGTCGCGAGCCGAGTGGCGGCGGCGTCAGGCAGGACGCCCGACAACCGGGTCGTCCCGTCGCCCAGGCGGCGCAGGGTGAGCCGGGTGCGCCGTCGCCCTTCAGCCTCGAGCGCGGCCAGCCGCCTGCCCTCGGCCTCGTCGACGAGGTCCGGTGCGACGACGGTCAGGATGTGGCGCCCGATCCGGGCGAGCTGCTTCGGCGGGAACCGGTCTGCGTAGTCGATGAGCGCGGCCTCCGCCGCCGCGAGGACGTCCCGCGGCACCTCGTCGGGAAGCGCATCCAGGACGCGCACGATCACCCGCGACTGGGCGGTGTTGACCCGCGCCTCACGCAGCGCGGCGCCCACTGCCTGCCAGCGGCGGTCGAGCGCGGTCGCGAGGTGGAGGTCCGCCCGGGCGTCCTCGAAGCGGGTGCGGGTGGCGTCGGCGAACCAGCCGGCAGCGTCGCGCGCGCCCGAGCCCGAGGCCAGGTCGTCGGAGTCGGCGAGGATCCGCATCCGCAGCTCGGCCACGCGGGACTCGATGTGCACCAGCTCCTTCAGCGCCTCGGCCTTCTCGGTGGTCGGCATGAAGGTGGGATTGGTGTCGGCGACGGCCTTGAGCGCGTCGTCGATGAGGGTGGTGGCAGTCAGGATCGGGTGCGGCACCTACGGCCTCCTCTCGACGACGGTTCCGACACGCGCACGCGTGCCGCTCAACGCATCGTCGCTCCTGGAGGCCCGGATCCCGGACTATTACTCACCCTCGCAACTCGCTCCACCGGCTCGGCATCTCGACTACCCGGTGACTCAGTGGAACGTGGCTCCTACGCTACCCGATGATGTCCTGTATTCATACACACGTTCGATCAAGGATCCGTCAGCATTCCGTCCAGACGAGGCGCGCGTCGTGCGGATCGGCCGGATGACCGAGTGCCGCCGGTAACCTCAAGGCGTGACGACGTCCCCGAAGGCGCCGCCGCCAGGTCTGACCGTGGGCGGCTATGCGCTGCGTGCCCGCCTCGGCGAGGGCGGCATGGGAGTCGTGCACCTCGGCCAGAAGCCGGGGGAGCGACCGGTGGCGATCAAGGTGCTGCGTCCGCACATCGTCGGTGACGACGAGGCGCGGCGCCGGCTCGCCCGCGAGGTCAGCTCGCTGGGCCGGGTCCGCAGCCGCCGCATCGCCGAGATCGTCGACGCCGACCCCTGGGGCGAGATCCCCTTCGTCGCGACCCGCTACGTCCCCGGACTGTCGCTGCACGACCACGTGCAGGAGGAGGGAGCGCTGTCGGGTGACGACCTGACGTGGTTCGCCGACTGCCTCGCCGAGGCGACCGAGGCGGTCCACGCCGTCGGGGTGCTGCACCGCGACATCAAGCCGTCCAACGTCATCATGGAGGGCCGGACGCCCATCCTCATCGACTTCGGGCTGGCCCGTGTCGCCGACGACTCCCGCATCACGATGACCGGCTGGCTGCTCGGCACGCCGGGCTACCTCGCGCCGGAGATCCTCTACGGCGACGACGCGACCGCCGCGTCCGACGTGCACGCCTGGGCGGCCACGGTGGCGTACGCCGGCACCGGCCGTGCTCCCTTCGGCCGCGGCCCGTCGGTGGCGATCATGGACCGCGTCCGTCGCGGCGAGCACGACCTGACCGGCCTCGACCCGGTGATGCGCCCGCTGGTCGAGGAGGCACTCGCGCCCTCGGCTGCCGACCGCCCGTCGTTGGACGAGGTGCGTGACTGGCTCGAGGACCTCGGATCGGCGGGCGAGGAGGGTCGCCCGGGCCGGTCACGTGGTCGGGCCGAGCCGAGCCCGATCACGCTGCCGTACGTCGCCGCAGTGCACGAGGAGCTCGACGCGCCGACGCGGATGGGCACTGCCGCGGCCGCTGCGGAGCCGGTGCACTGGTCCGACGAGTGGGGCTCGGACCTCGACGACGACCGCACCGACCAGTGGGGCGAGGCCGGCGCCGTCCCGCACGGCCAGACCCGCGTGCTCCCCGACGGGACCACCGAATACGTCTCGTCCGAGTACGGCCAGCCCCGCGAGCGCGTCCCGGCGGGGGAGCGGCTGCGTCGCGCGATCACGCTCCTGGCGGGCGCCGGCGTCGTCGCGGCCGGGATCGCATCCGCCCCCTACATCGCGCTCGCCGTCATCTTCTTCGCCGTCTGGCTGCTGCGCAGCGGGTCGATGGCCGCCAGCTCGGCCGGCTTGCGCCGCAGCAGGCGCGGGATCAAGTGGTACGACGGCATCCAGCTGCTGCTGGCTGCCCCCTGGCACGTCGTGGCCGGGCTCGGCGGGACGCTCCTCCTGCTGCTGTGGAGCCTCGGCATCGGCGCCGCCTTCGCGCTGCTCTGCTTCGCGGCCTCGGTCTCGATGACGACCTCTCTCGCCGTGATCGGCGCTGCCTTCACGGTCGGGCTGTGGTGGGGACCGGGATCGGAGCGGTTCCGCTCACCCGTTCACCGCGCCGTCGACCCGCTCGCCCGCCGCGGAGTGCCGTGGCTGCTGGTGACGCTCCTCGTCGCGGCCGGGGCGTCCGGGCTGGGCGCCTCCGCCTCGGCACAGGGGACGTCCTGGAGCCCGGACGACGCGGCGCCGTTCTCCGACGTGCGGCTGCCCGGCTGGCTCTGACGTCGCGCCCCTCGCGCGGTGGTCTCGCATCAAGCGTCAGTCGGACCGGCTGCTCTGGCGGCTCGCTCGACGGTCGCGCGCTGCTCGGCCCAGAAGGCGGCGTCGTGTGCGAATGAGGCCATGCTCTCCGCGTCAGTTCCCACCGCTCCGTCGAGCTCCCGCATCCTCGATCCCTTCAAGGACTGGACGGTGTGCTTGTTCCATGATGAGCGCCACCCGACGACGTCCCGGCCGGTGCCCGGCCGGGACGCGTCGCGCGATCCGGGACCCCGCGTGGGGCCGACGCGGGTGTCAGCCCTTCTTGCCCTTGCCGCCCGACTGGTTGGCCGGGACGACGACCGTGGTGGTGTCGAAGCGCTCCTGGCCGTTCGCCGCGGCGAGCAGGTCGATCGTGTAGGTCCGGCCCTGCTTGCTGAACCGCTCGGCCCGCAGCCGCAGCGCGCCGTCAGTGAGGACGACGTCGTTCGCGATGTCGTCCTTGCCGAGCCCGCTGTCCGCCTCCGAGGACGTTGCGTCGAGCACCGTGGCCGATCCGTCGACCGGCTCGCCGAACTGCGACACGTCGAAGCCGATCGCGCGCAGCTTGTGGTTCGGCGGCCACAGCATGTCGGGGTCAGCGGTCACGTCGAGCCCGCTGTCGAGGTCCAGTCCGATGAGCGTCGGGTCGTGGTCCGAGGCACGGTAGGGCGTCTCCGCGTCGAAGAGCGATGCCTGGTAGTCACCCCTGAACGACGTGTCGTAGTCGACGATGTCGGGGGTGTCGGAGTTGACGTGCCACTCGGTCGCCCCGGTCACCTGGCCGCTCAGCGAGTCGCTGGTGAGCAGGTGGTCGAGGTAGCCGAACTGGCCGTCGAAGACGTAGCTGTAGGCCAGCTCGCCCTGGTTGGCCCTGATCTGGTCGGTGTAGCCCGCCGCCTCGAGGGCCTTGATCGGGTCCTCGCGGTCGTAGGAGTTCAGGTCACCGAGCACCAGCCAGTCGTCGTCGGTCGAGCCCGTCGGGTCGGAGTCGATCCACTCGGACAGCCGCTGCGCTGCGAGCGTGCGAGTCTCGTTGCAGTTGCCCGCAAGCGTGCCTCCCTCGCCGGCGCAGGCGGAGCCCTTCGACTTCAGGTGGTTGACAGTGACCGAGAACACCTCGCCGGTGCCGACCTCCGCGAAGGTCTGCGCGACGGCTGCGCGGTTCTTGTCGGTCGCCTCGCCCTTGGGGTTGACGAAGTCCTGGCTGTCCAGGACGGCGGCGTCGCCGACCGGCCGGACCGCCGACGTGCGGTAGATCAGGCCCACCTTGATCGCGTCCGACCCGACCACGCTGTTGTCGCCGGCGCGGACGTAGTCCCACGTGCCGGCGCCCTCACGATCGTTGAGGCCCGAGCTGATGTCGGCCAACGGCTCCACCCCGGGGGTGTTCTCGATCTCGTTGAGGCCGATCACGTCGGCACCGAGGCCCTGCAGCTCGTTGAGGAGCTTGGTGCGCTGGCGCTCGCGCTCTTCTGCGTTGTCTGCGCCGCGGCACTCCATGGTGCGGTCGGGGCCGCAGTCGTTGCCGGCGCTGCTGCCGGTCTCGCTGCCGTCGTCGATCGTGACGAAGTAGTTCAGCGCGTTGGCGCCGGACGCCTTGAGGCGACCGCCGACGTCCTCGGGCTGCGTCGGCGCCTCGCCCTGCTCGTAGGCGCCGTAGCCGGACCCGTCCGCCAGGGGCAGCACCCGATAGGCACCGAACCCGTAGTAGACCGGCCCCGTCAGACCGGTGACCCGGTCGCCGCCGCGGAACTGGTTCTCCTGGGAGAAGAGCTCACGGTTGACCGGGTGCACCGGCGTCTCGGGGTTCTGGGAGGAGTAGCCGTCATCGATCGTGATCCGGCTGCGCAGGTTGAGGTCCGCGAGCTGCTGCGCCCGGGGGTCCGCTGGGTCGAAGACCGCAGTGGGCGTCATCGGCCGCACCTGCGTCTCACCGCCGACCTGCTGCAGGTCGGCGGGCTTGGCCGCGACGACCTCGCCGAAGCGGTCGTAGTTGAAGTACTCCGAGATCGTGAGGGTGTCGGGGAAGGTCGCCAGCATGCCCTCGACGGCCTCCAGGTCGGACGCGCTGGCGAGCGGGAAGGTGACCACGGCAGGGCTCGGGAGGTCGGCCCCCGTGCCCGCCGGCTCGATGGTGGGTGACGTGATCTCGGTCAGGCCGTTGAACTCGGCCACTGTGCCCGTGACCTCGACGGTGTCGCCGAGCGCCGGGTTGGAGGCTGGGTCGTCGCTGCCTGTGTAGACGAAGACGCCCTCGGACGTGGCGGCGTCGCCGTCCGCGTCGGCGTCCTCCTCCTGCACGAAGAAGCCGCTGAACGTGCGGGACGGACCGTCCGGATCGGGAGCCCCGACCACGACACCCTCGATGATGACCTGCTGGTTCGCGTACGGCGACGCGTCGCCGCTGCCCTGCACCTCGTGGATCTTCAGCTCCGTCGCCGGGTCCGGGTCGCCGCCGCCGGTGCCGTTGAGCGTGCCGAACGAGCTGGTCGCCGGCCCGGTCCAGGTGCCGTCGAGCTTCTGCAAGGACTGGCCGACGGGGGTGTTACCGGGCTCGGAGACGCCGAGGTCGATCGACGTCGTCCCGTCCGCGGGGCCGCCGACGGCGCTGAAGGTGCCCTCGTAGGAGAGGAACTCCACGACCGTGCCGTCGGGGCGCACCAGGGCGAGGCCGTCGGGGGAACCGTTCTGGATGCCAGGGGTGTCGAAGGCGACCGCGCCGGCGCCGGCACCCTCGTCGTCGACGGTGCCCGACAGGTTGATGGTGCCGTAGGCGCCGCCGCCGTTGCCGTTGTAGAGGACGACGGACCAGCCGGTCAGATCGGTGCCCGCCTCGCCCGCAACCTCGATGGCCTCGCCGGTGTCGGCGCCATCGTTGTCGTAGTGCAGCTCGGTGAGCTCGACGTCACCCGCGCCGCCGCCACCGCCGCCGCCGCCTCCACCACCGGTGCCGCAGCCGTCGCCGGTGACGCTGCCGGGCTGGCCCGGCGTCGCGGGAGTCGAGATGCCCCACGTCATGTCGCCGTACGTGCAGCCCGTGCCACTCAGGGCCAGCGAGCTGCCCACCGGTGTGGTGCTGGACTCCGAGACCCCGATGTCCGTCGAGATCAGGCCGTCGGCGGGCCCACCGACGGCAGTGAAGCTGCCCTCGTAGGAGAGGAACTGCTCGACCCCGTCGGGGCTGACGAGCGCCACGCCGTCGGGGGAGCCGTTCTGGATGCCGTTGCTCGGGTAGGTGACGGCGGTGAAGCCGAGCCCTCCGAACTGGTCGGTCGCGGTGCCCGTCAGTGAGTCAGAGTCGTAGACCGCTCCGTTGCCCCCGTTGTAGAGCACGACGGACCACTGCGAGAGGTCGGTGCCGGCTGGCGCCGCGACCTCGACGAACTCACCCGAGTCGGTGCCGTCGTTGTCGTAGTGGATCTCGCTGATGAAGACGGTGCTTCCCGCCGGCGCGACGGCCGAGGCAGGGGTGATGGTCAGGGCGGTGGCGGACGAGGCAACCAGCGCGAGACCGCCGAGGAGGACGCCGGCTCGGCGGCGTGAGGACGCGTCATGGCGCATGGAGAGGTTCCTTTCCCGGGGCGAGAACGGGGGCGGCTCGCACCCTCATCCCTGGACGTGTGAACGCTCGACGTACACGGGCCGAACTCCACTGCTTGGCACGCTAACGTGCCGGCAGCGGGGGCTGTCCAGAGCCAGCGAGGCACAATTCGCAGACACCGGATCGAGGGCTGGCCGAACGTGGCTCGGGCGAGGACCATGAGGCCATGGGCCGTGAGGTTCTTCAGGGCATCCTCGACCGTTCCCCGGTCAGCGACGACGGTCGTTCGGGTGCTGTCCTGGAGCGCGTCTCCCTGGCCGATGGTTCGTGGCTGCACCAGGCCGAGCTGGCCATGGAGTCCGGACTCGTGTGAAAGGACAAGAGAATGGACGCGAACACGCTGTATCACCGGAGCGTCGAGTTCTTCGCCGACCGGGTCAACGCGGTGAAGGACGACCAGTGGGGAGATCCCACGCCGTGCACCGAGTGGACGGTGCGTGACCTCGTCAACCACGTCACCTACGAGAACCTCTGGACCGTGCCGCTGATGGAGGGCGCGACGATGGAGGAGGTCGGTGACCAGTTCGACGGTGACGTGCTCGGCGAGGACGAGATCGGCGCGGCCTTGGCGGCTGCGCGGAACGCGATCTCCTCGGTGGCCGCTCAGCTCCCTCTCGGTGGCACGGTGCACCTGTCGTTCGGGGAGACGCCGAAGCAGGAGTACGCCATGCAGCTGGCCGCCGACCACCTGGTCCACGGCTGGGACCTGGCCGCGGCCACCCACGGCGACACCCGCATGGATCCACACCTGGTGCACGCGGTCGCCCAGTGGTTCGACGCCAACGAGGAGAACTACCGACGTGCCGGCGCAGTCGCCGCGCCGCGGCCGCTCACCGGCGACGCCCAGCACCACCTGCTGGCCCGCTTCGGTCGCGACCCGGAATGGGGTCCCCACCATCGGACCCTCGCGCTGTTCAACGCGGCTTTCGGCGAGGGGGATGTCGAGGCCGCGCTCGCCCTGGCCACCGATGACATCGTCTTCGAGTCCACGTCGCCGCCGCCCGACGGGCTGCGCGTCGAGGGACACGACGCGGTCCGGGCGGCCTGGGCCGAGGTCATGCGCACCCCCGGGATGAGCTTCGCCGAGGAGGAGTCCTTCGTGTCCGGTGACCGCGCCGTCGTCCGCTGGCGCTACGCCTGGGGCTCGGACGCCGGCCACGTGCGTGGAGTGGACGTCATCCGTTTTCGGGACGGGCTGGTCTGCGAGAAGCTGTCCTACGTCAAGGGCTGACCGCGGGGACACTCGGCGGCGGAGGGTCATGGCCGCCTTCGCGGCGTCAGGACCCGCGCGGAAGGCCGCCTATTCCGCATACGTGCAGGGACCGGTGACCTCGTCGGTCTCCACGCCGTCTCGGATGCGCAGGTGCTCGTTCAAGTAGCCGGGTGTACCCCGCGGGCCACCGAGGAAGCTCACGTGGATGACCTCGTCCGCCCGGACCGGGTTCTCGAGGTCGGGCGCGATGAACACGAACTGGGCGTTGACGTGGGCGGCCGCGCGATAGACGAGTCCGTCGGACCCGGCCAGGGTCACGTCCTCGTAACGCCGTCGGATCCAGACGTGGGCAACTCCGTTGTGGAGCCTGCCGTCGAAGATCTCGGTCTCGGTTCCCGCGGTCACGGTCAGCAGGACTTCACCGCACTGGAACCGGCCTTCGGCTGGTGAGGTGGTGACGGTGTGGACGCTCTCCGGAGGGTCTGCGAGGGCGGACCCGGCGAGCGCCCCTACGACCAGGCCCGACACTGCGATAGCGGTTGCCATCCGACCCGCGAGTCGCGTCCGGTCCCGCCGTGCAGTGTGGATCTTTGTGCTACTTCGCTGATTGGTCTCGGTGTGGTCGCGCATCACACTGTCCCTTCGTGGGTTGGCTTCGATGCCACGAGTCAACAGCGCGAAGAGACCGGTGTCGTCACTCCGCGCAGCGACCTCGCCGTCGTCCATGGGGATGACGTCCCGGTCATGCGTGCGAGCGATTACCCCCGGCCGGAATTGGACCTACATTTGGGCCATGGACCCCGCCCAGGTGTGGGCACGGTATGGCGACCGCGTGCTGGTCACCGCCCTCGCGGTGACGTATGTCGTGGAGGTGCTGCGCTGGGACGACGGGGGTCTGACCCTCGCGATTCCGTTGGGGGTTGCGGCGTGCCTCCCGCTCCTGCTCCGAAGGCGGCTGCCGCTGGTCATGGTGGCCCTTGTGCTCATCGCGACCCAGCTGGTGCACCATCTTGTGCCAGGGTTTGACGACCAGGCGATCAGTATCCCGCTCCTCATGCTGGTGGCGATCTACTCCCTGGGGCGCTGGGCACGGGGCGTTCAGGCATGGCTGGCGTTCGGTGTGGTGGTCGCGTGTATCGCCGCGTTCATACTCAGCGACGGCGCGAACGACGCCAGCGATGTCGCGTTCGGGATTGCCTTCGTCGGGACACCGTGGGGTGTGGGTCTGGCTATGCGGCTTCGCCACGACCGGGAGGACCAGCTCCGGGCCGACGCCGAACGGCTGCGCAAGGACCAGGAGGACGGCGCCCGCCGCGCGGTGGCCGCAGAGCGCGCCCGGATCGCCCGCGAGCTGCACGACGTCGTCTCGCATGCGATCTCGGTGACCGTGCTCCAAGCCCGAGGCGCCCGCAGGATGATCGGTGTCGACGACGCGGCCGTCCGCCGTTCCCTCGATGCCATCGAGCAGACCAACACAGCAGCACTCAGCGACATGCGCAGGCTGCTGAGCGTGCTCCGCGCCAACGACGACCCCTCCGCGAACGGGCTCACACCCCAGCCGTCCCTGTCGAGGCTCGAGGAGTTGGTGGAGCAGGTCCGCAGCTCTGGCGTGACGGTGGACCTGGAGCTCTCCGGCGACCCCGGGAGCCTTCCTCCGGGCGTGGATCTCTCGGCATACCGGATCGTCCAAGAGGCTCTCACCAACGTCATCAAGCACGCCGGAGGCAAGGCCAGGGTGCGCGTGCGGGTGACCTACCTGCCGGACCAGGTAGACGTCGCGGTCAGCGACGACGGCCCGCCCGCCGAGAACGGTGGCGAGGCGACGACACGTAGCGGCGGACGCGGGCTGATCAACATCCGGGAAAGGGTCGCTGTCGTCGGTGGCAGAGTCTGGGCAGGGCCTGGCCCAGACGGAGGGTTCGTGGTCCGGGCACACCTGCCCTACTTCGTGGAGCCAGGGAGCACCAGATGATCCGCGTGCTGGTGGCCGACGATCAGCCGCTCGTCCGGACCGGACTGAGGATGATTCTCTCCGCCGAACCCGATCTGGAGATCGTCGGGGAGGCGTCCGACGGTGTCCAGGCGATCACGCTGAGTGCGCGTGCAAGTCCCCATGTCGTGCTGATGGACGTGCGCATGCCGGGCGTCGACGGGATCGAGGCGACCAGGGTCATCACGACAGGCCAGGATCCTCCGCCCCGCGTGCTCGTCCTCACCACCTTCGATCTTGACGACGTGGTGTACGACGCGCTGCGCGCCGGGGCGAGCGGGTTCCTGCTCAAGGACGCTTCCGAGGATCGTCTGACTACCGCAATCCGGGTGATCGCCGACGGCGGCTCGCTGTTCGCGCCATCAGTCACCCGCCGACTGATCGAAGAGTTCGCTCGCCGTGACCGCCCGCGTCCGCACCCGTCGCTGGAGGGGCTCACCGAGCGCGAGCTCGACGTACTGCGGCACGTGGCCCGCGGGCTTTCCAACACTGAGATCGCAACCACTCTCTACGTCAGCGAGAACACCGTGAAGACCCACGTTGCCCGGGTGCTACGAAAGCTCGGGATCCGCGACCGGGTGCAAGCGGTCGTAGTCGCCTACGAGTCGGGCCTCGTCATCCCGTCAGTCAAACCGGACGCATAGGCAGTTACCCGCGCGGGCCTTCGGGCGGGCGCCCAGACCATGGGGAGTGTTAGCGGCCGATCAGTCTCGGCCACGACGCCGCCATCTCCGTCGTGAGCATCCGTCGAAGTCTTCACGACTGTCAGCAGATGCTGACGACCCAAGACCTGGGCATGTCCACCAAGCGGCGGTTGGACGCACCTCGATGACCCCGAATAGGGGCAGCGCCGCCGCGGCGGACCGGCCGAAAGCACGAGGGAGAGACCGTTCCATCGGCCAGGTGATCCCGGCCTCCGGGCCGGTGTGCTCGCCGCTGCGCTCAGCGATCGTGGACCTATCGATCCTCACCACGACAACGGAGCCCATGATGACCACACGTCAGCCCACCGCCACACTGGAGGACCAGCCGATCCCGGTGCGAGCCAAGCTCGCCGCAGCGTGGACAGGCGTCATGTTCCTGTACGCCTACGTCGACATCATCGCCTTCTTCAAGCCCGGCGTCGTCGAAGACATCCTCGTCGGCAAGGTCTGGGAGTTCGACGTCAGCCAGACGCTGTTGACCACCTTCCTCGCGCTGATGGCGATCCCGATCTTCATGGTCGTGCTGTCGATGACACTGCCCGCCCGGGCGAACCGCGTGACGAACCTCATCGTGGCTTCGGTGCAGATCCCCTACGCGGCATTCAACGTGGTGGGCGAGTCCTGGACGTACTTCTACGGCCTGGGCGTCGCCCTGGAAGTGATCCTTTTCGCCCTCATCCTGCGCTACGCCTGGACCTGGCCCCGCACTGCACCGTCGGCCACTCTGGCGACCAGCCCGGACCGTGGAACCGTGCGCGCCCAGCAGCCTGCGTGAGCCCATGAGCAGCCCATGGCACCGACACCACCGTGTTCCTCGGCCGGACGCCAGGAGGACATCCCGCCCATCTACCGCGTCTCGACCCGCGCCAGGATCGGACCGTCGGCGGTCATGGTGAAGGGAAGTGCCAGGGGGAAGTCCGCCTGGAGCGAGGTGACCCGGCGGCGCCGGACCATGCTCGCCAGGCCGAGCGTGGCTTCCAGCATGGCGAAGTGGTCACCGATGCATGAGCGGGCGCCCGCGCCGAAGGGCAGGAACTGCCAGCGATCTCGTCCCCGCGACCGCTCGGCGCTGAATCGGTCAGGGTCGAACGTTTCCGGGGCGTCCCACAGCGTTGGGTCCCGATGCAGCGCGTAGACCCCGACGAGGACGTTGGTGCCCCGCTCGATCCGGAAGCCGTCCACCACCGTGTCGCGGGTCGCGAGCCGGGCGATCGCAGCAGCTGGTGGGCAGAGCCGGAGCGCCTCGTGGATGACCTGGACTGTGAACGGGAGCGCGGCTACGTCGTGGACGGTCAACGAACGGTCGCCGAGCTCGCCCACCTCCTCGGCGACCCTGTCCTGGAGCTCGGGGTGGTGGCCGAGTGCCCATAGCGCGTAGGTGAGCGTCGTCGAGGTGGTGTCATGGCCGGCGATCAGGAACACCGCGAGGTCGCTGACCACCTCGTCGCGGGTCAGCGGCCGGCCGGTGCCTGGATCGCGCGCCGTGAGCAGCAGCCGCACCAGCTCGCAGTCGCGGGTGGGATGAGCCTCGTAGCCGGCGATTGCCTCCTCGATCACCGCGTGGATCTCGGCCAGTGCTCGACGGAACCGGCGCCGCGCGGGGGTGGGCAGCGACCTGTGGGCGCGAACCGGTCGGAGCCCCCGGCCGGTGACGTAGTTCAGCACCTGCTGGATGCTCGGACCGAGATCCGACGCGTGCTCGTCGAGGTTCACGCCGAACAGGGATCGGCCCAGCACCCGCAGAGTGAGGCCGCGCATGTCTCGGTCGAGGTCGATCCGCGCCCCCTCACCCCAGCTCGAGGCGCGTTCATCGGCCGCCGCGGCCATGTGACCGGCGAAGGTCGCGACATGCTGCTTGGTGAAGAGCGGCTGCAGCGTCCGGCGCTGCGGCTTCCACGCCTCGTACGGCAGGTTGAAGACGTTGTCCCCGATCAGCCGCGTCTCGAGGTGCACTTGCGTCAGTTTGTCCATCGTGTCGTTGCTGGAGCCCGCGAGCACGTCGTGGGCACCTTGAGGAGAGGTGACCACGACGAACGGCGGAACGACGAGCCGGGGACCGATGGCGACCCGGACGACCGGCCCAGCCAGGTCACGGACGACAGCGGGACCTGTGTGGAAGTTCCTCAGGGCCCGTAGCCCGGCCGGGAGCGACATCGGTGCGACCGGCGGCACGCCGGGTGACTCTGGTGCGACTGTCATCGATGGCTCCCTTCGAGCCGCCCTCAGCCCATTGTGGGCGCCGGTTCGCGAATCTGCCACCGCAACCCCGTGGCCACCGGTCTCGCCGTTCCCAAGGCCAGGAAGATCGGGCCGGAAGGCCGATGGCACCGAGCAGACGTTCAGTCTTCGTGACATCGACAACCCGATGAGTTCAACGTGGTCGGCACGTCCTGGCTGTACTTCTACGGCCTCGGCGTCGTGGTCGAGCTGATCCTCCTCGCCTACATCCTCCGCTCCGCCTGGACCTGGCCCCGCGCGGCGTCGTAGGAGCGAGCTGCAGGTGCTCGGTCTGCATCGGCAAGTCTCCCTGGCATGACAGGCTTGCCGTATGTCCGATGAGTCGCTCGCGCGGGTCGTGCGTTACTACGACCGGTTCTCCCGGGTGTACGACGTGTTGTCGTCGCCGCGCTACTACCGCAAGCCTCGCGAGGCGGCCGTCGAGGCACTCCGGCTCGAGCCCGGTCAGGTGGTGCTCAACGTCCCGTGCGGCACCGGGCAGAGCTTCCAGCTGCTGCAGGATCGTCTGCGCGGGACCGGGACGGTCGTCGGCGTCGACCTGTCGCCGGGGATGCTCGCGAAGGCCGACGCCAGGGTGCGCGCCAACGGCTGGGACAACGTCGACCTGGTCCGCGACGACGTGACCGGGCTCGACGCCGAGTGGGCGGCCTCCCTGGGGGTGACGGGTGGATTCGACGCCGTGCTGTGCGATCTCGGTCTCTCCGGCTTCCCGTCCTGGCAACGGGTCACCGACCAGTTGGCGAGCGCCCTCAAGCCCGGCGGACGCCTGGTGGTCATGGACTGGTTCATCCCGCACCGGAGCCTGCGCGGAGCCTTCATCCGCCGGATCGGCAAGGGCGAGGTCGACCGCGACATCCCCGGCTATCTGCGCGACCGGCTGGATGACGTCGAGGTGGACCAAACGTTCAAGGGCAACGACATGTTCGTGGCCGTGGGCGTCCGGCCCGGCGACTAGGGGCATGCCTCGCCAGCCCTTCACACCCCCCGGCGCCGCTCCCGAGCCGCGCAGCTGATGCAGCTTCGCGCCGCCGGCAGTGCTTCGAGTCTCGCTTCACCGATCGACCGACCGCACCCCTCGCACGCGCCGTACGACCCGGCGTCGATGCGCGCAAGGGCGGCGTCCACCTCGGACAGATGCCGGCGTACCTGCTTGACGAGCGCGCCGATCTGCGAGCGCTCGAACGCGATCGTGTGGCCCTCGGGGTCGTGCTCGTCGTCCGCGTTGGTGTCGAGGGAGGCCGCGACGACGGAGTCGTGGTCGGCGGTGAGGCTGGCCAGGCGGGCGAGCGCGAGCTGGCGCTCCTCGTCGAGGCGGCGGCGTACGGGATCCACAGGTCCATGATGACCGCCACGCCCGACGACCGGATCGCGAGACTCCCGTCTCGCGGTCGACGGATCGGTGGCACCATCACTGGTGTGACCACCAGCACCATCATCATTGCCTAGCGCGACGGGACTCCCCGCCGCGCCGACCTCCTGCACCCCAGGAGGTTTTTTGTTGTGACGAGGAGACTGAGCCTGCGAAGTCTCTTCGGAGGAAGAGCACTGACCGAGACCGAGAGAAGACCGATGGACCTGCACGGCGCGTTCCACGTCTACGACACCACCCTGCGCGACGGCGCCCAGCAGGAGGGGCTCAACCTCTCGGTCGCCGACAAGCTCAGCATCGCCAAGCAGCTCGACGACCTGGGCGTGGGCTACATCGAGGGCGGCTGGCCGGGCTCGAACCCCAAGGACACCGAGTTCTTCCGCCGTGCCAGCGCCGAGCTCGACCTGCGCCACGCCAGGCTCGCCGCGTTCGGTGCCACCCGCCGCGCGGGCGCCAGGGCGGCCGACGACCCGCTCGTCGCCGCCCTCCGTGACAGTGGCGCGGGGGTCGTGACCCTGGTCGCCAAGTCACACGACCGGCACGTCGAGCTCGCGCTGCGCACCACGCTGGAGGAGAACCTCGCGATGGTGCGCGACACGGTCACCCACCTGCGCGAGGAGGGGCAGACCGTCTTCCTCGACGCCGAGCACTTCTTCGACGGCTACCGCGGCAACCGGGCGTACGCCCTGGAGGTGCTGCGCACCGCCACCGAGGCCGGCGCCGAGGTCGTCGCGCTGTGCGACACCAACGGCGGCATGCTGCCCGACTGGGTCTCCGACGTCGTGCTCGACGTGATCGAGACGACCGGCGCCCGCGTCGGCATCCACGCCCACAACGACAGTGGCTGCGCGGTCGCGAACTCGCTCGCCGCCGTCGCCGCCGGCGCGACCCACGTCCAGGGCTGCATCAACGGCTACGGCGAGCGCACCGGAAATGCCGACCTCGTCACCGTCGTGGCCAACCTCGAGCTCAAGCTGGACCGGGCGGTCCTGCCCCATGGCCTGTTGCGCGAGGCCACCCGCATCGCGCACGCCGTCGCCGAGGTCACCAACGTCCCTCCCGCCTCGCGCCAGCCCTACGTCGGCACGTCGGCCTTCGCGCACAAGGCCGGGCTGCACGCCAGCGCGATCAAGGTCGATCCCAACCTCTACCAGCACATGGACCCGATCGGCGTCGGCAACGACATGCGCCTGCTCGTCTCCGACATGGCCGGCCGCGCCTCCATCGAGCTCAAGGGGCGCGAGCTCGGCTACGACCTCTCCGACGGCTCGCCCCAGATGAGGGAGCTCGTCACCCGCGTCACCGCACGCGTCAAGGAGATGGAGCAGCGCGGCCACACGTTCGAGGCGGCCGACGCGTCCTTCGAGCTGCTGCTCGCCGAGGAGGTCGAGGGCACGCGGCCGTCCTACTTCGACGTCGAGTCGTGGCGCGTGATCACCGAGACCCGCCCCGACGGCGAGGCCATCTCCGAGGCGACGGTCAAGCTGCGCGCGGAGGACGTGAGGTACGTCGTCACCGGCGAGGGCAACGGTCCGGTCAACGCGCTCGACGCGGCACTGCGCGAGGCGATCGGGCAGGCCTTCCCGGAGGTCGCGAAGTTCGAGCTGATCGACTACAAGGTGCGCATCCTCGACCAGGGGCACGGCACCGACGCCATCACGCGCGTGCTCATCGAGACCACCGACGGGCAGTCGTCGTGGGTGACGGTCGGGGTGGGTGCCAACGTCATCGAGGCATCGTGGGGCGCACTGGTGGACGGGCTGACCTTCGGGCTGCGGCGCCAGCACCGCTGACGCTGTTGCCGGGGCCGACCCGGCGGACCGGCCACCGGTGATCACGACCACCTCACGCGGCCACCCCGGGCCGGTACGGTCGACTCGTGCTGCACGACCTGACCGCCCTCGAGCAGGGCGACGCCGTGCGCAACGGTGACGTGTCGCCGCTCGAGCTGGTCGAGCACTACGCCGGCCGCGTCGATCACGTGGGCGCGTTCATCACGCCCACCCACGATCTCGCGCGCGAGCACGCACGCCGCCTCGGCGAGGCCCGGCGACCCGACGACGCCGGTCCGTTGTGGGGCGTCCCGACCGGGATCAAGGACCTCCACCCGACGGCCGGGGTCCGCACCACCTTCGGCTCGGCGGCGTACGACGACTTCGTCCCTGAGGAGTCCGACGGGCTCGTGCTCTCCGTCGAGACCGCGGGCATGCCGAGCCTCGGCAAGACGAACACCCCTGAGTTCGGCTCGCCCTGCTACACCGAGCCCGACGTCGCGCCGCCCGCCGTGACGCCGTGGGACACCACGCGCACGGCCGGCGGCTCCTCCGGCGGTGCCGCCGCTGCGGTGGCAGCCGGCCTGCTGCCGGTCGCGCCCGGCTCCGACGGTGGGGGATCGATCCGGATCCCCGCCTCCTGCTGCGGCCTCGTCGGGCTCAAGCCCTCACGCGGGCGGATCAGCGGTGCCCCGCGCTACGGCGACCCGGTCGGTCTCGCCACCGCCGGGACCCTGGCCCGTACGGTCCGTGACGCCGCCGCCCTGCTCGACGTCCTCGCCGGTCGCCGCGTCGGCGACCCGTTCTGGGCGCCGGCCCCCTCGGCGCCGTTCCTCGACGCCTGCGATCGGGAGCCCGGCCGGCTCCGGGTCGGACGCTTCATCACCCCCGTCATCGCGGACGTCGCCATCGGCCCGTCCAGCGTGACCGCCTGGGAGGACGCCTCCCGGTTGCTCGAGTCGCTCGGCCACGACGTCGAGGACGTCCCGGTGCCGATCGAGCCCGCTGCCGTCGCCGACTTCGAGATCTGCTGGGAGGTCCTCACCGCGCTCTCCCCGGCGCCGCCCGGCCGCGAGGACCGGTTGCGCCCGCTCACCCGCTGGCTCAGCGAACGGGGCCACGCCGTCAGCGGTCCCGACTTCGGCCTCGCCATCGGTCGGCTGCGCCAGCACGCCGCCGCAGCGCTCACGGCCCTCGCGCCGTACGACGTGGTGCTCACGCCGACGCTCGCCCGGCCGCCCGCACGGGTCGGCGAGCTGCGCGACGACGCCGATCCGTCCCGCGACTTCGCCGCCCAGAAGGCCTTCACGCCCTGGACCAGCGCCTGGAACGTCACCGGCATGCCCGCGGTCTCGCTGCCGCTGCACATGACCGACGACGGCCTGCCGGTCGGAGTGATGATTGCCGCGCGACCGGCCGAGGAGGAGCTCCTGCTGTCGCTGTCGGCGCAGGTCGAGGCAGCCGTGCCGTGGGTGGACAGGCGTCCGCCCGGCTGGTGAGGTGGGCGGATGGGTGAGCTGACGCCGTACATCTGTGTTGCCGATGCCCGTCGCGCCATCGACTGGTATGTCGACGTGCTGGGCGCCGAGGTGGTGTTCGAGCCGATCGTCATGGACGACGGCCGGGTCGGTCACGTCGAGCTGGCCGTGGGCGCCGGGCGCTGGATGATGTCGGACGAGTTCGAGTCCGCCGGAGTCGCGGCGCCCGACCCCTCCCGCGGACCTGCTGTCTCGCTGCACCTCGAGGTCGACGACGTCGACGCGGTGTGCCGGCGCGTGGTCGAGGCCGGGGTCAGCCTCGACCGAGGTCCGGAGGACAGTCCCCCCGCTGGTCGGGTGGCGGTGTTCCGCGACCCCTTCGGGCACCGGTGGTTCCTCAACCGACCGCTCTGACGACCGCGCCAGACGGATCAGGCGTGGGGCTCGTCGCCGATCCCACGCGCGTGCAGCGCGTCGCCCGACTCGTGAGCCCGCGCGACGACGCGGATGACGAAGGGGGAGAGGTACGCCCTGGGATTGCGGTCGAGCCCGCGCGCCCGGGCCGCGTCGCGGGTCTCCTGCGCGATCGCGATCGTGCCGGGGAGCGCGCCGATCGTCAGCGCGACGGTGAGGGCCACCCGATCCGGGTCCACCCCGATCACCCGCAGCGGCCGCGCCCACCGGGAGAGGGCGTCCACCATCTCGTTGACCGAGGTGGTGGCCGTCAGCGACAGCGCGGCCAGGCCCAGGCTGAGCAGGTCGAGGAAGGTCTCCGTGGCCTTCTCGCCGCCGTACCACCACCACTGGAAGGCGCTCGCGACGACCGCGATCAGGAGTACGCCGCGGGCGGCGCGCCACACCGAGCGCAGCGGCACCCGGGCCAGCGCAGCCAGCAGGAGGGTCACCGCCAGGAAGACCGGGGCGATCCGCACGTCGCGCACCACGACGATGGAGAGACTGAGCACCGCGAGCCCGAGCACCTTGGCGCCGATGGGCAGACGGTGGAGGAACGTGTTGCCGGGTTGGTGCAGCCCGGCCATCAGGTCGCTCACCTGGTGGCCCTGTTCAACCGGTCGCGTGGGGTGTTCATGCATCCACCAGGGCGGTGTAGCGGGCGATGGAGTCATCGGGATCACCGTCGGCGACCACACGGGCCGAGTCGATCACGACGACCCGGTCACAGCGGGCGGCCAGCTCGAGGTCGTGCGTCACCAGCACGAGCTGCTGCGTCAGCCCGAACAAGGACTCGGACACCCGACGCGTGTTGGCCCGGTCGAGCAGCGTGGTCGGTTCGTCGGCCACCACGATCGTGGGCTCGAGCGCGAGCACGCCGGCCAGTGCCAGCAGCTGCCGCTGGCCACCGGACAGGGAGTGCACGGAGTCGTGCGCATGGTCGTCGAGACCGTTGGCGGCCAGCACAGCGAGCGCCCGCTCGCGGCGGGCCGCGGAGTCCTTGACGGTGCGCCGCAGCGACAGCTCGATGTCCTCCGCGCACGTCGGCATGACCAGCTGCGCGGCCGGGTCGGTGAAGCAGAACCCCACCATCCGGCGTACGGCCGCGCCCTCGCGCACCACGTCGCGGCCCTCCACCGTGACCCGGCCCGACGAGGGACGCACCAGGCCGTTGACCATCCGCGCGAGGGTCGACTTCCCCGACCCGTTGGCGCCGATGATGCCGACGCGGCGCTCGGTGAGGGTGAGCGTGGTGGGCGCGAGGATCTCGCGCTGGTCGCGCCCGGGCAGGGGGACGCGGACGGCCGCCTGGTCGAAGTGGATCGTGGGCAAGAGTCAGTCGCGTTGCAGCAGCTGGGGGAAGGCTCGGTGCACCTCGGCCGCGATCATCGCGACGAGCGAGGTCTTCACGACGTCGCCGATCCAGAAGGGCATGTCGTAGGTGCCCGCCTCACGGAACGAGACGTCGAAGTAGAGCATCATCCCGAGGATCCCGAGCAGGTGGATGACCAGGATGCTGGCGGTGATCGAGCACGCGAAGACCACGATCGCGCGCGTGCGGAGGTCGCGGGCGACGTACTTCACGAGGAAGCCGCCGAGGGCCGCGGCGAGCGGGAAGGCGAGCAGGTAGCCGCCGCTGGGGCCGGAGAAGACGCCGATGCCGGAGGAGTGCTCGGCGAAGACCGGCAGGCCCACAGCGCCGAGCGCGAGGTAGAGCGTGACGGCGGAGAAGCCACGCAGCGGGCCGAGGATGCAGCCCGCCAGCATGACCGTCAGGGTCTGGAGCGTGATGGGTACGCCGGCGCTGCCGACCGGGATCGCGCCGACGTAGGCGCTGGCGCTGATGAGTGCAGCGAAGGCCGCGACGAGCGCGATGTCCCGGGTCGGGGACGACGAGCCGGCGGGGGCGTCGGCGTGGCCGGAGCCGGACGTGGTCTCGGGCGGGGTGGTGGCAGTCATCGGGGGGTCCTTGCTGACGGTGCTCGAGCTGAGGCGGGGTGACCTGAACGGTGTTCAGGTTAGGGTGGCCGCGAACACTCCGTCAACGCTGTCCACGAACCGGGAGGGTGTGTGGCTCATCACCGCAGCGACGTGCTGGCCCACGCCGTCACGCTGCTCGACACCCACGGTCTGGCCGCGCTCACGATGCGCCGCCTGGGCGCCGAGCTCGAGGTGCAGCCGAGCGCGATCTACCACCACTTCGCCAGCAAGCAGGCGCTGCTCGCCGCCGTCGCCGACGAGATCCTGGCCCGCGGCTCCCGCGCACGTACGGCGGTCGCGTGGCCAGACCGGCTGCGTGAGGTCTGCTCCGAGCTGCGCGACGCGATGCTCGCCTGCACCGACGGCGCTGACGTGGTCGCCACCGTCTGGGCCTTCGGGCTCGGTGCTGCGGCCCCGGTGGCGGAGATGGAGAAGGTCATGGCGGACGCCGACGTGCCCGACGAGCTCGTCGCGGTGGCCTCGCGGACGCTGGTCCACTACGTCTTCGGTCACGCCTTCGAGGAGCAGACCGCGCGTCAGGCGATCAGCCTCGGCGCGGTCGAGCGATCGCTGGATTCGCTGCCCGACTTCGACCTCGGGCTCGACCTGGTGATCGACGGGTTGCGGGCGCGCCTGGGCTGACGCATCGGGGCGGGGTAGTTAGGGACGTTCTGGTGGGAAATTCGGGCCATTCCCCTACCAACACGTCCCTAACTACCCCGCGGGGGCGGTGGGGTCAGGCCGAGGTGTCGACCTCCGCGCCGTGGAGCTCCGCCAGCAGCACAGCGCCGGCGAGGTCGAGCTTCGTCATCCTGAGCACCGCGGCGGACAGGTCGACGCCGTCGAGGCTGGCACCGCGCAGATCGGTGCGGTCGAGGTCGGCCTGGCGCAGGAGCGCCCGGTCGAGCCGCGCACCGGCCAGCACGGTGAGGGTGAGGTCGGACATCGACAGGTCGGACTCACGCAGGTCGACGCCCCTCAGGTCGAGCCGCGAGAGGTTCGTGCCGCGGATCGTGACGCCGAGCCAGGAGCCACCGGTCACGGTGAGCGGACGCAGGACGCACTCGGAGAAGCTGCTGCCCACCAGCTTGCACCCGTCGAGCGTGGCGTCGAAGAAGGACGTACGCCGGAAGTCGCACCCGACGAAGGCCGTCGCGGTGTGGGTGGAGGCGTTGAACCGCCCGCCGTGGAAGGTGCACCGCTCGAACATCGCCCCCGCTGTGGTGGCCTCGGAGAGGTCGACGTCGGTGAAGGTGCACTCCACGAACCGGGCCGCCCCGAGGTCGTCGGCGTACCAGTCGTCACCACGGAAGTGATGGCCCGTGGCTGTCTGGGAGTCGGTCATCGCGCCACCGTATCCATGGCGTGACGGATAGGGTCGTGCCCGTGATTGCGTCCCACCGACACCGCTTCATCTTCCTCAAGACCCGCAAGACAGCGGGCACGAGCGTGGAGATCGCGTTGTCCAAGGTGTGCGGACCCGATGACATCATCACCGAGATCAGCCCCGAGGACGAGGCTCTGCGCCAGGCCGCCGGCGGCCTCCCGCCGCAGAACTTCGCGTCGCCGCCGCAGCCGCGCAAGGCCTACAACCACATGGGCGCCAAGGCCACGCGCGACCTGGTGGGAGCAGATGCGTTCGACGACTACTTCACCTTCGCGATCGAGCGGAACCCGTGGGACGCGGTGGTCTCGCTCTACTTCTGGAAGTACAAGGACCGGCCCGAGCTTCCGGACTTCGAGGCCTACGTCCAGGAGATCTGGATCGAGCAGCTCGCCAACAACCGGCGGCTCTACCGGATCCGCGGCAGGATGGCGCTCGACCGCGTGCTGCGCTACGAGAACCTCGACGCCGAGCTCAAGGAGGTCTGGGAGCACCTGGAACTGCCCGGTTCCCCCGACCTGCCGCGCGCCAAGGGCAACGCCCGGCCGGCGGGCCACTACCGCGAGCTCTACACCGACGCCTCGCGCGAGCGGGTGGCGACGGTCTTCGCCGACACCATCGAGGCCTTCGGCTACGAGTTCTGACCGACGTCCAGCAGCCGCTCGCACTCCGCGATCAACCGTGCCCGCAGCGGCGCCCCGCGCTCAGCGAACGACCGCTGCGCCTCGACGTACGCCGCCTTGCCCTCGGCCGTCTCGATCGGCACCGGCTCGAAGCCGAGGTCGGCGAGGTCGTACGGCGCGGCGCGCATGTCGAGCACCCGGATGTCGCGGGCGAGCTCGAAGCAGTCGGCGACGAGGTCGCTCGGGATCATCGGCGTGAGCCGGAAGGCGTGCTTGTAGAGGTCCATCCCGGCGTGCAGGCAGCCGGGCTGCTCGAAGTCGGGCCGGTCGTCGCGACCGGGCCGGAGGGTGTTGAGCGGGCGCGCGGTCGGCGTGAAGAACCGGAAGGCATCGAAGTGCGAGCAGCCGATGCGGTGCGACTCGACCACGGCGTCGGTGCCCTCGCGACCCAGGCGCAACGGCCAGTCATGACGTGTCGCGTCGGCGCGGTGGACCATCGCCCACTCGTGCAGGCCGAAGCAGCCGAACTGCGGCGCACGTCCGGCTGTCGCGGTCAGCAGCGTGTGCAGCTGGGTGAGGAGCTGGCGCTGGGAGGCGACGTACGACTCCGTGACCCCCCTCGAGTGCGCAGCCACGTGGGCGTCATCACCGGAAGCGCACTCGACCAGCTCGTAGCCCTTGAGCCCGGCGTGGTCCGGAGCGTCGGCGAGCCCGAAGCCGAAGCCCGGGTGCCAGCGCCGCAGCTGGGCGGGGCGCTGGGAGTAGTAGGTGAAGAGGAAGTCGTGCACGGGGTGCTTGACCTGGTCGGCCCGGCGGGCCAGGTGCGGATCGACGAAGTCGTCGACGCGCGCGGCATGGGCGTCGGCCAGGGGACGCCAGTCGACCGCGGGAAGCACCTTCACCGGCCCAAGGCTAGGGCCAGACCACCTGCGTCACCCCCTCGACCGCGACGCCCAGACGTCGGACACTGACGAGATGGACAGCGACCGCAGCGCCGGCCTCGACCGCGCCCATGCCCTGGCCCTCGAGTGGCTCGACTCCCTCGCGGACCGCCCGGTGCCGCCACGGCTCTCGACCGAGGAGATGGTCCAGCGCCTCGACCCCGTCCTCCCCGACGGCCCGGCCGACGCCGCAACCGTCGTCGACGAGCTCGCGGCCGCGTGCGATCCGGGACTGACCGCGATGCCGGGTGGCCGGTTCTTCGGCTTCGTCATCGGCGGCACCCACCCCGCCGCACTGGCGGTCGACTGGCTGGTGAGCGCGTGGGACCAGAACGCCGGTCTCCGCGTGCCGACCCCGGCGCACTCGGCCGTCGAGGAGCTCGCCGAGACGTGGCTGCTGGACCTGCTCGGGCTCCCCGGAGGGAGCGCGGTCGGCTTCGTGACCGGCGGCACGATGGCCAACTTCACCTGCCTGGCAGCTGCCCGCGACGAGGTGCTGCGCCGACACGGGTGGGAGGTCGCGACGCAGGGCCTGGCCGACTCGCCGGGCGTACGCGTCCTGGTCGGCGCCGAGCGGCACGACACCGTCGACCTGGCCCTGCGCTACCTCGGCCTCGGCACACCCGAGCCCGTGCCCGCGGACGACCAGGGGCGGATCGAACCTGCCGCCCTGGCCGCCGCGCTCGAGGCAGGGGACGGCCGACCCACCATCGTCTGCCTCCAGGCGGGCAACGTGCACTCCGGCGCCTTCGACCCGTTCGCGGCGACCATCGCCGCCGCGCACGACGCGGGCGCGTGGGTGCACATCGACGGCGCGTTCGGGCTGTTCGCCGCCGCGTCGCCGAGCTGCCGCCACCTCGTCGACGGGTACGACGCTGCCGACTCCTGGGCAACCGATGCGCACAAGACCCTCAACGTGCCCTACGACTGCGGTCTGGCCATCGTCCGCGACCGCGCGGCCCTGCGCGCCGCGATGGGGATGCACGGCGACTACCTCATGCTCGACGCGACGGGGGAGCCCTTCGACAAGGTCCCCGAGATCAGCCGCCGGGGTCGCGCGTTCCCGGTGTGGGCGGTGCTGAAGGCCCTGGGCCGCGACGGTGTGGCCGACCTGGTCGACGGTTTCTGCGAGCACGCGCAGAGCTTCGCCGACGGCATCGCGGCCATCGCAGGCGCCGAGGTGCTCAACGACGTCGTCTTCACGCAGGTGTGCGCTGCCTTCGGCGACGACGAGCGCACCCGGGCGGTCGTCGACGCGATGCTGGCCGACGGAACGGCGTGGACGACCGGCTCACGCTGGCGTGGGAAGGCCGTCCTCCGCGTCAGCGTCAGCAACTGGTCGACGACGGCAGCCGATGTGGAGAGTGCTCTCGACGCGCTGCGCCGAGCCGCGCGCAATCCCCCCTCAGGGGTGTAGACCGGCGCTCCAGCATCCGCAGAATCAGTTCCCATGGGGGAGAGCGGGGGACCGGCCCGGCGCAACGGGGGTCGCTCCGGGCCGGTCCCCCGTTCGCGGATAGGCTCGGTGCATGCGCATCTGTCGATTCAGCACGGGCGAGGAGCCGCGCTTCGGCGTCGTCACCGGTGAGGTCGACGAGTTCGGCCAGCCCGCCGAGGACTCGGTCGTGGTGGCCCTCGCCGGAGACCCGCTCTACGTCGGGATCAAGATCCTCGAGGAGCAGCACCAGCTCAGCGACGTACGACTCCTCGCGCCGATCATCCCGCGCAGCAAGGTGGTCGGCATCGGCCGCAACTACGCCGCGCACGCCGCCGAGATGGGCGGGGACGTGCCGGCCGAGCCATTGATGTTCCTCAAGCCCAACACGGCGGTCGTCGGGCCGGGCGACCCGATCTTCTACCCGACGCAGACCAGCAACCTCCACTACGAGGGCGAGCTCGCCGTCGTGGTCGGACGGATCTGCCGCGACGTCCCCGTCGAGCAGGCCACCGACGTGATCTTCGGCTACACGATCGGCAACGACGTGACCGCGCGCGACCTCCAGAAGTCCGACGTGCAGTTCACCCGGGCCAAGGGCTTCGACTCCTTCTGCCCGCTGGGACCGTGGATCGAGACCGACCTCGACCCGCAGGACTTCGCCGACGGCCGGGCAGTGCAGACCCATCTCAACGGCGACCTCGTCCAGGACGGCACCACCGCCGACATGGTCTTCGACGTGCCGGCACTGGTCGCCCACGTCTCCTCCGTGATGACCCTGCTGCCCGGCGACGTCATCCTCACCGGCACCCCCGCGGGTGTCGGCCCGATGCAGGTGGGCGACGAGGTCGAGATCTCGATCGCCGGCATCGGCGCACTGACCAACCCCGTCGCACAGCGCAACTGACCCCAGGAATCCGAGCACCCACATGAGCACCCCCGTACGCGTCCGCTTCTGTCCCTCACCCACCGGATCGCCGCACGTCGGCCTGGTCCGCACGGCGCTGTTCAACTGGGCCTTCGCACGTCACCACGGCGGCTCGATCGTCTTCCGGATGGAGGACACCGACAAGGAGCGCAGCACCCAGGAGTCCTACGACGCGATCCTGGAGCTGTGGCGCTGGCTCGGGCTCGACTGGGACGAGGGCATCGAGCTCGGCGGCCCGCACGGCCCCTACAAGCAGAGCGAGCGCGGCCACATCTACCGCGACGTGCTCGCCCGTCTGCGTGAGTCGTCCTACACCTACGACTGCTTCTGCAGGAACGACGAGGTGGAGGCGCGGCGCCGGGCCAGCGGCTCCAAGGTGATGGGCTACGACGGCTTCTGCCGCGAGCTCTCCGACGACCAGCTGGCCGGCTTCCGGGCCGAGGACCGCTCGCCGATCGTCCGGTTCCGGATGCCCGACGGGTCGATCACCTGGGACGACCTGGTCCGCGGCGACATCACGTTCGAGACCGAGAACGTGCCCGACTACGCCCTCTCGCGCGCCAACGGCGACCCGCTCTACACACTGGTCAACCCGGTCGACGACGCGCTCATGGAGATCACCCACGTCCTGCGCGGTGAGGACCTGCTCTCCAGCACGCCGCGCCAGCTGGCCCTCTTCACCGCGCTCGTCGACCTGGGCATCGCCCAGGACGTGCCGGCCTACGGCCACCTGCCCTACGTGATGGGCCAGGGCAACAAGAAGCTCTCCAAGCGCGACCCGGAGGCGCACGCGCTCGCCTACCGTGAGCAGGGATTCCTGCCCGAGGGCCTGCTCAACTACCTCGCGCTGCTGGGCTGGGCCATCGCCGCCGATCGCGACATCTTCTCCCTCGAGGAGATGGTGGAGGCGTTCGACATCGGCGACGTCAACCCCAACCCGGCGCGCTTCGACCTCAAGAAGGCCGAGGCCATCAACGCCTCCCACATGCGGCTGCTCTCGGTCGAGGAGATCACCCACCGGGTCCTGCCCTTCCTCAAGGACGCGGGAGTGGTCAGCGACCCGGTCTCCGACGCCGACGCCGAGCTGCTCGAGCTGGCCATGCCGCTGGTCGCGGAGCGGATCAACAAGCTCACCGAGGCGCCGGCCATGCTCGGCTTCCTCTTCGTCGACGAGGCGGACTTCGAGCGCGACGCCGCCGACGTCGCCAAGCTGCTCGACGAGACGGGCCGCGGCGTCGTCCAGGCGTCGTACGACGCCCTGACGGGCTTGCGCCAGTGGTCGACCGCGGCCATCGAGGATGCGCTGCGAGTCGCGCTGATCGAGGGCATGGAGCTCAAGCCCCGGGTGGCGTTCGGCCCGGTGCGGGTCGCCGTCACGGGCAGCCGGATCAGCCCGCCACTGTTCGAGTCGATGGAGCTGCTGGGACGCGAGCGCAGCCTGGCGCGGCTGCAGTCCGCCCTGCAGTCCGGGCCGGCCTGACGGGACAGACGTGACCTCCGAGCTCACACGCGACTTCCGGCCGCAGTACCACCAGCTGCACCGGGTCGGGCGCCCCGGCATCTGGCGCTCGCTCGTCGGGTCGGTCCTGGTCCTGGTGCTGGTCTTCGCCCTCATCCCGATCATCGCTGGAGCCGTGGCCTTCCTGGCCCTCATCGCTGCGGGCGACAGCGCGGCGGAGGCCGGTGCGGTCCTCGACGTCACGGCCGAGACGACGCCCGCGGGTCTGGCGCTGCTCAACATCGTGATCGCGCTGGCCATCCCGGCGACGTGGGCGGTCACCTGGTGGCTGCACCGGCTCAAGCCGAGGTGGCTCTCGTCGGTCGGCCCGAGGATCCGCTGGCGCTTCCTCCTCGTGTGCCTCGGCCTGTCGGCGGTGGCGCTGGTGGCCGCACTGGTGGTTGGCCTGCTGCTGCCCTCGATGCCGGTGGACTCGCCCGTCGGCGAGGTCAACGAGTTCACCTCGCGCACGCGCGACTTCATCCTGGTGATCCTGCTGCTCACCCCGCTCCAGGCCGCAGGCGAGGAGTACCTCTTCCGCGGCTACCTCACCCAGGCCTTCGGCTCCCTGATGTGGTCACGGCGTGCGTCGCAGGTGCTCGCCGTGCTGGTGCCGGCGTTGATCTTCGCGCTCTTCCACGGGCTCTCGCAGGACGCTCCCATCTTCTTCGACCGATTCGCGTTCGGAGTCGTGGCCGGCATCCTGGTCATCCGCACGGGTGGTCTGGAGGCGGCCATCGCGATGCACGTGCTCAACAACTTCCTGGCCTTCGGCCTGGCACTGGCGTTCGGCGACCTCACCACTGCGCTGACCGCCAGCGGGGAGAGCAGCTGGTGGATGATCGTCTCCACGCTCACCCAGTCACTGGTCTATCTCGCGCTCGCGTCGTGGGTGGCCTCGCTGATGGGCATGGTCAACACCGGTCCGTCCATCGGGCGAGCGCTGCCGCCACCGACGGCGGGGGACCCCGTTTTGGAGGGCTCACCCCCGCGCGTGTAACGTTCGGGATCGGTTCCGCAAGGAACCGAGTGGTGGTCAGGGCGATCGCGCCGCGGTCGAACTGATACCCCCATGGGGTATGGTGTAATTGGCAACACGGCTGGTTCTGGTCCAGTTGTTCTAGGTTCGAGTCCTAGTACCCCAGCGAGTCCGGTTCCTCGGATCCGGATTTGGAGCGGAACTCCATCTTGGATAGAGTTCTCTCCGCCGCTCATCGAGCGGCATCTGCAAGCCCCCGTCGTCTAGCGGCCTAGGACGTCGCCCTCTCACGGCGGTAACGCCGGTTCAAATCCGGTCGGGGGTACTCACGCAGAAACGAAGGGCCCGGTCTCTGACCGGGCCCTTCGTCGTTGGTCCGGCGCAGTCGCCGCACTCCGTCACCTGCGGTGTCCGTTTTCCGCTGGTGCAGCCCGTCGTCCCGGGTCAGACTCTTCCCATGACGCCGACCGGACACCTCGACATCGAGGCCTGCTACCGCGCGGTCCGGAGCCGGGACCGTCGCTTCGACGGGGTCTTCTACACCGCAGTCCGCACGACGGGGATCTACTGCCGGCCCTCGTGCCCGGCGCGCACGCCCGCAGCGGACAACGTGTCGTTCCACGCGACCGCCGCGAGCGCACACTCTGCGGGCTATCGCGCCTGCAAGCGCTGCCTCCCCGACGCGACTCCCGGCAGCCCCGAGTGGGACGTCGCCGCCGATGTGGCCGGGCGGGCGATGCGCCTGATCGCCGACGGCCTGGTCGACCGCGAGGGTGTCGACGGACTGGCGCGACGGGTCGGCTACACCTCGCGCCACCTCGGTCGTCTGCTCACCCAGGAGCTCGGCGCCGCGCCGCTCGCCCTCGCCCGGGCCCGCCGCGCCCAGAGCGCCCGCGTGCTCATCGAGACCACCGACCTGCCGTTGACCGACGTGGCGTTCGCCGCAGGGTTCGCGAGCGTGCGCCAGTTCAACGAGACGTTGCGCGAGATCTACGCCGCCTCGCCGAGCGAGCTCCGCGGACGACGGGGCGGGTCACCGACCCGCGGCACGATCACCGTGCGCCTGTCCGTGCGTACGCCGTTCGCGGGCCGCCGTCTCCTCGACTTCCTCGCCCACCACGTCGTGCCGGGCGTGGAGATCGCTGGTCGCGGCTGGTACGCCCGCACGCTCGACCTGCCGCACGGCCCCGGCACCGTCCGGCTGGAGCTCGATGACGTGGTGACGACCGTCGAGACCGCCTTCGTCCGTGCGGACTTCTCCCTGCACGACCTGCGCGACACTGCCGCTGCGGTCGAGCGCGTGCGTCGTCTCCTCGACGCCGACTGCGACCCCGTCGCCATCGACGAGCAGCTCGGTGCCGACCCCTTCCTCGGAGAGCTCGTACGGGCGACCCCGGGACTGCGCGTCCCCGGCCAGGTCGACGGTGACGAGACGGCCGTACGCACCGTGATCGGACAGCAGGTGAGCGTCGCCGGCGCGCGCACCGTGGGGGGTCGCATCGTCGCCGAGCACGGGCGGCCCGTGGAGTCGCCGGTGCCGGGGCTGACGCACCTGTTCCCCGACGCCGCAACCCTTGCGGCGCTCGATCCCGAGACCCTCCCGATGCCCCGGGCGCGGGGCCGGGCACTGGTGGGGCTGGCGGGCGCCCTCGCCGACGGCACGGTCGTGCTCGACCGCGGCCCCGACCGCGACGACGTACGACGGGCGCTCCTGGCGCTGCCCGGCATCGGGCCATGGACCGCCGACTACGTCGCGATGCGGGCGCTGGGGCACCCCGACGTCTTCCTGCCCACCGACCTCGCGGTGCGCCGGGTGCTGGCCGACATGGGAGGCTCGGGCGACCCCGAGCGGTGGCGGCCGTGGCGCTCCTACGCCCTGATGCACCTGTGGAACACCTTGATGCCCGACACACCGCCCGCTGAAGGAGAACTGACATGTGGACCGTGATGCCCTCGCCCATCGGCGACCTGCGCATCGTGGAGCGGGACGGCTCGATCGTCGCGATCGAGTTCTCCCCCTTCCAGCCGCCGGCCGACGGGCGCCCGCTCGGCGCCCGCTCCGACGACCAGCCGGTGCTCGCCGAGGCAGCTCGTCAGCTGACGGCGTACTTCGACCGCGAGCTCACCGTCTTCGACCTCCCGCTCGGGGCGGTGGGCACCGACTTCCAGCGGCGCGTGTGGGGGCAGCTCGAGAAGATCGCCTACGGCGAGACCGCGTCGTACGGCGAGATCGCGGGGCGGCTGGGAATGACCAACGCCGCCTCCCGGGCGGTCGGTCTGGCCAACGGCCGCAACCCGATCCCGATCGTGGTGCCGTGCCACCGGGTCATCGGCGCCAACGGCACGTTGACCGGCTACGCCGGCGGGCTGGAGCGCAAGCAGCAGCTGCTGGAGCTGGAGCAGGACGCGCTGTTCTGACTGGGTGTGTCCCTGTGGGTGACGCCAGCTACCGGTTCTGGGTGAATGAGACACGCAGCCGATGACCGAGCGTGCGTCCTGTGGCGCGTCTGCGGCGAGCCTTCGAGTTCAGGGGCGGGACATTGATCGAGGCGGAGGCCTGAACGCACTCATCTGCCGCGATGCGGTTCTTGGTGCGAACGCTCCCAACGCCTGACACGCTTGTGCCATGCGGTCTGACGGGCGGCTGGGGAAGGCTTGACTCCGATCTGAACCAGGCTGCGAAGCAAGAACTTGCGCGGTTGCTCCACGGCGATGACCAGGGAACATCGCCAACGCACTGACATGCCTGTGGGTTGCCACCATCCAGACGTCATACGGATAGCGCTACCAGTTGCCCCATCCGTATGACGTCCGGGTCTGCGGCGATGCGCGCGGTTCGCACGAGCGTGCTCAGGCTCCGAGGGCAGCTGCCCGCCGCCGCGCTCGTCCCTAGGGCTCTCGCCGCCGGCGCTGTCCGATCGCCGCGCCGACGAAGCTCGGCACGAGCACCAGTCCGATGGTGAACGGGATCAGGGCGAGGGCGGCGCCGACAGCCTCGCGCGAGCCCAGTGAGGTGTCGCCGTCAGCGACCGCCAGCAGGACCACCCAGCCCAGTGAGAACACCACGGCGACGATCGCCCAGCGGACCACCGTCGGGGCGAGACCTGCTCGACGTCCGTCGACGAAGGACCACGCGACGGTGACGGCGATGACGATGCCGAAGGCGATCAGTCCGGCACCGATGTTGGCGTCGCCGGGCTCGCCCATGAACGGGACGACGAGCGTCATGTAGGCACTCACGACAGCGGCGAGGGCGGCCACGCGCAGGAGGACGGCGAGGAGGTGGGTCATGTCAGCACCATGCGCTCGTGGTCTCCGACCCGCATCCGCCGGCGTACTCAGGCCTACTCGGCGGCAGCGCGCCGCAGGGACTCCGAGAGACGGTCGGCTGCCGCCAGCACGGCAGGCGCGTGCATCCGTCCGGGCTGCCGCGAGAGTCGCTCGAGCGGGCCGGAGACCGAGACGGCGGCGATGACCTTGCCGCTGGGGGAGCGGACCGGTGCCGAGACGGATGCGACACCCTCCTCGCGCTCGCCGACCGACTGCGACCAGCCGCGACGACGGATGCCGGAGAGCGCGGTGGCGGAGAAGGCGGAGTTCTGGAGGCCGCGGTGCATCCGCTCCGGGTCCTCCCACGCCAGCAGGATCTGCGCGGCGGACCCGGCGTTCATGGTGAGCTGCGAACCGACCGGGATGGTGTCGCGCAGCCCGGACGGGCGCTCGGCCGCCGCGACGCAGACGCGGTGCTCGCCCTGGCGACGCCAGAGCTGGGCGGACTCGCCGGTGATGTCGCGCAGGCGCGCCAGGACGGGGCCGGCAGCAGCCAGCAGTCGGTCCTCACCGGCAGCCGCGGAGAGCTCGGAGAGGCGCGGGCCGAGCACGAAGCGGCCCTGCATGTCGCGCGCGACCAGCCGGTGGTGCTCGAGGGCGACCGCGAGCCGGTGGGCGGTGGGTCGGGCCAGTCCGGTGCCGGCCACGAGCCCCGCCAGGGTGGCGGGTCCCGCCTCCAGCGCCGCGAGCACGAGAGCGGCCTTGTCGAGTACGCCGACGCCAGATCCGTTGTCCATATACCGATATTCTCATCTCAGGGAGTGGGACGCAAGGGCTAATGTCTTCGTGTCGTCTGAAGAGAAGGAGTTCGCACCATGGGCAAGACCCTGTCCGAGAAAGTGTGGGACGAGCATGTCGTCCGCAGCGCCGACGGGGAGCCCGACCTCCTCTTCATCGACCTCCACCTCATCCATGAAGTGACCTCGCCGCAGGCCTTCGACGGCCTCCGGCTCGCCGATCGTGTTGTACGCCGGCCGGACCTGACGCTGGCCACCGAGGACCACAACGTCCCGACCATCGACTGGGACAAGCCGATCGCCGACCCCGTCAGCCGCAAGCAGGTCGAGACCCTGCGCAAGAACGCCGCCGACTTCGGCGTGCGCCTCCACCCGCTCGGCGACGTCGAGCAGGGCATCGTCCACGTCGTCGGCCCGCAGCTGGGGCTCACCCAGCCGGGCATGACGATCGTGTGCGGCGACTCGCACACCTCGACCCACGGGGCCTTCGGTGCCATCGCCTTCGGCATCGGCACCTCCGAGGTCGAGCACGTGCTCGCCACGCAGACGCTGACCCAGGCCAGGCCCAAGACGATGGCCGTCACCATCAACGGCAGCCTGCCCGACGGGGTCACCGCCAAGGACATGGTGCTCACGCTGATCACCCACACCGGCACCGGTGGCGGCCAGGGCTACATCGTCGAGTACCGCGGCCAGGCCATCGAGGAGCTCTCGATGGAGGGCCGGATGACCGTGTGCAACATGTCGATCGAGTGGGGCGCCAAGGCCGGCCTGATCGCTCCCGACCAGACCACCTTCGACTACATCGAGGGCAAGCCCGAGGCGCCGAAGGGGGCCGACTGGGATGCTGCGGTCGCGCACTGGAAGACGCTGCGCACCGACGACGACGCGGTCTTCGACAAGCAGATCGAGCTCGACGCGTCCACCATGACGCCCTTCGTCACCTGGGGCACCAACCCCGGCCAGGGCGCTCCGTTGGGGGCCTCGGTCCCGAGCCCCGACGACTTCGACGAGCCCAACGACAAGGTCGCCACCGAGAAGGCCCTGCACTACATGGGTCTCGAGGCCGGCACCCCGCTGCGCGAGGTCAAGGTCGACACGGTCTTCGTCGGGTCCTGCACCAACGGCCGCATCGAGGACCTGCGTCTGGCGGCCTCGATCCTCGAGGGCCGCACGGTCGACGCCGACACGCGGCTGCTGGTGGTGCCGGGCTCGGTACGCGTCCGTCTCCAGGCCGAGGCCGAGGGCCTCGACAAGGTGTTCCTCGCCGCCGGCGCGGAGTGGCGCGGGGCCGGCTGCTCGATGTGCCTGGGCATGAACCCCGACCAGCTCGCCCCCGGCGAGCGCAGTGCTTCCACCTCCAACCGCAACTTCGAGGGCAGGCAGGGCAAGGGTGGTCGTACGCACCTGGTGTCGGTGCCGGTCGCGGCGGCGACCGCCGTGCGCGGCACGCTCTCGAGCCCCGCCGACCTGCAGGAGGTCTGAGACATGGACGCGTTCACCACCCACACCGGCGTCGGCGTCCCGCTGCGTCGCAGCAATGTCGACACCGACCAGATCATTCCCGCGGTCTACCTCAAGCGGGTCACGCGCACCGGCTTCGAGGACGGGCTGTTCGCGGCCT
The DNA here is from genome assembly GCA_963843815.1 of uncultured Actinomycetota bacterium. GTDB lineage: Bacteria > Actinomycetota > Actinomycetes > Propionibacteriales > Nocardioidaceae > Nocardioides. The sequence continues at coordinate 67,775 of CAWJLX010000005.1, read as the reverse complement.
GGCGCGGCGACCCCGACTTCGTGCTCAACAACCCGACGTACGCCGCCGGCTCGGTGCTGGTCGCTGGTCCCGACTTCGGCACCGGCAGCTCGCGCGAGCATGCGGTGTGGGCGCTGCAGAACTACGGGTTCCGCGTCGTCATCTCCTCCCGCTTCGCCGACATCTTCCGCGGCAACTCCGGCAAGGCCGGACTGCTCGCGGCGCAGGTCGACGAGAAGGTCGTGCAGCGGCTGTGGGACTGGCTCGACGACAACCCGGGCGGCGAGATCAGCGTCGACCTGGAGAGTCGGACCGTGCGCGCCGGTGTCGGTGAGGACGGCGTCGAGGACTCCTTCGACATCGACGACTACACCCGCTGGCGGTTGCTCGAGGGCCTCGACGACATCGGGATCACACTCGGTCACGACGCCGATATCGCGGCATTCGAGGCGACCAGACCGACCTGGAAACCCGCAACTGTCTGAAAATCCCCACTAAATAAGGGCTTTGGTGATTGTCCTCACCCTTCCATGTGCCTAGCGTGCCTTGCAGAGGGTCGAGCATGAGCTCGGCATCCCGTGGTTCATTGGAAGGACAGCTAGTGAACAAGTCAGAGCTCATCGACGCGCTCGCCGCGCGTTACGAAGGAAACCGCAAGCAGGCTTCCCACGCACTGGAGTCGGTCCTCGACACCATCACCCGCGAGGTCGCGAAGGGCGAGAAGGTGGCCATCACCGGCTTCGGCTCCTTCGAGAAGGCCGTCCGCAACGCCCGGTGGGTCCGCAACCCGCAGACCGGCGAGAAGATGAAGTCGAAGAAGAAGTCCGTGCCGAAGTTCTCCGCCGGCAAGGAGCTCAAGGACGTCATCTCGGGTGCGAAGAAGCTCCCGAAGCTGACGGCCGCCACGATGCCCAAGCCCCCGGCGAGCGTCCGGGCCGCTGCCGCTGCCATGACCGGTGCTACCGCCAAGAAGCCCGCCCCGGCCAAGACTGCGGCTCCGGCCAAGAAGGCAGCACCCGCGAAGAAGACCGCTGCGAAGAAGGCTCCGGCCAAGAAGGCAGCACCCGCCAAGAAGACCGCTGCGAAGAAGGCAGCACCCGCCAAGAAGACCGCTGCGAAGAAGGCTCCGGCCAAGAAGGCAGCACCCGCGAAGAAGACCGCTGCGAAGAAGGCTCCGGCCAAGAAGGCAGCACCCGCCAAGAAGACCGCTGCGAAGAAGGCTCCGGCCAAGAAGACCGCGAAGAAGTCCTGACCCGCAGCTCTCCGGCAAATGCGAAGGCGGATCACCCCAGTGGGGTGGTCCGCCTTCCGCTTGCCCTGGAGGTGTGCGGTCCCACGCCGGACACCAGTGCCGCACCCAGGTCGGCGAGGTCATCGACATCGGCGCGCACGCTCGGTGCGTCCGTCCCCACCTCGACTGCGCCGGCGTCGAGGTGTCTTGCCGCGGAGTCGGGGCCGAAGCTCGGCGTGAAGTGGCCGGGTGCAGCGGCGTAGAGCGTCGTACCGACCCCCGCCCGGTCCCGGACGAAGGCGGCCGACCCTGTCGCCACGTGCGCGACGACGTGCTCCAGCACCGTGACCAGCTCGGTCGGTCGGAGTCCGGGGAGGTCAGCGCACAGGGCTACCGGCACCGCGCCCGGCCAGCGGCGTGCCACCTCGGCGGCGGCCTGCACCAGGGTGGCGTTGAGGTCCTCGCTCGCCCCGTCGGGGATCACCTCGCAGCCCGACGCGCGCATCGACGCGGCCAGTCGGAAGTCGTCGGTGACGACCAGGACCGCCTCCACGCCGCGCGTCTCAGCCGCCGCAGCCACGGTGTCGAACGCGAAGGCCTCGGCCAGGGCACGTCGCTGGTCGTCGGGGAGGCCGGCCAGTCGGGACTTGCCGCGGGATGGCGGCTTGACGGGCACGACGACCACGCAGCGTGGAGGTACGGGGTCGGTGGGCATTGCGACGATCCTGCCACTCAGGACAGGCGCGCCGGAGCCGTCCCCGCGCACCTGAGACCGAGTAGCCTGCTCGCGACGCAGGGAGCGTCCGGGCGCGGGCCCGAGAGCACGGGGGTGGCGGGTGCGCGTCAGGAAGCTGGAGCAGCCGCGCGGCTGGGCAGTCACCTTTGCTGCGTCGATCCTCAAGCCCACGCTGCTCACCGCCACCTCGCGCACCTGGGTCGACGGCGAGAAGATCCCCGCCACGGGCGGGTGCATCGTCGCGATCAACCACATCTCGCACGTCGACCCGCTGCTGTCGGCGCACTTCGTCTACGACCACGGCCGGATCCCGCGCTACCTGGCCAAGTCGGGACTCTTCACGAACAAGGCGCTCGGCGGGATCCTCAGCGCTGCCGGCCAGATCCCGGTCGAGCGACTGAGCCGCAACGCGATCGGGGCCTACGACTCCGCGCGCCGTGCGATCGGCGAGGGGGAGTGCATCGTCATCTATCCCGAGGGCACGCTGACCCGCGACCCCGATCTGTGGCCGATGAGGGGCAAGACCGGGGCCGCACGGATCGCCCTCGCCACCGGATGTCCGGTGATCCCGGTCGGGCAGTGGGGTGCCCACGAGGTCCTGCCGCCCTACACGAAGACGCCGCACCTGGTGCCGCGCAAGAACATCGTGATGAAGGTCGGCGACCCGGTGCCGCTCGACGACCTGGCCGCGCTGCCGCTGACCCCGGAGACCATTGCCGAGGCCACCGACAGGATCATGGACGCCATCACGGGAATCGTCGCCGACCTGCGCGGCGAGTCCGCCCCGGCCGCGCGCTACGACCCGCGCGCCACCGGCGTACGTGAGACCGGGAACCCGAACGACGAAGCACGCCGGGCAAGCCAGCGACGAAGGAAGAAGCGCAGCCGATGAGCAAGATTGCCGTATTCAGCGCCGGATCGTGGGGCACCGCCTTCTCGTTGGTCCTGGCCGATGCCGGGAACGACGTGACCCTGTGGGCGCGTCGTGAGGAGGTCGTGGACGCGATCAACGACCGCCGCGAGAACACCGACTACCTGCCCGGCATCGAGCTCCCACCCTCGATCAGCGCCTCGACCGATCCCGAGCAGGTGGCCGCCGGCGCCGACGTCGTCGTGCTGACCGTCCCGTCGCAGAGCCTGCGCGAGAACCTCACGGCGTGGGCCCCGATCCTGCCGCCCGATGCCACCCTGGTCTCGCTCATGAAGGGCGTCGAGCTCGGGTCGTTGATGCGGATGAGCGAGGTGATCCAGGAGGTCACCGACGCCTCTGCCCAGCGGATCGCCGTGGTCAGCGGTCCCAACCTGGCCCGCGAGATCGCTCGTCGCGAACCCGCCGCCTCGGTGGTCGCGTGCCTCGACGAGGACCGCGCCAAGCAGCTCCAGGCGATCACCCACGGTCCATCGTTTCGGCCCTACACCTCCGTCGACGTGCTCGGCTGCGAGATCGGCGGCGCCTACAAGAACGTCGTCGGGCTCGCGGTGGGCATGGCAGTCGGGCTCGGCTTCGGCGACAACACCACCGCCTCGGTGATCACCCGCGGCCTCGCCGAGACGGCGCGCCTCGCGACCGCGCAGGGTGCCAACCCGCTGACCCTGATGGGCCTGGCCGGGCTCGGCGACCTCGTGGCCACCTGCTCCTCGCCCCTGTCGCGCAACCGCACCTTCGGCGAGCGGCTGGGCCAGGGGATGACGACCGAGGAGATCTATGCCTCGACCCGCCAGGTCGCCGAGGGCGCCAAGTCCTGCAAGTCGTTGCTCGCGCTCGCCCACCAGACCGGTGTGGACGCCCCGATCGCGGCGGCGGTCGACGCCGTCGTCGACGGCAAGATGACCGCGCTCGACATGATGAACTCCTTCATCGCCCGCGACACCAAGGCCGAGACGGACTAGCTCCCACCCGGCCGGGTTGCTCAGCCGACGCAGCCGTCCAGCGCGTCGCGCAGGTCGTCCCAGAGGTCCTCGATGTCCTCGACGCCCACCGAGAGCCGCACCAGGCCGTCGGGGATGGTCGGGGCCTCGGCCTTCCAGCGGCGGCGGCGCTCCAGGGTCGACTCCACGCCGCCGAGCGAGGTGGCGTGCACCCACAGGCGGGTCTTGCGGCTGAGCAGGTCGGCGGCCATCTCGCCCTGCGAGAGCACGATGCTCACGATGCCGCCGAAGCCCGGGTAGCGGACCTCGGACAGCGCGGGGTGCTCGCCGAGGCGTCGTACGAGCTCCTGGGCGTTGGCCTGCGCCCGCTCGACGCGCAGGTGCAGGGTCCGCAGACCGCGAAGCGTCAGCCACGCCTCGAAGGGACCGGGTACGGCGCCGAGGAGGTCGCGGCGGCCCTTGATCACGGCGTAGAGCTCGTCGTCGCCGGTGATGAGGGCGCCCATCTGCACGTCGGAGTGGCCGGCGAGGTACTTGGTCGCCGAGTGGACGACGAGGTCGACGCCGTCCTCGAGCGGACGCTGGAGCAGGGGAGTGGCGAAGGTGTTGTCCACGACGACGTAGGCACCGGCCTCGTGCGCGGCAGCCGTGATGGTCGCGATGTCCGCGACCTCGAGGGCAGGGTTGGTGGGCGACTCCAGCCACACCAGGGCTGCATCGGCGCAGGCGGCCACCACGGCATCGGTGTCGGTGATGTCCACGAGCTCGGCCCGCAGCCGTCCGCGCGACTCCAGGTCGCCGAGCATCATGATCGTGCCGGTGTAGGCGTGCCGGGGCACGACGACCTTGCCGTCCGTCCCGACGAGGTCGAGCACGGTCGCCACCGCGGCCAGGCCTGAGGCGAACGTGAGGCAGCGTCCGCCCTCGAGCGCCCCGAGGGCATCCTCGAGCGCGGTCCAGGTCGGGTTGCCGTAGCGGCCGTACTCCACGTCGCCGCCCGCGACATACGTCGAGGCCATGGTGATGGGCACGTTGAGCGGGGCGTCGGGCGTCTTGTCCGGGCGACCGGCGGTGACGGCGATCGTGCCGAGCCTGAGGGGCGAGTCTGCAGCCATGTGAGCCAGCGTAGGTGGATAGGGTCGAGGCGATGAACGACACCTCCCCCGACAAGGCCCGTACGAAGCCCCGCGTCGCCGTCGTCTTCGGCGGACGATCCTCCGAGCACGGCATCTCGTGCGTGACGGCGGGGAGCGTGCTGGCCGCGATCGACCGCGAGGCCTACGACGTGGTGCCCGTCGGCATCGCCGCGGACGGGCGGTGGGTGCTGGAGTCCGACGAGCCCTCCCGGCTCGCGATCCACGGCAACGACCTGCCTGCGGTCGACGCCGACCGGTCGCCGGTCGCGCTGATGGGCGCGATCACCGGCGCGGAGCTCGTGGTCACCGAGGCGTCCAGCGTCCCGGCGGTCATCGGCGAGGTCGACGTCGTCTTCCCGCTGCTGCACGGCCCCTGGGGCGAGGACGGCACGCTGCAGGGCATGCTCGAGATGACCGGTGTGCGCTACGTCGGCTCCGGCGTGCTGGCGTCGGCGATCGGCATGGACAAGGCCTACATGAAGATCGTGCTGCAGGCTGCCGGACTGCCGGTGACCCCCGGCATCGTCGTGACCCGCGCCGAGTGGGAGCAGGACCCGGTGGGGGCCCGCCTCCGGGTCGAGGAGAACGGCTTCCCGTCCTTCGCCAAGCCCGCCCGCGCAGGGTCGAGCATGGGCATCAGCAAGATCCACGACGCCGGAGAGATCGAGGAGGCGCTCGAGGAGGCCTTCCGTCACGACCCCAAGGTGCTCGTCGAGCAGTCCATGGAAGGGGCGCGGGAGATCGAGTGCGGGGTGCTCGGGACCCTCGAAGGACCGCCGGAGACCTCGCGGCCGGGAGAGGTCCGCACCGGTGACGCGCACGAGTTCTACGACTTCGAGGCCAAGTACCTCGCCGACCAGCACACCGAGATCGACATCCCCGCCGACATCGGGGGTGAGATCGAGCAGGAGCTGCGCGCCATGGCGGTCCGCGCCTTCGAGGCGCTGTCGTGCGAGGGCCTGGCCCGCGTGGACTTCTTCGTGATGCCCGACGGGTCGCTGGTGATCAACGAGCTCAACACGATGCCCGGATTCACCCCGACCTCGATGTATCCCCAGCTCTGGGCGGCCACCGGGATGAGCTATCCCGAGCTCGTCGACCGCCTGGTGCAGCTCGCGTTGAAGCGCGACACCGGCCTGCGCTGACCGGCGACCTGGCGTAGACACGCAGGCATTGGCTGGCCCGCCAGGTTCGGCGCGCGCCTGCGTCCGACCGCCGCAGGCCCCCAATGTCCGCGCGCCTACGTCGATCGGCTCAGAGGCAGGAGCGGCCCTCGCCCAGATGCTCCTGGAGCACCGGAGCCAGGTCGGCGAGCGCCTGGTCGATGCCGTCGGTGCGGTAGCGCGAGGGCACCAGCACCTCGACGAAGGGCGTCAGGCTGAGGGCGACGGGGGTGGCGTCGACCCGTGGGTCGGTGAGCTGGTCGTCGCTGACGTACCAGCCGACCCCCTTGATCACGCTGCACTCGGCGGTCGGCCCATAGTCCGTCGGCTCGGGCACACCGCAGGTCAGGACGTACGCCGGATCGCCCCAGGCCGCCCCGAGCGCGTCCTCGGGGTCGGTCGAGCGGCGGAGCTCGCCGGCGAGCGTGTCGGGGAGGTCGTCGACCAGCGACTCGCAGGTGTCGCGGTCGCCCGCGGAGAGGTCCTGCTGCTCGATCGGCACCCGGCCGGAGCCGCAGGCGGTCAGTGCCAGGCACAGCAGCGCGGACGCGACGACGCCCCGGCCCATGGACGGGCCGAGGCGTGGTCGGACGTGCACGTGTGTCGTCAGATGTGGACGACCGGGCAGGTCAGGGTGCGGGTGATGCCGTCGAGGTTCTGCACCTTCGACACCACGAGCTTGCCCAGCTCGTCGACGTTCTTGGCCTCGGCGCGGACGATCACGTCGTAGGGACCGGTGACGTCCTCAGCAAGCGTGACGCCGCTGACCTGGGCGATGGCCTTGGCCACCTCGGCAGCCTTGCCGACGTCGGTCTGGATCAGGATGTAGGCCTGGACGACCATCGTGGACTCCTCGGTCTCTTTCGGCGGGTGTGACGGGCTCAACCTACCGCGCGACGCGGGCGGCACGACAGGGGATGGGTGACTGTGATCACCGGCCGTGTCTGGTGGGATGGGGCCATGGCCCCGACACCCGACGCAACCCTCGGCGAGGTAGGTGAGTTCGGCCTGATCTCCGAGCTCGTGGAGATCTTCGAGGGCGACGAGCACGTGCTGGTCGGGCCGGGCGACGACGCCGCGGTGCTGCGGATCAAGCACGGCCATGTCGTCGTCTCGACCGACCTGATGGTCGAGGGGCGGCACTTCCGGCGCGACTGGGCCAGCGCGGCCGACGTCGGCCACCGGGCGGCCGCGCAGAACCTGTCCGACGTCAACGCGATGGGTGGCACGGCACGCCACCTGACGATCGGTCTGGCCGCTCCCGCGGACCTCCCGGTCGAGTGGGCTCTCGACTTCGCGCGGGGGTTCGCCGAGGAGTGCGCCATTGTCGGTGCCACCGTCGTCGGTGGCGACGTGACCCGTGCGGATCAGGTGATGATCGCGGTGACCGTGCTGGGCCAGTGCGCCCAGGCGCCGGTGCTGCGCTCGGGAGCCCGTCCCGGCGACGTGCTCGCCCTGGCCGGACGCCAGGGGTGGGCTGCCGGGGGGCTGGCCGTCCTGGGCCGTGGCTTCCGCTCGCCGCGCGTGCTGGTCGAGGCCTACCGCCGCCCGGAGCCGCCGTACGCCGCCGGCAAGCAGGCCGCCGAGGCCGGAGCGACCGCGCTCATCGACATCTCCGACGGCCTCCTTGCCGAGGCCGGTCACCTCGCGGAGGCGAGCGGCGTGGCGATCGACGTACGCCGCGACACCTTCGAGATCCCCGAGCCCCTCCAGGCCGTCGGTGCCGCCCTGGGCGCGGATCCGCTCCAGTTCATCCTGAGCGGGGGAGACGACCACGCCCTGTTGGCGACCTTCCCCGACGTGGCCTCGGTGCCGACCGGCTGGCAGGTGGTCGGTCAGGTGCTCGAGGGCGAGGGAGTCACGGTCGACGGCGGGACCTACGAAGGCCCGACCGGCTGGACCCATTTCTGACGGCGCCGACCACTCGGTGCTGATGCTTCGGTGACGACTTGACGACACCTAGGCGGAAGATTGATCGAACGTGTGTTCTATATCGCGTGGTGGGCGGGTAGGGTCGGTGTCACGTTCCATGTAGTCACCGGGTAGTCGAGATGCCGAGCTGGTGGGGCGAGTTGCGAGGGTGAGTAATAGTCCGGGATCCGGGCCTCCAGGAGCGACGATGCGTCGAGGGTCACGTGTGTGCGTGACGCTCCCCCGTCGTCGAGAGGAGGCCGGCCGTGACAGATCCGATCGTGAGGCATCCGATTGTTGCTGCTGCCACCGACGTCCGGGCGTTGCTCAAGTCGGTCTCCGGTGCGAACCCGACGTTCATGACGATGGACGAAAAGGTGACCGCGCTGACCGAGCTGGTGCGCGCCGAGGCCCAGCTGACCGAGCTGCGGCTACGGGTCCTCGCCGATTCCGGTGATCTCGCCGACTCGACGGGTGCGAAGGACGCCGGCGTGTGGCTCGCCCACCACACCCGTACGCGGTTCGCGGACGCGCGTGCCGATCTCGCGCTCGCGACGGCGCTGGACCGGGAGCATCCGGTCCTGGCGTCCGCGATGCGCGCGGGTGAGGCGACACTCGCCCAGGCCCACGTCATCCACCGTGCGATCACCCAGCTCCCGTCGTCCGTCGACATAGACACCGTCGCCCTCGCGGAAGCGCATCTGGTCGCCCACGCCGAGGAGTTCGGGCCCAAGGAGCTCGGCCGCCTCGGCCGCCGGATCCTCGACGTCATCGCCCCCGAGATCGCCGAGGCCGCCGAGGCAGCCCGGCTCGCCGACCTCGAAGCCAACGCCGCCGACCAGACCCGGATGACGATGCGTCGCCTGGGCGACGGCACCACCCGGATCTCCGCACGCGTCCCCGACGCCATCGGCACCCGGTTCGCGACCTACCTCGAAGCCTTCACCAACCCCCGCACGTCCCGCAGCGAGGGCACGGGTTCCGCGAACGACGCCGACCCGGTCACCCGGCTGCCCTACCCCAAACGCCTCGGACAAGCCCTGTGCCAGTTCCTCGAGACCACCGACCCCACCCGGATGCCGGTCCACGGCGGCGACGCCACCACCGTCATCGTCACCATCCCACTCGCGTCACTCCAGAGTGAGCTCGCCACCGCGGACCTCGTCGGCGCCGGTCTCGTCCCCGGCGACGACCTCACCGGCGACCGCATCACCGCCGGCCAGGCCAGGCGCCTCGCGTGCACGGCGAAGATCCTCCCCGCCGTCCTCGACGGCACCAGCCTCCCCACCGACCTCGGCAGAGCGAAGCGACTCTTCACCCCCGCCCAACGCAAGGCCCTCCTCATCCGCGACCAGACCTGTCGCGCCGAAGGCTGCGACACCCCCGGCACCTGGTGCGACGCCCACCACCTCGACCCCTGGCACACCGGCGGACCCACCGACCTCGACAACGGCATCCTGCTCTGCAGCCACCACCACCACCGAGCCCACGACACCGGCCACCGCACCGACCGCCTCCCCAACGGCGACCTCAGATTCCACCGACGCAGATAGGAACGAGCTATCTAGGGACAGGTGGGGGGCCGAGCCCTCCTGAGGACAGGTCGTTGCTCCCGATCAGGAGCTTGCGAATACGCATCGACGAGTGCGAGCACCCGCGTCCTGATCCGCGAAGCGGCGAGGTCGCATCGGCGCGTGACGACGCAGCGAGGGATGTCAGACGCAGAGCGGGGCATCGTCGACGAGCTGAGGATGTCCCGCAATCCGATCGCGGTAGGTGGTGGCACGTCGTTCCTGCCCCCGGTGGGGGAGGCCGTTCAGGTGGACCCGGTCGAGACCAGGACGTTCGGCTCCCGCGTGATCTACGAACGCTGTGGGCAGGACCACCGCGTGCCCGGACAGCTGCGTCGGCGCGGGCGCCGTAGGCCTGACACAGTGATGACATGCGTGCAGCCAACCTGGTGGTGAAGTTCCTGCTCGAGTTGGCGGCCGTGGCGAGTTTCGCGGTGTGGGGGTGGCACACCGGGAGCGGCGCTGCTGGTGCCGTTCTCGTTCTCCTCTTCCCGATCGCGGCGATCGCGGTCTGGGGGCTGTTCTGCGCGCCTCGGTCCGCGAGGCGGCTCCCCACGAAGTGGCGGGTGCCGCTGGAGCTGGGCATCTTCATCCTTGCCGCGGCAGCACTAGGAGCCTCTGGGCACCCGTTGCTCGCCATTGTCCTCACTCTTGTCGTGGTGGCCAACGCGCTCGCGCTCACGGCCTACGGGCAGTGGGAGCTCTAGCCACAGGACGGCGGCCTGCACCTCGAGATGTCAGCGAGCTCCGGCCCGGGGGCCCGAACAGTGGAGGGGTGCAGGGCGTACGAAGGCGATCGCCCAGCAGCCGCGGGCGGACCCTCCGAAGAGCGGAGCGTCGCGCCTGAGCGCTCGATCGTCAGCGGCTCCAGGCAAGACGAGACCCCCGCCGCAGAGCGACGGGGGTCTCGTGACGAAGAGTCTGGGTCAGGTCAGCGCGAGACCTTGCCGGCCTTGAGGCAGCCGGTGCAGACGTTCAGGCGCTTGGGCGTGCCGTTGACGGTCGCCCGGACGCGCTGGATGTTGGGGTTGAAGCGACGCTTCGTGATCTTGCGCGACCAGGGACGGTTGTTTCCGAAGCCCGGCTTCTTGGCGCAGATGTCGCAGACGGCAGCCACCGTGCACTCCGATCCGTTCGAGGTTGATGTTCCGAAGGCCCGATGTCCGCCGGAAGGCGGCAGCAGGCAACCGGGAAAGAGTAGCCGAGGACCCGCGGGGACAAGAAATCGCAGCACGGTCGGACCGGGGCACTACCCTGTGGCGCGCACCACATTGCACCACCAGCCAGCACCCCAGCCGGCACGTCCCCCTCACGACAGGCCCAGTCAGGCGGCCAGAGAACAGACCCGGGAGCACACCGACTCGATGGAGCCAGTCACCCACGGCATCACCCTGGACGGGGTGGCCCGGTTCGTCGACATCGCGACCGACGCCCTGTCCTCGGCACGCGAGGAGATCGACGCCCTCAACGTCTATCCCGTGCCCGACGGTGACACGGGCACCAACATGTTCCTCACCGTCTCGGCGGCCCGCGACGAGCTGAGGGCGGCTCGCGCGGCCGACCCCGACCTCGGTCTGGAAGCCGGGATGGCGCTGCTCGCCCGGGCCGCGCTGATGGGTGCTCGCGGCAACTCCGGCGTGATCCTGAGCCAGATGCTCCGCGCCTACGTCGCGCACCTGGCCGGCGCGGCGACGGACGCGCCGCGTGCCCAGACCATCGCGGCGGCCATGTCGTCGGCCACGGACGCCAGCTATGCCGCGGTCGGCACCCCGGTCGAGGGCACCATCCTCACCGTGGCCAGGGCAGCCTCCGATGCCGCTCTGGCCGCCGCTGAAGCGCCCGGCGCCCGCGCTCGCGACGTCTTCACCGCTGCAGCCGCCGCCGCCCGGGTGGCCCTGGCCAAGACGCCCGAGCAGCTGGCCGTGCTCGCCCAGGCGGGCGTCGTCGACGCCGGCGGACGCGGCCTCACCGTCGTGCTCGACGCGGTGGAGACCACCGCGACGGGTCGCCGGCCGATGCCCTTCTCCGCTCGGATCGGCACGCACCTCATCCCGGTCGCCACGACGGTCCCGAGCGACGACCTCACCGAGGACGGTCCGGCGTACGAGGTGATGTACCTCCTCGATGCGAGCCCCGAGCAGGAGGCCGAGGCGATCGGTGTCCTCCGCAAGACCCTCGCCGGCCTGGGCGACAGCCTCGTCGTGGTCGGTGGTGACGGCCTCTGGAACGTCCACGTCCACGTCGACGACGTGGGAGCCGCGATCGAGGCGGGCATCACCGCCGGTCGCCCCTACCGGATCCGGGTCACCCACTTCGCCGAGCAGATCGCGGACAACCGGAACAAGCCCTCCACACGCGCCGGACGCAAGGTGGTGGCCGTGGCCGCCGGACCGGGCCTCGCCGAGCTCTTCGAGTCCGCCGGAGCGGTCGTCGTACGCGGTGGGCCCGGCCAGCGTCCCTCCACCGGACAGCTGCTGGAGGCGATCACGGCCTGCGGCGCCGCCGAGGTCGTCGTGCTCCCCAACGACGGCGACACCGTGCGCGCCGCCGAGATCGCCGCCCGCACCGCCGAGGCCGAGCTCGACGTGTCCGTCGAGGTCATCCCGACCCAGGCCCAGGTGCAGGGGTTGGCCGCGATCTCGGTCCACGAGCCCGGCCGCGCGTTCGACGCCGACGTCCGCGAGATGACGGCGACCGCGCGCCACGCCCGCCACGGCGCGGTGACCGTCGCGGCCCGCCAGGCCATCACCATGGCCGGCCCCTGCGAGCCGGGCGACGCCCTCGGCGTCATCGCCGGCGACTTCGCGGTGGTCGGCTCCGACCTGGAGGCCGTTGCCAACGACGTTCTCGAACGACTCCTGGCCGGAGGTGGTGAGCTGGTCACCATCGTGTCCGGCGACGACGGTGTCGAGCTGGCCGCGCGGGTCGCCGCCCTCGTCGAGGAGCGCCACCCGCACGTCGACGTCGCCGTGCACGAGGGCGGCCAGCCGCGCTACCCGCTGCTGGTCAGCGTCGAGTGAGCACCCGGTAGCCGAGCATGGTCGCCATCACGCCGGACAGCCCGATCGCTGCGGTCTTCGGCAACTCCCACAAGAAGCGCAAGCTCGCCGAGGAGGGTCTCGGGCTCCGCACGATCGGCGACCTGCTGCGCCACTTCCCGCGCCGCTACGTCGCCGCCACCGAGCTCTCCGAGGTCGCCACACCCGTCGTCGGCGAGCAGCTGACGATCGTGGGGGAGGTGCGCTCGTGCGAGAGCGCCCCGTTCACAGCCGGCAACCGGCGGCAGTGGCGTACGACGATCAGGTTGCGCACCGACGGACCCGAGTTCTCCGTGACGCTGTTCAGCCCCTACAAGAACCTGGCCGATCGGCACGAGGCCGAGTTCGGGGCAGGAAGCAGAGCACTCTTCACCGGCAAGGCCAAGCAGTTCCGCGGCAGCTGGCAGCTCGAGCAGGCCCACGGCTTCGCCCTCGACGGTGAGGAAGGCGCCATGCTGAGCAAGCTGATCCCGGTCTACCCGCTGACGGCCAAGCTCTACACCTGGGACCTGCAGAAGGTCATCGCCGCTGCGCTCGACCTGGTCACCGACGTGCCCGACGTCTTCACCCCCGAGCTGCGCGAGCGGTTCGACCTGCTCACCATCATGCAGGCGCTGCGATGGATCCACGGCCCCGACGAGTGGAGCCAGCTGGGCGCCGCGCAGAAGCGCTTCCGCTTCGAGGAGGCGCTCGTGCTCCAGCTGGTGCTGGCCCGGCGCCGGGCTGCGCACCGTGAGCAGGGAGCCCGGGCGCGAACGGGTCGGCCCGACGGGCTGCTCGCGGCCTTCGACGACCGGCTGCCGTTCGAGCTCACCGGGGGCCAGCTCGAGATCGGCGACCTCGTCGCCGCCGAGCTCGCCCGGGACCATCCGATGAACCGGCTGCTGCAAGGGGAGGTGGGCTCCGGCAAGACCGTCGTCGCGCTGCGCGCGATGCTCCAGGTCGTCGACTCCGGGGGACAGGCCGCACTCCTGGCGCCGACCGAGGTCCTCGCCCAGCAGCACCACCGCTCGATCTCCGCGATGCTGGGCGACCTCGCCCAGGGCGGGATGCTCGGCGGCGCCTCGGAGGCGACCACGGTCGTCCTCCTCACCGGCTCGATGGGCAGGGCTGCGCGTCAGGAGGCGATGCTCAGGATCGTCACCGGCGAGGCCGGCATCGTGATCGGCACCCACGCCCTGCTGCAGGACGCGGTCGAGTTCGCCGACCTCGGCCTGGTGGTCGTCGACGAGCAGCACCGCTTCGGTGTCGAGCAGCGCGCCGCGCTCACCGACAAGGCCGGCAGCCCGCCCCACGTCCTGGTGATGACCGCGACGCCGATCCCGCGGACGGTGGCGATGACGGTCTTCGGTGACCTGGAGACCTCGGTGCTCGCCGAGCTGCCCGCGGGGCGGGCGCCGATCCAGACCAACGTCGTGCCGCTGGCCGAGCAGCCGTCCTGGATCGAACGCGTCTGGCAACGGGTCCTCGAGGAGGTCGAGGCCGGTCACCAGGTCTACGTCGTGTGCCCCCGCATCTCCGGCGACTCGGGCGAGGAGGGGGAGAGCGACCAGGTCGACCTCGACGACGACGGGGCGGAGATCGCGCCGAAGCGGGCCCTGGCCGCCGTCGAGGAGGTCCACTCAGAGCTCGCCGCCGGCCCCCTGACAGGGCTGCGCACCGCGATGCTGCACGGCCGCCTCACGCCCGAGGAGAAGGACCGCACCATGCGGGCCTTCGCCGCGGGCGCGATCGACGTCCTCGTCTCCACCACCGTGATCGAGGTCGGTGTCGACGTCCACAACGCGACCACGATGGTGCTGCTCGACGCCGACCGCTTCGGCGTGTCCCAGCTCCACCAGCTGCGTGGCCGCGTGGGGCGCGGCGGCCTCCCGGGACTCTGCCTCCTGGTCTCCCACGCCGAGGTCGGCTCCGCTGCCCGTGACCGGCTCGATGCGGTCGCGTCGACCACCGACGGCTTCGAGCTGAGCAGGGTCGACCTGGAGCAGCGTCGCGAGGGCGACGTGCTCGGTGCGAACCAGTCGGGCTTCCGGTCGAGCCTGGTCTCGCTGCGCGTGCTGCGCGACGAGAAGACGATTGTGCGTGCCCGGGAGGCCGCGGAGGCGCTACTCTCCGAGGATCCCGCGCTCGCGCAGGCACCCGACCTGGCCAGGTCTGTGGCCGAGGTCGAGCGCTCCGCGGCATCGGGATTCATGGAGAAGGGCTGACCACGGGGAATGACACGAATCATCGGGGGAACGGCGGGGGGCCGCCGTCTGGAGACGCCGCGCGGCCAGACGACCCGGCCCACCAGTGACCGCGTACGCGAGGCGCTGTTCTCGGCGATCGAGGCGCGCACCGGCTCGCTCGACGGCCTGCGCTTCCTCGACCTCTACGCCGGGTCCGGTGCCGTCGGCCTCGAGGCCTGGTCGCGCGGAGCGGGTGTCGTGACCCTGGTCGAGCAGGACCGGCGTACGGCCTCCCTCATCACCCGCAACGCCGCCGCTCTCGGGTTCTCGCGCGCCCGGGTCATCGCGGCGACGGTCTCCTCGGTGCTGCAGTCGCCGCCCGCCGCCCCCTACGACCTGGTGTTCTCCGACCCGCCCTACCCGATGGCCGACTCCGACGTCGCCGCAGACCTGGCCTCGCTCGTCGCGCACGGCTGGCTGGTCCCCGGTGCGCTGGTGGTCGTCGAGCGGGCCGCCAAGCGAAGCCAGGTCCTCTGGCCCGCCGGCATCGTGGAGGACCGGACGAAGCGCTACGGGGAGACCGGCCTTTGGTACGGTCACGCCACCCCGGCCCCCTGACCAGCTCGGCTCAGGAGCCTCCTCTCGAAGGGAGCACCCGCGTGCGTCGTGCTGTCTGCCCCGGGTCCTTCGACCCGGTGACCACCGGCCACCTCGACATCATCGGGCGCGCCGCCAAGCTCTTCGACGAGGTCGTCGTCGCGGTCGGCACCAACATGTCCAAGAGCCGGCTCTTCACCCCCGACGAGCGCATCGCGATGCTCGAGGAGGCCACGGCCGACATGCCCCACGTGCGGGTGGCGGGCTTCGACGGCCTCATCGTCGACCTCTGCCGCGAGCTCGGCGCGGTCGCGATCGTGAAGGGACTGCGCGGTTCGGGCGACTACGAGTACGAGCTCCCGATGGCCCAGATGAACTCGCACCTCACCGACGTCGAGACGGTCTTCCTCCCCGGCGCGGTGGGCAACGCGTTCGTCTCCTCCAGCCTGATCAAGGAGGTCGCGGCGCTCGGGGGCGACGTCCGCGGACTTGTCCCCGACTCCGTCCACGAGCAGCTCGTACGCCGTCTGGCCGGGGGCGACACGTGATCCACCGGTCACTCGTTTTGCCCCGTCGTGGGGGCGACGGATACGCTTCCGAGGTTGTGTTGGTGTCCAGATGTGGGAGTTCGTCGTGACCAGCCTGGACCCGAGGGCGCCGCTCGTGCTTGATACTCGCGAGCTCGGCCGCCGCCCGGGGGCCCAGCGGGAGCTCGAGCTCACTGTTCCGGCACCAGCGCAACTTGGCATCGAAGTCCTCTCTGTCCCCGAAGGATCGCCGGTCGAACTCGACCTGCGGCTGGAGGCGGTCATGGAGGGTGTGCTGCTCACGGGCACGGCCACGGCCGCGCTCGAGGGGGAGTGCGTACGCTGCCTGGAGCCGATCGAGGACGAGATCCTCGCGCGGTTGCAGGAGCTCTACGTCTACCCGGACCAGCACACCAAGGCCACGGAGCACGACGACCGTGACCTCGACGACGAGACCAGCCTGCTCGAGGACGACCTGCTCGACCTCGAGCCCCTGCTGCGGGACGCGGTGGTGCTCGCACTACCGTTCCAGCCGTTGTGCCGGGACGACTGCCCCGGGTTGTGCACCGAATGTGGTGCCCGGCTCGCGGACGACCCGGAGCACACGCACGGGGACCCGATCGACCCGCGCTGGGCAGGGCTGGAAAAGCTCCAGCAGGACGCCCAGAACTCACAGGACTGACCACCTCGACCGGGGTTCCCCGGCTGAAGCAAGCAACAGGAGACCACCATGGCTGTTCCGAAGCGGAAGATGTCGCGCAGCAACACGCGTCACCGCCGTTCGCAGTGGAAGGCCGTCGCGCCTACCCTCGCGACCTGCGCCAACCCGGCCTGCGGTGCCAAGCACCTCCCGCACCGTGCGTGCGGTCAGTGCGGCCAGTACGGCGCCAAGGCCGACCGTCGCCAGGTCCTCTGACCACCGACGAGCTCCGCGCAGCGCTCGGTGATCCGGTCCTGGATCCCGAGCTGCTGCAGCGTGCGCTGACGCACCGCTCGTACGCCTACGAGAACGGGCAGATCCCGACCAACGAGCGCCTGGAGTTCCTGGGCGACTCGGTGCTCGGGATCGTGGTGACCGAGACGCTCTACCGCGCCCACCCGGACTTCTCCGAGGGGCGCCTGGCCAAGCTGCGCGCCGCGGTCGTCAACGCGCGCGCCCTGGCCGAGGTGGCTCGCCAGATCGAGCTCGGCCAGCACATCAAGCTCGGCCGCGGCGAGGAGACGACCGGTGGCCGCAACAAGGCATCGATCCTCTCCGACACCGTCGAGGCCGTCCTCGGCGCGATCCACCTGAGCGGCGGGATGGACGAGGCCGCCAAGGTCGTCCACCGGCTCTTCGACCCGGTGATGGAGGCCGCGGCCTCCATGGGCGCCGGTCTCGACTGGAAGACCTCCCTGCAGGAGCTCTCCGCGAACCTCGGGCTCGGGGTGCCGGACTACCTCATCGAGGACGACGGCCCCGACCACATGAAGACCTTCGTGGCCCGTGTGCGCGTGGGCGACCAGGTGCTCGGCAACGGCCACGGCCGCTCCAAGAAGGAGGCCGAGCAGGGCGCCGCCGAGACGGCGTACCACGAGATCCAGGCCGCTCAGGTCGCTCCGGACACAGCCGACGCCTGAGCCGTGCCCGAGCTCCCCGAGGTCGAGGTCGTCCGGGCCGGCCTCGAACGCCATGTCGTCGGCAGCACGATCGAGTCCGTCGAGGTGCTGCACCCTCGCCCCGTCCGCCGCGACCACCGCGGCGCCACCGGCTTCGCCGCCGCGCTGGTCGGCCAGCGCATCGTGGCCGTTCGGCGGCGAGGCAAGTACTTCTGGCTCGCCCTCGCGCCGGCCCCCGGCCAGCAGAGCGGTGACGCCCTGCTGGGCCACCTCGGCATGAGCGGCCAGATGCTGCTCCACGAGCCCGGTGCCCCTGACGAGCGACACCTGCGGGTGCGGTTCACCCTCTCGCTGGTCGAGGACGGACCCGGACGGGACCTGACGCGGACCCGGCCGCCTGCTCGAGATGCGCTTCGTCGACCAGAGGATGTTCGGCGGGCTGGTTGTCTCGACCGGGGGAGCCGACCTGCCGTCCGAGATCGTGCACATCGCCCGCGACCCGATCGACCCCGAGTTCGACGACGCGGAGTTCGTGCGGCGGGCAAGACGACGTACGTCTGCCATCAAGCGGCTGCTGCTCGACCAGGGCCTGGTCTCCGGCGTCGGCAACATCTACGCCGATGAGGCGCTGTGGCGCGCCCAGCTCCACGGCGAGCGACCGGGCGACCGGCTCACGGGCCCGGCCCTGCGCGACCTGCTCGGCCACGTGCGGGCCGTGATGGGCGAGGCGCTCGCGCAGGGCGGCACGTCGTTCGACGCGCTCTACGTCAACGTCAACGGTGAGTCCGGCTACTTCGACCGCTCGCTCGACGCGTACGGGCAGGAGGGCGAACCGTGCCGGCGCTGCGGCACTCCCATCCGACGGGTGGCCTTCATGAACCGGTCGTCCTACTTCTGCCCGAGCTGCCAGCGCCCCCCGCGTGCGAGCCCTCGCCGGGCCACTGCCCGTTGACCGACCGCCGCCGCGGTGGGACTCTGGAAAGTGGTCGCCTCGCGACCACCGGAATCCCCCTGTCGAAAGGCACCCCATGGCCAAGGCTCTGATGGGTCATGTGACCACTGAGCTGCACTCAACCCCCACCCTCGTCGCCGAGAACCGTCGGCTGCGGCGTCGGGTCGCGGACCTCGAGACGATGGTCCTGCGGCTCCAGGCCGAGAACGACCGGCTCGCAGCTGCGGCCCGTGACGAGAAGCTCGCGATCGAGGACCTGCAGCCCGCCTGATCCCGACCGGGCGCAAAGTGCCCCGAGGGCACGTCGAGCGGGCGCAAAAAGCGCGAAAGATCTCGCCGACCGGTCACGAACGTGCAGGTAGTGCCGGACTTCTGTGCCCGGTCGGCGGCTGGGGCGGGACTTTCGTGCCCGCTCAGCGGCCTGACGTAGGGTCACGGACTTGTGACCAGACTTGTCGAGACCGTCTTCCCGGCACGCCTCGGCACCGGCTTCCGCTGGCTGGTCGGATCGTCGTGGGTGACCAACCTCGGCGACGGCGTGCTCATCGCGGCCGGCCCGCTTCTCGTCGCCTCGCAGACCCGCAACCCGCTCCTGGTCGCGTCAGCCATGGTGGCGCTCCAGGCGCCGTGGCTGCTCGTCGGCCTGTTCGCCGGGGCGCTGGCCGACCGCCTCGACCGACGAGTCGTCATGATGGTGGCCAACACCGTTCGCGGGCTCGTCCTCGCGGGCCTGTGCGCGGTGATCGTCACCGGGCACGTCAACATCGGCATCGTCCTCGTCACCATGCTGGCGCTCGGCACGGCCGAGACGTTCGTGGACGCCACCGCCGCGACACTCACGCCGATGCTCGTCGAGAAGCGTGACCTGGGCATCGCCAACGCCCGCCTGATGGCGGGCATGATCACCGGCAACCAGCTGGTGGGTCCCGCGCTCGGAGCCCTGCTCTTCTCGGTCGGCATGGTGTGGCCGTTCGCGGTGACCGTCGCCTGCGTCGCCGTCGGCGTGGTGCTGGTGTCCAGGATCGGGACACCTCCCGGAGCGGTCCGCGGGGAGGTCGACACCCACATCCGTCAGGACATCGCCGACGGGGTCAGGTGGCTGATGGGCAACCCGCCCGTCCGCACCCTGGCGATCATCATCGTGGTCTTCAACATCACCTGGGCGGCTCCGTGGTCGGTGCTCGTCCTGTGGGCGCTCGAGCGCGTCGGCATCGACGAGGCCGGCTTCGGGCTGCTCATCACCGCCTCGGCGCTCGGGGGGCTGTTGGCCACCTTCTCGTACGGCAGGCTCGAGAGGCTGGTGCCCCTCGCCACGCTCATGCGGGCCGTGCTGCTGGCCGAGGTGCTCTTCCACCTCGCGATGGCGCTGACCTCGTCCCCGTGGACGGCGTACCCGCTCATGTTCTTCTTCGGTGCGTACGCCTTCGTCTGGGGCACCCTGTCCCAGGCGGTCCGCCAGCGGGCTGTGCCCAGAGAGCTGCAGGGGCGCGTCGGCTCGGTCTACATGATCTGCGTGACGGGCGGCATGCTCATCGGCTCGATCCTGGGCGGGCTCATCGCCGGCCGGTGGGGCCTCACCGCGCCGTGGTGGTTCGCCTTCGCAGGCGCCGGCCTGACCCTCGTGCTGGTATGGCGATCACTGGGGCACATCGCCCACGCGGACGAGAGCGCACAGGCGGCCGCCTGAGCCAGCCAGGTGGTTCGATGGGCAGATGGATGCCCTCGCCGAGCTCGTCGAGTCCCTGCCGGCCGGTGTGGTCGCGACCGACCCCGCCACCGTGGAGAACTACCGCTACGACTGGTCGAGGGACCTCGGGGCAGGCACGCCGCTCGCGGTGGTCCGGGTCGAGGACGCCGGCCAGGTTCAGACAGCCGTGCGATGGGCGGCGAAGCACCGCGTGGCGGTGGTGCCGCGAGGAGCCGGGTCCGGGCTCTCGGGCGGCGCGAGCGCGGTCGACGGTGGGATCGTGCTCAGTCTCGAGCGGATGCGGTCGATCGAGATCGACGCCGACTGCCAGGTGGCGGTCGTCGAGCCGGGCGCCTTCAACGCGCAGGTCAAGGCCGCCGCGCGTGAGCACGGCCTCTGGTACCCGCCGGACCCGTCGTCCTACGAGATCTGCTCGATCGGCGGCAACGTCGCCACCAACGCGGGCGGCCTCTGCTGCGTGAAGTACGGCGTGACGACCGACTACGTCCTCGGCCTGGACGTGGTGCTCGCCGACGGCACCCTCGTCACCCTGGGCGGCAAGCGGATCAAGGACGTCGCCGGGCTCTCGCTCGTCAAGCTGTTCGTGGGGTCGGAGGGCACGCTCGGGATCGTCACCCGGGCGATCCTGCGCCTGGTCCCGCAGCCGCTGCCGCCCGCGACGCTGGTCGCGTCGTTCGCCTCGGTGGTGGCGGCGGCGGAGGCCGTGGTCGTCGTACGCCGGACGTTGCGACCCTCGATGATGGAGCTGATGGACCGGGCCTCCATCAACGCCGTCGAGGACTTCGCCCCGCGCGGTCTCGACCGGTCCGCGGGCGCGCTCCTGGTCGTGCAGTCCGATGCCCCGGGGGACGCGCGGGTGGCGGAGATCGCGACCGTGCAAGCGGCCTGCGAGGCCGCCGGAGCGACCGAGGTCCTGGTGACCGACGACCCGGAGGAGGGCGAGATGTTCGTGGAGGCGCGGCGCGCGGCCTTCCCGGCCGTCGAGGCCAGGGGTGCGCTGCTGCTCGAGGACGTCGGAGCGCCCGTTCCACTGCTCCCTGACCTGCTGGCGGCGGTCGCGGAGATCGCCCGCGAGCACGACGTGGAGATCCCCACCGTCGCCCACGCCGGCGACGGCAACACCCACCCGATCATCGTCTACACGCCCGGTGACGCGGACTCCGAGCGCCGTGCCCGCGCGGCCTTCGACGACATCCTGCAGGCCGCGATCCGGCTCGGCGGCACGATCACCGGCGAGCACGGGGTGGGCCGCACCAAGAAGGCGGCACTGCCTGACCAGCTCGGCGAGGACGTGATGGCGCTGAACCGGCGGGTCAAGGACGCGCTCGATCCGCTAGGCATCCTCAATCCGGGCGCAGTGCTGTGAGTGGGCCGGGTTCGTTAGGTTCGGGCACATGATGCGCGAGCGCCACCTCTTCGGTCCCGGTCCCTCCAACCCCTACCCCGAGGCCACCCGTGCCCTGGCCGACCCGCTGCTCGGCCATCTCGACCCGGAGTTCCTCCGGATCATGGACGAGACCTGCGAGATGCTGCGCACCGCCTGGGGCACGTCCAACGCCCGCACGCTGCCGCTCAGCGCCACCGGATCGGCGGGCATGGAGGCGGCGTTCGTCAACACCGTCCACCCCGGTGACGTCGTCGTGGTCGCCGTCAACGGGCTCTTCGGGCAGCGGATGACCGACGTGGCCGCCCGCTGCGGCGCCGAGGTCGTCGCGGTCGAGCACGAGTGGGGCCAACCGGTCGACGTCGACCGGGTCCTGGCCGCCCACCCGTCGCCCGCGATCATCGCCGCGGTCCACGCCGAGACCTCGACCGGCGTCCGCTCCGACATCGCCGCCCTCGGCGCGGGGAAGGGTGACGCCCTGCTGCTGGTCGACGCGGTCACCTCGATCGCCGGGATCGAGCTGCGCGCCGACGACTGGGGCGTCGACCTCGGCTACGCCGGCACCCAGAAGTGCCTCGGCGTCGCCCCCGGCCTCGCGCCCTTCACCATCAACGACCGCGCCTTCGAGCGCCGGGTGGAGAAGCCGCGCTCGTGGTACCTCGACCTGGGCCTGCTCGGCGGCTACGTCGGCGAGGCGGGCGTCAAGGACGGCGGCACCGCCCAGCGGACCTACCACCACACCGCTCCGACCGCGATGGTCGCCAGCCTCCACGCGGGACTGGACCGCATCCTGGAGGAAGGCCTCGACGCAGTGTGGGCACGTCACCAGGCGGCCGGCGACGCGCTCCAGTCCGGCCTCGAGGAGATGGGCCTCGAGCTGTTCGCCGCCGAGGGTCACCGCCTCCCTGACCTGACCACCGTCAAGGTGCCCGACGGCGTCGACTCCGCCGCCGTACGTCGTGAGCTGCTGGGGCGCTACGGCATCGAGATCGGCGCGGGTGCAGGTGCCTACGCCGCCAGCGTGTGGCGCATCGGCCTGATGGGGCACAACGCGCGTCCCGAGGCCGTGCTGCTCGTGCTCGCGGCGCTGAAGGACGTGCTCGGTCGTTGATCGGTCGTTGATCGGCGTGGCGTAACGAGCGACAGGTCGCATCGTTGGAGGGGGCATGCACCCCGCCACCCCTGCCCGCCTGGCCGCCGCCGGGCTCCTGACGCTCTCGATGGTCCTCGCCGGCGGAGCCGCGCACGCCCATGGCGATCGCGACCGCGCCAAGCGGATGACCGAGCGCTACGACGCCGGGCTCTCCGCGCCGTTCATCAGCTCGCCCAACGTCCGGCTCGCCGCCATGCGACCGGGCAGTGCCGGCATCTCCGGGTGCTTCCTGCCATCAGCCCCGTACTTCGTGATGTCGGGCCTCGACGACGTGACGGTGTTCGACGTCAGCGACCCTGTGTCGCCCCGTGAGGTCGGGTCGATGCCGAGCGCGCAGTTCGAGAACGAGGCGATGAACTGCGGGGAGCGCAAGGTGTCCAAGGACCGCACCGACCGGTTCGCGATGATCGGCGTGGACCTCTACCAGGCCTCGCCCGACGACCTCGCGCACGTCAACGCCCCGGTCGCCGGTGACTACGAGCTGGTCATCGTGGACGTCACCGACCCGACCTCCCCGCACGTTCGCTCGCGGGTCAGGTCCACCACCAGCACCCACACGGTCACCTGTATCGACGGCACCGACTGCCGATACGCCTACTCGGCCGGTGACGACTCCGAGGTGGCCGGCCAGGGCAGCTTCTCCGTCTTCGACCTCTCCGACCTCGACCACCCCGTCGAGGTGGACAGCGACCGGGGCTCGCCGGGGATCCAGCCCTTCCGCTCCGACGCGGTGGGCTGGGGCGGGCACAAGTGGAACGTGGACGCTGCCGGCTACGCCACCCACACGGGTGCTGGGGGGACCTACGTCTTCGACGTGCGCGACCCGCTGCGCCCGGTCGAGGTCGCCAACACCGGTGCCGCGGGGGACACCGCACGCGAGGGCTCGGTCAACCACTACAACGACTTCATCCACCACAACAGCTTCCGGCCCAACGCGAAGGCGTTCCGGCCGGGCGCCCCGCCGTCGCTGGCCAACGGCAACATCCTGCTGGTCACGGAGGAGGACTACGAGGACCCGGACTGCTCGACCGCAGGCTCGTTCCAGACCTGGCACATCAAGCGCCTCGACGGGTCCGACGGCTCGATCGTGCCGCTGGCCAAGCTGGAGCTCGCGGACCTGGGCACCTTCCCCGAACCGGTCGGCGCGTTCTGCTCGGCGCACTGGTTCGACTACCACCCCAGCGGCGTCGTCGCCGTCGGCTTCTACGGCGGCGGCACCCAGCTCATCGACGTCACCGACCCCACTGCGCCGGTGAGCCACGGTTACGCGACCTGGGGCGCCTCGGAGGTCTGGGACTCGATGTGGGTGCCGGTCTACAACCACAAGGGCGTGGCGACGTCCCGGCGCACGAACCTCGTCTACTCGGTGGACCTGGTGCGCGGGCTCGATGTCTACGTCGTCGACGTGCCAGGGGACGGGCTGGGCGCGGTGCCCTCGGTCGACATCGCCCCGAGCCTCGCAGTCACGCCTGGCCTGCTGGTCGGGGGCAGCACGGTGCTGGCTCTGCTGCTGCACCGACGTCGCCGCCGCGCCTGAGGGGGGCCAGACTTCCCGACGACTAGGGTGAGCGGACCGAGCACTTCCCCCGGTGTCTGAGAGGATGCCGCGTTCGCACCGACCCTCCGACCGCGCCCGGGAGCAGCCCGTTGTACCTGAAGAGCCTGACGTTGAAGGGTTTCAAGTCCTTCGCGTCCTCCACGACGCTGCAGCTCGAGCCGGGCATCACCTGCATCGTGGGCCCCAACGGGTCCGGCAAGTCCAACGTCGTCGACGCGCTCGCGTGGGTGATGGGCGAACAGGGCGCCAAGAGCCTGCGCGGCGGCAAGATGGAGGACGTCATCTTCGCCGGCACGTCCGGGCGCCCGCCGCTGGGCCGCGCCGAGGTGCAGCTGACCATCGACAACACCGACGGCGCGCTGCCGATCGACTACGCCGAGGTCACGATCAGCCGCACGATGTTCCGCAACGGCGGCTCGGAATATGCGATCAACGGCCACGGCTGCCGCCTGCTCGACGTCCAGGAGCTGCTCAGCGACTCCGGCATCGGTCGGGAGATGCACGTCATCGTCGGGCAGGGCCAGCTCGACTCGATCCTCAACGCGACCCCCGAGGACCGGCGCGGCTTCATCGAGGAGGCCGCCGGCGTCCTCAAGCACCGCAAGCGCAAGGAGAAGGCGCTCCGCAAGCTCGACTCCACCGACGGCAACCTGACCCGGCTGGCCGACCTGCTCTCCGAGATCCGCCGTCAGCTCAAGCCGCTGGGTCGCCAGGCCGAGGTCGCGCGTCAGGCAGCGACGGTGCAGGCCGACGTGCGCGACGCCCGTGCCCGGCTGCTGGCCGACGACCTCGTCACCGCCCGTACGGCGCTCGACGAGGAGCTGGCCGACGAGAGCGTCCTCCTCCAGCGTCGTGAGGAGGTGGAGGCGGCCATCACGGCCAGCCGCGAGAAGGAGTCGCGCCTCGAGGCGACCCTGCGCGACGACCTGCCGCGCCTCGCGGCGGCGCAGGAGACGTGGTTCGCGCTCTCCGGGCTCAAGGAGCGGCTGCGCGGCACCGCCTCCCTGGCCGAGGAGCGGATCCGCAACGCCGCCGGTGCCTCCGAGGGCGACACGGTCGACTCGGGTCGTGACCCCGACGACCTCGAGGCCCAGGCCGAGCGCGTGCGCCGGCAGGAGGCCGAGATCGCCGAGCAGGTCGAGCAGCACCGGACAGCCCTCGAGGCCGCCGTGGTGGCCAGGCGCAGCGCCGAGGAAGCGGCAGCCGAGGAGGAGCGCCGCATCGTCGGGCTCCAGCGCGCTGCCGCAGACCGTCGCGAGGGCCTGGCCCGCCTCACGGGGCAGGTCAACGCACTGAAGTCCCGCTCCGAGGCCGCCGACGCCGAGATCCGCCGCCTCACCGATGCCCTCGAGGACGCCGCCACCCGGGCCGACCGCGCCCAGCGCGACTTCACCGCGCTGGAGACCAAGGTCGCCGGCCTCGACGCGGGCGAGGAGGGGCTCGACTCCGAGCACGAGGAGGCAGTGGCCGCCCTCGACGAGGTCGAGGAGCAGCTGGCCACGGCCCGCGAGGACGCCCAGCAGGCCTCCCGCGACCGCGCCGGCCTCGTCGCCCGCCGTGATGCGCTGGAGCTCGGCCTCAACCGCAAGGACGGCGCCGGCGCGCTCCTCGCCGCGACCGACAAGGTCGCCGGACTCCTCGGCTCGGTGGCCGCGCTCCTCGACGTCGAGCACGGCTACGAGGCCGCGGTCGCGGCAGCCCTCGGCACGGCCGCGGACGCCGTCGTGGTGAGCGACTCCGGCGCCGCTGTGAGGGCCATCGGCCACCTCAAGGACGACGACCTCGGCCGGGCCGGGCTGCTGCTCGGTGGCGCCCCGCTCGACGACCGTGACTGGCCGACGCTCCCGGACGGCGCCACGTACGCCGTCGACGTGGTGTCCGCGCCCGAGGACGTACGTCCCGCGCTGGTGCGGCTGCTGCACCAGGTCGCCGTGGTCGACGACCTCACTGACGCGCGAGCGCTGGTCGCCGACCTGCCCGACGTGGTGGCGGTGACCCGCGAGGGCGACCTGCTCGGTGCCCACTTCGCAGCCGGTGGCTCCAGCAGCCAGCCCAGCCTGATCGAGATCCAGGCGGCCTTCGACGAGGCCACCACCAGCCTCGCGGAGGCGACCGCGACGACCGAGCGGCTCGGCTTCGAGATCTCCCGTCTGGAGGCCGCCCGCCACGACGGCCTCAAGCGGGTCGACGTCGCGCTGGCCAAGCTCCACGAGTCCGACGCGACCCTGGCCGCGGTGGCCGAGGAGCTCGGGCAGTACGGCTCGCAGGCTCGCGCGGCCAAGGGGGAGGCGGAGCGCCTCGAGCGCGCCATCGTCACCGCACGCGAGGCCCGGGAGGCCGACCTGGCCGGCCTGGCCGACCTCGAGGCACGCCTCGCCGCAGCTGAGGACGTCACCGACGAGGAGCCCGACACCACCGAGCGCGAGAAGCGCGCGGAGGACGCCCGTGCAGCGCGCCAGGGAGAGATGGACGCCCGGCTGGCGCTGCGCACCGCCGAGGAGCGCGCCCGCGCGCTCAACGGTCGCGCCGACTCGCTGCTGCGGGCCGCCCAGGCCGAGCGGGAGTCGCGTGCCCGGGCCGCCGAGCGCCGCGAGCGCCTGATCCGCGAGGGCCGTGCCGCCCAGGCCGTCTCGGTCGCCGTGCGTGTCGTGCTCCACCAGCTCGAGCGCTCCGTGATGCTCGCCGCTGACGAGCGGGCTGCGGTCGAGGAGTCCCGGCAGGGGAGCGAGCAGCAGCTCATGGCCGTACGGACCTCGCTGCGCGACCTGGGGCGCGAGCACGACGAGCTGGTCAACTCCGTCCACCGCGACGAGATGGCCCGCACCCAGCAGAGGATGCGGATCGAGCAGCTCGAGGAGCGTGCGCTCGAGGAGCTCGGGCTGGACCCGGACGGGCTCGTCAACGACTACGGCCCGACCACGCTCATCCCGTTCGCGGGCGAGGTGCCCGAAGGGGAGGAGGCGCCCGAGCCTGCCGCCTTCGTGCGCGAGGAGCAGGTCAAGCGGCTGCGCTCGGCGGAGCGCTCGCTCTCCATGCTCGGTCGGGTCAACCCGCTCGCGCTGGAGGAGTTCTCCGCGATGGAGGAGCGGCACAAGTTCCTCACCGAGCAGCTCGAGGACCTCAAGCGCACCCGCAAGGACCTCCTCGACATCGTCCGCGAGGTCGACGCCCGTGTGGAACAGGTCTTCACCGAGGCCTACGCCGACGTGTCGAAGGCGTTCGACCAGACCTTCTCCCGGCTCTTCCCGGGCGGCGAGGGACGCCTCGTGCTCACCGACCCCCGCGACATGCTCGCCACGGGCGTCGAGGTCGAAGCACGTCCGCCCGGCAAGAAGGTCAAGCGCCTCTCCCTGCTCTCCGGTGGCGAACGGTCGCTGGTCGCGGTCGCGTTCCTGGTGGCCCTGTTCAAGGCCCGGCCGTCGCCGTTCTACATCCTCGACGAGGTCGAGGCCGCGCTCGACGACACCAACCTCGGCCGCCTCCTGGAGATCTACGAGGAGCTCCGGGAGAACTCCCAGCTCCTGGTCATCACCCACCAGAAGCGCACCATGGAGGTCGGTGACGCCCTCTACGGCGTGACCATGCGCGGCGACGGTGTCTCGGCCGTGATCAGCCAGCGCCTGCGTGACGCCGAGTCGGCGTGAACTCGCGCCCATGACCGACCCACAGCCTCGGCCCACCCGCTCCGACTACGTCGCCTGGCGCACCGCGACGACCCGCTGGCGCGACGACGACGCCTACGGCCACCTCAACAACGCCACCTACTACGAGCTCTTCGACACGGCGGTCAACGCCTACCTCTACGACGCCACGGGCGTCGACGTCCGCTCGCTGCCGGAGATCGGGGTGGTCGCCGAGACGGGGTGCCGCTACTACCGCGAGATCGGGTTCCCCGAGCCGATCGAGATGGGCCTGGTCGTCGACAAGGTCGGCACCAGCTCGATCGTCTACCGCATCGGCCTGTTCCAGGGCCCGTCCGACGAGGCTGCCGCCGAGGGCCGCTTCGTGCACGTGTACGTCGACAACTCCCGCGGCGCAGGCTCCCGCCCGGTCGTCCCGATGCCCGACGTGGTGCGCGAGGCCGTCGTACGCCTCCAGCGGATGTGAGCAACACCCCGGTCGAGGCAATGACGGTCAGGGCCGCCGCCTGTGTCAGGCTGGCAGGGACCGGCACGCACCACGTGCACGTCCACCGCCTCGGGAGAACCACGTGCTCGCCATCATGTTCATCCTCGTCCTCGGCCTGCTCGTCGCGGGTGCTGTCGTCGCGTACGTCGCCTACCCGCACCGCGGCGCGGAGATGCCGGTCGTGCCGCAGCTCGGCAACGCGATGCGCAAGGGCGTCGACGCCCTGCCGACGCTCGAGGACTCCGAGTCCCGCGTCTGACCTCCGTCGAGCGGTGAGCCAGGCGGGTTGTCTCCCCTAAGAACCCTCCTCACGCACCGCCCGACGTCCGAACCTCGGCCGAGCGGTGAGCCAGGCGGGTTTCCTCTCCTCGAAAGCCGCCTCAGTCACCGTCCGACGCCCCACCGAGACCGTGATGATTGGATTGCGCCATGGGTGACTGGCTGTATCTGATCATCGGCATTGCCGTCGTCGGCGTGCTCACGCTCGCCGGGCTGCTGACCTCCGGGCGACGCCGCGGCGCGAAGGCGCCGCGGGGCGGCACCGACGTCATCGTCCCGACCCCCACGGAGACCGACACCGCGACCGACACCGCGACCGAGGCTCCGCCCGGGACGACGGTCGAGACCGGGGTCGAGACGGTTCCGGCGCTCGAGAAGCCGGAGGGTACGGCGTCCCGGCTGGTGCGGCTGCGTCAGCGGCTGGCGCGATCGCAGGGCGGCCTCGGCCAGGGCCTGCTCGCCCTCCTCAGCCGCGACCGGCTCGACGAGGACACCTGGGAGGAGATCGAGGACACCCTGCTGACCGCCGACATCGGCGTCGCGCCCACCCAGGCGCTCGTGGACAAGCTGCGCGCCCGGCTCCGGGTGGAGGGCGGCCAGACCGCTGACACCCGTGCCGTGCTGCGTGAGGAGCTCATCGAGCTGGTCGGCCCCGACATGGACCGCCGGCTGCAGGTCACCGGCACCGACGGCAACCCGGGTGTCGTCCTCATCGTCGGCGTCAACGGTGCCGGCAAGACCACGACCGTCGGCAAGATCGCCCGCATCCTTGTCGCCGAGGACCTGTCGGTGACCCTCGGCGCGGCCGACACCTTCCGTGCCGCCGCGGTCGACCAGCTCGCCACCTGGGGCGAGCGTGTCGGCGTCGAGGTCGTCCGCGGCCCCGAGGGCGGCGATCCTGCGAGCGTGGCCTTCGACGCCGTCAAGCACGGCGTCGACCACGGCATCGACACGGTGCTCGTGGACACGGCCGGCCGCCTGCAGAACAAGGCCGGCCTGATGGACGAGCTCGGCAAGGTCAAGCGGGTCATCGAGAAGCAGGCCCCGGTCACCGAGGTGCTGCTCGTCCTCGACGCCACCACCGGGCAGAACGGCCTGATCCAGGCCCGGGTCTTCAGCGAGATCGTCGACGTTACGGGCATCGTGCTCACCAAGCTCGACGGGTCCGCCAAGGGCGGCATCGTGGTGCAGGTCCAGCGCGAGCTCGGCGTCCCGGTCAAGCTGGTCGGTCTCGGCGAGGGACCCGACGACATGGCGCCCTTCGACGCCGCGGCGTTCGTCGACGCGCTCCTCGGCTGAGCCAGGAGTTCAGCCCGAGGTCTCCGGGGCAGGGCTCAGCCGCGAGCCAGCAGCCGTCGTACGGCGTCGTCGATGAGCGTCTCGGCACGCTTGTCGAAGCTGTGCTCGGCGATGATCCGCGTCGCGATCCGTCGACGTGTCGCGTTGTCGGGGAAGGCGTCGTAGGGCGGGGCCACCAGGCGGGCCAGCTCGTGCTCGTTGTCGAAGGGGACCACGAGCCCGGAGAAGGTCTCCTCGAGCCCGTCGATGCGATCGCTGAGGATCCGGGCGCCGCACGCTGCGGCGTCGAAGAGCCGGTTGGAGGCGAAGCTGTCGCGGCGCATGTCGAGGTGGTGGTCGTTGAGGACGACCCCGGCCGAGGCATAGAGGACGCCGACCTCCTCGTTGGCCACCCCGCCCGACGCGATCTGCTCCCGGTCGACGAACTCGGTCCAGTCGTTGCCGTGGAGCGTCAGGTCGGCACCGACGGCGAGCGCGCTGCGGACGGCGTAGCGGTAGACGCCGCGAGAGTTGCCGACGAACAGCAGGTCCGGGCCGGTGTCGGGCTCGGCCCGGTCGGGGTGGAACCACCGCGTGTCGGTGCACTGGAGGAGCGGCTCGATCGCAGTGCCCCACTCGCGACTCATCCGCGCCGACCAGCTGGTGCTGGCGGCGTAGACGACGTCGAACTCCGCGACCTCGTCGGGGCTGATCATGTCCGGGTGGCTGATGATCCACTCGACGTTGAGCAGGCCGGGTCGGGGCGTGACGCGGTCGAGACCGCGCAGCACCAGCAGGACGTCGTCGTGGTCGCGGGAGTCGCGCTCGCGGGCGTCGCGCCGGTCGATCGCCACGTGCTGCCCGCGGCGTTCGAGGGCGTCGGCGAGGGACCGGGCGAAGTAGGTGTCGCCCCAGCGGTCGCCGCGGGCGGCGGCGGGCGCGGCGATGTCGATCGCCCACCTGAGCCGAGGCGGGGACTCGTGGATCCCCTCCACGCGGCGCACCACGAGCTCGGGGACCAGGACGGACGGCGCCGTCCGGTCGTCGGGGTCGGTCGTGATCCGGCGGTTGCGTTGGTCGGTCACCTCGAGACCGGCCCGGAGCAACAGCTCGGTCGCCCGGTCCGGTGTCGGCGCATGCGCTCCGCCGCGCAGCGACGCCATCGCTCCGATGAGCTCCTCGGCCCCGGCGTAGGGGGTGCGCGACGTGATCACGGTGTCGGGCACCACCACCGTCACGCCCAGGCCGGCCTCCCTGGCGCGCAGCCCGAGGTCGGTCTCGGCGAGCACGGAGTGGAAGCGCACGCTGAGCCCTCGCAGGGCGACGGCCGTCTCGGTGCGCAGCGCCACCATCGGCGCAGCCGGGGCCGCGATCTCGGACTGCCCGATCCGCACCGCGTCGCTGCTCGGCAGACCCGCGAGGAAGAGCTGGGGGTGGGGGTTGGCCGGCGTGAACCGGGCGCCCGCGCTGAGGATCACGCCGTCGAGGTCGACCACCAGCGGCTGTGCCAGCGCCACGCCGGGCTGGTGCACGGCGGCGGCCAGGCGCGCGGCGATCGGCTGCCGCGGTGGCATCGCCTCGGGCCGGACCAGCACGACGGTGCTGCCGGCGGCATGCGAGATGCCGATGTTGGTGGCGGCCGACATCGACACGCCCGCCGGGACGGACACGAAGCGGGCACCGGAGATGATCGCGGCGATGGAGGAGGCCAGGACGTGATGGGCGCGGCGCAGGCGGACCCCCACCAGGACCAGCTCGGCGCCCTCGCGCGGCACTGAGCCCAGCCACTCGACGGTGCGACGGGGCTCGGGCCCGAGCGGCATGACGTGGCTGACCAGGCCCTCGGAGGTCTCGCGGGCGCCCGTCTGCTCCCAGTCGACGAGCTGGCGCTCGAGGACGACGGAGTCCCAGTCGTCGGAGAACCCGTTGCTGGCCTGGTCCGGTCGCTTCAGCACGGGTACGTCGACCGCGAGCGGCTCGTGCTCGCGCGTGAGCCGGAGCAGCAGATCACGCTCGACCGCGCCGCCGAGGCTCTCGTCGAAGCCTCCGACGTCCTTGATCGCTGCGCGCTTCAGGAGTGCGGTCGCGAGGTCGACGGGACGCCCGCGCAGGAGCTCGGCGCGGTCTCGGGCCACCGCTCCCGCGCCTGCCAGGACGGCGGAGGAGCCCGTGTCGTGGGCGTGGGCGAGGAGCTCGTCCAGCATGTCCGGGAGCCATTCGCGACCGAGGGGCAGGAAGGCGACGTGCTCGGCCGTGCTGTGCTCGAGCGCTGCGTTGAGGGCGCGGGCATGCCCGCAGCGGGTCTCGCGCACCAGGGTGATGCGGTCGTCGAACGCCGCCATGCCCTGCAGGACGGCCGCGGTGTCGTCGACCGAGCCGCGGTCCACGGCGACCAGGTGCCAGTGGGGGTAGGTCTGCGCCTGGAGCGAGGCGATGGTCTCGTGCACGAGCGGGCCGGCGTCCTGGGCGGCCATCACCACGGTGACCGTGGGGGCGGTGTCCCGGAGGGCTGGCGCGGCGGGGGTCGGGCCCGCCAGCTCCGGACGCTCGAGCACGACCTCCTCGCGCCACGCGGCCGCCGCAGCGACAGCGGCGGCACGGTAGGTGCCCCAGGAGACCTTCCTGGGAAGGATCCTCGTGGGCAGCGGTGCACCGGGGCCGGAGACGGAGAGCCAGTAGGACAGGGCGCCGTAGGGGTGGTGCCGGGCATCGGGGTGGGCCGCATAGATCACCCGCGGGTCGACCAGCGGGTGCGGGGCGATGCGGTTGCGCCGGCGTCGCTCGGTGACGTACCAGACGACGGGGTGCTGACCTGCCCGCTGCCAGGAGCGGCGGCGGCCGATCCACTGCGCCTCGAAGAGCGGGTGCGGGGACACGTCACCGGCCCGGACGGCGGCGCGGGCGGCCTCGTGGACGGAGTCGAAGCTGGTGCCGAGCTGCGCGGCGACGAAGTCGACGTCGATCAGGCCGGAGGCGACCAGGACCTCCTCGGCGTCGTCGAGCCTCACCGGCTGGCGACGCTCACCGCGCATCGGAGTACCTCACGCGGGGGAAGAGCGGCTCCAGGGCCAGGGGCGTCGGCAGCAGCTTCTCGGTGTCGCGCAGGGGGTAGTACTGCGCCGTCTCCTCGAGGAACTCCCGCACCCCCTCGAAGCGCTGCGGGAAGCGGCGCTCGCACAGGTCCAGCAGCCGCTTGGCGTCGAGGTTGTAGGGGTCGTAGCGCAGGGTGTCGATCTTGACGTAGGGCAGCCGGGCGTCGTCGAGCACCCGGTCGGCCAGGCTGCGCGCCGGGTTCCACGGCTCGTTGGCGCGCTCGCGCCACTCCCGGACCTCGGCCCGGTTGCGCGGGAAGTGCGAGCGGTGGGCAGCCCACCAACGCATCCGCTCGCGGGCGATGCGCTGGTCCTCGACGGTCTCGACGAAGTAGGTGTCGGAGACGAAGCCCGCGTCGTACAGCCGTCGGGACATGCCGACCTCGTAGCGCTTGATCACCTGTCGGCGCTTGGAGATCGGCTCCATCTCCTCCCAGAAGGTGGTGAAGGCGCGGGAGCCGACCACCCAGGGGCGGAAGGCGATGAAGAAGGACTGGATGTGCGGCGCCACGCGCTCGGCCCGGGTGAGCCCCCAGAAGTCGCAGGGGCGGGTGGCCATCTCGTCGAAGACGGGGGCGTAGGAGTCGAGGGCGAAGACGTAGGTGTCGTTGCAGACCACCACCTCGTCGTACGCCGACAGGTCGCCGGCGGCGTCGAGGCCCACCTTGTAGCTGAAGAAGTCGTAGCCGTAGTTGGCGCGCTCCACCACGACCGCACGCTCGGAGAGCCACGCGCGGGCCGAGTCCTGCAGATGGGCCGTCGTGCAGACCAGCAGGGTGTCGACCGAGGCGGCGAGCGCCTCGACCTGTCCGCGCACGTGCGGTCGCAGCTCTCCGACGACGTCGAAGTGCGCCATCACGGCCAGTCTGGACACGGCCGAACACTAACAAGGAGCGGTCCGTCGCCGTTCTGTTCACACACCCGTAACAGGGAGCGCGATTCCGTTGCCTGCCCGCAACATCTTCTGCGGCCGGGTGTTACCTGGGCCCCGCAGGCTTCGGATGAACATGTGGACCACTGCATGACACCGTCGTCATGGGCTGGCGGTCCACGTCCGTACGTTTTTCCCTGGAGGTCCTGTGGACGGCTATTACGCCTTCATGCTGGTGGCGACTGCCTTCGTCCTGATGATGACGGTGCCCGCTCTGGCCCTGTTCTACGGCGGCATGTCTCGGTCGAAGTCCGTGCTCAACATGATGATGATGTCGTTCATCGCGGCAGCCATCGTCGGCATCCTGTACGTCGCCGTCGGATGGTCGATGGGCTTCAGCGGGGACGGCACCTTCTTCGCCAACCCGTTCGACCTGTTCTTCCTCGACGGCGTCACCACCGACAACTACATCTACGTGATGTTCCAGATGACCTTCGCGATCATCACCGCTGCCCTGATCAGCGGCGCGGTCGCGGACCGTCTCAAGTTCTCTGCCTGGGTGGTCTTCCTGCCGCTGTGGGCGCTCATCGTCTACTTCCCGATGGCCCACATGGTGTTCGGCTGCACCGACGACTCCCTGATCTGCGGCCGGATCGGCGCGCAGGACTACGCGGGTGGCACGGCAGTCCACATCAACGCCGGTGTCGCCGCCCTCGTCCTGGTCCTGCTGCTCGGCAAGCGCGTCGGCTGGCCCAAGGACCAGATGCGTCCGCACAACCTGACGCTGACGATGCTCGGCGCGGGCATGCTGTGGCTCGGCTGGTACGGCTTCAACGTGGGTTCGATCGTCTTCGGGTCGAGCTTCGACGAGGACCCCGACGCGTTCCTCGCGCAGTTCTACTCCGAGACCGGTCGCACCTTCGCCAACACCACGTTGGCGACGTTCGCCGCGATCCTCGGCTGGCTGCTGATCGAGCGCCTCCTGCACGGCAAGGCCACCTCGCTCGGCGCCGCCTCCGGCATCGTCGCGGGACTCGTCGCCATCACCCCGGCGGCAGGCGCCGTCGACATCGGTGGTGCTGTGGCCATCGGCGCGATCGCCGGTGGGGTCTGCGCCTGGGCCGTCAGCCTGAAGTACACGCTGGGCTACGACGACTCGCTCGACGTGGTCGGTGTGCACCTGGTCGGTGGCGTCGTGGGGACCGTGCTGATCGGGTTGTTCTCCACTGCGGACGGCGCCGGCGGCATCGACGGCCTCTTCTACGGCGGAGGCTTCGGCTCGCTCGGCGACCAGGCCCTCGGTGTCCTGGTGGCCGTGGTCTACTCGGGCCTCCTGACCGCCGTGATCGCGCTGGCCATCAAGTACACGATCGGCCTGCGCCTCGACGAGGAGGACGAGGTCAACGGCATCGACCTCGCGGCACACGGTGAGGCCGCCTACGACCTGCACAGCGGGACCAGCGGCGGTGGCTCCGGGCTCCTCGCCTCGAGCACCTCGACCAGCACGGAAGGAGTCAACGCATGAAGCTCGTGACTGCGGTCATCAAGCCGCACAAGTGGGAGGACGTCCGCGAGGCGCTCGAGACCTTCGGTGTCGCCGGCATGACGGTCTCCGAGGTCAGCGGCTACGGCCGACAGAAGGGCCACACCGAGGTCTACCGCGGTGCTGAGTACGACATCGCGCTCGTGCCCAAGATCCGCATCGAGATCGTCGTCGACGACGCCGACTCCGATGATGTCGTGGGGATCATCGTCAAGACGGCGCAGACCGGCCGCATCGGCGACGGCAAGGTGTGGGTCAGCCCGGTCGACACCGTCGTACGGGTCCGGACCGGCGAGCAGGACGCCAGCGCGTTGTGATGGCACTCCTTCTCGGCGCTGCGATCGCATGACCGCAGCACAACGCCAGACCAGGGCCACCTCGGCCGACGAGCTCTGCCGGCAGGCGTACGCCGCCTCCGCAGGGCCCGCCACCGGGGTGGCCCTGGTCGCGGTCGGAGGTTATGGGCGCCGCGAGCTGGCCCCGCACTCCGACCTCGACGTGGTCCTGGTCCATGACGACGACACCGATCTCGGCCAGCTCGGCAGCACGCTGTGGTATCCGCTGTGGGACTCCGGACGACGCCTGGACCACTCGGTCCGGTCGATGAGCCAGGTGCTCGAGGCGGCCGCCGACCTCCGGGTGGCACTGGGGCTGCTCGACGCCCGACACCTGGCCGGGGATCCCGGCCTGAGCCTGCGGCTGCGCACCACGATGCTGGCCGACTGGCGCCGACAGGCCCGGACCAGGCTGCCGGACCTGAAAGCCCTCACCCGGAAGCGCCACGACGTGACCGGCGAGCTCGCCCACGCCTCCGTGCCCGACGTCAAGGAGGCCGAGGGAGGCCTGCGCGACGCCGGCGTGCTCAAGGCGATCGAGGCCAGCTGGCTGGTCGATGCGTCCACGCCCGCCCTCGAGGCCGCCCGCCAGATGCTGCTCGACGTGCGCGACGAGGTCCACGACCTGGCCGGTCGTCCCAGCGACCGGATCGCCCCCGAGATGTGGGGGCCCCTCGCCGATCGGCTCGGCCTCGCCGACGCCGAGGCCGCCCAGCGCCACGTGCGCTCGCTCGGACGACGGATCGGCCACCTCTCCCGCCTGGCCTGGCGACGTACCGACGCGGTGATGGCGCGCACCACGGGGGAGAAGGGCCGCCGCACGCCTGCGCTGGAGCGGATCGCGCCCGGCATCGCCCTCTCACGCGGCGAGGTGGTGCTCGACGCAGGCACCAGGCCGGGCGACGACCCGTCCCTGCTGCTGCGCGCCGCCGCCGAGGCAGCCGGTCGCGACGCCGTCCTGGCCCCCACGACCGCTGCCCGGCTCGTCCGGGAGGGCGCCGAGCTCCCGGTGCCGTGGCCGGCTGCCGCTCGCGACGCGCTCGTCCGGCTGCTGGCCAGCGGACCGGGCCTGCTCCCCGTGTGGGAGACCCTCGACGAGATCGACGGGATCGAGACCTTCCTTCCCGAGTGGGAGAGGATCCGACTTCTGCCGCACGCGTCGGCGATCCACCGGTTCACCGTCGACCGGCACGTGGTCGAGACCTGCGCGGAGGCCGGCTCCCTCATCCGCGGCGTGCGTCGACCAGACCTCCTGCTGGTCGCCGCGCTGCTCCACGACATCGGCAAGGGCTCCTTCCACGACCACTCGGTGGCCGGCGAGCCGGTGGCCCGCAAGGTGGTGACCCGGATGGGCTTCACCGACCTCGACGCCGAGGTCGTCGCCTCCCTGGTCCGCTGGCACCTGCTGCTGGCCAACCTGGCCACGACGCGCGACCCCGACGACCCCGCCACGACCGCCGAGCTGCTCACCCATGTGCCCGACGCGGCCAGCCTGGAGCTGCTGCGCGCGCTCACCGAGGCCGACGCCCGGGCGACGTCGTCGGCGGCCTGGACCCAGTGGCGCGCCCAGCTCGTCGACCGGCTGGTCGCACGGGCCAGGACCGCACTGGGTGCCCAGGGCTCAGCCGCGGCTCCCATCGAGTCGGTCGCGGTGCCCGACGTCGTACGTCGCGATGCCCGCGCAGTCTCCGTCGAGGTCGCACCGCACGAGGTCGGCGCCACGGTCACCGTGATCGCGGCCGACCGGCTGGGGCTCCTCGCAGACGTCGCCGGGGGCTTCGCAGCGCTGCGGGTGCCGGTGCACGCCGCCCGGGCCTGGGCGCAGGTCGACGACGAGGGGGAGTGGGGCGTCAGCACCTGGGAGGTCTCCGACGCCTACCTCGACGCCACGGTCGTCCGTGAGCGGATCCGGCGCGTGGTCGAGGGCAACCAACCCTTCCCCGACCTGCCGTCACGCGCCGACGACGAGCTGCCACCGATCGTGGAGGTGCGTCCGGACGCGTCCCGGGCCGCGCTCGTGCTGGAGATCCGGACGTCCGACCGGCCGGGCGTCGTCCACCGCGTGCTCACCACTCTCGCGCGGCTGGGCCTGACCGTGGCCTCGGCCCACGTCTCGACGCTGGGACCGCAGGCGGTCGACGTCTTCTACGTCCAGGAGGACGGGGGAGTGCGCCCCACCGAGGAACGCGCCGCTGCCGCGGCACACGCCGTACGCACGAGCCTGGGCGGTTGAGCATCCGCGACTCCGCCGTCGCGGCCGTCGAGGCGGAACGGGCGGGGCACGGCGGCTAGGCTGGCTCGTCGTACCACCCCTGATTCAGCCATCGATGCGAGGAATGACCCACACCGTGTTCGCCACACTCTCCGACCGCCTTGCCGACACCTTCAAGAACCTGCGGGGCAAGGGCCGGCTCTCCGAGGCCGACATCGACGCCACCGCGCGCGAGATCCGGATCGCGCTGCTCGAGGCCGACGTGGCGTTGCCGGTCGTCAAGGAGTTCGTCGGCGCGGTGAAGGAGCGGGCACGCTCCGAGGAGGTCAGCGGCGCGCTCAACCCCGCCCAGCAGATCATCAAGGTCGTCCACGAGGAGCTCGTGACGATCCTCGGCGGCGAGACGCGCCGCCTGCGCTACGCCAAGTCCGGCCCGACCGTGATCATGCTGGCCGGCCTCCAGGGCGCCGGCAAGACGACGCTCGCGGCCAAGCTCGCGCTGTGGCTCAAGGACCAGGACAAGACCCCGATGCTGGTGGCCGCGGACCTCCAGCGTCCCAACGCCGTCCAGCAGCTCCAGGTCAACGGTGAGCGCGTCGGCGTGCCGGTGTTCGCCCCCGAGCCGGGCAACGGCGCGGGCAACCCCGTCGACGTCGCC
This sequence comes from uncultured Actinomycetota bacterium, assembly GCA_963843815.1. Classification (GTDB taxonomy): domain Bacteria; phylum Actinomycetota; class Actinomycetes; order Propionibacteriales; family Nocardioidaceae; genus Nocardioides. Next base: position 29,099 of record CAWJLX010000005.1, on the reverse strand, counting down.
CGTGCCTCGATCGAGGAGGCCCGGCGCAAGCTGCACGACGTGGTCATCATCGACACCGCGGGGCGTCTCGGCGTCGACGAGACGCTGATGCAGCAGGCCGCCGACATCCGCGATGCCGTCCAGCCCGACGAGGTGCTCTTCGTCGTCGACGCGATGATCGGCCAGGACGCGGTCACCACCGCCCAGGCCTTCCTCGACGGCGTCGGCTTCGACGGCGTGGTGCTGACCAAGCTCGACGGTGACGCCCGTGGTGGTGCGGCACTCTCGATCCGCTCGATCACCGGCAAGCCGGTCATGTTCGCCTCGAGCGGCGAGAAGATGACCGACTTCGACCTCTTCCACCCCGACCGGATGGCCTCGCGCATCCTCGACATGGGCGACATGCTCACCCTGATCGAGCAGGCCGAGAAGGCCTTCGACTCCGAGCAGTCGATGAAGGCCGCCGAGAAGCTCGCGACCAAGGGCGGCTTCACGCTGGAGGACTTCCTCCAGCAGATGATGCAGATCCGCAAGCTCGGCTCGATGACCAAGATCATGGGGATGCTCCCCGGCATGGGTCAGTTCCGCGACCAGCTGGAGAACTTCGACGAGCGCGAGATCGACCGCATCCAGGCGATCATCCAGTCGATGACACCGGCCGAGCGCGACAACCCGAAGATCATCGACGGCTCCCGCCGTGCCCGCATCGCCAAGGGCTCGGGCCGTCAGGTCTCCGACGTCAACCAGCTGGTCGACCGCTTCTTCGAGGCGCGCAAGATGATGGAGCAGATGGCACGCGGCGGCGCCGTGCCGGGCATGCCCGGGATGCCGGGCCCGGGCGGAGGCAAGCGTGCGGGCGCTCGCCAGCAGCCCGCCAAGGGCAAGAAGGGCAAGAAGCGGGTCTCGGGCAACCCCGCGAAGGCCGCCCAGCAGAAGGCGTCGGAGAACGCCGCCGCCTCGGAGAAGGCCAGCAACCCGTTCGGCAACCCGGACGGCGCGGAGGTCGACTACGAGAAGGCTGCCGAGCAGCTCAACCTGCCCAAGGACTTCTCGCAGTTCCTCAAGTAGCCCCGATGAGCTCGATTCTCGTCGTCGACGGCGCCAACGTCGTCGGCGCCGTGCCGGACGGCTGGTGGAAGGACCGCGCCGGCGCGGCCCGCCGCCTGCACGAGCGCCTGCTCGTCGCCGACACGTCGTACGACCGGATCGTGCTCGTGCTGGAGGGACAGGCGAAGGCCGGCGTCCGGGCAGGGCGTGACGCGCACGTCACGACCGTGCACGCCCCACGCGACGGGGACACCGAGATCCGGGAGCAGGCCAGGCTCGCCGCCGAGTCCGGTGGCCGGGTCGTGGTGGTGACCGCCGACCGGGCGTTGGCAGCCAACGTGTCTCCTGCCCAGGTGGTGAGCCCGTCCTGGCTGCTCGACCGGTTGTAACGTCGCGCCCATGCCCGATCAGACTGCCCAGCGCTTCCGTGGCCCGATCCTGCCCGACGGGGAAGCCCGTGACCTCTACGTCGTGGACGGCCGGATCACCTACGAGCCGCAGGCCGGCGCCGACACGGTCGCCGAGGGCTGGATCGTGCCCGGCCTGGTCGATGCGCACTGCCATCTCGGGCTGGACGACTTCGGCGCTGTCGACGAGACCGCGACCGAGCAGCAGGCCATCGACGACCGTGACGGCGGCGCGCTGCTGATCCGCGACGCCGGCTCGGCCGCCGACACCCGCTGGGTCCACGACCGCGACGACCTGCCCCGGTTGATCAGGTGTGGGCGCCACATCGCGGCGACCAGGCGCTACATCCGGAACTACGCGCACGAGGTCGAGCCGGAGCAGCTGGCGTCGTACGCCGCCCAGGAGGCTCGCAACGGCGACGGCTGGATCAAGCTCGTCGGAGACTGGATCTCACGAGACGACGGGGACCTCGCTCCCTCCTTCCCGGCGGAGGCGTTCGCGGACGCGATCGACGCCGCCCACGCGAACGGCGCCAAGGTCACTGCGCACTGCTTCGGTCACGGGGTGCTCCCCGGGCTGATCGAGGCCGGCATCGACTGCATCGAGCACGGCACCGGGCTGACCGAGGACCTGATCGACGCGATGGTCGAGCACGGCACCCGCCTCGTGCCCACCGTCATGCAGCTGGACAAGTTCCCCGAGCATGCGGCCGCCGGGGCCGAGAGGTTCCCCGCCTACGCCGCGACGATGGAGGACCTCTACGCCCGGATGCCCGCCACCATCATGGCGGCGTACGAGGCCGGAGTGCCGATCTATGCCGGCTCCGACGGCGGCGGTCTCAGCCGGCACGGCAACATCGCCGGTGAGATCGAGGCGCTGGTGCGGATCGGGGTGCCGGCCCACGACGCGCTCGGCGCTGCCAGCTGGCGGGCACGCGAGTGGCTCGGCGTGGACAGCCTCACGGAAGGGGCGTCGGCGGACTTCGTCGTCTACCACCGCAATCCGGTGGACGACCTGTCCGTGCTGCGTACGCCGGCCGCGGTGGTGCTGCGCGGGGTCACGGTGGCCTGAACCGGCTCCCGACGCCCCGCGCCGAACGGCGTCCCGCCCACGCGGGCCGTCCTCGACAGGACGGCCCGCGTCAGGACGTCTGGCCTTCCGTCACTGCTTCCAGCTCAGCCTTGGCGGCCCGGATCTCCGCGCGGGCGCCGCGGATGTCGCGCTTGGTGCTGTAGGCGTCGATCTCGAGCGCCGCAGCCTCCGCGGCGGCGAGGTGCTCCACGGCCCTCGCGTCTGCGGCAGCAGCCTCGGCCAGGCCCTCGGCCTTCCTCAGGACGTTGACGACGATCCGGAAGTTCTCCACGCGGAAGGAGCGCAGCTCGCGACGGGCCGCGCGGGTGTCCACGGCGCTGTCAGCGGCCTCGACGCTCGACCGGAGGTCGGCGAGGACCGTACGCGCGTCCTCGATGTTGGCGACCAGCTCGACCTCGGTGGTGTCGGCCAGGCGGACGACGGCGTTGCTGGTGCTGAGCCGGGAGAGGCGCTTGTCCTTGCCGGAGATGGCCTTGAGCAGCTGCTTGGACTGCGCCTTGACGGTCTTGGTCGTCGAGTCCGACTTCGGCTTGGCGGCTGCCTCGGCCGAGCTGACGAGCCCGGCGGGGACTGCCAGGGCTGCAGCTGCTACCAGGACGGTGGCGGTGCGGGAGGTGCGGTTCATGCGCCGGGTGCTCCTGTCTGTTGAGTCGAGTGGTTGTCGGCCCACCCTGCACGAGCGGGCGCGAGGGCGGGCCCGAACGCGGGAATCGGCGCCAGTGGTCGAGCTCCACGCCGACCTGGAAGCGGCTGCGACGGTCGGTGGCCCGTCGCCAGATCCGGTTGCCGGGAATCGGTTTGTGGAGCACACCCCACGCACATGAGGATGGCTCCATGAGCACCCTCACCGACCTCTTCCCGCCGATGGGGCTGCACGTGGTGGCCGGGCAGCTCGAGCTGCGTGGCCTCACCGATGAGCTCATCGGTGAGGTCTGCGCGGTCGCGGAGGGCGGCATCCACGACCCCGATGCCATGCCGTTCTACTTCCCGTGGTCCACGGCGCCCGCCGGCCAGCTCGCGCGCAACACCGCGGCCTACCACTGGGGCAAGCGGTCGACCTTCTCGCCGGACGACTTCTGCCTCGACCTGGCTGTCCTCCTCGACGGACGGGTGATCGGTTGCCAGGGGGTGTCGGCGAAGCACTTCCCGGTGACCCGGACCGGTGAGACCGGCTCGTGGCTCGGTCGGGAGTTCCAGGGCAGGGGCATCGGCACCCAGATGCGGCGGGCGATGTGCGCGCTGCTCTTCGACCACCTCGGCTTCGAGGAGGTCACCTCGGCGGCGTTCCTCGACAACCCGTCCTCGCTCGCTGTCTCGCGCAAGGTCGGCTACCAACCCACCGGGATCAGCCGCATCAAGCGTCGCGAGGGTGAGCTGGCCCTCAACCAGGGGCTCGTGCTCACGCCCGAGGCGTTCGTCCGCGGCGACCTCGCGATCGAGGTGACCGGCGCGGAGGCCGTGCGCTCGTTCCTCGGTGTCGACGCCTCCTGAGCTCGCAGGGTGCACCGGATTGGTGGCCCACGGCGTACGTCTGGCAGAATCACGCCTTGTGTCCTGCGCGCCCGGACCCTCTCATCCGAGCGACGCAGCGCCCATCGAGCGACCAGACCCGGTAACCCCACCTGGCGAGGGTCGCTCACCCACGACAATTCCTGAGGAGACACCACAAACGTGGCCGTCAAGATTCGTTTGAAGCGCCTGGGCAAGATCCGGGTGCCGCAGTACCGCATCGTCGTCGTCGACTCGCGCAAGAAGCGCGATGGTCGGGTGCTCGAGGAGATCGGCAAGTACCACCCGAAGGAGGAGCCGTCCTTCATCGAGGTCACCTCCGACCGGGCGCAGTACTGGCTCGGCGTCGGCGCGCAGCCGTCCGAGGCCGTGGAGGCGATCCTCAAGGTGACCGGCGACTGGCAGACCTTCAAGGGCCTGCCGGGCACCGAGGGCACCCTCAAGGTCAAGGAGCCCAAGCGGCCCAAGATCGACATCTTCAACGAGGCCCTCAAGGAGGCCGCCTCCGAGCCCAAGGGCTCCGCGGTGACCTCCAAGAAGAAGGCCGAGAAGGCCGAGGCCCCTGCGGCCGAGGCGCCCGCCGAGAAGGCCGAGAAGGTCGAGAAGGTCGAGGAGCCCGCTGCCGAGGCTCCCGCCGAGACGCCCGCCGAGGCTCCGGCCCAGGTTCCCGCCTCGGAGACGCCTGAGGGCGCCGCCGACGCCGCGGAGGCCGCGGAGACGGTGACCGCCGAGGACGCCGGCAAGAGCGAGGCGTGAGCGACGTGCTGGCCGAGGCTCTCGAGCACCTGGTGCGCGGCATCGTCGACAACCCCGACGAGGTCGTCGTCCGCGACAAGCAGCTGCGTCGCGGGTCGATCCTCGAGGTCCGGGTCCACCCCGACGACCTCGGCAAGGTGATCGGCCGCAACGGCCGCACCGCGACGGCGTTCCGCACCGTCGTCTCGGCCCTCGCGGGCCGTGGCGGTGCTCGTGTCGACTTCGTCGACACCGACCGCCGCCGCTGAGCACACTGCATCGAGCCTGATCGACGGGCGCCACCCCTGCTGGGGTGGCGCCCGTCGTGCATTGCGCGAGGGGTTCCTGTCCTTTCGGTGCGCTTCCTGCCCGCTGCAACCGCTGAGAACCTCAGCGATCACCGGGTACCCGGTGGTTCCGACCGGGCCTCTACGCTGGCCGCGTGAGCGACGACAACGAGGCCGACATCGAGGTCGTGGTCGGCCGCATCGGCAAGCCCCACGGCATCCGCGGCGAGGTCACCCTCGACGTACGCACCGACGAGCCCGAGCGGCGCTTCGCCCCCGGCACCACGATGCGCGCCGAGGCTCCGGCCGGGGCCGACCGTCGACCCACGAGCCTCACGGTCGCCCGTGCCCGCTGGCACCAGAGCACGCTGCTCGTCACCTTCGAGGAGCTCGCCGACCGCAACGCGGCGGAGGCCCTGCGGGGCACCATCCTCTACGCCACGCTCGGCCACGACGAGACGCCCGAGGATCCGGAGGAGTTCTACGACCACCAGCTCATCGGGCTCGCCGTGGTCGACCTGGCAGGTACGCGGCTCGGTGAGGTGAAGGCCGTCGTGCACGGCTCCGCGCAGGACCTGCTGACCGTGCGCACCCCGGACGGGCGCGACACCCTCGTCCCGTTCGTCTCCGCGCTCGTCCCGGAGGTCGACCTGGATGCCGGTCGCGTGGTCGTCGCGGACCGTCCCGGCCTGGTGTCGCCCTTCCCCGAGGACGTTCCCGCAACGGCAGAGGACGCCGGCGAGGATCCGCAGTGAGGATCGACGTCGTCACGATCTTCCCCGACTACCTCGCGCCCCTCGGGCTGAGCCTGCCCGGAAAGGCCCGCGACAAGGGCCTGCTCGACATCGCCGTGCACGACCTGCGCGACTGGACGACCGACCGGCACCACACCGTCGACGACAGCCCGTACGGCGGCGGCGCCGGGATGGTCATGAAGCCGGAGCCGTGGGGCCGGGCTCTCGAGTCGGTCGCGCAGGGCGCCACGATCATCTTCACCACTCCCAGCGGTGAGCCCTTCACGCAGCAGGTCGCGCAGGAGCTGAGCGGCCACGAGCACCTGGTGTTCGCGTGCGGGCGCTACGAAGGCATCGACCAGCGGGTCGTCGAGCACGCTGCGACCGTCGGCACGGTGCGCGAGATCTCGCTCGGTGACTACGTCCTCAACGGCGGGGAGGTCGCCGCGCTCGCGATCACGGAGGCCGTCGTACGACTGCTCCCGGGCTTCATGGGCAACGCCGAGTCGCTGGTCGAGGAGTCCCACGCCGACGGCCTCCTCGAGTACCCCGTCTACACCAAGCCTGCGTCGTGGCAGGGCCGCGACGTCCCCGACGTGCTGCTCTCCGGTGACCACGCGCGGATCGCCGACTGGCGGCGCCAGCAGGCCGCACGACGCACCGCTGAGCGCCGTCCCGACCTGCTGCCGCGGACCGGGACCGTTGCCGGGCTCGACGACCTCGACGTACGGCCCGCCGTGCCGGCCGACGCCGGGGAGGTCTACACGCTGCAGCGTGCCTGCTGGCTCCAGGAGCTGGTGGCGAACCCCGGCGTGGACATCCCCGCGCTGCGCGAGTCGCTCGACGACGTACGCCGCGGGCTGGGGGAGTGGACGGTGAGGGTTGCCCGCGAGCCCGACTCCGGCCGCCTCGTCGGCGCGGTGCGCGGCCGCGTGGACGCTCACGGGGAGTGGGACATCGGCCGGATCATGGTCGCCCCGGACATCCAGGGGCGCGGCCTGGGGCGTGCTCTCCTCGAGCTGATCGAGTCGCTGGCGCCGCGGGACGTCGAGACCTTCGTCCTCTTCACCGGAGCCGGATCGACCGACAACCTGCGGATGTACAAGAAAGCGGGGTTCCGGCTTCGCGCGGACCGGAAGGCCCCGGCGGGAGCGGTCGTGCTCACCAAGCGGATTTCACGCTGACCGTCCGCCTCTGGCAGACTCCACCCTTGGTCCACTCGGGGCCAGGGTCGCCCGGACGCATCGCACCAGATGCACCGCCCCGGGGTCCCGCCGTACCGCACCTGCCACAGGGGGCGCGCCGGCCGGCCAGCTCGAGCACCAGACGAATCCATCACCTTCTGCCCATCCCGATCAAGTTTGCGCGGCTGACCTGTGGCACTCGCGAGGAGCACTCATGACCAACGTCATCGCCGAACTCGGCAACGCACTCAAGCGCGACGACCTCCCGGAGTTCCGCGCCGGCGACACCGTCAAGGTCCACGTCAAGGTCGTCGAGGGCAGCCGCTCCCGCGTCCAGGTGTTCCAGGGCGTCGTGATCCGCGTCCACGGCTCGGGCGTCGGCCGCACCTTCACCGTCCGCAAGGTCTCCTTCGGTGTCGGTGTCGAGCGCACCTTCCCCCTGCACTCCCCGATCTTCGAGACGATCGAGATCGTCACCCGCGGTGACGTGCGCCGCGCCAAGCTCTACTACCTGCGCAACCTGCGCGGCAAGAAGGCGAAGATCAAGGAGCGCCGCGAGGCCTGATCGACGGGCTGCGCGCCGCGAGGCGTGCGTTCGACCAGGGACTCGTTAGTCTCTGCGCGTGACTTCTGATGACCGCGGTGTTTCGTCCATCTCCTCGGACGGGGCACCGCGGTCGTCGCGTTCGGGGGACGACACCGGCAACGGTCCCCGCGCCAAGGTCAAGCGCAAACAGCTCCCGTTGTGGCAGGAGACGATCCTGCTGCTGGGCGTGGCGCTGGTGCTCGCCGTCATCATCAAGACCCTCTTCGTCCAGGCCTTCTACATCCCGTCGGAGTCGATGGAACCGGGCCTCATCCTCAATGACCGGATCCTCATCCAGAAGGTGTCCTACTGGGGCGACGGAGTGCCCGACCGGGGCGACGTCGTCGTCTTCAAGGATCCGGGCGGCTGGTTGAGCCCGATCGATTCAGCGGGACCGACCAACCCGGTCGCGCAGGCGATGGCCAAGATCGGTCTCTACCCGACCGGCGGCCACCTGGTGAAGCGCGTCATCGGTGTCGCAGGGGACACCATCCTGTGCTGCGACAAGTCGGGTCGACTGCTCGTCAACGGCCAGCCGCTCGACGAGGACGACTACGTCAAGCGCCTGGGTGCGGCGTGCAACGGACCGATGCCCACCAACGGCGCCTGCGACGAGCAGTGGAAGGTCGGCCCCATCCCGGAGGGTCACATCTTCGTGATGGGCGACAACCGGTCCCGCTCGGCCGACTCGTCGCAGCACATGTGCCGCACCGACGAGACCGAGTGCGTCCCCGGCGACGAGTTCGTCCCTGTCGACCTGGTCGTCGGCAAGGTCTTCGTGCTCCTGTGGCCGGCTGACCGCTTCCGCTGGAACACGCGTCCGGCCACGTTCGAGGACGTGCCGGACCCCGCCTCGTGAGCCAGCCGCCGACGTCGGCGCCCCTGCCCACGCCGCTGCCGTCGGCCAGCGGCGTGACCGTACGCCGCGATGCCGGGCTCTACGGCTACGAGCGGGCCCTGCGGCGGGCCGGCCTGGAGCCGATCGCCGGGGTCGACGAGGCCGGTCGCGGAGCCTGCGCCGGGCCTCTCGTGGCGGGTGCCGTCGTGCTGCCGCCGGGGAAGGCGGGCATCGTGCCGGGGCTGGCCGACAGCAAGCTGCTGACCGAGGCCGCCCGGGAGCGGGTCTACGGCCAGGTCGTACGCCGTGCCCTGGCCTGGTCGGTCGTGGTGATCGAGCCCGAGGAGTGCGACCGGCTCGGGATGCACGTCGCCAACGTCGAGGCGTTGCGCCGGGCCGTCGCCCGGCTGGAGACGCGACCCTCCTACGTCCTCACCGACGGCTTCCCGGTCGACGGCCTCGGCGTCCCGGGGCTCGCGGTGTGGAAGGGCGACCGGGTCGCGGCCTGCATCGCCGCGGCCTCCGTGATCGCCAAGGTCACGCGCGACCGGATGATGGTGGACCTGCACGGCACGTGGCCGCTCTACGACTTCAAGACCCACAAGGGCTACGTCACCGCCGAGCACGAGGCGGCGCTGGCCGAGCACGGCCCGTGCCCGGAGCACCGGATGCGGTTCGTCAACGTCCGGCGTGCGGCAGGTCTCGAGCCCGTGCTGGATCCGGCCACTAGTCTCGGGCCTGAGCAGCTGGACACGACGCAAGCCACGGAGGAGGAGGACGCATGAGCGCCGAGGATCTCGAGAAGTACGAGACCGAGATGGAGCTCACCCTCTATCGCGAGTACCGCGACGTGGTGGGCATCTTCAAGTACGTCGTGGAGACCGACCGCCGCTTCTACCTGTGCAACCAGGTCGACGTGAAGGCCCGTTCGGAGAGCGGGGACGTGTTCTTCGAGGTGTCGATGACCGACGCCTGGGTGTGGGACATGTACCGCCCCGCGAGGTTCGCCAAGAACGTCAAGGTGCTGACCTTCAAGGACGTCAACGTCGAGGAGCTGGCCCCCCGGGAGATCGACCCGCCCAAGGACTGAGCGGTCCCGTTGGTCGAGGAGGGGCGGCCTGACGTCCGTCACCAGACCCGGTTCGCGAGCCACCCAGCGTCCACAGGCCGGCCGATCCGCGGCCCGTCCACAGGCGTGCGCCCCCACGCCCCCGGCCCGTCGGTGCCGCACGGTCTGCTGGTGCTTTCCCGATCCTGCTCGACCGGAAGGCACCCACGATGGCTCGACCCGCCGCTGCTTCCCCCTTCACCCCCGACCCCGCCGCCGAGCGCAAGCGGCTGCTGGGCGAGCGCGGCGAGACGGTCGCTGCCCGCCACCTGACCCAGCGCGGCATGGTCCTGCTCGATCGCAACTGGCGCTGCGAGGTGGGTGAGATCGACCTGGTGCTGCGCGAGGGCCAGGTCCTGGTGATCTGCGAGGTGAAGACCCGCACCTCCACCGACTACGGCTCCCCCCTCGAGGCCATCAGCCAGGCGAAGGCCGACCGGCTCAAGCGTCTGGCGTTCCGCTGGTTGCGGGTCCACGACTGCCATCCCGACGACGTCCGGATCGACATGGTGGGGGTGCTCGCGCCGCCGGGGAGGCCGGTCGAGGTCGAGCACGTCGCGGGGATCGGCTGATGGCCTTCGCGACGGCGCGCACCCTGGCGCTCCGTGGCGCGGACGGACACGTGATCGACGTTCAGGTGGACGTCTCCCCGGGAGTCCCGGCGACCACGCTGGTAGGCCGGGTCGACAAGAGCCTGTCCGAGGCACGCGACCGGGTGCGGATGGCGATCAACAACAACTGCGGTCGCTGGCCCGCCACCAAGCGCGTCACGATCCTGCTCTCCCCGGCCGACCTGCCCAAGGCCGGCACCCACTACGACGTGGCCATCGCGATCGCCGTGCTGGCGGCCGACAAGCAGCACGAGGAGCTGACCCCCGACCTGCTCGCCGGCTGGGCCTTCATCGGGGAGCTGTCCGTCTCCGGTGGTCTGCGCCCCGTCCCGGGGGTGCTGCCGATGGTGATCGCAGCCGCGTCGCACGGCATCGACCGCGTCTTCGTCCCGGAGCCCCAGGCCGCCGAGGCGGGTCTGGTGCCGGGCATGACCGTCTTCGGTGTCCGCTCGCTGGCGCAGGTCTCCGCCGTGCTGCGTGGCGTCGAGGTGCCGGAGGCGCCACCCGTGGTCGGACCCTCCGCCAGTCCGCTCGCGAGCTGGCGTGGTGAGGACCGCCTCGACGGAGTGGACCTCCACGACCTCGACGGCCTGGAGGACATCCGCTACGCGGTGGAGATCGCGGCTGCCGGCGGTCACCCGCTGATGCTCATCGGCCCCCGCGGCACGGGGAAGACCTCGATCGCCGAGCGGATCCCGACGATCCTGCCGGACCTCACCACCGAGCAGTCGCTCGAGGTGTCCGCGCTGCACTCGGTGGCAGGCATCCTGCCCGAAGGCTCGGGGCTCCTCCGCCGGCCCCCCTGGTTCGCCCCGCACCACAGCGCCAGCGCCAGTGCGGTGCTCGGCGGCGGATCCGGGCGGGTGCGTCCGGGCCAGGTCAGCCTCGCCCACCACGGGGTCCTGTTCCTCGACGAGTTCCCCCACTTCCGGGCCGACGTGATCGATGCGATGCGGCAACCGCTCGAGTCGGGCGAGGTGACGATCGCGCGCGGAGAGGAAGCCGCCACCTACCCCGCGCGTTCGCTGGTGGTGCTGGCCGCCAACCCGTGCCCCTGTGGCAACTTCCACGGCCTCTCGGGAGGCGCGTGCGAGTGCAGCGAGGTCCAGCGGTCCCACTACGCGCGCAAGCTGACCGGTCCCATCCTCGACCGGGTCGACATCTGGATGGAGGTCCGACCGCAGGGCCGGCGCCGCGCAAGGTCGTTCGGGCCGGTGCCGGAGTCGTCGGCCGATGTCCGGGCCCGCGTCGAGGACGCACGGGGACGACAGGCCCGGCGCTACCGCGACTGCGCGTGGTGGCTCAACGCCTCGGTCCCCGGCCCCGCGCTCGTGGAGCGTTGGGCACTGGAGCCGGAGGGGCAGGAGCTGGTCGACGCAGAGCTGGCCGCGGGCACGCTCACCCGACGCGGCCTCACCCGCGTGCAGCGGCTCGCCTGGACGGTGGCCGACTGCGCCGGGGTCACGCGTCCCGGTCCGCGTGAGGCCAGCATCGCGCTCGCGCTCCGCTCCAGCGATGCCACTCGCTTCCTCCCGGCGCGGGACGCGGCGGTGGCGTCGTGACCACGCCCGTGCCCGAGGCCGAGCGCCTCGCACGGGTCGCGCTGAGCTGCGCGGTCGAGCCCGGCGACCGGACCACGTCGTCGCTGGTGCGCCAGCTCGGCCCCCGCCAGGCATTGACGGCCCAGCTGGAGCCGAAGCCCGGCAGCGAGCTCGCCCAGCGATTGCGCGAGGTCGACCCCGTACGCCAGCTCGAGCAGGCCGATCGCTGCGGCATCCGGTTCCTCGTGCCCGGCGACCCCGAGTGGCCGGCCGGGCTCGACGACCTCGACCACGGCGTCGAGGTCCAGGGCCTCGGCGGCACACCGCCCGGCGTGTGGGCCCGGGGGCCGATGCCGTTGACCGAGCTCGCCACCTCGGTGGCCATTGTCGGGTCACGGTCGGCATCGCCCTACGGCGCCGAGGTCACCCGGGCCATCGCGGAGTGCGTCGCCCGGGCCGGAGTGCCCGTCGTGTCAGGCGGCGCGAAGGGCATCGACTTCGTCGCCCACGACGCGGCCCTGATGGCGGGCGGTGCTTCGCTGGCCGTGCTGGCCTGCGGGGTCGACCGCGTCTACCCCGAGCAGAACCGCCGGCTGCTGGCCCATCTGGCAGCCGAGTTCGCGGTGGTCTCCGAGCAGCCGCCCGGCTCCGCCCCCACCCGGCTGCGCTTCCTCGCCCGCAACCGCCTCATCGCCGCGATGACCCGCGGCACCGTGCTGGTCGAGGCCGCCCTGCGCAGCGGGGCGCTCAACACGGTGGGCTGGGCGGAGCAGCTCAGTCGCACCGTGATGTGCGTCCCCGGCCCCGTCAGCAGCTACACCTCGCAGGGCGTCCACCACTGGTTCCGCCGCGGCACCTCGACCCTCGTCACCCACGGGTCCGAGGTCCTGGAGGTGGTGGGCGCGGCTGGGGAGCACCTCGTCGAGGAGCCCCGCGGCCCCGAGCGTGCCCGAGACCGGCTCAGCTCCGTCGAGCAGCGGGTCCTGGAGTGGGTGCCGGTGAGCCAGCCCGCGGGGGTGGTCTCGATCGCGCGGCTCAGCCGGCTGCACGTCCGCGATGCCGACCCGACCCTCAGACGGCTGGAGAGGGCCGGGTTCGTGCGCGAGGTCGAGGGAGGGTGGCGACTCGCAGGTGCCGGATGACGCGCCGTCGCGCGCCTACGATCGCGGTGTGAGCGACGAGCCGAGGACGAAGGAGGGCCTCCCGGAGGCCATGGTCCGCCTGCTCGGCGACTACGAGCGCCACCTCGTCTCCGAGCGCGACCTCGCCCCGCACACGGTCCGTGCCTACCTCGGCGACATCTCCAGCCTGCTCGAGCACTGCCTCCGGCTCGGGCTGGACGACGTGGGTGGTCTCGACCTCCGCGCCCTGCGCAGCTGGCTGGCCAAGCTGCAGACCACCGGGCGCAGCCGGACGACCATCGCCAGACGGGCCACCGCAGCGCGCGTCTTCACGGCCTGGTTGCACCGCACCGGCCGGCTGCCGACCGATCCGGGCGCGGCTCTCGGATCACCGAAGAAGCACAAGACACTCCCGCCGGTGCTTCGCGCTGACGAGGCCGAGGCGCTCATCCGTGCCGCTGCGGACCTTGCCGACGACGGCACCCCCGCGGGGGTCCGCGACGTGGCGATGCTGGAGCTGCTCTACGCGACCGGCGTCCGGGTCGGAGAGCTCGTCGGTCTCGACATCGATGACGTCGACGACGAGCGCCGGTTGGTGCGCGTCTTCGGCAAGGGCCGCAAGGAGCGCTCCGTGCCCTATGGCACGCCTGCCGCTCGAGCGGTCGAGCGCTGGCTCGTCGCGGGACGCCCGTCGCTCCGCGTCGAGGGGTCAGGGGCGGCCCTGTTCCTCGGTGTCCGCGGGCGACGGATCGACCAGCGGGCGGTCCGCGACCTGGTGCACCGGCGTATCGCCGAGGTGCCGGGGGCTCCGGACATCGGCCCCCACGGCCTGCGGCACACCGCCGCCACCCATCTGCTGGAGGGCGGTGCCGACCTGCGCTCGGTGCAGGAGCTCCTCGGGCACGCCTCTCTCGCCACGACGCAGCTCTACACCCACGTCACCACAGATCGGCTGCGCCGGGCCTACCAGCAGGCGCACCCGCGGGCGTGAGCGCCGGTCCGCTCAGCGGGGACGACGTCGAGCGGGGGTCGCCAGCGCTCGAGCGGGGGAGACCAGCCGAGTCGCACGCTGACGGGCTCGTCACGCCACAGAGGCAGGAGCCGCACGGGACCCGAGCCGACCAGCGTGAGCGGGTCGAGGTACTCCTCGCCGTGGATCAGGCCCCAGTGCAGGCACGCGGCGGGGAAGCAGTGGCTGTCGGTGAGCGTGAGTCGTCCGAGCACGTCGCCCGCGCCGACCGCCTGGCCCCGCTCGACGGTGGCCACGACCGGCTCGTAGGTCGTACGACGTCCCCCGTGCAGCACGGTGACGACGGGCTTGCCGCCGATGGAGCCGGCGAAGCCGACCGTTCCCGGCAACGCGGCTCTCACCGGCTCGCCCGCCCGGCCGGCCAGGTCCACGCCGCGGTGCCCGGAGGCATAGGGGTCGGGTGGCGGCTCGAAGCCGCGTACGACGTCCGGTCTCGGATCCAGCGGCCACACGGCCGCGGGCGTGTCCGGCCCTGCCACGGCCGGTGCCCCGGTGCTGAGGACGACGACCAGCACGACAGGACGACGACACTGAGGTGAGCTCGCATCCAGCGATCCTGATCGTGTCGTGACCGTGTCGTCGACCGGGATCGGCCACCCTGTGGATCGTGTCGCCAGCCCCCTCCCTGGGGACGCCCCGTGGCTCCCGAATCCACGCTCAGCCCACGCTCAGGCCCTGACCGCACAGCGATTCGCTCCACGGCAAGCGGTGGCCTAGGATGGGCGGAGCAGTCCTCACGGACTGACTTCGCACGCTCGCAGACCGCGTCGGAATGCCTCTCTGGTTCCGAGCCACCCGTGGGCGTCGGTCCTCAGTTCCCACCAGCTCCGTCGGTGCGGATCGGACCGGCGTGTGAGCGTCAGGGCACCCGGCACCCGTCGGGCGCAGCAACTGAAAACACTCAGGAGTCACGCTCCCGGCCCGGCCTGCCCCAAGGTCGGGCACATCGGTGAGCAGCTCCGCTACAACAGGAGAACCCATGGCAGTCGTCACCATGCGCCAGCTGCTCGAGAGCGGCGTCCACTTCGGTCACCAGACCCGTCGCTGGAACCCCAAGATGAAGCGCTTCATCATGACCGAGCGCAACGGCATCTACATCATCGACCTCCAGCAGTCGCTGGCCTACATCGACCGGTCCTACGCCTTCGTCAAGGAGACCGTCGCCCGGGGCGGTGTCGTGATGTTCGTCGGCACCAAGAAGCAGGCCCAGGAGGCCATCGCCGAGCAGGCGACCCGCGTCGGCATGCCCTACGTCAACCAGCGCTGGCTCGGTGGCATGCTCACCAACTTCCAGACCGTGCACCAGCGGATCAACCGCCTCAAGGAGCTCGACGAGATCGACTTCGACGACGTCGCCGGCTCCAACCGCACGAAGAAGGAACTGCTCGGCATGAAGCGCGAGCGCGCCAAGCTGGACAAGACCCTCGGCGGCATCCGCGACATGACGAAGGTCCCTTCGGCCGTCTGGATCGTGGACACCAACAAGGAGCACCTGGCCGTCGAGGAGGCCCGCAAGCTGCGGATCCCGATCATCGGCATCCTCGACTCCAACTGCGACCCCGACCTGGTCGACTTCCCGATCCCGGGCAACGACGACGCCATCCGCGCGGTCGGCCTGCTGACCCGTGTGGTCGCCGACGCCGTCGCCGAGGGCCTCATCGCCCGCTCGGGCGCCAAGGGCGGAGACGCTGACGCGACCGTCGGCGCCGAGGAGCCCCTGGCCGAGTGGGAGCGCGAGCTCCTCGCCGGTGACGCCGAGAAGGCCGCCGCTGCCGCCACGGGCGACGCCACCGCCGAGACCCCGGCCTCCGAGGGCACCGGCGCCGCGTCCGAGGCCCCGCAGGCCGAGGCCGCTGCCGAGGCTGCGTCCGAGGCCCCCGCCGAGACCGAGGCTGCGTCCGAGGCCCCCGCCGAGACCGAGGCTGCGTCCGAGGCTCCCGCCGAGACCGAGGCTGCGTCCGAGGCTCCCGCCGAGACCGAGGCTGCGTCCGAGGCTCCCGCCGAGATCAAGCCGCTGGCCGCTGTCGCCGAGGGCGAGTTCGGTGCGGACTCCGCTCCGGCCACCGAGGACGGCTCGGCTCCCGAGGGCTTCGAGATCAAGGGCAACAAGGACTCGATGAAGTTCCACGCCTCGACCAGCCCCTGGTACGACCGCACCAACGCCGAGGTCTGGTTCCGCACCGCGGACGCCGCCGAGGCTGCTGGCTTCGTCAACGCGGAGCAGAAGAAGGACTGACGCCGGACCGCCGGTCGCTCGCCCTCGGGCAGCGGCCGGCCTCCGTGCTGTTCGCTCCACCCCCACACCCCGCCTGGACTCCCGTCCAACCTCCGCAGGAGCCGGGCCCCTGAACACAAGGAAGAAGGACCATGGCTGACTTCACCGCTGCCGATGTCAAGAAGCTCCGTGAGCAGACCCAGGCCGGGATGATGGACTGCAAGAAGGCGCTCACCGAGGCCGACGGCGACTTCGACAAGGCCGTCGAGCTGCTCCGCGTCAAGGGCGCCGCCAAGGCTGCTGCCCGCGGTGCCGAGCGCGAGACCGCTGCCGGGCTCGTCGCCACGGCCGGCAACGCGCTGGTCGAGCTCAAGAGCGAGACCGACTTCGTGGCCAAGAACGAGGACTTCATCGCCAAGGCCCAGCAGATCGCCGAGATCGCCAACACGGTGAAGGCCGCCGACACCGAGGCCCTCAAGGCCGCCGAGCTCGACGGCAAGACCGTCGGCCAGGTCGTCGAGGACCTCGCCATCACCATCGGCGAGAAGATCGAGCTGGGCGAGGTCGCCTACTTCGAGGGCACCACCGTCACCTACATGCACAAGCGTGCCGCCGACCTGCCGCCCGCCGTGGGTGTGCTCGTCGAGTTCGAGGGTGACGAGGCCGCCGCCCGCGCCGCTGCGATGCAGATCGCCGCGATGAAGGCCCAGTACCTCACCCGCGACGAGGTCCCCGCCGACGTCGTCGCCTCCGAGCGCTCGATCGCGGAGCAGAAGACCCGCGAGGAGGGCAAGCCGGAGCAGGCGATCGCCAAGATCGTCGAGGGTCGCCTCGGTGGGTTCTACAAGGAGATCGTCCTGCTCGAGCAGGAGTCGGTCACCGAGTCCAAGAAGAGCGTCAAGGCCGTCCTCGACGCCGCCGGCACGACCGTGAAGCGGTTCGCCCGCTTCGAGGTCGGCGCCTGAGCCACGGCTCACCGCTGCCCGACAGGGGCCGTACGCCACCGGCGTACGGCCCCTGCGGCATTTCGGGACGGGTGCGCCGCCGCCAGGAGCGAGTGCGGGTTCGACCGCCGACACCCGGCCGGGTAGGTTTCTCGCGACCCACCCGGCGTGTGAAGGGATCGAAGTGACGGCCTACAAGCGTGTCCTCATCAAGCTCTCCGGCGAGGTGTTCGGCGGCGGTGAGGTGGGCGTCGACCCCGACGTCGTCTCCCAGGTGGCCAAGGAGATCGCGGCCGTGGTGCGCGAGGGCGTGGGCGTCAGCATCGTGGTCGGCGGAGGCAACTTCTTCCGCGGCGCGGAGATGCAGCAGCGCGGCATGGACCGCAGCCGCGCCGACTACATGGGCATGTTGGGCACGGTGATGAACTGCCTCGCCCTCCAGGACTTCCTGGAGAAGGAGGGCATCGAGACGCGCGTGCAGACCGCCATCGCGATGGGCCAGGTCGCCGAGCCGTACATCCCGCGTCGGGCGATGCGGCACCTCGAGAAGGGCCGCGTCGTGATCTTCGGCGCCGGCGCCGGCATGCCGTTCTTCTCGACCGACACCGTGGCGGCACAGCGGGCGCTGGAGACACACTGCGAGGTGGTCCTCATGGCCAAGCAGGGCGTGGACGGCGTCTACAGCGCCGACCCCAAGAAGGACCCGACCGCCACCAAGTACGACACCCTCTCCTTCTCCGACGCGCTGCAGCAGGGCCTGAAGATCGCCGATGCGACGGCCTTCGCGCTGTGCATGGAGAACAACATGCCGCTGATCGTCTTCGGCGCCGAGGACGAGGGCGCGATCCTGCGCATCGTCCGAGGTGAGAGAATTGGCACGCTGGTGAGCCGCGAGGGCTGACCAAGCCCCCCGCACCAGCCCCCCGCACCAGCCCCCCAGTCCCGGCTCAGACGCACCACGAAAGAGAGCGCAACCGTGATCACCGACGTCATGAAGGATGCCGACGCCAAGATGGGCAAGTCCGTGGAGGCGACCCGCGAGGACTTCGCCACGATCCGGGCCGGCCGCGCCAACCCGGCCATGTTCGCGAAGATCACGGCCGACTACTACGGCACCCAGACCCCGCTGCAACAGCTGGCGAGCTTCTCCGCCCAGGACGCGCGCACGATCCTGATCCAGCCCTTCGACATGGGCGCCATGGCAAACGTCGAGAAGGCCATCCGTGACTCCGACCTGGGCGTGAACCCCGCCAACGACGGCAAGGTGCTGCGCTGCGTCTTCCCCGAGCTGACCGAGGAGCGCCGCAAGGACTTCATCAAGCTCGCGAAGGCCAAGGCCGAGGACGGCCGCGTGTCGGTGCGCAACGTGCGTCGTACGGCCAAGCAGGCCCTCGAGAAGCTGGAGAAGGACGGTGAGGTCGGCAAGGACGACGTCACCGGTGCCGAGAAGCGTCTCGACGCCCTCACCAAGACCCACACCGACAAGATCGACGAGCTCCTCAAGCACAAGGAAGCAGAGCTGCTCGAAGTCTGAGCGCCCACCCATGACGAACCCCGAGCCGGCTGTCCCGGACGCCTCCAAGAAGGACCACGCCTCCAAGAAGGACCACGCCCCCACCAAGGACCACGGTCGCGCCGGACGCGACCTGCCCACCGCCATCGGCTCTGCAGTCGTGCTGGTCGGGGCGATCCTGCTGTCGCTGCTGTTCTGGAAGACCGCCTTCATGGCGATCGTCGC
The DNA here is from genome assembly GCA_963843815.1 of uncultured Actinomycetota bacterium. Classification (GTDB taxonomy): domain Bacteria; phylum Actinomycetota; class Actinomycetes; order Propionibacteriales; family Nocardioidaceae; genus Nocardioides. The sequence goes on along the minus strand of CAWJLX010000005.1, from coordinate 10,392 downwards.
CGCGGCAGTCGTCGTGGCGATCTGGGAGCTGCACAAGGGTCTCGGCGCCAAGGACATCGACATCCCCGAACAGCCGCTGATGCTCGGCGGCGTGGTCATGGTCGTGGTCGCCTACTTCTACGGCGCCCCCGCCCTGGTCACCGCGACGGCGGTGACGGCCCTGGTGATCATGCTGTGGTTGCTGCGACGCGGGGTCGACGGCTACGTCAAGAACGCCACGGCCGCGGTGTTCACCCTGATCTACGTCCCGTTCCTGGGCTCGTTCGTCGCGCTGCTGCTCGCCGAGGGTGGCACCAACCCGGTCCTGGGTTTCGACACCGACAACCCCGGCGTCCGCGGGATCGTCACCTTCATCGCGATCACTGTCGCCTCCGACACCGGTGGCTACATCGCGGGGGTGCTGTTCGGCAAGCACCCGATGGCACCGGTGATCTCCCCGAAGAAGTCCTGGGAGGGCTTCGCAGGCTCGGCACTGGCGTGCGTCGCGGTGGGCATCTGGCTGGTGACCGCGTTCCTCGGCGGCGACTGGTGGGTCGGTCTGTTGCTGGGGCTGATCACGGTGGTGATGGCCACCCTGGGCGACCTGTGCGAATCCGTCATCAAGCGCGACCTCGGGATCAAGGACATGAGCCGGGTCATCCCCGGCCACGGTGGCCTGATGGACAGGCTGGACTCTCTTCTGGCCACGATCGCGCCGATCTGGCTCGTCCTCTACTACCTCGTCTTCTGAGGCAGCCAGCCACGTGCGGGTCCTGATCACAGGAGGGCGAACCGGCTACCTCGGTCGGCGTGTGGTGGCCGCGGCAGGCGAGCACGACGTCATCGCCCTCGGCTCGGCGGACGCCGACGTGAGGGACCGCCGGGCCATTCAGGAGGTCGTGGCCCGACACGCGCCGGACACGATCATCCACACGGCGTACGTCCAGTCCGACTGGGACGTGACGGCCGGGGGTGCGGTCAACGTCGCTCTGGCCGCGGCGGGTTGCGGCTCCCGGCTGGTGCTGGTGTCGAGCGACGTGGTCTTCTCCGGCAAGGACGGGCTCTACCAGGAGTCCGACTCCCCGGATCCCATCACGCCCTACGGCGCGGCCAAGGCAGCAGCCGAGACGGCGGCCCGTGCCGTGTGCGACGACACCGTTGTGGCTCGCACCTCGCTCATCCTCGGCGACGGGGCCTCCCAGCACGAACGCCTGGTCCACGCGCTGGCGGCCGGGGGAGACGGCGGTCTGTTCGAGGACGAGCGGCGGTGCCCGGTGCACGTCGACGACCTGGCAGCGGCGCTCGTCGAGCTCGCCACGACGGACTACCGGGGGATCCTCCACTGCGCAGGCGCCGACGCGATCAGCCGATACGAGCTGGGCCGGGCCATCGCTCGGCGCGACGGCGTCGACGGCGACGCGCTGCGTCCGACCAGGCGGGCCGAGCTCGCCGTCCCCGGGCCCATCGACGTGCGCCTGGACTCGTCGGCGGCCGCAGGTCTGCTGACCACCCGCCTGCGCGGAGCCAGGGAGTTCCTCGGGTCATGACCCTGCACCTCGTCCGCCACGGGCGCCCACCGGATCGCCCCTGAACTTCCACTCCTGCGAGTGGAACTTCATCGCGGCTCACGCTCGGAGTGCGACCGACCACATGGACTTCCACTCGTGCGAGTGGAAATCCATCGCAGGGCGTGCCGCCCGCATCCCGACGCGCTCGACGTCCTAGGCTGGGACGGTGGAGGCGGAACAGGTGCAGGAGACGGAGGAGTCGCGCGACCGACCCTTCGAGTGGTGGCACCACAGCCACCCGACGTTCGCGGGCATCACCGGCTTCTTCGCCGGCATGCTCTTCGTCACCGCCGTGCCGGGCGCCTTCGTCGGCGTCCTGCGGCTGCTGTTCACCTACGAGACGGCCGAGCAGCTGTTCCCGCTCGTGCTCGTCGCGCTCGCGCTGCCGATCTTCATGCTCATCAAGCGCAAGACGCGGCGCTTCGCGCAGTTCATGTTCGTCGGCATGGTCGTCACCGCGCTGGTCGTCCTGGGCGTCGCGTCGCTGGTGCTTTACTTCATGGTCGGCGCCTGAGCCCCCTCGCGACTCGCTGAATCGCCCCGGTGACCCTCGGGATGGGAGAATCTGCCTGATGTCCGACTCCACCCAGCAGCCGATCAAGACCCTGCCCCTCGTCTTCGACGAGCCCCGAGGCCGCAAGAAGCCGCCGCGGCACCTCGCCGACCTCGACGAGGCCGGCCGCAAGGCACTCCTCGAGGAGATGGGGCTGCCGGGTTTCCGGGCCAAGCAGCTCTCCACCCACTACTTCGGGCGCCTCGTGGACGACCCGGCTGAGATGACCGACCTCCCGGTCACCCAGCGCGACGAGCTCGTGGCGGCGCTGCTGCCCGACCTGATGACCCCGCTGCGCACGCTGGAGGCCGACAAGGGCACCACGCGCAAGACGCTGTGGAAGCTCTTCGACGGCGCACTCGTCGAGTCGGTCCTCATGCGCTACCCCGACCGCGCCACGGTCTGCGTCTCCAGCCAGGCCGGCTGCGGCATGGCCTGCCCGTTCTGTGCGACCGGCCAGGGCGGTCTCCAGCGCAACATGTCGACCGCCGAGATCGTCGAACAGGTCGTCGCCGGTGCCCGCTCCATGACGCGCGGCGAGGTCCCCGGTGGTCCGGGGCGGGTCTCCAACGTGGTCTTCATGGGCATGGGCGAGCCCCTGGCCAACTACAAGGCCGTCATCGGTGCCGTACGACGCCTCGTCGACCCGTCGCCGGCCGGCCTCGGCATGAGCGCACGCGGGATCACCGTCTCCACCGTCGGTCTCGTGCCCCGCATGAACCAGCTCACCGAGGAGGGCATCCCGGTCACCCTGGCGCTGAGCCTGCACGCGCCCGACGACGAGCTGCGCAACGAGCTGGTCCCGATCAACACCCGCTACTCGGTCGCCGAGACCGTCGAGGCCGCCTGGAACTACGCCGCGAAGACCAAGCGCCGCGTCTCCATCGAGTACGCCATGATGCGCGGCATCAACGACCAGGCCCACCGGGCCGACCTGCTCGGCGACGTGCTCAACTCCTACGGCGACTGGGGCTGGGTGCACGTCAACCTGATCCCGCTCAACCCGACCCCCGGCTCGAAGTGGACTGCCTCCGACCCCGCCGACGAGCGCGAGTTCGTCCGCCGGCTCGAGGCGAAGGGCATCCCCACCACGGTCCGCGACACCCGCGGCAGTGACATCGACGGAGCCTGCGGCCAGCTCGCCGCCGTGGAGTAGGCCTCAGCCGTCCGGCCGGTCAGCCGATGGGCTGGACGACACCGTCTCCACTGCCTCGTCGACGGTGTCGACGAGGTGGACGTGCGGCTCCATCGCGCGGCTGCGGGACAGTGCCCGGAGCAACGGCCAGACCGGCAGGTCCTCGGTCCAGTAGCGACGGCCCACGAGCACCATGGGCGCCACCGCCGACTCGTCGGCGTAGTAGTTCTCGCAGGCGTCCTGGAAGACCTCCTGGACGGTTCCTGCTGCGCCGGGCAGGAACACGATGCCGGCGTTGCAGACCTCCAGCAGCACGGCCTCGCGCGGGGCGTTGTGGAAGTACTTCGCGATCGCGGTCGCGAAGGGGTTGGGCGGCTCGTGGCCGTAGTGCCAGGTCGGGATGCCCAGTGACTCCCGCCCGTGTGGAGTCGCGTCGACCACGCGGAAGGCGGCCTCGGCCCAGCCGCCGATGTCGGGACGGAACGAGGGCACCCGGCTGACGCTGTCCAGCGCCGCGGCCAGGGCGTCGGGCTGGTCCCCGGCCATGAAGGCGCCCAGGTTGGCCGCCTCCATCGCGCCGGGCCCGCCACCGGTGGCGACCGTGAGGCGCGAGCCGAGGCCGTGCCCGAGCCGCGCGGCGTCGGCGTACGCCTCGCTGCCGCGCTCGAGCGCGTGTCCGCCCATGACGCCCACGATCTCTCGATCGGTCACCCACTCCGTCAACGCCGCGTCGACGTAGTGGTCGTGGAGTGCCTTGGCCAGTGCATCGTCGCGCCCGGTGCCGCTGCGCGACCAGGCGTACGCCCGTGCGTCGACGGTGTCCTCGTAGCGCCGGGTGTCGTAGAGGTCCCGGGGGGAGTAGAGCGTCGAGCGGTAGGGATCGACCGGGATGCCGGGGATCTCGTGGAGCACCGTGGCGCCGGCACGGCGTACGACCTCCTCGTCCCCGTCGGCGAACTCGCAGCCCAGGAAGAGCGACTGCTCCAGCGACCTGCTCAGGAGGACCTCGCCGCGTGCCGTCAGGTCCAGGCCCACGACCCGCCAGCCGGCCAGCGACGTGCTGCCGGTGGCGAGTCGTCGGTCGAGGTCCGCCAGCGAGGTGACGTCGAGGACGCGTCCGCGAGTGTGCTTCACACCGCGACCCTAGGCCGGGCGCGGAGGTCACCGCTTCAGAAGGCGTGCGCCATCAGCTCTCCGAACAGCTCCTGCTCGTCGACCTCGAGCCCGCGTGAGCGGAACCACGCGCACATGTTGGCGCAGTCGCGCAGCAGGAACTCCATGCCGCGTGGGTTGCCCACCAGGTCCACCATCTGCGGGAGGTCGATGATGACGAGCCGCTCTCCCGCGGCGAGGGTGTTGTAGGGCGACAGGTCGCCGTGCACCAGCCCTGCCTGGACCAGCGTCATCAGGGCCTCGCGGAGCTGCTCGAAGAAGCTCCGGACGACCGCGGCCCCCGGCCTGACCTGCGCCACGCGCGGAGCCGTCTCGACCTCGCCATCGACGGAGTGGGTGATCCACTCCATCATGATCTCGGTGTCGTCGATCTGGACCGGGTAGGGCACCGGCAGGCCGAGCTCCCAGCACCGCCGCAGCGCGTTCCACTCCGAGATCGCCCACTCGCCGGCGGCGACCTGGCGTCCCCAGGTGGACCTGCGCTTGAGGGCGCGCTCGTCGCGCGAGCGCTTCATCGAGCGGCCCTCGGTGTAGGACGCGGCTCGGTGGAAGGTCCGGTGGTCGGTGTCGCGATATCTCTTGGCGGCCATCACGACCCCGGCCTCGGGGTGGTGCGGGTCCTCGCGCTCGACCAGGAAGACGTCGGCCTCCTTGCCGGTCTTGAGGATGCCGAGCTCGGTGTCGATGGCGCCGCTGGACGTCACCACCCAGTCGGGTCGCGGCTCGGGCCCCTTCATCAGGGCTTCGAGGTCCTCCCAGCGGGACCACTGCTGACCCGCACCGAGCTGGTCGGTGTAGGTGTCGTAGGAGAAGACGAACGACTCGTCGATGCCCTCGGTGGGCCGTCGGTCGTCAGGTCGGAGGAAGTCCTCCGGAAAGCTGCGCTGCATGTCGTGCGACAAGGTGGGTGCTCCGTGTGTGCGAAAGGTGGTCGGCGGGCAGGCCGAGGACAGTGATCGACATGTCACGGCTCCTTTCACGACACGGGCGGCGCGGATCGGCACCCGGAGGTAGGACACACAGTGTGACGCAGGCGTCGCGACACCGCACCGCAATTACGTCGTGGGCTAGGTTCTGACCGTGACCACCCGAACGTTCTCGAGGCCCCTGCTGGCCGTCGCCCTCTGCGCCTCGATGACGGTCGGGCTGACCAGCGGGGCCGCGACCGCTGAGTCGTCGACGGCTGCCGCGGATGCGCGCATCGACGGGGCCTCGGGGATCGGCGATCCCTACTGGCCGCTCGACGGCAACGGCGGCATCGACGTGGCGTCGTACGCCATCTCCAACCGCTATGCGCTCGCGACCAAGAGGCTCAGCGGTCGTACGAAGATCACGCTCACCGCGACGAGCAACCTCACCAGCTTCTCCCTCGACTTCCTGCTGCGGGTCCGGAAGGTGACCGTCGACGGCACCCGGGCCGACTTCGCCAAGAGCGACGGCGGCCACGAGCTGCGGATCACGCCGGTCCGGCCGCTCAATGCAGGCACGAAGCACACCGTCGTCGTGACGTACGCCGACCGCCCGGCGAAGTACTCCTACGCGGGCGAGGGCAACTGGCTCGCCAGCAAGCGCGAGGTCGTCGCCATGAACGAGCCGCACATGGCGCCGTGGTGGTTCCCCTCCAACGACCACCCGCTCGACAAGGCGATCGTCGACGTGCGGATCCGGGTGCCCAACGGGCGCGAGGTGATCTCCAACGGCGAGCTGAAGGGCCGCAAGGTCGGTCGCAGGTCCACCACGTGGCACTGGCGTGCCGACGAGCCGATGGTGCCCTACCTCGCGTTCTTCGCGGCCGGCGACTTCACGATCGCCCGTGGCAGGCACCGGGGGCTGCCGTGGCTGGTCGCGGTCTCGCAAAGGCTCAGCCGGGGCGACCAGAGGGCCAGCATGCGGCTGATGAAGAAGACCCCCGGTGTCGTCGCCGGGCTCGAGAAGGACCTCGGCAAGTACCCCTTCTCCGTCGTGGGCGGACTCACCACCTCGCTCAACCCGGGCTTCGCCCTCGAGAACCAGACCCGTCCGACCTATCCCGCGGTCGGCGGCAGCTACACCAGCCTCGTCGTGCACGAGCTCGCCCACCAGTGGTTCGGCGACGACATCGCCGTGCAGGGGTGGCGCGACATCTGGCTCAACGAGGGGTTCGCCAGCTTCATGGAGTGGCGCTGGACGGAGACCCACGGGGGCCGCAAGGGTGCCGCCATCCTGCGCGGCTACTACGACAACGTCGGCGCGCAGTCGGGCTTCTGGAAGGTGGTCGTCGCGGACCCCGGTGCTGCGAAGGTCTTCGACCCCGCGATCTACGGTCGCGGCGCCATGACCCTCCAGGCCCTGCGCAACCGGGTGGGGAACGCGACCTTCTGGAGGATCGTGCGCACCTGGATCCGTGAGCAGCGCGGCGGAAACGGCTCGACCGAGGAGTTCGAGGAGGTCGCCGGCCGGGTCAGCGGCCAAGACCTCGGCAGCTTCTTCACTGCGTGGCTGCGGACCCCGTCCAAGCCGGCCAGGACGGCCGAGAACGGGCTGTCCTGACAGTGACATCCACGCCAGAGGTGGCCTGGTTCAGGGCTCCGGCGGACGACGCCGGCACGCTCAACGCCTGCTACAACGCCCTCGACATCCACGTCATCCGCGGTCGCGCCGACGACGTCGCGCTGGTCGACCCCGACGGCGACCTGACCTTCGCGCGCCTGCTCACCGAGGTCGCTGCCTGCGCGGGTGTGCTCCAGGCATTCGGGGTCGGGGTCGGCCACCAGGTTGCGGTCGGTCGGGTGCCGCGCGTGACGGGCGTCGTCGTGGCGCTGGCAGCCGCCCGGGTGGGCGCGGTCAGCGTGTACGGCGACCCGTCCGCCGCCGGCGCCGCGATGGTGGTCGGTGCCACTGCGGACGGGGTCGTGCTGACGGTCGACGCCGAGGAGCTGCCATGGGACGTCGCCCTGCGCGCCGGGCGTACCGACCCCGGCGGCTGCGCCGGAGTCCCGGGTGACGCCATCTTGTCCCGCCACGGCGACCAGACGCTCTCCGTGCTCACCGCTCTGGGCGCGTCGGACGCCCCCGACCCGCCGGTCCCGCCGGGTGCCGCGCTCGTCCAGGTCGGTGGGCTGGAGTTCTGGTCGTTCGACTCTCCCTGAGCACCTGACACACTGACGCCGTGACTGCGCGCGACATCGTGATCCTCGGCTCGACCGGCTCCATCGGCACGCAGGCCCTCGACCTCGTCCGCGCCAACCCCGACCGCTTCCGGGTCGTCGGCCTCACCGCGGGCGGCTCCCACCCCGAGCTCTTCGAGTCCCAGGTGGCGGAGTTCGCACCCGCGTTCTCGGGGCTGGGGGAGGACCCCTCCACGGAGGCCGCCGCGATGGCCTGTGACGTCGTGCTCAACGGCATCACGGGTGCGGTGGGGCTGCGCCCCACGCTCGCCGCGCTCGACGCCGGCAACACGCTGGCGCTGGCCAACAAGGAGTCGCTCATCATGGGCGGCGCCCTCGTCACCGAGCGGGCACGTCCCGGCCAGATCGTTCCCGTCGACTCGGAGCACTCCGCCCTGGCGCAGTGCCTGCGCGCCGGCAGCCGCGCCGAGGTACGACGCCTCGTGCTGACCGCCTCGGGCGGGCCGTTCCGGGGGCGTACGCGCGAGGACCTCGCCCACGTCTCGGTCGAGGAGGCGCTCCAGCACCCGACCTGGTCCATGGGGCCGGTGATCACGATCAACTCGGCCACCCTGGTCAACAAGGGCCTGGAGGTGATCGAGGCACACCTGCTCTTCGACATCCCCTTCGACCGGATCGACGTCGTCGTCCACCCCACGAGCGACGTCCACTCGATGGTGGAGTTCGTCGACGGCTCGACGATCCTGCAGGCCAGCCCGCCGACCATGATGATCCCGATCGCGCTGGGTCTCGCCTGGCCGGACCGGGTGCCCGACGCGGCACCCGCCTTCGACTGGACCGCGCCCGGGACGTGGGAGTTCTTCCCCCTCGACGACGACGCCTTCCCGGCCGTGTCGCTCGCCCGCAGGGCGGGGGAGCAGGGGGGCACCGCGCCCGCGGTCTACAACGCCGCCAACGAGGCGTGCGTCGAGGCCTTCCGGGCGGGGCGGTTGCGATTCGTCGACATCATCCCCACGGTTGCTGCGGTCCTCGCCGCGCACCCCGTACGCTCGTATGAGCAGCTCACGGTCGATGACGTGCTCGCGGCGGACGCCTGGGCACGCGCGGAAGCCGCCGCGCTCATCAACCCCGCCGATCGACCAGCATGACCATCTGCCGGGCCACCCGCCCAAGAAGGAACACCTCGTGACCCCGATCCTCTACACCCTGGGTGTCGTCGCGTTCGTCGTGGCGATCCTGGTATCCATCGGGCTGCACGAGTTCGGCCACCTGATCCCGGCCAAGAAGTTCGGCGCCAAGGTGCCGCAGTGGTTCATCGGTTTCGGCCCCACCGTGTGGAGCAAGCAGATCGGCGACACCGAGTACGGCGTCAAGGCGATCCCGCTCGGTGGCTACGTCAAGATCGTCGGGATGCTCCCGCCGGGTGCCGAGGCCCTCGTCGAGGAGACGACGTACGACGAGGACGGCGACCCGGTGCACAAGGTGCGCCGGTCCAACACCGGCATGTTCACCCAGCTGATCTCCGACGCGCGGGCCGCCGAGTGGGAGTACGTCAAGAAGCACGACACCGACCGGCTCTTCTACCGCCTCGCGTGGTGGAAGAAGGTGATCGTGATGGCGGGAGGACCGACGGTCAACATCGCGATCGCGTTCTCCCTGTTCGTGCTCCTGTTCGCGACCTACGGCAACCCGCGCGACGAAGTGGTGGAGCCGATCGTCGCCGGGGTGCCCGCCTGCGTGATCCCGGTCGCCGAGCTGCCCCGCGACTGCACGGCCGCGGACCCGGTGGCCCCGGCCGCCAAGGCCGGGATCCAGCCGGGGGACGAGATCGTCAGCCTCAACGGGACGCCGTTCGGCGACTGGGACAGCTTCCAGGCGCAGATCCGGGGCAACGCCGACGGCGACGCGCGGATCGTGGTCCGCCGCGACGGCGAGCTGCTCACGCTCAACACCAACACCACGGTCACCCTGCGCCAGACCTCGATCGAGGACCAGACGATGATCGAGGTCGGCTTCCTCGGCGTCCAGCCCCAGGTGAGCCTGCAGACCGGCGGCCTGATCTACACCGCGGGCCAGATGGAGTCGATGACGGTCGAGACGGTCCAGGCGCTCGGCCAGCTGCCGGTGAAGGTCTACGAGGTCGGCCGCGCGGTCGTCGGGCTCCAGGAGCGCGACCCGCAGAGCCCCGTGTCGATCGTGGGTGGTGGCCGGTTCGCCGGCGAGGCGGCCGCCAGCGAGAACTTCCCGCTGACCGACAAGCTCGTCACGCTGCTCTTCCTGATCGCGAGCTTCAACTTCTTCATCGGCATGTTCAACTTCGTCCCGCTGCTGCCGCTCGACGGCGGTCACATCGCCGGGGCGCTCTACGAAGGCCTCAAGCGCGGCGTCGCCCGCCTGCGCGGTCGGCCCGACCCGGGTCACGTCGACGTCGCCAAGCTGCTGCCGATCGCGTACGTCGTCGGTCTCGCCATGCTGGTGATGGGCGTGGTGCTCATCGTGGCCGACTTCGTCGTACCGCTCCACATCAGCTGAGGGTCACGAAGCTCGGGCCCGCCGACGAGCGGTGTCCCAGGAGGGTTTGGGGCCAGCAGAATCCCCCTCACGCACCGCCCGTGGGCGCGTCGCGGGGGACTCGCCGGGGGTAGCGGTGCGCCAGGCGGCTCTTGGGCCCTCGGAACCCCCTCACGCACCGCCCGCGGGGGTGCCGTCGACCTCCTCGCACGCCTGCACCTCAGCCGATCGTCGCCGAGTCGGGGCGAGGAGGTCCCCCCGCCTAGACTGCCGAGCATGACTGCTGTCGGCCTCGGCATGCCTGCCCTCCCGCCCCCCGTCCTGACTCCGCGCCGTACGACCCGCCAGATCAAGGTGGGTTCCGTG
>CAWJLX010000004.1:0-172192 GCA_963843815.1 uncultured Actinomycetota bacterium | reverse complement strand
TGGAGCCCGTCGAAGGGTCCGAGGCGTCGGTCAGCATCAGCTGAGCCCACCCCGTCGGCGCGTCGGACAGGACAAACCCGGCGGCCACGTGGACCGGCAGGCGTACGCCCTGCTGCCGGCGCCAGCTTTGTCCTGTCGGGCGCACCGGGGGTGTCGGACAGGACAAACCCGGCGGCCACGTGGACCGGCAGGCGTACGCCCTGCTGCCGGCGCCAGCTTTGTCCTGTCCGACGCGCTCGCCGCGGACGTCGTCTGGTTTCGTCACCCAGCCCGGCCCTAGGCTCGCGACGTGCTGAGGACCCGCGAGCAGGTGCGCGTGCTGGGCCCGGGGGACCGGGACCGGTTCGTCGCGCTCACCGAGCAGGACCCGGTCATCAACGTCTTCGCCGACTACCGCGCCCGCCTCACCAACCTCGACGAGCGGTGGCTCGGCGGTCAGGTGTGGGGCCGGTTCGAGGGTGAGGAGCTCGTCGCAGGCTGCCACCTCGGTGCCAACCTGGTGCCGGTCCAGTGCACCCCCGACGACGTGGGCGCCTTTGCCGACGCCGCGCTGCGCCGCCGCCACACCGTCGGCACGATGGTGGGCCCCAGTGACGTCGTCGCTGCCCTGTGGGAGCTGGTGGAGCCGCGCTGGGCGCGTCCGCGGGAGATCCGCTCGCGCCAACCCCACCTGGAGATGGACCATCTCTCGGACGTGACGCCCGACCCCGGCGTACGCCTCACCACGCCCGGCGACCTGGACGCGCTCTACCCGGCCTGCGTCGCGATGTACACCGAGGAGGTCGGCGTCTCCCCGGAGAACGACGCAGGCGGCGGCGACCTCTACCGCGCGCGCGTCCAGCAGCTCATCGCCCGAGGCTGGTCGATGGCGAGCTTCGACGAGCAGGGAGTCGTCTTCAAGGCCGAGGTCGCCTGCTCGACGCCGTACGCCGCCCAGGTGCAGGGGGTGTGGGTGCGGCCCGACCGCCGCGGCCAGGGTCTCGGCGTCACCGGCATGGCCGCCGTGGTCGCGCAGGTCCTCGAGTCCAAGATGGCGCCGGTCGTCTCGCTCTACGTCAACGAGTGGAATGCGCCCGCCAGGGCGGCTTATGCGGCCGTGGGTTTCGAGCAGACCGCGACCTTCGCGACCGTCATGTTCTGATCCATCGGCTCGGGGCGAGAAAAAGATCCGGCAGGGGCGTATCAGGACGTCGGGTGCCCCTACCTGTGAAGACATGGGGACAATGGTCGCCATGTCAGAGGACCGAAGAGCTGAGGGGCAGCTCGAAGAGTCGCCGTGGGACAAGGCCAGTGGGGCGTTCACAGCGTGGCGTGCAGGGGACGCCACCGCTGTGGACGATCTGGTTTCCGCGATGACGCCGGTGCTGTGGCACGTGGTGAGGGCCTACGGACACGACAGGGAGGCGGCTGAGGATGTCATTCAGGCGACCTGGCTCGGGTTCGTACGACTCCACCGGACCATCAAGGACCCACAGGCGGTCGCGTCCTGGCTGATCACCTCAGCCAGGCGCGGCGCAGCCGCACATGCCAGGACCGCACGCCGTGCGGACCCGGTGGAGGACGAGACGCTGGCCGCCGTGCTGCCGGACGAGGAGTCGGCGGAGACGGTGGCGGTGCTCGACGACGAGGCGGCGCGGCTGTGGGCAGCCGTGGCGACTGTTGACGAACGCTGCCGCCGGTTGCTGCGGGTCATCGCCTTCATGGATCGACCGGACTACCAGTCCCTGAGCCACGACCTCGACATGCCTGTCGGGAGCATCGGACCCACGCGGGCACGCTGCCTGGCCAAGGTACGCAGGGCTCTCATGACAGGAGGCGAGCGATGACGGACAAGGACACCCGCCTCCTGGACGAGCTGCGAGACATGTGGCGGCTCGCCGACCCGCCGCGGCCCGGGCTGACCGCGACCATGACGGCTGCCGTCGCGGCGGCCGACCTCGACCAGGAGTGGGAGCTTCTCGTCCTGGTCCGCGACTCGGCCGACGAGCCCGCGCCCCAGGTGCGCGGCCTGCGCACTGCCCGGGTGCTCTACTTCCGGGCCGTCCAGGGCTGGACGCTCGACACCGAGATCGATGCCGACGTGGTGAGCGGGCAGCTGCAGGACTTCCACGGAGACCTGACGGGGGTACAGGTCTCCGTGGAGACCCGCTCGGGGGAGAGGTGGTCGACGGCGACCGACGAGGTGGGGTTCTTCACCCTCCAGGCGCAGCTCAGCGGCTGGATCCGGTTCACCGTCGACGAGCCCGGGAGCACCGCGAGCAGCCGGTGGGTCGAGCTGTGACCGGTCAGGCGTAGGGCTGGCGCAGCTCCATGTGTGGCCCGACGATGGGGTCGGAGTCGTAGACCGCACGGGCGAGGACCACGTCGCGGGCATCCTGCGCAGAGCTTCCCGTCTCGGAGATCTCGCGGGCGATCAGACCGGCCACGACGGGCGCGGCGAACGACGTACCGCTCCAGCGCGCCATGCCGGTGCTGAACACCCGGATGTCGCCCTTGTCCGGGCTCTCGTGGCACTCGAAGGTGCCGTCGGGGAACGCGTTGACGAGGTTGCGACCCAGTGCGTAGACGTCGGCGGAGATGCCGAAGTTCGAGTAGTCCGAGACCCGGCCGTCGCGGTCGAGCGAGCCGACACCCACCGCCCAGTCGAAGGCTGCCGGCCAGAACGGCGCAGCCCATGAGTCGTTGCCGGCCGCGGCCACGAGCACGCAGTCCCGCTTGCGCAGTCGCGTGCGGTAGAAGGTCTCGAGGGCGATGGACGGCAGGTCCATGCGCGTGCGGCAGCCGGCCGAGAGGTTGATGACCTGAGGGTCGTGGGCGAGGGCCTCCTCCAGCTGCCCGACCAGGTCGGACTCGAGCACCCCACCGCCACCGACCCCGCCGATGGCGAATCCCTCGACGAAGATCCTGGTCTCGGGAGCCATGCACCGCACGACGCCTGCGATGAACGTGCCGTGACCGGCGTACGGCCGCAGGTCGGGGCCGTTGAGCTCGTCATCACCCGTGACGTCGTGCAGCCAGGGCGTACGCGGGTCGGTCCCCGAAGGCGGGTTCCAGCCGGTGTCGACCACCACGACACTGACCTCGCAGGACGTCTTGGGCTGCGGGGCCTGAGGCGGCCAGGGCTCGGTGAGGCCGGTCTCCTGGGGCTCGATCGCAGGACACAGCGAGCCGCCGCCACCAGGCGCCACGTGGACCCAGTGGTCGGGGGAGGCGGCGCCGCGGCGCAGGCCACGCTCTTCCAGCAGGTCGAGGACGTCGGGGACCGACTGGCCCTCCGCGCGCTCGGGAAGCAGGTAGCGCACCAGCTCGCCGTCGAGGAGACGTACGTCGTCTCGGCGCGGCGGGTCCTTGAAGATGCCCGTGTCGAGCCGGCCCACTGCGAGGTCGAACTGGTCGGCGTCCGCCGCACGCACGAGCACCCGGTCGGGGTGGTAGACGTAGGTGAAGTCGGCGGGGGCCTCGGTGTCCCACGCGACCTGTCCGTCGTTGGCCGCCCTGAAGTTCCGCAGCTGGTCAGTGGTGCGCCGTCGCTCGTCGTTGCCGATCTTCCAGTCACCCATGGGTCGACGCTAACGGCGCGTCGGCGCGAGTGGCGCGACTTCGTCACAAGTTGTGGGCACCGTCGGCAAGGATGGTCCGACCATGGTGACCAGGGCCGATGCCGAAGAGGTGCTCCGCACCCTGTTCACCGATCCCGCGGCGGCGCGGACCCGGGCGCAGGACGAGCTGGTCCCCGACACCGATCCCGTGGTGTCGTCCATCGGCCACCAGGTGATGGGGATCGTCGTCCGTGACCTCGGACAGACCGACCTCGCCCTGGACCACCTGCGCACGGCGCTGCGGACGGCACGCCGGTCGGGGATCGCGGAACGCGAGGCCGACGTACGCGCAACGCTCGGCGCCACCCTCGCCGTCCTCGGACGCGCCCGCGAGGGCCTGGCCCAGCTGGACCGGGCCGTCGAGGACCTCACCGGCCTGCCGCTGGCCCGGGCGCTGACGCGAAGGGCCTGGATACTCGGCCATCTCCTGGCCCGCCACGAGGACAGCGCGTCCGACCTGCGGAGCGCGCGCGCGATCTTCGGGCGCGAGGGAGACCCTGTCTGGGAGAAGCGTGCCCTCAACCTGCAGGGCCTCGCCCTCGCCGACATGGGTGACCTGGCCTCGGCGGGAGCCGCGTTCGAGGCGGGCGGCGCCATCTCCGCAGAGGTGGGCGACCCCGAAGGCGTTGCGGTCTCCGTGCACAACGCAGGGTGGGTCGCCAGTCTCGCGGGGGACCTCCCGCTGGCGCTCGCGAGGTACGCCGACGCGAGCGCGCGCTTCGACGCCCTGGGGATGACCAGCGTCGACCTGGTCGTCGACCGGTGCGACACCTACCTGGCCGCGGGCCTGGCGCCCGACGCCCTCGAGGTCGTGGAACAGGCCCTGGTGGCCCGGCCCCTCCTGCCCCGTGAGGAGGCGGACCTGCTCGTGTCGATCGCGGGGGCCGCCCTGGTGGCGGGTGACTGGCGGCGTGCGGGCTCCGCAGCCGAGGAGGCGTCCCGGCTGCTGCGGAGCCAGTCCCGTGGCGTCCGGCGGCTGCGCGCAGACCTGATGTCCATCACCGCACGGGCCGAGGCAGGCCTGCCGGCGGCACCGTTGCTGCGGCGGGCCGAGCGACTCATCGCGGGGTCGCGCGAGGCACAGGTCGCCGAGCTGCCACAGGCACTGCTGGTGGGCGCGCGGCTGGCGCGGCAGGTTCGCTCGGCCCGCGCAGCCCGGCTGGCCCGGGCATGGCTCGACGAGGCAGCCGAGTTCCGCCGGGGCAGGACCGCAAGCGTTCGGGTGCTCGGCTGGGTGGCGCTGGCACAGCGTCGTGAGACGGCCGGTGACACCGCAGGTGTGCTCAAGGCGTGCGACCTCGGGCTCAGGGCGCTCGACGAGCACCAGGCCACGCTCGGCAGCCAGGAGCTGCGGGCCGTCGGATCCGGCCACGGCTCCGTGCTGGCCGAGCTGGGCACCCGGACCGCCTTGGCTTCGGGTGACCCACGCCAGCTGCTGCTGTGGTCCGAGCGGTGGAGGGCCACCACCTTGGCGGTCCCGTCGGCGACAGCGGACCACGACCCGGCGACGACCGCAGAGCTGGCGGCGTTGCGCGCACAGCACAGGCGGCTGACCGAGGCCCAGGCGAACGGCGACCCGACCGAGCGGCTGGAGGCCCGCGCCCACCACCTGGAGAAGTCGGTCCGCCAACGGCTCCTCCACGCCCGTGGCTCCGGGGAGGCGGCGGCGTCACTGGACGTGCGCGAGCTCGTCGCGGCCCTGGACGAGGACGACACGGTCCTCGTGGAGCTCGTCGATGTCGGCGGTGAGCTCCACGCACTGGTCGCGGGTCATGGCCGCGTACGTCGAGCTGCACTGGGTGACGCGGCGGCCGCGGCCTCGGCGGTGGACTTCGCGCTGTTCTCGCTGCGGCAGGCCGCCCGCGGCCGCCGGTCCCGGCTCGACGTCGCCGGAGCTCGTCTCCAGCGGGCCCTCCTCGGGTCGGCGCTCGACCACGTGGGGGAGTCGAGGGTCGTCGTGTCCGGCACGAGCGCCCTCCAGAACGTGCCGTGGGGTCTGGTGCCCGCCCTCGCCGCGCTCCCGGTGACCAGTACGCCGTCGGCCCGGCTGTGGATGCGCGCGAGGTCGGCGCGGCCCGCGACGGGCGACCGACGGGTGATGGTCGTCGGCCCCGGTCTGGGCAGCGGCGGCGCCGAGGTCCCGGCGGTCGCTGCCCAGGACCCGCGGGCCGAGGTGCTCGCCGGCGAGGCTGCGACCGTGGCGGCCTCGCTCGCCGCCCTCGACGGGGCAGCGCTGGCCCACGTCGCCGCGCACGGCCGGTTCCGCGAGGACAGCCCGCTCTTCTCCTCGCTCACCCTCGCCGACGGACCTCTGCTCGTGCACGACCTCCAGGGCCTGCGACGGCCTCCGCACCGGGTGGTGCTCTCGGCCTGCGAGTCGGGCGTCATGCAGCCGGTCGGCGACCAGGAGCTGCTGGGGCTGGCGGCGGCCCTGCTGTCCATGGGCACCGCAGGCGTCGTCTCGAGCCTGGCCGAGGTCGACGACGCGGCCACGGTCGAGGTGATGGTGGCGCTGCATGCCAGCCTGCGTGCCGGCGGGGGGCTGGGAGAGGCGTTGCTGGCGGCGAGGTCCGTCGCTGCGGGAGACCCGGTGCTGACCGCCACGGCGGCGTCGTTCACGGTCCTGGGCACCTGAGCCGGACGTCGTACGGCTGCTGCCGCGCAGATGCGGCTCGGGCACTCGATCAACGGGTTCGCGGTGCCGAGCGCCGCGCACCTATCCTTGCGCCCATGACTGGCCGCCTCCTCCGCATGTCGACCCTGTTCGTGCGCACCCTGCGTGACGACCCCAACGACGCCGAGGTCCCGAGCCACCGCTTGCTGGTCCGCGCGGGCTACATCCGCCGTGCCGCGCCGGGCGTCTACACGTGGCTGCCGCTTGGCCTGCGGGTGCTGCGCAAGATCGAGGCCATCATCCGCCAGGAGATGGACGACATGGGCGCCCAGGAGCTGTCCTTCCCGGCCATCCTGCCCAAGGAGCCCTACGAGGCGACCGGCCGGTGGACCGACTACGGCCCGAACATCTTCCGACTCCAGGACCGCAAGGGCGCCGACTACCTCCTCGGCCCCACCCACGAGGAGATGTTCACCCTCGTGGTGAAGGACCTCTACTCCTCCTACAAGGACCTGCCGCTCTCGATCTACCAGATCCAGAACAAGTACCGCGACGAGGCACGTCCGCGCGCCGGCCTGCTGCGCGGCCGTGAGTTCGTGATGAAGGACTCCTACTCCTTCGACATCGACGACGCCGGCCTCGAGCGCTCCTACCAGCTGCACCGTGAGGCGTACGTCCGGATCTTCGACCGGCTCGGCTTCGACTACGTCATCGTCAAGGCGACCTCCGGCGCGATGGGCGGCTCGGCCAGCGAGGAGTTCCTCGCCAAGGCCGACGTCGGCGAGGACACCTACGTCCGCTGCACCACCTGCGACTACGCCGCCAACGTCGAGGCGGTGGCCGTCCGGGCGCCCGCGCCGATCCCGTACGACGACGCGCCCGCGGCGCACGCCGAGGACACCCCGGACACGCCCACCATCGACACCCTGGTCGACCACCTCAATGCGGCTTTCCCCCGCGAGGACCGCCCCTGGACGGCCGGCGACACCCTCAAGAACGTGCTG
This sequence comes from uncultured Actinomycetota bacterium, assembly GCA_963843815.1. Lineage (GTDB taxonomy): Bacteria > Actinomycetota > Actinomycetes > Propionibacteriales > Nocardioidaceae > Nocardioides. Next base: position 164,975 of record CAWJLX010000004.1, on the reverse strand, counting down.
GTCGTGCTCGTGCACCCCGACGGCACGCGCGAGCCGCTCGCCATCGGCGTGCCCGGCGACCGCGAGGTCGACCAGAAGCGCCTCGAGGGCCAGCTCGAGCCCATCGAGGTCGAGGCCATGGGCGAGGCCGAGATGGCCAAGCACCCTGCCCTCGTCAAGGGCTACATCGGCTCCGAGGCGCTCGGCGAGGACTCGAAGTCCGGCATTCGCTACCTCGTCGACCCCCGCGTGGTCACCGGCACCCGCTGGGTGACCGGCGCCAACGTCCCCGGCTCCCACGTCATCGACCTGGTCGCCGGCCGCGACTTCACCCCCGACGGCACCATCGAGGCCGCAGACGTTCGCGACGGCGACGCCTGCCCCAACTGCCTCGAGGGCACCCTCGAGTCCGCGCGCGGCATCGAGATGGGCCACATCTTCCAGCTCGGTCGCTCGTACGCCGAGGCGCTGGGGCTCAAGGTGCTCGACGAGAACGGCAAGCTCGTCACCGTCACCATGGGGTCCTACGGCATCGGGCCCTCACGTGCGGTGGCCGCCATCGCGGAGGGCACCCTCGACGAGAGCGGCCTGTGCTGGCCGCGCAACATCGCGCCCGCCGACGTCCACGTGGTCGCCGCGGGCAAGGACGAGGCGATCCACGCGGCCGCCGTGTCGCTGGCCACCGACCTGGCGGCGCGGGGACTCGACGTGCTCCTCGACGACCGCGCCGGGAAGATCAGCCCCGGCGTGAAGTTCAAGGACGCCGAGCTCATCGGCGTACCCACCATCGTCACGGTCGGCCGTGGCCTCGCCGACGGCACCGTCGAGGTCCGCGACCGCCGCACCGACGAGCGCGAGGAGATCGCGGTCGAGGCGGCCGGTGCGCACATCGCCGAGCTCGTCCGCAGCGCTGGTTGAGGAGCGACGAGCCGTGTCGCGAGACCAGGCCGGATCGTGGCGCGGTGAACGTGTAGGCGCAGGTGTGGCCGCCGCCCGCTGATGTCCGGATGAACTTCCACACGTGCGAGTGGAATTCCATCCGGTCCCACGCTCAGGTCACGGGGAACGCCTTGAACTTCCACTCGTAGGAGTGGAAATCCATCGGCACCTCACATCCGCTCGACGCGCGGACGCGCCCAGATAGGTTCGCACGCATGAGCGCGATCCAGGCCGTCATCTTCGACTGGGGCGGGACCCTGACCCGCTGGCACGACATCGACTTCCACGCCGAGTCGCTCGCGCTCGCCGAGGCCGTACGACGCACGCCCTCGCCCGACGACGACCACCACCACGCGCATGCGGAGCGACTGCACCACGCGGGCACCGTCGTGTGGGGGCGCAGCCGTGAGGAGCACCGGAGCGCGACGATCGAGGACCTGTTCAACGAGGCCGGGCTGGACCACGATCCGGACCTGCTCCGGGCCTACTACGACTTCTGGGAGCCGCACACGCTGACCGACCCCGAGGTACGGCCGATGCTCGAGGAGCTGCGGGCCATGGGGCTGCGCGTCGGTGTGCTCTCCAACACCATCTGGCCGCGCGAGTGGCACGTCGGCTTCTTCGAGCGCGACGGGGTCTACGACCTCATCGACGGGGACGTCTACACCAGCGAGATCCCATGGACGAAGCCCTCGCCACTCGCCTTCGGAGCCGCCATGGAGGCCGTCGGCGTGAGCGATCCCGCCGCCTGCGTCTACGTCGGGGACCGGCTCTTCGACGACGTCTGGGGCGCCCGCAACGCGGGGCTGCGCGCCATCCACATCCCGCTCAGCAACATCCCTGCCGACCAGGCCGGTCACACCGAGGGCGACCCCGACGCGAGCGTCGCCCGCGTGGCGGAGGTCCCGTCAGCGGTGCGCGCGCTGACCCGCGTGTGAGCAGGAGCTTCGCGGGGAACCACTCTGCAACTTTGTGCGTTGCAAGAACATGCAGGCGCGTTTCTGTTACCCCTACGTGGAAATGAATGCATGATTGTGCATGCGGCCCCTCCACCCCACGGGAAGGGCCACAACGGGTGATGCTGACCAACCCCACAGACGGTCCGCGTCCTCGACCACTGGGAAAGATCTCGGGACTTTCCCAATGGCTGAGGACGCGGGCCGTTTCCCGATGTGCGGTCGAGACGCGCGCCGATCCGTCAGGCGAGCTCGGGAGCCCCGGGCCACGTCTGTGCCGACCCGCCGAGCTCGAGCTGCCACGTGGCCGACCACGTCGCCTCGGTGAGGGCCCACTCGCGCACGGTGCCCGATGACTGCGCGACCAGGGCAGTGAGCGTCTCCACGCCCGTGACCTCGAGGGCGACTGCAGCCGCACGCACCTGCGCACTGCGCAGCAGCGGTCCGTCGAGCTCGTAGGCCGCAGCGGCAGCCACCGGCTCGCCACCGGCCTCCTCGACGAGGGTCCGCAGCTGGTCGCGGCGCGACCGGTGCCGCCGGTAGCCGGCGGTGAGGGCGACGAAGAGCTCGGGGGTCGTGGACTGCGAGGTGCGGGCGCCGAGCACGCCATAGGTGTAGAGCGCGGCGTGCTCGTCCGCCAGCGTGGTCTGGAGGGCGTCGAGGACGCTCATCGTGGGGCGCTCATGACGTCACCTGCGTGGCCAGGGCAGCGGTGTGCTGCGAGGTGGAGGCCGCGACGCTCGCCAGCACCCGGGCGAGGTCTCCGCTCGCGGCAGTGAGGCAGCCTTCGCGCACGACGCGCAACAGGCGCTGCTCGGAGCGCCGGACCGCCTTGAGCGCGGGCAGGAGCTTGTCGGGGACCGAGGCGGACCCGGGGGTGGGCAGATCGGCCTCGGGGACCGCGCCAGCCAGCACGTCGAGGTGCTCGGCGTGCGCAGAGGTGACGGGCGCCAGTCGAGGGCCGAGACTGGGCACGGCCGTGGTGGCCGCCTCCAGGAAGGCCTGCGCCCGCACGAGCGCCGCCACGACCGAGGCGACCAGCTCGGAGTCCTCCGGGGGAGGAGGCGTCGCCGGCGCCGACTCGCTCTCCCGCGTCGGAGGATCGATGGTGCACCCCGTCAGGACCAGCGGTGCCACGAGTGCCGAGCCCAGCGTCGTACGACGGGAGAGCGGGCGTCCGGGCACGTCCGAACCCTAACCGCCGGCCCGGCCGGACCGGACCAGTCGTCGGGGGATGAACGTCCTTCGGAGGGGACGGCTATCGTGATGCCACAACAACTTCACAAGGAGGTCGCCACCGATGAGCACCCCCCACCAGGACGCCACCCGGGACCGCATCGAAGCGGAGCTGGTCGACCCCTTGAGCGTGATGGCGCTCGACGTCGAAGCCGTCGAGCTCACACCTGCCGGCAAGCGCCGGGTGCTGCGCGTGGCCATCGACAAGGACGGCGGCGTCACCCTCGATGACGTCGCCGACGCGACCCGCGAGGTCTCCCGCGTGCTCGACGAGTCCGACGTCATGGGCGAGATGCCCTACACGCTCGAGGTCACCTCCCGCGGCGTCGACCGCCCGTTGACCCTGCCGCGCCACTGGCGTCGCAACGCGGACCGGCTGGTCAAGGCCACGATGGCTGACGGCACCGACCTGACCGGACGCATCCTCACCTCCGACGACACCGCCGTCACGCTCGACGTGGACGGCTCGGAGCGCGACGTCGCCTACGCCGACATCACCAAGGCGCTCGTGCAGATCGAGTTCAACCGCAAGAACGAGAAGAAGGACGACTGATGGACATCGATCTGAGCATCCTGCGCATGCTGGAGCGCGAGAAGGAGATCTCCTTCGAGGTGCTGGCCGAGGCCATCGAGCAGGCACTTCTCACCGCCTACCAGCGCGCCACGGAGTCCCACCACCCCGCGCGCGTCGAGCTGGACCGCAAGTCGGGCCACGTGACCGTCTGGGCGCGCGAGGTCGACGACGAGGGCACCGCCGGCCCGGAGTACGACGACACGCCGGCGGGCTTCGGCCGGATCGCGGCCACGACCGCCAAGCAGGTGATGCTGCAGCGGCTGCGCGACGCCGAGGACGAGATCAGGTTCGGCGAGTTCTCCGGCAAGGAGGGCGACATCCTCTCCGGCATCATCCAGCAGGGTCGCAACCCCGACGACGTGATGGTCGACCTGGGCAAGGTCGAGGCGTTGCTGCCGGTGAGCGAGCGCGTGCCGGGGGAGGAGTACGTCCACGGCGAGCGGATCAAGTGCCTGGTCACCTCGGTGCGCAAGGGCATGCGCGGGCCCCAGATCACCCTGTCGCGCTCGCACCCGACGCTGGTCAAGAAGCTCTTCGCGCTCGAGGTGCCCGAGATCGCCGACGGCACCGTCGAGATCGCGGGCATCGCCCGCGAGGCGGGCCACCGCAGCAAGATCGCCGTCCACTCCACGGTCCCCGGCGTCAATGCCAAGGGTGCGTGCATCGGGCCGATGGGCCAGCGCGTGCGCAACGTGATGAGCGAGCTCCACGGCGAGAAGATCGACATCGTCGACTGGGCCGAGGACCCGGCCGAGCTCGTCGCCCACGCCCTGTCGCCCGCCCGCGTCACCTCGGTGGAGATCGTCGACCTGGCCACGCGCTCGTGCCGCGTCGTCGTACCCGACTTCCAGCTCTCGCTCGCCATCGGCAAGGAGGGCCAGAACGCCCGCCTCGCAGCCCGGTTGACGGGGTGGCGCATCGACATCCGGTCCGACGAGGCACCGGCTCCCGACGAGGCGCCCATTTCGTAAACCACTGGGCTGACGCAGTAGAGTGGTCGCAGTGGCCACCACGTCTGACACACTCGCGCCCGGACCCGTCCGGACCTGTGTGGGTTGTCGGACCAGGGCCGCTGCGAGCGAGTTGCTGCGGGTGGTCGCAGGCTCGGACGCCGAGGGCCGACCAGCCCTGGTGCCCGATCCGGGTCACCGAGCACCCGGCCGAGGGGCGCATCTGCACCCCACGCAGGAGTGTTGGCAGCTCGCAGTACGACGACGAGCATTCGCCCGGGCGCTTCGCGCGGGCGTCCCGCTCGCCGACAAGCCGGTGGGGGACTACCTCGCCACACTGGCGCAAGAGAAGAACGACCAGTCCGAATCACAGCAGCACCGAACAGAAACTGGAGCACGCAGCTCATGAGCACTCGATGAGTAACTCGTAATGAGTGTGCACACCCACTAGCTGTTCCGTTTCCCCTCTCCTTCTGGGGTCACGGACCAGAAGGAGTAGAAACCAACCGTGGCAAAAACACGAGTCCACGAACTCGCCAAGGAGTTCGGCGTCGAGAGCAAGTTCGTTCTCGAAAAGCTCAAGGAGATGGGTGAGTTCGTCAAGTCGGCATCGTCGACTGTCGAGCCGCCCGTCGAGATGCGCTTCAAGAAGCAGTACGGCGATGAGCTGAAGGCCGCAGCGGCCTCCGCTCCCGCCGCCGACACCGCCACCCCGGCGCCGGCCAAGAAGGCCGCCCCGAGGCCCGGCCCCAAGCCCGCCGCTGCTCCCGCAGCGACCGAGGCGCCGGCAGAAGCCCCCGCAGATGTGCCGGCAGAGGCCCCCGCAGCGGAGGTCCCGGCCCCCGTCGAGGAGGCCGCCCCGGCTGCCAAGCCCGGTCCCAAGCCGGGCCCGCAGGCTCCGGCGGCCGAGCCGCAGGAGCCCCCGGCCGAGCCCGAGGCACCCGCTGCCCCGGCTGCCAAGGCCCCGTCCCCGGCACCTCGTCCGGTCGGCAGGCCCGGCGCACCGCGCCCGGGGAACAACCCGTTCGCGCCCAGCCAGGGCATGGGCTCGCGCCCTGCTCCTCGCACGCCCGGCGACGACACCCGTCCGCCGCGCCCGCCGGCCGGCGGCGAGAACCGCCCCGGCATGCCGCGCCCCAACCCGGCGATGATGCCCAAGTCCCCGGCTGCCTTCGGCAACGGTCCCGGTGCCCGCCCCGCCCGCGGTGGCCCCGGTGGCGGCCCCGGTGGCGGCCCCGGTCGTCCGGGTGCCCCCGCACGCGGTGGTGCCCCGGGTCGTCCCGGTGGCGCTCCCGGTGGTGCCCCCGGTGGTGCCCCCGGTCGTCCGGGTGGCTTCGGCCCCTCCGGCGGCGGTCGCCCCCGTCCGGGCCAGCGTGGCCAGACCCAGGGTGCCTTCGGGCGCGCCGGTGGTCCGTCGCGTCGAGGACGCAAGTCCAAGCGTGCGCGTCGTATGGAGTTCGAGGCCATGGAGGCCCCGACCATCGGCGGCGTGCGCGTCCGCAAGGGCAACGGCGAGACCGTACGTCTCCCGCGTGGCGCGTCCCTGACCGACTTCGCCGAGAAGATCAACGTCGATGCGGCCGCCCTGGTCCAGATGCTGTTCTCGCTCGGCGAGATGGTCACCTCGACCCAGTCGGTCGGCGACGAGACGTTCGAGCTGATCGGTGAGGAGCTCAACTACACCGTCCAGATCGTCTCGCCCGAGGACGAGGACCGCGAGCTGCTCGAGACGTTCGACCTCGAGTTCGGGGCCGACGAGGGCGACGAGGACGATCTCGTCATCCGTCCGCCGGTCGTGACCGTCATGGGTCACGTCGACCACGGCAAGACCAAGCTCCTCGACGCACTGCGTGACGCCAACGTGGTCGACAAGGAGGCCGGTGGCATCACCCAGCACATCGGTGCCTACCAGGTCCACACCGAGGTCGACGGCAACGACCGTCGCATCACCCTGATCGACACCCCCGGTCACGAGGCGTTCACCGCCATGCGTGCTCGCGGTGCCCAGGCCACCGACATCGCGATCCTGGTCGTCGCGGCCGACGACGGCGTCATGCCGCAGACGGTCGAGGCGCTCAACCACGCCCGGGCGGCCAACGTGCCGATCGTGGTGGCGGTCAACAAGATCGACAAGCCGGACGCCGACTCGACCAAGGTCCGCGGTCAGCTCACCGAGTACGGCCTGATCCCCGAGGAGTACGGCGGCGACGCGATGTTCGTCGACGTCTCGGCCAAGGCCGGGCTCAACCTCGACAAGCTGCTCGAGGCCGTCGTCCTGACTGCCGATGCCTCGCTCGACCTGCGTGCCAACCCCACGCAGGACGCGCAGGGCCTCGTGGTCGAGGCGCACCTCGACCGCGGTCGCGGTCCGGTCGCCACGGTGCTCGTCCAGCGCGGAACCCTCCGCGTCGGCGACTCGATCGTGGCGGGTCCGGCCCACGGTCGTGTCCGCGCCATGCTCGACGAGCACGGCAACGAGATCACCGAGGCCGACCCGTCGCGTCCCGCGATGGTGCTCGGGCTCTCGGCAGTGCCGGGTGCCGGCCAGAACTTCATCGTCGTCGACGATGACCGGATGGCTCGCCAGATCGCTGAGAAGCGTGAGGCGCGTGAGCGCGCGGCCATGCAGGCCAAGCGTCGTGTCCGTCGCAGCCTCGAGGACTTCATGGCTTCCATGGAGAAGGGCGAGAGCCAGGAGCTCAACCTCATCCTCAAGGGCGACGTGTCCGGTTCGGTCGAGGCGCTCGAGGACGCCCTCGCCAACGTCGACGTGGGCGAGGAAGTCTCGCTGCGCGTCATCGACCGCGGTGTCGGTGCGATCACCGAGACCAACGTCGACCTGGCGGCCGCCTCCGACGCGATCATCATCGGCTTCAACGTCCGCCCGCAGGGCAAGGCGAGCCAGATGGCCGACAAGGAAGGTGTCGAGATTCGCCACTACTCGGTCATCTACCAGGCCATCGAGGAGATCGAGGCAGCGCTCAAGGGCATGCTCAAGCCGATCTACGAGGAGTCGACCCTCGGTCAGGCGGAGATCCGCGAGATCTTCCGCTCGTCCAAGGCCGGCAACATCGCAGGCTGCATGGTCACGTCCGGTCTCATCCGCCGCAACGCCAAGGTGCGCATCCTGCGCGACAGCGCTGTGGTGGCCGACAACATCGACCTCGCATCGCTCCGCCGCGAGAAGGACGATGCGTCCGAGGTCCGGGAAGGGTTCGAGTGCGGCATCGTGCTCAAGAACTTCCAGGACATCAAGATCGGCGATGTCGTGGAGTCGTTCGAGATGCGCGAGATCCCGCGCGCCTGACGCTGACCGGGCACGAAGTGCCCGATTGCTTCATCGACCGGGCGCTTCTTTCCCCTCACGCGGGAACGAAGCGCCCGGTCACCGTCTGTGACGGGCACGACGTGCCCGGTCAGCCACGTTTGAGAGAGTGAGCCCATGACCAACCCCCGCGTCCGCAAGATCGCCGACCGCATCCAGGTGATCGTCGCCGAGATGCTCGAGCGACGGATCAAGGACCCGCGGCTCGGCTTCGTGACCATCACCGACGTACGCCTCACCGGTGACTCCCAGCAGGCGACCATCTTCTACACGGTCCTCGGCTCCGAGGAGGAGCTGGCGAGCACCGCCGCCGCGCTGGAGTCGGCCAAGGGCGTGATCCGCTCCGAGGTCGCCAAGCAGCTCGGCATGCGCATCGTCCCGACGCTGACCTTCATCCCCGACGCGCTCCCCGAGAGCGCCCGGGCCCTCGACGAGGTGCTGGCGCGTGCCAAGGAGCAGGACGACGCGGTCGCCGCCCTGCGCGGCACGGCCTACGCCGGCGAGGCCGACCCCTACAAGAAGCCGCGCGAGGTCGTCGACGAGGACGACCCGGACGACGAGCAGGATGACGACCTGGGTGACGTCGAGGGCGAACGCCCCTGATGGTCGATCCCGGTCTGGTCGTCGTCGACAAGGCCCCCGGCATGACGTCGCACGACGTGGTGTCCCGGGTGCGCCGCCTGGCCGGCACCCGCAAGGTCGGTCACGCGGGCACCCTCGACCCGATGGCCACCGGCGTGCTGGTCCTGGGCGTCGATCGCGCCACGCGGCTCCTGGGGCACCTGATGCTCACCGAAAAGGCGTACGACGCCACCATCCGGCTCGGGGCGGCGACGACCACCGACGACGCGGAGGGCGAGGTCGTCTCGACCCACGCGACCGACGGCGTCGAGGAGGACGTCGTACGCGCCGAGCTGGCGCGCTTCGTCGGCGACATCGAGCAGGTGCCGACCGCCGTCTCCGCGATCAAGGTCGACGGCCAGCGTGCCTACGCACGTGTGCGTGCTGGGGAGCAGGTCGAGCTGAGGGCGAGGCCGGTGACCATCCACGAGCTGGTGGTGCACGAGGTCTCGTTGCCCGATGTGCGCATCTCCGTGCGCTGCTCGAGCGGCACCTACATCCGCGCCATCGCGCGCGACCTGGGCAATGCGCTCGGGGTCGGCGGTCACCTCACCGCGCTGAGGCGTACGGCGGTGGGCTCCTTCGACCTGTCGATGGCCCGCACGCTCGAGGAGCTCTCGGAGAGCTTCGCGGTGGTGCCGATCGCCGCGGCCGCGCGAGCGACCTTCGCCACCGTCGACCTGACCGACGAGCAGGCGGCGGACGTCCGCTTCGGCCGTGCCCTGGACCTCGTCCTGCCGGACGAGGGTCCGCACGCGGTCTTCGCCCCGGGCGGGGAGTTCCTGGCTCTCTACGAGCAGCGTGGGGAGCAGGCCCGGGCGCTCGCCGTCTTCGTCTGAGGTCGCCCCGCCTCGACGAGTCGATGGAACTGCACAGGGTGGTCTTGACCACTGGGAAAACCTCTGGCGGGCCGTGCGCCCCAGGAGCATGGTGTAGGGCGGGCCGCGAGGTCGCAGGGTGCGATCGATGTGCCCGAGGGAGGTGTACGGCATGTCCGTCCAACGCATTGCCGCCTCCAGCGTCAGCGTGATGTTGCTGACCGCTGGGGCGCTCATCGGAGGAACCGTCGGCGTCGCCGGCCCGGCTGCTGCGCGGGAGACAGCAGCCGCCGCGACGCCGGTCAGCATCAGCGGCACCCGCAGGATCACCATGGCGACCACCGTGCAACCGGGCGTCAACGAGTTCGAGGTCACGAGCGCCAAGCCTTCGGGCTTCCAGATCATCAGCCTGGCCGACGGCTACACCGTCGCGCGGGCCGAGCGGGACATCAAGAAGGGACTCGACGGCGGGAAGGTGAAGCATCTCAGGCGGTTCGAAGCCCACGTGACCCTGATCGGCGGTGTCGGCAGCGTCCCGGGCAAGAAGGCGCACGCCTGGGTCGACCTCGCCCCGGGCAGCTACATCGCGCTCGACACGCGCGGGCGGACCAACGCTTCGAAGTGGTTCGCGTTCACGGCCGAGGGCGCCGACACGGGTGGCGTGATGCCGGAGGGTGCGACCGTGAAGGCCGTGCGGAGCGCGAGCTGGAGCAAGAAGCCCGCCTCCATCCCCCACAGGGGCACGCTGGTCTTCAAGAACCGTGCCTCGCAGAACCACTTCGTCATCATGGTCAAGATGAGGAAGGGCGCCACGATCCAGGACGTCAAGGAGTTCATGATGAGTGAGGGGGACGGGGGCCGGCCCCCGGTCGACTTCAATCGTGGGCTCGACTCCGCCGCTATCAGTGGTGGGCAGACGATCGCTTTCAACTACCGACTGCCCAGGGGGCGCTACGCCATGATGTGCTTCTGGCCGGATGCCTCCATGGGCGGGATGCCCCACGCACTGATGGGCATGCTGCGCACCATCAAGCTGACCTGATCGGATCCGGGATGCACCGGGCCTCGCCTGTAGGGGAGGCCCGGTGCTGCAGGGCGGCGCCGTGCGCTGAGTAGGGTTTGCCCGTGCAGATCTGGACTGGAGTCGACGACGTTCCGGCCGACGTCGGCCGCACCGTCGTCAGCATCGGCAACTTCGACGGCGTACACCTCGGGCACGCCCATGTACTGCGCGAGGCCCGCGAGACCGCGGCCCGTCTCGGTATCGACACGGTGGTGGCGGTCACCTTCGACCCGCACCCGATGGCCGTGCTGCGGCCCGAGCACGCCCCGCCGACCCTCACCTCGATCCCCACCCGGGCGCGGCTCCTGGAGTCTGCGGGGGTGGGTTGCATCCTCGTGCTCGGCTTCGACCGCGAGATCGCCGGCTGGTCGCCGGAGGAGTTCATCGACCGGATCCTGGTCGAGACGCTGCACGCGCGTGCCGTGGTGGTCGGCGCCAACTTCCGCTTCGGCGCCAAGGCGGCCGGCGACGTGGCCACCCTGGCGGAGCTCGGAGCCACGCGCGACTTCGAGACCGTCGGCGTGGCGCTCGACGGCGGGCCCCAGGTCTGGAGCTCGACCTACGTCCGGCAGTGCCTGGCCACCGGTGACGTGGCCGGCGCGGCGGAGGCGCTGGGACGCGCCTTCACCGTCCGCGGCACCGTGGTCGAGGGGGACAAGCGCGGCCGCGAGATGGGCTACCCCACGGCCAACGTGCCGGTGCCGCCGATCGACGCCGCGCCCGCCGACGGGGTCTATGCCGGCTGGCTGACCCCCCTCGACACGGGCGAGCGGTTCCCCGCCGCGATCTCGGTCGGCACCAACCCCACGTTCGACGGCGAGCGCGCGCGCCGGGTCGAGTCCTACGTCCTGGACCGCGACGACCTCGAGCTCTACGGCGTCGAGGTCGAGGTCGCATTCGTCGACCGGCTGCGCGGGATGGTGAAGTTCGAGGGCATGGAGGCCCTCGTCGAGACCATGCACGACGACGTACGCCGCGCGCGGCACGTGCTGGCGTGAGCGCCGACCGCCCCGCGGTGGAGGCGTGGTTCCTCGCCCACGGCCTGCCCTACTTCGTCGCCGAGGAGCGCGCCGCAGCGCGGTCGGGCCTGCGCCCTCGGCGGCTCGTGCCACTGGCCGTGGTGCTGCTGGTGGTCGCGGTCGGGGCCGGGGTCCTGCTCGGCTGGGTGTCGGACCAGTACTCCGCCGGCCCGGCGCTGTGGCTGTCCATCACGTTCCTCGGCCTGATCTGGTACGGCGCGACGGCGCTCCGCGCGCGGCCCATCCTCGGCTTCGCGCTGTCCCGCACCCTCGGGAGCGTGCGGTTCCTGGTGCCGATGGCGTCGCGGGCGCTGCCCCTGCTGCTGGTCTTCGTGACGTTCCTGTTCGTCAACGCCGAGGCCTGGGAGATGACGAGCAACCTCCCGTTCGGCGTCCTCTGGTTCACGGTGCTGCTGATGCTCGGGCTGGCGGTGCTCTTCCTCATGGTGCGGCTGCCCGAGGAGGTCGACCGCGTGGACGACACCGTGGACGACGCCTTCATCGTCCGCGCCTGCGCCGGCACGCCGCTGGAGGCCGCGAGCCGTGAGGTCGCGGCCGACCCGGCGATCGACCCGCAGGACCACGCCCTGGTGTCCGGGTTCGAGCGGTGGAACCTGATCCTGGTGCTGCTGGTCATCCAGACCGTCCAGGTGGTGCTGCTGTCGGTGACGGTGTTCGTGTTCTTCATGCTCTTCGGATCGCTGGTGATGCAGACCGAGACCCAGCTCGCCTGGACGGGGCTCGACGAGCTGCGGCAGGCGCCGTACCTCTCCCACGTCTCGGTCTCGCTGTTGAAGGTCAGCCTCTTCCTGGCGTCCTTCAGCGGCTTCTACTTCACCGTCTCCGCGGTCACCGACGACACCTACCGCCGCCAGTTCTTCTCCGTGGTGGAGAGCCAGCTGGAGCGAGCCGTCGGGATGCGGGCGGTCTACCTGGCGATACGCCAGCGGGGCTGAGGCTCGCGCGACCCACGTCGTCGCCCGGCCCGCGCCCCGTCACGAGCGGTGGCTGAGGGGGATTGTCGGTCGTCGGAAGGCCCCTCGGGCACCGGCGTACGGCGTGCCACCCCCGGACGTGCTCGTGGGCGGTGCGTGAGGGGGATTCCAGGCGATCGGATCCCCCCTCACACACCGCCCACGGGGTCGGGGTCGGGGTGGTGTCAGGCGTCGAGGTCCTGCTCGACCAGCGCGGCGATCGCGTCGACCGCGGCCTGGTCGTCGCCGGCCACCTCGACCGTGTCGCCGTTGCCGGCGCCGAGCGTCATGATCATCAGCGAGGAGCTCGCGTCGACACCGTTGATGGTGACGTCCGAGCCGAGCTCACCGGCCTTCTCGGCGATGATCGCGGCGGGGCGGGCGTGGAGGCCGACGGCGGAGCCGACGACGACGGACTTGCTGGGCATGGTTCTCCTTGGGGTGGGTCGGACTTGGATCTGTGTCTCAGACGGTGGCGAGGTCGGTGTCGGTGCGTCCGATGCTCTTGAGGGCCACCACGAGGGCTGCGGCCACGAGCACGCCGGCGACCAGGGCGATGAGGAAGCCGAGGATCCCGTCGACCGCGAACAGCACGAAGATCCCGCCGTGGGGCGCGCGCAGACCGACGCCGAGGCCCATCGAGAGGGCGCCCGTGACGGCGCTGCCCGCCATGATGCTCGGGATGACGCGCAGTGGGTCGGCGGCGGCGAAGGGGATGGCGCCCTCGGTGATGAAGGAGGCTCCCATCGCCCATGCGGCCTTGCCGTTCTCCCGCTCGGGGACGGTGAAGAGTCCCGGGCGGACGACGGTGGCGAGGGCGAGCGCCAACGGGGGCACCATGCCGGCGAGCATGACCGCGGCCATCACCTTGAGCTCGGGGGCGTCCGTGGCCGTGGCCGCTGCGCCCAGGCCGGTGGTCGCGAAGGCGTACGCCGTCTTGTTGAGCGGGCCTCCCATGTCGAAGGCCATCATCAGCCCGAGGATGACGCCGAGGATGACCGCGGATCCGCCCTGGAGGCTGTTGAGGCCGTCGCTCAGCGATGTCATCAGGCTGCCGAGCGGCTTGCCGAGGATGACGACCATCACGAAGCCACTGATGAGGGTGGCGAGGAGCGGGATGACCAGCACCGGCATGAGGCCGCGCATCCAGACGGGCACCTTCCAGCCGGTGATCCAGTGGGCCACCACGCCGGCGAGCACGCCGCCGACGATGCCCCCGAGGAAGCCGGAGTTGAGGACGCCGGCGATGGCGCCCATCACGAAGCCGGGAGCGATCCCGGGCCGGTCGGCGATCGCGTAGGCGATGTAACCGGCCAACGCCGGCACCAGGAAGCCGAACGCCGTGGCACCCAGGGTGAACATGAGGGCGCCGAGATAGGCGAAGAACGAGCTGCCGAAGAGCGCGTGGTCGAGGCCGAACTCGTTGACGTCGGGCAGGTTGAACAAGGTGTTGTCGACGGCGATCGACTGACCGTCGTTGACGATCTCGTAGCCGCCGAAGAGGAACCCGAGGGCGATGAGGAGACCGCCGGCCGCGACGAACGGGATCATGTAGGAGACACCGGTCATCAGGACACGACGGATGCGACCTCCCCACGACTCCTCGGCACCGGAGTCGGCGCCTGCCTCGGCTCCGTGCCCCTCGACCCGCGGTGCCGACGACGGGTCGTTGGCGTAGCGGAGGGCCTCGGCGATCATCGTGTCGGCCTCGTCGATGGGGCGCTTGACCCCCGAGCTCACCATCGGCAGGCCCCCGAAGCGGGAGCGGTCGCGCACCCCGACGTCGACGGCGAAGATGACTGCTGATGCGCGGGAGATGATGTCGTGCGACAGCGGCGTGCTGCCGGCGGAGCCCTGCGTCTCGACGTGCAGCTCGACCCCGGCCCGCTCGGCGGCGGCCTCGAGCGCCTCGGCGGCCATGTAGGTGTGCGCGATGCCCGTCGGGCAGGCGGTCACCGCGACCAGCATCGGCTTGCCTGGAGGGGCTGACGCGGCCGGGGCGTCTGCCGCGGCGGGCGCAGCGGCCGCGGCGGGAGCCGCGGACGTGGCCCCGGCAGCCGGCTCGCCCAGCTCGTGGGTGACCAGGTCGACGACCTCCTCGGCCGACCCCGCCGCGCGGAGGGCGTCGGTGAAGGCCGGCTTGACCAGCGCACGGGCCAGCTTGGTCAGGATGGTGAGGTGATCGGCGTCCCCCCCGGCGGGTGCGGCGATGAGGAAGGCCACGTCCGCCGGGCCGTCCTTGGCGCCGAAGTCGACGGGGGGCTCGAGGCGCGCGAAGGCGAGCGTCGGGGTCTCGACCCCTGTCGTACGGCAGTGCGGGATCGCGATGCCGCCGGGGAGACCGGTGGCGGAGGTCGCCTCGCGCGCGAAGACGTCTTCGACGAGCTGTTCGACGCTGCTCGCGCGGCCGGCGTCGCCGACGACCGCGGCCAGGGCACGGATCACGTCGTGCTTGTCCGATCCCCAGTCGGCGCCGAGCCGGACGAGGTCGGTGGTGATGAGGTCGGTCATGCGAAGCCTCCGAGTGGAGTGACGCCGACGAGCTCCGTGCGGAGCTGCGAGGGCTGGGGGATGGTGGTGCCGGGCAAACCTGCGGCGGCGCTGCCGTAGGCAACGGCCAGTGCGAGGCGCTCGGGAGGCGTGAGCCCCCTGATGTCGCCGAGCAGATAGCCGAAGAGGCTGGAGTCGCCGGCACCGACGGTGCTGACGACTGTGGTGGGGGGTGGCGTGGCGTGCCAGGCACCTTCGGGCGTGACCAGGACCGCGCCGTTGCCGCCCAGCGTGGCGAGGACGGCGCCCACACCACGTCCGATCAGCTCGCGCGCTGCGCCGGCCGTGGCCTCGGGATTGGACTCGAGCTCGTCGGGGTCACCGCCGGTGAAGGAGGCCAGCTCCTCGCCGTTGGGCTTCATCAGGTCGGGCGCCGATCCGGGCAGCGCCTCCACAAGCGCCTGCAACGGCGCCTCACTGGTGTCGACCGCGACGCGGCCGCCCACCTCGCGGAGACGTCGTACGAGGTCGGCGTAGAAGGCAGGGGATGCGCCCACAGGAAGTGAGCCTGCCAGCACTGTCCAGTCTGCGCCAGCGGCGCGGAGCAGGGCTGCCTGGGCCATCAGCTCGAGATGCAGTGGCAGGACCTCGGCGCCGGGGGAGTTGAGCTTGGTCGTCGTGCCGTCGGGCTCGGTGATGGTCAGGTTGACCCGCACGTCGCCGGCGGGGCGCACGGGCCGGCAGTCGATGCCGGCGACGAGCAGCTCGAGGACGAACGGATCGTCCTTGTGGGCAGGTACGACGGCGATGCTGGGGATGTCGGCGCTCACGGCCGCACGGGAGATGTTCACTCCCTTGCCGCCGGCCTGAGAGGTCACCGAGGCGACCCGGTGGACCTGTCCACGGGTCAGCTCACCGTCCAGGGCCACGGTCCGGTCGATGCTCGGGTTGGGGGTCAGGGTCAGGATCATGCGATCACTACCTCGATTCCGGCTGATTCGAGGGCAAGGCGGTCCGAGCTCTCGATGTCGCTGTCGGTGACCAGTACGTCCACGCTGTCGAACGTCGCGAACCGCACCGCTGTCTCCACGCCGAACTTGGAGGAGTCGGCGAGCACCACGGTGCGTCGCGCACAGGCGATGATCGCCCGCTTGCTGGCCGCCTCGTCGCTGTCGGGGGTGGTGAGTCCATGACCCACCGTGATGCCGTTGGTGGCGATGAAGGCCACGTCGGCGCGGAAGTCGGCCAGCGCTGCCACCGTGTCGGCGCCCACCGCGGCATGGGTCGCGGGGCGGACCTTGCCGGGGAGCAGGTGCAGCTCGATCTGTGGCAGGCCCGCCAGCCGGGTCGCGACCGGCACCGCGTGCGTGATGACCGTGAGGCGGTGGTCGCGGGGGAGCGCGGCCGCGAAGCGGGCCGTCGTGCTCCCGGCGTCGATGACGACGACCGAGTCGGGCGGCGGGAGCAGCCTCACCGCGGCGTTGGCGATGGCTTCCTTGGCCTGCGTGTTTGCCTGCTCGCGCTCGCTGACGCCTGATTCGATGACGGTGAGCGAGCCGGCAGGCACCGCCCCGCCGTGCACCCGGCGCACCAGGCCCATCCGGTCGAGGGTGGAGAGGTCACGGCGGACGGTCTCGGTGGTGACCGCGAACTCGCCGGCCAGCTGGACCACGGACAGCCGGCCACGCCGACTGATCAGGTGCGCTATCGCCTGCTGCCGCTCTTCCGCGTACATCGATCCCCTGTCTGCAAATCTGTGTATGTGTTGTTTTAGTCCCGAATGTGTTGCTTGTCAAGCAGGACATGTTCTACGGTGTGTCCATGACCACACCCGCGAACACTCTCAGCGGGACCCCGGTCGTTCCGGGTGTTGCCGCCGGTCCTGTCCTGCACGTCCGTGGCGAGGTCTCGCCCGACGCTATCGCGCGCTACGGGGACGGTGACTTCGCCGATGCGGAGGCCGCCCTCGCGGCGTACGACGACGCGGCTGAGGCGGTGGCCGAGACGTTCTCCACCAAGGCCTCCTATGCCCAGGGCGCGGCGGCGGAGGTGCTGACCGCGAGTGCGGGGCTGACGCGCGACAAGGGGCTGCGGTCCGCGGTCTCCAAGAACCTCCAGGCCGGGCAGGGGCCGGTGACGGCGGTGCAGGGCGCCGTCGAGCAGTTCGCCACCATCTTCACCAACATGGGCGGGCTGATGGCCGAGCGGGTGACCGACCTGCGCGACATCGAGCGCCGTGTCGTCGCCCACCTGGTCGGCGAGCCCGCGCCCGGTGTCCCCACCCCGACAGAGCCGTCGATCCTGGTGGCCGAGGACCTCGCACCCAGCGACACCTCCGGCCTCGACCCCGAGCTCGTCACCGCACTGGTCACCGAGCGCGGCGGAGCGACCAGCCACACGGCGATCATCGCCCGGCAGCTCGGTATCCCCTGCGTCGTCGGCGCGGCGGGCGTCACCGAGCTCGCGGCCGGGACGTTCGTGGTCGTGGACGGCGAGGCGGGCACCATCGAGCAGGGTGCCGATCCCGACGAGGCGCGAGTCCGCGTCGAGGAGAGCAAGCGCCTCCGCGACGAGCTCGCCTCCTGGAACGGCCCCGCGCAGACCGCGGACGGTCTGCCCGTCAAGCTGCTCGTCAACGTCGCCGACGGCGCCTCCGCGAAGTCCGCCGCCGGCGAACCCGTGCAGGGCGTGGGCCTGTTCCGCACCGAGCTGTGCTTCCTCGACCGCAAGGAGGAGCCAGATGCCGAGGAGCAGGCCGACATCTACGCCGACGTCCTCTCGCCCTACTCCGACGGCCGCTACGTCGTCGTACGCACCCTCGACGCCGGCTCGGACAAGCCCATCGCGTTCGCGACCCACGAGGACGAGGAGAACCCGGCGCTCGGGGTGCGTGGTCTGCGCCTGAGCTTCGACAACCCCGGCCTCATGGACCGTCAGCTCGACGGCATCGCCGCCGCGGCCGAGCGCACCGGCACCGAGACCTGGATCATGGCGCCCATGGTGGCGACCGTGGCCGAGGCCGCCGACTTCGCCGCCAAGGTGCGCGCCCGCGGGCTCAAGCCCGGGGTCATGGTCGAGATCCCCAGCGCAGCACTGCTCGCCCACCGCATGCTCGAGGTCGTCGACTTCCTCTCCATCGGCACCAACGACCTCACCCAGTACGCCATGGCCGCGGACCGCATGGCCACCGACCTGGCCCACCTCACAGACCCGTGGCAGCCCGCGGTGCTCCAGCTGATCGCGATCACCGCGCACGCCGGCGCCGAGGCCGGCAAACCGGTCGGGGTGTGTGGCGAGGCTGCCGCCGACCCGCTCCTCGCCACGGCGCTCATCGGCATGGGCATCTCATCGCTGTCGATGGCCGCCCGCGCCGTACGCCCAGTGGGGGCGCAGCTGTCCAAGGTCACCCTCGAGACCTGCGAGGCCGCCGCCGAGGCCGCCCTCGGTGCGCCGGACCCGATGGCCGGCCGGGCCGCTGTCCGGGAGCTGCTCGGGCACTGACGTACCGGCGAGCAGCCGTGAATTCATCGCGCAGGTCAGGCGAGATCTGGGCGCTCTAGGCACCTATCAGGAGGAACCATGACATCAGCGTATGACCGGTACCGCGCGGCCGATCTCGACCTGCCGGAAGAGAGCTGGGCCTGGAACATCTACGGCGCGGGCGAAGAGAACATGGGCAAGGATGATCAACCCGAGCTGCTGCCCATTCCCGAACCCGATGCCGACCAGATGCTGGTGCGCATCGACAGCGTGGGACTCTGCTTCTCCGACGTGAAGATCCTCCGCGCGGGCGGCAGCCATCCGAAGCTCTACAACCGCGATCTGTCGAAGGAGCCCACCCGACTGGGGCACGAGGTCAGCCTCACGGTCATCGAGGTCGGAGAGAACCTCAAGGACCGCTATCACGCCGGCCAGCGGCTGGCCGTGCAGCCCGACATCTACCAGGACGGCAAGAGCACGGCCTACGGCTACACGATTCCCGGCGGACTGATCCAGTACCACCTGATGGGCTCGGAGATGCTCGACACCGACGACGGTGCCTGCCTGCTGCCGCTCCCGGACACGATGGGGTACGCCGAGGCATCCACGCTGGAGCCCTGGGGCTGCGTGATGGCGGCCTACACCCAACGTCGCCGCCTGGAACCCAAGACCGGCGGGACCATGTGGATCATCGGCCGGCCCGGAGACGAGCGGGACTACGTCTTCTCCTCCGGCCTGGACGCCCCGGACACCATCGTGATGACCGACGTGCCCGCCTCGGTGGAAGGGCTGGTGGAGCAGACCTCGGCCACGAAGATCGTGCGCAACGGCGTCGGCGCCGATGACTATCAAGCATTGGTGGACGAGCTGACTGACGGCGCCGGCTTCGACGACATCGTCATGCTCGATCCCCGTTCCGCGGCGACAGTGGGTGCCGTGGCCAAGCACATCGCCCGGCGGGGCACTCTCAACCTGGTGGGCGAGACCGCCCTGGACGGCCTGGTGGACACCGACGTGGGCCGTCTGCACTACGACTACACCGCCTACCTCGGCGGCCAGGGGCCGGACATCGCCGCCTCCTATGGCGAGGCACGCAACCGCTGCGACCTGCGTTCGAAGGGCACCACCGTCTTCGTGGGCGCCGGCGGCCCCATGGGGTTGATGCACATCCAGAGGGCCATCCAGCAGCCCGACGGCCCCAGCAAGATCGTCGCCACGGAAGTCAGCGATGAACGCCTCAAGAGCCTCGAGGATCGTCTGGCCCACCTGGCGGAGAGCAACAACTGCGAGCTGCTCACCTTCAACTCCCAGACCGCGGAGGAGTCCCTCCACGACTTCGTCATGAAGATCACCGACGGCAAGGGGGCCGACGACGTGGTGGTCAGCGTCCCCATCGCCGCTGTGATGGCCGAGGCCGACACACTGATGGGTCCCGACGGCATGCTCGTCTTCTTCGCCGGTGTTCCCAA
Source organism: uncultured Actinomycetota bacterium (assembly GCA_963843815.1). Classification (GTDB taxonomy): domain Bacteria; phylum Actinomycetota; class Actinomycetes; order Propionibacteriales; family Nocardioidaceae; genus Nocardioides. The sequence continues at coordinate 145,082 of CAWJLX010000004.1, read as the reverse complement.
CGGCACCCTGGCGCCGTTGAACCTGAGCGCGGTCTACCTGAACAACGCCCAGTACACAGGGACTTCAGGGCTGACCATCCACGACCAGCAGCAGGTGGTGGACCTGGCCAACCGGGGTGAGCTCTCTCCGGGATCCATCGTGGGCGCCGTCGGCGGCATGCGGGCGGCCAAGGACGGCCTCCAGGCCCTGGTCGACGGCAGCTACTCCGGCAAGGTCCTGATCTTCCCGCAGATCCACGACCTCCCCCTGATGGGGCTCAACGAGCTGAAGGAGAAGCTGCCGGATGTCGCCGAGAAGCTCGGACCTGGCGACACGTGGAACGACGAGGCGGAAGAGGCGCTCTTCGACAGTCAGCTGAGCCTGTAGCGGCGACGTGCCGGTCGCTGTGGTCGCAGGTGGGTCTGTGGCCCCGCGCCAGCCCCTTTTTACGGGTAAAACCACACAGTCGGGCACGAATCGTGCCCGGATACTTGGCAACATGCCCGTTCGTGCGGTTTAATCGACGCATCATGTGATCGGGGTCACCCCTCATGTCCTGGAGGAAACACAGATGACGAGCACCACAGCCACACCCGCTGCCGGAAGCGGCGCGCGAGTCCACGTACAGAAGTTCGGCACCTTCTTGTCGAACATGATCATGCCCAACATCGGAGCCTTCATCGCCTGGGGCTTCATCACCGCACTGTTCATCGACGTCGGCTGGCTGCCGAACCCCGACCTGGCCGAGATGGTCGGTCCGATGATCATCTACATGATCCCGCTGCTCATCGGTTACACCGGTGGCAAGAACGTCTACGGCGACCACCGCGGCGGCGTCGTCGGCGCCATCGCCACGATGGGCGTGATCGTCGGCACCGACATCCCGATGTTCATCGGCGCCATGATCATGGGCCCGCTCGGTGGCTGGGTGATCAAGCACTTCGATGCGCGGGTCCACCACAGGATCCGCCCCGGTTTCGAGATGTTGGTCAACAACTTCTCCGCCGGCATCCTCGGCATGTTCCTTGCGATCTTCGGCTACTGGGCGATCGGCCCCGTGGTCACGAAGTTCTCCGAGCTGATGGGCAACGCGGTCGACTTCCTGGTGAGCAACAACGTGCTGCCGCTGACCTCGATCCTGATCGAGCCGGCCAAGGTGCTGTTCCTCAACAACGCCATCAACCACGGCGTGCTGACCCCGCTGGGCACCGAGCAGGCGCTGACGGACGGCAAGTCCATCCTGTTCCTGCTCGAGGCCAACCCGGCCGCGGGCCTGGGGCTGCTGCTGGCCTACATGGCCTTCGGCAAGGGCGCTGCCAGGGCCTCGGCTCCGGGTGCGGCGATCATCCACTTCTTCGGTGGGATCCACGAGATCTACTTCCCCTACGTGCTGATGAAGCCCGTGCTCATCGTCGCCATGATCGCCGGCGGCATGACGCAGATCTTCGTCAACGTCGTCTTCGGGACGGGCCTGGTGGCCCCCGCCGCGCCTGGCTCGATCTTCGCGGTCTACGCCCAGACTGCCCGGGGCAGCTATCTCGGCGTGACACTCTCGGTGCTCGCGGGTGCGGCGGTCACGTTCGCCGTGGCAGCGCTGCTCCTGAAGATCGACCCGGCCAGGGACGAGGGCGACCTCGCCGCTGCCACGTCGTCGATGGAGTCGATGAAGGGCAAGCAGTCCATCGCTTCCGCCTCGATCGTGGGAGGCACGGCCACGGCCACGCGCCAGATCCAGAACATCGTGTTCGCCTGCGATGCGGGCATGGGTTCCTCGGCCATGGGCGCCTCGGTGCTGCGGAAGAAGATCCACGACGCCGGACACCCGGAGGTGACGGTCGTGAACAAGGCCATCTCCAACCTGGATGACAGCTACGACCTCGTCGTCACCCACCAGGACCTGACCGACAGGGCCCGCCAGAAGACCCCGTCAGCCGTGCACGTCTCGGTCGACAACTTCATGGGCAGCCCGAGGTACGACGAGATCGTCACGATGGTCGAGGACGGCAAGAACGCCTGATCCGTCCCGGCGCGCACGACACCAAGCACGACACGAGGAGCCCGGCCCTCCGCGGGGGGGAGGGCCAGGCTCACTCACGTTCGAGACCAGTTCACCGCACCCCCCCTGTGGTGTGATGACAAGCACGACACCGACCTGCGCCGGCGATCGTCGGCGCACCGAAAGACTGCGAGAGATGAGGCGGAGATGAGCGACGTACTGAGCCGGGAGGCCATCGTGCTCGGCGGCCAGGCCCGGGACCGAGCCGCGGCCATCACCGAGGCCGGCAAGCTGCTGGTCGCGACGGGCGCGATAGACGAGGCCTACGTCGAGGCGATGCACGAGCGCGAGACGTCGGTCTCCACGTTCATGGGCAACGGCCTCGCGATCCCACACGGCACCAACGAGGCCAAGGCGCTCATCCGACGGACGGCGATCTCCTTCATCCGCTACGACGAGCCGATCGACTGGAACGGCAGTCCCGCGACGTATGTCGTCGGGATCGCCGGTGCCGGCGACGACCACCTCACGGTGCTCCAGTCGCTGGCCGGCGCGTTCACCGACGACGACAGCCTGGCGGCGCTCCAGGCCGCGCAGACCCCCGACGACGTCCTGGCCGTGCTGGCTGAGAAGGTCTGAACCCCCGCCGACGGCGATCAACCCGATCCCTGTCGCGAGAGAGCCCCCGTCGGATTCGGCGGGGGCTCCTCTCGTTCAGCAGGCGGTGACGGCGACCGGTACGCCGTTGAGCGCGGCGTTGCCCGAGACGTCCAGCAGGTCGGGGTCGGTGAGGTCGTTGATCGAGACGCCCGCCACCTCCCGGCTCCGGGTCATCAGGACGCCGTCCCGGCCATGGCCGTAGCCGTGGGGGAGCGAGACGACTCCCGGCATCAGGTCGTCGGAGGCAGCGACCTCGACCTCCACCGAGCCGACGCGCGAGGTCACCTTCACGAGGGCGCCGTCGACGATGTCGCGGTCGACCAGGTCGGTGGGGTGCATCAGCAGCTGGTGGCGCGGTCGGCCCTTGGTCAGCCGTTCGGAGTTGTGCATCCACGAGTTGCAGTCCCGCTGGTGGCGCCGCCCGATCAGCAGCAGCTCGTCGCCGGTGGGCGAGGCGGGAGGGTCGACCGCCGCGAGACGTGCGACGTCCGCCACCACGAGTGCCGGAGCCAGGTCGATCCGCCGGTCCCTCGACGGCAGCCGGTCGGGGAGCTGGCCCCCGCGCAGGGGCCCCAGGTCGATGCCGGCCGGCCTGGCCCGGAGCTTCTTGAGCGTGACGCCGCTGGAGCCGCGCCGCAGCAGCTGGCCGATGAGGAAGGTCGGGCTGGCAGTCAGACGCGCGCGCTGGGCGAGCCGCTTCTTCAGCGGGGCCTTGCGGCTGAGTCGTGCGGTCGTGCGCAGCGTGATCTCGCGGAAGATCTGCCAGTCGTGCCGCTGGTCGGCGTCCTTCTCGAAGACTGCCGGGGTGAAGCGGGCCGTGTTGCGCACGGCCAGCAGGTGGAAGACCAGGTCGTAGTGGTCGCGCTCGAGCGCGGTCGTCGGCGGAAGGATCACGTCGGCATGGCGGGTGGTCTCGTTGACGTAGATGTCGACCGCGGCCATGAAGTCGAGGCCCTGCAACGCCCTGTCGAGGCGCGCACCGTCGGGCGTCGACAGGACAGGATTGCCGGCCACGGTCAGCACGGCACGGACCTGCCCCTCGCCCGGCGTCTCGATCTCCTCGCGCAGGGCCGAGACGGGCAGCTCGCCGGCGGTCTCCGGCAGGCCCCGCACGCGGGAGCGCCAGGCGTCGTGGTGGCCGCGGCCGATCAGGCCGGTGCCGACAGCGTCGATCGCCGGCGTGGTGAACATGGCGCCACCCACGCGGTCGAGGTTGCCGCTGAGGACGTTGAGGCAGTTGACGGCCCACTGGCACACCGAGCCCCAGGGGCCGGCAGAGACGCCGATGCGGCTGTAGACCACACCCGCGTCGGCGGCCATCAGCTCGCGGGTGAGGCGACGGATCTCGTCGGCCGCCAGACCGCTCATCGCCTCGGCCCGCTCGGGAGTGAAGTCGGCGACCAGGTCGACCACCGTCTCGAACCCGTCGACGTACGACGCCACGGTGGGGGTCGACTCGGCCGTCAGGACGTGCAGCATCGCGAGCAGCACCCACGCGTCCGAGCCGGGGCGCACGAAGTGGTGCTCGTCCGCGATCCTGGCGGTCTCGGTACGGCGCGGGTCGAGGACGACCATCCGCCCGCCGCGTGAGCGGAGGTCACGGGCGCGCTGCGGGAAGTCCGGCACGGTCATCAGCGAGCCGTTGGAGGCCATCGGGTTGGCGCCGATCACCAGGAACCACGAGGTGCGGTCGATGTCGGGGATCGGCAGGAACAGCTGGTGGCCGAACATGAGGTGCGCCACGAGCTGGTGGGGGAGCTGGTCCACCGAGGTCGCGGAGTAGCGGTTCCTCGTCCGGAAGGACTTGAACATGGCCGTGCCGTGGGTCATCGAACCGAGGCTGTGCGCGTTGGGGTTGCCGAGGTAGACGCCGAGTGCGTCGTCACCGTGCTCCTCGATCACCCGGGCCAGGTTGTCGGCGACGAGGTCGAACGCCTCGTCCCAGCCGATCTCCTGCCATGTCGCACCAAGGCCCTCACCGACCCGGCGGACCGGGCGACGCAGACGGTCGGGATCGGTGTAGACGTCGGCGATCGCGACGCCCTTGGGGCAGATGTGCCCGCGGGAGAGCGGATCGGCGCGGTGGCCACGGACGCCGACAACCTGCCGGTCCTCGATCGTGAGCTCGAGGCCGCAGATCGCCTCGCACAGGTTGCAGACCCCGATCCGCTTCTCGCTCTGCTCCGGCACGGGATCGATCCAACCATGTCCACGTCCTGGGTGGCGTCGGGCATCCGGGCGCCACCCCAAGAGGGGTTCCGCATCGCCGCCGGGTCCGGCACACTCTGCGCGGCCCGGTCAACACCGGGCGTCACCCAACAGAATGGAGCTCGTCATGGGTTACGGAGGGCCGATCGGCCTCATCGTCATCGGACTGGTCCTGTCGCTGGCGTTCACCGAGCGGCAGGTGGGTCCGCTGCAGGTCCCGACGCTGGGCTGGATCCTCGTCCTCGCGGGCGCGCTGTGGCTGGCGCTGACGATGGTGCAGCAGAACACCAAGCGCCGTCACACCACCACTGCCACCACGACCGACGCCGAGGGGCGTCAGGCCAGCACGCAGCGCACCACCGAGTCGGACCCGCCGGCCCCGCCGGCGGTCTGAGCTCCCAGCAGGAATCGCTCTGCGCGGCGCGGATTGGGCTCGTCGCCCAGCGCCTCGATATGCTTCTGCGGTTGCCCACGTGGGCGACACGCCGTGACAACGGCCGCGGATCCAGAGTGCCCCGGTGAACAGGCCCGGGCGCGCCGCGCAACGAGAACCCGAAGGAGCCCCCATGTCGATTGGTACCGACGCGGAGACCAAGAAGACGATCATCGCCGAGTACGCCCAGACCGAGGGCGACACCGGGTCCCCCGAGGTGCAGATCGCGCTGCTCAGCCACCGCATCTCCCACCTCACCGAGCACCTCAAGACGCACAAGCACGACCACCACAGCCGTCGTGGCCTGCTGCTGCTCGTCGGCCAGCGCCGGCGCCTGCTCAACTACCTGCAGAAGACCGAGATCGAGCGTTACCGCTCCATCGTCGAGCGCCTCGGCCTCCGCCGCTGAGCCTCGCCACCGGCGCACCCCGGCTGCGTTGTCGTCCCTCGACGACCCGCTTCGCTTCGAGGTCGTCCTCGGTCCTCCGCCTTGCCAGGTCACGCCCCTGACGACGCTCAGTTCGGTGTGACCTGGCTTGTGGCTATCGTGAACACGTACAACTGAAAACCAAACCACAGGAGCGACCCGCACGTTCGGCCCGGTCCTCGGTAGTGGCCTTCAGATCTTCCCCTCAGACGGGAGACTGCGGGCCTCGATCGAAGACCGGCCCCGCGGGGCTTCGACGCCCCACCCAAGAGTGGACGCCGCGGATCGCTCCGCGAAGAGAAAGCAGGACCCTGCTTCCATGAGTGAACCCATCATCTCCGCTGTCGAGACAGTGATCGACAACGGCAAGTTCGGCAAGCGCACCGTGAAGTTCGAGACCGGTCTGCTGGCCCGCCAGGCTGCCGGCTCCGTCACGGCCTACCTCGACGACGAGACCATGCTGCTCTCGGCGACGACCGCCGGCAAGACGCCCAAGGACCACTTCGACTTCTTCCCCCTGACGATCGACGTCGAGGAGCGGATGTACGCCGTGGGCCAGATCCCCGGCTCGTTCTTCCGCTCCGAGGGTCGCCCGGGCGAGGACGCGATCCTCACCTGCCGGCTGATCGACCGCCCGCTGCGCCCGACCTTCAAGAAGGGTCTGCGCAACGAGGTCCAGGTCGTCATCACCGTCATGGCGCTCGACCCCGACATGCCCTACGACGTGCTGGCCATCAACGCCGCGTCGCTGTCCACCCAGCTCTCCGGCCTGCCGTTCTCGGGCCCCGTCGGCGGCGTCCGCGTGGCGCTCATCGACGGCCAGTGGGTGGCCTTCCCGAGCCACTCGCAGCTCGAGTCGGCCGTGTTCGACATGGTCGTCGCCGGCCGCGTGACCGAGACCGGTGACGTCGCCATCATGATGGTCGAGGCCGAGGCCCCCGAGGACACCATCGCGCTCGTGCAGGGTGGCGCCCAGGCGCCCACCGAGGAGGTCGTGGCCGGTGGCCTCGACGCCGCGAAGCCCTTCATCAAGCAGCTCGTCGAGGCCCAGGCCCAGCTCGCGGCCGAGTCCGCCAAGCCGGTCCAGGACTTCCCGGTCTTCCTCGACTACGAGGACGACGTCTACGCCGCCGTCGAGTCGGCCGCCAAGGACGACACCGCCTCGGCGATGACCATCGCCGACAAGCAGGAGCGCGAGCTCAAGATCGACGAGATCAAGGGTGCGCTGCTCGAGAAGCTCTCCGGCCAGTTCGAGGGTCGCGAGAAGGAGATCGGCGCGGCGTTCCGCTCGCTCAACAAGGCGCTCGTCCGTCAGCGCGTGCTGCGCGACAAGATCCGCATCGACGGTCGCGGCCTCGCCGACATCCGTCCCCTGCACGCCGAGACCAACGTGATCCCGCGCGTCCACGGCTCGGCGCTCTTCGAGCGTGGCGAGACGCAGATCCTGGGCGTCACCACCCTCAACATGCTCAAGCTGGAGCAGCAGCTCGACACGCTGTCCCCGGAGAAGCACCGCCGCTACATGCACAAGTACGTCTTCCCGCCGTTCTCCACCGGCGAGACCGGTCGCGTGGGCTCGCCCAAGCGCCGCGAGGTCGGCCACGGTGCGCTCGCGCGCCGTGCCATCCTGCCGGTGCTCCCGACGCGCGAGGAGTTCCCCTACGCGATCCGCCAGCTCTCCGAGGCCATGGGCTCCAACGGCTCCACCTCGATGGGCTCGGTCTGCGCCTCGACCCTGTCGCTGCTGCAGGCCGGTGTGCCGCTCAAGGCGTCCGTCGCCGGCATCGCGATGGGCCTCATCTCCGACGAGGTCGACGGTGAGACGCAGTACGTCGCCCTGACCGACATCCTCGGTGCGGAGGACGCCTTCGGCGACATGGACTTCAAGGTCGCCGGAACCCGCGAGTTCGTCACCGCGCTGCAGCTCGACACCAAGCTCGACGGCCTCCCGGCCGAGGTGCTGGCCGCCGCGCTGACCCAGGCCCGCGACGCGCGCCTGGCGATCCTCGACGTGATGGCCGAGGCCATCGACGCGCCCGAGGAGATGTCGATCCACGCCCCGCGGATCATCACCGTCCGTGTGCCCGTCGACAAGATCGGCGAAGTGATCGGCCCGAAGGGCAAGGTCATCAACCAGATCCAGGACGACACGGGCGCGACGCTGTCCATCGAGGACGACGGCACGGTCTACATCGGTGCGACCAACGGCGAGGCTGCCGAGGCGGCCAAGGCCGCGGTCAACGCGATCGCCAACCCGACCATGCCCGAGATCGGCGAGCGCTACCTCGGCACCGTCGTGAAGACCACCAACTTCGGTGCCTTCGTCTCGCTCATGCCGGGCAAGGACGGCCTGCTCCACATCAGCAAGCTCCGCGCCCTGGCCGGAGGCAAGCGCGTGGAGGCCGTCGAGGACGTGCTGTCGGTGGGCCAGAAGGTCCAGGTCTCGATCGCCGAGATCGACGACCGCGGCAAGCTCTCGCTGGTCCCCGTCGTCGACGAGGCCGAGGGCGGCTCCGAGGAGTCGACCGAGGACGCTTCCGAGGCCACCGACTCCGAGTGACCTGACGCTCCACCTGCGACCGGCCGGCAGCCATGCCGGCCGGTCGCGGCGTTTCACCCCTAGCAAAGGACCCCCGTGCAGAAGAACGGCACCACCCGCACCCTCCAGACCGTCAAGGACGCCGACGGGACGGTGACCTCACGCGTACGGCGTACGGTCCTGCCCAGCGGGCTCCGGGTGGTCACCGAGCACATGGCCGGCTCCCGCTCGGCCAGCATCGGCGTCTGGGTCAACGTGGGCTCGCGTGACGAGACGCCCGCCCTGCACGGCTGCTCCCACTTCCTGGAGCACCTGTTGTTCAAGGGCACGCCCGAGCGTTCCGCGATGGAGATCTCGGTCGCGCTCGACGCGGTCGGAGGCGAGTTCAACGCCTTCACCTCCAAGGAGTACACCGTCTTCCACGCACGCGTCCTGGACGAGGACCTCGCCACCGCGGTCGACGTCCTGGGCGACATGGTCACCGCCTCGACCATCACCGAGTCCGACGTCGAGGCCGAGCGCGACGTGATCCTCGACGAGATCGCCATGCACGACGACGACCCCGACGACGTCGTGCACAACCTGTTCGCGCACCAGGCGTGGGGCGACAGCCCGCTGGGGCGCCCCATCGCCGGCACCGACGCCTCGATCACCGCGATGACGCGTGCCCAGATCCACCGCTTCTACCGCCGCCACTACCGGCCCGACAACATGGTCGTCGCCGTGGCCGGCAACGTCGACCACGCGGCCGTGGTGCGCCAGGTGTCGCGGGCATTCGCCCGCAACGACTTCCTCTCCGGCTCCGCCAGCCCGACCCCGCCGGTGCAGACCGAGCGGGCGCGCAAGGTGCAGGCGGGGGAGGCCCGCACGGTCCGTCCTCTGGAGCAGGTCAACCTGGTCCTCGGCGTCAAGGGCCTGACCCGCACCGACCCGCGTCGCTACACCCTCGGTGTGCTCAACACCGCGCTCGGCGGCGGCACGTCCTCCCGGATGTTCCAGGAGGTGCGCGAGCACCGTGGCCTGGCCTACTCCGTCTACTCCTTCGCCACCCACCACGCGGATGCCGGTGTCGTGGGGGTCTCGGTGGGGTGCCTGCCGGGCAAGTACGACGCCGTGCTGGAGACCGTGCGCGGTGAGCTCGCCAAGGTCGCGGCCGACGGCCTCACCGAGGAGGAGGTCGAGCGCGGCAAGGGTCAGCTCAAGGGCGGCCTGGTCCTCGGACTCGAGGACTCCGGCTCGCGCATGTTCCGCATCGGCAAGGCCGAGCTGGTCTACGACGACCTGCTCACGATCGACGAGGTGGTCGACAAGATCGAGGCCGTCACGCTCGACGACGTCTCCGCGCTGGCGCGTGACCTGTTCGCCCAGCCCGAGATGCTGGCCGTCGTGGGCCCCGCCTGAGGCGACTCAGCGCTTGGCGATGATCCCGATGACCGGGGGAGCCTTCTGCTCGACCACGCTGATGCGGAAGCCGCCGCGCTGGAGGTTCTCGGAGGCCTTCTTGACGATGTTGGGCACCAGCTCGGGACGGGCCGCCTCGTAGAAGAGGTAGACGGCACCGCCGGGCACCACCCGCTCGTGGAGCAGGGCGATCTCGTCGGCGGACTCGCGGACCCAGAACAGGTTCACGTTGAAGGCGAAGACCTTGTTGAGCCGCTTGACGGGCACCCGGAGGGTGGCGAGGTCGATCTGGCGTACGACGAGGCGTCCGGCGTCGACGTACCTCTGGTTGCGGCGCTTGGTGCGGTCCACCCCCGACTCGGAGCGGTCGATGGCGAACAGCTTGCCGGTCTCCAGCTTGGCGCAGATCGCCTCGGCGCCGGCACCGGCTCCACAGCCGATCTCGAGGACCTGGTCGCCCGGCTGGACGTCCATCATGTCGACGGCCCACTTGATGCGGGGCGGGATGGTCGAGTTGGGCATGGCCTACAGCCTGCCAGACACGCGTTCACGAGTCAGCCACCGCCACCCGGGACACCCCCGCAACGCTAGATTGAGCGGGTGAGCACATCAGAATCAGCGGCGCAGGCACCCGTGGTCCCGGCCTCGGCCGGGGCCTCGATCCGGGTCGGCGTCCTGGGCGCACGGGGAAAGGTCGGCACAGAGGTCTGCCGGGCGCTGGAGGAGGCTGCGGACACCGAGCTGGTGGCCGCCGTCGATGCGGGCGACGACGTCGAGGAGCTCGTCCGGTCGGGCGCGGAGGTGGTCGTCGACTTCACCCATCCCGGCGTGGTGATGGACCACCTGCGCTTCTGCATCGAGCACGGCATCCACGCGGTGGTCGGCACCACCGGCTTCGACCAGCCCCGTCTGGACCAGCTCGAGGAATGGCTCGGTGAGGCCTCGGGCGTCGGCGTGCTGATCGCCCCCAACTTCTCGATCGGCGCCATCTTGATGATGCGCTTCGCAGCCCGGGCGGCGCCGTTCTTCGAGTCCGTCGAGGTCGTCGAGCTGCACCACCCCGACAAGGCCGACGCGCCCTCCGGCACCGCCCGGCGCACCGCGGAGCTGATCGCCGCGGCACGCCGCGCAGCCGGCAGCGACCCGATGCCCGATGCGACGTCGACGGGACTCGAGGGAGCCCGGGGCGCCGACGTGGAAGGCGTCCACGTGCACGCCCTGCGCGTGCGGGGCCTGGTGGCCCACCAGGAGGTCGTCCTCGGAGCGGCAGGGGAGACCCTCACGCTCCGGCACGACTCGCTCGACCGGGTCTCCTTCACCCCGGGGGTCCTGGTCGGCGTGCGCGGCATCGCGGACCACCCCGGGCTGACGGTCGGGCTCGACTCCTTCCTCGACCTCGACTGAGGGCCCGGCGGGCGTAACGTTTCCTTCCGCATCCTCGTTGGCGCGGTGGAGCCGCGCGCCACTCGGGGGCGCGGTTGATCTCTCGGGAAGGCACCACCATGCGCAGAACCGCAGGACTCGCCGCGCTCGCCGTCGCCGCTGCCACCGCAGCCGCGCTGCCGTTGACCACGGCATCGAGCGCCCAGGGCGCCACCTCTACGACGCCCGTCCCATCGGCCGCGACCGCCCGCATCGACCTCGCCGGTGATGCCCTCGCCGCACTGCAGCGGCACCCGGGCGCGGCGCGGGCGGCCGACGGCCAGGCCTTCGTGGCGCGGGCCACGCTGGTCGACGCCGACGGCAGCAGCCACGTGCGCTTCGACCGCACCCTCGACGGCCTGCGCGTCCTCGGCGGCGACCTGGTCGTCCACCGAGACGCCGTGAACGCCTGGGACGGGGTCAGCCAGACGCTCAGTGCACCGCTGGGGCTCGAGACCGCCGCCGTCGTCGCACGGTCGACCGCCCGGCGCACGGTGCTGGCCCGCAACGCGGCCACCGCGGCCGTGCGTGGTGACGACCGTGCCAAGGCCAGCGAGCTGGTCGTGGACGCCACGGGTGCACGCCCACGCCTGGCGTGGGAGGTCCTCACCGGCGGCACGCAGGCGGACGGCACCCCGTCGCGTCTGGCGACCTATGTCGACGCCCGCAGCGGCACGGTGATCCGGAGCGAGCAGCAGGTCGTCAACGTCGACGGCCAGGGCCAGACGCTCTACAGCGGGACGGTCCCACTGCAGGTCAGCGGCTCCGGTGCGTCGTACACGCTGAAGGACGCCACGCGGGGTGGCACCTACACGACCGACATGAACAACGCGTCCGACTCGATGTTCTGCCGGATCTTCGGCAGCGGCTGCGCCACCGGCAGCACCTTCACCTCGACCACCCCCACGTTCGGCAACGGGACGAACGCCTCCCGCGCCACCGCGGGAGCCGATGCGCAGTACGGCTCCAACGTCACCTGGGACTACTTCAAGTCCGTGCACGGTCGCAACGGCATCTGGAACGACGGCCGCGGGTCCTACAACCGGGTCCACTACGGCAGCGGCTACGTCAACGCGTTCTGGGACGGCACCAAGATGACCTACGGCGACGGTGACGGCACCAGCTTCGGTCCGCTGGTCTCCCTCGACGTGGCCGGTCACGAGATGACGCACGGTGTCACCGAGAACTCCGCCGACCTCACCTACTCCGGGGAGTCCGGCGGCCTCAACGAGGCGACCTCTGACATCTTCGGCACGCTCGTGGAGTTCCACGCCGCCAACGCCTCCGACCCGGCCGACTACCTGATCGGCGAGGAGTTCGACCTCAAGAACCACCTCGGCTTCCGCCGCATGGACCGTCCCTCCGCGGACGGCAGCTCGCTCGACTGCTGGAGCAGCAACGCCAAGAACGTCGACGTGCACTACTCCTCAGGCATCGGCAACCACTTCTTCTACCTGCTGGCCGAGGGCAGCGGTGCGAAGACGATCGGCGGCGTGGCCCACAGCTCGACCACCTGCAACGGTTCGGCGGTGACCGGCATCGGCCGCGCTGCCGCGGCGAAGATCTGGTACAGGGCGCTGACGGTCTACATGACCTCCGGCACGACGTACGCCGGAGCCCGCACCGCGACGCTCAACGCGGCGCGTGACCTGTACGGAGCCGGCTCGGTGCAGCAGAACACCGTGGCGGCCGCCTGGAGCGCTGTCTCGGTCTCCTGACGCGCTGTGGAGCGAGGTGGGGGCGTCAGACGAGGCGCGCCAGGGCCGCCACGACCGACGCCCCCACGACGACGACCAGGAACGGCATGCGCAGCAGCAGCGCCACGACGGCGAAGCCGAGGCCGAGGACGCGGGCGTCCAGGGTGAGGTCGGTGCCGGCGGAGAAGGCCTGGACGGCGACGAGAGCGGCCAGCAGCGCCACCGGGATCAGGTCCGCCACCCGTTCGACCGTGGGGTGGCTGAGCACCCGCTGCGGCAGCGACAGGCCCGCGAGCTTGAGCACGTAGCAGCCGACGCCGGCCAGCAGGATCGCGGCCCACATCAGGGGTGCCCGCCCGCCACGTCGTCCACCCCGGGGATCTCGGTGGGGTCCTGCCGCCTGCTGAGCACCCCCACCAGCACGGCCACGCCCCCGGCGGCCAGCACCGGCACACCGGGCGCTGTCACCGGCACCATGGACAGGGCCACCGCGGCAGCCAGGACGCCCACGAGGATGTTGCGGTGATCCTTCAGCCGCGGCCAGAGCAGGGCGAGGAACGCCGCCCCGACCGCGGCATCGAGCCCGAAGGTCCGCGGGTCGCCGACCGCGTCGCCGGCGACCGCGCCGACCGCCGTGGCGAGGTTCCACAGCACGAACACGGACGCTCCCGTGGTGAGGAATCCCAGGCGTACGCCTGCGGTGGTGCCGCGGTTGACCGACATGGCCGTCGACTCGTCGATCAGCAGGTGGGCGGCCCCGGCTCGTCGCCAGCCCCGCCACTTCAGCAGCGGGGCCATCCGGAGGCCGTACAGCGTGTTGCGGGTGCCGAGCAGCAGTGCGGTCGCTGCCCCCGACATCGGCGCACCCCCGGCCGCCACCACGCCTGCGAGGGCGAACTGGCTCGCTCCGGTGAACATCAGCAGCGACAGGACACAGGTCTGCGCGACCGTGAGCCCGGACGAGACCGCGACTGCACCGAACCCGAAGCCGTACGCCCCGGTGGCCAGTCCGACGGCCAGGCTGTCGCGGATGATCCCCGAGCGCTCGGTGGCGCTGAGGGCGGTCTCGGTCACGCCCAGAGGCTAGGGCAACGACCGGCGCGCCGGGGCGGGGCGGACCTGGCGCCGGTGGAAGTCGTGGACCAGCGCGTAGGCCGCAGCCAGGCCGGCCCCGGTGCCGGCCAGCAGGCCGACGCGCAGGTTGAGCGGGACCGCGGGCATGACGCCGAACCACAAACCGATCCCCGTGCACACGACGAGGGCAGACAGAACTATGACGAACTTGTGGAGCGATGGAAGCGGACCCAGCATCTCGAACCCCCGTGCGTGACCAGTGAAGTAGTCGTCCTTCCATAGTGACGCCCGTCACGCGAAATGCAAGCACCTCAGGGGTGAACTTCGCGCTCTCGCGGACGACGGAGGCTGCGTCAGCCGATCGCCGCGTGCAGCCGCACCTGCTTGACGGTCGTCGTGCCGGTGCCGTCGAGGTCGAGCTCGCGATGGGCCGTGTCGGGGGCCCAGCCCGCCTCGGTGAGGAAGGTCCGGAGCGCGTCGTCGCCGACATTGACCCACGTCACGGCTCGGGTGAAACGGTCGGCAGCCAGTGTGTCCACGGCCGCTTGCAGCAGGCGCGAGCCGTGTCCCTTGGCTCGCTCGGAAGGGTCGAGGGTCACCTCGGCCAGCTCGCCGTCGGCCACCGGGTCGCAGTCCGGGTCGACCGCGGGGGAGGTCAACGCGAAGCCGACCACCCGGTTGCGCTCGAGCGCGACGAGCACACGGTGCCGGGCATCGGCGGGCTTGGCGAGCGCCTGGCGCCACCGGGCGCCGACAGCCTCGACGTCGGTGGGGAACACCTCGGCCGGGAGCACCCCGGCGTAGAGCTCGGGCCACGCGCGGACCTGGACCGCGGCGATGGCATCGGCATCGTCGGCCCACGCGATGCGCACGGACACGTCAGCCGTTGGTCCCCCTGCGTGGCTGTGTGTCATCGGCTGGGGCTCACTTGTAGTTCTCGGGAAGCTTGTGGCCGATCTTGACCTGGGCCTTGGGCAGCCGCAGGAACTTCATCTGCAGGGAGCGCATCACCGCGTAGAGGACGGCGCCCTTGGTGGGCTCCTCGGGGAAGCGCCGTGCGAGCTCGCGTCGCACCCGGACGCGCAGCATGACGATGTCGACCACGATCACCATGATGGTGGTGAACAAGATGGTGTTGCCGAGCTGGATCTGACCGGCATAGCTGAGGACCATCGAGATGAGGAGCAGGGGCACCATCAGCTCGATGAACGAGAAGCGCGAGTCGACGTAGTCGCGGAGGAAGCGGCGTACGGGTCCGCGGTCGCGGCTGGGCAGGTAGCGATCGTCGCCGGTCTTCATCGCCTGGCGCATCTTCTGCGAGGTCTCTCCGCGAGCCGAGCGCTGGGCTGCCATCTGCTCCTTGCGGGTGCGCGGCACCTTGGCGCGGGCCCGGGCGGCGGCCTCCGCCTCCTTGCGCGTGGGTGTAGGGCGACCCTTGCCGCCCGGCTTGTCGGCGGTGGGGGAGTTCTCCGGCTCGGAGCTGGTACGACGGAACACGTGCGCTGCCTTCAGAGGGATCGGATGCTGGTTGCCACCCTATCCTCGCCGCCCGAAGGGCACGCGGTCACGGGATGACCTACCTCCGGCTTGGGTTTGGTCCTAGGGTGAGAGGGACGACCACGCCATGACCGAGAGAGGGTTTCCACCCCGATGAGTCTCATGAAGCGCATCAGCCTGATTTTCCGCTCCAAGGCCAACAAGGCCCTGGACAAGGCGGAGGACCCCCGCGAGACCCTCGACTACAGCTATCAGCGCCAGCTCGAGCTCCTCTCCAAGGTACGTCGCGGAGTCGCTGACGTCGCCACGAGCCGCAAGCGCGTCGAGCTGCAGGTCAACCAGCTCGAGCAGCAGGCCGCCAAGCTGCAGACGCAGGCCGAGAAGGCGATCGGCGCCGGTCGTGAGGACCTGGCGCGGGAGGCGCTGACCCGCAAGTCCGGGCTCGCCTCGCAGATCACCAACCTCAAGGAGCAGCAGGGCACGCTCCAGGGCGAGGAGGACAAGCTCGTCCTGGCCCAGCAGCGGCTCCAGGCGAAGGTCGAGGCCTTCCGCACCCGCAAGGAGACGATCAAGGCCACCTACACCGCGGCAGAGGCGCAGACGCGCATCGGCGAGGCGATGTCGGGCATCGGTGAGGAGATGGGCGACGTCGGACTCGCCATCCAGCGCGCCGAGGACAAGACCGCACAGCTGCAGGCCCGCGGACAGGCCATCGACGAGCTGATCGCCTCGGGCGCCCTCGATGACGCCTCGCAGGTCAGTGCGGGTGACGACATCGCCCGCGAGCTCGACGCGCTCAGCTCGGGTTCCGACGTCGAGGCCGAGCTGGCCCGGCTCAAGGCCGGCAGCGCACCGCCGCACGCCATCACGGCTGCCGACGACGGCAACGACATCCTGGCGGACGAGCCGGAGGCCGTGCCGGTCGAGGACGAGTCCACCGAGGGTGGCCGGGCATGATCGTCCGCATCCTCGGTGAGGGGCAGTACGACCTCGAGGACGACGCCCTCAATGCCCTCAACGGTCTCGACACCCAGATCGAGGAGGCGGTCGAGTCGGGCAACGAGACGATGTTCCGCGTCGCCCTCGAGGGGCTGCTGGCCGCGGTGCGGTCGAGCGGCTCCCGCCACGACCTGGAGTCGCTCGACGAGTCCGACCTGATCCTGCCGCCACCCGACGCGACGATCGACGAGGTCCGCGAGCTCCTGGGCGACGACGGCCTGCTCCCGGGCTGAGGCCAACCTTGGCCACTTCTCGCTTCATCAAGGACACCGGGCTCACGGCCCGGATGACCCTCACCATGCTCCTGCTCGGCGGGCTCTTCGTCGGCCTGGTGGTCGGGCTGATGTTCGTGGTCGACAACCCTGGCCTCGCCGTACTGATCGGCGTTGCCGGGATCGGCGTCGCCTTCTGGCAGTGGTGGAGCTCCGACAAGGTCGCCATGCGGGCCATGCGCGCCCGTGAGGTGACGCCCGAGGAGGCGCCCGAGCTGCACGGCATGATCGACCGGTTGTGCGCGCTGGCCGACATGCCGAAGCCTCGCGTGGGCATCTCCGACATGGCCGTGGCCAACGCCTTCGCGACCGGTCGTTCGCCCGATCGCGCCGTGGTGTGCGTGACGACCGGCATCCTGCAGACGCTCGACGCGGAGGAGCTCGAAGCCGTGCTGGCCCACGAGCTGAGCCACGTGGCCCACCGCGACGTGCTCGTCATGACCGTGGCT
Organism: uncultured Actinomycetota bacterium; assembly: GCA_963843815.1. Lineage (GTDB taxonomy): Bacteria > Actinomycetota > Actinomycetes > Propionibacteriales > Nocardioidaceae > Nocardioides. Next base: position 128,028 of record CAWJLX010000004.1, on the reverse strand, counting down.
GCCTCGGCCGGCATCGCTGCCGGCCTGCTCATGCGCTTCACGCAGTTCGGTGGGATGGGTCGCTCCCGCAACAACAGCAGTGCCCTGCCCGCCGTGCTGGTCGCCCTTGTCGCCAGCGTCGTCGTCTACGCCGTCAGCTTCCTGCTGCTGCGCTTGCTCTCGCGCTACCGCGAGCTCAGCGCCGACCGTGCCGGCGCCTACCTCACCCTCAAGCCTGCGGCCCTGGCCACTGCGCTGCAGAAGATCAGCGGAGAGGCCGCAGCCACTCCCCAGCGCGACCTCCGGGCCAACGCGGCCAGCGCCCTGTGCATCGTTCCGGCCCTGCGCGGCGGCGGGCTGAGCGGGCTGATGGCCACCCACCCGCCCCTGCAGCAGCGCCTCGAGCAGCTGGCCCGCATCCAGGCCGAGCTCAGCCGGCCGACCGGCTGAGGCGGTCGGGGATGGGACTCTGGGAGACGATGCGCGCGCGGACACAGCCCAAGCGCAACAACCTCGATGCCCTGTTCCTGGTGCCGAGCGCGGCGATCACGCTCCAGACCGCCCTCGGGTTCGAGCCGACCGGCTCCGGTGCGGTCTGCTACCGATCGGCCGCGGGTGCCGCGTTCGCCCAGACGCAGGAGGACGTCGTCGCCCTGATCGGCGACGATGCCGAGGCGCCGCGGGTGAGCGTGACGCAGGACGACTTCGGCTTCACGTGGCTCGTGGTCGAGGGCGACAAGGCCGACATGGCTGGTCTCTGCACCGATCTCCACGCCGTCAACACCACCTTGGAGCTCAACGGCTTCGAGAGTGGGCTGCTCTGCTCCATGGTGCCCTTCGCCAACGCCTCCGGGCAGCGGTTCGGACTGACGTACCTCTTCAAGCAGGGCACCTTCTACCCGTTCGCGCCCAACGGCGAGCGGTCCCGCGACACGCTCCTGGAGCTGTCGGTGCGCGACCTGCTCGGAGGAGAGCTGCCCATGGAGCCTGACCTGCAGCGCTGGATGGCCGTGTGGAAGGCCCCGGGCCTGTGACCACGGACGTGGCCAGGGGCCAGCAGCGCGACAGGGCGCTGGCGACGTACGACGTCGTCGACGGGCCGGCCCGCCGTGAGCTCGGCGCGCTCGTCGACCTGGCGGCGCAGGTGGCGGGTGTGCCCTTCGCCGCGGTCAACCTCCTCAGCAGCCACTTCCAGCACCAGGTCGCCACCTCGGGCTTCACCGGTGGGGACTCCCCGATCGAGAGCTCGATGTGCCGGGTCGTCGTGGAGTCGGGTGAGCCGATCATGCTGGAGGATGCGGGCCAGGACGAGCGCTTCACCCAGCACCCCCGGACGACGGACGAGCTCACCCGCGTGCGGTTCTACGGCTCCCACCCCCTCCGCACTCCGGCGGGCGTCGTCATCGGCACTCTGTGCGTCTTCGACAACGACACGCACAGGGTGACCCCCGAGGTCGCCAAGGGGCTCGCCCAGCTCGCCGACCGGGTTGTCGACATGCTGGAGCTCGAGCTCGCCTCGCGACGCCTCAGCGAGGTCAACGCCCGCCTCAGCACGTCCAACGACCGGTTGGCCCATTTCGCAGCGCAGGTCAGCCACGACCTCAAGAACCCCCTGACCTCGCTCTCGCTGTCGCTCGAGACACTGGAGCTGGACATCACCGAGCCCGACCAGATCGACACCGTCGCCCGGGCTCGCCGCGGCCTCGAGCGGATGGACGGCATGATCGACAACCTGCGGGACTTCGCCTCCCAGGGATCGGCGCCGGGCGACGACGTGGTGGACCTCGGGGCCGAGCTCGCGTCGGCCCTGGAGGACCTCACCGGTCGGCTGTCGGGTGACTCGGTGCGGTCCGGGGAGCTCCCCCTGGCGCGGGGCGACGCTGCGCAGCTGCGCTCCGTGCTGGTGAACCTGCTCGACAACGCGGCGAAGTTCACCGACGCGAGGCAGCCCGAGATCGAGGTCGGCGCCCACCTGCTCGATGGGGTGAACCGCATCGAGGTGCGCGATCGCGGGCGAGGTGTCCCGGCAGAGCACCGGGAGCGGGTCTTCGCGCCGTTGGCCCGCCTTGACAAGACCGTGGAGGGCGTCGGCATCGGACTCGCGACGTGCCGCCGGGTCGTCGAGGCGCACGGCGGTCGGATGGGCGTCGACGGGCGCGACGGCGGTGGCTCGGTGTTCTGGTTCGAGCTGCCGTCCGTGCCCGACACCGTGACTGGGCAGACCGGGCGCTAGGGAAGCCTCGCCCGCTTCATCTGCGGTGAGGCGTAGACGGTGCCGATCACGGTGCCGTCCAGCCAGGCAGTGAGCCGCGCGGCCTCCAGGTCGAGGGCGGCGCGTCCTGCGGGACCCACGTCCTCGAGGAGCGAGAGTCGTACGACGCCTGTGTCGTCCTGCACCCAGCAGCCCACGATCCGCCCGTCCCACCACGCCGTTGTTCCGGCGTTGCCGTTGGAGTCGAACAGGTGCGGGACATGGGCAGGGTCGAGGTAGAAGGCGCGCGACCTCCAGCCCATGACGGTGGGGTCGAGTGTCGGCAGCAGGGCCGCCCAGGGACCGACCGGACCAGTGTCGTCGGCGTCCTCGGCGAGCACCCAGCCGGTGGTGCCATCGTCGAGCGAGACCTCCTCGGCCCCGACGTCGCCCAGTGCGCGCGTGACCGCCGTCTTGGTCGAGCCGAGCCACCACTGGATGTCGCCGGCCGTGCCGGGGCCGAACGTCCCCAGCCATGCGCGCACCAGCTCGGCGTAACCAGCGGCCTCACCGATCCGCTCCGGCACCTCCTCGAGCCAGTCGTCGGCGCGGGTCCAGGTCGGCTTGTTCAACCTCCAGTGGCCCGCGTTGCGCCCCCGCAGGACCGCGCCCTCGAGTCCGAGGTGCGTCAGCACCCACGGGGCGACAGGCACCGGCCGGTCCCACTTCTTGTCCGTCGTGCCGCCGACCGTGCCCGCCAGCTCGGGCACCACCGAGCGGAGCTCGGCCACCGTGGCGGGCCCGTCGGCGAGCCGCTCGAGGGTGGCGCCGCGGGCCCGCGCGAGCCAGGCGTCACCGTCATCGGCGATGCCGGCGGCGGCGATGGCCTTGGCGATGCGCCGGCCCTCCGCGGTCGCGACCCGGGCCGAGGCGCTGCCCCACGCGGCAGGCAGCAGGTCGCGGGGGAAGACGAAGAGCGTCCGCCGCATGGCGAGCTGCTTGACGACCTCACGGGAGTCGTAGAGGGCGGCGTCGACGTGCCCGGGCGCCAGGCCCTCGGACCGGGCGAGGACCGCGAGGTGCACCGTCGCCGCCTCGGTCGCGTGCAGCACGGTCATCGCCCGGGTCACTGACGCGACGTCGCCCAACCGGTGGGCGGGAGCGAGCCCGTGGCGGACGCCGATCCGGCTCCGGCGCTCAGCATCGCTGATCCGCCTGAGGACCATGGCCGTGGATCTTCCGGCTGCCGGGTCAGTCGCGGTGGGACTTGCCCGGCAGGTCGAGCATCCGCTGGAGCGCGACCAGGGCGTCGGCCTCGGTCTCCGGGTCGACGGTGATCTGGTTGACGACTTCTCCGGCAACGAGGTTCTCCATCGCCCAGACCAGGTGCGGGAGGTCGATCCGGTTCATCGTGGAGCAGTAGCAGACGTTGCGGTCCAGGAAGACGATGGTCTTGTCGGGGTGGGCGTCCTTGAGGCGCTGGACGAGGTTGAGCTCGGTGCCGATGGCCCACGCCGTGCCGGGCTCGGCGGCCTCGATCGTCTTGATGATGAACTCGGTCGAACCCACCAGGTCGGCCGCGAGCACGACCTCGTGGGTGCACTCGGGGTGGACGAGGATGTTGATGCCGGGGTGCTTGGCGCGGAGCTCGTCGACGACGTCCTCGGAGAATCGGCCGTGCACCGAGCAGTGACCCTTCCAGAGGATCACCCGTGCCTGCTGGAGCTCCTCCGGCGTGAGACCGCCGTCGGGCTCCTTCGGGTCCCAGACCACGCACTCGTCCAGCGCGATGCCCATCTTCAGCACCGCCGTGTTGCGGCCGAGGTGCTGGTCGGGGAGGAAGAGGATCTTGGCGCCGCCCTCGATGTCCGCCTTCTGGTCGAAGGCCCACTCGAGTGCGACGTCGGCGTTGGAGGACGTGCACACGAGTCCGCCGTTGCGACCGCAGAACGCCTTGATGTCGGCGCTGGAGTTCATGTAGGTCACCGGCACGACGCTGCCCTGGATCCCGGCGTCGGCCATCGCGTCCCAGGCGTCCTCGACCTGGCGCAGGCGCGCCATGTCGGCCATCGAGCAGCCGGCCGCGAGGTCGGGCAGGATCACCTGCTGGTTCGGGGCCGTGAGGATGTCTGCCGACTCGGCCATGAAGTGCACACCGCAGAACACGATGAACTCGGCATCCGGGCGACCTGCGGCATCGCGCGCCAGCTTGAACGAGTCGCCGGTGACGTCCGCGAACTGGATGACCTCGTCGCGCTGGTAGTGGTGGCCGAGCACGAAGAGTCGCTCGCCGAGGGCTGCCTTGGCGGCGCGGGCGCGCTCGACCAGGTCGGGGTCGGACGCTGCCGGGAGGTCACCGGGGCACTCCACGCCACGTTCGGCGTCGAGGTCGCGGCCCTTGCCGAGCGGAAGGAGGGGCAGGTCGACGGTGCTCATGAGCTCATTCTAGGAGGGGGCACCCCCGGTCGTCGCTCAGAGCAGGCTTCCGTGGTGGAGGTAGGGCGCGGGCGGCTTCATCTGCCGCAGGCACAGGTAGCCGCTCTGGTAGATGGCCATCCGCGCCGCGAGCCCCACGTCGAGTGCCCAGGAGTTGGCAGCGGTGATGTGGTGGACGGAGATCTGGTCGCCCGGTGTGGACGAGGCCAGCGCCTCCCACATCAGCTTCGAGGCCGTACGTCGGTTGGTGGCGGCGAGCAGCGTCGGTGAGCCGTCGTCGTCGACGTAGGCATAGCCCGATCCCGTCGAGTGGTCGGTCACCACCAGCCGGAACTGGGCGAGCAGCAGGTCGTGGTCGGAGAGGTGCGCCGCGCCGCGTGTGCGGCGGTCGACGGAGTTGAGCAGGTCGACATCGCCGGCGGTGCCCTCGCGCACCCGATCGACCACGGGGATCTCGGTCCGGTCGACCACGCCCGTCAGCAGCATCTGCGGGTGCAGGTCGAAGCCCGCCAGCCGGTAGCGGCGCACCGCGCCCGGATCGGCACTCGCCGCGAACATGCCGCGCAGGCACCCGCGGCCGTGGTGCATCGCCGCCGCCATGAGCTGCGTCCCGATGCCACGGCCCTGCTGGTCGGGCCGCACGGCGAACGACGCGAGGAGCCACATCAGCTCTCGGACGCGGGACACCGCCCCGCCGACGACCTCTCCGTCGACCTCGGCCACCCAGCAGCCGCCCGGGTCGGTGACGAGGGCCTGCCCGGTCCGGTGCATCCAGGGCCCGTTGCGGGCGGCGGGGCGGCGTACGGGGTCGGGCCAGGCGCGCTGGTAGGTGCGGGCATCCACCTCGTGGTAGCTGGTCGCGGTGAGCTCGGCCAGCGCCGCGAGGTCACCCTCGCGCATCGGCCGGATGAGTGCGCCGGTCACGACACGTGGGCGGCGAAGCGGTCGAGCAGCCGGTCCCAGTGGGAGTACTTCTCCCGGATCGGCTGGCTGCCCTCGGCCCACCCGCTGTGCTCCAGCCGGACGAGCGTGCCGTCGGAGGTCTCGCTGAAGCGGACCTCGAGCCGGGTGGGGGACTCCTCGGCGTGGCCGAGCCAGAACTCCTGCGAGTAGATGCCGATGGGGTCCCAGTCGACCACCCGCCCCCAGACGTACTGCTCGTCGCCGTGGACCATGGCCACGTCGCCGCCCTCCGGGTCGATCGCGATGCCGGTGAAGGTCGCCGCGTCGGGGCTCATCAGCGGGTCCCACCACTCGCCCATCTGCGCGGTGAAACCGACGAAGGCCTCGGTGGGGGTCACCGGGACGGTGACCTCCGCGACGATGGGGTCGGGAGTGGACGTGGGAGGCATGCGCCCAGCATGCCCGACGTGGGGTGCTGTGGGCCTCCTTGGAAGGATGGCGACATGCGCGTGCTCATTGCTCCGGACAAGTTCGCCGGCACCCTGACGGCGGTCGAGGCTGCGGAGGCCATCGCCGCGGGATGGCGGCGCCACGCGCCCGACGACCAGCTCGACCTCGCGCCGATGGCCGACGGTGGACCCGGCTTCGTCGACGTGCTCCACACCGCGCTCGGGGGCGAGCTCGCGGCGGTCACGGTGACCGGGCCCCACGGCGCGCCCGTGCCGGCGGTGGTGCTCCGGGTGGGCGGGACCGCCTACGTCGAGAGCGCCCAGGCGGCGGGGCTCCACCTGGTCGACGGCGACCCCGAGGCCGCCTCGAGCCGGGGCGTCGGCGAGCTCGTCCTGGCGGCAGCGGACGGCGGCGCCACGACGGTGGTCGTGGGACTGGGCGGAACCGGGTCGACCGATGGTGGCGCGGGCTTCCTGGCCGCTCTCGGTGCGACGTCCGACGGTGCCCTCGACGGTGGCGCCGCCGGCCTGGCGTCCGTCTCGGGCGTCGACCTGGCGCCGGCGCGTGAACGCCTGGCCGGGGTCACCCTGGTCGCGGCGAGCGACGTCGACATCCCGCTGACCGGGCTCTTCGGCGCCACCAAGACCTTCGGCCCCCAGAAGGGGATCGGCGAGGAGCGGATCGCGGAGGTGGACGGCTGGCTGGAGGGGTTCGCGACGGCCACCGACCGGCGTACGTCCCTGGAGAAGGGGGCCGGTGCGGCAGGGGGCATCGGGTACGCCCTGCTCGTCCTCGGTGCCTCGCGCCGCCCCGGCATCGAGCTGGTCACCGAGGCGGTCTCGCTGGCCGAGCGGGCCCGTGTCGCCGACCTCGTCGTGACCGGTGAAGGGTCCTTCGACTTCTCCAGCCGCGCCGGCAAGGTGCCCTACGGAGTCGCGGGCGTCGCCTCCGAGGCGCTCCGCCCGTGCATCGCTCTCGCGGGGCAGGTGCTGGTCGGGTCGCGGGAGATGCGCGCCCTCGGCATCGAGTCGGCGTACTCGGTCGTCGAGCTGGTGGGCGAGCACCGCGCCCTCTCCGTGCCCGCCGAGGCGCTCAGCGAGCTCGCCGCGCGCGTGGCGCGGACGTGGTCGCGCTGAACCCCGGTCAGTCGTGGTCGCCGCCCGACTCCGTCTCGGTGCCGACCACCTGGAAGTCCTCGTCGAGCTGGACGTCGACCTGGTCGCCGTTGTCGAGGGTGACCTCCACCTCGTAGAGGCTCTCCTCGTCGCCGACCTCGGTCTCGGTGACGGCGCCGCCGCCCGTCTCGGCCAGTGCCGCATCGCTCGCCTGCTGGAGCGCGGGACCGTCGATGGGCCGGTCCGTGGCGTCGTCGTCGCTGCCGGCGATGGCCGTGCCGGCGCCGCCGACCACGAGGAGCCCGGCCACGGCGGACGCGAGCACGATCTTCTTCTTGCGCTGCATGTTCAGCCACCTCTCAAGGGCGTGTGTGGTGCTCATTCGTCCGATCGTGGACCTCGATGCCTGAAGCCAGGCTGAACGGGGTGTGCACGGCCGGGACCTTCAGCCGGCCTTCAGCGCGCCTTCAGTCGAGCCGTGCCAGTGTGGTCGCGTGCGCATCCTGGTCGTGGAGGACGACAAGCGGGTCGCCGTGGCACTCCGTCGAGGACTGGAGGCCGATGGCTACGCGGTCGACGTCGCGCTCGACGGTGTCGACGGGCGCTGGCTGGCCGGCGAGAACGCCTACGACGCCCTCGTGCTCGACGTGATGCTCCCGGGAGTGAGCGGGCTGGAGCTGTGCGCCGAGCTTCGTGAGCGGGGCGACTGGACCCCGATCCTGATGCTCACCGCCCAGGACCAGCCCGACGACGAGACGCGCGCGCTGGACGGTGGGGCGGACGACTTCCTGGGCAAGCCCTTCGCGTACGCCGTGCTGCTGGCGCGCCTGCGAGCCCTGGTCCGCCGCGGGAGCGGACCGCGACCGACGGAGCTGATGGTCGGAGACCTGCGCCTCGACCCGGCCGCGCACCGCGTCTGGCGAGGTGACGTGGAGGTGCCGATGACCCCGCGCCAGCTCTCGATGCTGGAGCTCCTGATGCGCAGGGCGGGTGAGGTGGTGGCCAAGGCCGAGATCCTCGAGCACGTGTGGGACTTCGCGTTCGACGGCGACCCCAACATCGTCGAGGTCTACATCCGGCAGCTGCGGATGCGCATCGACGAGCCGTTCGGGCGGCGCAGCATCCAGACGGTCCGGCTTGCCGGCTACCGCCTCGACCCCGACCGCGAAGCCGGTCAGGACCCCGGCCTCGATCCAGGCCTCGATCCAGGCCTGGATTCCGGCCCGGATTCCGGTGGGGCCTGACATGCACACCCGGCTACGCCTGACGATCGTCGCGACAGCGGTCTCTGCCGTCGTGCTGGTCGCGGCGAGCGTGCTCGTCCTGGCCCTCTTCCATCGTCAGGTGGTCGCCACCGGTGACGGGGTCGCGATCAGCCGGGCAGAGGACCTCGCCGTCCAGGCGGAGGAGGGACGGCTGCCCGACCTGCTGACCGACATCGGCGACGACTCCATGGGGCAGGTGATCGGACCGGATGGCGCCGTGATCGCGGCCTCGGCAAGTCTGGGGGACGCGCCGGCGCTCACCGACCGACGTGGCAGCGCCGACGGCGCCCTGCCCATCGATCTCGACGGGGTCCCCGACGACGACGAGACCGAGGACTACCGCGCCTGGCTGGTCACCCGCCCGGGCCCGGGCGGCCCCGTCACGGCCGTCGTGGGCACCAGCCGCGAGTCCGTCAGGGAGGACGTGCTCGCCCTGGGCGTCGCGCTCCTCGTGGCGATGCCGCTGGTCCTGCTCGCCTCGGCGGCGCTGCTCTGGCTCCTGCTGGGCCGTACGCTCCGCCCGGTCGAGGAGGCGCACCGTCGCCAGCGCACCTTCGTGGCCGACGCCGCCCACGAGCTGCAGAGCCCGCTCGCGTCCTATCGCGCCCAGCTCGAGGTGGCCCAGCGCGGCGACGACCCCTCGGCGTGGCGCGAGGTCGCGAGCGCCCTGCTGTCCGAGACCGACCGCATGGAGCGGCTGGTCCGGGACCTGCTGTTCCTGGCCCGCCAGGACGCGCCGGCGACCGAGGGCAACCTGGTCGACCTCGACGACGTGGTTCTCGAGGAGGTGGCCCGGACCAGGCCCACCACCGCTGTGGAGCTCGACGTGCACGGGGTCTCGGCGGCTCCCGTGCGGGGCAGCCGGGACGACCTGGCCCGGTTGGTGGGCAACCTGCTCGCCAACGCCGTACGACATGCGTCCGCGCGGGTCGAGGTGGCCTGTCGCCAGGACGACGCCTCGACCGTGCTGGTCGTCGCGGACGACGGACCCGGCATCGTCCCTGACCTCCGCGAGGCGGTCTTCGAGCGGTTCCGTCGCGGCGACACGGCCCGCGGACACGAGTCAGGGACCGGGCTCGGCCTGTCGATCGTCCGGGCCGTGGCCGAACGGCACGGAGGGACGGTCCGCGTGGTGGACGGTGGTGGGGGAGCCCGGTTCGAGGTGCGGCTGCCGCGCGCCTGACGCGGAGACGGGGAATAACCCGTCGTGTGCGACCATTGGAACCTGCGATACCCCGAGACTTTCTGGAGTGATGAGATGACCGAGCAGGTCGAGACCACCGAGCGCCGCACCGACCAGATCAACCTGTCCGCTGTCGCAGCCGGCAAGGTGCGGAGCCTCCTCGAGCAGGAGGGCCGCGACGACCTGGCCCTGCGCATCTCCGTCCAGCCGGGTGGCTGCTCGGGTCTGCGCTACCAGCTCTTCTTCGACGAGCGCACCCTCGACGGCGACGTCACCACCGACTTCGACGGCGTGACCGTCGTCGTCGACCGGATGAGCGTCCCCTACCTCAACGGTGCCGAGATCGACTTCGTCGACACCATCGAGAAGCAGGGCTTCACGATCGACAACCCCAACGCCACCGGCTCCTGCGCCTGCGGCGACTCGTTCCACTGATCTGACCCGATCACCACGAAGGCCCCCTGCCGCTGGCAGGGGGCCTTCGTCGTGGAAGAGGTGGACGTCAGTCCAGGTGCAGGTGCAGCGCGTTGGCCAGTCGGGCGGCCGCATCCGAGATCCGGATCTCGCGCTTGCCGACCTCGGTCGGGTAGTCCTCGAAGCGGATGCTGGGCGGGGCCTGGACGGCGGCCCGCGCGACACGCTCGAGTCGGAGGTTGCGGCCGATCTCCTGGCAGTCGGCGGCCATCTCGGCGGGCGTCCCCAAGTCGGCGTGGGCCAGGTGTGCGGGGCGTCGGGGAGTCGTCATGGCCATGACGCTATTGGCTACTGAGGGGTATCCCGAGTCGTACCGAGAGGTAGTGTTTCGCGGCGTGTCCCTCCTCGTAGCCGGATCCATCGCGACCGACCACCTGATGTCCTTCCCGGGCAAGTTCGCCGACAGCCTGGTGGTCGACCACCTCGACAAGCTCTCGGTGTCGTTCCTCGTCGAGGACCTGGAGGTGCGGCGCGGCGGTTGCGCGGCCAACATCTGCTTCGGCCTGGGCAACCTGGGCCTGCGCCCGGTGCTCGTGGGTGCGGTCGGTGAGGACTTCGCCGAGTACCGCTCCTGGCTCGAGCGCCACGACGTCGACTGCGACTCGGTCCATGTGTCCGAGACGCGTCACACCGCACGCTTCGTCTGCACCACCGACTCCTCGATGGCCCAGATCGCCAGCTTCTACGCGGGCGCGATGAGCGAGGCCCGCGAGATCGAGCTCGCGCCGATCGTCGCCCGCGTCGGAGATCCCGACTACGTCCTCATCGGCCCGGACGACCCGCAGGGCATGCTGCGCCACACCGACGAGTGCCGCCAGCGCGGCTACCGCTTCGTCGCCGACCCGTCCCAGCAGCTCGCCTTCGGCGACGGCGACCTGATCCGTCCGCTGATCGACGGCGCCGAGATCCTGTTCTCCAACGAGTACGAATCCAGCCTGATCACCCAGAAGACCGGCTGGAGCGCCGAGGAGGTCCTCTCCCGGGTCGGCACGTGGGTGGTCACCCTCGGTCCCCGGGGCGTACGCATCGATCGTGAGGGCGAGGAGTCGGTCGTGGTCGCGGCCGTGCCCGAGATCAGGAAGGTCGAGCCAACGGGCGTCGGCGACGCCTTCCGCGCCGGCTTCCTCGCCGCGCTGAGCTGGGGTCTCGGTCACGAGCGCGCCGCCCAGCTCGGGTGCCTGCTGGCGGTCTACGTCGTGGAGCAGGTCGGCACGCAGGAGTACGAGATCTCCCGCAACGCCTTCCTCACCCGGTGCGCGGCCACCTACGGCGACGAGGCCGTCGCGGACTTCGAGCCCCACCTGCGCACGATCCGTCCCTGACCCCTCGTCCGCGGGTATGCCGGGTCGGGCGACCTCAGCCGAGGCGTCGTACGACGTAGCGCGGGGCTCCGTCCGAGGCGCTGTCCGCCCCGACGTAGTCCTGCGACGTCATCCGGCACCAGGCCGGGACGTCCACGGCCGCAGCCGGGTCGTGGGCGACCACCGCGAGCAGCTCGCCGACGCCGACCTCGGTGAGGTGCCGCGCGAGCTCGATGATCGGCATCGGGCACAGCAGGTCGCGGCAGTCCAGCTCGAGCGCGACGTCAGGGTGCGCGTCGGGGCCGGTCACAGGCCCACCCGTGCGCGGAGGTCGGCCACCAGCCCGGGGAGGACGTCGCAGAAGGCGTCGACGTGGGCGCGCGTCGTGTCGCGCTGCAGCGACAGCCGTACGTTGCCGTGGGTCAGCACACCCATCGCCGCGAGGACGTGGCTGGGGGTGAGCGTGGAGGCCGTGCAGGCCGAGCCGCTGGCGATGCCGAAGCCACGCCGGTCGAGCTCGGTGACGAGCGCCTCCCCGTCGACGTAGAGGCACGAGAAGGTCACCAGGTGGGGGAGTCGTCGAGCCGGGTCGCCGACCACCTCGACGTCGGGCACCTCCGCGGCCACCCGTCGGCGCACGACGTCGATGAGCTCGTGGTGACGAGCGTTGACCTCGTCGCGCTCGGCCACCACGGCCCGGAGCGAGGCCGCGGCCGCCAGCACGGCGGGGATGTTCTCGAAGCCCGTGGTGCGCTCGTCGATCCGGTCGTCGGCAGGGAACGGGTTGCGCCACCGTGCACGCTTGCGGACCAGCAGCACGCCGACCCCGGCCGGGCCGCCCCACTTGTGCGCCGAGCCCGCGGCCGCGGACCAGCCCGGCGGCAGGGGGAGTCGAGCCATCGAGGCACAGGCGTCGGTGAAGAGGGGCACGTCGTCGGGCAGCTCGATCTCGCCGACGGGTTGGACCGTGCCGACCTCGTGGTTGGCGGTCTGGAGGGCGACCACCCCGACGTCGTCCGCAGCTGCCGCCGCGGCCAGGTCGCCCTCGCGCACCCGACCGCTCCCGTCCACGTCGACGACCAGGCCGCGGGCGCCCCACTCGACCGCCCGGATGACAGCCGAGTGCTCGACCGACGGGTGGACGACCACGTCACCGCGGCGCGAGCCGCGCACCAGTCCGAGCAGACCCAGGTGCACCGCGTGGGTGCCGCTCGGGGTGAAGGTGACCTCGTCCGCACGGACGCCGAGCGCGTCGGCCGTGGCCTCGCGCGCGTTGTCCAGCAGGAGCCGCGCGTCGCGGCCGGCGTGGTGCAGCCGGCGCGGATCGGCGTACCCCCGGTCGAGCGCGGCGAGCATGATTTCACGCGCCGCCGGGTGCAGCGGCCCGGCAGACGCGCTGTCGAGGTCTCCCTCTCCCGTCACAGGCGCTGTCACACGGGCAACCTATGCCACGTGGTCGCCAGTCCACGCGGGGCGACCGCGCCGATCCGACGACACCCGACCCTGCCCCGCACGCACAGGCCGGATGGAGATAGTCTCTGCATGTCGAAAAGGACCGAGAGAGAGGCTCGTCAGTGGGTCTGCAAGTCCCCAAGCTCTCAGGCGCGCTGCGGCGCACGCTGAGGGTCGCGCTCCTGGGCGCGGCCATGCTGGTGCTGGCCGGGTGTTCCGAGGCCGACCAGCACCAGATCCGCAACCTCGCCATGCCCGACCGCGTCACCACGCAGGGCCCCTACACCTATGAGCTCTGGAAGTGGGCGTGGGTGGCCGCGATGGTCACCGGTGTCATCGTCTGGGCCCTGATCTTCTACGTCGTGGTCCGCTTCCGTCGGCGCAGCGACGCCGAGGTCCCGCGACAGACGCGCTACAACCTGCCGCTCGAGGTCTTCTACACGATCGCCCCGGTCCTCATGTGCGTCGTGTTCTTCTTCCACACCGTCCGCGTCCAGGACGAGCTGACCTACCTCGACAAGAGCCCCGACATGACGGTCGAGGTGATGGGCCAGCAGTGGTCGTGGACCTTCAACCACGGCCTGGGCGAGCAGGACCCGAGCGCGAGCGGTGAGGACGGCAGCTTCGCCTACGACGAGTACGCCTTCACCTCCGGCACCGGACGCGAGATCCCGACGCTGGTGCTGCCGGTCGACGAGACCATCCAGTTCAACCTGCACTCGCCCGACGTGATCCACGACTTCGGTGTCCCGGCCTTCCTGATGAAGATGGACGTCATCCCCGGGCGGGTCAACAAGTTCCAGGTCACCACGTCCGTCGAGGGCACCTATGCCGGCAAGTGCTTCGAGCTCTGCGGTGTCTCCCACTCGCGGATGCTGTTCAACGTCGAGGTCGTCAGCCAGGCGAAGTACGAGGCCTATCTCGCCGACCTGGCGCAGTCCGGCCAGACCGCGGGTGCCCCGCTCCTCGGCGGCAGCTACGTCAACGACCAGGCCGGTCTCGACGACAACTCGGAAGGAAGCAACGAGTGAGCGCCGCAACCACCGCCGCACCTGCTGCCCCAGCTGGCTCCCCACCCGAGCGCAAGGCGCTCGGCCAGCAGGTCGTGCGCATGCTGACCACGACCGACCACAAGCTGATCGGCAAGATGTACCTGGTCACCTCGTTCGCGTGGTTCCTGATCGCCGGCCTCATGGCCATGCTGATCCGGTCCGAGCTGGCCTACCCCGGCATGCAGGTCGTCAACGACCAGCTCTACAACCAGCTGTTCACGATGCACGGCACGATCATGCTGCTGCTCTTCGCGACGCCGCTGTTCTTCGGCTTCGCCAACGTGATCATGCCGCTCCAGATCGGGGCGCCCGACGTCGCGTTCCCGCGGCTCAACATGTTCAGCTACTGGCTCTTCCTCTTCGGCGGGATCATCGCCGGGTCCGGCTTCCTCACCCCGCAGGGGGCCGCGGACTTCGGCTGGTTCGCCTACACGCCGCTCTCGGACGCCGTACGCAGTCCGGGTGTGGGTGGCGACCTGTGGATCATGGGCCTCTGGATGGCCGGTCTCGGCTCGATCCTCGGTGCCGTCAACTTCATCACCACGATCATCTGCATGCGCGCGCCCGGCATGACGATGTTCCGGATGCCGATCTTCGTGTGGAACACGCTGATCACCAGCATGCTCGTGATCCTGGTGTTCCCGATCCTCGCGGGTGCGCTGCTCTCGCTCGAGGCCGATCGGATACTCGGAGCCCACGTCTTCGATCCGTCGCACGGCGGACCGGTGCTGTGGCAGCACCTGTTCTGGTTCTTCGGGCACCCGGAGGTCTACATCATCGCGCTGCCGTTCTTCGGCATCGTCTCCGAGATCCTGCCGGTCTTCAGCCGCAAGCCGATCTTCGGCTATGTCGGCCTGGTGGCCGCCACGCTCGGCATCGCGATGCTCTCCGTGGCCGTGTGGGCCCACCACATGTTCGTCACCGGCGCGGTCGACCTGCCGTTCTTCTCCGGCATGACGTTCCTGATCGCAGTGCCCACAGGGGTGAAGTTCTTCAACTGGATCGGCACGATGTGGGGGGGATCTCTGTCCTTCGACACCCCGATGCTGTGGTCGGTCGGCTTCTTGACGACCTTCCTCTTCGGTGGGCTCACCGGCGTGATCCTGGCCAGCCCGCCGCTCGACTTCCACGTGTCCGACTCCTACTTCGTGGTGGCGCACTTCCACTACGTGGTCTTCGGCACCGTGGTCTTCGCGATGTTCGCCGGGTTCTACTTCTGGTGGCCCAAGATGACCGGCCGGATGCTCGACGAGCGCCTCGGCAAGGTGCACTTCTGGCTGCTCTTCGTGGGCTTCCACACCACCTTCCTCGTCCAGCACTGGCTGGGGGTCGAGGGGATGCCGCGTCGCTACGCCGACTACCTGCCGGCTGACGGATTCACCACGCTCAACCAGGTCTCGACCGTGGGTGCCTTCCTGCTCGGTGCCTCGACGCTGCCCTTCCTCTACAACGTCTACATCTCCGCCAAGGGTCCCTTGGTCGGGGTCGACGACCCGTGGGGCTGGGGCCGCTCGCTCGAGTGGGCGACCAGCAGCCCGCCGCCGCGCCACAACTTCCACTCGCTGCCGCGGATCCGTTCGGAGTCGCCGGCCTTCGATCTCCACCACCCGGAGATCGCGCTGATGGAGCTGTCCCACAACGAGGCCGAGCGCAACGGCGATCCTGCCGATGCGCCCGAGGTCGAGGGGCGCGAGGGGATGCTGCGGGATCGGACCGACACCACGGAGGAGGACAACCGATGAAGGCTGAAGCATGGGTCTTCGGGATCACTGCCTTGTTCGTGACGGTCGTCGCCCCGGCCTACTGGTTCCTCTCAGGGGACTGGACCGGCACCTCTGCCCTGGTGATGACCGCACTGCTCTTCGGCATGGTCACCCTCTATCTCGGGTTCCACGCCGCGCGCATGGACCCGCGTCCGGAGGACCGCAAGGACGGCGACATCGCCGAGGGTGCCGGTGAGCTGGGCTTCTTCCCGCCCTACTCGTGGTGGCCGCTGTGGTGCGCCCTGGCCCTCGGCGTCATCGTCTACGGCGTCGCGCTCGCCGCGTGGTGGCTGGTCATCATCGGGTTCACGGTCGGTGCCATCGTGACGTGCGGCTTCATCTTCGAGTACTACCGGGGTGAGCACGCTCACTGAGCCCTCGCGCTCGTCATCTTTGGAGGAGCCCGTCCACGCCGTAGGCTGGACGGGCTTCGCCGTCTCATCATGGGGGTCTTCTCACATGCGCTCACGCGCGCCCGGTTCCACTCGCTCCGCCCGTCGTCGTACGACGGCTGCGGTGGCGGTGCTGTCGCTCGCGGTCCTCGCCGGGTGCAGCACGTCTGTCACCGACCCGGAGGGCGGTCCCGGCTCCGCCGGTGCACCGGCAGCAGCCGAGACGCCGAAGCCCGAGCCGGTCCGGCTGAGCACGAGCTTCACCGATGCCACCGCGGTGCCGATCGACTCGCCCGTCACGGTGAGTGCCTCCGGAGCCACCCTCGAAGACGTCCGGGTCAGCTCACCGACGGGCGAGCTCGCGGGCGCGGTGGAGGGCGGCTCGTGGACGTCCTCGGCCCTGCTCGAACCCGGCACCGACTATGTCATCAAGGCTGACGCCACCCGCGCCGACGGCAGCACCCTGGAGCGCAGCCGCAGCTTCCACACGATCGACCTCACGCTCGACGAGCAGACCTTCGCCGCGATCGCGCCGCTCGACGGCGAGACCGTGGGCGTCGGCATGCCCGTCATCGTGACCTTCGACCTCCCGGTCGCCGACCAGGCGCTGTTCGAGAAGAACATGCACGTCACCAGCGTCCCCGCCCAGCGCGGGTCCTGGTACTGGCTGAGCGACCGCGAGGCGCACTGGCGGCCGAAGTCGTACTGGAAGGCCGGCACGGACGTGACGGTCGACATCGACGTCAACAGCCTGCCCGCGGGCAACGGGATCTACGGTCAGGAGTCGCGCAGCATCGGCTTCCATGTCGGCGACTCGGTGGTGAGCAAGGTCGACGTGCGCGCGCACACCCTGCGGACCTTCGTCAACGGCCAGCTCGCCCGCACCATGCCGATCAGCGCCGGCAAGGCCGGGTGGGAGACGCGCTCGGGCACCAAGGTCATCATCGAGAAGTTCCGCCGCAAGCGGATGAACGCCGCCACGATCGGCGTCGACAAGGATGACCCGGAGTACTACAACCTCGCAGATGTCCAGTACGCCCTGCGCGTCACGTACTCCGGCGAGTTCCTCCACGCCGCGCCCTGGTCGACGGGGTCGCAGGGAAGTGCCAACGTCTCCCACGGTTGCGTCGGCATGAGCGTGGCCGACGCCGGGTGGCTCTACGACCACACCAGCCGGGGCGACGTCGTGGAGGTCACCGGCTCCGCCCGCTCGATGACCCTGGAGAACGGCTACGGCGACTGGAACCTGTCGTTTGCCGACTGGAAGGCCGGCTCGGCCCTCTCCTGAGGACCCGTCCGCTGGTTGGGGGTCCCCCTCCGGGGCGGCGGCCCACCCACCTGCTGGGGCCGCGCAATGTGGTCGCACACCGACCACGAGGACGTCGTACGCCGGAGTGTCCGGTGGCTGTCCGGCTCGTCGACGAGCGGTGCCTGAGGCGGGTTTCGGAGCTTCGGAACCCCCGTCGCACACCGCCCGCCGGCGCGGCGTACGACGGCTCGCAGGAGAGCGGTGCGACAGGCGGCTCTGGCGCCTCCAGAACCCTCCTCGGGCACCGCCCGACGGGGAGCCGGACGGCAGCACCGGGACCACGAAGGGCCCGCCGGGATGATCCCGGCGGGCCCTTCGTGTCGTACGACGATCAGTGGTCGCGCAGCGGGACCTCGTCGGTGTCGCGCAGCCGGTGGTCGTCGAACTGGTGTCCGTCGACCGGGTGGTCGAGACCCGAGGCGAGCTCCGCCTCGTGCTCGGCGTGGTGGTGCGCCTCCTCGAGCTCGGCTGCCGTGGGCTTCTGCACGTTGTTGCTGTACATCCACGACGACAGTCGGGCCCGCAGGCGCTCGGAGCGCGAGTTGGGTGCAGCCACGCCGGCCGCGTCGGTGTCGCCGTCGGCCGTGAAGACCTCGTCGCGGTCGCGGGCGGTGAGGGTGTAGGCGGCCGTGTCGCTGATCGGCAGGTGCCGCTCGGCGTACTGGCCGTCGGGGGAGCGGGTGATGACACCCGTCTCGTAGCCGTGGAGCAGCTTGTCGTTGTCGTGGCGCTGCAACGAGATGCACCAGCGGCGCGTGATCCAGAACGCCAGGACGGGGCCCAGGAAGATGGCCACGCGCATGAAGTAGGTGATCTGGTTGATGCTGGCATGCAGCTTGATCGCGATGATGTCGTTGCCGCCGGCCGCCCAGGCCAGGCCGTAGAAGGTCATCAGGGCGACCATGACCGCCGTGCGCGTCGGCGCGTTGCGGGGGCGCTGGAGCAGGTGGTGGTCGCGCTTGTCGCCGGTGATCCACCCCTCGAGGAAGGGAAGCAGGATGAGTACGACGAGCATCAGCGGCGGCACGATCAGGATCGGCAGCATCACGTTCCACGAGATCGTGTAGCCGAAGATCACCGACTCCCACCCGGTCGGGATGATGCGCAACAGCCCGTCGGGCCAGCCCATGTACCAGTCGGGCTGGGAACCGGCCGTGACCTTGGTCGGGTCGTAGGGGCCGAACTTCCACACCGGGTTGATCGACATCAGGCCACCCATGAGGGCGATGACGCCGAAGACCATGAAGAAGAACCCACCGGCCTTGGCGGCGTACACGGGCAGCATCGGGAAGCCGACGACGTTCTGCTCGGTGCGGCCGGGGCCGGGCCACTGCGTGTGCTTGTGGTAGACGAGCAGCAGCATGTGGGCGGCGATCAGGGCGAGCAGGATGCCCGGGATCAGCAGCACGTGGATGATGTAGAGCCGGGGAATGATCGACTCGCCGGGGAACTCGCCACCGAACAGCAGGAACGACATGTACGAGCCTGCGACCGGGGTGGCCTTCAGGAAGCCATCCGCAGCGCGGACACCGGTGCCGGAGAGGAGGTCGTCCGGCAGCGAGTAGCCGGTGAAGCCCTCCAGGGTGCCGAGCAGGAGCAGGATGCAGCCGATGACCCAGTTGAGCTCACGCGGCTTGCGGTAGGCGCCGGTGAAGGCGACGCGCAGCAGGTGCACCATCATCGCGGCGACGAAGATCGTCGCTGCCCAGTGGTGCATCTGGCGCATCAGCAGGCCGCCGCGCACGTCGAAGGAGATGTTCAGCGTGGAGGCCATGGACTCCGACATGCCGATGCCGCGCAGCTGGTCGTAGGAGCCTTCGTAGGTGACGTGGCCCATCGACGGGTTGAACCACAGGGTGAGGAACACGCCGGTGAGGAGCAGCACGACGAAGCTCCACAGCGCGATCTCGCCGAGCATGAACGACCAGTGGTCGGGGAAGACCTTGCGCAGGTTCTTCTTCATCGCCGTCGCCAGGCCGAGCCGGTCGTCGGCCCAGGAGGCCAACGAGCCGGCAGGGCTGGACTTGGATGCGGTCGCGGCGTCGGTGCGGTTGCTCGCCGCGACCTTGCTGGTGTCAAGCCTGGAGTCGGTGCTCACTGCTTCTCACGCTCCCAGTAGCTGGCCCCGACGGGCTCTTCGAAGTCGCTCTGTGCGACGAGGTATCCCTCTTCGTCAACCGCGAGGGGCAGCTGGGGGAGGGGACGGGCGGCCGGACCGAAGACGACCTTGGCGCCGTCGGCCAGGTCGAAGGTCGACTGGTGGCACGGGCACAGCACGTGGTGCGTGGTGCGCTCGTAGAGGGAGATCGGGCAGCCCACGTGGGTGCAGATCTTGGAGTAGCAGATGATCCCGTCGACGGTCCACTTCTCGCGCCCCTTGACGGGCGCGATGTCGTCGGGGTCCATCCGGACGATGATGATCGCGCCCTTGGCCTTCTGGACCTGCTCGTCGCCGGCCTCGAGCTCGGGGTAACCGTTCTCCTCGGTGGGGAACAGCGCCGCGGGAGCGCCGTTGATCAGGTCGCCGACCTCGATCTCGCTGGCCAGGATCGGGGTGCCGACGACGTCACGCACCAGGCGCATGCCCGGCTCCCAGATGGTCTTGGCCAGGTTCCCGACGTCGAGAGTGCTTCCGGGGGCCAGGTCGCGCAGCAGCACCACGGCCGGCAGGCCGAGAACGCCGATCGAGGCGAGCATGGTGTTGCGTACGAGCGGACGGCGCGCGATGCCGGCTTCGTCCAGGCCGGCGTTGAGGGCCTCGATGGTGGCCTCGCGGTCCTCCGGAGGAGAGGCGGCCGGGTGGCGCATCTCCACCATCTCGGCGTCGGCCATGAGCTTGCGGGCGAGGTGGATGATCCCGGTGCCGATGAGCAGCAGGCTCACGCCCAGGGTCACCCCGAGGGAGACCGTGGAGGCACCCAGGCCGGCGAAGGTGTCCCAGTTGTCGCCGACCTCGAACGCGAAGTAGGCGACCACGAAGAGCACCGCGCTGATCATGGCGCCGATGAACATGGCGGCGATCTGCCGCTCGGCCCGCTTCTCGGCCCTCGGGTCGACGTCGGTCGGGCGCCAGGTGTGCGGCGGGAGGCCCGGGTCCGCGATGGGCTCGGCCGCCTTGTGCACGGGCACGTGCGAGTCGTGGGTCACAGGCGTGTGGTCGTCGTTGCTCACGCGTTCACCTTGCTCTTCTTGCTCCGGGTCGTGTGCGAGGCGATCCAGACGGCGGCGCCCACCAGCGAGCCTATGCCGACGATCCACCCGAACAATCCCTCGGACACCGGTCCCAGCCCGCCGAGGGTGAAGCCGGCGTACTCGGGGTTGTCCTCGATGCTGCCGAGGTAGGCGATGACGTCACGCTTCTCGTCGGGGGAGAGGTTGCCGTTGCTGAAGCTCGGCATGTTCTGCGGGCCCGTCAGCAGCGCCTCGAAGATGTACTTGCCCTCGACGCCGTGCAGGCTCGGGGCGTAGCCGCCGCGGGGCATGGCCCCACCGGCGCCGTTGAAGTTGTGGCAGGCCGTGCAGTTGGTCAGGAAGATCTGACCACCGCGGGAGATGGCCTCCTCGCGCTCGGCCTCAGAGAGGCCTTCGATGGAGTAGTCCGACTCGTTGGGGATGGCCGGGCCCGGTGCCAGCGAGGCGACGTACGCCGCGAGGGCTGCGGTCTCCTCGTCGTCGAAGACGGCCTTCTTGGCGGGCGCCTGGGCGCCGGGGCTCGCCATCGGCATACGACCGGTGCCGACCTGGAAGTCGACGGCGGCAGCGCCCACGCCGACCAGCGACGGGCCGAGCTGGTAGCCGTCGCGGACCGTCGGGATGCCCTCGCCGTTCTTGCCGTGGCAGAAGGCGCAGCTGGCGAGGAAGAGCTCCTTGCCCTGGGCGACCTGATCGGTCTCGCTCGCCTGGTTGCTGGCCTGGGCCGGAGCGAAGGCGGTGTAGAGGGAGCCACTGATGAGGAGGCCCAGCAGCAGCACGGCGAGACCAGCAAGAGGTCCCCGACGATGCCGGGAGAGGCGACCAGCGGTTCGATTGAGCACGCGCACGATGAGTCCTTGCCGGTTGCGGGGTCGGTCTTACTGGATGACGTAGATCGTGAAGAACAGGCCGATCCACACCACGTCGACGAAGTGCCAGTAGTAGGACACGACGATCGCGGTGACGGCTTGTTCGTGGGTGAAGCGCCTGGCCAGGTAGGTGCGTCCCAGCACGAAGAGGAAGGCGATCAGACCGCCGGTCACGTGGAGTCCGTGGAATCCGGTGGTCAGGTAGAACATCGAGCCGTAGGCCGAGCTCGGGATGGTGACGCCCTCGTGGATGAGCTCGGCGTACTCGAGCGCCTGGCCGCCGATGAAGACGGCACCCATGACGTAGGTGAGGACGAACCACTCGCGCAGTCCCCACTTGGCGACGTTGAGCAAAGACCCGGAGCGGCCGACCTGCCCGCGCTCGGCGGCGAACACGCCCCACTGGCAGGCGAACGAGGACGCCACCAGGATCGCGGTGTTGGCCGTCGCGAAGGGGACGTTGAGGAGCTGCGTCTCCTGCGCCCACAGCTCGGGGCTGACTGCGCGGATGGTGAAGTAGGCCGCGAAGAGGGCCGCGAAGAACATCAGCTCGCTGGAGAGCCAGATGATCGTGCCCACGCTGACCATGCTGGGTCGGTCGTGGTGCCCGTGCAGTCGGGACGCTGGAATCGCTTGTGCTGTCGCCACGGGCGTCATTATTGCTTCTCCCGACGGCGAAGGGCACCCCGACCCCCTGTGTTGGGGGGTCATAAAGTTCATACCGTGCCACTTGCCCTGTCCTTGCTCTCCCAGGATGCCCCGGAGACCCTCCCGAGATTCACGCTCGGACGCGTGTTCACCGACTGGGGACTCGACCCGATCCCCTTCGTCGTGACGGTCTGGGCGATCGGCCTGTACGTCCTCGGCGTGCGCGTCCTGAACCGTCGCGGGGACCGGTGGCCGGTGGGCCGCACCGCGGCCTTCGTGGGTCTGGGGATGGGTGCCTTCTTCTTCGCCACCTCGTCCGGCCTGGGACGCTACGACACCACGCTGCTGAGCGTGCACATGGTGCAGCACATGCTGTTGTCGATGGTGGTGCCGCTCGCGCTCGCGCTGGGAGCACCGGTCACGCTCGCCCTGCGGACCCTGCCACCTGCTCCCCGCAGGTGGCTGCTCTCGGTGCTGCACTCGCGGGTGGCCAAGGTGCTCGCGTTCGCGCCGCTGGCCTTCGTCCTCTACGTCGCCTCGCCCTGGGCGCTCTACTTCAGCTCCTGGTACGACGCGAGCCTGGGCTCGCCATTCGTGCACGAGATGATGCACGTCCACCTGGTGCTGGTCGGCACGCTCTTCTTCTGGCCGCTCATGGGCATCGACCCGGTCCCGGGTCGGGTCGGCTACCCGTTCCGGGTGCTGCTCACGCTCATGACGCTGCCGTTCCACGCCTTCCTCGGCGTCACGATCATGGGGCAGACCACGTTGATCGGTGGCGCCCACTACCTCGCGCTGCGTGAGGGGCCGATGGGCGCCTGGCTGCCCCCGGCGCTGGAGGACCAGCACCTCGCCGGCGGGATCCTGTGGGCCAGCGGTGACCTGATCGGTGTGCTCTTCTTCGCGGTCCTCTTCACCCAGTGGGTACGCGCGTCGATGAAGGAGGCCGAGCGCGAGGACCGGCGACTCGACCTCGAGGAGACCCGACGTCCTCG
The DNA here is from genome assembly GCA_963843815.1 of uncultured Actinomycetota bacterium. Taxonomy (GTDB): domain Bacteria; phylum Actinomycetota; class Actinomycetes; order Propionibacteriales; family Nocardioidaceae; genus Nocardioides. Next base: position 105,059 of record CAWJLX010000004.1, on the reverse strand, counting down.
CTAGGCCACCGTTGGTGGAGGAGGGAGGGCATCCGTCACGGAATCTGCCCGGCTACGATGCCCACGTGAGCCCCGCCACCCCGGACAGCAGCCCGATCAAGGTCCTCGTCTACAGCGACGACGTCAACACGCGCCAGCAGGTGATCCTGGCGCTGGGACGTCGTCCGCACCCGGACCTCCCCGAGTTCGAGTACGTCGAGGTGGCCACGGAGCCGGTCGTCCTGCAGAACATGGATGCCGGTGGCATCTCCCTCGCGATCCTCGACGGCGAGGCGGTCCCGGCCGGTGGCATGGGTATCGCCAAGCAGCTCAAGGACGAGATCTACCAGTGCCCGCCTGTCGTGGTGCTCACCGGACGCCCGCAGGACGCGTGGCTCGCCACCTGGTCGCGCGCCGAGGCCGCGGTCCCGCACCCGATCGACCCGATCCAGCTCGCCGAGGCCGTCATCGGCCTGATGCGCCCCTCGGTCCCGGCCACCTCCTGAGCCCTCCCGCCGGGTGAGGAGGATGCGCAGCAACCGTCTCGACACCCGGCCACACCCGCACAGCGGCCGTCCGAGCGTCTGAAACACTCGGGTCCATGTCCCACACCTGGCCCGACGTCCTCTCCACGCTGGTCGCCGGCAGCGACCTGACGACCGAGCAGGCGCGATGGGCGATGGACGAGGTGTTCGCGGGTGCTGCGACCCCCGTCCAGCTCGCCGGGTTCGTCGTGGCCCTGCGCGCCAAGGGCGAGACGGTCGACGAGGTCTCCGGGATCGCGGCGGCCATGCTGGCCGCTGCCAACCCCATCTCGGTGCCCGGCCGGCTGCTCGACATCGTCGGCACCGGCGGGGACCGCTCCATGTCGGTGAACATCTCGACGATGGCCGCGATCGTCGCAGCGGGTGCGGGCGCCCGGGTGGTCAAGCACGGCAACCGGTCCGCGTCGTCGCAGTCCGGCTCCGCCGACGTGCTCGAGGCCCTCGGCATCCGACTCGACCTGGCGCCGTCGCGCGTCGCCGAGGTCGCCGCCGAGGCGGGGATCACGTTCTGCTTCTCGGCCGCCTTCCACCCCGCCATGCGCCACGCCGCCGTGCCGCGTCGTGAGCTCGGCATCGCGACCACCTTCAACATCCTCGGCCCTCTGACGAACCCCGCCCGCCCGCAGGCGCAGGCCATCGGGTGTGCCGACGCGCGGATGGCGCCGGTCATGGCCGGGGTGCTGGCGGAGCGTGGGGTGGACGCCTGGGTGTTCCGCGGCGACGACGGTCTCGACGAGCTCACCACGACCACCACCTCGACCGTGTGGCGTGTGCACGGGGGAGCGGTCGGCCAGCTCACGATCGACCCCGCTTCGGTCGGCATCGCGCGAGCAACGACCGCGGACCTGCGCGGCGGCGACGCCGCGCACAACGCCGACGTCGTACGACGGCTGCTGGCGGGGGAGAAGGGGCCGGTCCGCGACGCGGTGGTGCTCAATGCCGGCGCGGCGCTGGCTGTCTACGACTCGCCGGACGACGACGTCGAGAGCGCACTGGCGGCAGGCGTGGAGAAGGCGGCTGGGGCCGTCGACTCGGGAGCAGCGCAGGCTGCGCTGGAGCGGTGGGTCGCGGCCAGCTCGGCCTGACCGGGCGTGTCCCTCGCCCCGGTGCCTCGAAGTCGCCGAATTCTGGTGGTTGGCGGCACGCACCGCGGGCACCCCGAAAAGCACTGGCCGAGAAGCGACGTGACGGCGCAGAATGCTGGATGGTGACTTCGCAGTCGACGCGTTCGAGCGGTCATCCGATAGCGGCAACGGTCAAAGTGATCCCGCCCCCGCAGCATCCCGTTCGCCACTTCGCCTGCTGGGTAGCCGAATCGACCCCACGTGGTGCATCGGTCCTCAATGTCGGGGGCGGCTGCAACGCCTCAGGTGACTTCCCCCGAATCAGGCGTCGGGCCGCGTTCCTTGTCGCGGTGGACCCGAGCGCGCGAGTGCTGGGCAACGGTGATGCGGACGAGCGCTGTCAGATGACGTTGGAGGACTTCTCCGTCGAGCACGTGGCTCGTTTTGACGTCGCTTTCGCGGTCTTCGTGATGGAGCACGTCGCCGATCCGGTCGCGTTCACCGAAGCCGCGGCGCGTGTGCTCAAGCCGGGCGGGGTCTTCATGGCCATCACTCTCAATCAGTGGCACTACTTCGGGTTCACAACCTGGGCCACGTCCCGGCTCGGTCTCGACGAGTGGGTGCTTCGACAGGTGCGCGACTCCCGACAAGTCGACGAGTACCACTTTCGGACCGAGTATCGGATCAACACCATCCGCTCCGTCAGCCGCTATTTCGAGCGAGCCGGATTCTCCCACGTGGAGTTCCGGATGTGCGACCTTCCACGAATGTATGAGCCCTACCTCCCGGACAGGCTTACGGGGCTTGCGACCGTGTGGAGCCGCGCCGCGTATCGAGTGGGCCGCCCGAACCTCATGGGACATCTCTCCTTCAAGGCGGGGCTCGGGAACTGACGACGGGATCGTCCGTCCAGCAGGTGCATTCCGCGCGGTTCGCGATGGCGCTCGTGCGAAACCGGGCGTGCAACAGGGACACGCCCAGTGGGACCAGCTCAGAAGAAGCGGGCGTCCTTGCTGATCACTCGACGTCGCGGTGAGTAGACGACCTGGACCACACCCCGGCCCGTGCACGTCCTGTAGTAGCGCAGCTCGTTCGGGAGGCCGAGTCCCGTGGCCTTGCCGCGGATGTCGAAGATCCTGTGGACCTTCTTGATGGGCATGCCCTTGTTGATCCGGTTGAACTCGTGGCGCGACACGCACCGGGGCGTGTCCGCCTGCGCGACGGTCGTGCCACCCATGCTCAGCAGCACGGCGACGAGGCTCACGATGGCGGTCCTGCGCATGACGGGCTCCTCTGCTCGGACGAGGCTCCCAATCTAGGTGCGCAAGCCGGTCCGGCGCGGAGGAATTGCGCACATCTGACTCAGCTGGTCTCGAGGACGTAGGACTCGCCCTCGCGACGGAAGCCGAGGCGGTCGTAGTAGGCGCCCACCATGCCCGGCGGGGTCACCACGCGCCGGATCCCTCGGTCGCTCAGCAGACCGCTGCGACGCCACACGAACTCCCCGGGGGAGAAGTCGCGGTAGCGGGGTGTGACGTAGTCGAGCACCACGTCAGCGGTCTCGCCGTCCCTGTGCAGCAGCACGACTCCGACGGTCTCGTCACCCCGCTGCACGAGGAAGGCGTCCTGCTCGGACGACGGGTCGTGGACGAAGTCCGGGTTGAACCGGAGGATGTCCGCACCGTGCACGCGCAGGGTGTGGCGCAGGTACTCATCGGTCGGCGCGACCTCGAGCACCTCGAACGCCGACTCGTCGTGCCGGTCGCGGAGCATCTTGACGATGAACCACGCGTTGATCGCCACCAGGACGGCGTTCATGCCGACCATGGGCCAGACCGAGAGCATGGCGTTGAAGACGATCAGCAGCAGGCACGCGATCGCGTTGAGGACGCGCAGCCGCAGGACGCTGGCCTGGAGCAGCGAGTAGACGAGCAGGGCGCTGCCGCCCCATCCGAGGACGTCGAGCCAGTAGTCAGAGAGCCAGGTCACGGCGGGAGAGTATCTCCCGCCGTGACCACTGACGTCATCGGCGAACGACGTAGAGGAGGATCCTCTTCGAGCGGGAGCCGAACACCTGTCCGGTGCCGACGTAGACGACCTTCAGCTTGTGCTTGCCACGCGGGAGCTTGCGCAACTTGATCGTCTTCGTGCCCTTGTGCACCGGGCTCATCGTGAACTGCTTGATCTTCTTGCCCTTGTCGAGGACCTGGATCTTCCCGACCGGAGTGGTCAGGCCCGGAACGGACAGGGTGATCCCCAGCTTGGCCCGTCGACCCACCTTGACCCGCTCGGACTTGAGGGATCCTGCGATGGTCGACTTCATCCTCGCGACCGCGACGGCCGCAGTGGTGGCAGACCCGTCGTTGAACCCGACCTTGGTGGCCAGCACCACCACGGCGACGTCACGGCCGGCGTCCTCGGGCTTCAGGAGGTAGCTGGGACTCGTCGCCCCCGGGATCGGGGCGCCTGTCCTCAGCCACTGGTAGGCGAAGGTCGGCGACGACTGCGACCACGTGCCGGGCGCGACACGAAGGCTCTGCCCCACCGTGCTCGTGCCGATGATCGTCGGCTGCGTCGTGGCCTGGAGCGACCCGCCCGCCTGCACGGTGACCGGAGCGCTCGCGACCACGGCGTCGGCATACCCGGTCCGCCGACCGGTGACCTCGAACGTCAGCTGCTTGCCCAGGTCGAAGGTGCGCACCGTGAAGGTCGGCCCCGTGCCGCTGTTGATGCCGTTGACCAGCCAGCGCTGCGTGGTCGTGACGTCGGGGGAGGCCCACGTCGGCAGGCCGCCCGAGACCGTCTCGCCCACCATGGCCGAGCCGATGATCGTGGGCGGGGTCGTCGCCACCGGCGCCGCGCCACGCACAGCCGTGATGGCGTTGCTGGTGGTCGACACGTCCGGGTAGCCGGCCGTCGTGGCGGTCGCCTTGAGCGTGATCCGCTGGTTGAGGTCGGCCCCCGTCACCTGGTAGCTCAAGGTGCCGTCGCCGACCGCGGTCGAGCCGCGGTACCACTGGTACGTCACGGAGTCCGGCTCCTGGTTCCACACCGGGGCGTAGCCCAGGAGCATGGTGTCGAGCTCGCCGGACCCCTCGATGCGAGGCGGCGAGGAGGCCATGACGTCATCGGTCACGACGAATGGCTGGCTCGCGCTCTGCGCGCTGGCGGTGCCGCTGGTGTCGCGGGTCTCCACGCGCCAGGACCAGTTTCCCGACGCCAGCTTCGTCGTCGGCGCCCAGGACGTGGCCTTGGTGAGGGCCGTGAGGGTCGTCCCGGTGGGCGAGGTCAGGGTCACGCGGTAGTCGGTGGCCCCGCTGACCGCGCTCCACCTGAAGACGGCGTCGCGAGGAGCCACGCCGCCACCGGGGGACGGTGCCGTCAGGGTCGGTGCCACGTTGGTGACGGTGAGGTCGGCCTTGCTGCTCCAGCCGCCGACACGGTCCTTGGCGTCCTTGCGGCGCACGCGCCACTCGTAGTCACCAGGGGCGAGGGACTGCGCGGTGGTCGACGGCGACCACTGCACCTGGTTGCTGGTGACGGTGTACTTCGGGACGCTCGCACCCTTGACGTAGACCTCGATCTCGTAGGCGGCTGCGAAGGGCAGCGGCGCCCAGGAGAGCGTCGGGGTCGACCCCTGGGTGCTGCTGGTCGCGGAGGGGGAGGGGACCGGCGACTGCTTGTTGAAGCCGCGCGTGCGGCTCCACGGCAGCGGGTTGCCGGACCCGTCCACGGCACGGACTCGCCAGTAGACGTTGCCCTCGGGGTAGGTCGTGCTGAAGGAGGTGTAGCGCCTCTGGTCCACGACCTGCGAGTCGAGCAGGTTGGCGAACGTGTCATCGGACGAGATCTGGACCTCGTACTCGCGCGCGGCCTGTGCCGCCTTGGTCGCCAGCTGGGAGCTGCCCTGCGAGGCCTGGGTGTTGGTCTCGAGGTAGTCCTGCCACTCCAGGGTCACGTCGTCGGACTTCACCGGCACGGGCCCCTGCGGGACTCCGTTGATCACCTCGACACCCGGGCCGACGCTCTCGACGCGGTTGCTCGCCTTGTTGAACGAGTTGAGCGGCGTCGGGTTGGCCGCGCACTTGCCGCCGGCGGAGCAGGGCTGCACCGCCCAGTAGTACGCCTCGCCCGCTGTCGAGTCCTCGAGCGCCTTCGTGGGGCTCCACGCGGTGCCCGAGGTGGTGAAGGGGTTGGTGTTGGTGCCGAGCTGGGTGGCAGGCACCAGGTTGCTCAACGAAGCATTGCGCGAGACCCAGATCTTGTAGAACCCGGTGTTGGGCTCGGGGTCCCACTTGAGCACCGGAGTCTGACGGAGGTCGGTGCACTCGAAGCCCGTGCACGTCTGGCCCGCGTTGGCGCCCCGCATGGTCAGCGCGTTGACCTGTCCGGTGACGGTGTCGGGCGAGGCGATGTCGAATCGGCCGAACGTCTGGCTGGAGGTCTCTCCGGTGGGCACGGTGGCTCGGACCTGCCACTCGTACGACCCCGGCGCGAGGTGAGCGGTCGTGTGGTCGGTGCCTGCCGGGTAGGGGTACGTGGGGCTGAGGACGTCCCAGGCGCTCGAGCCGACCTGGCGGATCCAGATCTTGTAGCTGCTCGCGTCGGCCACCGACGTCCACGTCATCTTGGGGACCCGGGCGAAGGTCCCACTCATCGGGGTCAGGACGTCAGGGCGGGTCGCGGTGCCCGGGTCGAGGTCCGCGACGACGAAGGAGGGCTGGCCGCTGAGGAGCGAGGAACCGACCCAGCCCTGGTTGCTGATCGCCACCACGTCCCACCGGTACGTGCCGGAGGTCAGCCGTGTCGTCGTGGGTGTCCACGAGGTCGCCGCCGTGTCGACGGTGGCCACCTGGGTGCCCACGTTGTTGATCACCTTGACGCGGTAGGTGGCCGCACCGGCGACCGGGGACCAGGTCAGCGTCGGCACCTGCACCGTGGCGCCGTTGGTTGGCGACAGGGGGTTGGGACGGTCGGGGGAGTAGGTGAACCGGGCGTCGTTGAAGACGAGCTGGCTGGTCCTGGGGAAGTCGTAGGGGAGCCACGAGTTGTTGCTGAACTGATCCATCGCGGTCACGCGCCACCAGTAGGTCCCCTCCGCAGAGGGCATGCACGAGGCGTGGTTGTTGGGGAACGTACCGGCAGCCGGTGTGTAGGTGGTGTTGGCGGTGTAGCACGTGCCCACGATCGAGCTGAACGTGGAGTCTGTCGAGAGCTCCAGCTGGTACATGCTGGCGAACCGCACCGGCTCCCACTCGTAGTACATGGTGCCGCCCACGACGACACCCTGGTCGTTGTCGTTGGGGGTGGCCGGGTCCACGTCGGCGGGGTTGGCCGGGTAGATCGGCATCGGCAGGTCCGGCCAGTCACGCGTGAAGCGCCAGGTCGGGCGGGAGCTCCAGGTCGGCACGTTCCCGGCCACGTCCTCGGCCCTCACGCGCCAGTAGTAGGTGTCGTTGTTGAGGGTGGCCGGACGAGCGTAGGACGTTCCGGTGATCTTCAGCTTCTCGTGCACGATGCTGCCGAACGCCGGGTCAGTGGCGATCTGCAGGTCGTACGTCTTGGCGCCCAGGATCGGGTCCCAGTCCAGGAACGCGTCGTCCACGATCGTGGTGTCGTCCACGGGATCGCGTCGCGTCGCGGCGGGGAGCGCACTCACCGAGTAGCTGCGCGGGCTGGAGTACTGGGTGTAGACCGCCGTCGGGCCACTGGTCGCGCTGGAGAGGCGGGAGCGGACCTGGAACCAGTAGCTGGTCGCCACCTGGGGCTTCGGCAGGATCAGCGTCGTCGAGATGGTCTTGAAGGTCTCGAGCTTCGTCGGATCGGTGAAGGACTGGTCGGTGCTGACCTGCACCTCGTACTCCTGCGTCCCGGCGACCGGCTGCCACGAGAGGGTGGCCGGGCTTCCGGGCTGCACGAAGGTGTGGCCGGTGCTGGGCGAGATCACGCTGGGGGCGGTGTAGGCGGAGTCGCGGGAGATCGCCGTCCACGGGGAGAACTCGCTCAGCGCCGTGTCCCTGGCCGCGACGCGCCACCAGAGCGTGTTCCCCGACGTCGGGGTCGGCAGGGGAGCAGTCGGCACGTGGTGGCGGTTCACCGTGGTGGTGCTGCTGCCGATCAACCCCGAGGTGTCCGGGCTCAGGCTCACCTCGACGACGTACGACGTGGCGCCGGCCACGTGCGCCCACGACAGCTCCGGGATCGCCTCGTTCGTGCTCGTCAGGCTGCTCGGCGTCGCCGGGGCCGCACCGGCGGGCGAGACGGGCGCCAGGGCCAGGCCGAGACACAGTCCTGTGACTGCGCTCGCACGTGCGAGCGTTCCGAGCAGGTTGAGTGACATCCCCGTGATCCCCTTCAATATGCGCAATTTCCCGGCACGGTATGCGCACCGGACAGCCCGGGGCGGGCCTATGGCCCGGGAGTAGTCATTTGTAGCCATGCCTTCTGGCCGATCGGTCACGGACCGCGTCGCTCGTGGCGCTACGGTGATGCCATGATCACCGCCATCGTCTTCGTGAAGGCCGACGTCGCGCGCATTCCTGAGGTCGCCGAGGAGATCGCCGCCCTCGACGGGGTGAGCGAGGTCTACTCGGTGACCGGCCAGATCGACCTGATCGCCCTGGTGCGTGTGCGGCAGCACGAGGACGTCGCCGCCGTGGTCGCCGATCGGCTCAACAAGGTCGCGGGCGTGACCGAGACCGAGACGCACATCGCGTTCCGCACCTACTCCCAGCACGACCTCGAGTCGGCATTCAGCATCGGGCTGGACTGACCTCAGCGCACGGGGCGGTGCACCGGTGATGGCAGCCGTTGCTCGTCGAAGGGGACCAGGGAGAGCCTCGACTGGCTCGCTGCGTCGTAGACCGCCAGGTGGCGCGCGGCTCCACCCAGCGGGCAGGTCCACTCGCCGTCGACATCGATCAGGCGCACTCCCGGTGACTCGAGCCACCTGAGGATCTTCTCGGACTCCTCCGCCGTTGCGGCCGGCACCGGCCCCGGGGCCCCGGCCACGGTCTCTGCGCTCGCAGCCAGCTCACGGACGAACTGATGGGCGTCGGCTCCACGAGGAATCACCCCTGCCCCGGCGAGCCGCCCGTGGCGCACCACGTGCACCGACCACCGGCCGGTGTCCTCGCGCCTCGCCGCGACGATCTCCTGGCACCGGGTGAGGGCCGAGAGCCTCTGGGTCCGCGCGGCCGCCCGGACGAAGGTGGCCAGTCGGTCGCGGTGCACTCCGGCCTCCTCGAACCGCTCGCGCTCGGCCAGGGCAGTCATCCGGCGGTTGATCGCCTCGACGACCTCCTCGGGGCTGCGGAGCAGGGTGTCGCGCAGCTGGCGTACGACGGCGGCGTAGGTGGTCTCGTCGGTCGATCCGTCGCAGGGGGAGAGGCAGCGACCCATCTCCGCCAGCACACAGGCCGACCCCGACGGGGTCCGTGGCATCCGGCCGCTGCACTGCCGCACCGGGAACGTGTCGTGGAGGGCTGCGAGGCACTTCTCCGCGGTCTTCCTCGAGGAGAAGGGACCGAGGTAGTCGGCCTCGTCGTCCAGCACCGTGCGGACCAGCGACAGGCGCGGCCAGGCCTCACGCGTGAGCTTGACGAAGTGGACCTTCTCGGGGAATCGCGAGCGGCGGTTGTAGCGCGGCTTGTGCTCGGCGATCAGCCGGAGCTCACGGACCTCGGCCTCGAGCGGTGTGGCGCACTCGATCCCGGTGACGGAGGTGGCCAGACCGACCATCTCGCCCATCCGGGTGCGCGTCTCGGAGGCCGTGAAGTAGGTGCGCACCCGGGTGCGCAGGTCGCGCGAGGTGCCGACGTAGAGGACGCGCGAACGGTCGTCGCGGAACAGGTAGACACCCGGGGCGTGGGGGAGTCCCTCGGCGAGGTGGCGCTTGCGTCGCTGCGCGGTGCTCACCCGTGCGGAGAAGGTCTGGAGCTCCTCCAGGGTGTGCACGCCGAGCCCACCGAGTCGCTCCATCAGCCCGTGCAGGACGTCCACCGTCGCACGGGCGTCGGACAGGGCCCGGTGGTTGGGCGTGGTCGTGGAGTTGAAGACCTTGGCCAGCGAGGACAGCTTGCAGTTGGGGGCGTCGTCGCGAGTGATCACCCGACGTGCCAGCTTGGCGGTGTCGAGCACCTCGAACCGGGGCCATGGACGGCCCTGCTCCCGGGCGAAGTGCTGGAGGAAGCCGACGTCGAAAGGGGCGTTGTGGGCCACCAGGACGCAGCCCTCGGCGAACTCGAGGAACGCGGGCAGGGCCGACTCGATCGCCGGCGAGTCGTGGACCATCGAGTTGCTGATGCCGGTCAGGACCGCGATGAACGCCGGGATCTCGGTGTGCGGGTTGACCAGCGTCTGGAACTCGCCGAGCACCTCGCCGCCGCGCACCTTCACCGCACCGATCTCGGTGATCCGGGAGCCGCCCGAGGCCGAACCGCCGGTCGTCTCGAGGTCGACCACGCAGAAGGTGAGGTCGCGCAACGGGCGCCCCAGCTCGTCGAAGCTGCGCTGCGCCTCCCAGCGGGAGGTCTCCCGCGTCGGGCGGTGGGCGGTGGTGCTCATGTCGTACGACGCTAGACGTGGGATCCGACAATGGGTGGACGGCGCGCGCACTACGCTGACCGCGCCCACCACCCGGCGACAACGCTGGGACACCCACCCCGAGGAGCAACCGTGGCTGACCAGACCGCCGAGCTTCGCGTGCCCGGCGCCGGCGAGCGCTGGCGCTGCGCCGGCTGCGGCAACCTGACCCGCTTCGACGTCACGCGCACCCGTCGTACGACCGACTACTGGCACTTCGACCTCGCCGGTGAGCACCGGGTCGAGGAGGAGACGGTGCTCGCCGAGACGGTCGAGTCGGTCTCATGCCGATGGTGCGGCCGCGCCGACGCCATCGAGGTCGTGGACCGGGCCTCGGCCGACACGGCCGGCGACCCGGCCGCCGGGTGACGGAACGCCCGTGACGGACCCGGCCCCTCTGCCCGAGCGGCTCCGCCTGCGGGTGGTCGCCCTGGTGTCTGCGGTGCTGCCGTCCGTGTCGCCGGTCCCCGCCTCGCTGCGCAAGGTCGCCGGGTTCGCTCCTGCCCGGCGGGCCCGGCTGGGTGGCGCCGCGATCTGGGGCGCACTGGCCGACGACGACTTCCGCGCGCATGCCGCGGTCCAGGTCGCCGCACTACCGGTGGCCGACGACGACCCGGTGGAGGTCGCCGCCCGTGCCTGGCTGAGGCGGGACGAGGGCTGGGAGTCCCTGGTCGGCGACGTCGTCGAGACCCTGACCGAGGTGGACGCGCGCGAAGACCAGGTCCAGGCCGAGCACGGGCGGCTCGTCGCGCAGGTGGCGTCGCTCCAGGCGGAGCTGGCCGCGGTGCGCGCCGAGCACCGGGACGAGCTGGATCGGGCCAGGGCCGACCACAAGGTGCTGCGTCAGCGGCTCGGTGCGGCCCGCAGCGAGCTGCGGGCTGCCGAGGAGGAACGGGATGTCGCCCACGCCGCGCGCGACGAGGCGACGGCCGCTGCCGAGGCCGCGACCAGGTCGGCCGAGGCCGACGTACGACGGCTCCGCACCCAGCTCGAGGAGGCGGAGGCCGGACTGGCTGCCACCCGACGGGACGCACGATCGGAGCGCGACGCCAGCACGATCCGGGTGCGTCTGCTGCTCGACGCGGTCGTCGAGTCCGCGACGGGCCTGCGCCGGGAGCTCGGTCTCCCGACGGTGAGCGGGACGCCCGGGGATGCCGTGGAGGCCGGGCTGGCCGGAGTCGACGCCGCGCCGACCTCCAGCGCACCCGCGACCCCGGCCCTGCTGGACCAGATGCTCGCGATGCCCCGGGCCAGGCTGATCGTCGACGGCTACAACGTCACCAAGCAGGCGTGGCCGTCGGCGAGCCTCGAGGCCCAGCGCAGCCGGTTGGTCGCCGCACTCGGACCGGTGGTCGCTCGGTCGGGGGCCGAGACCACGGTCGTGTTCGACGCTGCCGAGTCGACGGCCAGGACTGTCATGCCGGCGCCCCGTGGCGTCCGGGTGGTCTTCAGTCCCGAGGGCGTGATCGCCGATGACGTGATCCGGCAGCTGGTGGCGGCCGAGCCGCGTGGGCGTGTGGTCATCGTGGTCAGCGGGGACCAGGCAGTGGCGAGGGATGTCGTACGCAGTGGGGCGCGGGCGGTGCCGGCGTCGGCGCTCATCGGCGTCATCTCCACCTGACCCTCACCCACCTGACCCTCACCCACCTGACCTCACCCGCTGCGCGACACGCCCCGAGGCCCGTTGTCGGTGGCCCCTGTCACCGTTCGGAGCATGACGACACGGATCGATTGCGACACCTGCGTGGTGCGCGGACTGCACTGCCACGACTGCGTGGTCATGGTGCTCCTGGGCCCGCCGCCGGAGCTGACCATGGACGACGACGAGATGGCCGCGCTGGACGCGCTGGCCTCGGGCGGCCTCGTGCCACCGCTGCGGCTGGTGGAGCCCGTCGCCGGGCCGGTCATCGAGTCGGCGTGAGGCCGACGCCTCAGAGCGCTGGCAGCCACCGGCCCTGACAGCGCGGCGGGTCCTGCTCGTCCACGGCCCGGAAGGCCTGGAGCTTGGTCACCATGAGCGGCACCGCTACGCCGTCGCTGCCGTCGAGCGTGCGCTCGCCCTCCTCGTCGCGCACGACGACGGAGACGTCCGGATGGCTGGCCAGGTAGTCGAGCAGGTTGCGCTCCGGCAGGAGGTAGCCCTCCTCGGCATAGCGACTGAGACCGGGGTCGTCCGACGCGACGACCTCGAGCAGGTCGTCCTGCACCTTGCTCAGGTGCAGCGTCCGCCGCACGACGAGGTGGTTCGTCTCCCCGGCCACCGTCACCAGGTTGGCGTACATGTTGAAGCCAGTGGACGTCTTGACCTCCAGGTAGGGGGTGAGCCCGTTGGCGACGACGACCGCCACGACGGCCCAGCTCGCCACGCCTCGCAGGCGCATCGGCAGGGGTGCCGGTCCGATCCCGCCACGCGCCACGCGCACGATGAGCCAGACCACGAGCGGCACCCAGACGGCAAACGCGAGCAGGCGCAGGATCACGATCGTCGGAAGCGTCTGCGGCAGGAGGGAGGCCACGACCAGGACGGTCGTCGCCGCGACCGCGAGCACCCGCAACGGCGAGAGTCGAGCGATGCGCCGCTCGAGGTCCGACGTCGTCGACTCGGGGAGGAAGAGGCACAGCAGCATGACGAGCACGGCCGTGAAGTCGTAGAAGTGCTGGTCGAAGTCGAGAGAGATGATCGAGTGGAAGACCAGGGCGAGCAGCACCCCCGCGCGCCGGGTCCTGCTGAAGGCCAGCAGGAGCGGGACCGACAGCTCGGTCAGGACGGGGGCGGCGACGCTGAGCGTGCCCATGAGGCCGTCGGCCTCGAAGGTCGGGATCCCGTAGGAGGCCAGCGAGTGGTTGGCGTAGAAGACGCCGCACGAGGTGCTCGGGTCGAGGAACCCGGTGTTGAGCTTGGCGAAGGCCGCGAACGAGTAGAAGCCGAGCAGGATCCAGCGGGCGGTCACCGAGAACCATGCCCACGGGTCCCGGGTGACGAGCGAGACCAGGACGGCCATCGCGACGACTCCGACGAGGAACCAGTGGTTGCCGGTCACCGGCAGCTCGAGCCACACGGAGGCGAGCACCAGAGCGGCCGTGGCCCCCAGTGCGCGCCTGCCGGGTCGCACCACCAGGAGGAGTGCCACGACGCCCAGGATTGCCGAGACCACGACCAGCAGAGCGGACTCGCCGCCGAACTCGTCCCCTCTCCAGCCCGCCGGGTTGCCGACCAGGTGCGCGACCACGGCGAGGCCGAAGGTCCGGGCGAACCAGCGCCAGGCAGTGACCATCGGCTCAGGCTCCGGGGGGTGCCAGCGCAGAACTCTCATGACTCCACATTCGTCGGGTGTCTGCGCACGCTATCGCCGCGCCCGGCGACCGCGCAGGCGTTCGGGACGAGGCGCACGCGCTCCACTGCGCCACGGACTCCGTCGATTGGTCGCGAAGATTGGCGAGGCTGCACGAACCGGTCTACTCTGTGGGCTGGCTTCCGTGGAAGTGGGTCAACCGACCCGCTCGGAAGCCGCGCCGAGTCGTCGTCCACACCCCCGCACCACCGTGGCCGACGAGCCGGGGAACCACACTTCCCCCTGGGGTGAATCCCCTGCAAGGCGTACTGCGCGAGCGGTGCGTGGAGCAGGGGTAGGACACGTCGTGCCGAACCCGTCAGCTCACCTGGTAGGCGTACGACACCCCGATGGAGAATCCCCGCTCGTGGCTCACACCCGCACGCGAATCGGCGCGGCCGTTCTAGGTCTCACCGCGATCGCTGCCATCGCTCTTGCGCCTGCTACCCCTGCGCAGGCCGACCCCGACATCAAGGACGTCAAGGTCCGCGTCGACCGTCTCTACCACGAGGCCGAGGCCGCCCAGGAGCGTCTGCACGACGCCCGCCTCGACCTGGCCGACCTGCGCAGCGACCTCAAGGGTCTCAAGGCCGACCAGTCCCGGCAGGACGAGCGTCTCGACGTCGTCCGTGCCCAGGTGTCCGACGCCGTCGTGCGCCAGCTGGAGGGCGAGGGCATCTCGACCGTGGGTCAGATCGTCGTCTCGGACGACCCAGGGGCGTTCCTCGACACGCTCGCCACGATGTCGTCGTTCAACGACCTGCAGGCCAACCTCCTCACCGACTACGACACCCAGCTCGAGGCCCTCGAGATCCGTCGCGAGGCCACTTCCTCCCGCACCCGGGAGATCGCTGAGCTGACCGACCAGCTGAGCGCCGAGAAGAAGACCGTCGACGACAAGCTCGCCGAGGCCAAGAGCGTGCTCGCCGACCTCGAGGACGAGGAGCGCGACCGGGTGCTCGCCTCGCGCGGTGGCGTGACCCGCATGCCGAGCTCGGTGCCCGCCACCGGGCGCGCGGGTGCCGCAGTGCAGTACGCGATGGCCCAGGTGGGCGACGCCTACGTCTACGGTGCGATGGGCGAGAACGCCTTCGACTGCAGCGGCCTGACCATGCGCGCGTGGGCCCAGGCCGGCGTGTCGCTGCCGCACTCCTCCAGCGCCCAGTTCGGCTCGGGTCCGCGCATCGCGGCGAGCGACCTGCAGCCCGGTGACCTGGTGTTCTACTACAGCCCGATCAGCCACGTCGGCATCTACATCGGCAACGGGATGATCGTCCACGCTGCCAACCCCGGCACCGGTGTCGCTGTCGCAGGGCTCTACTCGATGCCCTACGTCGGCGCGGTCCGTCCTGGCTGACCAGCAGACCTCGAAGGCCGGTCGTCCACTCCTGTGGGCGGCCGGTCTTTCGCTGTGCCTGGTCGCGGTGCTGGTCGTGGTGCTGACCCGCGGTGGGCGGCACGATGTCGCCCCCCGACCTGCTGACATCCCGCGTGCCAGCCCCGCCGCGGCCGCCTCCGCGTTGGCGTCCTTCGTGGCCGGTGTGGAGTCCCGGGACGGGGAGGCGCTCACCTCGCTCGCACCAGCCGACCGGCCCGATGCCCAGGAGCTGTTGGCGGGCATCGGGCGCAATGCCAGCTCGCTCGACCTGCGCGCGGTGAGCGCCCGCTACGTCGACCAGCTGGGCACCGTGGCCGGAGACGGGACATGGACGGGCCTCGTCGACCTCACCTGGCAGCTCGGGGACGTCGATCCTGATCCCGCACGGGCCGATGTGGCCGTGTCCTTCGCCCCCGACGGCGACGCGCTGGGCATTGTCGGGTTCGACGACGCCGGCGCGGCACGCGGGCCCACGCGGGTGCCGTTGTGGCTGCGTGGGGAGCTCTCGGTGGCCCGCGGGGACGGCGTGCTCGTGCTGAGCGACGGAGCCCAGCCAGATGCCGACGCCGTGGCCGAGCGGGTGGCGCGGGGGATCGGCGTGGTGCACCGCGTGCTGCCGGGTTGGGACTCGCCCGTCGTCGTCGAGGTCCCGGCGAGTGCGTCCGACCTCGACGAGACCCTGGGCGCCGCCCCCGGCACCTACGCCGGCATCGCTGCCGTGACCACGACTGCGGGCAGCTCCCGCGACGCGGACGCGCCGGTCCACGTCTTCGTCAACCCGGACGTCACTGCCCGACTGCGTCGCGCCGGCGCACAGGTGGTGATGAGCCACGAGCTGGTCCATGTCGCCACCGATGCGGCGCGTACCCCGATGGAGCCGTGGCTCCTCGAGGGATTCGCCGACTACGTAGCCCTGCGCGACACCCACCTGCCGGACCGTACGACGCTCGGCCGGGCGATCGAGGTGGCGCGCCGTGACGGTCCGCCGACCGCGCTGCCGTCGGCTGCCGCCTTCGACACGCGTGCTGCTGACCTGCAGGCACGCTACGAGGAGGCGTGGCTCGCCTGCAGGATCGTCGCCGAGAAGCTGGGGGAGGAGGCCCTGGTGTCTGTGTACGACGCCGTTGCGGCGGGAGAGCCGGCCGATCGTGCACTGGTCCGCGCCGGGCTGTCGCCGCGGGAGCTCACCCGGGCGTGGCGCGCGAGGTTGCGCGGCCTGGCCACCTGAGCGCACGAGCCGCGAGGGTGCCGAGACGCAGGGAAGGCGACCGGGATCCGGTCGCCTTCCATGCCGTGCACGTGGTGCTGGTGCAACGTTCCCCCGGCAGCCCACGCTGCCGACCCCGTTGCAATGGTGGTGGGTTGACCCCACGGTCCTGATGCGATCTCGCGTGCCGGGTGGCTCAGATGACGCTGGCGAGCCAGGTCCCGAGACCTGTGAAGTACGTGTTGAGCGCGCCGCCGAAGAGGCCTACGCCCGCAACGATCGCGATGGCGATGAACCCGACCAGGAGCCCGTACTCGGTTGCGGTGGCGCCTCGATCGTCGCGCACCCGAGTGAGTTTGATGCTGTTCACGATGCTCCCCTCTCAGTATGCGTCGAGGCCGGCCATTCCCGGTCGGGAATGGCCGGCCTCGACGTCAGGATCGGGTCAGTTCGCCCAGCCGCCGACGGTGCCGGCGAGTCCGTTGAAGAACGTGTTGAGCGCGCCGCCGAAGGCACCCACGCCGACGACGATGATGAGCGCGATCAGGCCGACGAGCAGGCCGTACTCCGTGGCGGTGGCGCCCTTCTCCTCGTCGCGGCCGACGAGCATGAGGGTGATGAGCTTCTCGATCATGGTGTTTCCCCTTTGGTCTGTGTTGGTGAGTCTCGGTTCCGAGCCCCCAAGGACCCGATGTAGAGAAGACTGCCAAGATCCGGCTGCTGCCGAATCGGGTGATCGGCCCGGGATGCCTAGTCCCTTGTGACTATCTCCGTCCCACCCGGGCGCGCTTCGGGATGGTCCGATCCGGTCCGGGTCAGAACCGTTGGGGGGAGGCGTGGTCGAGCAGGCCGAGGCGCATGGCCGCCACCAGCGCCTGCGCGCGGTTGGCGGCGCCGAGCTTCTGGTAGATGTGGGTGATGTGGGTCTTGGCCGTCGACTCGCTCATGTAGAGGTTGCCGGCGATCTCGCCCGTGCCCAGCCCGTCGGCGAGGAGTGCCAGCACCTCTCCCTCGCGTCCGGAGAGCCTTGGAGGCGCAGGAGCCGTTGCTCGGCGCATCATCGCCGCGCTCAGGCCTGAGCACAGGAACGTACGAGGAGCGACAGCAGCGTGCCTCGCCGCGCTGACCACCTCCGTGGCCTTGCTGTCCTTGCCGACGAACGCGGAGGCGCCTGCTTCCATCGCTGCGAAGATCTGGTCGTCGCCGGCGTGCATGGTGAGGACGACGAGCCCGACGGCGTCGCTCGTGCCACGGACCTGCTTCACGACCTCGAGGCCGTGGCCGTCGGGGAGCTCGAGGTCGGTGACGATGACGTCCGGCTGCAGCTCGCTGAAGGCCGCGACGCCCGCGGCGACCGTCCCGGCCTGGCCCACCACCGTCATCTCCGGGTCACGCTCGAAAGCTCGGGCGAGCCCCTGCCTGATCAGCTCGTGGTCGTCGATGAGCAGTACCCGGGTGGTCATGTGTGCTCCTTCATGGAAGTGGTAAGGGGGGCGACTGGAGGCGGACGGTGGTTCCTCCACCGTCACGTGCCGTGACGTCGAGCGAGGCATCGATCCCGGCCGCCCGCTCGTGCATGCTCTGCAGGCCCCAGTGGCGCTCCTTGGGCAGCGCGTCGCCGACCCCGTCGTCCTCCACCTCCAGGAGCAGGGTGGAGCCGTCGGAGACGAGGGTGACCCACAGGTTGTCGGCCCGGGCGTGCTTGCGGACGTTGCCGATGGCCTCCTGGGCCACGCGCAGCAGCTCGGACTCGGTACGTGGAGGAAGCGAAGGCCCGGACTCGTCGAGCACGAGGTTGACTCGCAGGTCCATGTCCTGGGTGACCTGGTGGACGTAGTCGGCGAGCGCTCCGGAGAGCCGGTGGTCGGCGACCTGGTGACGCAGGTCGAGGATCGAGTAGCGGATCTCGGCGACCACACGACTGATCTCCGTGCGCAGGTTGCCGGCCAGGGCGAGGGTCTCGGCCTCGGCAGAGACGGAGGCGATCTCGTCGACGATGTAGCCGAGCGCGACGAGCTCCTGCGCGACCCCGTCATGCATCTCGCGGGCGATGCGTTTCCGCTCCTCCGTGGTGGCGAGTCGGCGCACCTCGTCGAAGAGCACGGCGGTGTCGAGGCGGAGGGCGAACTCGTCCGCCACGGCCTGGGCCGTCGCGCGCGCGTCGGCGGTCCAGCCGCCGGTGCGTCGCAGGACCACACTGCCGAGCTGGTGTCCGGCTCCGCGCATGCCGACGACCAGTACGTCGTCCGCGCGCTGGTGGTTCGCGCCCAGGGCGTGGCTGGCCAGGGACGTCGTGTCCCCGTGGCCCGCCAGCTGGGTGAGTGGCTGGCCCCACGCGTGACCGTAGACCGCCACTCCTGAGGCATTCGTCCCGGCCCTCAGCCGCCCCACCAGCTCGGTGGACAGCTTGACGCTGTCGAGCCCGACCTCGCCGCGGCTGGCCAGGTCGTGCAGCTGGCTCATCAGCTGGTGGGTGGCGATGTAGGGGGCCTGGCTCTGCTCGAGGGAGCGGATGCTGCGGGTCTGGACACCGGCGAGGACGCCGATGCCCAGACCCGTGATCAGCCAGAAGGCAGCGGACTGGAACACCTCGAGCGAAGCCGGCTCGCTCGACAACCGGCCGCCGACCAGAACGGCGGCCGCGGAGACCAGGAAGGAGTTGGTCGCAGCGAGCCAGCCGTGCCGAAGCCCGGCCACCAGCGGTGGAACGGCCAGGTAGAGCAGGATCGACTCGTCCCGCGACGGCTCGGCGGCCACCACGGCTCCCACCAGGAGCGCCTCGATGACGGGGACCCACCGTTGGACGGAGTCCGCTCCGATGCGCTCGACCAGGCTGGCAAGGGTGGCGATCAGGCTGAGCACCAGGAACAGCACGGCGACATGACCCAGCCCGTCCCTGGACAGGGCGCGTCCCATGACGAGGGCGATCGCGAAGACGCGTACGGCCGTCGTGATCCGCCACGTGCGCTGGGCCGAGCGTGAGGATTCCGACGACGCGATGAGGTCGAGGATCACTGGGTGCCGAACATGTCGCCCATCCCCAAGAACACCGGTCCGATGACGACGATGAAGATCGTCGGCAGGATGAAGAAGATGACCGGGAACAAGATCTTGACGGGGACCTTCTGGGCGGCCTCCTCGGCACGCTGACGCCGCTTGGTCCGCATCTCGTGGCTCTGGATCCGCAGCACGCGCGCGATCGGGATGCCGAGGCTGTCGGCCTGCACCATCGCGAGGCAGAAGGACTTCAGATCGGGCAGGCTGGTGCGCTCACCCATCGCGCGCATCGCCTCCTGACGACCCATGCCCAGCTGCATCTCCTGGAGAAGGCGGGCGAACTCCTGGGCCAGCGGCCCGGTCGTGTTCTTGGCCACCCGCGCCACGGCCGCGTCGAAGCCGAGGCCCGCCTCGACCGAGATGGTGAGCAGGTCGATGGCGTCTGGCAGCGAGTTGCGCATGAGGCTCTCCCGCTTGTCGCCGGCATTCTTGAGCAGGAGGTTGGGGAGCACGTAGCCGAACGCCGCGAAGCCCACCGTGGCGAGGAGGACCTTGTTGACCGGATAGTCACGAGAGAGTGCGAAGAGGAAACCGAGCACGCCGAGGAAGCCCAGGCCGAGCACCTTGAGACCGATGATCCGGTTGACGTCCCACGCCGGCGGATTGCCTGCGATGTCGAGGCGGTGCGCGATCTTGGCACTGGTGTCGGCACGAGTGATCTTGCGACCGATACCGACCAGTCGTCCGCCGAGGGGCGCGATGATGCGCTCGCTGAACGGCCGATCGAGCTCAGCGGTGATGACGCTCGGTGCGGAGTTCATGGCGTTCACCGCGGCCACCGAGCGCGCCACAGCGCGGCGTTCGGACGTGAGGACGCCCATGATGGAGAACGCCAGCACCAGCGCGGAGAAGAGGAGCCCGGCTCCCAGCAGGAGAAACATGTGTGTCACACCTTGATCTTGGTGAGTCGGGACATCACGAAGCCGCCCATGGTCAGCATGAAGCAGGCGACCCCCAGCAGCAGGTAGCCGGTGCCCGTGCTGATCATCGGCTGGATGAAGTCGCGCTTGACGACGAGCATGTAGCAGAACAGGGCGATGGGGAGGCCGGTGAGCACGTAGCCCGAGAATCGACCCTCGGCGCTCAGCACGCGCACCTGGCGGCGGAGGTACTCACGGTCGCGCAAGGTGT
Organism: uncultured Actinomycetota bacterium; assembly: GCA_963843815.1. Classification (GTDB taxonomy): domain Bacteria; phylum Actinomycetota; class Actinomycetes; order Propionibacteriales; family Nocardioidaceae; genus Nocardioides. Next base: position 84,783 of record CAWJLX010000004.1, on the reverse strand, counting down.
CCGACACCGTGTTGAGCAGCTCGGCGAGGTTTCCACCCACCTCGCGCTGGATCCGGATGGCCATCACCACCCAGCCGAAGTCCTCGGACTCCATCCGCTCCGCGACGTTGTCCAGCGTCTCCTCGATCGGGATGCCGAGGCGCTGCTCGACCAGTGCGCGGCCGAGCTCGCCCGCCATCGGCTGGTGTCCTTCGCGCACCACGGTGTCGACGGCCTGGGGGAGGGAGAGGCCGGCCGACAGTCCGCCGCCCATCAGGGTCAGGGTCTCGGCGAGCTGGGCGTTGAAGGCGGCCAACCGCTTCGAGTGCTTGCGCTTGAGCCACCACCACGGCAGGAAGGCGCCCGCGATGAACATGATCACCATCAGGGCTCCGCCCATGAGGATCATGCCCACGAAGGCGGCACCCAGCGCGATCGCGGCGTGCAGGATCAGCCACTCGGCGGGCTTGAGCGAGTTGCCGGCGCCGGCCAGGCGCTTGGTGAGCCGGTCCTCGAAGTCGCCCCGCACCATCTGTCCGGCCAGGTCGACGGCCGTCTCCTTCAGGCTGGTCTGGGCCTTGGGCCCGTGGTTGCGACTGTTCTTGGCGTTCGCTGCCCCACCGCCCATCGCGAAGTAGTTGTTGAGGCGCTGGTCGGTGGCCGACTTGCTCCTGCCACCTCCGAGGGCGAAGGCGAGGACGCCGGCCAGTCCCAGGGCAAAGGCAAGGGCGCCGATGAGGAGACCGTTGCCACCCACCAGGGGATTGGCGGGCTTGATCACCTGGGGTGCATCCGCGGAACCCGCCTCGGAGCTGGCGAGGGCCACGAAGGCGGAGTCGGTGAAGGTGGTTCCCCCCGCAGTCAAGGAGGCCTCGACGGTCTGCTCGCCGGAGACGCCGTCGGGCAGGTCGAAGGTGACCAGCACCTGGGAGGCGAGGGCCTCGGCCTGGGCGGAGAAGACGGCGCCGAGGGCGGCGGCGTCGGCGGGGATGACCTGGCCACCTGCGGCGGAGGCCAGCCCTTCGAGCGTCGACTGCTGCTCCGGGGACTGCCCCAGCGCCACCACGTCGACGACGACTCCCGCGTCGCCGGCTGCGGTCGACAGCTCGTCGATCGAGGTCGTGCTGCCCGTGTCGGCTCCGTCGGAGAGCACCAGGAGCGAACGCGCGCCCTCGTCCCCGGCGAGCTCGGAACCTGCGGCGACCGCGTCGTAGAGCTTGGTGCCGGGCTTGAGCTTCACCTGGGCGAGCTCGTCGACGATCGACTGGTGGTCGGTGGTAGGGGAGATGGTCTGCTGGACCTTGCCCGCGAACGTCACGAGGCCGATCTGCACGTCCGCGGGAGCTGCCGTGAGGAAGGAGTCGATCGCGGAGGTGGCAGCGGCGAGCTTCTCGCCCTTCATGCTCTTGCTGGCGTCGAGGACCAGCACGGTGGTGCGCTCGACCTGGCCGGCCGCGACGGTCTCGGCCGACGCGTCGACCTCGTCGCCGTTCACCGTGACGTTGACGCTGCTGAGGTCGAGAGCGGTGCCCGCGGACAGCTGGTCGACACCGAGCAGCATGGAGACGGCGCCGTCGTCGGACTGCACGTGGTCGATGCTGATCTCGTCGGCGGCGAACGCGGCCGCTCCCGTGCTGCTCACGGCGAGGAAGAGAGCGGCGGCGGCCGCGACCGGGGCAAGCCTCATCGCATACCTCCGGTGGCGAACACGCTGGGGTCGACGTGTACGCCGTGGTCGACCAACCGCTCCAGGAACCGCGGGCGCAGACCGGTGGACTCCAGCTCTCCCAGGAACTTGCCCTCGTCGCTCATGCCGGCCGAGTAGTCGAACATGAACACGTCCTGGGTCGTGATGATGTCACCCTCCATACCGACGATCTCGGTGATCGCCGTGATCCGGCGGGTGCCGTCCTTGAGCCGGGTCTGCTGGATGATGAGGTCGACCGCGCTGGACACCTGTTCGCGGATGGCTCGCACCGGCAGGTCCATGCCCGCCATCAGCACCATGGTCTCCAGACGAGCGAGCGCGTCGCGGGGGGTGTTGGCGTGCAGCGTGGAGATGGAGCCGTCGTGCCCGGTGTTCATCGCCTGGAGCATGTCGAGCGCCGCTGCGTCACGGATCTCGCCGACGACGATGCGGTCGGGGCGCATACGCAGGGAGTTCTTCACCAGGTCGCGGATCAGGACCGCGCCCTTGCCCTCGATGTTGGGCGGGCGGGACTCCAGGCGCAGCACGTGGTCCTGTCCCAGCCGGAGCTCGGCGGCGTCCTCGATGGTGACGATGCGCTCGTCGTCGGGGATGAAGGAGGACAGCACGTTGAGCGTGGTCGTCTTGCCGGCACCGGTGCCGCCGGAGACCAGGATGTTGAGTCGACCCTTGACACACGCCTCGAGCAGGTTGGCCGAGGACTGGGTGAGGCTGCCGAAGTTGATCAGGTCCTGGACCGTGTAGGGGTCCTCGGAGAACTTCCGGATGGTCAGCTTCGACCCGTCGAGAGCGAGCGGCGGAATGATCGCGTTGACGCGGCTCCCGTCGGGCAGACGCGCATCGACCATGGGGCTGGCCTCGTCGACGCGTCGACCGATCTTGCCGACGATCTTGTCGATGGTGCGCCGCAGGTGTGCCTCGTCGGAGAAGTTGGTGCCGGTCTTGACCAGCTTGCCCTTCCGCTCCACGTAGATCGAGTCGTAGGCGTTGACCATGATCTCCGTGAGGTCGCCGTCACGCAGGAGTGGCTCGAGCGGACCGTAGCCCAGGATGTCGTCGGAGATCTCCTGGGTGATGCGGGTGCGGTCCGCTCCCGACATGACGACCTCGGTGGCGGCGACCGCGCCCTGGAGTGCGAGCCGGACGTTGCTCTCCAGCTCGCTCTGCGTCATGTGGACGTCGTAGAGCTTGGGACCCAGCGAGGCGACCAGTTGGGCGTGGACGACGCGCTTGACGTCCTCGAACGGGTCGCGGGTCGAGGCCCGAGCAGGCTTGGGAGCGGGTGCGGACGTCGTCGCGGGCGTCTTCTTCTCCGAGGTCGTGTCCGGCCCCTCGGTGCGGGCTCGCTGGGCGGCTGCCAGTCTGTCGGTGAGACCCATGTCAGGCCCTCCTCAGTCGGAAACGGTTGGCGGACGAGCGGGACTTGGGGTTGTCGTCCGGATCTGCGGCGGAAGCGAGAGCAGCCCCCGCGATGGAGCCGGCGAAGACCTTGATGGCCTTGCTGTTCGGGTGGCTGGCGTAGGCGCGGACCAACGGCTCGCCCCGGTTGACGGCAGCGAGCACCTCGCGGCTGGAGACGAGGGAGCAGTCGGCCTTGAGGCCGAGCGTGGACTCGTACTCCTCGACCGAGAGCCCCACCTTGGCGTCGGCGCGGTTGAGGACGAAGCGCCACTTCTCGCGGGGGAAGCTGAGCAGCTCCAGGGTCTGGGTCGCCAGCTTGAGGCCCTTGAGGGCCGGGATGTCCAGCGTGCCGACGAGGACCAGCGTGTCGGTGCGGTCGAGGGCGAGCAGGGCGTGGTCGTCGAAGACGCCCGACGTGTCGACGACGACGTAGTCGTAGACCCGCACGAGCAGGTCGAGCAGCTTGCCGATGTCCTCGTTGCTCGCCTCGTCGGACGCGTCGAGGTGCACCGGCGCTGCCACCACGCCCAACGTCTTGGAGTAGGGGGTCATCAGCGTCTCGATGCCGTCCATGTCGATCTCGCCGTTGAGGGCGGGGAGGTCGCTGAGCGTGCGCATCGGCGTGAGCTGGAGCATGATCGCCACGTCACCGTTGTTGACGTCGAGATCGACGAGGCACACGGAGTTGTCGTCGTCGGCCAGCGACACGGCGATGTTGGTCGCCAGCAGGCTCTTGCCTACTCCACCCTTCGTGGAGAAGACCGTCACCAGGTGACCGGTGGGGCGCTCGGACTCCTCACGTGCGGCGTCGGCCTGGGCCCTGGCCTCGGAGAGTGCGGCGGTGGCTGCTGCCTGGGCTGCTGCCTTGGCCTCGTCCTCGATCTGCTGGGAGATCGCCGAGGAAACGGCCCGCGCGCGGCTCACGGCGGTGGTGAGGCCGGCGAGGTCGCGCGACTCGACGACCTCGCGCATGCCGCTGCGCAGCGCAGTTGACAATGCGTGCGCGTCCACCGTCTCCCGGAGCAGGATCACGCCGAGGTCGGGCTTGTGGACGCGGGCCCACTGGGCGAACACGGCCGCGTCCTCGACCGGGACCGACGGACCGATGACGACCGCGAACTCGTGGGGCGTCGACGAGACGTGCTCGCTGAGGGCTTCCATGGACTCGAGGGGAACGGATCCGTGAAGCATCGCCTGGAGGATGCTCAACCGAGCCCCGTCCGTCTCCACGATCGCTGTCATCCAGCGGCCCCCCTGAACGTCTCGGGCAGGATGTCGACCGGGTTGACGCCGGCCTTGTCGCGCGACTTGGTGTCGGTGCCGAGCAGCGCGAAGGTGAGATCGGTGGTGCGGTCTGCGAGCACCAGCTTCTCGGCCTCCTCCTGCGTCACGGCCACGGTCAGGATCGTACGCGGGACCTCTTCGGTGACCTGGGCGCCCTCGTCCGTGGTGACGGTGCGGGACGTCACCGAGGTGGTGCCCACGCCGATGACCGGAAGCCGGGCGAGGATGATCCTGGTGACCGAGGACAGGGTCTGCTCGGTGCCGTCGGGCAGCCGGCGGATGGGCGCTGCGGCGGTGCCGAAGATCGCCACCTCGGAGCCGGGGTTGACGAAGCCCGCGACCCGCTCGAAGTCGGTGAGCTCCACGGAGACGGCCATCTTGTCGTCGGGGATGACGAGGTTCTCCACGTTGGCCAGGGTGCCGAACCGGTCGGCGATGATCTGCTCGCCGGGGTAGACGGTGCCGAGCGCCACGAGGTCCGTGATCTCCTCGGTGCTGTCGAGGGCTCCACCGACCATGTCGTCGAGGCGGACCTTCTTGGCCTCGAACTTGCCGGCCTCCTGGGCCGCGCTGACGGTCTCACCCGCCTCGATGACCTCGGTGGCGGTCAGCACCTCGACCAGTTCCTGTCCCTTGGTGGCGCGGTCGTCGATGCCCTGGACGTAGAGCACGATCATTGCGGTGCCGAGGGCGGCGATGAGGACGGCAGCGATGAGCAGCGCGGAGCGGCGAGCCATGAAGTATTTCCTTCACTCGAGAGTGGACTGGGGTAAGGCGTCTGGATGTTGGGGGACGGGTTCGACCGGGTCAGTCGACCAGGACGATGACCTTGGCCCCGGTGCCGCGGTACTCCACCTCATGACCCTCGGCCGTGGTGCCCGAGGGAAGGGCATTGGGGTTGATGAACCAGACCTTCATCTCGCGGACCTTGGTCCCGGACAGGGTCAGGCCGTTGGGGACCGTGGTGGTGGCTCCCGGGCTCCCCTTGGTGCCCGTGGCCGGCTGGTCCGTGATGAAGCCGGGCTTGAAGCCCTGGATGGACACGTCCTTCTTGCCGCTCGGAGGAGAGGTGATGAGAGGGACCCAGACGAAGCGGGGGGAGTCGAAGATCGCCGGGCTGATGACCGGCTCGCCGACGTAGACCGCCTTGGTCACGTCACCCACCCGGACACTCGTGCTGGTGAAGAAGCAGCTGAGCACGTCGTCGTTGAGACTGTGCCCGGACACGGTCACGTTGGACCGTGTGCACGGCGATGTGGGGGGCTTCTTGAGGCGGCCGGGGTGGCCGCTGATGCCGGTGATCATGCCCTCCTCGAGGGCGTTGGCCGGCAGGCCGGTGTCGGTCGGCACGCAGTTCTGGCCGTCGACCGGTGCCGTGACGGCGCCGGAGACGCCCTTGCACAGGTTGGGCGCCAGTGGGGCGTTCGGCATGGTCGTCAGCTCGTGGTCGATGCCGAGGGCGACGTTGAGGGAGATCAGCGTGTTGGGGTTGCTGACGGCCGGGGTCCGCTCGACACCGAGCGAGCCGAAGTTACCGGACACGCTGTCCATGCAGTAGAGCTTCTCGTCACCGACGGTGAACTTCTGAACACCGCTGGTCGCGTTGCCGTCGTTCGTGGACCAGCTGCTGCCCTTGAGGACCCGGACGTACCAGATGTCCTCGAAGTTCGTGACACCTGTGGGGACGGGGGCGACGGTGATCTTGGTGCTGGAGGTGATAGTGGCACCGCTGCCCACGGCGACCTGGAAGTGGTCGCCGGATGCGGTGGTGAAACCGACGGCTGTGACACCGGTGAAGTTGGTGCCCGTGATGACGAGGGAGGGCACCCCCGTTCCCGTCGGCGTCGAGGCCACCGAAAGGGCCGTCAGGTTCGAGCCGTTGGGCAGGACGCTGAAGGGGATCAGGGGGACGATGGGCAGGGTCGAGTGGCCGCCGGAGTCGGTGGAGAGGACCTGCTGGCCGTTGCTGCACGCCGGGGTCGCGTAGAACGGCATGGTCGCGAGTCGCGGCGAGCGCACCTCGGCCGCGGCGTGAGCCGGCACGTTGATCGCCTGCTTGCTGGTCACTGCCTTGGCGAGGCCCAGGTTGACCTTGGCGGTGGGCGCATAGAGGTCGACTCGCCACTTCTTGCACTTCATGTAGCCGTCCTTGCCGCCACCTGCAAGTGTGTTGTCGGACGCCAGGTCGATGTCGCCCAGCGCCTTCGGGTCGCCGCCCTGGTCGATCCAGTTGCTGATCAGGTATGTCTTCGCTGCGTCCACCGCGGACGCCGTGCAGGTGTCGGTGCCGTCGAGCTCCGACGCGGCCGCCAGGACTGCCTGGTCGACGGCGCTCTGGAGCGAGGCGCGCTTGGCGTAGACCTGACCGACATCAATGGCCACTGCGGCCATGCCGAGGATGACCATGGCCATCAGCGCGACCATGATGGCCACGGCGCCCGACTCGGTCCGGCCGCGACGCGCGACCGGCTTGCTGAAGCTCCGCAGGCTCATTCAGCACCCCTGGACGTCTTCGACGCGCGCGGTGGCGGTCTTGGTGATGTCGCCGTTGTAGTTGAGGCCAGGCACGAGGTTGAAGGCGATCGTCCGCGGCTTCATCTTGACCGTCACCTTGACGGTGTCGCCGGGCTCCTTGGTGGAGGCGGTGTTTCCGGCGCCCTTGGTGAAGGCGGCGGTCGCGGTCGTCGTGCCCGGTCGTGCCGCCGGCGTGACCGCGGTGACGACCGCATCGCTGTTGTTCGTGGCGCAGGGATTCACGGCCCAGGCGCGGGCACCTTCGCGGGCGCCGTTGGACGCGGCCTGGAAGGCCCAGAGGTAGATGGAGAACTGGAAGACCACCCCGATGAGGGTCACCAGGATGAGTGAGACCAAGGCGAACTCCACCGCCGCGGCTCCCCGCTCGCTGTCCTTGCGTCGTCGCAACACTGGCACCCCTCTCGCCGGTCGTCCGAAAGGGCCCGAACCCTCTTAGCGACAAGAATTTAGTGCGGCTCCCACCCCTCCGGGGGCTAAACCGGCCAAACCACCCGAACTTGGCACAGCAGTAGTCACAAATGACTAGTACGTCGTAGTCATGGTCTAGCCCGGGACTCAGGACAGGTAGAGCGACTCGATCTCGGCGCGGGACTCGCGGACGACCACGTTGCGCTTGAGCTTGAGGCTGGGGGTGAGCTGTCCACCCTCCTCGGTCCACTCGCCGGGCAGGATGGTGAACTTGCGGATCGACTCGGCCTTGGAGACGGCCCTGTTGGCCTCGTCGACCGCGTCCTGGACGGCGGCGACGAGATCCGGGTCGTCCACGAGGTCGGCGACGTCGGCAGACTTGCCGTGCAGCTCGGCCCACCCGGGGAGCGTGTCGCGGTCGATCGTCACGAGCGCGCCGATGAAGGGCTGCCCGTCGCCGACGACCAGGCACTGGTCGACCAGGGCGTGGGCACGCAGGCGGTCCTCGAGCACGGCGGGCGCCACGTTCTTGCCGCCTGCCGTCACCAGGATCTCCTTCTTGCGGCCGGTGATCCGGACGAAGCCCTCGTCGTCGACCTCTCCGACGTCGCCCGTGTGGAACCACTCGCCCGGGCCCATCACCTCGCGGGTGGCCACCTCGTTGCCCCAGTAGCCCGCGAACACCTGGCCGCCCCTGAACAACAGCTCACCGTCGTCGGCGACCCGCACGCTGGTGCCGGGCAGGGGGCGACCCACCGTGCCCACCTTCTGGGCATCAGGAAGGTTGACCGTGAGCGCCGCCGCCGTCTCGGTCAGGCCGTAGCCCTCGAGCACGGTCAGGCCGATCCCTCGGTAGAAGTGGCCCAGGCGATCGCCCAGCGGCGCGCCACCGGAGATGGCGTGCGTGCAGGAGCCACCCAGTGCCTGGCGGAGCTTTCCGTAGACGAGCTTGTCGAACAGCGCGTGCTGGGCACGCAGCCGGATGGGCACCCGACCCGCGTCGAGGGCACGTGACCAGGCGATCGCCACGTCTGCGGCCCGGTCGAAGATGGGTCCGCGACCGTCGGCAGTCGCGCGCTGCGAGGCGGAGTTGAAGACCTTCTCGAAGACGCGTGGCACGGCCAGGATGAAGCTGGGTCTGAATTCCCCCAGGTCGGCGACGAGGTTCTTGATGTCGGAGCTGTGCCCCATCCTGGTGCGGCTCTTGACGCACCCGATCTGGATGATCCGGGCGAAGACGTGGGCCAGCGGCAGGAAGAGGAGGGTCGACGCGCCGTCGGTCTCGAAGAGCTCGTCGAGCTCGTCGACGGCCACGCCGAGCTCGAACATGAAGTTGCCGTGCGTGAGCATGCAGCCCTTGGGCCTGCCGGTGGTTCCGCTCGTGTAGATCAACGTGGCCAGGTCGAGCGGCGTCGCGGAGGTGCGCCGCCCCTCCAGGGTCTCGTCGGAGATGTCGGAGCCGAGGCGGTCGAGCACGCCGACGGCGTTGTCCTGGATCGACCACACGTGCTGCAGGTCGACCAGGTCGCCGGACTCGCGCGCCTCCCGCACCCGGGAGAGGTGCTCCGGCCCCTCTGCCACGACTGCCCGGGCTCCCGAGTCCTGGAGGATCCACCCGATCTGCTCGGCCGACGACGTCTCGTAGATCGGCACGGAGACGGCTCCGGCGAACCAGATCGCGTAGTCAAAGAGGGTCCACTCGAAGCGAGTCTTGGACAGCAGGGCGACGCGGTCACCGGCTTCCACGCCGGCGGCGATCAGGCCCTTGGCGATCGCGCGCACCTGGTCGTGGAACTCAGCAGCCGTCACGTCCACCCAGCCGTCGGCGCTCGCGCGGCTGAACACGGCGGTGGAGCCGGCGTCGCGGGCGTTGGCGACGACGTCGTCGGTGAGGTTCCCCTGGGTGGGGATGGCGATCGAGAGCGGCGTGGAGAACTCACGCACGATGGAACCTCCTGCTCGTGGTCACTGCGTTGCGCAGGCTATCGCCCGGGTCCGGGCGGCGAACACGCCCGGGCCCGTGGGCTAGGCTCCGCGCATGGCCGAACAGACCTCTTCGTCGATCACGATCGACGCTCCGCCGGCCGACGTCATGGCCGTCATCGCCGACTTCGAGTCCTATCCCGAGTGGGCCAAGGGCGTGCAGAAGGCCGAGGTCGTCGTGGCAGGGCGCGGGCGATCGTGCCGAGCAGGTCTACTTCGCCCTCGACGTCTCGCCGATCAAGGACGAGTACACGTTGGCCTACGACTGGGACGGTGACCGTGAGGTGACCTGGACCCTGGTCGAGGGCAACATGCTCAAGGCGCTCGACGGGGCCTACACGCTCGCCGCCGTCGGCGACGGCACCACCGAGGTGACCTACCGCCTCGCCCTCGACGTGAGCATCCCGCTGATCGGCATGCTCAAGCGCAAGGGCGAGAAGATCCTCATCGACACGGCGCTGAAGGGTCTCAAGAAGCGCGTCGAGTCTCTCTGACGACCGGGTCCGGCATGCGGATCCTCCTGTTCACCGGCAAGGGCGGCGTGGGCAAGTCCACCCTCGCTGCTGCGACCGCCTGCGCAAGCGCTGCCGCCGGGCATCGGACCCTGGTGCTGTCCACCGACGCCGCCCACTCGCTGGCGGATGCGCTGGACGTGCCGGCAACCGGCGACCCGGGTGAGGTCGCACCGAACCTGTGGGTGCAGCACGTGGACGCCCAGGAGCGGTTCGAGCGGTCGTGGCGTGACATCCAGGGCTATCTCCTGAGCGTGCTCGACGTGGCCGGGGTGGACGCCGTTGCAGCCGAGGAGCTCACCGTGATCCCGGGCGCCGAGGAGGTGTTGGCCCTCCTCGAGGTCCGTGCGCAGGCGCGGTCGGGGGAGTGGGACGTGCTCGTCGTGGACTGCGCACCCACCGCGGAGACCCTGCGGCTGCTCGCCCTGCCCGAGGCGCTCGGGTGGTACATGACCCGCGTCCTGCCCGTCGAGCGCCGGGTGGTCAAGGCGCTCAAGCCCGTCCTGACCCGCGCTGCAGGCGTGCCGATGCCGGACGACTCGGTCTTCGATGCGATCGAACGCCTCCATGCCGAGCTCGACGACGTACGAGCTGTGCTGACCGGACCCGAGACCTCGGTGCGGCTGGTCCTGACCCCCGAGTCGGTGGTGCTGGCCGAGGCCCGGCGGGCGTACACGTTCCTGACCCTCTTCGGCTACTCGGTGGACACGGCGATCGTCAACCGGGTCTTCCCCGACGGTGGCGCCGACGACTGGCGTACGACGTGGGTGGCGGCGCAGCAGCGGATCATGGTCGACGCCGCCGACTCGTTCGCCGGCCTCGACCTCCGCACCTCTGTCTACCGCGCCTCCGAGCCCGTGGGGCGTGAGGAGCTGCTCGACCTGGCAAGGGCGGTGTACGGCGACGCAGACCCTCTGGCCAGCGTCTCCGCACGCCCGCCGATGACCGTCCGGTCGCTGCCGAGCGGCCTCGTCCTGTCGCTGCCCCTGCCGCTGGCCAGCCAGGACGACGTACGCCTCGCGCGCAAGGGCGACGAGCTCGTGGTGTCGGTCGCGTCGTATCGTCGTCTCCTGACGCTGCCCTCGGGTGTGGCGCGCCACCGAGTGGTGGGGGCACGCGTGCACGACGGCGAGCTCCAGGTGAGGTTCACCGATCCCGCGACCGACACGACTGCTGAGGAGAACAGGTGAGCGACGCGGGTGACGCCCACGACGTCGGCTCGCTCGGTGACGAGGCGGCCAAGCTGCTCGCTGCCCTCTCCGGCTGGGCCCGGGACCACGCCGGCGAGGCGACCGACGGGCTGACCGGCTTCGTCGAGCACGCCGCGTCATCCGCGCACGACCTGAACGAGCACCTGGCGACGGGCGCGGCGGAGTGCAGGGTGTGCCCGGTCTGCCGCACCGTCCATGCAGTGCGCCAGCTGAGTCCGGAGGTCACGGCGCACCTCACGGCTGCGGCCACGTCGTTGGCCCACGCGGCCGCTGCGGTCATGGCGACACCGGACCGACGCCGCGGCACAGGTGGCGACGTCGAGCACATCGACCTCGACGACGAGTGGCCCGAGGACGAATGAGCCCCGCAGTCCCGGGCGTCGTCGTCGGCGTCGACATCGGTGGCACCAAGGTCCTGGCCGGTGTGGTGGGTGAGGACGGCACGGTGTCGGGCACCGCTCGGCGTACGACACCGGGACGACGTGTGCTGACCCACCAGGTGGAGGACGCGCTCGTCGAGGCGATCCTCGAGGCCGCTGACGGTCGGCCCCTGGCCGGCGTGGGTGTCGCGGCTGCTGGGTTCGTCGACTCCCGGGGTGAGCGGGTCATGTTCGCCCCGCACCTGCCCTGGCAGGGAGAGCCGTTGCGTGACCTGTTGCAGGGACGCCTGGGCAGTCCCGTGCACCTGGACAACGATGCCAACTGTGCGGCCCGGGCAGAGGCGCACCATGGAGCGGCCCGGGGCGCGACCTCGGCGCTGATGATCACCATGGGCACCGGGATCGGTGGGGCTGTCCTGCTCGACGGTCACGTCCTACGTGGCGCCAACGGCATGGCGGGGGAGTTCGGGCACATGCAGGTCGTGCCGGACGGTCAGCTGTGTGAGTGCGGGCGTCGCGGTTGCTGGGAGCAGTACTCCTCGGGCAACGCCCTGGTCCGCAACGCGCGGACCCTCATGGGCGAGCAGCCCTCCGTCCTGGAGGAGATGAGCGGCGGGAACCTGGACCGGGTCACCGGACCGATGGTGACGTCCGCGGCCGAGGAGGGCGACCTCGTCGCGCGCCGGGCCTTCGCCTCGGTGGGGGACTGGTTGGGCGTCGGCACGGCCAACCTCGTCGCAGCCCTCGACCCGGAGGTGGTGGTCATCGGGGGCGGCGTCTCCGCTGCCGGCGACCGGCTCCTCGGTCCGGCCAGGGATGCGTTGCAGCGCACCCTCGTGGGAGCGGCACACCGCGTGGTCCCCGATCTGGTCCCCGCCCAGCTGGGACCGCAGGCCGGGATGATCGGCGCGGCGCTGCTCGTCCAGGATCGGGTCTCGTGACAGGACGTCGACCTTTCTCGACCCGCGAGGAGGTCAGGACCGTCGGTAACCCGGCACGAGCTCCAGCACGAGCTGCTCGAGGAACAGGCCGACATCGGTGACGATGCCGCGGCCCTGGTGGGAACCCCGGTCGGCGAGCATGGTGACGGTCGTCGGGTTGATGTCCACGCACACGACCGGCACCGTTGCCGGCAGGATGTTGCCGGTGGCCACCGAGTGCAGCTGGGTGGCCATCATCAAGCAGTAACCGACGTCCGTGACCTCGGCGCGCATCGCGCGCTGCCCCTCGATCACGTCGGTGAAGACGTCGGGCAGTGGGCCGTCGTCGCTGACCGAGCCGACCAGGACGTAGCGCTTGTCGTGCGTGACGAGGGCGTGCATGATCCCGCTGGTCACGACGCCGTCGGCGACGGCCCGGGCGATCGATCCGGACTTGCGTACGGTGTTGAGGGCGCGGACGTGGTGCTCGTGGCCGTGCTCGACGCCCTGGGAGAGGCTCAGATCGGCTCCCAGGCTGGTGCCGTAGAGCGAGGCCTCGATGTCGCGGGTCGCGAGGGCGTTGCCGGCGAAGACGGTGTCGACGAACCCGGCCCGGATCAGCGCGACCAGGGCGGGCACGGCACCGGTGTGGACCACTCCCTGCCCGACCACCCAGAGCAGGCGCTTGCCGTCGGCCCTGGCCCGGCGCATGCCGTCAGCCACCTGGCGTACGAGCACGGCCTGGGGCCTCTCGAACGCACCATCGGAGTCGGTCCGGCCGGAGGCGTGTCCCACCGAACCCGGGCTCGGCACGGATACCTGGATCCCGGAGGCGCTCACCACGACCTCCATGCCGATCTCCACGTCCGAGATCGGGACGGTCCGCACTCGCGTGCCACCATCGGGAGAGTGCGCCACGACCAGGCCGCAGTCCATCTCGGGGTTCTCCACGTCGTGCCAGTCGCCGTTGATGCGGACCCGGGTGTCGAGGTTGGTCGTGGCGTAGAAGCCGTCGGGCAGCACGCCCACCTGCTCGGCCGTCCCGGTGAACGCCTCGCCGGGATCGAGCTGGTTGACGCCTCGGGTCTGCAGGCGCATCAGCAGCCGTTGGAGGGATGCGTCGTCCCGGGCCAGGACGGTGATCTTCGCGCTGCTGGGGTCATGCGCCTCGTGGCCGACGTCGAACGTGTCGATGACGTAGTCGGCGCCGTAGTCGCGGATGTCGTCGAGGACGCGCGACAGGATGCCGCTGTCCATCAGGTGGCCCGTGACTGCGACCGTCTCAGTTGCCCCCACGGCACGGACCCTACGTGCTGGAGGGAGGTCGCGTGCCGTCTTCCTCGACCATCGGGTGGCTCATATGCGGGACCCGTCGTCCCACGGGTCGCGCCCGCGCGGCATCTCGTGCACGAGGTAGAGGAAGCCGCCGACGAACCAGCTGACCAGGGCCCAACCGAACAGCGGATGCACGTAGACCGAGAACAGCCCGATCACCAGCGCGAGGACCGGGGCCACGAAGATGCCCGACCACGCCACGCCTCGCTGCCAGGTCCGCGGGACCGGGAACGGCGGTGGGGCAGGTGGCTTGAAGCGCTCCACCACGGGGATCTCGTCCTCGACCTCGTCGAGGACGTCGCTCTCCTCGACCTCACCGCTGATCGGCCCGGTGTCGTCGGAGTCAGCAGGAAGCGCCCGCTCGTGATCGGCGTGGACCGGCTCGTCGGTCTCCATCGTCGGGCGCTCGCCGTAGTGCTCGACGATCTCGCGCCACGCCAGCTCGGTGCGGCTCTCGTCACCAGGCGTCGTCACGCGCCCACGGTACCCGCACGGTGGATCCGGGACCGGCTGGGAGGCCCGCCGTGCTTGACCCTCAGGAGCCCGGAAGTGGTGCACACTGGGCGCGTGAAGATCCCGTTCCGCGGTGCTCCCGTGGCGCCCATCGACCCCGCCCTCGTCGCACCGATGTCCGCGCCGGCCACTCCAGAGCTCACCGGTGGACGGCGTATCGGTGTGCTCGTCCAGCACGGGTTCACCGGCAATCCGGTGTCCATGCGTCCGTGGGCCGAGGACCTCGCCGCTCGTGGCTATGCCGTCGAGATGCCGCTGCTGCCAGGGCATGGCACCCGCTGGCAGGACCTCAACAAGGCGACGTGGGCCGACTGGGTGGCGACGGTCGAGTGGGCGTACGAGAAGCTGGCCGCCGAGAACGATGCGGTCGTCGCGGTCGGCCTGTCCATGGGCGGCGCGCTCTGCCTGCGCCTCGCCGCGGACAAGGGCGATGCGTTGGCCGGCGTCTGCGTGGTCAACCCCGCGGTCGACACGATGCGCAAGGACGTCAAGCTGCTTCCGGTGCTCAAGCACGTGGTGCCGGCCATGCCGGGTATCGCCAACGACATCAAGAAGCCGGGCGCCGACGAGCACGGCTATCCGATGACCCCGCTCAAGGCGGCCGCATCGATGTTCGCCGGCTATGCGGACCTGCGCCGTGACCTGCCGAGGATCACCATCCCCGTCCTGTTCTTCCGGTCGGCCGACGACCACGTCGTCGACATCTCGACGTCGCGCGCGCTCAACGCGGGTCTGTCGTCGAAGGACTTCGAGGAGCGGGTGCTCGAGAACAGCTTCCACGTCGCGACCCTCGACAACGACGCTCCACGGATCTTCGCGGAGTCGGCCGAGTTCATCGAGCGGGTCACTGCGGCGCAGGGCTAGGCGCTCGGACATGCCTTAGGCTCGGCCCGTGCTGTATTGGTTCCTGAAGTGGATCGCCCTCGGGCCCGTGCTGCGACTCGTCTTCCGGCCCAAGGCGTTCGGCGTGGAAAACGTGCCTGAGGAGGGGCCCGCGATCCTGGCCAGCAACCACCTGTCCTACGCCGACTGGTTGTTCATGCCGCTGACGCTCAACCGGCGCGTCACCTTCGTCGCCAAGGCCGAGTACTTCACGTCCCCGGGCATCAAGGGCTGGTTCCAGAAGAAGTTCTTCTCCGGGGCCGGCCAGGTGCCGATCGACCGCTCGGGCGCGAACGCTGCCGAGGGCGCGATGAAGTCGGCCATGAAGATCCTCGCCGAGGGCGACCTGTTCGGGATCTATCCCGAGGGCACACGCTCCCACGACGGCAAGCTCTACCGCGGCAAGACCGGCGTCGCCCGGCTGGCGCTCGAGACGGGCGCTCCGGTCATCCCGTGCGCCGTCGTCGGAACCGACGTGGTCGCGCCTGCCGGCAAGGTCTACGGCACGTGGACGCGTCCGGTGGTGCGCTTCGGCAAGCCGCTCGACTTCGCCCGCTACGCGGGGATGGAGAACGACCGCTACATCCTGCGCTCGATCACCGACGAGATCATGTACGAGATCATGCGGCTCTCCGGTCAGGAGTACGTCGACCTCTACGCCAGCCGGGCCAAGGAGCTCGACAAGGAGAGGGCCAAGCAGGCCGCCGCCGACCAGGCCGCCGTCCGAGGAGGCCGAGCGGACCAAGTCCGGCGACGGGCCGGAGCAGAAGGCGTCCTGAGCGCGCACATCGGGGCCCGGACCCCCGCGCCCCGCGCGGACTCGGCGCTCGCCGTCGAGGACCGGCTCTACTCGGCGTTGGCCCTCGTGCGGGTCGTGGTGACCATCAACATGGTCGGCCTCAACGCCTACCGCCGCGACAACTTCCACCACCCGACGATCGGGCTGGTCGTGGTCCTGGTGCTGGTCGCGTGGACCGCGGCGGCGATCTGGCTCTACCACGACCGGGCCAGGCGTACGTCCGTCCTGCTGGTGGTCGACCTGGCGATCGCCCTCGCGGCGATCGCGGCGACGCCCTGGGTCAAGACGCCCACCTACCTCGCGACGATCCCCGGGTTCTGGGTGATGGGCGCGTTGCTGGCGTGGGCGATCCACTGGCACTGGAAGGGTGGGCTCGCCGCCGCAGCCGCGCTCTCCGCGATGGACCTCCTGCCACGATCCGTGGTCGACCAGGGCAACTACGGCAACGTGTTCCTGGTCCTGATCGGTGGCCCCATCGTCGGCTACATGTGCGAGTCACTGCAGGGGATGGCTCGAGAACGGGATGCGGCCGAGCGCGCAGCAGCGGTGGCCGAGGAACGGACCCGGCTGGCGCGAGCCGTGCACGACGGCGTCCTCCAGGTGCTCACCATGACCCAGCGGCGTGGCGCGTCAGCCGGAGGTGAGTGGGCCGAGCTCGGGCAGCTCGCGGGGGAGCAGGAGCGCAGCCTGCGCTCCCTGATCCGGCAGCAGGACACCGTGCCGACGGCCGCAGGAGAACAGGTCGACCTCGCCGGCGCGCTGGAGGCGATGACCACGGCCCATCCGGCGCGTGTCGAGCTGGCCACCCCGGGAGGCGCTGTCCTGGTCGACGCACACGTCGCGGACGAGATCGTGGCTGCCGTGCGTGCGTGCCTCGACAACGTGCTCACCCACGTCGGACCCGACGGCTCGGCGTGGGTGCTGGCGCAGGCCGCGCCCGACGCGATCACGATCTCGGTCCGCGACGACGGCCCCGGCATCGGACCGGGGAGGCTGGAGCAGGCCGTGATCGACGGCCGGCTCGGCGTCGCGTCCTCCATCCGCGGCCGTATCGAAGAGCTCGGTGGCACGGCCACCATGGAGTCCGGTGAGTGGGGCACCGAGTGGGAGCTCCGGGTGCCGTTAGCGTGACCGGGTGACCATCCACACCAGCCACCCGTTCCTCGAGCCCGAGGGCGAGCGCGATCCCGTACGACGTCTCCGAGGTCGCCAGACCGGCACGGTCTCGCTGTGGACGTCGGGCTCCGAGGACGAACGGGCCGGGCTGACCGTCTCGTCGTGGATGGTGGCCGGAGGGGAGCCCGGCAGGGTGCTCGCCCTGCTGGATCCCGACGCCGACCTCACCGACGTACTGCTCGCCACGGGGCGCGGCGTCCTGCAGTTGCTCTCGTGGGAGGACCGGGGCCTGGCC
Organism: uncultured Actinomycetota bacterium; assembly: GCA_963843815.1. Lineage (GTDB taxonomy): Bacteria > Actinomycetota > Actinomycetes > Propionibacteriales > Nocardioidaceae > Nocardioides. The sequence goes on along the minus strand of CAWJLX010000004.1, from coordinate 67,522 downwards.
GACGCCTTCGCCGGCACGGCTCCGGCGCCGGGCGGTCCCTGGCGGCTGGCCGACTGGGTCGCGACCGCTCACGGGCCGCGGCTCGAGCACGCCACGACGTGGGCGACGCTCGAGGTCGAGTCCGACGTCGAGGTCGGCTGGTCCCGCCTCGTCACCGGCGTGCTGGTGGACGTCGGGATCGGGGAGGACGGCGACGCACTCGTGCACCGGCGCGGCCGGTACCTCCCTCCGGGTGGGTAGCGGTCTACGCTGCAGGCATCTTGCTGAAGGGGGAAGCGACATGGTGAGAGTGATGGTGGTCGACGACCACCCGATGTGGCGTGACGCAGTCGAGCGCGACCTGCAGGCGGCCGGGCACGACGTGGTGGCGGTGGCGTCCAACGGGCGCGAGGCGATGGCACGGTTTCCCGCGGCGACGCCGCAGGTCGTCGTCCTCGACCTGCAGCTGCCCGACAACACCGGCGTCCAGGTGACGAGCATGATGCTCGAGCACGACCCGACGGCACGCGTGCTCATCCTGTCGGCGAGCGGCGAGCAGGGCGACGTGCTCGAGGCGATCAAGGCCGGCGCCACCGGCTACCTGGTGAAGTCCGCCTCCAGCGCCGAGCTCATCGACGCCGTCACCCGGGTCGCCGACGGCGAGGCCGTCTTCACCCCGGGTCTGGCCGGCCTGGTGCTGGGGGAGTTCCGGCGCATCGCCGACGGTCCTGCCGACGATCCGCGCGACCAGCTCACCGAGCGCGAGACCGAGATCCTCAAGATGGTCGCCACCGGGATGAGCTACAAGCTGATCGCCTCGCGCCTCGTGCTGTCGCACCGCACGGTGCAGAACCACGTGCAGAACACCTTGCGCAAGCTGCAGATGAACAACCGGGTGCAGCTCACCCGCTGGGCCATCGAGCACGGTCTCGATGCCGAGGACCAGGCCTGACGTCTCACTCGAGGGTCAGCTGCGCGACGACCCGGCTGACGACCTGTCGCCCGGTGAGCTCGACGCGCCAGCGGTTGTCGCCGCCGGCCACACCGCAGGGCACGGGAGATGCCTCCGGCGTCGGGCTGCATGCCAGGGCGAGCACCTCTGGTGCGCGTACCTCCCTGGTCTCGCGCTCGACCCGAGGCTGGTACTGCACGTGGAGCGAGGTCGCCAGGGCCAGCGCCCGACCCGCGGCGGAGTCGCTCCGCTGGACGGCCCCGTTGAGCCGGTAGAGGACCTGCACCTCGTCGGTCGCGTCGAACGTGTAGGTCCCCCGACGGCCGGTGATGCTCTCCGGTCCGCCGACCAGCGCACCGCCTGCCACGACCTCGACCCCAGTGGCGGACAGGTCGTCGGCGCCCGGAAACCTCGGCAGAGCGAGCCGGAGCCGCTGGAAGGGTTCGACGGTCCGGATCCAGTGGTGCACCACGACCTCGCCGTTCGGCAGCACCTCGGTGTCGACGTACGACTCGTTGGCGCCCAACCGGAGGACGTCAATCGGGTCCGCGCTCGCGTCTCCCGGTGGAGCCGGCCGGTCGGCGAGGAGCGAGAAGGCGAGGAAGCCGGCAGCGGCCAGGTTGATGAGCACGATCACGACCACGGCCAGGCGGGAGAGCGGCATCCGGTCAGGTGCGACGGGTGCAACAGGTGCGGGAGGCTTCGCGACCGGGGGACGTACGTCGGACCTCTGCTGCTGCACGGAGGGTGTGGGGCACGGCTGGCGCGACCCGTGCGGCCGGCGCGAGCCGTGCCGCCGGAGCCGCCGGCTCGGCTGGCGCGGTCGGCGCCGCCCAGTCCTCGCGGTCGTCGGACTCAGGAGATCGGCGTGGCGCGGGCGGAGACGGGCGGAGGACCGTCGGCAACCGCTTCTGATAGCCCTTCTTGCTCATGAGCGGTCCACCGGGGAGACGGGCACGGCTGTGATCACGGCGAGGTTCTGGTAGCCGCCGTGGGCGGCGTCGTAGGGCGGGGCGCAGGTGACCAGGATGAGCCGACGCTCGCCGGAAGCGTCGAAGATCCACGCTTCGCGGACCAACGACCCCTGGGGCACCAGCCGCCGGGAGCGCACCTCGAAGGTGTGGGTCAGGTGGGCGGATTCCAGCGTGATGCGTGTCCCGCGAGCGACGGTGAGCAGCTCGGCGAAGGGCCCCAGGCCCTGGGTGCGCGAGTCGACGTGCGACGCCACCACCGTGGTGCCGAAGGGGTCGCCGAGACGCGACCCGCCACGCCACCAACCCGCCCGGTCGATGTCGTCCGGCACGTCGAGGAGACCTGTCGCTGTCGTCCCGACCGCGCGGACGGGCACCTGGCGACCGCTGGGCAGCGTCGCCAGCGTGGGAGGCTCAGCAACGACGGCGGTCGCGGCTCGCCGGGCCGGTGGCACGTGTGGGGGCGCGGTGACGGCCGGGGTGGGCGATGCGGTGCCCGGCGGAGCCGCAGGTGCCGCGGGCGAGACGGTCCCACATCCGGTGCCGATGAGGACGAGCGCGCCGGTGATGGTCAGGGAAGCCGTCCGGTTCCCGGTCATCTCGGCCGTGGATCCCGAGCAACCGATCTGCGCCGACGGCGCGGCGCGACCAACGGCAGGACGCCGGTCGCGACCACGAGGACGGGCAGCGCCGGCCACAGCGCGTCGATGACTGCGCGGCTGCCGAAGGTGTCGACCGGAGCCTGCGCGAGCCCGGCTGAGCCGGTCTCGATGCGCGTGGGCGCGACGGCCCCGTCGGGGTCGAGGCTCGTGGTGTGGCTGATGACGTCCATGGACTGGTCGCGTGGGTTGCCGTAGGCGTAGATCATCGAGAGCGTCTGCGTCTCGAGCGTGACGTCCAAGGGACCGAGGATCGGGCGATCCGCGCTCCCGGACGGGAGCAGGGCGACCTCGAGCGTGCCCGCGGGGACGTCTGCCTCGGCGAACTCGCCGTTGGCGATGTTGGTGAACACGATCGCGCCGTCCACCTGGACGTCTGCCGGGGCCACCGTGGCGGTGTGGGCCAGCATCACGCGAGCCTTGTCGGGGCCGATGGGCCCTGTGGGCGCGTCGTAGGAGTGGACGACCGGATCGCCGCCCACCTCGGCCGGCAGGTGCAGCACCACGTCGCTGCTCTCGCCGGCGCCCACGTCGAGCGTGGACGCCACCCGGAGGCCGTCCGCAACGCTGAACTCGATGTCGTGCTCGCCCGGAGCCAGGTCGAAGGGGCCGAGCAGGTCTCCGACAGACGCTCCGCTCGCGACCCGACGGTCGTCGATCGAGACATCGACCGCCGCCCCGGGCACGGCCTGGACGACGGTGACCAGCCCGGGTCGCGGGGCAGCCTGTGCCCCCTGGCCGACCGGGCCCACCAGCACGACCAGCGAGGCAGCCGCAGCAGCGAGAAGAAGTCGACGCATGTCAGTGAACCCCCCAGGGACACGGCTCGATCGTGGCCGCAGTTCACCTGAACACCCGGTCGAGGCGCGCCTCATCACCGATCTGCGGTATAGCCGGGCGCGCTGCACCCCTGCGGGTGGAGTACGTTCGTCGGCGGCCGGGACCCCGGCCCTCGACAGCGATCTTGGGGTGACGGACGTGACCGACTGGCGACGCGCCACGGCCGCCGACGTGGTCGCGCTGCGCGACCTCGAGCGGGCAGCGAGCCGGACGGGCCTGGCCCACGTGTTCGGCCAGCTGCCCTATCCCGACGACGACGTGCTGGCCCGCTGGGCGCTGCTGCTGGACGACCCGACGGTCGTCGTCGAGGTGGTCGAGGACGAGGACGGGCTGGTGGCGCTGACGGCCCACGACGGCTCCAGCCTGCGACACCTCGCCGTACGGCCGGACCACTGGGGCACGGGTCTGGGGCGTGCGGGGTTCGCCCGGGCCGAGTCGGCCGGGGCTCGCCGGCTCTGGGTGTTGGCAGACAACGGCAGGGCCCGGCGGCTCTACGAATCGCTCGGCTGGACGCCGAGCGGGCACAGCCAGGAATGTCCCTGGCGGCCCTTTCCCACCGAGCTCGAGTACGTCGCTCCCTAAACTCTCCCCATGCCTGACTCCGCGCCGGACCCGCTGCTGGAGATCGCCGACGACCTCTACGCGCTGTCCCTCGCGGACTTCACGCCCGCGCGCGACGCGCTCGTCAAGGAGCACAAGGCAGACAAGGCACTCGCCTCCGCCGTGAAGGGACTGCGCAAGGCCTCGCTCGCGGCGTGGGTGGTCAACCTGCTGGTGCGTCGCGATCCCGACCAGGTCGACCAGGTGCTGGCCGTCGGCACGGCGCTGCGCGAGGCGCAGGACAACCTCGACGCGACGCAGCTGCGGGAGTACACCTTGCAGCGCCGTCAGCTGACCGCGTCGGTGACGACGGCTGCGCGCCGGATGGCACGTGAGGAGGGCGTCAGGGTCACCCAGTCGGTGGCCGACCAGATCGAGGCGACCCTCACTGCCGCGATGCTCGAGCCCGACGCGGCCAGAGCCGTGCGCAGCGGCATGCTGGTGACCTCGCTGGCAGCCACCGGGCTCGGTGACCTGGACCTGAGCGCGGCCGTGGCCCTGCCCGAGGCGCTCGGCTTCAGCGCCAGGCCCCGCCCCGTGGCCGCCCCCGACCCCACCCAGCGGCCCCAGCTCCACGTCGTACCGGACCCGGACGCCGACGCCAAGGCGCGCGCCGCCGCGGACGAGCGCCTCGCGGACGCCCGCGGCGTGCTGGGCGAGGCCGAGAAGGAGCACCGGTCCGCGCGCAGGGCCACCGACAAGCTCCGGGCCAGGACCTTGCAGCTCCAGGCGGAGATCGACGAGCTCCGCAGCCAGATCGCGGCCCTCGAGACCGAGGTCGAGGAGGTCGACGACGAGCTCGGAGAGGCCGAGGCGGTGCAGGCCGACGCCGAGGAGGCCGTCGAGGTGGCCCGGGCCGACGTCGACGAGGCCCGCGCCGCCAGGGACCGGCTGCAGGGCTGAGCGGGGACTCCTACACCGAAGCCCAGCCCTTCGACCGCTCGACGGCGTCGCGCCACCGGGCGTACGACGCGTCGAGCGCGTCGCGGTCCCCGCCGGGCTCGAACCGTCGGTCGAGGGCCCACGTGTCGCGCAGGTCGTCGCGCGACGCCCAGGCTCCTGTGCCGAGGCCGGCGAGGAACGCCGCACCCAGTGCGGTGGTCTCCACGATCTCCGGCCGTTCGACCGCGCGGCCGACCTGGTCGGCCTGGAGCTGGCAGAGCAGGTCGTTGGCGGCGGCGCCCCCGTCGACGCGGAGGGTGGTGAGCTCGGGCAGGGTCTCGAGGACGTCGCGCACCTCGAAGGCGATCGCCTCCAGGGTGGCGCGGACGAGGTGCGCGCGGGTCGTGCCGCGGGTGATGCCGATGATCATTCCGCGGGCGTGCGGGTCCCAGTGCGGGGCACCGAGGCCGGTCAGTGCCGGCACGAACACGACCCCGTCGCTGTCGTCGACGGTCTGCGCGATGGCCGCCGTCTCGGCGGCGTTGCCCACGATCTGGAGGCCGTCGCGCAGCCACTGGACGGCCGACCCGGTCACGAAGATGGCGCCCTCGAGCGCATAGGTCATCGCGCCGTCGGGGGAGCGCCACGCGGCCGTGGAGAGCAGCCCGGCGTCGCTGCGCACGACGGAGCCGCCGGTGTTGGTGAGGATGAACGAGCCGGTGCCGTAGGTGCACTTGGACTCGCCCTCCTCGAAGCAGGTCTGCCCGAAGAGGGCCGACTGCTGGTCGCCGGCGATGCCCGCGATCGGCAGGGACAGGCCGAGGAAGACCGAGGGTTCGGTCGGCGCGACCTCGCCCCAGTTGGGCACGAGCTCGGGCAGGGCGTCGCGCGGCACCCCGAACAGCTCGCAGAGCTCGTCGGACCAGTCGCCGGCCTCGAGGTCGAACAGCAGGGTCCGGCAGGCGTTGGAGACGTCGGTGACGTGCCACGTCCCGCGAGTCATGCGGGCGATCAGGTAGGAGTCGACCGTGCCGACGGCGTACCGGCCGGACTGCACCAGCGCCCACGTGTGGGGTTCGTGCTCGGCCAGCCACATCAGCTTGGTGCCGGAGAAGTAGGGATCGAGCCGGAGCCCGGTCAGCTCGGCGACGCGGGTCTCGTGTCCCTCCTCCCGGAGCCGGTCGCAGATGTCGGCGGTGCGGCGGTCCTGCCACACGATGGCGCGCCGGGGGGAGCCGAGGGTCTCGCGGTCCCACAGCACGATCGTCTCGCGCTGGTTGGTGATCCCGACCGCCGTCAGCTCCGCCTGGTCGACCTTGTCCAGCACCTCGCGCGTCGCCTCGAGCGTGGCCTGCCAGATCTCCTCGGCGGAGTGCTCGACCCAGCCCGGCTGGGGGAAGTGCTGGCGGAACTCCTGGTAGCCCTTGGCCTGGATGCGGCCGTCGGTCGTGACGACCACGGCAGTGACGCCCGTGGTGCCGGCGTCGATCGCCAGGATGCTCATGCCGGGGCCTGCCAGTCGGGCGTGGCCTCGCGCAGCTCCTCGACGAGCCGCGTGGCCGTCCAGCCATCGCCCCCGAGGTTCTCGTAGTTGTTGACGCCTGTCCAGACGGCGAAAGAACGGTGCCCGAGTGCCTGCGCACGGCCGTCCAGCTCGGCGAACAGCTCCGGGGTGTCGGGGGTGCGCTCGTCGTGGGGGATCTCGGCGTTGAGGTGGTCGTGGAGCCCGAGCAGCCGCTCGAGCTCGTCGATCGGGCTGGTGGCGTCATCGACGCGCAAGTCGACCTCGATGTCGTCACGACCATCGAACCCTGCCTCGTCCCTGACCACCAGGAGCGCCGCTGACTGACGACCGCGGGCGTCGCCCCCGGCTTCGTCGCCGGCCCGCAGCGCCGCCATGAGCCGGTGAGCGAGAGGGGCACCGGTGTCGCTCGCGAGGAAGGCCGCCTGCATCGCGAGGACAACTGCTTCACCCTGGAGAATGTTGCCCTGGATGGCGTAGCCGCCCCGCTCCCCCCCCGGTCACCCCGCCCGCCCAGTCCAGGCACGCCGCGCCGGTCCGACTGGCTGCCTGGCCCTCGACGTCGACGATGCCCACCTGGCGATGGCTCCCGTCCGTCGTCCTCGTCGAGCAGGCGCTCCGAGCGCCACCGGGCAGTCGCACCTTCGTCGAGGTGGGCCAGGGCGATGCCCTTGTACGCGACGTTGGCCCAGCCTGGGTGGCGATCGCTCCCACCCCTGCGCCGGCGGCCGGGACCGCGGATCCGACTGCCAGGAACTTCGAGGCCACCGCGACTCCCCAGGAGTCGCCGTCGTCGGATCGCGCCACGATGGAGAAAGTCATGGTCCTGACCTTAGTGTTTGCCCGTGAGCGTTCGCCGGTGCTGACCCGTCTCGGATTCCCCAGCGTCGGGGAGCATCGCCGGTTCGTGACCGCGATCGTGGCCGACACCGTCGGCAGCGGCCTGTTCATGCCGATGACGCTGCTCTACTTCCTCGCGATGACCGACCTGAGCCTGGTGCAGATCGGGTCGGCGCTCTCGCTGTCCGCGCTGCTCACCATGCCGGGCGCGTTCGTCATCGGCAGCATGGTCGACCGTTTCGGGCCGCGTCGGCTGATGCTCATCGGCAACCTCGTCCAGGCCGTCGGGATGCTCGCCTACCTGTGGGCCGACTCGCTCCTCGCGGTGGCGCTGTGGACCACCCTGATCAACATCGGGCGCCAGTCGTTCTGGGGTTCCTTCGGCAACGTGGTCACGGTGATCGCCGCGCCGGGGGAGCGGGAGCTGTGGTTCGGCTTCCTCCAGGCGGTGCGCAACATCGGCTACTCCGTGGGCGGGGTCCTGGCCGGCGTCGCGCTGCAGATCGGCACCGATCTGGCCTTCCAGACGGTCGTGGTGGTCAACGTGGTGACCTTCCTGGTCGCCTTCGTGCTGCTGCTCGACGTGCCGGACCACCGGAGGGCGGCGTCCGAGGGGTCCTCCGACGAGGGGTGGGGCGTCGTCCTGCGCGACCGCGCCTACCTCCGGCTCGTGGTCGCCCAGCTCGGCTTCGTGGCCGGGATGATGGTCCTCAACTTCGCCCTTCCGGTCTACGTCGCCGAGACCATCGACCTCCCCGGGTGGGTGGTCGGGGCGATCTTCACGCTCAACACGGCGCTGGTCGGCCTCGGCCAGGGACTCGTCGTACGCCGCATGACCGGTCAGGTCCGGGCCCGGATGATGGGCCTCGCGCAGCTGATCTTCGTGGCCAGCTATGCCCTGTTCGTCGTCGCCGGCTGGCTGCCGGTGTGGCTTGCCGTGGTGGTGGTCCTGGTCGGCGCTGCGATCTACACCTTCGGCGAGCTCACCGGAGGGCCGGTCCTCAGCGCCACCGCCGCCGAGGCCGCACCGGACCACCTCCGGGGGCGCTACCTGGGCCTGTTCCAGCTCAGCTGGGCCCTCGGTGGTGCGATCACGCCGGTGACCTTCACGTGGCTGCTGGCCCACGGCCAGACGACCCTGTGGTGGGTGCTCGCCCTCCTCGCGCTGGTCACCGCGGCGTTCCTCCAGACGCTGCCGCGGGTGCTGCCGGCGGCCGGACTGCGCGTGACCAACCGGTCGGAGGCCGAACAGGGCGCCTAGCTGGCGGCGGAGGGTGGCGGCGGAGGGTGGCGGCGTACGACGTCAGGCCTGGCCGGTGGCGACCAGCAGGTCGGTGAACCACTCCTGCGTCGGGTCGAACGCCTTGTGCCCGGCGATCCGCTCGAACTCGATCGCGCGGAGCTCGTCACCGCGCTCCTCGTCGTGGCCGACGACGCCCGAACGACCCTCGAGGGCGCACACGACGGCCAGCTCGGCCATCTCCCGGATCAGGGCCCGGTCGGTCTCGTTGGCGGGTGCCGAGCGGGAGAAGTAGCCCGACTTCTGGACCATCTGCTTCTCCGCCCCGATCTCGCGGGAGAACTGGTCGGCGAAGTAGTTGCCCGGGTTGATCGTGTCGATCTTGACGTGGCCGAACGCGTCGCGCCCGACGGTCTCCCCGGCGGCCTCGAGCTCGGCGACGATGTCGTCGATCCCGGCACCCTCGGCGAGGAAGATGTTGACGCAGCCGACCTCGTCCATGACCGCACGCAACCGGGTCGCCTCGCTGGCCAGGTCGATGGCCCGCTCGGGGACGTAGATCGCGTGGATCGCCCAGCGACGCGGGTCGAGGCCGATCCCGGGCAGCCACTGCTGCTCGCCGTGCCAGGCCATGTAGTCGCGGGCCGCGGCGGCCGTCAGCCAGCCGCTGGCGCGGCCCATCACCTCGTGCACGATCAGCATGCGCGGGTTGGAGCCGTGCTCGGCCAGCACGTTCTGGGCGAACCGGGAGGCCTCCTGGGCGGCGGTGAGCGCGCCGAGGCTCTGGCGGATCGGGACGATGTCGTTGTCGATGGTCTTGGGCAGCCCGACCACGGTGAGCTCCGAGCCCTGGCTGCGCAGGTACGCCGCCAGGTCGGCCGCCGCGGTGTTGGTGTCGTCGCCACCGATGGTGTGCAGGACGTCCACGCCGTCCTCCTGCAGGCGCGCGGAAGCCACGGCCAGGGCGGTCTCGTCCGGACCGATGAGGCCGCGACGTCGGCAGTCGGCGTCGTTGGTGAGCTTGATCCGGCTGTTGCCGATGGGGCTGCCGCCGAAGCGGTGGAGCACGGCTGCTCCGGCTCGCTCCTCGGGTCCGATCACGAGGCTGTTGCCGGTGAGCAGGCCGTGGTAGCCGTGCCGGTAGGCGATCAGCTCGATCTCTGGATCGGTGGCGTCGTAGGTCTCGATGAGAGCACCTACGGCGGAGGACAGGCACGGGGCGAAGCCGCCGGCCGTCAGGAGTGCAACACGCTTCGGCATGTGAGCAGGGTAGTGAGGTCGCTCCCACACCGGAAGCCGCGGTCTCGTCGCGAAGGGGTCGCGACACGACCTCCCTGGGGGTGCGTGGTGGTTGCCTCGTCGCGTGGAGGGACGCCATGGTGTCCGCACACCGCGCAGGGCGGACCGGACGAGGGGGATCTCGATGAGCGCGACAGAAGCCACACAGGACGTCGACGCAGCGGAGCCGGGCCTCAAGCGCGTGATGGGGCCCAAGCTCCTCCTGCTCTTCATCGTCGGGGACATCCTCGGCGCCGGCGTCTACGCCGTCACCGGCAAGCTGGCCGGCCAGGTCGGCGGCATCGCCTGGCTGCCCTTCCTGGTGGCCTTCGCCGTGGCCACCGTCACGGCCTTCTCCTACCTCGAGCTGGTCACGAAGTACCCCCAGGCGGCGGGAGCCGCGCTCTACACGCACAAGGCCTTCGGGATCCACTTCGTGACGTTCCTCGTGGCCTTCACCGTGGTCTGCTCCGGCATCACCAGCGCCTCGACGTCGTCCAACCTGCTGGCGGCCAACCTGCTCATCGGCTTCGGCGACGACAGCCCCTCGACCGGCGCCACGCTCTTCGTGGCACTGGTCTTCATGCTGGTGCTCGCTGCCATCAACCTGCGCGGCGTCGGCGAGAGCGTGAAGTTCAACGTGCTGCTGACCATCGTCGAGATGAGTGCCCTCGCCATCGTCATCACCATCGGCATCGTGGTCATGGCCAAGGGCGACGGCGACCTCGGACGGATCACCGTCTTCGAGAGCCCCGACGACAAGGGCCTGTTCATGGCCGTCACTGTCGCCACCGCGATCGCCTTCTTCTCGATGGTGGGCTTCGAGGACTCGGTCAACATGGTCGAGGAGACCCAGGACCCGAGGCGGATCTTCCCGCGCACGATGCTCACCGGTCTGGGCATCGCCGTGGTCATCTACATGCTGGTCGCCATCTCGGTGGTGGCGGTCATCCCGGCCGGTCAGATCGCCGAGCCCACCAACGCGGAGGCCGGGATCCTCCTCGACGTCGTCAAGGTCGGTGCGCCAGGCCTGCCGATCGACAAGATCTTCCCGTTCCTCACCGTCTTCGCCGTCGCCAACACCGCCCTGATCAACATGCTGATGGCCAGCCGGTTGATCTACGGCATGGCCCAGCAGGACGTGCTGCCCCGCAGCCTGGGCCGCGTCCTGCCGGGGCGTCGTTCGCCGTGGACCGCGATCGCGTTCACCACCGTGGTGGCGCTGGGCCTCATCACCGTGGTCTCCACCCTGTCCGACAACTCCGTGGTGAGCGCGCTCTCGGGCACCACGGCCACGCTGCTGCTCGCGGTGTTCACCATCGTCAACATCGCCTGCATGGTCCTGCGCCGGGACCCGGCCCCTGACGGGGCCTTCCGCGCGCCGACCTATCTGCCGGTGGTCGGCGCGATCTGCTGCGCCTACCTGCTCGGCCCGTGGGCGCGCACCGAGGCCGACATGGTCCAGTACAAGATCTCCGGCGGCCTGCTCGCGGTCGGCATCGTCCTGTGGGGGCTCACGTGGATCACCAACCGCGGTGTCCGCGGCAAGAAGACCGGATTCCGCGACATCGAGCAGCTCGAGGACTGAGGTCCCCCGCAACACGGCCGGGCACGTCCCGACCACATCGGGGTCGCGGTCTACGGTTGGGCGGTGACACGACGACCTCTCGGGGCGCTGCTGGCGATCCTGATCGCCTCGGCGCTGGGCTGCACCGCCGTCAGTCCGCCCTCGCCGTCGGCGAGTGCGACACCCGCCGGTGACGACCCCACGCAGACGGCGTCCCTGTCCTCGAGCGAGCCCCCGACCGCGCTGGAGCGCAGAGGTCCGCGCGACCGCCCACCGGTGCCGTCGGCGCCGGAGCTGACGGGCGCCTACCGCTTCATCTCCACACCCGACTTCCTCAACCAGGACGTCGCCGACCTGACCGCGGGTGGGCGCCGGCAGTTCATCGACCCGAGCACCGGGGCGGTCGCCAACTCCACCAACGCCGAGTACGACGCAGCGCTGGACCACGTGATCACCGAGATGGCCTCCCACGGGACCGACGACGTCCTGGTCGCGGGCGACCTCGTCGAGGGCCGGTGGGGTCGTGACGACTCGCGCAGCGGGGTGTTCGGGCCGGTGCGCACGCAGGCGCAGCGGATGCGCGCCTGGCGTCGGGCCGCGGCGGTCTACTACCCGGCCTACCGCCAGCGCTTCGACGACCACGGCCTCGTGACCTACCCCGCCCTCGGCGACCACGAGATCGGGGACGACCCGTGGCGAACCGGGCGCGACGCGTGGACCGACTTCAAGCGCCGCCACGTGCCGCAGTTCAAGCGCATCTACGCCGGGCACATGCTGGCCGGCGCCGACGGGCGACCGCGGTTCGCCGACCGTCCCCGCGGCCCCGCCCGCAAGACCGCCTACGCCGTACGCCTGGACCCCGACGTCCTGCTCGTCACGATCGACGTCTTCGAGCGGCGCGGGGGAGACGTCCACCTCTCCGTCGACCCGGCCCAGCTGCGGTGGCTCAAGCAGGTGCTGAGGAAGGCACGCAAGGACGACGTCCCGTGGGTGATGGTGCAGGGGCACACCCCGATGACCGGTGACGTCCGCAGCCGCAACTCCAGCCACCTGGTCTACGAGGACGGGGTGCGCTCCGCCCTCTGGCGGGCCATGGTCAAGGGAGGCGTCGACGTCTACCTCAGCGGCGAGGTGCACGACCAGACGGTCCACCGGCGCGACGGGATCCTCGAGGTCTCCCACGGATCGCTGTTCTACCGGGGCGAGGCGTCGTACGTCGTCGGCCAGGCCACGGCCGACCAGCTGGTGCTGGAGAACCACCAGTTCCGCGGGACGATCGAGTTCGGCGACCGGCTCTGGACCACGTCACGACAGGGCGCGCCGGGCCACATCAGCTACCCCTACCCCTCGATCGTCACCGGCACGCTCGTCGCCAGCCGGACCCGCTCCGGAGGCCTGAAGGTGGACGACGCCGAGGGTGTGCTGGCACCACGGCGCTGACGGGCCCGTGACCGGCACCCGCTCAGGGGACGGTCACGGTTCGGGTGGGGAGGGGCGCGCGCCGTACCCTTGGGGGGTGAGTGCGATCCCCACCCTCGAGCAGCTCCGTGCCCTCGGGCCGCTGCAGCAGCCGACCTATCCCGACCAGGCCGCGGTCGACACTGCCGTGCGCCGGCTCAGGACGGCACCGCCGCTCGTCTTTGCGGGGGAGTGCGACGACCTCACGGCCAAGATCGCAGCCGTCACCCGCGGCGAGGCATTCCTCCTCCAGGGCGGCGACTGCGCCGAGACCTTCGACGGCGTCACCGCCGACAACGTGCGCAACAAGCTCCGCGTCCTGCTGCAGATGGCCGTCGTGCTGACCTACGCCGCCTCCGTGCCCGTCGTGAAGCTCGGCCGGATCGCCGGCCAGTACGCCAAGCCTCGCAGCTCCGACATGGAGACCCGCGGTGGACTGACGCTGCCGGCCTACCGCGGCGACGCCGTCAACGGCTTCGCGTTCACCCCCGAGGCCCGCATCCCCGACCCGCAGCGGCTCGTCGACGTCTACAACTCGTCGGCGGCCACGCTCAACCTGGTCCGCGCCTTCGTGACCGGCGGCTTCGCCGACCTGCGGCAGGTGCACACCTGGAACACCGACTTCGTGCAGAGCTCGCCCTTCGGCCAGCGCTACGAGGCGGTTGCCGACGAGATCGAGCGCGCGCTGACCTTCATGAAGGCCATCGGCGCCGACCCCGACGAGTTCCACCGCGTCGACTTCCACTCCAGCCACGAGGCGCTCCTGCTGGAGTACGAGCAGTCCCTGACCCGCATCGACTCGCGCACCGACCTCCCCTACAACGTCTCGGCCCACTTCGTGTGGATCGGCGAGCGGACGCGTCAGCTCGACGGCGCCCACGTCGAGCTGCTCTCGCGCATCCAGAACCCGATCGGCATCAAGCTCGGCCCGACCACGACTCCCGACGACGCCCTGGCCTACGCCGCGCGCCTCAACCCGGACAACACGCCCGGACGGCTCACGTTCATCACCCGCTTCGGTGCGGACAAGATCCGCGAGGGACTGCCGCCGCTGGTCGAGAAGGTCACCGCGGAGGGCGTCCAGGTCGCCTGGGTCTGCGACCCGATGCACGGCAACACCTTCGAGGCCTCCTCGGGCTACAAGACCCGGCGCTTCGACGACGTGATCGAGGAGGTCCAGGGCTTCTTCGACGTGCACCGCTCGCTCGGCACCTGGCCGGGCGGCGTACACGTCGAGCTCACCGGCGACGACGTCACCGAGTGCGTCGGCGGCGGCGAGGAGATCAACGAGGCCGGGCTCGCCAACCGCTACGAGTCGGTGTGCGACCCCCGCCTCAACCGGGTCCAGTCCCTCGAGCTCTCCTTTCTCGTCGCAGCGATGCTCCGCAAGGCCTGAGCGCCGCCGCTGACGCATGCTGGCCGCCGGGTCGAGCGGTGTCCCAGGGGTATTTCGCGTCGTCAGGATCCTCCTCACGCACCGCCGCGGGCGGGTCCTGCGGGACACGCCGTACGAGCGGTGCGCGAGGCGGCATCGCCGCGCCCAGAACCCCCCTCACGCACCGCCGCGGGCGGGTCCTGCGGGACACGCCGTACGAGCGGTGCGCGAGGCGGCATCGCCGCGCCCAGAACCCCCCTCACGCACCGCTGCGGAGGGCAGCGCCGAGCGCCCAACAAGGTGTGCGCCGGGTGTCCTTGTAGGTTCGGCGCGTGATCGACCTGCGCTCCGACACCCTGACCCGCCCGACCGACCCCATGCGCGAGGCGATGGCCCGCGCCGAGGTCGGTGACGACGTCTACGGCGAGGACCCGACCGTCACCGACCTGCAGGAGCGCGTGGCCGACCTGTTCGGCCACGAGGCCGCCCTGTTCACGCCCACGGGGTCGATGGCGAACGTGCTGGCCGTCGCCTCCCTCGTCGCTCCCGGCGAGGAGGTGCTGTGCGAGTCCTCGGCCCACATCGCCCGGGCCGAGCTGGGCGCCCACGGAGCCATCAGCGGGATCACCATGCGGACCTGGACGGCCGCGCGCGGCCAGGTCGACCTGCCGGCGATCGAGTCGCTCCACGCCCCCGACATGGGTCCGTTCTTCGTCCGGACTGCTGCGGTGTCGGTCGAGAACACCCACAACTTCGCCGGCGGGACCGTGCTCCCGGTCGATGACCTCCGCGACCTCCGTGCCTGGGCCGACACGACCGGGACGAAGATCCACCTCGACGGTGCCCGACTGTGGAACGCGCACGTCGCGACCGGCACGCCGCTGGCGGAGTACGGCCGGGTCGCCGACGTGCTCGCGGTCTGCCTCTCCAAGGGACTCGGCGCACCGATCGGCTCGTTGATGATCGGCTCCGCCGACGCCATCGACCAGGCCCGGGTCCGCCGCAAGCGGATGGGTGGCGGGATGCGTCAGGTGGGCGTGCTGGCAGCAGCCGGGGCGTACGCCCTCGAGCACCACGTCGAGCGGCTGGCCGACGACCACGACCACGCGCGGCTGCTGGGCGAGGCCCTCGGCCTCGACCCGGCGCTCGTGGACACCAACATCGTCGTCGTGGAGCGCACGGACGCTGCAGCCTTCGTGGCGGCGGCTGCCGCGGAGGGCGTCCGCCTCGCTGCGGTGGGCCCACGTGCCGTACGTCTGGTCACCCACCTCGACGTGTCGCGAGCCGACGCCGAGCGGGCGGCCACCGTGCTCAGCCGGCTCGCCGCCCGTTGATCGTGACCTCGCTGATCGCGGTGTAGTCGCGCCCCAGGTTGCCGCGACCGGGCGGCGTCACCGAGTCGATCCGGATGGTGACCTTCCCGGTCTGCACGCGCGGCACCTTGAGCTTCTGCATGCCGGGTCGCTCGGCGAAGGTCTGCCCGACCGTGGTGCCGTCATCGAAACCCCACGTCACGGTGAGGATGCGGCGGTTGTTGGGATACCAGTCCACTCCCGCGACCTTCTTGGCGTAGCCGTTGATCAGGCCCACGCGTTGCACGACGCCGGGCTCGGCCAGGGTGATGGTGACCGTCTGTCCGGAGGCGTCGCCGGCCATCCGCCAGGTGGTGCTGGTGTTGCCGTCGTGCATCTGGCTGGCGACATAGGCCACCAGGTTGCCGTCGAAGTCCGTGGTCGGTGGAGCCGTGTCGGGGACCTCGAAGGTGGCGTCGGCGGCCATCTCGAAACGCTTGCCGACTCCCTTCGGCGCATCAGTGCTCTCCGACCCCGGGTCGGGGGCCGGCACGAAGGTCTCGCCGCTGCTCGGGTCGGCGGCGGTGCTGCCGTCGTCGCCGTCGGTGCCGAGGACCTCGAGCAGAACGAAGACGAGCCCGACCAGCAGCACGGCACCGAGCACCCAGCCGATCCACGCCTTCCCCCGCAGCGGGGCATCGCGGTCGAGGTCGTCGACCTCCTCGTAGGGGAGCAGGTCCTCACGAGGGTCCCACTCCGACGCCTGACCGGTGGGGGTCTCCTGCTCGACGCTCGGCCCAGCCCCGGGAGGAGTCGCCGGTGGCACCGGCGTGGGGTCCGCCGCCTGCACCGGGAGGGCGATCGGCTCTGGCCTCGCAGCAGCCGCCCATCTGCGAGCAGCGGGCGGCGCGCTGGGCGCCTGCGCGCGGGTCACGGGCGGCTCGGGTGCGGGCTCGCCGATCCGGTGACCGCAGTTGAGGCAGTACCGGCCCACGCCGAGCTCTGCCCCGCAGCTCACACACCTGTCCACGGGCCCCACGATAGGGGGAGGACCCACGCCGTCCGACCGTCTCGGGATCAGACCGCGATGTGCGGGACCTCGCCCTCGACCACGCGACGTGGTGCGAGCTCGACGGTCAGCATGGCCACGAGGACCATCCCGCCTCCGAGGAGCAGGCGTCCCGTCAGGTGCTCCCCGCCCAGCCAGACCGCGAAGAGCGACGCGAACACCGGCTCCATGCTCATGATGATCGCGGTGCGTGTCGGCGGCAGGTGTGCCTGGGCCCACGTCTGTCCGAGCAGGCCCAGAGCGCCGACGACGATCGCCATGTAGAGCACCGACATCCAGTCGCTCGTGCGGTCGGGGAGGACGATCCCGTCGGGCGCCGTCGCGACGGTGCAGAGCGTCGCGATGACGATGATCTGCAGGATCGTCATGCCCACGGCGTCCTGCGCGGTGGACCAGGCGCCGAGGCCGACGATGTGCAGTGCGTAGAGCACGGCCGAGGCCAGGGTGATGAGCTCGCCGTAGCCGATGCTGAACCCGTTGAGCGCGAGCACGCCCAGCCCGACGGTCGCGAGCACGACCGCCACCCACGTGATCGGCGGGATGCGGGTCCCCAGGATGGCGGCGGCGAGCAGGGGGGTGAAGACGACGTACAGGCCGGTGACGAAGCCGCTGATGCTCGCCGGCGTGTGGGCCAGTCCAGCGGTCTGCAGGATCTGGGCGACTCCGTAGAGCGCCCCGAGGACGACGGCGTGCTTGCGCACCTGCGGGGACAGGCGTCCGAGCGCCTTGGGGGCAACGACGAGCAGGGCGAGCGAGGCGACGGTGAACCGGAGGGCCAGGAAGTCGAGCGTCGGCACCCGGTCGAGGAGGTCCTTGATCAGGAAGAACGTGGAGCCCCAGCAGGCGGCGATGGCGAGGAGCGCGCCGGCCGCCAGCAGCGTCGTACGCCGGGTGGGCTCAGGGTTCACGCAGGAAGGCTAGAGGGTGCCGGGCAGGGTGCTGCTGCCGGCCGGCAGGTCGCACCTGGCCGGTCAGATGAGGAACAGCGTGATGGTCGAGCCCTTGGCCACGCGCTCCCCGGAGTCGGGGTCGGAGCTGAACACGAATCCGAGCCCGAGGTAGTTGTCGGCCTCCTCGGTCTCGACCGTGAAGCCGAGCCCCTCGAGCAGGTCGGTCGCCGCGGCGACGCCCATGGCGCGCACCCGGGGCACCTCGACCAGCTGGGGGCCCCGCGAGACCACGAAGGAGACGGTGTCGCCGCGGAAGAGCGTCCCGGTGGTGGGGTCCTGGGAGATGACGTTGCCCTCGGGCACGCTGTCGCTGTACTCCTCGTCGGCCACGCTCACCTGGAGCTTGCGGCCCTGCAGCGCCTCCTTGGCGTCGTCGAACGGCTTGCCGGTCCAGTCCTTGATCGTGATCGGCTTGCGACCGCGGCTCAGCACCAGGTCGACCGTGGCGTCGGGCTTGAGGGTCGTCCCGGCCTTGGGTGAGCTCCGGATGACCTGCCCCTCGGGGACGGTCTCGCTCCACCGGCCCACGCTGGTGCCGAAGGCGAGGTTGGACGCGGCGAGCGCGTCCTGGGCCTGGTCCTCGCTCTGGCCCTTCAGCACCGGCACGTCGTAGCGCTCGGGGCCGAGGGAGAGGGTCAGGGTGACGGTGCCGCCGTCGAGCACCTTGCCCCCCGGCTGGGGGTCGGTCGCGATGACCAGGCCCGCGGCGACGTTCTCGGAGTATGCCGGCTCACCGGCCTCGGCCTCCAGACCGGCGGCGTCCAGCTCCTCGCTCGCCGCCGCCTGGTCCATCCCCAGCACTCCCGGGGTGGTGGTGTAGCGCTCCCAGCCGAACCAGTAGGCCCCCAGGGCGATGCCGGAGACCAGCAGGATCGCGAGCAGCAGCACGATCGGTCCCTTGACCGTACGACGTCGCGCCGTGGTGGTCACCGGCGTCACCCGGCTCGGGGCCCTGCCCGGAGCAGGCCGGGGTGCCTGGGCGGCCGAGCTGGCGTCCGAGCTGGCGTCGGAGCTGGCGTCCGAGGCGTTGCGGACCGGCATCGTCGTGGTGGCCTGTGCCGCGTCCGTCGAGCTCTCCCTCGCGGCGGTCGCGGTGGCGACCGTCGGCGGCGCCGGATGGCGCTCGAGGGCGGTGGTGCGGTCGGGGCTGCCGTCGTCGACCAGGCCCGAGTCGCGGGGGTCGACCTCGGTGAGCAGGGCCAGTGCACCGGCGTCGAACGGCTCGGGGGTGGTGTCGGAGCCCGGTTCGGCTGGGCTCTCGACGGGCTCCGGGGCCCGGCGGGGGAGCAGGTCGGCGGCGAGCTCCGGATCGGAGGTGAGTCCCTCGCGCAGTGCCTGCTCGACGCGGTGCAGATGGTGGAGCAGGACCGTGGCGTCGGCAGATCGCTGGTCGCGGTCGCGCGAAGTGGCGCGGGCGACCAGTGCGTCGACGTAGTCGGGGATGCCGGGCTGGATGAGCGACGGCATGGGGACGTCGTGGTGCACGTGGCGGTAGGCCACCTGGATGGGCGACTCGCCCTCGTGCGGCTTGTTGCCGGTCAACAGCTCGTAGAGCACGACACCCGCGGCGTAGACGTCGGCGCGTGCGTCGGCCCGGCCGTCGACCACCAGCTCGGGAGCCAGGTAGGACACGGTGCCGATCAGCACGCCGCCCGTCGCGGTGTGCTGGGTGTCGGCACTCACCGCCTTGGCCAGGCCGAAGTCGGCGACCTTGATCCGGCCGCCGTGGGCCTCGTCCGCGATCAGCACGTTCTCGGGCTTCACGTCACGGTGGATCAGGCCGGCCCGGTGGGCGGCCGCGAGCGCGGACACGACGGGCTCGAGCAGGGCCAGGGCCCGGCTCGGCGGCATGGGCGCCTCCTTGCGGATGACGTCACGCAGCGTGTGGCCGGGGACGTACTCCATGACGAGGAAGACGGTGTCCGTGCCGTCGGAGGTGTCGTCGCCCTGGTCGTAGACCGCGACGACGTGCGGGTGGTTGAGCCGGGCCGCGGCGCGGGCCTCGCGGACGAACCTCTCCGCGAAGTCCTGGTCGTCACCGAGGCCCGGGTGCATCACCTTCACGGCGACGGTGCGGTCCAGACGGGTGTCGGTGGCCTCGTAGACACTGGCCATGCCACCGCGCGCCACGCGGGCGCCGATGCGGTAGCGGCGGTCCAGCAGCCGCCCGACCAAGGGGTCGCCAGCAACGCGCGGCACGGCTGCGCGGGCGTGCTCAGGTGGCTCCACTGATCGACCTCCAACACCGGACGGGGAAGGATCCGGCGTCACCACTCTACGGAAACGACGCCATCGGCCACGCTCAGGCGCGCGCCCCGGCGTGGCGTCAGGGCCCGGTCACTCGTGACTCACGAAGGGGAGCGCCCGGCCTCGAGGCGGCGCTTGATCGCCTCGACGTTGTCGACGTAGGCCCTGGTCTCGGCATAGAGCCCGTGACGCTGGACCGCACCGAGGCCCTGGTAGTAGGCACCGATCTTGTGCGTACGACGCTGCGTGTGGTGCGACAGCACGCGCAGCAGCAGCACTCCTGCCTTCGCGTTGTCGCCGAGCTTGCGCAGGTCGAGCGGCCGTCCGGCGTAGTGCTCCATCCACCGACCGGTCGACGGCAGGACCTGCATCGCCCCGATGGCGTCGGCGCTGGACACCACGCCCATCTGCCAGCCAGACTCCTGCCACGAGATGGCCAGGGCGAGCTGTGGATCGACACCGTGGTGCCGCGCCGCTCCGGCGACGACCCGCCGGACCTTCTCGCGGTCCCGGTCGGGGTGCTGCCACATCCGGGTGCGGCCTCCCTTCTTGCCGCCCTTCTTGCCGCCCTTCTTGCCGCCGTTGCGCGCACCCTTCTTCACCACCGGGATCACGATCCGCTGACCGACCCTCAGCGTGCCGTTGCCGCCGAGGTGGTTGTGCGAGATGAGCTCGGCGGTCCAGGCATGGAATCGGACGGCGAGGCCGGAGGCGGTGTCACCCGGCCTGACGACGTACGTCACGGGCGTGCGGCCGGCCGGCAGCCGCTCGTGGTCGGCGTGGGCGGGCGCGGCGGCCAGGGTCGCGGCGACGGTTGCCACGCTGAGGGCGAGGCCGGCCACGGATCGGGCGGCCGATCGGGAAGGGCCCAATCGGGAAGGGCCCCGCCGGGAAGGGTCTTGTCGGGAAGGGTCTTGCCGGGACGGGTCTTGTCGGGGGACGTCGGGTCGGGGCACGGGGGCTCCTCGTCTCGTCTGCTGCGCCGGGGCTTCGAGGCACGCGGGGGGGAAGCGCGCGAACGAGCACTCGACGGTAGCGATCCCCGGGCAGCGGCACGAGGCGCCGGGTGGGTCGGGCGTGTCGCGCGTGGGAGACTCCGGCCCATGACTGACGTCCCCCTCGCCGACCGTGACCTGGCTGCCCTCGTGCCGGAGTGGCTCGACTGGAAGCAGGTGTCCGAGCTGCTGGGCGTGACCCCTGGCAAGGTCCGCACGATGATCAAGGAGCACGAGCTCGCCGCCGCCGTGTCCGCGCCGGGAGCCGGTCCGCGCGTGCCGGCCGACTTCATCCAGGACGGGCTCGTGGTCAAGGGCCTGCCCGGTCTGCTGACGCTGCTGCACGACCACCGGTTCGACGACCGCGAGTGCATCGCCTGGCTCTTCACCGACGACAACCTCCCGGGTCGCCCCATCGACGCCCTGCGGGAGAACCGCGGCAGCGAGGTCAAGCGGCGCGCGCAGGTGCTGGAGTACTGATGGCGGACCGCTCGGCCGGCCGGCAGCGCTACCAGTGGGGGCTGCTGCTCCTGGCCGGCGTGCTGCTGGTCGCCTGGCTGTTCGTCGACGGCTGGGGGCCCTCCGCCCCGAGAGACTCGGGTTCGTCGGCCTCCACCTCGCCGACGCAGGGGGTGACCGACTCCGACACCGACCCGGAGAGCGGCCTGCCGATCGTCCAGGTCGCCGACCTGCCCCCGGAGGCGGCTCGCATCCTGGAGCTCATCGACGCCGGCGGGCCGTTCGACGAGGACCGCGACGGCGCCACCTTCGAGAACCGCGAGGACCTGTTGCCCGACAGGGCGATCGGCTACTACCGCGAGTACACGGTCCCCACGCCCGGCTCGGACGATCGTGGAGCGCGGCGCATCGTGGCCGGCGAGGGCGGGGAGCTCTACTACACCGGCGACCACTACAGCTCCTTCTCACGCATCGCGAGGCCATCGTCATGAGGGGGTCGTCGTGAGGGGGGCGTCATGAGCGGGCTGGCAGCCGTCCTGGCCGGGCACGAGCCCCCCGGGATCCACCGGTGGCACGCAGCCTTCGAGGTCGCCGACGTACGCCACACGGTCGAGCACGCCGGATGGGAGTTCGCCCACGTCGACGGCTGGACCGGCGCCGACACCAAGGCCGCGTTCCTCGCCGCGGTGGGGGAGGCGCTGCACTTCCCTGACTACTACGGCCAGAACTTCGACGCGCTCGCCGACTGCCTCCACGACATCGGCCGCAAGGTCGACGGCGTCGTCCTGCTCTGGGACGGCTGGGCCACGCTGGCCCGCGCCGACGAGCGGGCGTTCGGCGTCGCGCTCAGCGTGCTGGGCTCCCGCGTGCACGCCGATCGCCTGGTGCCGTTCTCGGTGCTCCTGCGCGGCGAAGGCCCTGACGTCCCGGGGATCTCGAGCCTGGACTGAGGCTCGTTCAGACCGTGCGCTGCGTCGCTGCGGCGGCCAGCTCGGTGAGCACGACGACTGCCTGCTCGTCGACGTCGGCCGCCCGCAGTGCCTCCACCGCGTGCTCGGCGAGCTGCCCGATGACCGCCTCGACCTGTGCCCGGGCGCCCGACTCGTCGATGATGGTGCGCAGCTCGTCGACGTCGGGGGCGGTGAGGGTGGTGCCGAGGGCGTTGTCGAGACGTTGGGCCGCCGCCCGGGGCGCCCCGTCGAGGGCCAGCGCGACGAGGACCGTCCGCTTGCCCTCCACCAGGTCGTCGCCGGCGGGCTTGCCGGTCTCGGCAGGGTCGCCGAAGACACCGAGCAGGTCGTCGCGGAGCTGGAAGGCCTCGCCCAACGGAAGGCCGAAGCGGGTCAGCTGCTCGATCTGGCCCGCTGTGGCGCCGGCGAGCCCCGCGCCGATGTGGAGCGGGCGCTCGATGGAGTACTTCGCGGACTTGTAGCGCAGGACGGTCATCGCGGTGTCGACGTCGGCCCGCCCGCGGGCCTGGACCGAGACGTCGAGGAACTGCCCGGCGATCACCTCGGTGCGGCACAGCTCGAAGAGCGCGAGCCCCGGGGCGACCGCATCGGCGTCGAAGCCGCTGCGGCGCAGCATGTCCTCGGACCAGCCGAGCAGCAGGTCGCCGAGCAGGATCGCGGCCGCGGCGCCGAACTGCTGCGGGTCGCCCCTCCAGCCGGCACCGCGGTGCTCGGCCTCGAACGCGCGGTGCGCCGCGGGGCGACCGCGACGGGTGTCGGAGGCGTCCATGAAGTCGTCGTGGACCAGCGCGCTGGCGTGCAGCATCTCGAGCGACGCGCAGGCCCGGGCCAGGGCGGCGGGATCGGCGACCTCGGGGCGGATCGCCCGGTAGCCCCAGTGGCAGAAGGCCGCGCGGAAGCGCTTGCCGCCGGCGACGGACGTACGCGCCTCGGTGATGAGGCGGGTGGCGTCCGGGCCGAGCGGAGCCAGCTCCACCGCACGATCGTCGAGGAACTCACCCAGCACCTGCTGGACCTGGTCGCGGAAGGGTGCGGGGTCCCAGGTCGTCACGTGGGGGAGCCTAACGAGTGGACCGTGGCCCCGACGCATCGTGGCGCTCCGTAGGCTGTGGCCCATGACGGACGGACGGAGCCTGAGCATGCGGGAGCTCCTGGCGCGGGGTGAACGGTCCTTCTCGTTCGAGTTCTTCCCTCCCAAGGACGAGGCCGGTGAGGAGCAGCTCTGGGCGGCGATCACCGAGCTGGAGCCCTATCACCCCACCTTCGTGTCGGTGACCTACGGCGCAGGGGGGACCACCCGCGACCGGACCGTCGCGATCACCGCGCGGATCGCCCGGGAGACCAGCCTGCTGCCGGTCGCGCACCTGACCTGCGTCGGTCACACGACCGACGAGATCGCCGCCATCCTCGACGATCTCCAGGCAGCAGGCGTCAACCACGTGATGGCCCTGCGTGGAGACCCGCCCACCGGTCCCGGATCGCCCTGGACGCCGACCGAGGGCGGACTGACCTACGCCAACGAGCTGGTCGCGCTGATCCACCAGCGGCCCGACATGCGGATCGGTGTCGCGGCCTTCCCCGAGGGCCACGTCGACGCCGACGACCTCGACGCGGACGCCCGGGTGCTGAAGGCCAAGTACGACGCCGGCGCCGAGTTCGCGGTGACCGAGATGGTGCTGCGCGCCTCCGACTACGTCGCCCTCGTCGAGCGGGCCGGGGCCGTCGGCGCGGACTTCCCGATCATCCCGGGCATCATGCCGATCCTCAACCTGCGCTCGATGGAGCGGATGGTGGAGCTCTCCCGCCGCCGGCTGCCCGAGGAGATCACGTCCCGGCTGACGCCGCACGCGGACGATCCGGCGCGGCTGCGCGCCGAGGGGATCGCGATCGCGACCGAGCTGTGCGGGGCGCTGCTCGACGCAGGGGCTCCGGGCCTGCACTTCTACACGCTCAACCGGTCGAAGGCCACGCGCGAGATCTTCGCCAATCTCCGCATCACCGCCTGAGCAGACACGTCCGCCGGCCGCACTACGGTGGGGGCATGCGCACCGTCACCGTGACCGGAACCGGCACCAGCAAGGTCGCGCCGGACAGCGCAGTGGTCCGCCTGGCCGCGGTGGCGCGTGGCGCCGGCGTCGCGGAGGCCTACGAAGCCATGTCGACCAGCGCGGCGTCGGTGGTCGAGGTCGCCGCCCGGCACACCCACCAGCGGCGCATCGCCTCCACCGGGATCACCGTGCGGCCCTACCACGACCACCAGGGCCGTCGCGAAGGCTTCGAGGCCCGCCACGCCTATGCCATCGGTTGCGCCGACCTGGCCGCAGCGGGGGCGATGCTCGGCGAGCTCGCCCGCGAGGTGGGTGACGCCCTCGCGATCGACAGCGTCGGCCTGGAGGTCACCGAGGACCACGGGGCCGGCGGCAAGGCCCGCGAGGCGGCGTTCCACGACGCCCGCGAGCGCGCTGCGGCGCTCGCCCGGATGGCCGGTGCCGGGCTCGGCGCCGTGCAGACCATCGTCGAGAGCGACGCCGGCCAGGGCGGCCTCATGCCGGTCGCGGCGATGGTGCGCGAGTCCGGGGGAGGTCTCGAGCCCGGGGAGGCCACGGTGACCGCGTCCGTCACCGTCGTGTGGGAGCTCGTCTCCTGATCAGGCCCGGTTGCTGATCAGGCCCGGCCGACGACCTCGGCCACCAGCGCCGCACTGAGCCCGGCGAACGGCAGTCCTGACCCGGTTGTCGCGTGCGCTCCTGCGGTCAGGACACCGTCGATCGGCGTCCGCGGACCCAGTCGCGTACGGGCCGTGCGGGGGCCCTGCCAGAGCATGCCGTGCGGGGATCCGCCCCACTCCTCGACGAGGGCGCGCGGTGAGCGGTCGACCCGCGCCACGACCTGTCGTCGGACGTCGAGGCCACCGCGGGCGAGCGCGGTCAGCACGTCCTCGGCCAGCCGACCGCGTCCCAGCACTGTCCAGGCAGTCATGCCGTCGGGGGCCCGTCCGCCCGTCCGCACCACCAGGAGCGGGTCGCCGTGCAGGACCACCTCGTGCGGCAGGTCGGGCAGGTCGCCCTCGAGCCCGACGTGGCAGACCACGGGCGGGATCGCCGGCATCGTGCGACGGACGTACGACGAGAGTGCGGGCAGGCGACGCGGATCGATGGCGACGACCACCTGGTCGGCAGCCACCTCGCCCTCCGTCGTGCGCACGGCGGCGACCCGTCCTCCAGTGAGCACCAGGTCGGTTGCGGCGGTGCCGGTCCGCACGGAGACCCCACGCAGCTCGAGCCGCTCGGCCATGGCGGTGCCGAGAACGGCCAGGCCGCCCGGGACGGTCCACGCGCCGAACCGCTGCTCGAGGTAGACGTCGACACCCGCGAAGACGGGTGCGTTGCGCAGCTCGTGCCCGTCCATGACCAGGCGGTGTCCGGCCACCAGCCGCAGCCGCTCGTCGCGGAACGTCCGGCGCAGCCGCCTGTCCAGCGACTCGCGTCGGGTGAGCAGGGCGCTCAGCTCGCGGGGCGCCACGACGTCGTCGAAGGGTCGCTCGAACCACTCCTTGCGCAGCAGCTCCCACGCATCGGCGTACGACGCCACGTGGTCGACCCACTGCTGGCCGAGCCCCGGACCGAGGCCGTCGACGGCCGCGAGCTGGGCGGCTCGCGAGCCACCCGGCAGGCGCAATGACGAGCCGTCCTCGAAGCGGTGCTCGCGCACCAGGTCGAGCGGCTGGAGGTCGATCTCGCGCTCCAGCGGACGACCCGACTTGCGAAAGAGGTCGCGGACGACGGCGGGCAGGAGCGTGTGGGTGGGACCGGCGTCCCAGACGAAGCCGTCGAGCTCCACGGAGCTCAGGGCACCGCCCAGCCGGGTCGAGCGCTCGAGCAGGGTGACCGCGTGACCGAGCTTGGCGAGGCGCGCCGCGGCGGCCATGCCGCCGAAGCCGCCACCGATCACCACGACGCGAGTCACGGGGGAACCCTAGGACCTCGTCCATCGGAGGGGGGTCAGGCGACCTGGGGGATCGGTTCCTTCTTCTTCCAGCGCCGCCACCCGCGGCGGACCAGACGGCCGACGAAGAACAGCATCACCAGGCCGAGCAGCAGCAGCACGCCCGCGATCGCGGCAGCGGCCCGCGGGTTCTGGAGCGCGAACCACACCACGCCGAGCACGACGGCGTCCTCGGTGACGCTGGCGACCACGTTGGTGACGGGCTCGGGGGAGGCGTTGATGGCCAGCCGTCCGCCTGCCTTGACGAGGTGGCTCAGCAAGGCCGTCCCGCCACCCACGACGCCGAGGACCGCCTGGTCGAGCGTCGAGGCGTCACCGGCGAGGAGGACGCCGATGACCGCCCCCACGGTCGGTCGGATGGCCGTGGAGATCGCGTCCCAGGTGGAGTCGATGTAGGGGATCTTGTCGGCGATGAACTCCATTGCGTAGAGGAAGGCGGCCGCGGCGAGCACGTCCCACCGGGCCAGCACGTCGGGAATCCCGTCCACCGAGCCGAAGCGGTCGGCGATCCCCAGGACCAGGACGACGAGGTAGGAGTTGATGCCGCTCGCCCATCCGCTGGAGAAGGTCAGTGCCAGGGCGTCCACGACTCACTCCCCACCTCTCACGTCGACCTCCACGTCGACCTCCACGTCGACCTCCACGTCGACCTCCACGGCGTCCGTCATGGCGACGAGCTCGTCGTACGTCGTGGAGAACACCGCCGCCGGGTGGCCCGCGGCCGCCCAGACCACCTCGTGCCGGCGCAGCCACGGGTCGATCCAGGTGCGGATCGGGGAGGGGTGGTCGATCGGGGACACGCCGCCGATGACCTGGCCGGTGTGGCGGCGTACGAACTCGGGGTCGGCACGCCTCAACCGGGCGACACCGATGCGCCCGGCCACGGCCGCCGTGTCGACGCGGTGGGCACCCGAGGTCAGGATCAGGACCGGCTCGCCCTCGGCGTCGAAGAGCAGGCTGTTGGCGATCGCACCGACCTCGCACCCCAGCGCAGCGGCGGCGAGTGCGGCAGTGTGGGCGCTGTCGGGCAGGATGACCACGTCACCCGTCCCGCCGCACCGGGTGAGCGCACCTCGAAATGAGGTGATGGATGAGTGCTCGGTCGACATGATGCGAGCCTAGCGACGACACCGACGATCCTCAGGAGCGATGCATGGCGCGCGACGTGCCCGGGTCCGTGATCAACAGCATGCGAGTGCTGGCCCTGATCGTGGCCACGTCCGGTCTGATCACCGTGTTGATCTGGCTGATGCGTGACGACGTCCTCCTGGCGTGGGCCGAGGGCAACGACGGCGCGCAGGCGACACTGGGCGAGGGCGGCATCGAGGCGCTCCGGGAGAGTCCCAGCGCGCCCGGTTTCGTGGCGCTGTCCGTGGTGGCCTTCGTCGGCTTCGCCCTGCTCGCGATGGTCCTGGCCTCGTTCTTCCTCGGTGGCCACGCCTGGACCCGGCCGGTGCTCACGGCCACCGCGGGCGTGGGTGTCCTGGTGGGTGCGGTCTGCCTCGACAACCACCTTCCGGTCATCTTCGTGGTGCTGTCGGGCGTGATCATCGTCGAGGGCCTGGTCCTGCTGCTCTTCCTCTGGCAGCGCGAGACCACGGCCTACCTCCGGCACGTCTGAGCGCGCGTCCTGCACAGTCCGTCCCAGCCTCTTGACGGGCTGTCGGTGGGAGGGAGTACCGTTCTGGGTGTTCGAACATCTGTTCGATGCGACCCGGGTGGCGGTGACCTCGACCCCCATCTCCACCCGGGTCGGCCCCGGGGTCGATGGAGTGTCGAGGAGACGCGATGAGGCAGTACGACGACCCCGTTGAGGTGCGCCGAGGTGAGGCGGAGGGCCCCGACCAGTTCCTGTGGCGAGGCCGGTTGTGGAAGGTGCGCGCGGTGGTCGCGCACTGGGTGGAGACCGGTCCGTGGTGGCAGGCGAGCAGCACCGGCCAGGGCAACCCCGGTGGGGGCAGCACCGGTGAGGGTGGCGCGGTGACCGACCCGGTCGCCGAGCGGGAGCTGTGGCGGGTGGAGGCCGGCCGTGGCGCGCCGGCCTCGCGCCAGAGCGATGAGGTGGAGACCTACGGCGTCTTCGACCTCTCCTTCGACTGGACCGATGGGCGCTGGCAGCTCGTCGGCTGCCTGGACTGAGGGGGACACCGATGCACACGACGATGCACCCGACGATGCACCCGACGCACTCCCGGACGGTGAATCCCCACCTGCTCCCGGCCACCGCCCACTTCTACCTCGAGCGCTCCGCGACCTCGCTCCACGACGCGATCGCCGCGCGCGACGTGCCCACGCGCTACGCCAGCGCCCACGTCGCCGCGCTGTGCGCCGCGGCCGCCCTCCTCGCCGCCCGGGCCCGGCCCGCCCCGCGGGGCCGGCGGCAGAAGAACGCCTGGGTCCTGCTGGCCGAGGTCGCTCCGGAGCTCTCGGAGTGGGCGAGCTTCTTCGCAGCCGGTGCCGCCAAGCGGGCCGCAGCCGAGGCCGGGTCGACCCGTGCCGTCAACGAACGCGAGGCCGACGACCTGGTGCGCGACGCCGACCGGTTCCTGGCCGTGGTCGAGCAGGCGCTCGGTCTGGTGCCCCACGCCGGTGTCGCCTGACCCGTTCGTCCATCTCCACGTCGCCTCCGGCTACTCACTGCAGTACGGCGCGTCCCACCCGCACGTCCTGGTGGAGCGCGCCGTCGAGCAGGAGATGGACACCCTCGCCCTCACCGACCGCGACGGCACCTACGGCGCGGTGAAGTTCGTCCGCGCCGCCCGCTCGGCCGGCATCCGGCCGGTGCTGGGGGTCGACCTCGCGATCGCCCCGACCTCCGGCTCGCCCGCCCGGTCGGGGCAGCGCGACCGCCCCCCACGTCGTACGCCCGTGCGGGGCGGTGCGGTCCGCGACCTGTCGCTGCGGCAGGGCGGCAGCGCACGGGTCACGTTCCTGGCCAGCGGCAAGTCGGGCTGGGCGGCGTTGTGCCGGATGGTCTCCTCGGTCCACCTGACGGGGGAGCGCGGACGTCCCGTTGCCACCCTCGACCTGCTGGCCCCGCACCTGGCGGGCGGCGACGTGCTGGTGCTGCTCGGACCGTCCTCGGAGCTGGGGGTCGCCGCGACCCGACGCCGCGACGACCTGGGGCTGGCCGCGATCGCGCCGTGGCTCGAGCTGCTGCCCCGGGAGAACCTCGTCGTCGAGCTGGTCTCGCACCGGCTCGGCTCCCACTCGGGGGAGTGGGGGCCGGGCACCTCGCCCCACGCGGCACGGATGGCCGGCATCGCCCGCAGTGCCGGTCTCACCACCGTGTTGAGCAACGCCGTGCGCTACGCCGATCGCCTCGACGCCCCGACCATCGACGTCCTCGACGCGGCCCGGCGCCTGGTCCCGCTCGGCTCGGCCCACCTGCGCGACATCGGCCCCGACGCCAGCCGCGGCAACGCCGAGGGCTTCCTCAAGTCCGGCAAGCAGATGCACGAGATCGCCGAGGAGGTCTGCCGCCTCGCTGGTCTGGCGCACGACAGCGACGACGAGGCCAGGAGGCTGCTCGCGCGCACCCGTGCCGTGGCCGACCGGTGCGCGCTGGACCCGCGCTCCGACCTGGGCGTCGGCGAGGTGCACTTCCCGGAGTTCACCCTCTCCGACGACACCGCCGCCTCCGCCGACGTCGCGTTGCGCCGTCGGGTCGAGGCGACGATCGGCACTCGCTACGGCTCCGCGCCGCGGATGCGGATCTGGACCCGGCTCGACCAGGAGCTCGAGACGATCCGCACCCTGGGCTATGCCTCCTACTTCCTCACCGTCGCCGATGTCACCGACCTGATCGGCGAGATGGGCATCCGTCGCGCCGCCCGTGGGTCGGGCGCCGGCAGCCTGGTCAACTACCTGCTCGGCATCTCCGGGGTCGACCCGATCCGCCACGGCCTGCTGATGGAGCGGTTCCTCTCCCCGCTGCGCACATCACTCCCCGACATCGACGTGGACGTGGAGTCCGCCCGGCGCGAGGAGGTCTACCGCGCGATCCTCGACCGTTTCGGTGGGGAGCGGTGCGCCTGTGTCTCGATGATGGACACCTATCGCGTCCGGCACGCCGTACGCGACGTCGGCGCCGCGCTCGGCATGCCGCCGGGCGAGATCGACGCCATCGCCAAGGCGTTCCCCCACATCAGGGCCCGTGACGCCCGGCTGGCGCTGCGCGACCTGCCCGAGCTGCGGGTGAGCGGCCTGGGCGACAGCGGGCTCGACCACTTCTTCAGCCTGGTGGAGCGGCTCGACGGGCTGCCGCGCCACATCGCGGTGCACCCCTGCGGCGTGCTGCTCTCCGACGCGACGCTGCTCGACCGGACCCCGGTCGAGGCGTCGTACGCCGGGTTCCCGATGAGCCAGTTCGACAAGGACGACGTGGAGGAGCTCGGCCTGCTCAAGCTCGACGTGCTCGGCATCCGGATGCAGTCGGCGATGGCCCACGCGGTCGCCGAGGTGGAGCGGGTCGACGGCGTCAGCATCGACCTCGACGACGAGGTGCAGGTGCCCTTCGACGACTCCCCGACCTACTCGATGATCAGTGCGGCCAAGACCCTCGGCGTCTTCCAGATCGAGTCGCCCGGCCAGCGCGAGCTCGTCGGCAAGTCCGGCATCGAGTCCTTCGACGACATCATCACCGACATCTCGCTCTTCCGGCCCGGACCGGTCAAGAGCGACATGATCACCCCCTACCTCGAGGTCAAGCAGGGGTGGAAGTCCGCCCACTACCTCCACGACGACCTGCGCCCGATCCTCGAGCAGACCCGTGGGGTCGTGGTCTTCCACGAGCAGGTGATCGAGATGATCGCCCAGTTCGGTGGCGTCTCCTACGCCGAGGGGGACGAGAAGCGCCGCGCGCTGGGCGACACCGAGGGCATGGCCGAGACCAGGGCGTGGTTCTTCCCCCGAGCCCTGGGCCAGGGCTACGACCTGCCCCTGGTCGAGCAGATCTGGAAGGTGCTGGAGGCGTTCGCCTCGTTCGGCTTCTGCAAGGCCCATGCCGCCGCTTTCGCGCTCCCGACCTTCCAGTCGGCCTGGCTCAAGGCGCACTGGCCGGCCCACTTCCTGGCCGGCGTGCTGACCCACGACCCCGGCATGTATCCCAAGCGGCTGATCCTCGAGGACGCCCGCCAGTTCGGGGTCGGCGTGCTCGGCCTGGACGTCAACGCCAGCTCGTCGTCGTACGTCGTCGAGCGCGGCGACGGCGCAGGAGCCGAGGGGGATTCCGCGACCGGACATGCGATCCGGCTCTCGCTCACCGACGTCAAGGGCATCAGCGGGGCCGAGGTCGCGCGCATCGTCGCGGCCCGCGACGGTGCCCCCTACGTCTCGCTGTCCGACTTCTTCCACCGCGCCCAGGTCTCGCGGCCGGTGCTCGAGCGGCTGGTGCTGGCCGGTGGGTTCGACGGTGTCTACGGCATCGGGTCCGGTGACCAGGCGGTGCGCCGGCGCGGCCGGGTGACCCGGCGCGACCTGTTGCTCCAGGTGGCCGAGCTCGACCTGCACGCCCGCGCGATCGACCGGGCCTCGCGGACCCGGGGGCGTGGACTGTCCAGCCGGCGGATGCCGCTGCCGGCCGCCGTCGCCGCCACCGAGGCGGCCGACCGCAACAGCTCCGACCCGAGCGTCCGGGCAGGCTCCGACCCGCTCGAACGACACCCGCTGACCGACGCCGGCGTGTGGGCCCGGGCCGCCGCACAGTCGCGGGCCACCCGTCCGGTGGCCGCGGCGGACTCGGTGCAGCTCACGCTCCGGCTGGGCGACGAGCCGGGGGAGCCGGGGGAGCAACCCACCGGTTTGCCCGAGATGACCACCCTGGAGCGGATGCGGGCCGAGCTGGAGATCCTCGGTCTCGACGTCAGCCAGCACGTCGTCACCGCCTACGACCCGTTCCTCGACGCACTCGGCGCGACCCGCAGTCGTGACCTGTTGAGCCGACGCAGCCGCGCCGAGCTGCTGGTCGCGGGGGTCAAGGTCGCCACCCAGACGCCACCGATCAAGTCCGGTCGCCGCGTGGTGTTCCTGACCCTCGACGACGGCACCGGCCCGATCGACGCGACCTTCTTCGATGACGCCCAGGGCCCCTACGCCGCGACGGTCTTCTCGTCGTGGCTGCTGCTGGTGCGCGGTGAGCTGCGGCGCACGGGGCGCCGAGGTGTCTCGTTGCGCGCCACCGGCGCGTGGGAGCTGCCGGCCCTGCACGAGCTGTGGCAGCGGGGCCGCACCAGCGAGGAGGGGCTCGAGCTCGTGCGCGCCGAGCTGGCCAGGGCCCCCGAACGGATCGGGGAGGAGCCGACCCAGCGTCGCGCTCCTCGTCCACACCAGTGGCTTCCAGATGTCGCCCTATGCCGACATCAAGCCGGCCGGTGACTCGGCCGCCTCGACGAGCGGGCTCGGTCGCTCGCTCGTTCGTGGCTCGTCCCCCTCGCCCACGCAGGAGGTCGCCCGCACGCTGTGGCACCGCAGCCCGGGGAGCCCGGGATGAGGCACACCGTCCCGGCCCTCCCACTAGGGTTGCCCCCATGCCGCAGCCCTCTGCCAGCGACCGTCGCCAGTCCGTCCGCACCGGCGTGGTGTGGGACGGCGTACGCCGGGTGCTGGAGGGCGAGGCCGCCCACGACGAGCAGCAGGCCCGCATCGTCGACGTCGGCGGCGGCACCGGAGGCTTCGCGGTGCCGCTGGCCGAGCTCGGGCACCACGTCCAGGTCATCGACCCGAGTCCCGACGCCCTGGCCTCCCTCGACCGCCGTGCGCACGAGCGCGGGGTCGCCGACCGGGTCACCGGCCAGCAGGGCGACCTGTCCGACCTGTCGACCCTGGTCGAGGAGGCCGACCTGGTGCTCTGCCACGGGGTCCTGGAGATGGTCGAGAACCCTGCCGCCTCCCTGGCCGCCATCGCCGCCGTGCTGCGTCCCGGCGGACACCTCAGCCTGCTCGTCGCCCAGCGGCACGCAGCCGTCGTGGCGCGCGCCATGGCCGGCCACTTCCAGGCCGCCCGCGAGCTGCTCGACGGCGACTCGACGACCGCTTCGACCGGAAGGGGCGGTCGTCGCTTCACCCACGACGAGGTGGTCGACCTCCTCGTCACGGCCGGGCTGCAGCCGTCGTCGGTGCAAGCGGTGCGGGTCTTCGCCGACCTCGTGCCCGGCAGCCTCCTCGACCTCGAGCCCGGGGCGACCGCGGCCCTGGTCGAGCTGGAGCGCGCCGTCGCCACGCGTGCCGAGTACCTCCCGCTCGCAGCACAGCTGCACGTCATCGCCCGGCGCTGACCGGCGGGCCCCGCGGGCGCTCGGCCCGAGCGGTGCCCCAGCCACGTTCCGAGCCGCACGAAGGTGGCTCACACACCGCCCACGGGCAAGTCCGGGACGTCTCGCCGTGCGAGCGGTGCCCCAGCCACGTTCCGGGTGGTACGGATGTGGCTCCCGCACCGCCCGCGGCTGCGGACCGGGCGGGTGGTCCCGGTGACCGACACCCCGCTCCTCCACGTCGACATGGATGCGTTCTACGCCTCCGTGGCGTTGCGCGAGCGTCCCGACCTGGTCGACCAGCCGGTGGTGGTGGGCGGCAGCGGCCGGGGTGTCGTGCTCGCCGCCAACTACGTCGCCCGCCGCTACGGCGTCCGGTCCGCGTTGCCGATGACCCGGGTCCGCCGGATGTGCCCGCACGTCGTGGTGATCGAGCCCGACTACGCCACGTTCACCAGCGTCTCGGCCTCGGTCATGGAGACCTTCCGCGAGGTCACCCCCGTCGTGGAGGCGGTCTCCCTGGACGAGGCGTTCCTCGACGTACGCGGCTCCACGCGCCGGCTCGGACCACCTGCCGAGATCGCCGAACGGCTGCGCTCGACCATCCACGACGAGCAGGGCATCACCTGCTCGGTCGGAGTGGCGGCGTCGGTGTCGGTGGCCAAGCTGGCCAGCAGGCGGGCCAAGCCCGACGGCGTGATCGTGGTGCCGCCGGCCGAGGTGACCTCCTTCCTGCACCCCCTCGACGTCGGCGAGCTCTACGGCGTGGGGGAGAAGACCCAGACGCTGCTGCACCGGTTCGGCCTGCTCACCGTCGGCGACGTCGCGCACACCCCGCTCCGCACCCTCCAGCGCGCCGTCGGCGCGCACCTCGGTCGCGAGCTCCACCACCTGGCCTGGGGCACCGACCGCAGCGAGCTGACGCCGCGGGCGGGGCCGCACGAGCCCGAGCGTTCCATGGGAGCCGACGAGACGTTCGCCCGTGACACCGACGACCGCGAGGCGATCGTGCGCGAGCTGCTGCGCCTCTCCGCCCGGGTGGGCGCTCGGATGCGCTCGGCCGATGTGGCCGGCCGGACCATCACCCTCAAGGTCCGGTTCGCCGACTTCACCACGATCACCCGCTCGCGCACCCTGCCCGAGGCCACCGATGTCACCGTGGAGATCCACCGCGCCGTGACCCGGCTCTACGACGCGCTCGGCCTGCAGCGTGCCCGCCTGCGGCTGGTCGGCGTACGCGTGGATGGCCTGGTTCCTCGTGCCACCGTCCACCGCCAGCTGGTGCTGGGGGAGTCCGAGCACGGCTGGGCCGAGGCCGACCGGGCGGTGGACCGGGCGACTCGCCGGTTCGGTTCTGCAGCCGTACGCCCAGCGAGCCTGGTCTGATCGAGCCTGGTCTGATCGAGCCCGGTCGGCCCCTCCGGAAGGTGCAGATCCGCACACGTGGGGGTGAATTTCTTGGGGACGCCTACCGTAGGCGCGGCAGCGTGCCTAGACTTGGGCCCAGAGGTGAGGAGGAAGCGGTGGAGCTCTCCGAGGAAGAACTACGACTGCTCGAGCAGATGGAGCGTGCCCTCGTCGAGGAGGATCCCAAGCTTGCCTCCACCTTGCGTGGCACGTCGTTCCAGCGCGCTGCCCGTCGCCGCATGGTCCTGGGCGGTGTTGTCCTCGTGGTCGGCATCTTCCTGCTCATCGTCGCGGTGCTCCTCGACCTGAGCGCGGTGTTCCAGACCGTCGTGGGCGTCCTCGGCTTCGTGGTGATGCTCGGCGGCGCGATCCTCGCCCTGACCTCCGCCCGTTCGCCCGGCACGCCGGCGGCGAAGGTCCGGGCCTCCGGCCGCGAAGGCTTCGGTGTCGTCGACGGATCTCGTCCCCATCGCCCCGGCCGCCCCAGCCGGCAGCAGCGTTCCAGCGCCCCCTTCATGGCGCGCATGGAAGAGCGGTGGCGTCGCCGCCGCGAACGCGGCTTCTGACCCATCGCCGACCGGGCACGAACTGCCCGTCCTGCACCCCGACCGGGCACAAACTGCCCGTCCGCTGGCTCTGGCATCGGCAATTCGTGCCCGGTCAGCTCGCGTGGAGGGCACTTTGTGCCCGGTCGGCTCGCGGGTTCAGCCGATGAGCTCATCGACCGTCTGACTGCCCTGCTGGTCCGCCGGGGCCTCGCCCCGGGCGCGGCCGGAGCGCGACTGTGAGCGCGGGCGCCACGACGTACGACGTCCCACGACCGAGGCCGGCCACCAGGTGGCGCGTCGGACGTCGCGCGGTGTGACGCCGGCTGCCAGGGACTGCTCGACCAGTGCCGCGTCCGCGTGGAACCGCTCGGCGGTGAACGTCTCCGGATCGCGGGCGTAGCGGCTGTGCTCGAGAGCCCGCACCAGGCGGTCGAGGGCCTGCGCTGCCTCCGGTGCCTGGTCCCGGCCACGACGAGGGCGGTCGGGTCGGGCGCTGCCGGGCGTCGGCGTGGCGAGCAGCCGGCCGAGCCAGTCGCCGGTGCGACGGATCGAGCGGCCGACCGGCCAGGTGTGGCCCAGGTCCTGGGCCACGTCCCGCAGCTCGAGCCACAGGTCCTCGATGTCACCGGCGAGCCGACGACGGCGCCGGGCCGCCCGCGCCAGGCGGGGCGTCAGCAGCAGCAGCGCCAGGACGGCCAGACCGGCGAGGCCGGCGAGGATCGGCAGCCACGGGATCGACGTCGAGCCGTCGTCGGCCGCACCGGCGTCGGCGCTGGCGCTCTCACCACGCTCGGGGAGGAGGTCGGTCGAACGGCTCGCGCTCGGGGAGGGGCCCTCGGTCACCGGCGCGAAGTCGGCGGTGGTGTAGCCGGGCACCTGGTCGGCGCGGCCCTGGGGGGTCGGTTCGAAGCGCACCCAGCCGGATCCGGGGAAGTAGAGCTCGGGCCAGGAGTGCAGGTCGTACGCGGAGAACTCCCAGGCGCCGTTGGTCGTCCGCGTCGGCTCCAGGAAGCCCACCGCGACCCGGCTCGGGATGCCGAGGACGCGCGCCATGATCGCCATCGAGGCGGCGAACTGCTCGCAGTAGCCCACGCGGTCGTCCAGGAACGCCATCAGGTCGGCGCCGCCGTTGCCGGCGGACTCGACCTGCCCGATGTCGTAGCGGAAGCCGCCGTCCTCGCGGAACCACTGCTGCAGCAGCTGCGCCTTCTGGAAGCGCGTCGGGGCGTCCGCGGTGACGCTGGCTGCGAGCCGGCGGATCTCGTTGTTGAGGCTGGGCGGGATGTCGGTGAACACGCCCGCCACCGAGCCGGCGCCGGACACGGCGTTGTTCATCGAGTCCGCGTCGTAGGTCAGCTGGGCGCCGGTGAAGTCATAGGTGGACTCGGCGGTCGACACATCGTCACGCGCGGCGATGAAGTCACGGGTGGTGACGTCGTAGCGCCAGTCGGTGCCGGCCGCTATCCGGGTGGTCTGCGCCGTCGTCGGCAGCCAGGTGGAATCGAATTCCGGGCCGATGCGGACGTCGTACTTGTACTCCTTGCGCGGCACAGCGAGCCCGACCCCGTCCAGCGCGGGCAGCGCCCCGGTGGCGGTCTGCGTGTCCGGGATCTCCCGGTCACCCGGGGTCCAGCTCGAGCCGTTGAACCGGGTGAGCACCGACAGCCGGAGGTAGGAGGGCTTGGGCCCCGAGGTGGTGACCCACAGCAGGGGGACGTCCTCGCCGCGGCTCAGGTCGCGGCGCAGGTCGACCATCGGGTCCTTGACCTCGACCTCGCGGGTCCCCGGCCCGGACCCGTCGAAGACGCTCATGCTCATGGTCGGCACCGCGGTGGGTACGACGACTGCCAGCGCGATCGCCGCGGCACCCAGTGCGATGGCGGTGTTGCCGATCGCGCCGGTCCGCACGGAGAACGCGCCCCTCTCGCCGTCGGGTGCACGACCCCAGCTGGCGACGTGGTCGCTGTGCTGGAGGAAGACGAGGGTGAGGAAGAGACCTGCGACCACGACGAAGAGCCACGACGAGACCGCCTCGCCCGTCACCGCGACGGGCAGGGTGTAGGCCGCCAGGAGGACGAGCCCGGCCACGGGCGCGCGGCGCAGCGTGCAGGCGACGACGTCCACGAGGATGACGACCAGGGTGCCGCCGATGAGCAGCAGCGGGTAGACCGGCGGGACGCCGAGCTGGACGGGTGCGGCGTAGCTGCGCGAGCTCTCGAGGGCGGCGCCCAGCGCGGCCATGAACTCGTCGACGTTGCTCGGTGTCGGGACAGGCGAGCCGGTCGTGGTGCCCAGGACGAGGAGCGCGCCGACGACGAACTGGCCGGTGACGATCGCGACGAGGGGAAGCCGGCTCCAACGCCCGAGGGCACCGAGCCCGCAGACCACGACGCCGATGAAGAGGAGGGGGAAGCCGATCGCGGCGAACCCCGCGGTCAGGACCCGCCACGAGAGCACCGTCGTCCAGGCGGCGAGGAGTGCGATCCCGCTCACCCGCAGCTGCTGGGGCAGGGTGCTCCAGGAGGCCCTCATCGTCGCGCCCCCACCGATGAGGTGGCCCGGCTCCGCATCAGGCCGAGCTCCTGCCAGGCGGTGTCGAGCCGGTCGCGGGGGCCGAGGGTCACTGACGTCCAGCCCGACGCGGTCAGGTGCGCCGCGGAGCCGACACCGGGCTGGACGGGCAGGTGGGGCGCCCACGCGTCGACGTCGAGCGCGATGGCCAGGCCCGACGACGCGTGGTGCTGCAGGCGGCGCAGGAAGGACAGGTCCTGGTCGCCGAGCGACCCGAAGACTCCGATGACCAGGCCGCCGTGCCCTGGCTCGGAGAGCCACTGCGTGTCGGGCGCCGGCGAGTGGTCGAGCTGGACGACGGCCAGGGCCTCGAGCAGCGGGATGGTGCTGGCCTCTGCGGTGTGGGAGTGCCACTGGGTCTCGCGGCTGTCGCCGGAGGCGGTGACCAGGCGCACGGTGTAGCCGTGGTGGGTCAGGTGGACTGCGATCGAGGCGGCGGCGGAGACCGCCCCCTCCAGCGAGCTCGCCGCTCCCTGGCCGCGGTGGGAGGTGCCCCGGTTGTCGAGGAACACCGTGGCCCGCGACTGCCAGGGCTGCTCCTCGCGGCGGACCATGAGCTCCCCGACGCGGGCAGAGCTGCGCCAGTGGACCCGGCGCAGGTCGTCGCCCCGCCGGTACTCGCGCACGGTGACGTCCTCGGCGCTCCCGGTCGCGAATGCCCTGGGCCGGTTGTCGCCCGATCCTGTCCACGCCCCACCCAGTGGGATGCTCGGCAGGGCGATGGTCCGCGGCGTCACGGTGAGGCGCGTGGTGGCGTGGAAGGTGCGGCCCAGCTCGACGAGACCGAAGGGGTCGGTGACCCGGACCGACATCGGCCCGATGTCGAACTGCCCGCGCAGCTCGGAGCGCACCTGGTAGGTCGCGTGACGACGCCACCCGTGGCCGAGCCCCTCCAGGACGAACCGTGGCCGCGTGCCCAGGACGTAGGGGAGACGCTCCTCGAGCAGGAGCACCCCGGTCGGCGTGCGCGAGTCGTTGGTGACGGTGAGCTCGACCGTCGCGGGCTGGCCGGCGACGACGAGCTGCGGAGAGACCGTACGCACGAGGGCGAGGCGATAGCGGGAGCGTCCGACCCACCACGCGGTCAGCAGCGGAAGGACGGCGACCAGCACGCCGATCCGGACGAGGGAGGAGTGGCCCACGACGATGGCGGCGACGACAGTGGTGATGCCGGCGGCCAGGAACGCCCGTCCGCGGACGGTCAGCGCAGCGAGCGACTCACGCACGACTGGCGTCAGGGACCGGCACCGACTCCACGATCCCGGAGAGGATCGCGGAGGTGGTGCGTCCGCTCATCGTCGCCTCGACATTGGGCAGCAGCCGGTGCGCGAGCACGGGAGAGGTGATGCCGTGGATGTCGTCGGGCAGGACGTAGTCGCGACCCTGGGTCGCGGCGACGGCCTTGGCGGCCCGCACCAGGTGGAGCGTCGCGCGGGGCGAGGCGCCGAGGTGCAGGTCGTTGCTGGTGCGGGTCGCGGTGGTCAGCGCGACGGCGTAGCGGTGGACGGCCGAGGACACGTGGACCCGGCCCACGATCTCGATCACCTTGCGAAGCTCTCCGGAGTCGGTGACCGGCTCCAGGTCGTCGAGCGGGTTGTGCGCGGTGTGGCCCTCGAGCATCGCGATCTCCGCGGACTCCACCGGGTAGCCGATCGAGACCCGCGCCATGAAGCGGTCGCGCTGGGCCTCGGGGAGGGCGTAGGTGCCCTCCATCTCGATCGGGTTCTGGGTGGCGATCACCATGAACGGCTTCTCGAGCATGTAGGTCGCGTTGTCGACGGTGACCTGACGCTCCTCCATGGCCTCGAGGAGCGCGGACTGCGTCTTGGGGGAGGCGCGGTTGATCTCGTCGCCGACGACGATGTTGGCGAAGACGCCGCCGGGGCGGAACTCGAACTCGCGGGTGTCCTGGTTGAACACCGAGACGCCGGTGACGTCGGAGGGCAGCAGGTCAGGGGTGAACTGGATGCGCCGCACCGAGCAGTCGATGCTGCGGGCCAGCGCCTTGCTCAGCTGCGTCTTGCCGACTCCGGGTACGTCCTCGATCAGCAGGTGACCCTCGGCGAGGAGGACGACCAGGGCAGCGTTGACGACATCGGGCTTGCCGGCGATCACGCGCTCGATGTTCTGGCGCACCACGCCGGTCACCCGGTGCACGGTGTCCAGGTCCGGTGCCTGCCCCGCTGGCCCGTTCGTCACGTTCGCCCATCCCCTCGTCTGCGCTGTGCACCACGGTATGTGGTGCGCGCAACATACCTGTCCACAGCAGCAGGTGAGACACCTCACCGGCCACCATCATCTGGGTGGGCTGCTCGGCCCGCGCCGCGCTCCGCCGCCACCGGCCGCCCCGTCACCCCGGTTCTCCCCACTTTCCACCACCCATGACGTCCGGCTTCCCCCACCGGCCCTCCACAAGCCCCCGGCCACGCTCCGGTTGAGCGTGGATCGGGCGCCACCCACGCTCGGGTCCGTCCGTGGCGACGGAGGAGGCCGTGGTCCCACGCGCCCCATCAGCACGGAAATTCGCGCTCGCAACACGCGGAATCTGATTGACGGTGGAGGGAAGTGGAGTAATGTGGTGCGAAGTGGGGGACAGGGTCGATCTGCCCGCCGAGCCAGGGGAGGTGCCGGATGTTCTTCGGCACCTACACGCCCAAGCTCGACGAGAAGGGCCGCCTCTTCCTCCCGGCGAAGTTCAGAGACGAGCTGACGGAAGGACTCGTGGTGACCAGGGGGCAGGAGCGCTGCCTCACTGTCTGGTCGCTGGAGGACTTCGGTCGGCTCACCGACCGGCTCCGCGAGGCGCCGGTCACCCAGAAGAGCACCCGTGACTACGTCCGCATGCTGTTCGCCGCCGCCAGCCAGGAGGTGCCGGACAAGCAGGGACGGATCAACATCCCGGCCCCGCTGCGGGAGTACGCCTCGCTCCGCAAGGAGTGCGTGGTCATCGGATCGATGAACAGGATCGAGATCTGGGACCCCACGGCATGGGCGACCTACTCCGAGGAGCAGGAACAGAAGTTCTCCGAGCTCAGCGACGAGGTCTTCCCCGGCATCTGAGCAGCTCGCACAGGCAGCACCACGCACGACCACAACACCACAGCTGACATTCGGACCCGCATCACCAGGTCTCGAGCCCGCTCCTCGCGTGGCCATCTGGGGCACTTCCCCGGCACCAGAGGGCACCCCATCGCAGGGAGCGGGCAGGGACCTGGTGCGGCGGCTCGCCCCGTGCCACACGGCGGGGAGTGTCAGCCGCACCGCCAGCAAGCACATCCGCCCGGCACATCAGCAGCACGCCAGCAACCAGTGGGGTCGAGAGCATGAGCACCATCCAGCCCTTGGGGCGTACCGCAGCGGCACCGCCGCTGCGGGTGCGCGACCAGGCGCGCGAGGCGGCTGCCCTCATCGTGTTCTCCGCCGGCACGGCGTCGTGCCTGGCCCTGGCGCTGCTCCTGCTGACGCACCTGGGACGCCAGGGCTGAATCGATGAACACTCCCCGCCACGCCCCGGTGCTCCTCGACCGGGTCGTCGCCCTGCTGGCGCCTGCCCTCGCGGCACCCGGCTCGGTCTACGTCGACTGCACCCTCGGCCTCGGCGGCCACAGCGAGGCGGTCCTCGAGCGCTGCCCGCAGGCACGGGTCATCGGGATCGACCGCGACCCTGCCGCGCTGGCCATGTCCACCGAGCGCCTCGCCGCCCACGGTGACCGCTTCACCGCGGTCCACGCGGTCTACGACGAGCTGCCCGAGGTGCTCGCCACTCTCGGGCTGCCCCACGTCGACGCCGTCTTCTTCGACCTCGGTGTCTCCTCCATGCAGCTCGACGTGCGCGAGCGCGGCTTCGCCTATGCCGAGGACGCACCGCTGGACATGCGGATGGACCCGACGACCGGCCAGACCGCGGCGGAGCTCCTCAACACCGCGACCGCGCAGGAGCTCACCCGCATCCTGCGCGAGTACGGCGAGGAGAAGTTCGCGAGCAAGATCGCCCGCGAGGTCGTACGCCGTCGCGAGGTCACGCCGTTCTCCTCCAGTGCCGACCTGGTCGAGCTGCTCTACGCCACCATCCCCGCGCCCGCGCGTCGTACGGGCGGCCACCCGGCCAAGCGCACCTTCCAGGCGCTGCGGATGGCCGTCAACGACGAGCTGGCCGTCCTGCGCCGCGCGATCCCGGCCGCGATCGAGGTCATCGGGGTGGGCGGTCGCGTGGTCGTGGAGTCCTACCACTCCCTCGAGGACCGCCTGGTCAAGCGGGCGTTCGCCGAGGTCACCCGCCTCGACGTGCCGCACGACCTCCCGTTCGTGCCCGAGGGCGCCGAGCCGGCGCTGCGGCTGGTCACCCGCGGCGCCGAGCAGGCCAACGAGCAAGAGATCGCCGAGAACCCCCGAGCAGCCTCTGTCCGGTTGCGCGCCGTGGAGCGCGTACGCCCCCCTCTCCGCCCCACTTCCCCTGGAGTCGTCAGATGAGCAGCCCCGCCCTGCAGCCCCGGACCCGTGTCTCCCGGATCGCCCAGGAAGCAGTCGACAAGGCACGGCTCACCGTCGTCCCGCGGGTGCGCAGCCGTGCTCCCCGCGTGCCGTTCGTGACGCTCGTCAGCCTGGTCCTGGTCGCCGGCATCGTCGGGCTGCTCCTCTTCAACACCTCGATGCAGCAGGCGTCCTTCGCGGCGTCCTCGCTCGAGAACGAGGCCGACACGCTGGCGGCCCGTGAGCAGACGCTGCGCATGGAGCTCGACGAGCTGCGCAACCCCCAGCGGGTGGCCCTCGAGGCTCAGCAGATGGGCATGGTCATCCCCGCCGTGCCCGTCTTCCTCGACCTCGAGACCGGCAAGACGATCGGCGTCCGCACCCCGGCGACCCGGGAGAACGCCATCCAGCTGCTTCCCCCGGCTCCGATCAAACCGGCGGTCCTGGCCCCCGCGCCGACCGTCGTCGAGGTTCCTGCGGCCCCGCCGGCCACGAAGCAGTCGACGAAGAGCTCCACCAAGAACTCGGCCGAGAAGTCGACGAAGAACCGGACCGGGCAAGGCAGGAAGAACCGCAACGGGTGACGGCGCGGTCGCGTCGATCCGCGCCGCCACACCTGTAGAAATGTCGACAGGCCCCCACGGGGCCGGGAATGAGGAAGACCAGTGCCCAGCACCCGCACCAGGCGTGGCGCT
The DNA here is from genome assembly GCA_963843815.1 of uncultured Actinomycetota bacterium. Taxonomy (GTDB): domain Bacteria; phylum Actinomycetota; class Actinomycetes; order Propionibacteriales; family Nocardioidaceae; genus Nocardioides. Next base: position 24,430 of record CAWJLX010000004.1, on the reverse strand, counting down.
ACGCGAGGCGCGCCCCTGCTGCGCCTGCGCATCGGGTTCGTCCTCATCGCGATGGTCCTCTCCTTCTTCGGCGCCCGGCTGGTCCAGCTGCAGGGCGTCGACCCGGGCTCCTATGCCGCGATGGCGGCCGCGGAGGGCGCCGTGAAGGTGCCGCTGCAGGCCGAGCGCGGCGACATCCTCGACCGCAACGGCATCCCGCTCGCCGACTCCGTCAAGGGCAAGATGGTCGTTGCCGACCCGTCGCTCACCGCCGACCAGGCTCCCGAGATCGCCCGGCTGCTCTCCGACCACCTGTCCGTCGACTACTTCGAGGCGCTCAACGCGTTGCGGGGTCGCAAGGACGGGAGTCGCTTCGAGTACGTCGCCCGCCGGGTGCCGAGCACCCTGGCCGGTGACACGCTCGCGGCGCTCGACGCAGCGGGCTACAAGGGCATCTCGCTGCAGGAGGACCCGATCCGCGACTACCCGGCCGGCGACGTCGCCGCCAACCTGATCGGCTACATGGGCACCGACGAGCCGCTCGGTGGTTTCGAGCGCACCTTCGACACCCAGCTGGCTGGCGTCGACGGCCAGGCCACCTGGCAGTCCAACTCCGGCAAGGGCGTACGCATCCCGCTGCGGGAGAGCACCCTCAGGGCCGCGCAGAACGGCGCACCCCTGCGTACGACGATCGACCGCGACCTGCAGTGGTTCACCCAGAAGGTGCTGGCCCAGGCGGTGCAGCAGTACCGCGGCGAGAGCGGCGCCGCCATCGTGATGGACACCCGCACCGGCGAGATCCTGGCGCTGGCCGACGTGCCGACCTTCGACGCCAACAAGCCGACCGAGGCCGACGAGGCCGACCTCGGCTCGCGCGCCATGAACGACACCTACGAGCCGGGTTCGGTGGAGAAGGTCCTCACGGCGTCGTCCCTGATCGACGCAGGGAAGGCCTTCCCGCGCCAGAAGTTCAAGGTGCCGGGCAGCCTGGAGCGCCAGGACCGCGCGATCGGTGACTGGTTCGACCACGACATGATCCGGCTGACCCTGGCCGGGATCATCGCCAAGTCGTCCAACATCGGCACCGTGCTGGCCGCGGACGCGTTCTCGCCGCCGGAGCTGGTGGACTACCTCCAGCGCTTCGGGCTCGGCCAGAAGACCGACGTCGGCGTGCGCGGCGAGACCTCCGGCATCCTGACCCCGGGTGACGCGATGACGTCGCAGACCAAGGACCGTGTCGCCTTCGGGCAGTCGCTGTCGGTCAACGTGGCGCAGATGGCGGCCGCGGTGAACACTGTCGCCAACCGGGGAGTGCGGGTCTCGCCGAGCCTGATCGCCGGATCCGCCGTCACCGACGACGGGACGACCGTCGGCACCGATGTCGCCACCCGCACCCGCGTGATCAGCAAGCAGGCGGCCCGCGCGACCGCGAAGATGATGGAGAAGGTCGTCGACCCGGAGGACGGCGTGGCTCCGAGGGCCCAGGTGCCCGGCTACCTCGTGGCCGGCAAGACCGGCACGGCCCAGCGAGTCGCGGCCGAGTGCGGCTGCTACGACGGCAGCACCACCGTGTCCTTCGGTGGATTCGCCCCGGCGGACGACGCCCGGTTCACCGTCTACGTCGTGGTCCACGCCCCCCAGGTCGACGGCGGCGGTGGCTCGATCGCCGGCCCGGTCTTCGCGCGCATCATGGGCTACGTGCTCGGCCGCTACGGCGTCGAGCCGACCAACGGCAAGCCGTCGCGTCTCCCCGTCGAGTGGTGAGTCGATACGCTCCATCGGTGGATCAGTCAGTGGAACCGGCAGGCGCGACGCGACCGCGACGACCTCACACGACGTCCGCGACGGACATCGCTGCCTGGCTGGGCGCCACCACTGAGGTGAGCGTCCACGGCAAGCTCGACGTCGCCATATCCGGGATCTCGCTCAGCACCGCGCGTATCCGCCCCGGCGACGTGTACGCCGCCCTTCCGGGCACGCGCGCCCACGGGGCCGACTTCGCCGGACAGGCCCTGGCTGCCGGGGCGGTCGTGGTGCTCACCGACCGGGCCGGACTCGACCGACTGCCGGCCGAGGCGCCGGCCATCGTCGTACCCGATCCGCGCCGCGTCCTGGGGCGCCTGGCCGCGAGGATCTACGGCGACCCCGCCACCGACCTGCGCGTCATCGGAGTCACCGGGACGCAGGGCAAGACCACCACCACGCGCATCCTCGAGCAGGGCCTCACGGCGTCGGGAGCGACCTCGGCAGTGATCGGCACGGTCGGCACCCGGATCGCCGGAGAGGACGTGAAGACCGAGCTCACCACGCCCGAGGCGCCCGACCTGCACGGCCTCTTCGCGGTGATGCGCGAGCGCGGCGTGGACACGTGCGCGATGGAGGTCTCCAGCCATGCGCTGGTGCTCGGCCGGGTCGACGGCGTCGTCTTCGACGTGGCGACCTTCCTCAACCTCGGTCGCGACCACCTCGACTTCCATGCCGACCTCGACGACTACTTCGCGGCCAAGGCCAGTCTCTTCACGCCCGAGCGGGCCCGGGTCGGCCTGACCAACGTCGACGACGAGTTCGGCCGACGACTGCTCGAGGTGGCGACCATCCCGATGTCCACCTTCTCCTCCCATGGCCGCGACGCCGACTGGCGGGCAGTCGACGTCGCACTCACGGCGACCGGGGCCGGTTTCACGGTCCTCGGGCCGGGTGTGGAGGTGAGGGCCTCGATCCGCATCCCCGGGGAGTTCAACGTCTCCAACACCATCGCCGCGATCGCGTCCGCGGCCCTGGCCGGACTCGACCCGCGGACCGTCGCCGACGGCATCTCCCGTGTGAGTGGTGTGCCCGGCCGCCTCGAGCCGGTCTCGCTGGGGCAGGACTACACAGTCGTCGTCGACTACGCCCACAAGCCCGACGCGCTCGAAGCAGTGCTGGCCACGCTGCGCCCGCTCACCGAGGGACAGGTGATCGTCGTGATCGGCGCCGGTGGTGACCGGGACACCACCAAGCGGCCGGTGATGGGCGAGATCGCCGCCCGGATGGCCGACGTCGTGATCGTCACCGACGACAACCCCCGGAGCGAGGACCCCGCCTCGATCCGGGCGGCCGTGCTGGAGGGCACCCGTGGGACCCACGCCGAGGTCCGCGAGCTCGGCGACCGGCGTCTCGCCATCCGCGAGGCCGTGGGCCGCGCGGAGCCCGGCGACGTGGTCCTGATCGCCGGCAAGGGCCACGAGAGCGGCCAGCAGGTCGACGGGGTCCTGCACCCCTTCGACGACCGGGTCGTCGCCGCGGAGGAGATCAGCGGCCGAGGAGGCGTCCGATGATCGAGATGAGCCTCGCCGAGATCGCCGACGCCGTCGGGGGAGTGGCGCACGGGGAGGCGACCGTGACCGGGGGCGCCTTCCTCGACACCCGTACGCCGGAGGCCGGCGGCCTCTTCGTCGCGATCGCCGGCGACCAGGTCGACGGCCACGACTTCGCTGCCGCGGCCGGTGCCGCGGGAGCCGTCGCAGCGCTCGGCCGCCGACCCACTGACCTGCCCACCGTCGTCGTGGACGATGTCACCGCGGCCCTGGGACGGCTGGCCAGGCACGTCGTCGACCGGCTCCCCGACGTGGTCGTGCTCGCGATGACCGGGTCCCAGGGCAAGACCGGCACCAAGGACTACCTCGCGCACGTGCTCGGCGACGCCGGGCCGACCATCGCCACCCGCGGGAACTTCAACAACGAGCTCGGCGTGCCCCTGACCGTGCTGCGCGCGGGGCTCGACACGCGCTACCTCGTGGTCGAGATGGGAGCCCGCGGGGAAGGGCACATCGCCCAGCTGTGCGCCGTCGCACCACCGAAGGTGGCTGCCGTGCTCAACGTCGGCACCGCGCACATCGGCGAGTTCGGGAGCCGCGGCGCGATCGCGCGTGCCAAGGGCGAGATCATCGAGGCGCTGCCCGCCGACGGCACCGCGGTGCTCAACGCCGACGACGACCTGGTCGTCGCGATGGCGCCGCGCACCCGCTCCACCGTGATGACGTTCGGCGGCCGTGGTGCCGACGTCGCCGTCAGTGAGATCACTGCCGACGAGCTCGGCCGACAGTCCTTCGAGCTGATCCACCGCGGAGCCGGTGCCACGGTTCACCTCGCCCAGACCGGCGCCTTCCAGTGGCGCAACGCGGCCGCGGCGGCGGCGATGGCCCTGGCTGCGGGGCTCGACCTCGATGCGGTGGCCGACTCGCTCGGGGATGCCGCGCCGGCGAGCCGCTGGCGGATGGAGCTGACCGAGCGTCCCGACGGCCTGGTCGTGCTCAACGACGCCTACAACGCCAACCCCGAGTCCATGCGGGCCGCCGTGGACTCCCTCGCGGACATCGGGGCACGCAGTGGTCGTCGCACGGTCGCGGTGCTCGGGGAGATGCTCGAGCTCGGTGACGGCGCGGTCGCTGCCCACACGGGTGTCGGCGCCTACGCCGCGGAGGCCGGGGTCGACGTGCTGGTCACCGTCGGGCCCGCTGCAGCCGCCATCGCGGGGGGTTACGAGGCGGCCGGGCCGGGCGGTGTGGCCATCGTTACGGCGGGGCGTGACGCGGCCGCCGACTGGCTGCGACACAATGTCTCGGCTGCTGATGTCGTCCTGGTGAAGGCATCGCGGGGGGCGGCGCTGGAACTGATCGCCGAGGATCTCCTCGAGGAAGGAAGTCGCACCACATGAGAGCCATCCTGTTCGGAGGAGGACTCTCCCTGCTGATCTCCCTCCTCGGCACCCGCTACGCGATCCGGTTCTTCACCCGGCAGGGCTTCGGCCAGCCGATCCGTGACGACGGCCCCACCACGCACCACACCAAGCGTGGCACGCCGACCATGGGCGGTGCCGTCGTCGTGCTCGCGACCGTGGTCGGCTACTTCGCGGCCAAGCTGATCACCGGCCAGGCCCCCACCGCATCGGCGCTGCTCCTCCTCTTCCTGCTGGTGGGGCTCGGCGCGGTCGGCTTCCTCGACGACTTCCTCAAGGTGAGCCGCCAGCACAGCACCGGCCTGCGCAGTCGCGCCAAGATGATCGGCCAGACGGTCGTCGCGATCGTCTTCGGCGTCCTGGCGCTCTCGCCGGCGCTGGAGGACGAGCGCGGGTGGCGTCCCGCCTCGGACCACATCTCGTTCATCCGCGACTACGAGCGGTTCGCGCTGCCGATGGTCCTGGGCCTGCTGCTGCTCTGGTTCATCGTCACCGGCTTCAGCAACGCGGTGAACCTCGCCGACGGCCTGGACGGTCTCGCCACCGGCGCGTCGATCCTGATCTTCGCCGCCTACACGCTCGTGAACATCTGGCAGAACAGCCAGTCCTGCGGGCTGGAGTCGGGACCCAAGTGCTACGAGGTCCGCGACCCTCTGGACCTCGCCGTCGTCGCAGCGGCCCTCACCGGGGCCTGCTTCGGCTTCCTGTGGTGGAACGCCTCGCCGGCGCAGATCATCCTGGGTGACACCGGCTCCCTCGCCCTGGGCGGTGCGATGGCCGGCTTCGCGATCATGACCCGCACCGAGCTGCTGCTGCTGATCATCGGCGGACTGTTCGTGGTGATCACCCTCTCGGTGATGATCCAGGTCTCGGTCTTCAAGGCCAGTCGCGCAAGCGGCGCGTTCCGCAGCGTCTTCAAGGTCCAGCCGGGCCACCGCGTGTTCCGGATGACGCCGCTGCACCACCACTTCGAGATGCTCGGGTGGGAGCAGGTCACCATCGTGATCCGGTTCTGGATCATCACGGGTCTCGCTGTCGCCACCGGGCTGGGCATCTTCTACGCCGAGTGGGTCTCGGGTATCGGATGAGCACCTCCGCCAACGGTCCGGACGTCGACTCCCTCGGCAGGGCCAGCGACTGGTCCGGCGTACGCGTCGTGGTCGCGGGATTCGGTGTGTCCGGCTTCGCGGCCGCCGACAACCTGCTGTTCCTCGGCGCCCGGGTCACCGCCCTCGACGAGGCGACCAGCGAGGAGAGGTCCGAGAAGGCCCGGCTCCTCGAGACCCTCGGCGCCACGGTGCGCCTGGAGCCCGGCGCCACCGCCGTGCTGCCCGACGACGTGCACCTGGTCGTGACCTCGCCTGGCTGGCGTCCCACCGCACCCCTCCTGGCCCAGGCCGCGGAACGGGGAGTCCCGGTGTGGGGTGAGGTGGAGCTCGCGTGGCGGCTGCGCGACCCCGAGCACATCGCCCCCTGGCTCGCCGTCACCGGCACGAACGGCAAGACCACCACCGTGCAGATGCTGGAGTCCATCCTCCTCGCCGCCGGTCTGCGCGCCGCGGCCGTCGGCAACGTCGGGCTGCCCATCGTCGAGGCCGTGATGGACCCCGAGCCCTACGACGTCCTGGCTGTCGAGCTGTCGAGCTTCCAGCTCCACTACACCCACAGCATGTCGGCGGAGTCCGCCGTCGTGCTCAACGTCGCCGAGGACCACCTCGACTGGTACGACGACGAGCCGGACGCGGCGGGTGGCGCCCGGACGGGCATGGAGCGCTACGCCGCCGACAAGGCCCGCATCTACGAGCGCGTGCAGCGCGCCTGCGTGTACAACCAGGCAGACCCGGCCACCGAGGAGATGGTGGCCGAGGCCGACGTGGTCGACGGCGCCCGGGCCGTCGGCTTCACCCTCGGCACGCCCGCGCCCGGCAGCTTCGGTGTCGTGGAGGACCTGCTCGTCGACCGAGCCTTCATCGAGGACCGGGCCACCAGTGCTGCCGAGCTGTGCACGCTCGACGACCTGGCCTCGACCGCTCCGCACTTCGTCGCCAACGCCCTCGCCGCCGCTGCCCTGGCCCGCGCACACGGGGTCAGCCAGCAGGCGGTCCGCGACGGCCTGCGCGCCTTCCGACCCGACGGCCACCGGATCGCCCACGTCGCCGAGGCCGACGGGGTCACCTGGATCGACGACTCCAAGGCCACCAACCCGCACGCCGCCCAGTCCTCGCTGGGCGCCTACGAGCCCGTCGTCTGGGTCGCCGGCGGCCTGGCCAAGGGAGCCCGGTTCGACGACCTCGTGGTCGCCGTCCGCGATCGGCTGCGGGGCGTCGTGCTGCTCGGTCGGGACCGCCAGGTGATCGCGGACGCACTTTTGCGACACGCGCCCGATGTGCCGGTCATCGATGTGGGCGCCGACCAGACTGGTGACGCCATGGAGCGTGTGGTCGACGCGGCCGCCGGGCTCGCCAGGCCCGGCGACACGGTGTTGCTGGCGCCGGGATGTGCCTCCATGGACATGTTCGACAACTACGGCGCCCGCGGCGACGCGTTCGCGGCTGCCGTGCACCGCAGGACCACGCACCACGACTAGGCCCGACGACCGGAGGGGAGCGCGAGATCGTGACGACCGCGAACCCCGAGGACGTCGTCGCAGCCGCTCCGACCCGCATGCGGCCGCCGCTGGGCTCGCGCATCGCCTCGGTGTGGCGTTCGGTGCGCGAGGTCAGTGCCGCGGGCTGGCACTCCGTCAAGGGAGCCATCGACAGGCCGCTCGCGTCCTACTACCTGCTCCTGGTGTCGTCGGCGCTGCTGCTCACCATCGGGCTGATCATGGTCCTGAGTGCCTCGAGCGTGCGGTCCTACCTCATCTACGACGACTCGTACGCCGTCGTGAAGCGCCAGCTGCTCTGGGTCGTGATCGGGCTGCCCGCCGCCTGGGTCGCCTCCCGCCTGCCGATCAGGCACATCCGTCGACTGGCCTATCCCGGCTTCCTGCTGGCCCTGGTGCTGCTCGGCCTGGTGGCCAGGTTCGGCGTGGCGGTCAACGGCAACAAGAACTGGCTGGCGCTCGGTCCCTTCACCATCCAGCCGGCCGAGATCGCCAAGCTCGCGATCGTGCTGTGGGCCGCCAACATCTACGCCCACAAGGAGCGCCGGCTCCGCGACCTCCACCACCTCCTCGTGCCCGTCGTCCCCGGACTGTTCGCCGTCATCGGTCTCGTGCTCTTCGGCCGCGACCTCGGCACCGCCATGGTGCTGGCCGCGATCCTGCTCGGCATGCTCTGGGTGGTCGGTGCGCCGATGCGGCTCTTCGCGCTCAGCCTGTCGGTCCTCGGCGTCGCCGCGGTCGCCCTGGCGGCCACCGACGCCGAACGCCTCCAGCGGATCACGCACTTCACCGATCCGTTCAAGGACTACACCGACGCGGGCTGGCAGCCCGCGCACGGCCTCTACGCCCTCTCGAGCGGGGGGTGGTTCGGGCAGGGCATCGGCGCCTCGACCCAGAAGTGGGGAGACCTGCCCGAGGCGCACACCGACTTCATCTTCGCCGTGCTGGGCGAGGAGCTGGGCCTGGTCGGCACCCTGCTCGTGATCGGCCTCTTCTTCACCATTGCCTACGCCGCGATCCGGGTGGCGCTCAGCACCGAGGACGAGTTCGTCCGCTATGCCACCTTCGGCATCGTGGTCTGGCTGCTCGGGCAGATGATCATCAACGTCGGCATGGTCCTCGCGGTCCTGCCGGTCATCGGCATCCCGCTGCCGATCGTCTCCTATGGCGGCTCCGCGTTGCTGCCCTCCCTGGTCGCCCTCGGCCTGGTGATCGGGTTCGCCCGTCGCGAGCCCGAGGCCGCGGCCGCGCTGGCAGCGCGACGACGCAACCGCTCCGCCGGTCTCTCCGCCACCGGCTCTCGCTAGATTTGTCCTGATGCGCGTACTTCTCGCCGGCGGAGGCTCCGCCGGCCACACCTCACCCCTGCTCGCCACCGCCGACGCCCTGCGCCGGCTGGACCCCGGGGTCGAGGTCACCTGCCTCGGGACGCGGGAAGGCCTCGAGGCTCGACTGATCCCGGAGGCCGGCCTGCCGCTGGAGTACGTGCCCCGGGTTCCGCTGCCGCGTCGACCGGGAGCGGACCTGTTCCGGGTGCCGACCCGGCTGCGGGCGGCACGGGCTGCGGCCCTCGACGTGATCGACCGGGTGCGGCCCGACGTGGTCGTCGGCTTCGGCGGCTACGTCTCGGTGCCGGCCTATCTCGCCGCACGCAAGCGGGGACTGCCGATCGTGGTCCACGAGGGCAACGCGATCCCCGGTGTGGCCAACAAGCTGGGCGCCCGGTTGACGGGCCACGTCGCCACGAGCTTCCCCGACACGGTCCTGCCGCATGCGGTCTGCACCGGCCTGCCGATCCGGCGCCTGATCTCCACCCTGGACCGGCCCGCACTCCGCAGCGAGGCGCTGACGACCTTCGGCCTCCGCGACGACCTGCCCACCTTGGTGGTCACCGGCGGTTCGCAGGGAGCGGCCCGGATCAACGCGGCCGTCTCCGGCGCAGCGCCCGACCTCGCCGCGGCCGGAGTCCAGGTGCTCCACATCGTCGGGCCCCAGCACGAGCTGGACGTTCCCTCCGGCGAGGTGCCCTACGTCGTGCTCAACTACGTCGACCGGATGGACCTCGCCTACGCCGCAGCCGACGCCGTGCTGTGCCGTTCGGGGAGCAACACGGTCACCGAGGTCTCGGGCGTGGGTCTGCCCGCCATCTACGTCCCGCTCCCGATCGGCAACGGCGAGCAGTCGCTCAACGCCCGGCCGGTCGTCGACGCGGGCGGTGGCCTGCTGGTGGCCGACGAGGCGCTGACCCCCGAGTGGGTCGCGGCCAGCCTGCCCGACCTGCTCACCGACCCCGCACGGTTGGCACAGATGGGCGCAGCGGCACGGGGAGTGATCCCGTTGGACGCGGACGAGAAGCTGGCCCGGATCATCCTGGACGCCGCTGACGGCAGGTCGACCACGTGAGGATCCCGGTACCCGACCAGATCCTCCCCGCCGCCGACCTCGGTCGCGTCCACTGCGTCGGCATCGGCGGTGCCGGCATCTCCGCCATCGCCCGCATCATGGCGGCGCGCGGCATCCCCGTGACGGGCAGCGACGACCACGACACGCCGTTCCTGCCCTCACTGCGAGAGCTCGGCGTCACCTGCCACCTCGGCTACGACGCGGCCCATGTCGGCGACGCCGACACGCTTGTCGTCACCACTGCCGCCCGTGACGACAACCCGGAGGTGCTGGAGGCTCGGCGTCGGGGCCTGAGGATCCTGCCCCGATCGGCCGGCCTGGCCGCGGTGATGGCGGACTCCCGCGTCCTCGCCATCGCCGGGACGCACGGCAAGACCACGACGACCGGACTGCTCACCTCGGCCCTGCTCGCTGCCGGCGTCGACCCGTCGTACGCCGTGGGCGGCGTGCTGACCGCGACGGGACGCAACGCCGACGCGGGGGTCGACGACCTGTTCGTGGCGGAGGCCGACGAGAGCGACGGCGCCTTCCTCGTCTACCGCCCCCACGCGGCGATCGTCACCAACGTCGAGGCCGACCACCTCGACAACTGGGGCACCGAGGAGGCCTACCACCGGGCGTTCGAGGAGTTCGCCGACACCGTCGACCGCTCCGGCTTCCTCGTCTGCGTGCTCGACGACCCGGGTGCTGCGCAGCTGGCGCGTCAGGCGCGTGCCCAGGGGTTGGAGGTGATCACCGTGGGGGAGTCCACCGATGCCGACCTGCGCATCCACGACCTCCTCCTCGACGGCTCCACCTCCACCTGCCGGGTCTCGCGCGCCGGCACCGACCTCGGCGAGGTGCGGCTGGGCATCCCCGGTCGCCACTACGTCCTCGACGCGGTCGCAGCGCTGGCGATGGGTCTGCGCCTGGGGTGCTCCTTCGACGCCCTGGTCGAGGGGCTCGGCGCGTTCACCGGCACCGGCCGCAGGATGGAGCTCAAGGGCGAGACCGCGGGGATCCGGGTCTACGACTCGTACGCCCACCACCCCGTGGAGATCCGGGGCGACCTCGAGGCTGCTCGCGCGCTTGCCGGCGGGGGTCGTGTGGTCGCGGCGTTCCAGCCGCACCTGGTCTCCCGCACCCGCATCTTCGGCGAGGCGATGGGCGTCGCACTGGGGGCGGCCGACGAGGTCGTGGTCCTCGACGTCTACGTCGCCCGCGAGGATCCCGACCCCGACGTGACCGGGCGTCTGGTCGCTGACGCAGTGCCGCTCCCGGCCGAGCGCGTGGCCTACGTCGTCGACCTCGCCGCGGCCGCGCGGGCGCTGGCCGAGCGGGCGCGCCCCGGCGACCTCGTCATCACCCTGGGCGCCGGAGACATCACGAGCGTGGGTCCGCAGGTGCTCGAGCTGCTCGGGGGTGCCTGAGTGGAGCAGGAGGACCGCGCGTCCCGGCGCACCCGTCGCCGGTTCGCACGGCGACAGTGGGCGCGCCGGTGGTTGTCCCTGCGCTACGTGCTCGCCCTCGTCGCCGTGGTGGCGCTCGTGGGCACGTCGATCTGGCTGGTCCTCTTCTCCGCGACGCTGCAGGTGAAGAATGTCCAGGTCGTCGGCAACGAGCTGCTCAGCGACGCCCGGCTCCGCGAGGTCGCCGATGTCCCGATCGGTGACCAGCTCGCGCTGGTCGACCTCCGTCGCGCCGACGCGCGGGTCGCCTCGCTGGCCGAGATCAAGTCCGTCGACGTCACCCGCACCTGGCCCGACGGCGTACGCATCGAGGTGGTCGAGCGCCAGGCCGTCGCCGTCGTCGAGCTGGCCGGCCGGATCCGCGGCCTGGACGCCGACGGTGTGGTGTTCCGCGACTACCGGACCGCGCCGGCAGGAATGCCGCGCATCCGCCCCGGGGCGGCCGCCGGCACCGATGCGCTCAAGGAGGCAGCCACCGTGGTGGCGGCGCTCCCGAAGGACCTCGCCAGCCGCGTGGACCACGTCGAGGTGGCGACGGTCGACCAGATCACCCTCGTGCTGCGCGACCAACGGCAGGTGCTCTGGGGGAGTGCGGAGGAGTCCGCGCTCAAGGCCGAGGTGATCGACCGGTTCCTCGTGGCGCAGAAGGGCACCGTCTACGACGTCAGCGTGCCCGGGAACCCCACTGTCCGCTGACCCGGCGTGCTGGCGCCGCCCGCGCGTGCGAGAAGTTTCTGTGCCGACACGCGGTCCGCGGGCGTGTCCGCCGACGTTTCGCGCCTTGCGCTCCCTATGGTCTATCGAAAGGCGAGGTTGACATAACTATAACCCTCAGGTTCACGGTTAAGGTTTCGCGGATCCGAGGGCAAGACCTGGTCTCGAGCTCGTCCCCTTCCCCAGAACTCGCATCCCACTCACGAAAGGCCCCGGAGCCGTGGCAGCAGCGCAGAACTACCTGGCGATCATCAAGGTCGTGGGCATCGGCGGCGGTGGCGTCAACGCCGTCAATCGGATGATCGAGGTCGGCCTCAAGGGCGTCGAGTTCATCGCGATCAACACCGACGCCCAGGCACTCCTCATGAGCGACGCCGACGTCAAGCTCGACATCGGCCGTGAGCTCACCCGTGGACTCGGCGCCGGCGCCAACCCCGAGGTGGGTGCGAAGGCCGCCGAGGACCACGCCGACGAGATCGAAGAGGTCATCAAGGGCGCCGACATGGTGTTCGTGACCGCCGGTGAAGGTGGCGGCACCGGCACCGGTGGCGCCCCCATCGTGGCCCGCATCGCCCGCTCGCTGGGCGCCCTGACCATCGGCGTCGTGACCCGTCCGTTCGCCTTCGAGGGACGTCGTCGCGCCAACTCCGCGGAGGAGGGCATCAGCCAGCTCCGCGAAGAGGTCGACACGCTCATCGTGATCCCCAACGACCGGCTGCTCTCGATCACCGACCGCAGCGTGTCCATCCTCGACGCCTTCAAGCAGGCCGACCAGGTGCTCCTGCAGGGCGTCTCGGGCATCACCGACCTGATCACGACTCCCGGCCTGATCAACCTCGACTTCGCCGACGTGAAGTCCGTGATGGCCAACGCCGGGTCGGCCCTCATGGGCATCGGCTCGGCTCGCGGCGAGGACCGGGCCGTGGCGGCCGCCGAGATGGCGGTCTCCAGCCCGCTGCTCGAGGCGAGCATCGAGGGTGCGCACGGTGTGCTGCTCTCCATCGCCGGTGGCTCCGACCTCGGACTCTTCGAGATCAACGAGGCAGCTGCGCTGGTGTCGCAGGCCGCACACGCCGAGGCCAACATCATCTTCGGTGCCACCATCGACGACGCGCTCGGTGACGAGGTGCGGGTGACCGTCATCGCTGCCGGCTTCGACGGCGGCATGCCGAAGCGTCGCTCGGACGGCAACGTGCTCCGCCAGAGCCAGCCGGCGCAGACGCAGGAGCAGACCCGCGCGGCTGCCCAGCAGCTGGCCACCAAGGCGCCCGCGTCCGGCTCGGACTCGTCGGGGTCCTCGGCGCCTGCCGCACCGGCCACGTTCGCCCCGTCCGCAGCGGAGGCCCAGTCGACGCCCACCCCGCCGCGCCAGGCCAAGCAGGTCCAGTTCGACGACGACGACCTCGACGTCCCCGACTTCCTGAAGTGACACCCTCCTCGGAGCCCAACGCCGAGAGCACGGCGTGAGCCTCCTGCGCCACCGTGACCGGATCGAAGGCGACCTCGTGATCGAGGTCGCCTTCACCGACGTCTCCCTGAGCCTGGGGGACGCCGAGGATCGCGAGGTGCGGGCCGAGGCGCTGCGCACGGTGGCGGAGGAGTCGGGTGCGACCCCGGTGCTCATGCACCAGGTGCACGGCTGCGACACGACGCTCGTCGACGACGCTGACCCGGACCCGCCGCCGTCGTGCGACGCCCTCTGCACGTCCCGGCCCGGGGTCGCCCTGCTGGCCCGTGCAGCCGACTGCGTGCCGGTGCTGCTGGCCGATCCGGCGACCGGGTGGATCTCCGCCGTGCACGCTGGTCGCCACGGCCTGGCCGCGGGCGTCGTGCCTGCGGCCGTCGCTGCGCTCCGCGAGCACGGTGCCGAACCCGCGGTCGCGTGGGTCGGTCCGCACGTCTGCGGGGCCTGCTACGAAGTTCCTGCCGACCTCCAGGACCAGGTGGCGGCGGTGGTGCCCGAGTCCCGCTCCACCACCTCGTGGGGGACACCGGCCCTCGACCTCGGCGCCGGCGTACGTGCGCAGCTGCTGGCGAGCGGCATCGACGACATCCGGGTCGTGGACGCCTGCACCCGCGAGGATCCGACGTGGCCCTCCTACCGTCGCGACGGGGCCTCTGCCACCCGCTTCGCCGGCGTGATCTGGAGCCACACGTGAATGACACTCCCCACGACCTCCACCGCCGCGACGAGCTGGCGGCCAACCTCGACGTCGTACGACGGCGCATCGCCTCGGCCTGCGAGGGGGCGGACCGCGAACCGGGAGAGGTCTCCCTCGTGGTCGTCACCAAGTTCTTTCCCGCCTCCGACCTGCGCGTCCTGGCCGGGCTGGGGGTGACCGACGTCGGGGAGAACCGCCACCAGGAGGCGCAGGCCAAGGCGAGCGAGTGCGCGGACCTCGGACTGCGCTGGCACTTCATCGGTGGGCTGCAGTCCAACAAGGCCGGGGCAGTCGCGTCCTACGCCGACGTCGTCGAGTCCGTCGACCGGGCCAAACTGGTCGGTCCGCTCTCCCGCGGCGCCCACACGCGCGGACACGACGTCGACGTGCTGCTCCAGGTCAGCCTCGACCCGCCCGGTGCCCAGCACCGGTCCGGCGCCGACGCCTCGGACCTGGCGGATCTCGGGCGTGCAGTGGTCCAGGCGGACTCGCTCAGGCTCCGGGGGCTGATGGCCGTCGCGCCGCTGGGGGAGGAGCCTGAGGTCGCCTTCGCCAGGCTCGCCGCGATCCACCGGGACTTCGTGGCCGAGCACCCCGACGCGACGGTGCTGTCCGCCGGGATGAGCGGCGACCTCGAATCGGCGATCGCACACGGTGCGACACACGTGCGTGTCGGCTCTGCGGTCCTCGGTCCGAGGCCCGCCGTCCAGTAATGTCGACAACAATCAACAGGGGTCCGGTTCCGGACCCCGGGTCTAGCGGAGGATCAGTCTCATGAGCGGCGCGATGCGCAAGATCGGCGAGTACCTCGGCCTGCTCGAGGACACCGGCCACTACGACGAGTACGACGGCGACACGGAGACCACGACCCACGACGCTGTCGACCAGCGCCCGGTCGCACGTGACCGACGCCCTGCCCCTGTGTCCGACCTTGCCGAGCGCCGACGTCCGGCCTCGGTCCAGACAGGAGTCGTGGCCGAGTTGAGCCGCATCACCACCCTGCACCCCCGCAACTACAACGAGGCCCGCCTGGTCGGCGAGAACTACCGCGACGGCACCCCGGTCATCATGAACCTCAGCGAGATGGACGACAACGACGCCAAGCGCCTCGTCGACTTCGCTGCCGGCCTGATCTTTGCCACCCGAGGCTCGATCGAGCGCGTGACCAACAAGGTCTTCCTGCTCTCACCGCCCAATGTCACGGTCACGGCCGAGGACAAGGAGCGGATGGCCGAGGACGGCTTCTTCAACCAGAGCTGAGGTCATACTTCAGTCGTGCAGATCATCGGTCAGATCCTCTACATCATCCTGCTCGTCTTCATCGGCCTGCTCTGGATCCGGTTCATCGTGGACTGGGTCCAGGTCTTCGCCCGACAGTGGGAACCCCGTGGTCCCCTGCTCGTCGCGCTCGAGGGCGTCTACTCCGTGACGGACCCGCCGATCGTGGCCCTGCGCCGTGTCATTCCGCCGCTGCGTATCGGCTCGATCGCGCTGGACCTGAGTTTTCTGCTCGTGATGGTGGCAGCATGGTTGTTGCTCAACGTGGTCGTCACCATCTTCTTGTGAACCAACTTGTGAAACCATCCGTCACACGGGTCACTGTGCCCCGCGCGGCGCCGGGCGCTATTGTCTCCTGACAGCAGAGCCACCGTGATATCGATCGTGAAAGTTTGGGTGAGGTCATGCCGCTGACGCCTGAGGACGTGAGCAACAAGCGCTTTACACCTGTTCGTCTCCGCGAGGGGTACGACATGGGCGAGGTTGACCAGTTCCTCGACGAGGTCGAGGCTGAGCTCGCCCGGCTCACCAAGGACAACGAGGACTTGCGGGCCAAGCTGTCCGCCGCACAGTCCGGTGGAGCCTCGACGTCGGAGGCTGCGCCCGCGGCGTTCGCGCCCGCAGCTCCCGAACCGGAGCCCGAGGCGGAGCCGGAGCCCGAACCGGAGCCCGCCGTGGTTGCGCCCGCTGCGATGGCAGTGGCCGAGCCGCCTGCCCGCGTCGCCAACATCGCCGAAGCCTCCAACGCGGCGGCCCGCCTCCTCGAGATCGCCACCCGCAACGCCGACGAGCTCGTCGAGGACGCCAAGAACGAGGCCGACCGCATCGTGGGTGCCGCACGCACCAAGGCCGAGCGCCTCGAGGGCGAGGCGAAGACGAAGGCAGACCGCATGGAGGCCGACGCCCGTCAGCGCTCGCAGATGCTCGACTCCGAGACCGCCGAGCGTCGCCAGCAGATGTTCGGTGACCTGGAGAAGGAGCGCGACAAGCTCAACGGCGACGTGGAGACGCTTCGCCAGTTCGAGCGTGAGTACCGCTCCCGCCTCAAGACGTACTTCAGCCAGCAGCTGGAGGCGCTGTCCAACGGGTCGGAGATCCAGGCCCCTACCGACGCTGGGCAGGGTCCCAAGCGCCTTCGCTCCGTGCTGGGTGACGACGAGAGCTGAATCCTCCGAGCACGTCAGTGAACAGCTTGAACGGTCGACCGCGAGGTCGGCCGTTCTTGCATTTCGGCGAGGCAGTGTTGGTTCGCCCCCCTCCACCGGATACCCTCCGTGCCACCGTGTGGTTCCCACCGCACCCGATGCACGGCTGGAGGCCCTCGGAAATGGCTGGCAGTACGCGTAAGTCCCTGGCCGGTTCGGCTGCTGCGGCCGCCAAGCGCGTGCTGGGCAGGCGCAGTCCTTCGACGCAGGAGGCCCCGGCGGCCCCGGCGAAGAAGATCGCCCCGGCCACGAAGACGGCCACGAAGACCGCCACGAAGACCGCCACGGAGAAGGCGGCTCCCGCGAAGAAGGCCGCAGCGAAGAAGGCGGCTCCCGCCAAGAAGGCCGCTGCCACGAAGACCGCCACGAAGAAGGCGGCTCCCGCGAAGAAGGCGGCGCCCGCCAAGGCTGCTGCCAAGAAGACGCCTGCGAAGAAGGCGGCTCCCGCCAAGAAGGCCGCTGCCACGAAGTCGCCTGCGAAGAAGGCGGCTCCCGCCAAGAAGGCGCCCGCCCCGAAGGCTGCAGCGAAGAAGACCGCAGCGAAGAAGTCCGCTCCGAGCAAGAAGACCACCCCGAGCACCCCTGCTACCGCAAAGAAGGCAACGCCTGTGACGAAGGCGGCTCCGGCCAAGAAGGCCGCACCCCGCAAGGCCACCCCCGCCCGGCTCGTCGTCCTGGACGGGGAGGACCCGTGGACCCGGTCCGAGCTCAACGAGGTGGTCAAGGAGCTCCGTGAGCACCACGAGCGCCTGTCGGTCTCGGTGGGCCAGTTCGAGGAGGAGCTGGCCGGGCTCATGCGTGACGCCGGCGACGGCGCGGGCCAGGACCAGGCCGACATCGGGGCGACCACCTTCGAGCGCGACCACGAGCTCACCGTGCTGGGCCGGGAGCGCGAGACCCTCGTCCAGATCGACAGGGCGCTGTCGCACATCGAGGACGGCTCCTACGGCGTCTGTGACTCCTGCGGCAACCCCATCGGCAAGAATCGATTGATGGCGGTGCCGCATGCCACACTGTGCATGTCATGCAAGCAGCGCGAGGAGCGTCGCTGAAGTCCAGCGACCCGGTCGATCACGTCCCGACCCGTCGGCGTCTCGACGCACGGTTGGTCTTCGCCGCAGTGGCGCTCGTGGCGTACGTCCTCGACCTCGCGTCGAAGCAATGGGCCCTGGCCTCGCTGGCCGATGGTGACATCGCCGTGCTCGGTGACTGGTTCACCTTCCACCTGACCTTCAACCCCGGTGCCGCGTTCAGCACGGGCACGGGCTTCACCCTGGTCTTCACCTGTCTGGCGATGCTGGCCGTCGTGGTGGTCCTGTGGCTGAGCCGGCGCCTCGGCAGCACGGCATGGGCGCTGGCCCTGGGGCTGCTGCTGGGTGGGGTCGGCGGCAACCTCACCGACCGCATCGTCCGGGATCCCGAGCCCTTCCACGGCCACGTGGTCGACTTCTTGATGCTGCCCAACTGGCCGGTCTTCAACGTCGCGGACATCTGCATCAACGTCGCGGCCGGCTTGATCATCCTCCAGACGTTCCGCGGCGTGGCCCTCGACGGGTCCCGCGAGTCGCGGTCGGAGTCGTGAGTCGGATGATCGCCCATGCGGAGCAGCGCACGGTCTTCGTGCCCGACGGCCTGGCGGGCGAGCGGGTCGACGCCGCGATGGCCCGGATGTTCGGGTTCTCGCGCACCCGGGCGGCCGACCTGATCTCCCAGGGCCTGGTCCAGGTCGACGGTTCGGGCGTGGGCAAGAGCGACCGGGTCCACGCCGGCTCCATGCTCGACGTGACGATCCCCGCGCAGACCGACCCCCTCACGGTGGTCCCCGAGATCGTGGAGGGGATCAGGATCATCCACGACGACGACGCCATCGTGGTGATCGACAAGCCCGTGGGCGTCGCCGTCCACCCCTCTCCCGGCTGGACCGGCCCCACCGTTGTCGGGCACCTGGCCGGAGCAGGCTTCCGGATCTCCACGAGCGGTGCCAGCGAGCGGCAGGGCATCGTGCAGCGACTCGACGTGGGCACAAGCGGGGTGATGGTCATCTGCAAGTCCGAGCGCGCCTACTCCGTGCTCAAGAACGCCTTCCGGCACCGCACCGTCGACAAGACCTACCACGCACTCGTCCAGGGCCACCCGGATCCTCTGAGCGGCACGGTGGACGCCCCGATCGGGCGTCATCCCCAGCACGACTACAAGTTCACGGTGATGGCCGACGGCCGGCACAGCATCACCCACTACGAGACCCTCGAGGCGCACCGGTTCGCGAGCCTGCTCGAGGTGCACCTCGAGACCGGTCGGACCCACCAGATCCGGGTCCACATGAGTGCGCTCAAGCACCCCTGCGTGGGAGACCTCACCTACGGTGCCGACCCGACCCTCGCCCGCCGGCTCGGGCTGGAGCGCCAGTGGCTGCACGCGATGAGACTGGGCTTCGAGCACCCCGAGACCGGTGACCACGTCGTCTACGAGTCCACCTACCCCGACGACCTCGCGCACGCGCTCGAGGTCATCCGTGATGAGCACTGACCTGGCGTTGCGCCCGGCGACGGATGCCGACCTGCCGGCCCTCGCTGACGTCCACCTCGCCGCTCGTCACGCGGCGGGTCCCGCCTTCCCTCCCGGCGTCCACCCCGACGACGAGGTGCGCACGTGGGTCGCCGGCTGGGACCTGTCGGCGTACGACGTGTGGCTGGCCACCCAGGGTGGTCAGGTGGCGGGCTACGCCCGATGCACGTCCACCTGGCTCGACGACCTCTACGTCCACCCCGACCACCAGGGGTGCGGGATCGGCACGGTGCTGTTCGAGACGGTGACCGCCCACCGTCCCGAGGGCTTCTGCCTGTGGGTGTTCGAGTGCAACGAGCCGGCCCGCGCGTTCTACCGTCGTCGTGGCTGCCTGGAGCTCGAGCGCACCGACGGGTCCGCGAACGAGGAGCGGGCGCCCGACATCCGCGTGGCGTGGCCGGGACCCGAGCCACTGACCTTCCTGCGCCGCTTGATCGACGACACCGACCTGGTGCTCGGCGACGTCCTGGCCCGGCGTACGGCGCTGACGCGGGCGGTCCAGTCGGTGAAGCCGTCGGGGGAGCGCGACCCGCGGCGCGAGGCCGAGATCGTCCGGCGGGTGGCCGCGGTGGTCCCCGAGCTCGGGGAGGAGCGCGTCGCGCGCATCGTCGACGTGATCATCGCCGAGTCGCTCGACGCCTCTGGCTGAGGAGTCGACCGGGCGGCAGGATGTGGTCATGCTTCTGTACGACGACGTGATCGAGGAGTACCTCGACTTCGCGACGTACGCGGCCGGCGACTCCCCCTGCTTCGAGGAGTGGGCCCGCGGCGTCACCGAGGACCCGGACGTGCTTGCCTGGCTCGGCACGCTGCCCGCGATCAAGCGCCAGCCCAACCTCGTCTTCGCGGCTGCGCGCTGGCACGGAGCCGCGGCACCCGGACCGTACGACGGGCTGCGGAGGGTCGTGCTCGAGCAGGAGGCCGAGGTCCGTGCCACCGTGATGTCGCGGGCCACGCAGACCAACGAGGTCGGGCGGCTGGCGACCCTCGTCCCGGTCATGGGGCTGATCGAGGGACCCCTCGCCCTCATCGAGGTCGGCGCGAGCGCGGGCCTGTGCCTCTTCCCGGACCGGTACGACTACGCCTGGCCTCCGACGGGCGAGCTCCGGGGGAGTGGCGGGACCGTCCTGGCGGCCGAGGCGACCGGCCCGCTGCCGACCCCCGCGGCCCATCCCCGGGTCGCGTGGCGCGGCGGGGTCGACCTCAACCCGCTCGACGTGTCCGACCCGGACGCCATGGCATGGCTGGAGAACCTGGTCTGGCCCGAGCAGGACGTGCGGCGCCAGCGGCTGCGTACCGCCGTCGACGTCGCACGCCGGGACCCGCCGCGGCTGCGCAGCGGTGACCTCCTCGACCACCTCGGTGACCTGCTCGAGGAGGCCGCCCCGCACGGCACGCCCGTGGTCTTCCACTCCGCCGTGATCGCCTACCTCGAGGAGATCGACCGCCGCAGGTTCCACACCGTGATGACAGGGCTGGTGGAGGCGGGGCGGTGCCGGTGGATCAGCAACGAGGGCCGACGCGTGCTGCCCGACGTGAGCGGCGCCCGCGAGGTCCCCTCGGGCCGGTTCGTGACCGCCCTCGACGGGGTCCCGGTGGCCTTCAGCCACGGCCACGGGCACGCGATCGACTGGCTGTGAGCCGGATCCGGCGCAGGGCCCTCCGTGGAGCCGCGGACCCCGGATCGGGGCGAGTGTCTTGTCGGTGGGGCCGTGCACACTGACGTAGGCTGACTGCTCTTCCCCATCTCCGCTGTGCAGTCGTCCAGGCCCGTTCCACGTCCAGCTCAAGGTCCTGTTCCACCTCTGCCCACGTGGTCTGTTCCAGCGATCGAAGAAAGGTGCGGAAGACTCCTCCATGTCGACCGGCTCCACCATCAATTCACCGGGCAACTTCGTGCATCTGCACGTGCACACCGAATACTCCATGCTCGACGGGGCATCGCTGCTGGACGGACTCTTCGCCCGCACCAGCGACCTCGGCATGCCGGCCATCGCGATGACAGACCACGGCAACCTGCACGGGGCCTACGACTTCTACCGCAAGGCCAGGCAGCACGGCGTCAAGCCGATCATCGGCATCGAGGCCTACATCACCCCCGGCACCATGCGCGGCGAGCGCCGCCGGGTCCGGTGGGGTCAGGGCGACCTGGCCGAGGAGGGCGGCAACGACGTCGCCGGCGGCGGGGCCTACACCCACATGACCATGTGGGCGGAGAGCACCGAGGGCATGCACAACCTGTTCCGGCTCTCCTCGCGCTCGAGCCTCGAGGGCTACTACTTCAAGCCCCGGATGGACAAGGAGATCCTCGCCGAGCACAGCAAGGGGCTGATCGTCAGCACCGGCTGCCCCAGCGGCGCGATCCAGACGCGGTTGCGGCTCGGGCAGTGGGACGAGGCCGTCCGCGAGGCCGGCGAGCTGCAGGAGATCTTCGGCAAGGACAACGTCTTCCTCGAGCTGATGGATCACGGCATCTCCATCGAGAAGCGGGTCCGCGACGACCTGCTCCGGCTCGGCAAGGAGCTCGGCCTCCCGCCGATCGCCACCAACGACTCCCACTACAACAACCCCGAGGACGCCGCCGCACACGACGCCCTGATCTGCGTCGCGTCCGGCAAGCGGCTCTCCGACACCAACAGGCTCAAGTTCGACGGCGGGGGCTACTACATCAAGTCGCCCGCCGAGATGCGTGAGCTCTGGGCAGGCCAGTTCGGCATGCCGGAGGCCTGCGACAACACCCTGGCCATCGCGGAGCGGTGCGAGGTCGAGTTCACCGAGTCGACCGGTGGCTACATGGCGCGTGCCGACGTGCCGGCCGGTGAGACCGAGGAGACCTGGTTCCGCAAGGAGGTCTGGCGTGGCATCGAGGCCCGCTACCCCGGCGACCGGCTCGACCAGAGCGTTCGCGACCGGGTCGAGATGGAGCTCGCGATCATCTCGCAGAAGGGCTACTGCGGCTACTACCTCGTGGTCGCCGACTTCATCAACTGGGCCAAGGACAACGGCATCCGCGTCGGCCCCGGCCGCGGCTCCGGTGCGGGCTCCATCGCGGCGTACGCCCTGCGCATCACCGACCTGTGCCCCCTCGAGCACGGCCTGTTCTTCGAGCGCTTCCTCAACCCCGAGCGTCCCTCGATGCCTGACTTCGACATCGACTTCGACGACGCCCGGCGGGGCGAGGTCATCGCCTACGTCAGCGACAAGTACGGCGCCGAGCGGGTCGCGCAGATCGCGACCTTCGGGCGGCTGAAGGCCAAGGCCGCCATCAAGGACGCCGCCCGGGTGCTCGACCACGGCTTCGCGATCTCCGACCGCATCACCAAGGCCCTGCCGGCCGACGTGATGGGCAAGGGCGTGCCGCTCAAGGACATCTTCAACGCCGACCACAAGCGCTACCGCGACGGCGGCGAGTTCCGCACCCTCTACGACCAGGACCCCGAGGTCCGCACGATCTACGAGACCGCGATCGGCCTCGAGGGCCAGATCCGCAACTGGGGCGTCCACGCGGCCGGCGTGATCATGTCGAGCGAGCCGCTGATCGACATCGTCCCGATCATGGCGCGTCCCCAGGACGGCGCGGTCATCACCCAGTTCGACTACCCGATGTGCGAGTCGCTCGGGCTGGTCAAGATGGACTTCCTTGGCCTCTCCAACCTCCGCACCCTCGAGGACGCGCTGAGCAACATCGGCGTCAACCGCGGCGAGGAGGTCGTCCTCGAGGAGCTGTCCTTCGATGACCGTGCGACCTACGAGCTGATGGGCCGCGGCGACACGCTCGGCGTCTTCCAGCTCGACGGCTCGGGCATGCGCGCGCTGCTGCGATCGCTGCAGCCCGACCAGTTCGCCGACATCACGGCCGTGAGCGCGCTCTACCGTCCCGGCCCGATGGGCGCCGACTCGCACAACAAGTACGCCCGCCGCAAGAACGGTCGCGAGCCGATCGAGCCGATCCACCCCGCACTTGCGGAGGCGCTCGAGCAGGTGCTGGGCGAGACGTACGGCCTCATCGTCTACCAGGAGCAGGTGATGGCCATTGCCCAGGTCCTGGCCGGCTTCACCCTGGGCGCGGCCGACAACCTGCGCCGCGCCATGGGCAAGAAGAAGAAGGAGGAGCTCGACAAGCAGTACGCCGGCTTCGCGGCCGGCATGCTCGAGCGCAGCTTCCCCCAGGTCGCGATCGACAAGCTCTGGGAGATCCTGCTCCCGTTCTCCGACTACGCCTTCAACAAGTCGCACTCCGCCGCCTACGGCGTCATCACCTACTGGACCGCCTACCTCAAGGCCAACTACCCCACGGAGTACATGGCCGCCCTCCTGACGTCGGTGAAGGACGACAAGGACAAGATGGCGATCTACCTCAACGAGTGCCGCCGGATGAAGATCCAGGTCCTCCCGCCCGACGTCAACGAGTCCCACGCCAACTTCACCCCCGTCGGCAACGACATCCGTTTCGGTCTCACCGCCGTGCGCAACGTCGGCAGCAACGTCGTCGACGGCATCGCGTCCGCCCGGCAGGAGAAGGGCCGCTACGTCGACTTCAACGACTTCATGGAGAAGGTCCCGGCGCTGGTGTGCAACAAGCGCGTCGTGGAGTCGCTGATCAAGGCCGGCGCCTTCGACGACATGAAGCACCGGCGCCGCGCGCTGGTGGCGGTGCACGAGACCGCGGTCGACCAGTTCGTCGACCTCAAGAAGAACGAGGCGATCGGACAGGACTCCCTCTTCGGCGGCCTCGGCGACGACGACGCCGGCTTCGGCGTGAGCGTGGACATCCCCGACATCGACGACTGGGACAAGCTCACCCTGCTGGGCCACGAGCGGGAGATGCTCGGCCTCTACGTCTCCGACCACCCGCTCCTCGGGCTCGAGCACGTGCTCTCCCAGGGCACCGACTGCACCATCGGCCAGCTCATGCTCGACGAGGAGCGCGCCCACGGCTCGACGCTCACCGTCAGCGGCCTGATCACCTCGGTGCAGCGCAAGATCACCAAGCGCGGGGACCCGTGGGCCACGATCACGCTCGAGGACCTCGACGGTGCGATCGAGGTGCTGCTCTTCCCGAGTGCCTACACCCTCGCCTCCACCTTGCTGGTCGAGGACCAGGTCGTCCGGATCAAGGGGCAGCTCTCCCGTGACAAGGACCAGCCCGAGCTGCGCGCCCAGGAGGTCACGGCACCCGACCTGACCCACGGGCCGACGGGTCCTGTGGTGATCAGCCTGCCGTCGACCCGCTGCACGCCACCGGTGGTGGCGCAGCTCCGCGACGTGCTCGGCACGCACCCCGGCATGACCGAGGTCCAGCTGCGGCTCCTGACCCGCAGCTCGACCAAGGTGCTGCGGCTCGACGACAACCT
>CAWJLX010000003.1:0-10917 GCA_963843815.1 uncultured Actinomycetota bacterium | reverse complement strand
ATGGACGTACGCGTGGGAGGCATCCGTCTGCTCTGCATGGAGATGACGACGCCGGACGGCACGATGCAGATGTGGTTCACCGGCGAGTTCCTCGAGGTCATCGAGAACCAGCGCCTCGTCTACACCGACTCCATGTCGGATGAGCACGGCAACGTCTTATGGCGCCCGAGCAGCTCGGCATGCCCGAGGGCCACCCGACCACGACCGAGGTCCGGGTCGAGCTGGAACGCCTCGATGGTGGCACCAGGATGGTGTTGACCCACACCGGCGTTCCCGCCGACTCCCCGGGTGCGGCTGGATGGTCGATGGCACTCGACAAGCTGGCGGTCCACCTCGATGAGACGCAGCGTTCGTAGTCGTCCGGCCCAGCGGCTGCCTCGGTCCCGGAGCGGACCACTGACGGTCTAGGGGACGGTCGGCAGCCACGCCGCCAGCGCCGCGGCAACCTCCCCTGGCCTGTCCTCCGGCAGGAAGTGCGATGAATCGCCTACATCGACCACAGTGAGTGCGGGGAGGGCTGCGCGGCACTCGGCGACCAGGCCAGCGCGGACGACCACGCCCGGAGTCCCGTGCACGAGCAGCTTGGGAACCGCCGAGGTCCTCGCATGGTCCCAAGCGTGCGCCATGAGGGACACCGTGCCGGCCGGCGCCCCGGCCACCGGGATCTCCCTGGCCCACTGGAGCAACGGACGCCGCGAGGGCGCGTCCGGGTACGGCGCGCGGTAGGCGGCCAGCTCCTCCGCGGTCAGCCTCCGGTTCATGCCAGCGGGAAGCAGCGTCTCGAGGAAGAAGTTCTCCACCAGTGCCAGTTGCTCGCCGTCGGGCCCCCGGAGCATCTGGAAGAGCGCGCGGCCGCCGTCGTCGAAGGCGTCCCACCCGCTGAGTGGGCGCAGATGCCCCTCCATGAACACCAGGCCCCGGACCAGGTCGGGCCGCCGATGTAGCAGGGCGAGGCTGAGGGCGGCGCCCCAGTCGTGGCCGACGAGGACCAGGTCGTCCAGCCCCGACGCGTCCAGGAACCCCTCGACGTGGGCGAGATGGTCGGCCAGCGTGTAGCCGATGTCGGGCTTCCCCGAGGAGCTCATCCCGACCAGGTCCAGCGCGATCAGGCGTCCGGTGTCCTCGGGGAGCCGGTCGAGCACGTGTCGCCACAGGAATGACGAGGTGGGGTTCCCGTGCAGGAACAGCACCGGGCGGCCCGACCCCCTCTCGATCGAGGCCATCGTGGTTCCGAGCACCTCGACCCGTCCCACCCGTGACCTCCCGCCGTCGGACACCGACTCGACCATTCTGACAGCGCAGCCGGCAATCGCGGCTCGGCGGCGTCGGCCCCTAGAGCTCATCCAGGGGCCGCAGGTGACGCTGGGCGATCACTCGGCCCTTGTGCACCCGTCGCTGGTACTTCTCCTCGTCCGCGAGGAAGTCGGTCGTCATCCACGCGGCGACCACCGCCTCAGCGATGGCCGCGCCGATGATCTTCGCTCCCAGGCACAGCACGTTGCTGTCCGTGTGCGATCTGGCCAGGGTGGCGCAGAACGGGTCCTGGCAGACCACGGCGTCGACTCCCAGGATCCGGTTCGCGATCATCGCGCTGCCGTAGCCGACACCGTCGACCAGGATCGCGCGGTCCACCTCGCCCCTCCCGACCGCCAGTGCCGCCGGGTAGACGTGGTCTGCGAGGTCACAGGCTTCCTCGTCGTCGGCGCCGAAGTCGACAAGGTCGTGGCCCTCGGCTGCGAGCAGCGTCGCGAGCGCCCCCTTGAGACCGAAGCCGGCATGGTCACTCGCGAGTGCGATCCTCATACCGACGACGGTCGCACGTCCGCGCGCCGCTCGCCACCGTCGGCAGGAGCCGGAAGCGGTCAGTCCGCGGCGTTGCCGGTGCCGGCCACCGTCTCCGGAGGGCCCTCGAGGCACCGGTAGCGCAGCAGCAGCACCCCGCCGGGATACGACCTCGGTGGCTCGACCTGTTCGAAGCGGGTGGCGGCGGCGCCCTCCGGGAACAGGCGCTTGCCCTGCCCGAGCACCACGGGACACACCCACAGGTTCACCTGGTCGACCAGGGCCTCGCGGAACAGGGTCTGCAGCAGGTTCGCGCTGCCCCAGGTGTGGATCCGTTCATGCCGTCCGCGCAGCTGACGCACCTCGGCGGCCACGTCGGTGAGCTGGATGCTGTTGCTCCAGGACAGCTCCGGCGTGCCGCGGGACGCGACGTACTTGGGGACCCGGTCGAAGGCTCGCCCGACCTCGTCGGTCTTGCCCGGCCAGTAGCCGCGGAAGATGTCGTACGTCGTGCGACCCAGCAGCAGCGCGTCGGAGGCCCGCACGTCCGCAATCACCTGTTCTCCGGACCCCGCATCCCCGTACGGGCGCTCCCATCCGGCGTACTCGAAGTCACCGTCCTGCTCCGTGGGGCCACCGTTGGCCTGGATCACGCCGTCGAGCGTGATGTTCATGTTGACGTGCAGCTCACCCATCGCGTCCGCGCCCCGCCTTCTCGTTGTGTCCGGTTCCGTGGGACCTGGCGCAGATGATGACCCGCGCAGTCCTCCGAGTTCATCGGTCACACTCGACCCCGCTCACGCGTCAGTGGGGTGACGACGGAGATGGAAGGGTGGAGCCGTGGACGAGACGGACATGTTCGAGGCCGAACGACCGCGCCTGGTGGGGATCGCGAGCCGGGTGCTCGGCGACCACGCCGAGGCCCAGGACGTCGTGCAGCAGTCGTGGCTGCGGATGCACGGGACGGACACCGAGATCGACAACCTGCCGGCCTGGTTGACCACCGTGACCACCCGGCTGTGCCTCGATCGGCTGCGCGCACGCACTCCCGTTCCGGTGGACGACGTCGACCTCGACGAGGCCGCCAACGACCCGGCCGACGACGTCGCGCTCGCCGACACCGTCGGCCTCGCCCTGCAGGTCGTCCTCGACCGGCTGTCTCCGCGCGAGCGGATCGCCTTCGTGCTCCACGACAGCTTCGGCTTCGAGTTCCCGACGATCGCCTCGATCCTCGACACGACGCCGTCGGCCTCTCGCAAGCTGGCCTCACGAGCACGGGCCAAGGTCACCCAGCCCCCTCCCGAGGACCTCCTGGCCGACTGGGAGCTGGTCGACGCCTTCATGGCCGCGGCCAGGACGGGCGACTTCGACCGGTTGCTGAAACTGCTCGCACCGGACGCCACCGTTGCCGCTGACGACGCCGCGGTCCTGGTCGGCACACCGCGGCAGATCGAGGGCCGCGGCGAGGTGGCGGCGTTCTTCAACGGCAGCGCCACGGCCGCCCTCCCGGTCTTCGTCGGCGACCGGCCCGGCAGCGCCTGGTTCCACCTCGGCGCGGCCAGGGTCGTCTTCGACTTCACCATCAGCGACGGCCTCGTGCGCGCCATCACCTTCCGGGCCTCGCCTGACGTGCTCGCGCGCGTCGTGCGCCGCGACGGGAGTCGGCCGCGCGACTGAGCCGGACACCCTCGCCCGTCCGATCATCAGCACAACGGAACACCGCATCAGAAGGAGACGACCATGAAGACCATGACCTGCCGCGCCCTCGGAGGGCCCTGCGACCTCGAGCACCACGGCGAGAGCGCCGACGACGTCATCAAGGCCCAGGACCGCCACCTCAAGGAGGCGGAGAAGGCCGGTGACGGGACCCACCAGGAGGCCCGCGAGGCGATGAAGGGCCGCTGGCGGCACCCCAAGAAGTCCATGGGGTGGTACCTCGATGCCAAGCGGAGCTTCGCCGCCCTTCCCGAGGACTGACGCGTCTGGTGGCGGTGTCCCGGGTTGTCCGCTGGGAGCCTGAACGTGTCTGACCGACGCGAGCCGGACCCCGGTCCGGCGGTGCAGGATCGAGGCGTCCGGCCACTCGCACCGACTCGACCGTCAGGAGATTCCCGTGCTCATCGCCGTACTCGACCTGCGCACCACCCCAGCCGACCGGGCCGTCGCACTCGCCCAGCTCGACAGCGAGCGCGACGAGATCCGCGCCATGCCGGGCAACCTCGACTTCCGGGTGTACGCCGCGCGTGACGACGACGAGGCCGTCACCGTCATCCACGAATGGGCCGACGAGCCGTCCTTCGCCGACTACCTCTCATCCGAGGCGTTCACCCGCTCCGGTGCGGTGCTCCGCCCGTTGGTGACCGCGCCACCGGTGAGTCGCCGGTTCCGCGCCGCCCTTCTCGAGACGGTCTGACCCGCAGCCCCGTCTAGGGTGAGCGGGTGCGAGGCAGTCCGTGAGGCGCGAGGCGTTCGCGTTCGCGCGGGATTTCGCGGCGGCTCCACCGTCCGAGCTCTGCGTCGACCGGCACTACCTGCTGTGCGCCTCCCAGGGCGCACTGCGGCTGGAGGCGCACGGCACGTCGTGGATGCTGCCTCCCGCGCGGGCCGCACTGATCGCGGCCGGTGAGCCGATCCAGGTAGCCATCCCGCAACCGGTGACGACGTCGTCGGTGCTGTTCGACCCCGACTTCGCTCCGGCACCCCCAGCACCACTGACGGTGTTCGACCTCAGCCCCCTGGCTCGGGCCCTGGTCTCGGAGTGTGTCGCGTGGCCCGACGCTGCGGCACCACTCCCGCCCTACGCACACAGCGTGTTCGGTGCGTTGGCGGCTGTGGCGTGGCGGCTGGCGCAGCACCCCAGCCCCGTCACGGTCCCAGCCGGGCAGTCGCCGGAGCTCCGGCGGGCCCTGGCTCTGACCAGCGGACGGCTGGCCGAGGACGTCCGGTTCGAGGACATCGCCGACGAGGTGGGCTTGGCGCCGCGGTCGCTGGCCCGCCGGTTCGAGGAGGAGTCCGGGATGACCTGGCGCGCGGTGCTGCGCCGGATGCGGGTGCTGCGCGCGATCGAGGAGCTCGCCGCGGGCGACGACTCCGTCACGACCATCGCGCACACGGTCGGCTACACCTCGCTCTCGGCGTTCAACGCCGCGTTCCGCGACCTCACCGGTCGTACGCCGACCGAGTACCGCGCGACCTTCCGTCCGTGACCCGCGGCTGTCCACGGGGTGAGCCCGCCCCGACAGCGGGCCCGGTGAGGCGCGTTGCCGCCCGCGGCTACGTTGGACCGACAGCACGAGGGACGACACCGAGGACGACACGGAGGACCGCATGGAGGACGGCAGGGAGGACGGCAGGGAGCATCACGAGGTGGTGATCGTCGGCGGCGGCAACGCGGGGATCTCGCTGGCCGCCCGGCTGCTCCGCGACGGCGCACGGGATGTCGCCGTGGTCGAATCCGAGTCCGTGCACCGCTACCGCCCACTGCTCAACTACGTCGGAGCCGGCGAGGCGACGATGGCCTCGCTCGAGCGGCCGGCTGCCGCGGTGATGCCCGACGGGTGCACGTGGATCCAGGACCGGGTGGTGGCGGTCGATGCGAACGCCCCGAGCGTGCTGACGCGGGACGGCCGGCGGATCGGCTGCACCACGCTGGTCCTGTGCCCCGGCCTCGAGGAGGACTGGGACGCCACCCCCGGCCTGGCCGAGTCCTATGCCGCCGGCTGGGCCGGGTCGACCTTTGTCGTCGAGAGCGCGCCGCGGGTGTGGCCCGCGCTGCGGGACCTGGCCCGGGGCCGGGTGGTCTTCACGATCCCGCCCGAGCCGGCTCCCTGCGGCGCGACCGCCCTCAAGCCGCTCTTCATGGCGTGCGATCACTGGCGGCGTACCGGCGTGCTGCAGCACCTGGACGTGAACCTGGTCCTCCCCGGCCCGTCACCCCTCGGCGTGCCGAAGGCCGACCTCCTGCTCGAGCAGACGCTGGCGTCGTACGGCGTCCGGGTGCTGCGGGACGCGCGGGTCGCCGACCTCGACGCACGACGGATCAGGGTGACGACACCCGAGGGCGACCACGAGCTCGACGACGTCTCCTACGCCCACGTCGTCCCGCACTACCGGGCCCCGAGCTGGGTCGCCGAGAGCGGTCTGGCCGATGCGACGGAGGCCGGCCTGGTGGACGTCGACCCCGGCACGCTGCGCCACCGGCGGCACCCGGCGGTCTGGTCGCTGGGCGACGTCGCCGACCTCGGGATCAGGCCCTCGGGCGGTGCGCTCCGCAAGCAGGTCGCGGTCCTGGCCCACAACATCGCCGCCACTGACACGGCTCCCCTGGAGCACTACGACGGCTACACCGTCATGCCGATCACGGTCGCGCGACACCAGCTCATGCTCGTCGAGGTGGACCGCGACGGCCGACCGGCACCGACGGTGCCCTTCCCCGACCTCGTTCGACCGCGGCGGGCGACGTGGGTGGCGGACCGCTACGCCCTCCCCGTGACCTACTTCAGGCGCATCCTGCGGGGCAAGGTCTGACCTGTCGGTGCCCGGTGATCCGGCCGAGCCCGTGGCCGACGCCGTCGGCGGGCGAGTTCCCTGGACCCCGCTGGTCGCGCCGGTCAGGAGGCGGCAGACGACGCCGATGCCGATTCCGACGATCGTGACCGGGCTGCACCGGGTCGGACGCCGTACCAGCCGGCCAGGCGACCGGAGTCGCTGACCGCGCGCAGACGCCGTTCGATGGTGGGGTGGTGCTCTCGTGCCGCGGCGACCAGGGCGTGGTCGCCGGCGCGCAGCACAGTGGTCGGTCCCGGCACGAAGATCTGGCCGTCGCGCAGCACGAGCGAGAGCCCGGCGCCGGCCGGAAGGCGCAGCTCGGCGACCTCGACGCCGACCAACCGCGACTGCGGAGGCACCGAGAACTGCAGGAGCGTGGCGTCGAGGTCCTCCAGGGGCGCCGACTCGAGCGCGACGTCGCGTGGCGAGCTCTCCTCGGTGACGCCGAGCGTGCGCGCGACCCACGGCAAGGTCGGTCCCTGCAGCAGGGTGAAGACCACGACGAGCAGGAACACGACGTCGAAGATCCGCTCCGCCCCGGGCAGCCCCACGCTCATCGGGATCGTGGCCAGGACGATGGGAACGGCCCCGCGCAGGCCCGCCCAGCTGATGAACGCCTGGTCGCGCAGCGGCACCCGGAACGGGATCGCGCACAGCGTCACCGACAGCGGCCGTGCCACGAACGTGAGCACGGTGCCGACGACCAGTGCGGTCGGCAGCGCCTCCCAGAGACGGCCCGGGCTGGCCAGCAGGCCGAGCATGATGAACAGGCCGATCTGAGCGAGCCAGGCCAGCGACTCGACGAACCCGACGGTGGTGCCCCGGTGCGGCAACCGCGAGTTGCCGAGGATCAGTCCGGTGACATAGATCGCCAGGAACGGGCTCGCGCCGGCGACCCCCGCGACGGCGTACGCCAGGAAGGCGATGCCCAGCGTGGCCAGCGGATAGAGGCCCGAGGAGGGCAGCGCGCTTCGGACGAGGACCCAGGCGCCGGCCCGGGCGACGAGCAGGCCGACGGCCGCGCCGAGCACGAGCTGGTAGAGGATCTGCCCGCTCACGCCGACCACCCCCGACTCCGCCCATGCGCTGGAGGTGACGACGGTGACCAGGATGATCACCGGTGGGTCGTTGAAACCCGACTCGGCCTCGACGGTGGCGCGCAACCGCTCCCGGATCGGCAGTCGACGGAGCACCGCGAACACCGCGGCTGCGTCGGTCGAGGAGACGACGGCGCCGAGCAGGATCGCCGTACGAACGTCCACGTCGAGCAGCAGGTAGGCGAGCCCGCCGGCAATCGTGACGCTGAAGAACACCCCGGCCGTCGCGAGCACTCCTGCGAGCGGCGCCACTGGACGCACGACGCGGAGGTCGGTCGAGAAGCCGCCCTCGGCCAGGATCATCGCCAGCGCGACCGAGCCGAGGATCTGGGTGAGCTCGGTGCTGTCGAACTCCAGGCCGAGCCCGGCCTCGCCGATCATCAACCCGATGCCCAGATAGATCAGCAGGCTTGGCAAACCGGCGCCCGCCAACAGGCGCACCGCCGCCAGGGCCGCCAGCAGCACACCCGTCGTCGCCAGGACGACGAGGTAGAGCTCGGCCGGCGTCACGACCGGGTATCGATGTCGGTTCGCAGTTCGCGGGCCAGCCGGGGCGTCAGCTGCGCCTCGATCTCGGTGACGACCAGGGCCGTGACGACCGTGCCGGGAACCAACCGACGCGTGATCGCCTCCGGGAGGCCCACCTCGAGGTCGGCGAGCTCGTCGAGCAGCGTGACAGCCGTGAAGCCGCCGAGCGCCTCGGCCACCACCTGCTCGGCAATCCTCGCCGCGGCGGCCGCGGGGTCGTCGTACGCCGCGGCATCGGGCACCCCCTCGACCACCAGTGTCAGGTCGGCCAGCGCGACGATGTCCACGTCGTCGCGGGTGCGGGCCCGGAGCACGAGCGGCAGGACCCGGCGGTGCGTGGGCACCGCTACGAAGCGCTCGAGGCCCGGGACCCGGGCCAGCCACCCGGTCGGGGCCGACCGGGCCACCCGCCCCCTGCGCACGACGAGCACCAGCTCGTCGCGCCCGACCCGGCGCACGGACACCCCCACGAGGAGGGCAAGGACCGGCAGCAGCAACACCGCCCAGAAGACCCAGGCGACCTCTGCGGGCGGCGCGACGGACGGAAGGAGTGGCATGCCTCCAGTCTTCGTGACCGAAGCCCCCGACTGAATGGGGTCCACCACCCATCTCCACAGGACCCGCGGAGACCCGGTCCCACCCGTGGGAGGGTTGTGGCGTGCGCCCGCTGAGCCATCTGCCGCTGTTCTGGAACGTCAGCCTGATCAACGGGGCAGTGTTCCTGCTCGGCACGCTGGTGCTCGTGCTGTCACCGCTGAGTGTCTCGTCGCGGGTCGTCGCCTCCGAGGTGGTCGTCGTCACGGTGGGGTTGACGATCATGCTGCTCACCAATGCACTGCTGATCCGCCGCAGCCTGGCTCCGCTCGACCGGCTGATCCGCTCGATGGAGGCCATGGACCAGCTCCAGCCCGGTGTTCTTCCCGAGGAGGGCGTCGGGCCGGTGCGCGGCATCGCCCGCAGCGTCAACGGCCTGCTCGACCGGCTCGAGGCGGCGCGACGGGCCGGCAACGCCCAGGCGCTCGCGGCCCAGGAGGCCGAGCGCCACCGGATCGCCCAGGAGCTGCACGACGAGGTCGGCCAGAGCTTGACGGTGGTGTTGCTCGGGCTCAAGCGGATCGAGTCGCGGGTGCCGTCCGAGGTGAAGGAGGAGCTGGCGCTGGTGCGGCAGAGCGCCCGGGCCGGCCTGGACGACGTCCGCCGCGTGGCCAGGCGACTGCGTCCGGGAGTTCTGGAGGATCTCGGCCTGCAGAGCGCGCTGGCCGCGCTCGTCACCGACTTCTCGACCCACAGCTCCGCGTCCGTCCTCCGCAGCTTCTCACCGGGGTTGCCGGCCCTGTCGATGGAGGCGGAGCTGGTGATTTACCGGGTCGCGCAGGAGGCCCTGACCAACGCCGCCCGGCACGCCGACGCGCACAGCGTGGAGCTCTCGCTCGGCCGCCAGGGCGACGTCGTGGTGCTGGAGGTCCGCGACGACGGCCGGGGGTTCGGGTGGCCGGTGGAGGGCTCAGGATTGCTCGGCATGCGCGAGCGCGCGGCCTTGGTCGAGGCGGAGCTGACCGTGACGAGCCAGCCTCGACGTGGCACCACAGTGCGCCTGCTGGTGCCCGTGCCATGATCCGCATCCTGCTGGCCGACGACCACGCGCTCGTGCGCCGCGGCGTACGCCTCATCCTCGATCAGGAGCCCGATCTGACCGTGGTGGCCGAGGCCGGCGACGGCGCCGAGGCCCTGGAACTGTTGCGCGAGACCGAGGTGGACCTGGTGGTCCTGGACATCGCGATGCCACGGATGACGGGGTTGCAGGCGGCCGCGGAGATCTCGCGACGACGTTCTCCCCCGCGGATCCTGATGTTGTCGATGCACGACAACGAGCAGTACTTCTTCGGTGCGCTGAAGGCCGGTGCCTGCGGCTACGTGCTCAAGTCGGCGGCAGACGAGGACCTCCTCGGAGCGTGCCGGGCGGCGATGCGGGGCGAGACGTTCCTGTACCCCGGCGCCGAGAGCGCGCTGGTCCGCGACTACCTCGACCGGCTGCGCCGCGGCGAGCGGGTCCCGCAATCGGTGCTCACACCCCGGGAGGACGAGGTGATCAAGCTGATCGCGGAGGGCCGGTCCAGCAAGGAGATCGCCAGTGCGTTGACCATCGCGCTGAAGACGGTGGAGCGACATCGCGCCAACATCCTCGGCAAGCTCGGAATGCGCGACCGCACCGATCTGACCCGCTACGCGATCCGGGCCGGACTGATCGAGCCCTGACGTCTACCCGGCCCGAGCGACCTCCGGGTTTCGACGAGCGGACCGTCGGGTGCGGTCCCAGCATGCGCGAACGTCGTCCTGGGTCAGGCCAAGGATCCGACGAGAGCACGGTAGGTCTCGTCTACTTCGCCATCGGCGCTCGAGATGACGAGCGCGTCGGGGCGCTCGGTCAGGAGGCGTTCCAGGGCCGCGTGACAGCGAGCCAGCTCGACGTCCCCGCCGTTCGCCGCAACGATGACGCCCACCTGTCCGGTCCACGGATCCCCCGCCTCGTCCGCCGTACGACGGTGGAAGCGCGCCACGGAACTCGTCGGCGAATCCATGAGGAAGCGCTCGACGAACTGCGCCCCGACGCCGGCGGCGCAGCCTTCGAAACGTGCCAGTTCGGTCGGGTCCATCAACATCTGCGGCAGCACGACGTCGTGGCCGTTCGCGAGGTAGGCCGCCATCATCGCCAGCGCCGCGGGGCGGATGAGCTCCCCGGCCTGCTGGAAATCGCTCTCCCACCCACCGACGAGAGTTCTGAGCACGTCGACGTCGCAGTTCAGGACCCCCGGGTGCTCGGCCACGTAACGCCGAGCCAGCGTGGACTTCCCGATGCCAGGGGGCCCGTTGAGGTGGATGAGGCGACTCACGACGCAGGACTCTACTGGTCACTGCCCGGTCGACGACGACGCACGATTCGAGTCAGTGACTGGCAGGCTCA
>CAWJLX010000002.1:0-7194 GCA_963843815.1 uncultured Actinomycetota bacterium | reverse complement strand
GGTTGGCGACGAAGCCGTGGCGTGCCATGTCGGGCCAGTGGTCGGCGAGCACCAGGCCGTGGCGACGGTAGAGCCCAGGCAGTTCCTCGGGGGCACATAACCCGGACGCCACACGCCTGCCGGGAGGAGACCGTCCCACCCTCGTCCATAGACCGCGAGCGGAATGCCGGCCTCGATCGCCCGGTGAACGAGAGGACGCGTGCGGCCCTCCGTGTTGCCGACGAACACCGCCTCGGTGATGCGCTGCGGGAACGGCTCGGTGATCGCCGCCGGGTCAATCGCAGTGGCCTGGAGCAAGGGGAGAACCGGACGCCCGGAGGCGCGGGTCATGGCCTCGCTCCAGGGGTACGACGCCGCGAAGACGAGGTCGAATTCCCGGAGCTCATCAAGCGTGACCGTGTCCGGATGGCTGATCACCCAGAGGACGTTGGTGACTCCCGGTTGTGGGTCGATCCTGGTCCGGCCGCGCAGGGCGAGGTGGACGTCGTCCAGGCTCCGGGGGCCGGTGCCGTGCGCACCCTGGCGCCTGGTGACCACGTCCTGGCCGAGGCCGCGTAGGGCGTCGGCGAGGGCCGCGGCGAAGTGGGTGTCGCCCCAGTCGTCGCCCCACGAGCCGGGCGTCGAGGGCAGGTTGAGGGACCAGCGTCGTGCGTGCTGGCCGCCTGCGAAGCCGGTCACCCGGGTGCGCGCGGCCGGGACGGGCTGCCCGTCGCTCTCGACAACCGCCGTGAACCCGAGCCGGGAGAGGATCGACGGGTCCGCCGCGGGTCGTCGTGCACGCCAGGTCTCGACGAAGCGGGCCCGGTTGTCCATGACGTGGGCGTACCTGCCCGGCGTCTTGCTCTCCAGGTGCGTGACCATCGACGAGGGCGCGACCCGGAAGCCTCCTGGCCGGTGCACCAGCGCTCGCAGGCACAGGTCGACGTCCTCGAACCCGTTGACGTATCCCTCGTCGAAGCCCCGCAGCTCCACGACGTCGGCGGCTCGCATCAGCAGGGCAGCCGCCGTCGCCGCGGCGAAGCGCTCACCACTCACCCGGGCCGCGTCTTCGGGTGGGTGCCCGACCAGGAGGTGCCCGGGCAGGAGTTCGTCGTCGACGAAGACCGTGCCGGCGGACTGGATGGTGTCGTCCTCGAACAGGAGCAGCGGCTGGACGCCGGCCACGTCCGGGTCCTCGAGCTCGGCGAGCAGCGGGGGCAGCCATCCGCGACGCGCGACAGTGTCATTGTTCAGGAAGAGCAGGAACTCGCCGGTGGTCTGCGCGATCCCGACGTTCGTGCCGCCGGCGAAGTTCAGGTTCTCTGGCAGCCGGACGAGCCGGGCACCCGGCAGCTGCCGCAGCTCGGCCGCCAGCCGCAGGGTGACGTGAGGCGCGGACCCGTTGTCGACCACGACGACCTCGACGTCGTGTCCCGCGGAGTGCTCGAGCGCCGAGCGGGCAGCGCGAAGAGTCATCCACGCGTCACCGAACGTGGGGATCACCACCGAGACGCGCCCGGGCACCCGAGCCGACGACTGGTCCGCGAGACGCTCCCAGCGCACGTCGTCCGCTCCCTCCGGCAGCGCTTGCCGTCGGCCGATCGCGACGGCGTACTCCAGCAGCTCCGCACGCGCGTCGGCCGCCTCTGGCCCGCCGGTCGCCGCCGCCCGGCCGAGGAGACTGGCAGTCTCCGGCGTCGAGGCGAGGTGGTCGAGGATCTTCTGGACCCGTGCGTTCCGCCAGGCGCGGCGGATCTGGTCCGGCATCGTCGTGAAGTCGAGGAACGGGTTCGGGGTGAGTCGAGACGGCAGGCCCTCGAGCACGCAGTCCAGGGCCGCCGCCATGGGATCCGGGAAGTCCACGCCGCGCAGGGCGGAGTAGAACTCGAGGTCCAGGAGCCCCGACTCCAGGAGTCGCCGTGCTCGCCCCGCTGCTACCTCCGGGTCCATCTCACCGGCCCGTCTCCTCTGGCCGCATCCGCTGGCCGTCCCCGCCGCCGGGTCACGGTCGTCCGAGGCTGGTGAAGGACCAGCCGGCCGCCCGCCAGGTCTCTGGGTCGAGGCAGTTGCGTCCGTCCAACATCCGAGGACGGGCCACCACGTCGCGCAGGGACCGCGGGTCGAGCTGTCGGAACTCCGGCCACTCGGTGAGGTGCAGGACCAGGTCCGCGTCACGGCAGGCCTCGACCGGATCGGTGGCGCAGTCGAGATCGGGGAAGGCGCGCTGGGCGTTGGGTGCCGCCTGGGGGTCGTACATCACCACGCGCACACCGGCCGCCGCGAGCCTCTGGGCGACCCAGATCGCCGGCGAGTCACGGACGTCGTCGCTCTGCGGCTTGAACGAGATCCCGAGCACGGCCACTTTCGGCGAGGCCGTGTCACCCAGCAGGTCGAGGGCGGAGGAGACCACCTGGGCGCGGCGGCCCTCGTTGATCCGGTCCACCTCACTCAGCAGGCTCACCGCGTCGACGGCGCCGAGTTCGTCGGATCGATGGATGAAGGCGCGGACGTCCTTGGGCAGGCAGCCGCCACCGAACCCGATGCCGGCCCGGAGGAACTTGGAGCCGATGCGGTCGTCGTGGCCGAGTGCTTCGGCGAGCTTCTGCACGTCGCCGCCGGTGGCGTCGCAGACCTGTGCGATCGCGTTGATGAAGGAGATCTTCGTTGCCAGGAAAGCGTTCGCGGACACCTTGACGAGCTCCGCGGTGACCAGGTCGCTCACGACGACCGGGGTCCCCCCGGCGATCACCTGCGTGTAGACCTCGCGCAGGGTGGCCTCGGCCGCCTGGGACTGGACACCGAAGACCAACCGGTCCGGAGCCAGGGTGT
This sequence comes from uncultured Actinomycetota bacterium, assembly GCA_963843815.1. Taxonomy (GTDB): domain Bacteria; phylum Actinomycetota; class Actinomycetes; order Propionibacteriales; family Nocardioidaceae; genus Nocardioides. The sequence continues at coordinate 4,386 of CAWJLX010000002.1, read as the reverse complement.
CCTCGACGGCGTGCCCTTCACGCAGGAACTCGGGGTTCCAGGCGACCTCCACCAGTGCTCCCGCCGGGGCGAGCTCGCGGACCCGGCGGGTCGACATGTTCGGCCGTGCCGACCGGCACGGTCGACTTCCCCACCAGGAGGTCCGAACCGGTGAGGTGCGGTGCGAGACCATCCACCACCTCGTCGACGTAGCGCAGGTCGGCGGCCCAGCTGTCGTCGCGTTGGGGAGTCCCCACGCACAGGAAATGGACCGAACCGAAGCGCCCCGCCTCGGCGAGGCTGTCGGTGAACCGCAGTCGCCCGCTGTCGATCCCACGCTTGAGCAGCTCGTCGAGGCCCGGCTCGAAGAACGGCACGGAGCCGGACTGGAGCTGGGCCAGCTTCCGAGGGTCGTTCTCGACCCCCAACACCTCGTGCCCCAGCTCCGCCATGCCGGCAGCGTGGGTGGCGCCCAGATACCCACAACCGAGGACGGTGACGCGCAGAGGGGTCTGGGTAGGCATGACGGCTGATTCTGTCATCGCTGCCAGTACCGCACCCAGTCGACGTACATGTGCTGGGGAAGCCCGGCGGAGCGGTGCGGCGGGGCGGGGTCGCCGTCGAGCAGCGGGATCTCGTAGCTGTTGGCCTGCAGCGACAGGATCAGGAACTCGTCGATCGCCGAGACACCTTCGGAGGTGCGGCAGGTCTCCTTGCCGTCGATGCGGAAGATGTAGCGCTCGGGCGTCCACTCGACCGAGAAGACGTGGTAGGTCCCCGCCCAGTCCTCGCCGAAGCGGTCCGACTTGCGCACCTGTCCGCAGGCGACCCGCGCCTCGCGCCCCGTCGTGTTCTCCTGGACCTGCTCCGGGTAGTAGCGCACGAAGTTGGTCATCTCCTGGAGCGGGTTGTCACGCTTGCCGAACCACTCGACCACGTCGATCTCGGCACCGGTCCGGGAGGCGTCGCCGGTTTGCGCCATGGGGCTGCGACGGCTGCAGCCAGAAGGCGCCGTGCTGGCCGGGCAGCGGCTGGAACCTGATCCGGGCCGCGGCGAACCCGTAGCGGAAGTCCCGGGCGCCCTCGGTGGACACGTGACCGATCTTGCGCCAGTCGACCGTGCCGTCCGGAGTGGTGCAGCGGGGCTGGCCGAGCTTCTCCTTGTCGAGCAGGACGCTCAGGCGCAGAGCGCCCCCGGCGACCCGGATGGCGTCCTCGGACGAGGTCGAGCAGATGCGGATCCCCACCTGCTCCTGGCCGCGGATGTTCCAGTGGGAGGGGAGGCTGGTGCCGTCGAACGTGTCGTCCAGCGCCGGCGCGCCCCACGTGTCTGTCGACACCGTCCCGGTCGCCTGCTCCTGCTACGCCGTCGTCCTCGGCGGCAACAGCGCGGTACGACGCCACTTGCCCGTCGACCTCGTACGGTGCGTTGAACTCGACGACGCCGCGCCTGTTCTGCGCCGCGGTCACGACGTCCTTCCAGGCGTCGCCCGACCGCACCTGCAGTGTCACCTCGCGTCCCTCGCTGGCGGGAGAGAATCTCGCCGCGAGGGAGCTCTCGGCCGCGGCGGGGTCGGCCGGGTCGGGGCCCGGCTGGGCGAGCTGCGGAAGGACCTGCAACGTCGCTTCGGGCGGTTCACCGGACGGCGACCGGGTGGGGCTCGACCCGGGGTTGGAATCCGGAGAGCCGGAATCCGGTGAGTCGTCCGCCGACGTGCAGGCGGCAGTCAGCACCAGCAGGAACGCGGACAGCGCGACGGCGAGCGATCGTGGTGATGCCATGGGGCCCCATCCTCAACGCGGACCGGGGGTTCCGCCAAACCCGCCACGTTCCGGACGCGACGGGTCCTCACTAGAGTCGGCGGCATGCCTGCCGCGCGCGAGCGGTACTTCCGTCATGGGGACTACCGCATCGACCACCTCACCCACATCTCCCGCCGACACCGGGTGGTCTATCTCGAGGTACCCAAGACCGGGTGCACCGTGGTCAAGCGCGTCCTGCAGCACAGTGAGCGTGCGGAAGCGCCCGCACCCGTGGGGGTGTCGGTCCACCGGCGGGACGTCTCACCCCTCGCCGCGCCGCTGCGCGACGGGTTCGACCTTGACGAGCTCTTCGGCCCAACGAGCACGTGGCTGACCTTCACCTTCGTCCGCAACCCCTACTCGCGCGCGCTGTCGGCGTACCTGGAGAAGATCGCCGGCCCACCCAAGCCGGGCCAGCGTGACGTCCGGACCGCCAACCTCGGATTCGAGGCGGGTGAGGAGATCTCGTTCGCTGCGTTCCTGGAGCGCGTCGCCGACCAGCGCCCCGGGCGCATGGACGTCCACTGGGCGCCCCAGACCCGCCTCGCGTCGTTCGGCCGGATCGCCCACGGCTTCGTCGGGCGGTTCGAGACGTTCGAGACCGACCTGCGCCGGGTGATGGGGCTGAGCGGCATCACCGCGCCGGAGTCGCTGCTGGTGACCAGGACCGGGCACACCACGAACGCCCGGCGCCGGCTCGCGGAGTTCTATGCCGACGAGCGGTGTGCCGCGTTGGTCCGGAAGATCTACGCACGCGACTTCGAGCGACTCGGCTACGGTCGCGACGTCAGGTTCGCCTGACACCTCTCCGGCAGCCCTCCACGCGCGGTCCTGGCTTCTCCCGCCGTCACGGGGACCAGTAGCGCACCCAGTCGACCTTGGTGTGCTGCGGCAGGCGCCTGGAGGAGTGCGGAGCCGCGCGGTTCCCGTCGAGGAGCGGCAGCTCGTAGGTGTTCGCCTGGAGGGAGAGGATCAGGTACTCCGGGGTGTGGGAGACGAAGCGGCTGGTCCGGCAGGTCTCCTTGCCGTCGATCCGGAAGACGTAGCGCTCCTTCGTCCACTCGACGGAGAAGACGTGGTAGCGCTTCCACCAGTCCTTGCCGAACTGCCTCGGCTTGCTGATCAGGCCGCAGGTGCGGTCCTTGGTGCCGCCACGGTGGATGAAGTTGGCGAGCTCACTGCTGTCGGTGGGCCGGTCGCCGAACCACTCGATGATGTCGATCTCGGAGCCCGAGCGGGCCGCCGTGCTCGGCTGCATCCAGAAGGCCGCGTGCTGACCGGCCCGCTTCTGGAACTTCATCCGGGCCGCGGCGAAGCCGTACTTGAACGCGCGGTGTCCCTGCGTGGAGACGTGGCCGGTGATCCGCCAGTCGAAGCTGCCGTACTTCGTCGTGCACTTCCGCTTCGGCCTGAGCCGGCTCGGGCGGTCCGGGTCGTTCTTCACGCTGAGTCGCAGGGTGCCGTCGGCGACCCGGAGCGACTTGCGGGACGACTTGGCGCACTGGCGCAGCCCGTCATACCTGGTCTGCCGGTGCGACCAGTCCGTCGGGAGCGTCGTGCCGGAGAAGCGGGTGTCGAGCTCGGGCGTCCGCCACGCGTTGTCGGTGCTCTTCGATCGCGTGGCCTTCGCCGCGAGACCGTTGTGGCGACGCGCGACCGCGCGGTAGCGCTGGTAGTTCCCACGGATCTTGAACGCGGCGGCGAACTCGGCATCGCCGCGTGCGCTCTGGCGACGGCTCGTCAGGGTGACCCAGCGGTCACCGCTGCGTCGCTGGAGGGTGACCAGCCGTCCCTTGCGCGCCGGCCAGAACCGGGCCACCAGCGCGCTGCTGGCCGTTGCCGGAGACTTCCTCGCCGAGCCCGGTTGAGCGATCTGCGGCTTGATCGTCAGCTTGCCGCGCTGACGTACGGCGCGCGCCGCACTCCCGGAGCCGGCACCCGTGGTGCTTGCGGACAGCTGCGTGGGGGCAGCGCCCTGGCTCGAGGCAGCGGACGTGGACGCCGCCCCGGCAAGGGTGAGGGACATGGCGGTGGCGGCCAGCGCGGCCACCACCGAACGTGTGGGTGACATGGAGTTCCATCCCTGCAGGCATCGCGCGGATGCGGTGTTGACAGCGGTCAGCTCACGGGGTCCAGTAACGGACCCAGTCAACGTACATGGTCTGCGGGAGCGACTTGCTGTACTTGAGCTCGTAGTCGTTCGCCTGGAGGCTCAGGATGAGGTACTCCGGGGTGTGCGAGACCAGCTTGGACGTCCGGCAGGTCTCCTTGCCGTCGATCCGGAAGATGTACATCTTCCTGGTCCACTCCACCGAGTAGACGTGGTACTTGCCCCACCAGTCGCTGCCGAAGCGCGCCGGCTTGCGGATCTGCCCGCAGGTCTTGTCCTTCTGCGGCGGACTGGTGAAGGTGCGCTGCACGAAGCTGGTCAGCTCGGTGTTGTTGTCCGCACGGTCGCCGAAGAACTCGATCACGTCGATCTCGGTCCCGGGATTGTCCGACGACGTGGGCTGGGCCGGCATCATCCAGAAGGCGGCGTGCTGACCGGCCCCCCTCTGGAACTTCATCCGGGCCGCGGCGAAGCCGTACAGGAAGGCCTGCTGC
>CAWJLX010000001.1:0-29340 GCA_963843815.1 uncultured Actinomycetota bacterium | reverse complement strand
TGGAGTCGCTGATCAAGGCCGGCGCCTTCGACGACATGAAGCACCGGCGCCGCGCGCTGGTGGCGGTGCACGAGACCGCGGTCGACCAGTTCGTCGACCTCAAGAAGAACGAGGCGATCGGACAGGACTCCCTCTTCGGCGGCCTCGGCGACGACGACGCCGGCTTCGGCGTGAGCGTGGACATCCCCGACATCGACGACTGGGACAAGCTCACCCTGCTGGGCCACGAGCGGGAGATGCTCGGCCTCTACGTCTCCGACCACCCGCTCCTCGGGCTCGAGCACGTGCTCTCCCAGGGCACCGACTGCACCATCGGCCAGCTCATGCTCGACGAGGAGCGCGCCCACGGCTCGACGCTCACCGTCAGCGGCCTGATCACCTCGGTGCAGCGCAAGATCACCAAGCGCGGGGACCCGTGGGCCACGATCACGCTCGAGGACCTCGACGGTGCGATCGAGGTGCTGCTCTTCCCGAGTGCCTACACCCTCGCCTCCACCTTGCTGGTCGAGGACCAGGTCGTCCGGATCAAGGGGCAGCTCTCCCGTGACAAGGACCAGCCCGAGCTGCGCGCCCAGGAGGTCACGGCACCCGACCTGACCCACGGGCCGACGGGTCCTGTGGTGATCAGCCTGCCGTCGACCCGCTGCACGCCACCGGTGGTGGCGCAGCTCCGCGACGTGCTCGGCACGCACCCCGGCATGACCGAGGTCCAGCTGCGGCTCCTGACCCGCAGCTCGACCAAGGTGCTGCGGCTCGACGACAACCTGCGCGTCAGTCCGAGTCCCGCCCTGTTCGCCGATCTCAAGCAGCTGCTCGGTCCCGGGTGCCTGGCGGGATGAGTGACGTGAGCCTGACGCACTCCGAGGTCGACGAGAACGCCCCGGCGCCGGACCGGCGTGCGCAGCTGGTGCGCGTCGGGACCGTCCTCGTCGTGTTCCTCCTCGCGGGTGCCGCGGCCGGAGCCTTGTGGGAGCGGCTGTGGGACCCGCCGATGGGCCTGACCTACCAGGGTCAGTGGTACCTCGAGCCCGCCGGACCCGACTTCTCCTTCGAGGGCACGGCGCTCTTCGTGCTGATCGCCTTCCCTCTCGGGCTCGTCCTGGCGGTGCTGGCCGCCATCCGACGCGGCCACGAGGTGGAGACCGTGCTCGCCGTGCTCGTCGCTGCGGCCCTCGCGGGCGTCGTGATGTACGCCGTCGGCAAGGGGCTGGGCCCGGCCGACCCGCAGGCGCTGGCCGCGGGCAAGCCGGACTTCACGCCCATCGCCGGGGGCCTGGGACTCACCGCCCCGGACGTCGACGCCGCGCCGTACCACTCCACCGCGCTCGTGGCCCTTCCTGCCGGCGCGATGACTGGTCTGGTCGGGATGTACCTCTTCGGCAGTCGCGCCTCGGCGCGGCGCTCGCGCGGGTAGGCTGGCGCCGACCAGAACTGGGGGCAGTTCCGACGTCGTCGGAGCGCGGGCAGCGGGGAGCAGATCGACATGAGCATGACACCGGGCGGACCGGAATACCTCGACACTTCGGGGCCGGTCGACACCGAGCCCGGCAATGACCACCGCAAGCGCCTGATCGCGCTCGGCGCCATCGCCGGCGTGGGTGCCCTCGTCGCCGGAGGCGCGTGGGCGGCCACCAGCTTCTTCGCCACCGGCACCCAGCCGGCCGAGGCGCTGCCGGACTCGACGATCGCCTACTTCAGTGTCGACCTCGACCCGAGCGGCGGGCAGAAGATCGAGGCGATCAAGATGCTGCGCAAGTTCCCGGCGTTCGCCGACGAGATCAACCTCGAGACCGACGACGACCTGCGCGAACGGTTCTTCGAGGAGATCATCTCCTCCGGTGAGTGTGAGGGTCTCGACTACGCCGATGACGTCAAGCCGTGGCTGGGCTCGCGTGCCGCCATGGCCGCGGTCGATCTCGGGGAGGACCAGCCGGCACCTGTCGGGGTCGTCCAGGTGACCGACGCGGGCAAGGCCGAGGACGGCGTGGCCAAGCTCATCGACACCTGCGGCGCCTCGTCCGAGGGTGGCTCCGACACGGCCTCCGGGGGAGACGTCGGCGGCTGGGTCGTCGACGGCGACTGGATGGTCCTGGCCGAGACCAAGGAGATCGCCCAGCAGGTCGTGGACGCGGCGGACGGCGCCTCCCTGGCCGGGGACGCGTCGTTCGAGCAGTGGACCGGCGAGGCCGGCGGTGACGGCTTCATGTCGATGTACGTCGCCAAGGCCGCCGCCCAGTACCTCGACGACGCGGCCGGGATGGGCTCGATGTTCGGTGGGGTCCCCCCGATGGTCGGGACGACCGAGGACTGCTTCTCGATGCCGGACGGCACCGAGGAGTGCATGCAGCTCCCGGGCACCGACGAGGATCCGCTGGCGGCGGGTGAGGTTCCTCCGGAGCTGCAGCAGATGATCGACGACTTCGACGGTGCGGCCGCCACGGTCCGCTTCGACGACGGCGCCGTCGAGATCGAGTACGCCATGTCCAACTACCAGAAGGACCTGACGGCCTTCATCGGGAGCGAGGCGGGCGTCGACATGGTCTCCTCCCTCCCGGAGGACACCGTCGCGGCATTCGGCTTCTCCCTCAAGGAGGGCTGGGCCGACGAGATGCTCGACTACGTCAAGAGCACCATGTCCGATGGCAGCGACGACATCGACGAGCAGCTCGCGCAGTTCGAGAGCGAGACCGGACTGGCCTTCCCCGAGGACATCGAGACCCTCCTCGGTGAGGGTGTGACCATCTCGCTGGGCAGCGGCATCGACCCCGACGCGATCGCCAACGGCGGACCCGGTGAAGTCCCGGTGGGGATCCGCATCAAGGGTGACGCCGACGAGATCCAGGCCGTGCTCGACAAGATCGGCGCGCAGGCAGGACCGGACGTGGCCGAGTTCCTCGAGGTCTCCGAGGGCGACGGCTACGCCGTGCTGGCACTCCAGGACGCCTACCGCACCACGCTCGAGGGCGGCGGCGACCTGGGCGGCAGTGACGACTACACGAAGGTCATCGAGAACGGCGACGCCCAGTCGGTGCTCTACGTCAACTTCGACGCCGACGACGACTGGCTGGTCCGGGTCACCAAGGACATGCCCGAGGTGAGCGAGAACCTCGAGCCGTTGTCGGCCTTCGGCATCAGTGGCTGGGTGGACGGCGACGTCATCCACGGGCTGTTCAAGCTGACGACCGACTGATCCGGCCCGCCCCACACGGACCCGGGCGGGGTCGGGCTCAGCGACCGATGGGGGCGGTCACCGCAGAGGTGATCGCCACCAGGTCGCGCGGGGCGAGCTCGATGTCGAGACCGCGGCGGCCGCCCGAGACGAGGATCGTCTCGTGGTCGAGGGCCGAGGCGTCGAGCGCCGTCGGGTGCGCCCGCTTCTGGCCGACCGGCGAGATCCCGCCGGCGACGTAGCCGGTGGCGCGCTCCGCAGCCGCGACCTCTGCCATCACGGCCCTGCTCCCACCCAGCGCCCGAGCCAGTGCCTTGAGGTCGAGCTGGCCCGAGACCGGGACGATGCCGACCACGAGCTTCCCGTCCAGGCTGGCCAGCAAGGTCTTGAACACCCGCGCGGGGTCGGCGCCCAGCGCCTCCGCGGCCTCCGTGCCGTACGACACCGCGCGCGGGTCGTGCTCGTAGGCGCGCACCTCGAAGGCGATGCCCGCCGCCGTCAGGGCGACCGTTGCCGGGGTGCCGCCGAGCTGCCGGGGTTTCTTCGCCATGTGGATCAGGCTGCCGGTCAGTTGGGGGACCAGGCGGTCCGCGCCACCTGCGTGGCCGGGAGCGAGGGGATGACGTTGATCGCGCGCAGCTCCTCGGTCAACAGTCGCGTGACCAGCTCGAGGCGCTCGGTGGTGTCGTTGGCCTCCAGCAGCGACTGTCGCTCGGCCAGCGGCAGGGGAGTCAGGGCGGACAGCGTCCAGGCCAGGTACTCGGGGTCGCGCGGCAGGGTGCCGCTGAACGGGTCGCCCGCCAGCTGGGTCATCGCGGCCCGGAACGCGGTGAAGGTCGCGCGGGCCCGGTCGAGCACGTCCTCGGGGACGTCGACCTCCGGCTCGGGCACCGTCGCGACCACTCCATGGGGGAAGTCGACGCCGCGCTGCATCTCCTCCAGCCTCAGGCGTTCGCGGGCCACCGCAACGATGTCGAAGGTGCCGTCGTCGCGGCGGTCGACCTCGGTGAGCTGCAGGAGGCAACCGACCCGGTAGACCGACTGGGCGCCGTGGTCGCCGACCTCGTAGCCCTCGCGGATGGCGACGGTGCCGAACACACGGGCGGCGGGATCCTCGACCGTCATCAGGTGGTTGACCAGCATCCGGTAGCGGTCCTCGAACACGTGGAGCGGCACGCTCATCCCCGGGAACACCACGGTGCTCAGGGGAAACATCGGCAGCGGATCGCTCACGCTTCGAGCCTAGCCGTCGCTGTCCACGGGGCACCGCGAAGAGGAGCCGACCCGCCGGGGAACCTAGACTTCACGGCATGTCCCTGATCCGTCGCATCGACCTGAGGGGCGCCGATCCGGCGTCCGTCGACTATCGCGCGAGCGTGCCTCGCGCCGAGTTCGACGTCGAGGCCGCCACGCATCAGGTGCAGCCGATCATCGACGCGGTCCGTGCGCGTGGGGTCGAGGCCATCACGGAGTTCTCGGCTCAGTTCGACGGGGTCGCGAGCGACGACATAAGGGTGCCGCGCGAGGCCCTCGACACGGCGCTGGCCGACCTCGACCCGGCCGTGCGGGCGGCGCTGGAGGAGTCGATCCGCCGACTGCGCGCCACCTGCGAGGCCGAGCTGGAGCACGACGTCACCAGCCAGGTCGGAGACGGGGCCACCGTGACGCACCGCAAGGTGCCGATCGACCGGGTCGGGCTCTACGTACCCGGCGGGCTGGCCCCGCTGGTCAGCAGCGTCGTGATGAACGTCGTGCCCGCCCAGGTCGCCGGGGTGCGATCCATCGCCCTGGCCAGCCCGCCGCAGAAGCACCGCGACGGACGCCCCGAGCCCACGATCATGGCCGCCTGCGCGCTGCTCGGCGTGGACGAGGTGTACGCCGTCGGCGGCGCACAGGCCATCGCGATGTTCGCCCACGGCGCCGGACCGTGCGAGCCGGTCAACCTGGTCACCGGTCCCGGCAACATCTACGTCGCGGCCGCCAAGCGACTGCTGCGCGGCGTCGTGGGGATCGACTCGGAAGCCGGTCCGACCGAGATCGCGGTCCTCGCCGACGACAGCGCCGAGGCCGCCTTCGTCGCCGCCGACCTGATCAGCCAGGCCGAGCACGACCCGATGGCCGCCTCGGTGCTGGTGACCGACTCGCTCGAGCTGGCCGACGCCGTCGAGGCCGAGCTCGACAAGCAGGTGTTCGCGACCCGGCACACCGAGCGGATCCGTACGGCCCTGGGCGGTCGCCAGTCGGGCATCGTGCTGGTCGACGACATGGACCAGGGTGTCGACGTGGTCGACGCCTACGCCGCCGAGCACCTCGAGATCCACACCCGCGACGCGGCGGCCCACGCGGCTCGCGTCCGCAACGCCGGCGCGATCTTCGTCGGCCCCTTCGCGCCGGTGTCGCTCGGTGACTACTGCGCCGGCTCCAACCACGTGCTGCCCACGGCCGGGTGCGCCTGCCACTCCAGCGGCCTGTCGGTGCGCGCCTTCACGAAGTCGGTGCACGTCGTCGACTACTCGCAGGCCGCCCTCGCCGAGGTCGCCGGCCACGTCGTGACGCTGGCCGAGGCGGAGGACCTGCCCGGCCACGGACAGGCCGTCTCCGTGCGGTTCGAGCGGTGACCTCGTCGTTCCCGCCCCTGCGCGAGGAGCTGCGGGGGATCGAGCCCTACGGCGCGCCCCAGCTGTCCCTCGAGGCGGCGCCGGTCCAGCTCAACGTCAACGAGAACCCCTACGGTCCGTCGCCCGAGGTCGCCGCCGACATCGCGCGCGCCGTCGGCGAGGCCGCGGTCTCGCTCAACCGCTACCCCGACCGCGAGTTCGCCGAGCTGCGGGGCGCGCTGGCGGCGTACCTCAACACCTCGGGCGGCACCGGCATCACGGCCGAGATGGTGTGGGCGGCCAACGGCTCCAACGAGGTGATGCTCCAGCTGCTCCAGGCCTTCGGCGGCCCAGGTCGGGTCGCCCTGTCGTTCGCGCCGACGTACTCGATGTATCCGGAGTACGCCCGCGACACCCTCACGGAGTGGCAGGCAGGCCACCGGGCCGAGGACTTCTCCCTCGACCTCGCCGCCGCCCGGGAGCTGGTCCTCGCCCGGCGACCGTCCGTCGTGCTGCTGCCGAGCCCCAACAACCCGACCGGGACGGCGCTGCCGCCTGAGGCGGTCACGATGCTGTGCGAGGCCACGGCCTCCTACGAGCCGGGCGGCATCGTCGTGGTGGACGAGGCCTACGGCGAGTTCCGCCGCGCCGGCACGCCCAGTGCCCTGGACCTGCTCGGTGAGCACCGCAACCTCGTGGTCACCCGCACCATGAGCAAGGCCTTCGCCCTCGCGGGCGCCCGGCTCGGCTACCTGGCCGCAGACCCGGCGATCGCCGACGCGATCCGCGTCGTACGCCTGCCCTACCACCTCTCGGCCATCACCCAGGCGGCCGCGCTGGCCGCGCTGAGGCACGCCCCTCAGCTGCTGGGCCGGGTCGACGACCTGCGCGTCGAACGCGACGCGACCGTGGTCTGGCTGCGCGAGCAGGGGCTCGAGGTGGCCGACTCCGACGCCAACTTCGTGTTGTTCGGCCGGTTCGCCGAGCGGCACGCCATCTGGCACGGACTGGTGGACCGCGGCGTGCTGATCCGCGAGACCGGTCCCGACGGATGGCTGCGGGTGTCGATCGGCACCGGCGGCGAGATGGCAGCATTCAGGAAGGCACTCACGGACGTGATGAAGGAGCAAGCATGAGCCGCACGGCCAGCATCGAGCGCGCGACGAAGGAGTCGCAGGTCAAGGTCGAGGTCGACCTCGACGGGACGGGGCGCGCCCAGATCAGCACGGGCGTGGGCTTCTACGACCACATGCTCGACGCCTTCGCGCGTCACTCGCTGCTCGACCTCGTCGTCCACACGAACGGCGACACCCACATCGACGCGCACCACACGGTCGAGGACACCGCGATCGTGCTCGGGCAGGCGCTGCGCGAGGCGCTGGGCGACAAGTCCGGTATCCGCCGTTTCGGCGACGCGACCGTCCCGCTCGACGAGGCGCTGGTCCAGGCGGTCGTGGACGTCTCCGGGCGGCCCTACTGCGTCCACACGGGCGAGCCGGACGGCCAGGTCTACGTCGCGATCGGCGGTGGCGGCAACGGTGTGGCCTACCAGGGGTCGCTGACCCGGCACGTGTTCGAGTCGATCGCCCACCACGCGCACCTCGGACTCCACGTCCGCGTGCTGGCCGGGCGCGACCCGCACCACATCGTGGAGACCCAGTTCAAGGCCTTCGCACGCGCCTTCCGCGATGCCATCGCCTTCGATCCGCGCGAGACGGGCGTGCCGTCCACCAAGGGCAGCCTGTGAGCCCTGACGTCGTCGTCCTCGACTACGGCTCGGGCAACCTGCGGTCCGTCGTACGCGCGGTCGAGCGGGCCGGCGCGTCCGTCACGCTGACCGGCGACTTCGACACCGCGCTCGCCGCCGACGGACTCGTGGTGCCGGGCGTGGGGGCGTACGCCGCGTGCATGGCCGGGCTGCGCGCCATCAAGGGCGAGCGCATCATCGGTCGTCGCCTCGCGGGCGGACGGCCGGTGCTGGGGATCTGTGTCGGCATGCAGGTGCTGTTCGCCGGGGGCGTCGAGCACGGAGTCGAGACCGACGGCTGCGACGAGTGGCCGGGGCTGGTCACCCGGCTGGAGGCCGACGTGGTGCCGCACATGGGCTGGAACACCGTCGAGGTGCCGACGGGCTCACGCCTGTTCTCCGGGGTCGAGGGGGAGCGCTTCTACTTCGTGCACTCCTATGCCGCCCGGACCTGGGACATGGTGACCAACGACCGGACGGCTGCGCCGCTGGTGACGTGGGCCGAGCACGGTGGCGACCGGTTCGTGGCGGCCGTGGAGAACGGACCGCTGACCGCGACCCAGTTCCACCCGGAGAAGTCGGGGGACGCGGGGGCGAAGCTCCTCAAGAATTGGGTGGACACGCTCTAGGTCGCTGCCCCCCGACGTGCCAGAGTGGCGTACGTGTCCAAGGTCGCGGTGGTCGGAGCAGGAGCAGTGGGCACGGCGATCGCGTACGCCGCCCAGATCCGGGGCACGTGCCGCGAGCTGGCGCTGTTCGACCTGAACCCCCGCAAGGTGCGCGCAGAGGTGCTGGACCTCAACCACGGCCTCCAGTTCACGCCCATGGCCCGCATCACCGGGAGCGATGACCTCGAGGTGTGCGCCGGCGCCGACGTCGTCGTGATCACCGCGGGGGCCAAGCAGGATCCCGGTCAGACTCGGCTCGACCTCGCCGCCGCCAACGTGGCGATGTGCCGCGACCTCGTCCCCGCGCTCGTCGCGCTGGCCCCGGACGCCTTGTTGCTGATGGTGACCAACCCGGTGGACGTCGTCACCTACGCCGCCCAGGAGTTCTCCGGCCTGCCGGCTCACCGGGTGTTCGGCTCCGGCACGGTCCTGGACTCCTCCCGGTTGCGATTCCTGATCGCCGAGCACACCCGCGTGGCAGTGCAGAACGTGCACGCCTACATCGCGGGGGAGCACGGCGACTCCGAGGTGCCGCTGTGGTCCTCCGCGACCATCGGCGGCGTGCCGGTGAAGGACTGGACGGGCAACGGCGCGAACACCCTCGACGAGGAGGTCAGGGCGCGGATCCACCACCAGGTGGTCTCGTCGGCCGACGAGATCATCGCGGGAAAGGGCGCCACCAGCCTGGCGATCGGCCTCGCCGTCTCCCGGATCCTCGAGGCGGTCCTCGACGACGAGCACCGGGTCCTGCCCGTGTCGTCCCGGCTCGACGACGTGCACGGGTTCTCCGACGTCTGCCTGTCGATGCCGTCGGTGGTCGGTCGGTCGGGCATCGAGAGCGTGCTCGCCACCCCGCTGAGCGCCGACGAGCGGGAGTCCCTGACGGCCTCCGCCGAGGCGGTGTCGGCCGTGGCCCGCAGCCTGGGTCTCTAGCGGTCGTCCACCCCTGCGTCGCGCTCGGCGAGGGCCTTCAGGGTGAGGAGCTGCTTGCGCGCCATCACCAGGTCGCCCAGCGAGAGCATCGGCGCCAGCCACGTCGTGGTGCGGGCGACCACCTTGAGGAGCAGTCGACTGCCCTGTGCCCGCGGCACGACGGCGTACGACATGTGGGCGCCCATGATCGTCGCGGTCAGCTCGCGTCCGGGGTCGACGGCGACCACCCGTCCCCGGTCGCGCCCGAAGGCGCGGGTGAACGGGTCGCCCGGAACGGGTTCGGCGACGTCGCGCGGCTCGCGCGGTGAGCGGCGGCCGAGGTTGTCGACGAGGTCGTAGGAGTAGGGCGCGAGCCGCACCTGTCGCAGCCGCGCCCACACGGTGGCGGCGTCAGCATCGACCGTGACACCGCGCCACGCTTGCAGGGTGGGCTCAGCGACGAGCTCGTCACAGCCGTAGCGCCGGCGGGTCTCGGCGTCCGTGACGCCCCAGCGATCCCCGATCACGGGGTCGATGTCCGGTGGCCTCGACGAGTACCCATGACGCCAGCATGTCAGGAGGCTCGGCGCCCCGTCCCGCCGCCGGCGGGCTGCCAGAGGACAGGCCCGGAACCGCTTGGCCGGGCTCGTCGATCTTGATGGATTCTGGACGCATCATCCGTGGATCGTTGTCGGAGCCAACACCTATAATCAAACACATGATCGAGACGCGAGAAGCAGAGCCGGAGGTGGGAGCAGAGGTCGATGACGACCTCAGCGCCGCCGGCCTGCTCGCCTCGATCAGGTCCGCCCGAGCCACTGAGGATGCCGCGGCCGCCCGACAGCTCACCCTGGCCGCTCGGTGGGCGGACCTCCACCCACCGGAGTCGATCCACCACGCGGCGTCCTTCACCATCGGCGGCGGGCTGGGCCGGGAGCACGAGGAGCCCATCGCCGGTGAGGGGTGTCCGGCGGTGGCGGAGTTCTGCATCGCCGAGCTCGGCGCGGTCCTCGGGATCTCCACCACCGCGGCGAAGCGGCTGATCGGGCACGCCCTCGAGCTGCGCCACCGCCTTCCGCGGCTGTGGTCGCAGGTCCACACCGGACAGGTCCCCGCCTGGCGGGCCAGGTCGGTCGCCGAGGCCACCATCCACGCGGTCCCTCCATTGACGGTCGAGGCCGCGGGCTGGGTCGACGCCCAGGTCGCCGCCGTGGCGGGGAAGGTCGGCCCCGCGCAGCTCGACCGCCTCGTCGCGGAGACCATCAAGCGCTACGAGCTCGCCGAGGCCGACCCGGCCACGGATCCCGAGGACGGCTGGCTCTCGGTCGACCCACGCCACGCGACCCTGGACAAGGACGACGTCCACTACGCCGGCACCCTGCACTTCGAGGCCGACCTCGACCTCGCCGACGGACTCGACCTCGACCGGGCACTGGTCCACGGCGCCGCGACGCTCCAGGCACTCGGGTCGGCCGAGTCCCTCGACGTACGCCGGGCCAAGGCCCTCGGTGACCTCGCCCGCACCCAGACCGCCCTCGACCTCCACACCCAGGGCCACACCGGATCGCGTGATCAGGACGGGCTCCCGGTCGCACGCGAGGTCGTGCTCCACGCCCACCTCACCGCCGGGACCGCAGCCGGGCACGAGCCGGGAGTGACGGTGTTCGGGCCCACCGGACGGCTCGAGGAGGGCCAGCGCCTGATCCTGCTCGACCAGGTCCGCTCCTGGTGCGGTGACACCCGGACCAGGGTCACCGTCAAGCCCGTCATCGACCTCAACACCGTCCGGACTGCGCCGGGCTATGCGATCCCGGACCGGATCCGCGAACAGATCATCCTCCGCGACATCACCTGCGTGTTCCCGCACTGCACCCGACCGGCACGTGGCTGCGACATCGACCACGTCAGCGAGTACGACCACGACGCCGAAGCAGAAGGCCGACCCCAGCCCGGCCCCACCAGCACGCCCAATCTGGCCGCCCTGTGCCGGCGCCACCACCGCCTCAAGACCCACACCGCCTGGCGCTACACGACGGTCGAGCCCGGGGTGTTCGAGTGGACCAGCCCCCACGGCCACCGGTTCCGGCGAGACCGGACCGGCACCACCGCACTCGACGAGCCCGATCCTCCCGACCTTCCACGCCAACGCCGAAGATGACCCCGCCCCACACCCCGCCTCCCCTCAGGTGGCGGGGCCACAGGCACGTCGGCTGCTCGGCCTGACGCCTGTAGTGCCGCCCCGAGCTGTGCGACTTCACGGAACTGCCCGCGCGGTCGCTCCGTCGCGCATAACGTTCCGCTCGTGCCGGGGACACGAACGCTGACAGACGAGTCTTTGACCTGCCCGCTGTGCGGGGCGGAGGTGCCTCCGACTGCTGCCGCCTGTCGGGGATGCCACCTCCCGATGGCTGACGTCCGCCGTCACGCTGCGGAGGTGCCCGGGTGGATACGCTCGCGGATGAAGGGCGCGGTCGTACGGCTGATGGGACTGGCGTCGTACGCCACGGTGATCGCCTGGTGCGTGTGGCAGCTGCCGGCGGCGCTCCCGTTCGTGGCCCCCGCGGCTGCCGTCGGCGCACTCCTGCACGTCGTCAAGGGTCGACCCTGGCTGGGAGTGGTGGCGTTCGTGGTGCTCGTCGTGGCACTTCCGATCCTGCTTGTCCCGGCGCTCGGCACTGGCGCCTTCTCCGACCTCGCGGACTGGTTCGACTCGCCGCAGTGGTGATCTGCCACCCCGGGCTCGTCTCGCCGGACCGGAGCGGTCGAGCCACCTCGGGGCGCCACTCCTAGGATCGACCCATGCCCAGCACCCCCGCGCAGCCCTACCTCGAGCTCCTGCCCGCCGTCGACATCAAGGGCGGCCAGGCCGTGCAGCTGGTGCAGGGCGTGGACGGGTCGGAGAAGCGCTTCGGCGACCCCATCGAGGCCGCCCTGCGCTGGCAGGAGGCCGGCGCGGAGTGGATCCACCTCGTCGACCTCGACGCCGCGTTCGGTCACGGCCACAACCGCGAGCTCCAGGCGAAGATCGTCGGCACGCTGGACATCCAGGTCGAGATGAGTGGCGGCATCCGCGACGACGAGTCGCTCACTGCGGCGATGGCCGCGGGCTGCCGACGCGTCAACATCGGCACAGCGGCGCTCGAGGAGCCCGAGTGGTGCGCCCGGGCGATCGCGACGTACGGCGACCGGGTGGCCGTGGGCCTCGACGTCCGCGGCACGACGCTGGCGGCGCGCGGCTGGACCCGTGACGGCGGTGACCTCTACGAGACGCTGGCGCGCCTCGACTCCGAGGGGTGCGCCCGCTACGTCGTCACCGACGTCAACAAGGACGGCATGCTCGAGGGCCCCAACCTCCAGCTCCTCCGCGACGTCTGCGCCGCGACGAGCAGGCCCGTGGTCGCCAGTGGCGGCGTGACCACCCTCGACGACATCCGCGCACTCATGGGACTGGTCGACGAGGGTGTCGAGGGCGCCATCGCCGGCACCGCGCTCTACGAGGGCCGCTTCACGCTGGAGGACGCCCTCGCACTCACCCGTGGAACAGGAGACGCGCGGTCATGAGCCTGGCGATCCGCGTCATCCCGTGCCTCGACGTCGAGGGTGGCCGGGTGGTCAAGGGAGTCAACTTCACCGAGCTCCGTGACGCCGGCGACCCGGTCGAGCTCGCCCGCCTCTACGACGCGGAAGGCGCCGACGAGCTGACCTTCCTCGACATCTCCGCCTCCCACGAGGGCCGTGCGACCACGATGGAGGTGGTGAGCCGCTGTGCCGAGGAGGTCTTCATCCCGCTCACCGTCGGCGGCGGTGTCAGCAGCGTCGACGACGTCGACCGACTGCTGCGGGCGGGGGCCGACAAGGTCGCAGTCAACACCGCGGCCATCCACCGCCCCGAGCTGGTCGCCGAGATCGCCGACCGCTTCGGCAACCAGGTGCTGGTCCTGAGCGTCGACGCCCGCCGGACCCGTCCGGGCCGGCAGGGCACGCCGAGCGGCTTCGAGGTCACCACCCACGGTGGCCGCAAGAGCGCCGGCATCGACGCGATCGAGTGGGCCGTTCGCGCGGCCGAGCTCGGCGCCGGCGAGATCCTCCTCAACGCGATGGACGCCGACGGCACCACCGACGGCTTCGATCTCGATCTCATCCGTGCCGTACGCCGCGAGGTGAGCATCCCGGTCATCGCCAGCGGGGGAGCGGGTGCGGTCGAGCACTTCCCGCCCGCCGTGGACGCCGGTGCGGATGCCGTGCTCGCGGCCACCGTCTTCCACTTCGGCACCCTGAGCGTGGGTGACGTCAAGGCCGGCCTGTCCACGGCCGGCCATCCGGTCCGCTGAGCAGGCGCGGAGCCGTAGGATTCGGCCATGCTGAAGACCGCCCGGCCCCTCGCCATCGTCGCTCTCGCGACCGCCACGTTCGCCCTGTCCGCCTGTGCCCCCACCGACGAGGCTGACACCGGCAAGGACTCGACCTCCGCGTCGGAGTCCCCGGCCGCCGACGAGTGCACGCCCGACTCGATGGAGACCGTGACCCCGGGCACCCTCACCATCGCGACCGACGATCCGGCCTACGAGCCGTGGTTCGTCGACAACGACCCCGCCAACGGCCAGGGCTACGAGTCCGCGGTCGCCTTCGCGATCGCCGAGGAGCTCGGCTACACCGCCGAGCAGGTCGCCTGGGTCACCGTGCCGTTCAACAAGGTCGTCCAGCCCGGTCCGAAGGACTTCGACTTCGACGTCAACCAGGTCTCGATCACCGAGGCCCGGCGCAAGGCCGTGGACTTCTCGTCCGGCTACTTCGACGTCGTGCAGACCGTCATCACCAACGCGGGCAGCGCGATCGACGGTGCCACCAGCGTGGCCGAGCTGGCCGACGCCAAGCTCGGTGCCCAGGTCGGCACCACGAGCTACACCGCCATCACCGACCAGATCCAGCCCTCGAAGGACCCGGCCGTCTTCGACACCAACGACCAGGCCGTCCAGGCCCTCAAGAACGGTCAGATCGACGGCATCGTGGTCGACCTGCCCACGGCCTACTTCATGACCGCTGTGCAGCTCGACGACGGCCTGATCGTCGGCCAGCTGCCGCTGCCCGAGGGGGAGTCGGAGCAGTTCGGCGCCGTCCTCGGCAAGGACAGCGCGCTCACCGGCTGCGTCTCCGGAGCCGTCGACACCCTGCGTGAGGACGGCATCCTCGACCAGATCAGCCAGGAGTGGCTGGCCCAGCAGGGCGCGCCCGAGCTCTCCTGAGCGCCGGGTCAGCGATGCCGGAGATCCTGACCGAGCAGGTCGCCGACGAGTGGCGCCCCTCCGAGGTCCAGCGAGAGCGTGACGACTGGCGGCGTCGCCGCACTCTGCGCAGCGCAGGCATCGCGGGGGGCAGCACGCTGCTCCTGCTCGGGACGATCGGCAGTGCCGTGGTCAGCTCGCCGGGCTGGCAGCGGGTGCGCGAGACCTACTTCGACTGGGACAAGGCGGTCTCGTCCTTCCCTGCGGTCCTCGACGGCCTGTGGCTCAACATCCGCGTGATGCTGGTCTGCTGGGTGCTGATCCTCATCCTGAGCCTCACCGTCGCCATCGTCCGCACGCTCCGCGGGCCGGTCGCGTTCCCGCTGCGCCTGCTCGGCACGGCGTACGTCGACGTCTTTCGCGGCCTGCCCCTGCTGCTGGTGATCTTCCTGCTGGGCTTCGGAGGTCCCGCCCTGGGGCTCAGCGGGATGCCGACCTCGCCGTTGTTCTGGGGAGGCACGGCGTTGGTGCTGTCGTACTCGGCGTACGTCGCCGAGGTCTTCCGTGCGGGGATCGAGTCGGTCCACCCCAGCCAGCGGCTGGCGGGTCGCTCCCTGGGCCTGTCCTACGGCCAGACGCTGCGCCACGTCGTCCTGCCCCAGGCCTGGCGGCGGGTGATCCCGCCGCTGATGAACGACCTCGTCTCCCTGCAGAAGGACTCCGGCCTGATCGCCGTCCTCGGCGTGAGCGACGCGATCCGCAGGGCGCAGATCGAGACGGCGCTGGACTTCAACTACACGCCGTACGTCGTCGCGGGCGTGCTGTTCTGCTCCCTGACCATCCCGATGGCCCGGCTCACCGACCGCTACGCCCGCAAGAAGGGCTACCACGGGGCAGGTGGCCACCTGTGAGCTCACGCACGGCCGCCGGCAGCGAGCTCCTGCGCCTGGCCGGGGTGCGCAAGTCGTTCGGCGACAACGTCGTCCTGCGAGACGTGGACCTGACGATCGAGCCCGGCCAGTGCGTGGTCCTGATCGGGGCGTCGGGGTCGGGCAAGTCGACCCTGCTGCGCTGCGTGAACCTGCTCGAGGTCGTCGACGACGGCGTCATCACCTTCGAGGGCCGCGACATCACCGACCCGCAGGTGGACGGCGACGAGGTCCGCTCGCGGATGGGGATGGTCTTCCAGGCCTACAACCTCTTCCCGCACCTCGACGTCATCGGCAACGTCACCCTGGCGCTGCGCCTGGTCCACGGCGTGGGTGCCGACGAGGCCCGCTCGCGTGGGCTGGCGATGCTGGAGCGGGTCGGCCTGTCCGACAAGGCCCTGGCCCGGCCCGACGACCTCTCGGGGGGCCAGCAGCAGCGCGTCGCCATCGCCCGGGCGTTGGTGGCCAACCCCCGGCTGATGCTGCTCGACGAGGTCACCAGCGCGCTCGACCCCGAGCTCGTGGGCGAGGTGCTCGACCTGTTGACCGAGCTCAAGGGCGAGGGCGTGACGATGCTGCTCAACACCCACGAGATGGGCTTCGCCCGCGACGTGGCCGATCAGGTCTGCTTCCTCCACGACGGTCGGATCCACGAGAGTGGGCGACCCGAGCAGGTGCTCGGCGACCCGCAGCAGGAGCGCACCCGAGCGTTCCTGTCCCGGATCCGGGCCTGAGCCCACCCGATTGGGAGGCTGTCGGTGGCGAGGAATAGCCTGACCCGACTGGTTGGTTGCGCTCGGCAACTGACCCTGGCCGTTGTGCGCGACGTGCGGCACGAGCCAGACGAACGAGGGGGCGGGCGACACCGGTGGGCAAGGATGCGGAGCTGCGGGGCACCACGACTCTCGACGGCTTCCGGGTCCTGTGGGTCGGCGTCAAGAGGGAGCCACGCGTCTTCATCGTGGCAACGCTCGGTGCCGTGCTGTTCGGCGTGCTCACCGTCGCCGACGCATGGGTGCTCGGCTGGTCGACCCAGAACGTCCTGATCCCCGCCTTCGACACCGGCGAGATCAGCACCGGCCTGCTCGTGTGGGTGGTCGCGCTCTTCATGGGGGTGGCGATCCTGCGGGCGATCGGCATCGTGGCCCGTCGGCTCGGCGGCGGCATCATGTACTACCGCATGCAGTCGCACACGCGACGCGGTGTGACCCGCCAGTACCTCTCCCTGCCGATGGAGTGGCACCAGCGCCACCCGACCGGTCAGCTGCTCTCCAACGCCTACTCCGACGTCGAGGCGGCGTGGTCGCCGATCATGCCGCTGCCGATGGCGCTCGGCACCGTGGTGATGATGGTCGTCGCCGTCATCCAGATGTTCGTCGCAGACGTCGTGATGGCGGTGGTGGGCCTGCTGGTCTTCCCGGCGGTCGTGGTCGCCAACCTGCTCTACCAGCGCTACGCCTCGCCCCTGATGACGCGGGCCCAGGGTCTGCGCGCCGAGGTCAGCGAGATCGCCCACGAGTCGTTCGACGGCGCCATGGTCGTCAAGACCCTGGGTCGCGAGGTCGAGGAGACCGACCGGTTCCGCGCCCGGACACACGAGCTGCGCGACGTCAACATCCGTGCCGGCCGCATCCGTGCGGTGTTCGACCCCGCGCTCGCCAGCCTTCCCGGCCTCGGTGTCCTGGTGGTCCTCGCCGTCGGCGTCTCGCGCGTCTCGAGCGGTGCGACCACCGCCGGCGACGTGGTCACCATCGCCTACCTGCTCACGATCGTCTCGTTCCCGATCCGCGCCATCGGCTGGCTGCTCGGGGAGTTCCCGCGCTCGGTCGTCGGCTACCGCCGCACCCAGGCCGTGCTCGACGCCACGGGCAACATGGCCTACGGCGAAGACGTGCTGCCCCCCGCCGCGGGAGGCGCACTCCTCGAGGTCGACGACCTCCACTACTCCTACGACCCCGCCACCCCGCTGCTGCGCGGCGTGGACTTCGAGGTCCGACCCGGACGGACCGTGGCGCTCGTCGGCGCCACCGCCTCCGGCAAGAGCACCCTGACCAGCCTGTTGACCCGGCTCATGGACCCCGACGCCGGCCACGTCCGGATCGACGGCCACGACCTCAAGGGCCTGCGCAGGGGTGAGCTGCCCCGCGACGTCGCACTGGTCGCGCAGACCGCCTTCATGTTCGACGACACGGTCCGGGGCAACGTCACCCTCGGCGCCGACGTCCCCGACGAGCAGGTGTGGGCCGCACTGCGGACCTCCCAGGCAGACGGCTTCGTGGCCGCCCTGCCCGACGGGCTGGACACCCAGCTGGGCGAGCGGGGGACCTCGCTGTCCGGCGGCCAGCGCCAGCGGCTCTCGCTGGCCCGCGCCCTGGTGCGCCGTCCCCGGCTGCTGATCCTCGACGACGCCACCTCGGCCGTCGACCCCGAGGTGGAGGCCCGGATCCTCGCCTCGCTCCGCAACGACGTCGACGGGTCGACCGCGTCCCTGGTGGTCGTGGCCTACCGCAAGGCGACGATCTCGCTGGCCGACGAGGTGGTGCACCTCGACGGGGGCCGCATCGTCGCCCGCGGCACCCACGCGGACCTGCTCGTCTCGAGCCCGGCGTACGCCCACCTCGTCAACGCCTACGAGGTCGACGCAGCGGTCGATGCAGAGGGGACGCCGAGATGAACTCACCCCACGACGTTCTCGTCCTCCTCCGCTTCGCTCCTCCGTCCGACAACGCCGCAGGGACCCCGAGATGAGCTCCACGGCCCCCACGTCCGGCACCCGGATGGACTCCGGCGAGGACATCGGCGCGATCGCCACGATCCGCCTCGGCATGAAGTACTCACCCGAGCTGCGCGAGGGCCTCGGCGTCACGCTGCTGCTCGCGGTCCTCTCCTCGGGCGGCCAGATCGTGGTCCCGATCGCGGTCCAGCAGACCCTCGACCGTGGCCTCAACGCGCCCGGCGGCCCGCGCTTCGACTTCGTGGCGTTGATGGGCGTGCTCGCGGCCGTCGCGATCGTGGTCACCAGCCTGGCGTCCTACGGCATGACGAGCCGGCTCTTCACCACCTCCGAGCACGGCCTCGCCACGCTGCGCACCAAGGCCTTCCGCCACGTCCACGACCTGCCGCTGCTGACCCAGAACACCGAACGCCGCGGCGCGCTCGTGTCGCGGGTCACGACCGACGTCGACCAGGTGAGCCAGTTCCTGGTCTTCGGCGGGCTGATCTTCGTGGTGAGCATCGGGCAGATGCTCGCCGCGACCCTGCTGATGCTGGTCTACAGCTGGCAGCTGGCCGCAGTGGTGTGGCTCTGCTTCGCGCCACTGTTCCTCTCGATCCGCTGGTTCCAGAAGAAGCTCTCCGCCGCCTACACCGTCGTACGCCACCAGGTGGGGGTGCTGCTCGGGGCGATCTCCGAGCCCGTGGTCGGCGCCGCAACGGTTCGCTCCTACGGCGTCGAGGCGCGCACCCAGGCCCGGATCGACACCGCGATCCAGGACTGGCAGGACGCCTACACGCACGCCCAGACCTACACCGTCACCTCGTTCTCCCTCGGTGGCGTCTCCGCCGGACTCGCCAATGCGGGCGTCATCGTCATCGGCGTGCTGCTCGGCTTCTCGGGTGACATGACGCCGGGTCGCGTGCTCGCGTTCGCCTTCCTGGTGACGCTCTTCGTGGGGCCGGTCCAGATGGGCACCCAGATCCTGACCGACGCCCAGAACGCCATCTCCAGCTGGCGCCGCGTGCTGGGCATCCTGGAGACCCCGGCCGACCTGATCGACCCCGGGCCCGACGGCGAGCACCTTCCCCGCGGGCCCATCGACGTGCGCTTCGCCGACGTCACCTTCGCCTACCCCGGTGGGCCGCCGGTGCTGCGCGAGGTCGACCTCACCATCGACGCCGGCACCCGCGTCGCCATTGTCGGCGAGACCGGCTCCGGCAAGTCGACCTTCGCCAAGCTGCTGACCCGGCTGATGGACCCCGTCGACGGCGCGGTGCTGCTCGACGGCATCGACGTACGCCGCCTCGATGCACGCTCGCTGCGGCGCAGCGTCGTACTGGTGCCGCAGGAGGGCTTCCTGTTCGACGACACGATCGCCGCCAACGTGCGCTACGGCAAGCTCGACGCGACCGAGGACGAGATCCGCGCGTCCGCGGTCGAGCTCGGTGTCGACGACTGGCTCGCGGGACTGCCCCGCGGCCTCCACACGCTGGTCGGTCAGCGCGGTGAGTCGTTGTCGGCGGGGGAGCGGCAGCTGGTCGCGCTGTTGCGGGCGCATCTCGCCGACCCCGACCTGCTGGTGCTCGACGAGGCGACGAGCGCGGTCGACCCGGCGCTGGAGATGCAGATCGGCCGGGCGCTCGAGCGTCTGATGCAGTCGCGGACGTCGGTGACGATCGCCCACCGGCTCTCGACGGCGGAGAATGCCGACGAGGTGATCGTCGTCGACCAGGGCCGCGTCGTGCAGCGCGGACCGCATGCCCAGCTGGTCACCCAGACGGGCACCATCTACTCAGGCCTGCACGCGAGCTGGATCGCGCAGCACTCCCACCAGTAGGAGCTCGGGCCGGTCGCTCAGGCAGCCAGGACCTGGGTGATGAGCATGTCGACGTCGAAGAAGTCCGCCTCTGTGCCCTGCGGCACGACGGCGACGGAGCGGGCGAGGAAGTCGTGCACGTCGACGGCGCGGGCCAGCAGGACGAGGTGGCCGTCGGGCGAGCTGAGCTCGATGCTCACCATCGCGCGGCCGCTGCGGTCGATGGCCGGGGAGACGTGGACGTCGCCCTCGCCGACGGGGGACTCGGTGCCCTGTGCGAGCAGGTCGCGACCGAAGGTCCAGACCAGGTCGCCGTCACCGGTGATGAAGGTCATCGCCACCGCGAAGGGGTCCGAGCTGCGGTAGCCGAGCACGGTGTCGATCTCGTGGCGGATGCCTCGCTCGTCCGTGCACTCGACGGTGATGTCCAACAAAACGTCGGACAGGGTGTGTCCACCACCGGCCATGTTCATCGAAGCTCCTCCGCACGTTTTATCTGGTCTGGTTGCTCATGAGACGGCATGGAAGCCGTCACATGATGCGAAACGGCGAAATATGATCCGGGCCGGTCCAGACCGCCCTTGACCGTGACTCATGATGATCTTGATGGAAACCTGACGCGGAGGCCAAGTTTCGGGCCGCGGACCTCGGTCCTGAGGCGCAGCCCGTTATGGTCTCCGCATGACCGCGGCAGCCAAGCGCATCGGGCTCGAGATCCTGGGTTGGACGATCCTCCTGGTCGGCATCGCCGCCATCCCGTTGCCTGGTCCCGGCCTGCTGCTGGTCTTCGTCGGCCTCGCCCTGCTGTCCCGTCAGTACGACTGGGCGGACCGTCGCGTGGAGCCGGTCCGGCTGCGCGCGCTGAGGGGTGCAGCAGACGGCGTGGAGACCTGGCCGCGCATCTTGCTCTCCTGCCTCGCTGCGTTGATCCTCGCCGGGGTCGGGGTGCTGTGGATCCTGAGCCCGGACGTTCCCGGGTGGTGGCCGTTCGCCGAGCTGCTGTGGTTGCCGGGTGGCATCTGGACCGGGCTGACGCAGGTCGGGTCCGCGATCTTCGCCCTCGGCCTGATCGCCTACAGCTACCGCCGTTTCCACGACAACCAGGCCGAGGTCGACAAGCTCGACGAGCAGATCAAGGCCCTGCAGGAGGACTGACCCCGGGTTGCCGGTCATCGGCGTCCATGGGATATCGTTCCCGCGTCCCGGGGCGATTGGCGCAGTGGTAGCGCGCTTCGTTCACACCGAAGAGGTCACTGGTTCGAACCCAGTATCGCCCACCCGAGTAACTGCAGGTCAGAGGCCCTTTCCCTTCCAGGAGAGGGCCTCTCGTGCAACATACGTGCAACAAGGCCAACGCTGACTCCGCCCATCTGCGCCACCCGATGTTGGCCTGTTGGGCATTTCGGCCGCAATGCCGGCCGCTGTCAGCAACGGCGTACCGGTTGTCAGGATTGCCCGGCGGGGATCTTCCGAGGGGCGGACTCGAGGTCCTCGAGCTTGATCCGGATGGCGCGTTTGCCGCAGCGGTATGCCGGGAGGGTGCCGGCTGCGATCCAGCGTCGGATGGTCTTGACTGACACGGACATGGCGTCGGCGGCTTCGTCGAGGCTGAGGTAGACGGGGATGGTGCGTCGTTCAGCCATCGGAGCGCACCTCCGCCCGCGTGGCTTTGCTCGAGGCGAGGAAGCGACGGGCTTCGGCGACGGTGATGTAGAGCCGGCCGACACCCTGAAAACGGGTCCAGCTGGGGCCAACTCCACGTTGGCGCCAGTCACGCACGGTGCGCTGGGGTGTGCGAATGAGTTCGCAGAACTCCTCGAACAGGATCAGGCCGTTGTCGTCCCAGTCGTCCGGGATGTTGATAGGTGCCACCATCACGTTGCCTCTCGTCGTGGCCGCCGACGGGTTCGGCGACTCCATGTCTGGAGAAGCAACATCGAGCTGTGCGGATCGGACGCCTGTTGGCCGTTCCTGTCGAGATCGGCTTCTCCTTGGATACCTAGGTCGTCCTGCGTCCCCGGAGCGGTCACCTGGAGAGAAGAAGCCGGGGGTCAAGCATCTCGGGTCAGCGGCCGATCCCGTGTGGAGTCGGCGCGGCAGTCGGGATCGGCTGAGGGACCGGCCGACGCCGAGCACCCTCCCGCAGCGCTGCGGCCTGCATTACCAGGGAGCGCGGCTGCGCGTTGGGTCCGTACCGGTCGATGTCGTTCGCGGCCCTGTACGCGGCGTGCCTGGGCCCGAGGTCGGCACGGTCACGGCTGAACACGTCGACCCATTGGCTGCGGGCGTCGTCGATGGATTCCGCGACGAGGTGGGCGGTGTTGTGGTGGCGGCCTCGGGTCATGGCGACGTACGCCGACGTGGCACCGGTGGTCTCACCGAGAGCGAAGCGTGCGGAGTCGACGGTCTCGCCTTGGGCTCCGTAGGCGGTGGTGGTGAACGCGAGCTCCACGTGCTCGCGGATGTACGCGGCGGGGAGCGCGCGACGTCCTGCACGTCCGGCGACGTGCAGGGTGCCGTCCTCGCCGATTCTGGCCACGATCCAGGTGTCACGGTTCGCGACCCCGAGGTTGCGGTCGTTGCGTCGGGTGGCGACCCGGTCGCCGAGCCCGATCCGCTCACCACGCCGCGTCACCAACTCACCAGCCCGCTCACCAGCCCGCTCATCAGATCGCTCACCAGCCCGCCCAGGGTGCTCACCAACGTCGTGTCGGCGGTCCCGGATGGCTGCGTTGAGCGCACTGACCTGGTCGCGGGTGTCAGCGATGACGAGCTGCTCACCACCAGCACCGTCAGCAGGGCCAGCGCCGATGGCGGCCAGTGCCGCGGTGCGTTCGACGTCGCTGGCATGCAGAACGATCTGGCCGCGCTCGAGCAGAGCGTCGAAGACCTCACCAGAGCGCTCACCACTGCGCATGAGGAGGCTGAGGTCGGCGTAAGCGGGATCGGCGAACCGGTGGACCGACTCGAGCTCGTGGTGGGCTGCGGGTCGCACCCAGCGTGCGGCGAGGTCCAGGACGCCACCGCGCCCAACAGCTGGGAGTTGGTGGCGGTCACCAACGAGCGCGACCCTCGCGTGGGCTCGGTCCGCGATGGCGAACAGCGCGCGGGCGGTGTCCTGGTCGAGCATCCCGGCCTCGTCAACGAGGAGGACGTCGCCGGGCAGCAGTCGGGCGCGGCCCACTGGTGCGACCTCTGTGTGCGACCAGTGGCCGTCTTCATCCCACCGGTAGCCGTGCTGGTGGACGAGCCAAGCGGCAGAGAACGCGTCGGCGCCCACCTGCTGCCGGGCCGCTTGGGCAGCCTTGAGAGTCGGGGTGACGACCACGAGCCGACGCTCGGACGCGTCGAGCACGTCGCGTGCAGCAGCGAGGGTCGTGGTCTTCCCAGTACCGGCGGCGCCCTCGATCACGAGCAGACCGCCGTCGCCGGCCAGCGCCGCAACGACACGCCGTTGCACGGCGTCGAGGTGCTCCGGATCGAAACGGGTGGTCCTGCGGAGCCGGACCGCGTCAGTGACCGGGCGCGCGGCACGTGCGGCGATGCGGTCGATGAGGTCGGCTTCGACAGCGAGGACCCGTTCGGACGTCAGGCTGCGGACGTGCTCGGGGACGTCGTCGCGGTCCAGCAGCGGCACGCACCGTGTCTGGGCCCGGTCGGCGATGTCTTCGACCAGCTCGTGCCGAACTGTGCGTTCGGCGATGACTCCGAGGGAGGCGATCAGTCGTTCGGCCTCGCCACGAATATCGGGGGCGTTCCACGCCGAGCGCTTGGCGCCGAGCCGGGTGAGCACGAGGTCGGCGGCGACGTCGCGGTTGATCCGACCGATCTGCAGACCCAGCCCCGAGGCCGGGTTGGTCGGCGCGGTGGTGGGTGGGGTGAAGCCAAGCTCATGCAGTTCGCTGTTCCAGGCGGCGACGAGGTCGGCGCCACTGAGGGGGACCACTTTATCGGGGCGTGCGTCGGCCCACGCGCGCCGGTCCCACGTTTGGCGCAATCGCGGCCCGGGCTCCTGGCCGGGGTGCTCGGTCCGCCATGCGGCTTCGTAGCGGTCGGCATTGCGGCTGATCTGGGTGGCGCGCTGGCTGAACCCGCCGGCGTACGGCGCGAGCTCACGAATCTCGCCGTCGTCGTCGAGCGTGTACCCACGCGCAGCCAGCGCGGCTCTGAACTCGGGGTCGCACATCACGGCGGCGTGCCCGATCCCGTTGAGCGCCTCGATGCTGTCCACGACACCGACCGAATGCAGTCCGCGCCACGCCCCTTGCGCGTAGACGCGGGCGTTGATCTGCACGTGCAAGTGGTGGTGCGGGTCACCGGCCCGCGAGGTGTAGTGCCGCACGACAGCCGCCTCTAGCTTCTCGACCGGCACCTGCACCTGCCGGCCACGCGGCCCGACCCGGGTCGTGGCGTGCTCGGCCACCCACCCGATCACCTCACCAGCCGCCCGATCCATCGCCGCGTCGTACGCCGCCGCGACGTCGGGGTGCAGCGCCGCGGCGAGCGACCAGGACTTCGGCCCGTTCGCCACGACCTCGACGAACCGCAGCGCGCGTGCGTCGTCACGCAGCCGTCCCTTGGCCGCGCCGGACAGCACGTCGTACCCGGCGACCCAACGCTCGTACGTCGGGCCGTCGAGATCACCGAGGTGCTGCAGCGAGCCGGGGCCGGCGACGTAGTGCTCGGCCAGACCGGTCCCTTCGGCCAGGTAGTAATCGTCGGCTCGCGAGTGGTCGGCCTCGACGTAGGAGCGCGCGGCGGACGCGGAGCCGCGGTAGAACTTCACTCCACCGTGCACGCCCGTCACCGCCCGTCAGTACTCGTCACCTAGCCTTGAAATGACGCTCGGCCCGCCCCGAGGGGCGGACCGATCTACGAACCTTCGTAGCATGCGTGCCGCTCGATCTTGAAGGCCTTCGCGGCCTTGGAGCGGGTGCAGATCCCGTACTCGTCACTCCTCGTAACCCGGGGGCGATGGCCGGTGAGCAGACAGCAGTTCTGCGGTCGGCAGGGGGTGAGGCCGGTGCTTGCCTGGTAGCTGTTTTGGGGGCGTGTTCCTTGCCGCCGAAGCGGCGCCACACCATCTCGAGAGCCGATGGTGAGCAGCGTTCGCGTCGACCTGATCCAGGTCGAGGGGAACTGTTCCCCCCTCGGGCGCGTGGTGGGCTTGCCCCGGACCGCCGATGGGTGCCGAGCGCCTGGGTCGTTCCAGGCGTCAACACGGGTCGCGACGGAGGCACGGCCTTGGGAGTTGAGACCTGATCCTGCGGCAGACCCCCCTCTGGCCCGGACGATGGGGTGCGATTGCACCTCTGGGGCTGAGGTTGAACGCGTTTGGTGACAGTGGGGTGGTTTTCTGATAGAAGTTCGCTCGGCGTGATTCTCGCTCGGGGGAGGACTGGCATGTCGGGTGCCTGTGTTCGTTGGTCGCTGGGTTCGGCGCGGACGGCGATGATGTTCGCGGTCGCTGCAGCGAGTGTGCTGGCGAGCGTCTCGCTGGCGCCGTTGGGTCGTGTCGAGGCGACGGCCGCCGTGGTGGCGAGTGTCGTTCCGCAGCCTCCTGGTGCTGTGACGCCGACGCGGGAGGTCGTGACGGTGACGGCTTCGGGGCCGACGGCGGTGACCGCGAACATTGCGAAGGATGCCGTGTGGGGGCCTGAGGGCAGCCCGTACGTGATCGACCGTCAGATCCTGATCCCCGCTGGGCGTGCGTTGACGCTGCTGCCTGGAACCGTCGTCAAGTTCTCCGGGACGTCTGCACGTCTGGTCGCGGACGGGCAGTTGTTGTCGCTGGGGACGGCTGCGCAGCCGGTGACGATGACCTCGATCAAGGATGACTCGGTGGGCGGCGACACCAATGGTGACGGTGCGGCGACGTTGCCGGCGCGCGGCGACTGGGCGCACGTGGCCATTGCCAGCAAGCCCTTTGCCTCGAACGATGAGGAGAGCAACCCCGTCTCTGTCATCGATCACACCAACTTCTCGTATGGCGGGTATGCAGTTGCCGCGCCTTGCTATGCGTCGGCGTTGCTCGACGTCTCAACGCCATACGGCCGGGTGGTGGTCACCAACTCGACCTTCCGTGAGGCGCTTCGGGCCGGTATCAAGGTAGCCCGTGGTCAGAGGATGTCAACGGTCCCTATCGAGGCCTTGCGGGCGTGTACGGCAATACGTTCAAGGATTCAAAGTGCGGGGTCTCGGCCGGGGAAGGCGATTTCGCCGGGAACTTCTTCGCGTCGTCCCTGGACACCGCGGTCTTCGGGTTCTATGCCGACGCGAGCACGGTCGATGTGCGCCACAACATCATCAAGTCCGAGGTCATCTCGGTGGGTGGCACCGGGGTGGAAGCTCCCGTTCAACCAGCTGACCTCGGTGGGAGTCTGGGGATCGCCAAGCCAGCAGAACGGCGACTACAGGTGGAACTACTGGGGGCCCGGCAGCCCTCTTGCGAGCGACCCGTTGACCAGCGCACCGCCGGAGTTCCTACCGGAGTCCGTATTGCGGGCCTGCCACCGACCTACGGGCCGGTCGACACGGGTCTGGGGGCGCTGAACTATGCGGTGGAGGACTTGTCGGTCAATGACGCGGGCAAGGCGTTGGTGGCCAGGCGTACCTATTCCTCGCATCCGGAGGGCGCGCCTCGGATCTGGGACGCGGGTGGCGTTCGGCGTTCTCGGAGTCGCTCAGCCAGGATGCGTCGGGGGCGCTGACGATGGAGGCCGCGGACGGCGGCCAGATGCCGTTCGGTGCCTTGAGCGGCTCCGGGAACGGGTCCGGGCAGAGCGACAGTCTGGGCGTGTCGGCGGGGATCGCCACCGATGCGAGCGGCACTGATGTCACGGCCAGCGACAACACCACCTACCGCTTCGACACCTCGGGTCAGCTCACCTCGATGGTGCTCGACGATCCCGGACATGAGGTCGACTTCGATCGGGTTGGCGGGAAGATCGCGAAGGCCACCGGCGCCTCGGGCCGGTTCCTGGAGTTCGACCGCACCGCCGGCAAGCTCACATCGACCCAGGACAGCCAGAACCGTGAGGTCAGCTACTCCTATGCCGACGGACTGCTGAGCTCTGCGACCGGAGTGGACGGCAAGAGCGAGTCCTACACCTACGGTGCCGGCGAGCGACTCACGAAGGTCACCAGCCCCACCGGCGTGGCGAAGGTCGAGGTGGGCTACGACAGCCAGGGCCGCGTCGAATGGGTTGAACAGGCCGGCGAGGGTCGCGCCACCATCGCCTACGACACGGGCAAGCGCACCATCACTCGCGCCGACGGGGTGCAGGTGGTCCAGCTCCTCGATTCCTACGGCCGGCTGGCGGTCGAACGCGTCGGCGACATCGCCATGCACGTCATCTACGACGCCGACGGACGTGAGGTGATGCGCATCGACGGTGTTCCGGACGGGCCGATGAATGGCTATTCGCCGTCCGCGCCGCCACGATCTTGAATGATCGCGGAGACGTGATCTGGCAGATCGACGAGGTCGGGCGAGGCACGCGCACCTTCTTCAACCTCCAGCACAAGCCCACCAAGATCCGCGATGTCCGTGGCGGCACCACCACCTACACCTACGGCACCCAGGGCCGTGTGACCTCGGTGACCGACGCCAGGGGCGGCACGTGGCCGGTCGAGAACAACGGACGCGGGCAGATCACCCAGGTCACCGACCCGGTCGGGCGTGACCAGGTCCGCACCTACCAGTCCGACGGCGACCCTGCGACGGTCACCAACTTCTACGGCGGACAGACCACGCTGAGCACCAACGCTCTGGGCCGTGTCACGACCAGCACGGCACCCGACTCCACCGACAGCTCGTGGACGTACACCCCCTGGGGGGCCGTGACGTCGCAGACCGTCGACGGCGCCACCACCACGACCACCTTCGACGACGACCGGCGACCCATCAAGGTCACCGACGCCCGCGGTGGGGAGACCACCTACGCCTACGACGCTCAGGGGCGTCTCGACTCCGCGACAAACCCGGCCGATGGCGTCACGAGCTACGACTACGACGTGATGGGCAGGGTCACCGACGTCACCGACCCCCTCGATCGCATCACCAGCCGTGAGTACGACGACCAGGGACTCCTCACCGAGACCACCGGACCTGAGGGAGCAAGCGCGAAGACCGAGTACGACCCGTCGGGGCGTGCGGTCTGGCTGATTGACGCGCTGGGTGCTGTGACCCAGAACGTGGTGGACCGCAGCGGCCGCATCCTGCGCAGCGACTACCCCGACGGAGGGTCGGAGTCGTTCGCCTTCGGCAACGGGGCAGACGTCACCAGCTACACCAATCCGCTGGGCGGCGTGTTCACCTACACGTACAACAAGTCCGGCGACCTGACCAAGACGCAGTCGCCGATCGGCGCCGTCGAAACGCAGACTTTCGACATCCTCGGTCGCCCCGACGTCACCACCGACGCCCGCGGGAACGCAACGACACTGGCGTACTCCAACGCCGGCCGGACCACCACCGCCACCGATGCCAAGGGCGCGGTGTCCGTCGTGATGACCAACACCATGGGTCAGGTCGTCACCGAGACCGACGGCATGGGCCGCGACACGACCTACACCTACGACGGCGCCGGGCGGGTGCTGACACGCACCGCACCCGGGGGCCGGGTCACCAGCTACGAGTACGACCTCGCCGGCAACCCGGTGAAGGAGACAGACCCCGCCGGGCGCACCATCACCGCGGTCCTCGACGACCTCGGGCGACCCCAGACCAAGACCTATGCCGACGACAGCACCGAGGAGTTCGGCTACGACGCCGTCGGGAACCTCACCAGCCGCACCGATCGGCGCGGCCACACCTGGACCTATGAGTTTGACGACCTCAACCGGGTCACCACCGAAACCGACCCCCTCGCCGGGACCGTCGTCCACACCTGGGACGTCGTCGGCAACGAAACCTCACTTACCGACCCCACTGGGATCACCACGACCACCGGCCACGACCCGATGGGCCGCCCGGCCGTGGTGTCCAACCCCGCCGGCGCCTACACCCAGACCACCTACGACAAGCTCGGCAACCCCCTCACGCTCCGCAGCCCCGCCGGCGGCATCACCACCTGGATCTACGACAAGATCGGCCGCACCACCTCCGAGGCACTCCCGATCGGCGCGGGCACCACCACCTACGGCTACGACCTCAACAACAACCTGTTGACCTCCAAGCGCTCCAACCAGACCCTCAGCTGGGTCTACGACGAACGCAACCGACCCACCCAACAGATCGACCGCCGCGGCAACGCCACCACCAGCACCTACAACCTCGCAGACCAGCCCACCTCCGCACCACCCGTCCGGGTCTGCCACCGCCTACACTACAATCCGACAGGCAGGCTGTCGACCACCAGCAACGACACCGGCCAGGCCACCACCTACACCTGGACCGCCGACGACCAGCTCGCCTCCCTGACGCTCCCCCGGAGCGGCGGCTACAACTGGACCTACGACGACGCCGGCCACCGGGCGAGCGAGACCGTCCACGCCGGCGGAACCGGGCCGGCCGCCAACCCGGTCACCTCCTTCACCCACGACCCGCTCGGCAATCTCACG